>NZ_JAFHKT010000078.1 GCF_017052465.1 Arthrobacter pascens
ACTCCGGTTCAGCCGGTAAATGCTCCACCCGCTGCCGGTGGTCCACATGTTCGCCCACCACGACCCGTCATTCCACCACAGCTTGCTCTGCGGTTTATCCGCCGTCGGCGGGTTACTCACACCCGAATACGTGATGCTGGGCGTGCCGACCGTGGCCGCATGGGCCGGGCCGGAGACACCCACCAAACCCCCCGCGGCGACGACGGACAGAACAAGCAAACGGCTGAACCAACGGAGCAGTGTTTTCATCTTCTCGTAGTTTCTCTAGGGCGATGAAAGTCATCCGGACGATGAAATGCACCCATCCGGGATCAACTACGGCCCAGCCCGGCCCCCATGGCTATGGCCAGCGAAACTGCGTGTCAAAGGAGGGAAGCCCGGCTTCGCAACTCCTGCGCGATGTAGTCCATCATGCGTCAGGGCACTCCAAGAAACCTTGGAAATACCTGTGGCGAACCGCCCAATTTGGGGGGCCGCGGTCAATGTGCGCGGTCAATGCCCGCGCACGCAGGGGCTATGCGGGCTTCGCGACGGAACGCGCCCGAGGGGCCGCGCAGAACGCCTGCAGCCCGGAGATGAGCCCGAAGTAGCGGTCCGACTCCAAGGCGGCAAGTGCCTTCCCGTACGCCGCATCGTAGCCGGCACGCTGGGTATTTTCGGCCGGTCCAAAGGATAGGCCCAGCGCATTCAGCATTGGCAGGTCGTGGTTGGGCCCGTGAACGGGCCCGTCCACCATCGTGGCGTGGCGCAGCGGACCCACGGCGTTGACCACCCATTTGAGTTCGGCCCGGAGGCTTTTGACTGCGGCCTTTTTGAAGAGTTTGCGGTGGTCCTCGAGGAGGGACCGTGATCGGCGGGCGGCGGACCTCATTTTCCGGGCTGCGGCCGGTGAGCCGGCCCGCACTCCCGGGTCCTGGGCGAGCAGCTCGGCGAGCTGTTCAGCGAGGAGTGCTGCGATCGCGTCGATTTCCCGAGCCGCGGGAACGGCTCGGGGCGCTTCGTCCGGTTTCTGGGCATCCGTCATGGTGAACGGCCCTCAACCGCGGCTCGACGTCCCGGCCGCTAACCGGCAACCGGGAACGGGGGCGGGACATCCGCCGGAAGTTCCAGTGCCGGCGCGCGGGTGATCTCCAGTTCGGAGTGGTCAAGCAGCCTGCGGCCACCCGTGAGCGTGTCCATGATCCACAGCAGCCCCTGGTTGTGGGCCACATCCGTGACGGTGCCCCGGTGCAGCAGTCGCCCGCCGCGGCGTGCTTCAACAACGTCACCGGGCGAGAGGTCTTCGCCCGCAGTGGCCGCGAATTCTTCCTGAGTGGTCATCGTGGATTCCCTTCCAGGTAATCGGCATCCGATCCCAGTTTGCTCTCGGAAGATTTCGGCACGGTGTACGCAGGATGGCTTTTCGGCTGTTTTCCGGCCGCGGAAACTCAGGCGGTCACTGATGCCCGGCGGCGGTGGTGCCGAACATCAGGGTCCGGCGGGGCACGTCGTAGAACACCGTTTCCGACGTCGACAGCAGGTGCTGCAGGTTGTCGGCGTCCTGGGAGTCGAGGGTGAGAACTTCCTCCCAGGCCCCCTGGTCAAGGACCAGCTGTAGGGTCCAGGTTCCAGGCCGGCCGGGCTCGCCTGCCACCCAGCTGAACTGGTAATGGTTGACTTGGCGGACCTTGATGCTCCCGTCGGTCACGGGCTGCTTGGGGGTGGGGCTCATCATTTCCTCCTGGACCATGCATGCGTGTTCCGGGAGCCGCGGCTGCGGCATCCCACCAAGCAATGTAGACCCAGTCCTTGGGCGGGACCAGCCCCAATCAGTGTTGGACGGGCACTATGAGCACGGGCCACTGTCTGCGGCTGGCCAGGGTTCCCCAGACGGACCCCGAGAGGAGCCTGTCCACCCACGCCGCGGCTCCGGGCCGGTCGGCGCCCACGATCACCAATGACGCCCCGGTGCTCTCCGCCAGGCGGCCGAGGGCTTTGGGAACGTCACCGTTGAGCACGCGGAAGGACCAGCTGTCGCCGGGCTTCCCGAGGATGGCTTCAAGGCCCCGCAACAGTTCCCCGGACGGAAAATCGGCCTCCTCATTGGTCGCCGGATCCAGGGAATGAGCCGTTCGCTCGCCGCTCGGATCCCACTCCGTCAGGTAGCTGGCCGGATCCACGAAGGCGCACACGAGATGCTGTCCCAGTGCGCCCGCGAGGCCGGCTGCAGTGCGGACGAGGTGCTCCGGGAAATTCCAGTCGACGCCAAGCACGAGCGTCATGCTTAGATCCCGGTGAGCTCCGTATGGAGCGCCTGCACGCGGGACTTGATGTCGTCCCGGACCAGGCGCATGCGCTCCATGCCTTCGATCCCGCGCGCGGACGGCTCGTCCGTTTCCCAGAACTCGAAGCGGGTGCCCTCACGCGGCTCAAGATTCGCTTCGGTGCCGAGGACAACCACGACGTCGGCCGCCGCCAGCGCCTCGTCGGTCACCGCTTTGGGGTGTTCACCTGTGATGTCGATGCCGAGCTCGGCCAGGGAGTCCACGGACTGCGGATTCAGCGACGTGGCCGGTTTGGTGCCCGCGGAGAAGACGGTAACGGACCCGCCGGCGAGCTGCTTCATCAGCCCGGCTGCGAGTTGGGATTTGCCGCCGTTCTTGCTGCATACGAACAGGACACTCGGGGCCTTCGGGGTTTCGGTCATGCTTCTGGTCCTCTTTCTGGTCGGTTTTCTGGCGGGTCGCCGGTGGTTCAGTTGCTGCCCGAGCGGCCATGGGCCAGGCCGGTGGGGAAACCCACCAGCACCGGCTCCGGTGTACCGCAGCAGCCGCTGTCGGCGGCCTCGGTTGTCGCTGCAGCTGTCGCCGTTGCGGGGACGTCGCAGCTCGTGCCGGCGTCGGTGGAGCACACGCCGGTCTCGGGCAGTTCGAGCTGGACGGTGTTGGCGGCTTCGTGGTCTCCGGCGAGGGCGGCCACAACGGAGCGGACCTGTTCGTAGCCGGTGGCCAGCAGGAAGGTGGGGGCCCGGCCGTAGGACTTCATGCCCACGATGTAGAAGTCCTTGTCAGGGTGGGCCAGCAGGCTGGCGCCGTGCGGGGCCACCGTTCCGCAGGAGTGGAATTCGGGGTCGATCAGCGGGCCCAGTTCCACCGGCGCCTCGACGGTCGGGTCGAGGTTGAGGCGCAGTTCCCGGAGGATGTCCAGGTCCGGGCGGAATCCGGTGCAGGGCACCACCACGTCGGCCTCCAGTGTGCGGCCGTCGACGGCGGTGAGGGTCACGGCCGGACCGCCGACGGCGGCGGGTGACGTCCCGCCGTCGTGCCCTGTGAGGGAGGCGACGCCGAAGCCGGTGTGCAGTTCGATGCTTCCCGCCTCAACGAGCCGGCGCAGCCGGGCGCCGAGCTGGCCGCGGGCCGGCAGTCCGTCGGCGTTCCCGCCGCCGTAGGCCTTCTCGGCGGACGCGCCGCGGACGGCCCACAGGATCCGCGTGCCGGGTTCCGCCTTGGCCAGGTCGGCCAGGCTGATGAGCGTGTTGGCGGCGGAGTGTCCGGCGCCGACCACGAGGACGCGGCGGCCCGCGAAGGATGCCCGGTCCCTGTCCAGGACGTCCGGCAGCGGGGAAGAAATGGAGGACGCAAGAGCGGCTTCGCCGAGGGCCGGGAGCCCCGACGTGCCCAGCGGGTTGCGGGCGGACCAGGTGCCGGAGGCGTCGATCACCGCGGCGGCGGGATAGTCCCGGACCTCGCCGCCTTGGTGCTCGACGCGGACCAGGAAGGGGGTGGTGTCGCGGTCCCGGAGGTGCGTCTTGTCCAGCCCGTTGCGGGTCACGGCCACCACGCGGGAGCCTGTGAGCAGCCGGGAGCTGATGGCCGGAAGGGCCGCGAGCGGTGTGAGGTAGCTGTCCACGAGTTCCCCGCCATAGGGCAGGGCAGTCGGTCGGGGAGATTCCCAGCCGGAGGCCTCGAGCAGGCGGACGGCAGCGGCGTCGACGTTGAACCGCCACGGTGAGAACAGCCGGATGTGGCGCCACTGCTCAATGGCGGCGCCCGCCGTCGGGCCTGCCTCGAAGACCAGAGGCTCGAGGCCGCGTTCGAGCAGGTGGGCTGCAGCCGCGAGGCCCACGGGGCCTGCGCCGATGACGGCGACGGGGAGGTTCGTCGTTGAATCCATGCTGTCCTCAGTTCTCATCGATTGGTGATTGTGGGGGCGGTGCCTGCCGGATCCCTTGTGGGGCCCGGCAGGCGGCGGGGTTAGCAGCAGCCCTGCTGGTCATCCGGGCAGTCGTCGCAGCAGCCTGAGTCGCCGCAGCATCCGGTGTTCATACAGCTCACCTCCTCCCGCGTTCGGGGTGGTTAGGCGTGGGTGGGTTCCTCCACCAGCGCCGTGGCGATGCTGTCGGCGTCGTCCAGCGCCGCGAGGTAGCGTTCTGCGTCGAGGGCCGCGGCGCAGCCGGTGCCGGCGGCGGTGATGGCCTGGCGGTAGCGGTGGTCCACGGCGTCGCCGCACGCGAACACGCCGGTCAGGTTGGTGCACGTGGTGGGGGAGTCCACCCTGATGTAGCCCTCGCCGTCCAGCTCCACCTGGCCGGCCACCAGCTCGGTGCGCGGCACGTGCCCGATCGCCACGAAGATGCCGGTGGCGTCCTGTTCCCGGGTTTCGCCGGTGCGGGTGTCCTTCAGCGTCACGCCGCTAACTTTGCCGTCGCCGTGGATGGCGCTGACGGCCGAGTGCCAGGCGAAGCTGATCTTGGGGTTGTCCTTGGCGCGCTGGGCCATGATCCGGGAGGCCCGCAGTTCGCCCTTGCGGACCACGATGGTGACGGTCTTGCCGAAGCGGGTCAGGAAGGTGGCTTCCTCCATGGCGGAGTCGCCGCCGCCGACCACGATGATGTCCTGGTCGCGGAAGAAGAAGCCGTCGCAGGTGGCACACCACGAGACGCCGTGGCCGCTGAACTTCTTCTCCTCGGGCAGGCCCAGCTCCTTGTAGGCGGATCCGGTGGCGAGGATGACGGCGGGCGCCTCGTGGGTCTCGCCGGCGCCGGTGACGACGCGCTTGAGGTGCCCCTTCAGCTGGACGTCCGTGACGTCGTCGAACACCACCTGGGCGCCGAAGCGCTCGGCCTGCTGCTGCAGTCCGTCCATGAGCTCGGGGCCCTGGATGCCTTCCGGGAAGCCGGGGAAGTTTTCCACCTCGGTGGTGTTCATCAGGGCGCCGCCGGCGGTGACGGAGCCGGCCAGGACCAGTGGATTGAGGCCGGCGCGGGCCGCGTAGATCGCGGCGGTGTAGCCGGCGGGGCCGGATCCGATGATGATCAGCTGGTGGGTGGCCACGTTCTTAGGCTCGGCGTTCTCCGGCTTGGGGGTCTTGGTGCTCACTGCTGGCTCCTTTTCCTCGGGCTCGTTCAACTCAGTCTCGTTCAACGGAATGCTGTTACTGGGCGTCGGCGTGACGGGCGGGCAGCAGCTCGGTGATCAGGCCCTCGATGCGGCCCTTGATGTCGTCGCGGATGGGGCGGACGGACTCCACGCCCTTGCCTGCGGGGTCCTCGAGGACCCAGTCCTCGTAGCGCTTGCCGGGGAAGTAGGGGCATTCGTCGCCGCAGCCCATAGTGATCACCACATCGGAGTCCTTGACGGCCTCGCTGGTGAGGACCTTGGGAATCTCGGCCGACATGTCGATGCCGAGTTCGGCCATGGCCTCCACCGCGGCAGGGTTGATCTTGTCCGCAGGCTGGGAGCCTGCCGAGCGGACCTCGATCTGGCCCTTCGCGAGGGTGGTGAGGAATGCGGCGGCCATCTGGGAGCGGCCGGCGTTGTGCACGCAGACGAACAGGACGGACGGCTTCTTGGCGGCTTCGGTGGTCATTGCGGGGACTCCTGCGTGTGGAAATCGGGTGTGCGGGCCGGGTCAGGCGGAAAGCGGGCTGGAGCTGAAGTAGCGCTTGCGGGCCCAAAGGGCCGCGTACACAAGTGCAACAAGGACGGGGACTTCAATCAAGGGCCCGACGACGCCGGCCAGGGCCTGCCCGGACGTCACACCGAAGGTGCCGATCGCCACGGCGATGGCCAGTTCGAAGTTGTTGCCCGCGGCGGTGAAGGCCAGCGTGGTGGTTTTCGCGTATCCCAGGTCCAGCCACCTTCCGAGCAGCATGCCCGCGCCGAAGACCACCACGAAGTAGACCAGCAGCGGCAGCGCGATGCGGACCACGTCCAGCGGGCGGGACGTGATGGTGCCGCCCTGGAGTGCGAACAGCAGGGTGATGGTGAAGAGCAGGCCATAGAGCGCCCACGGGCCGAGCTTCGGCAGGAAGGCGGCTTCGTACCATTCGCGGCCCCGGGCCCGTTCGCCCAGGGTCCGGGTCAGGAAGCCGGCGAGCAACGGAATGCCGAGGAAGACCAGGACGGAGCCGGTGATGGCCCAGAAGGAGAAGTCCGCACTGGTGGTGGGCAGGCCCAGCATGGAGGGCAGCAGCTGGAGATAGAACCAGCCCAGGGCACCGAAAGCAATGACCTGGAACACGGAGTTGATAGCCACCAGCACGGCCGCGGCCTCGCGGTCACCGCAGGCGAGGTCGTTCCAGATCATCACCATGGCGATGCAGCGTGCCAGTCCCACGATGATCAGCCCGGTGCGGTACTCGGGCAGGTCCGGGATGAAGATCCAGGCCAGGGCGAACATGAACGCCGGAGCCAGCACCCAGTTCAGCACCAGGGACGTGATCATGAGGCGGCGGTCGCCCACCACGCGGCGGGTCTGGTCGTACCGGACCTTCGCCAGCACCGGGTACATCATCACCAGGAGCCCGACGGCGATCGGCAGCGAGACCTCGCCGACCTTCACGGCCTCAAGGGCAGTGCCAAGGCCTGGGACGGTGCTGCCCAGCAGCAGGCCGAGGACCATGGCGGCGATGATCCAGACCGGGAGAAAACGGTCCAGGGTGGAGAGCTTGCCCGCGACGGCCGCCTCGGCGCGGGCTGGGGATGGCTGGGTCTGCGTGCTCACTGGGCTCCTGGTATTCCGTGGACAGTCCGGCGCTGATGGGTGCGCACCGGGCCGCTGATACATTGATGAGTGTCGATACAGGCAGTATCCCCGCCTATATCGATGAATGTCAATCTATGTGCATAATGGGTTCATGACCACTCAGCAGACCCTGCGCCCGGAAACGGAAAACCCCTTGGGGAGCCCCCTGGGGAACCTCCTGGGGGACGACGCCAGAGCCGGTGCCGACTGCTGTACGCCGGCAGGCCTGCCCGCGCTGAGCGCCGAGGATGCCCAGCGCCGCGCACTGGTCTTCAAGGCGCTCGCTGATCCCAACAGGCTCCGCCTGCTCTCCATCGTCAAGGCAGGCGAGTCGGGCGAGGCCTGCGTCTGCGATCTCACCGAGCCACTGGACCTGGGCCAGCCCACGGTGTCCCACCACCTGAAGATCCTGGTGGACGCCGGTCTGCTGCACCGCGAAAAGCGCGGCACATGGGCTTACTACTCTTTGGTGCCGGGGGCCCTGGAGTCGACGGCGGGACTGCTCGCCACGCTGTAACGCGCTCTGTCCGCCGGGCCGCCTCTGCCCGCGGGCCGCCTAGCTGTACTAGCCCGCCCGATCCAGCCGCCCGGCCGGATCATGGCCCGCCGAATCCAGCTGCCCAGGCAGCTCTCCCCAGTCGCACAGCGTGGCACGGGCATCGCCCTTGACGGCAGCTTCGACCAGTTGCGCTGCGACGGTGGCCAGCTTGACGTTGGAGTTCTGGCTCCGGGCGGAGAGGATCCCGAATGCCTCCACCGCCGTCACACCCAGGAGCCCCATGAGGACTCCCTTGGCCTGTTCGATCAATTCCCGGCTGGCGTAGGTGCCCCGGATGGCCTCAGCGGCTGCATGGCGGCTCGCCGCGTCGACTGCCCGGCTCACATCCACGGTGAAGCCCCGCAGTCCCGTGACATTGCCGGAGTCCCCGCACGCCTCTGCCGCGGTGAAGACGTGGTGTTCGCGGCCATGGCTGTCGATCACGCGGTGGAAGATGGCCTGCTGGCCTCCCCGGGCGCAGAGGTCGGCGATCAGCCTGCGAATGGGCGCCCGGTCCTCGGGATGCTTGTGCGCCATGAGCAGCTCAAGCGTTGGTACCACCTCGCCGGGGGTGTAGCCGTGGATTTGGAAGACTTCCTCCGACCAGTCCAGCCGGCCCGTGGCCACATCGAGATAGAAAGTCCCGGCAAGGCATTGTCCAGAGTCCGGGGGAAACGAATAGGCGCCAATTCCAAGCAGCATGGGTGCCTCCAACGTCGACGATGATGTCAGGGGATTTGGCGGCCGCCGGAGCGGCTCAGGAAGAACAGCAACACAGCAACAATCAGCAGGAACGGTGCCACCCACAGCAGGAAACCGACAGCCTCCACCGTTCCGCCAATGATCAGAAAGACCACCGCCACCGCGGCAACGGTCCACATTATCTTCTTCATCGCCGACACCAGTCCTGACCAACCCGGCCCGCCCGGTTGCGGGGATGAGCGACTATACATCCGGGGCGAAAAGGCACGCAAGCAAATTGCAGCTGAACGGAAAACCTGTAGAGACGGCCGTGGCCACCCCGCCCACAGGGTTTTCCCAACCCGCCTCCCACATAGTCATAAGTGCAACCACCGATGCTTCGGACTTCCGGATCCCGGTGCGAGACGCGCGGCAGGACGCGGTACCTGTGGCACCACGCGGATCGTACAGGAGCGCGGAGACGGGGCACCCGGGGCTGGCTGGGGGGCTCTGCCCACAGGGGCGTACGACGGCGGCACGGTTACCTTTGGGGGCCGCGCCGCCGTCGTACGCCGTTAACGGCAGCGAACCTCAGGCGGGTCGGCTGGCGGGCGGCGGTAGGATGTGCCAGTGGCTCACAGGGTTTCGACGGGCGGCGTCATAGCGTTTCGCCTGGGCGCCCATCACCTCACCGAGCGGCTGGGCGAGGGCGGGCTGCTCGACGCCGCCGGCCGATGCGGGATTCAGAACAGCCCGCCCGGATCGGCGCTGCTTGCCCTGCATGCCAGGGTGCGAAACCTCACGCAGGAACAGGTGGCCGACGCAGTTGCAGGGGAGAAGAGCCTGCTGCAGACCTGGTGCATGCGCGGCGCGCCGTTCTACTTCCCGGCCTCGGACGCGCCGGTATTCACCACCGGGGTGCTGCCGCCGACCGAGGCGGCGATGCGGCACCTTGTACCCGGCGTGGAGCAGGCGCTGAACAAACTTGGCATGAGCATGATCGAGGCGGTCCGGCTCACCGGCGCCGAGATCGGTGACGTGCTGTCCGGACGCAGGCTCGCCATCAACGAGCTGGGCGCCGAGATCGCCGCGCGGATTGCCCGCAGGCTCCCGAAGCGGCAACGCGACATCTGGCAGGAAGAAGGTCCCTACGCCCCGGGGCAGCCGCTCGGTGAGGGCGTGGTGCATTTCTGCGTGCGCATCCTCACGCTGCAGGGGGTGGTCTGTTTCGCGCCGCGTGCCGGGACCAAGGCACCGTTCGTTCTGGTCGACGAGTGGCTTGGCCATCCGATCCCGGACACCGACCCGGACCTCGCGCGCGCCGAGCTGCTTCGCCGCTACCTGCGCTGTTACGGACCGTCGACACGCGGCGACTTCGCCGCGTGGGCGGGGATCCATATCGGTGACACCGGGCCCTGGTGGAGCGTGGTCGAGGACGAGATGACGCAGGTCGAGTTCGGCGGCACGGCATGGATCCTCACCGAGGATCTCGACGCCCTGCGGTCGGCGCCGATGCCGAAGGGTGTCCGCCTGCTCCCGCCCCGTGACCCTTATACCCAGGTCCGCGACCGCGAAACGATCGTCGACAAGAAGTACCACCGGGAGGTGTGGAAGATGGTCGGTGAACCGGGCACGGTCCTCGCAGGCGGCAAAATCACGGGCACATGGCGTTCGCACAAGAGCGGGCGGAAGCTGGACATCACCATCAAGACATTCGGCTCGCTGCCAGACCGGGACAGGAAGTCACTGCAGGGTGAGGCCGAGCAGGTTGGACCGTTGCGGGGCGCGTCGTCCGTGGACGTCGAGTTCGACAGCTACTGAGCTTCGTGGCTGCCGCCACTGGCAGGCCTGCCGTGGGTTTAGGGCCGTGGGTGGCCTGGCGGGGGTTCAGGAGGGGACGTTCAGCCTGGCGAACCGGAGGACCGAGATGATGGCCGGGGCGAGTTCGTCCTCCATCTGGCGGTAGTAGTCGTCGCTGCGGCGGTAAGGATCGACGACGTCGTTGTCAGCCGCTTCGGGAGCCAGCGCCAGGTGCCGCACCGATGCCGCACGGGCCGGGAGTGCCCGCCAGAGCTCGGTGTTGGCACTGATCCGGTCGCTGTGATGGTTTCCGCCTGGCTGAATGCCGCCGCCCGCGTCCGGCGCCTCCCGTTCTTGGAGGACGTCGAGCATGCGTGCGAACTCGCGGATGGTGAAGGTGCGCTTGAGCAGGGACGCGTCGAGCTGGAGGACTTCTCCGCGGTGCGTCGAGCTCATGGTGAGGACCAGGTCCACCGGGCGCAGGATCTTGCCCGTCAGCTGCCGGGCGGCGAACCCTTCCGCGGTTCCGCCGAACGTGCGGATGATGTCTGCGGACGGCGGCTGCACGGGGTCGCCCACCAATGCACGCGTGCCCGCGCTGCGGACCTCGAAGCCGCCGGGCAGCACCTGGTCCAGCCCGGCCTGGAGCAGCCGTTCCGCCACAGGGGAGCGGCAAATGTTCCCTGTGCAAACGGTCAGTATCCGGACGGGTGCAGGCGATTCCACTGTTGATGCTCTTTCGATGGGAACGGGGATGGGATGGAGCGGACTATCTTCTCTCTCGAACCTAGCATTCACGCGGCGCCGGGAAGCAGGAGGCGCGGCGGCAACCCCCAGGTGGACCGGCGGACCGGAGCATAACTTAATGGATACCGGCTTCGCCTGGAGCATTTGTCGGCGCCGGACCGAACTGTTATTGCCAACAACGGTTCGACGTCAATCACCCCCGGCCTCGATCTCAGAGCGCCGCAGAACGGCACACTTAAGGGACCAATTTCCGTCCCCTGGGAGAGTGACATGCGCAGGACAGCGTCGTCCCGAGCCGCGGTTCCCGCGGCATTTGTTTTCGCCTTGATGCTCGCCGGATGCGGGCAACCGGCAGGGCCGCCGTCGCCGGGCACCGCTGCCGCTACGGATCCCGTCACGACCGTCACCGCCCCCTCCGTCGCCACTCCCGTCACGCCGGGCCCGACGCCGACGTCGGACGGGACACCGAGCGCGACCGGCGCCACTACACCGTCGGAGGCCTGGACGACCTACACGACGGCGGACGGCCAGCTCACGTTCGACCTGCCCGCAGCGTGGAGCGTTACGGATCCCGCGGGCGAATTGCCTGAAGGCGGCGGCGCGTTCGCGGAAATCAGGAACCAGGCCGGGAAGCCGCTGGCTACGCTCCGGACCAATATGGCCACCGGCTCCACGTGCATGGAACGGCACCAGTACTCCGTCCTGGACTCCCAGGAGCTGCCGGCTCTAACGCAGAACGGCCTCACACCGCGGTTCGTGTTCGAGTCCCGCGGCAGCGCAAAGGACCCGGGACCGGCGAACACTCCGGGCGCGGCCTACGGCATCGTGACCGGCCCGGCGCCGACGGGGGACACTGCGTGCCCCATCTTCCACTTCTTCACGTGGCCGCCCACAGCTGCCATGTTCGGGGCGTTCTATAACCCCGCCAACAACGTAACGCCCGGCGATCCGTCTTCGCCATATCTGGAGAAGGCGGAGCGGTATGCAGGCACGGACGAGTACCGGGATATCAAGCGGATGATTACCTCGCTGCGGCCGGCAGGCTAGCCGGGCCTGCTTGTAAGTGGCGCCAGGCATCGGGTGGCTGGATCCGGGAGTGCCGGGCACCGCGTGGCCTGATCTAGGAGGCACGGGCCAGTTGTTCGGCCTGGCTGGTTCCGGGCAACGGCGGTGCTGTGGAGTGGTAGGTGTGGCCGGTCGGGGTGCGGAGTTCGATGGTGTGCCGTGGGCCGGGCCGGGGTATGGCTTTCCAGCCCGGGGTTTCTTTGGTGTGGTTGCAGGCTTCGCAGAGCCCGGCTGCGTTTTCGAGGCTGGTGGTTCCGCCGTTGTGCCAGGGAACGATGTGGTCGTGGTGGCGGATGGGGGCGTCGCAGTAGGGAGTGCGGCAGGTGTCATCGCGGGCCTGGATGAAGCGCTTCAGCGGGGCCGGGAACAGGCGTGCCCGTGAGTCCATCGCGACGAGTTCGCCGGTTCCGGGGGCGGTGTAGAGCCGGCGGACCCAGACGCTGAGTTCCTCGCGGCTCGCCGGCTCGACAGCACCGGCCATCGTGCGTGCCCAGCCCGCCGGGACCACGCCGTAGCCGGGGATCCGTGCCGGCTCGGAGTCGCCCTGGAAGAGGGTGCGGTCGGTCATGATGAGCTGGATCTCGATGCCGGTGATCCCGCCGGGGGTGCCGGTGGTCCATTCGACCAGGTCATCG
>NZ_JAFHKT010000079.1 GCF_017052465.1 Arthrobacter pascens
CGGCCGCTCCTACAGCGACTACCCCACCATCCTGACCTCCATCCGCGAACGCCTCCTGACCCTCCCGCCCGACACCATCGTCCGCACCGGACACGGCGACAACACCACCATCGCCGCCGAACGCGAAACACTCGCCAAGGTTTCGCAGTAGGACAGGTTTCCGATCGAGCAGGATCCCGGAAGGCGCGCCGGGAGAGCCCGGCGCGCCTTGCCCGGCGTTTGAACAAGCACGGCGTGAGCCGGTAAGGAAGTTGGAACAATGAAGTTCGGCAAACAGCCCGCCCCCGTTGCGGACATCAATGAGGACGACCTCGCCGTCGGCAAGCCGAAAGCGGAAGCTGCCGGCGTCAAGGCCGTGATGGTGGCACTGGAGCGCGCTGTGGCGCAGGCCGGCGTCACCCGGACGGCGCAGTCGCTGCTGCGCCTGAACCAGCGCGGCGGCTTCGACTGCCCTGGCTGCGCCTGGCCGGAATCGGACAAGAAACGCAAAGCGGCCGAGTTCTGCGAAAACGGCGCCAAGGCGGTGGCGGAGGAGAACACCCTCCGCACCGTGGGTGCGGAGTTCTGGGCCCGGCACTCCATCGCGGAACTGTCGGAGAAGACGGAGTACTGGCTGGGCAACCAGGGCAGGCTCAGCGAGCCGGTGGTGATCCGGGAAGGGGACACCCACTATTCGCCGATCTCCTGGGCGGACGCCTTCGGGCTCATCGGCGAGCACATCAGGGCCAGCACGCCGGACCGCTGCGTTTTCTACACCTCCGGCCGCACGGCGAACGAAACGGCGTTCATGTATCAGCTGTTCGCCCGTGCCCTCGGTACCAACAATCTGCCGGACTGCTCGAACATGTGCCACGAGTCCTCCGGCTCGGCGCTGAACCCGACCATCGGCATCGGCAAGGGCACCGTGTCGCTGGATGACATCCACGACGCCGAGCTGATCTTCGTCGTGGGCCAGAACCCGGGCACCAACCACCCCCGCATGCTCTCCGCGCTGAAGGAGTGCAAGGACAAGGGCGGCAAGGTGGTGGCAGTGAACCCGCTGCCCGAAGCCGGTCTCTTCAACTTCAGGGACCCGCAGACCGTCTCCGGCGTGGTCGGCGGCGGCACGCCGCTGGCCGACGAATACCTGCAGATTAAGGTGGGCGGGGACCTGGCACTGTTCCAGGCCCTGGGCCACCTGCTGCTGGCGGAGGAAGAGCGGAACCCGGGCACCGTCGTCGACCGTTCCTTCGTTGAGGCGCAGACTGACGGTTTCGACGCCTACCGCGAGGCGCGCCGGGACCTGGACTGGGCCGAGACCGAGAAGGCCACGGGCCTGTCCCGGCAGCAGATCGAAGACGTGGCGGGGATGCTCATCCGGTCCAAGGCCACCATCTTCTGCTGGGCCCTGGGTGTGACGCAGCAGCCGCATTCGGTGGACACCATCAAGGAAATGGTCAACGTCCTGCTGCTGCAGGGCAACTTCGGCAAGCCCGGTGCCGGCGCCTGCCCGGTCCGTGGCCATTCCAACGTCCAGGGCGACAGGACCATGGGCATTTGGGAGAAGCCCAAGGAATGGCTCTTGGAGGCGCTCGACAAGGAGTTCGGGATCGAGTCCCCGCGGCATCACGGCTTCGATGCCGTCGAGTCGATGGAAGCGTTTGAGCGCGACGAGGTGGACGTGTTCGTGTCCATGGGCGGGAATTTCTCGCTGGCCTGTTCCGACACCGAGACGCTGGAAGCCGGGATGCAGCGGATCGGGCTGACCGTGCACATCTCCACCAAGCCCAACCGGTCCCACGTGGTGCACGGCCGCACCTCGCTCATCCTCCCCACGCTGGGGCGCACCGATAAGGACGACAAGCACCCCAAGGGTGCCCAGTTCCTGTCCGTGGAAGACTCCATGTCGGTGGTCCACTCCACGCAGGGCAGGCTGACCCCGGTGTCCGAGCACCTGCTGGCCGAACCGGTGATCGTGGCCCGCATGGCCGAGGCGACCTTCGGCCCCGGCCACTCCGTGGACTGGAAGGCCATGGCGGAGGACTACGACGTGATCCGGGACCACATCACCCGGGTCCTTCCCGGATTCGAGGATTTCAACGCCAGGGTCCGGACGAAGAACGGCTTCGTGCTGCCCAACCCGCCGCGCGACACCCGGTCCTTCAACACGGACATTGGCCGCGGACGGTTCACGGTCAGCCCGCTGGAATACCTGACGCCGCCGGACGGCCACCTGGTGCTGCAGACCATCCGCAGCCACGACCAGTACAACACCACGTTCTACGGCCTCGACGACCGCTACCGCGGGATCTCCGGCGGCCGCCGGGTCATCCTGGTGCACCCCGAGGACCTCGCCGAGCTCGGCTTCCAGGACAGGGACCTCGTGGACGTCGTGAGCACGTTCAGGGGCCAGGACCGGCAGGCGGACAAGTTCCGGCTGGTGGCCTACCCCACGGCAAAGGGCTGCGCCGCGGCCTACTTCCCCGAAGCCAACGCCCTGGTCCACAAGGACAACGTCGCCCGCGAATCCAACACCCCCGGCTTCAAAGCCATGTTCGTGCGGTTCGAGCCGCACAGCCCCCTCGCGGAACGCGAAGAAACGGCAATGGCGGGCACGCACACCTGACGCTTCCTGGGGAAACCCCGACGGCGGCACACCGGTCAGTCCGGCGTGCCGCCGTCGCTGTTTTGCACCGCCGTCAGAAGGCCACTTTTTTAAACTGGCTCTAAATTTGCAGTCCAGTTTCCCGCTACTGTGAAGGGCATGCGTATACCCCTGATCCAGATTGACGCCTTCGCCTCCAAGCCCTTCGAAGGAAATCCCGCAGCCGTGATGCCCCTGGAGGGCTGGCTGGACGACGGCGTCCTCCAGCAGCTCGCAGAGGAGAACAACCTCTCCGAGACGGCCTTCATCGTTGCCGCGATCCCGGACGAGGCCACGCCCTTCGACTCCGCGCAGCCCGCATACCACCTCCGCTGGTTCACACCGGCCATTGAGGTGGACCTCTGCGGGCACGCGACCTTGGCCACGGCGTCGTACCTCTTCACAGACGTCCACCCGGACGCCAAGCGGCTGCAGTTCTGGAGCCGCAGCGGCTGGCTTTTTGTAGAGCGCGACGGCGATGGCTTCATCCTGGACTTCCCTTCGGAGATCCCTGAACCGGTGGCCGTGGACCCTTCCGTGACGGAAGCCCTCGGGGTTCCGGCACTCGAGGCTTTCCTGGCAACCGACCTCATCCATGTCGTCAAGGATGCCGAGACGGTACGCACCCTGACTCCGGACTTTGGGGCACTTGCGAAGCTGCCGGTTCGCGGCGTCGTCGTCACCGCTGCAGGGGATGGAACCGGTCACGACTTCGTCTCTCGGTTCTTCGGTGCCCGGGCGGGCGTCGATGAGGACCCGGTAACCGGCTCGGCGCACTCCCAGCTGGCACCGCTCTGGGCCGGCAGGTTGGGCACTGCGGTCCTGGCTGCCCGCCAACTCTCGGCACGCGGTGGGACTGTGCTCTGCCGTGTGGAAGGGGAGCGCACCCTGCTCTCCGGCACGTGCGTCCGGTACCTCGAAGGCAGTGTTTGGCTGGCGGCCTAGCTTCGTGCCGCGCGGCGGTGGTTGAGCCTGTCGAAACCCCGCCCACTGAGTCTGCCAGTGTTTTCCCTTCGGGAAGCCACGGTGAGGGATGCCACAGTCTCGAGCCGCGGGTGCAGTTCGTCGACGTCGTCCACGACGCCGGTCTGCCACCACAGCCTCAGCCCTTCCGGAGCAACTTCGAGGCTGGCCAGGTTGTTGTTGAACCATGGTCCCTTGACGCGTTTCCAGCGGAACGGCGGGTCCGGCACACGCGCCGAGCGGGCTACCAGGGCACCGACCGGAGAAGCCAGGCCATAGGCCGAGATGGCTCCGAAGTATCTCATCAGCCGGGGAAGGGGGTTGCGGATCGGGGAACAGACTGCCTGCAAGATGCGGCTGCCCGAGGAGCGTTCCACCTCCGCGACGTAGGAGAAGTGCACGTCCCCGGACAGGAACGTGACGGTCTCCGGTGACGGGCCGCGCTTGCCATCGGCGACCTCGGCCGCCATGTCAGCCACCTGCCGAAAGCTCTTTTGGAAGGCAGCCCAGTGTTCGAGATCCACCGCCTGGCGCAGCTTCTCGCCGGCCCGGGCCGGGCGCTTCCCCCATGCGCCTTCGGAAATAGCCTCATTCCACGACTCGACGTGGTGCAGGCCCATCGGCAGCAGGAAGGGCAGCGACGTTGCCACCAGCAGGTGGCGGAATCCGCCGCGCATCCGGCCGTCAAGCCAGGCCATCTCCTCGTGGTCAAGCAGGGCGCGGTCGTCCGGTGCCAGGTTCCGGGCTGCCCGGGAGTCAACCACTATCAGCCTGGTGTCTCCGAAATCGCGGCAAAAGCTCCACCGGTAGGAGACCGGGTCCTGGTCTGCGCGATCTGCGAAACGGTCCAGCTCCGCGCTGAGGTCGAGTTCGGCCTCGTCGCCGCGTCCGGCGATCAGCTGCCAGATGGTATCCGTGGCCCGCTCCTGCGGCGAGAGGTTGCCCAGGTGCTGGTAGACCCAGTAGGAGGACAGCCCCGCGACAATCCGCCCGTGCCACCATGAGGTGGCTTCCATGCCCTTCTTCCAGGTCAGCGAGGCGTTCCAGTCGTCGCGGATGTCGTGGTCGTCGAAGATCATCGCGCTCGGCAGGGTGGACAGCAGCCACCTGTTCGCCGGGTCGGACCAGGCGAGATTGTAGAGGTGGGCGTATTCCTCGTAGTCCTTCAGCTCCTCGCCAGGCGGTTCGTCGATGTCGCGGCGGGCGCGGATGAACTGCTGCATCTGTTCGCTGGTGGAGTCGGCGTACACTTGGTCGCCGAGGAAGGCCACCATGTCCGGCAGTTCTGTACCGTTGGCGGTGCCGTGGCCGGAGGCCATCGCCAGTGCGTAGGCGCGGAGCGAGTCGACTCCGTGCGTCCTGTTGCCGGACTCGTCGTGCGGGACACTGGTGCGGCAGGAGCCGTAGGCCATGCGCAGCGGCT
This sequence comes from Arthrobacter pascens, assembly GCF_017052465.1. Classification (GTDB taxonomy): domain Bacteria; phylum Actinomycetota; class Actinomycetes; order Actinomycetales; family Micrococcaceae; genus Arthrobacter; species Arthrobacter pascens. The sequence continues at coordinate 5,010 of NZ_JAFHKT010000079.1, forward strand.
TGCCGGGTTTCAGCGTCGCGATCACCGGCGGCGGAAACCCGGAGGCCGGATCGGGCCAGACCTGTGCGCCGTCGATTTCCAGGGTGTAGGGCAGCACTGATCCTGGCTCAATTCCGTCCGCCTCCACGAGTGCGTAATGGTGGCCATGCACGGCGAAGGTACGGGCCTCCCAGGTGCCGTGGCCGGCCCGGACGGTGACGCGGGAATCGCTCCGGGTCTCCACCCAGATGCTGGCCGAAGTCTCATCCACATACCGCATCATGGGGCCGAGCACCAGGGAAGTCGTCATGACTCAGTTGTACCCGTTCCAGCCCGCGGCAACCATGGGGGCAGCCAAGGAGCCGAGGAAACACCGACGGCCCGCCTCGTCGTTCGTGCACGTGCTGCCTAGTGGAACCGGGCGCACGCTGCTTTCGGGCACCTTTCAGGCGGCGTGGAGGAACCGTGACAATCCGTCTTCCCCCACGGAAAGCCCGATTCGGGGGAAATCCGGGTGTCCGCCGAACGAGTCACGCGAAGCTGGGGGTGGCCCGTGCTCGTCTGCTGTCAGCTTGGATGTCACCTCCGGTTCCAGGTCTTTGGGCCAGCGTGGTGGTTCCCAGTCCTGGTGTTCGCTTGTGTAGTGGCGCCCGCTGGGCGATATCCAGCCCGGTGGTTCGTTCTTCGTGGCAGGTGTGGGTCTCCAGGCGCTGGTGTGCCTGAGCCGGTGGTGCCGGGGACAGGGCTGGCCCAAATTCGACACGCCGGTGGTCCCGCCCTGCTGCCAGGCCAGGACGTGGTCCGCTTCGTTGTCCAGGGACTGGTTTGAACATCCTGGGAAGGAACACCGGCCGTCCCGCATCCGCAGCCAACGTCGCATCGCCTGCGTGGGCCGGTAGCTCTTCCGGCCGATCTCCAGCGGGGCACCGTCCCGCGGGTCCACCAGGACACGGTAGAAGGAGTCCGCGCCGTTGGCGACCAGATCCCTGGCCATCGACGCCGGAATCGGCCCGTAGCCATCGAGCATCGCCGGTTCATCGGTGGCGCCGAGCAGCGAAAACACCGGGACCGTCACCAGGACCTCCGCCCGGGGCGTGCGGACTTGCCCGGGATTCCCCGTTTCCCCATCGTCGCCAATAGGGCGGGCGTTGCCGCCGCCGAGGAGCGCCGCGGCATAAACGTCGGTCCGGACCTGAGTGAGGGTCCGGAACTCATCCGGTCCCTGCAACCCACGGGCGACCGCGGTGATGCGGTTCCAGATCGCCGACGCCTGGTCGGCAGGAAGGCAGGCCGAGATCCACGCCATGCCGTCCTTGTCCGGTGTGTAGTCCACCCGCCGGTCCAGGACGGATTTGGCGTGGCGCTTCTCGATGCTCACAGTGTGGTGGCGTTCTCGCCAGATGCGGGCTTTGTGGCGGAACCGGGAAGCGGGCATGTCCCCGGCAGGGCAGCCACGGGCCGGGTTCGGCGCGTCAGGATCCAGGAAATGCGCTTCCAGTGCGGCGGCCCCAGCAGGATCGAGGCTCGCCGTCTCGTCCACCATCACCCGGGCGTGCTGCCAGGACATCGTGCCGGCCTGCAGCGCGGACAGGGTCAGCGGCAGCCTGGTGGCGAGCTCCTGGGACTCGGCCAGCAACGCAACCGCCGCACGCGGCCCAATGGCCAGGACACACGCGATCTCCGCAGCCACCGACGCCTCCTGCGGCATCGTCGCCGCGTCAGGAGGGGCGACCGAAGCCGCCGTGTCCGCGAACTTCGCAACAGCCCGGGCCTTCAACGCGGCATACCGCGGCTCCGCCCCGGCCGCCCCGGCCAGGATATCCAGGCAAACATCCGCCATGCCCTGCAGCGGATCGGCATCAGCTGCGTCCTCCGAGCCGTTCCCGTCGAGTTCAGCACTGAGCACAGCAACGGCAGCATTGATGTCCGCGTATGCCTTCGCCACCGCTGCTCTCCCCATGTACCCATCATCACGGGAGGGGCTGACATTTTCGGCGGAGCCGCAGAGGCCACGGAGGCTCCCTTCGAATGGGCCCGAAGTGTACGTTCGCGCGCAAAAGCCCGCCGGCGTGGGAATCCCAAGCCGGCGGGCCGTTGTGGTTGAGCAGAGTGTCAGCCGCGGAGGCGCTCCATGCCGGGGTCGAAGAGCGGCTCGGCAGAGACGGTTGCCGCGACCCGCCGGCCGAAGTACTCCACCTCTACGGAGTCACCTTCGGAAACGGCGGCCGGCAGCCAGGCGTAGGCAATCGGCTTCCGCACGGAGTAGCCATAGGCGGCGCTGGTGACGTACCCGGCCGCCTCGCCGTTCACGTACACGGGTTCCTTGCCCAGCACGATGGAGGTGCCGTCGTCCACGGTCAGGCACCGCAGGACCCGGCTGGGGGCCTCCTCCTTGCGGGCTGCCAGGGCCTCGGCCCCGACGAAGCCCACCTTGTCCTTGGCGACCGAGAAGCCGAGACCGGACTGGTACGGGTGGTGCTCGGAGGTCATGTCCGTGCCCCACAGCCGGTAGCCCTTCTCCAGCCGCATGCTGTTGAACGCGCCGCGCCCGGCCGCGATGATGCCGTGCTCGCGCCCGGCCTCGAACAGCAGGTCCCAGAGCTTCAGCCCGTATTCCGCGGTGGTGTAGAGCTCCCAGCCGAGCTCGCCGACGTAGGAGAGCCGCATGGCCGTGACGGGGATGCCGCCCACGGAGATTTCCTTGGTGCGGAAGTACTTCAGGCCGTCGTTGCTGAGGTCATCCGCGCTCACCTTGCCGATCACTTCACGGGCCAGCGGCCCCCACAGCCCGATGCAGCACGTGCTGCCGGTGATGTCGGAGACGTGCACCCACTGCGCGGGGTCCGCGGCCGACTGCCTCCTGGCCTCGACGCGGAGGTAGTCGAAGTCCACATTGCTGTTCACGCCCAGCTGGAAATCCTCGTCCCCAAGGCGGGCGACGGTCACGTCACTGCGGATGCCGCCGTCGTCCGCCAGCAGGAGGCAGTACGTTACCGCGCCGGGCTTCTTGGCGATGTTGCCCGTGCTGAGGCGCTGCAGCAGCGGCAGGGCGCCGGGGCCGGTGACCGCCAGCCGCTTCAGCGGCGTCATGTCGTAAAGCCCGACGGCGGTGCGTGTCTTCCACGCTTCGGCGGCAGAAATGGGGGAGGAGTACATCGCGGCCCAGGGTTCACGCTCCGGGGCCTGCCACTCGGCCGGCAGTTCGTCCAGGAGGCCGCGGTTGGCCTCGAACCAGTGCGGACGCTCCCAGCCGGCGGACTCCAGGAAGAACGCGCCGAGCTCCTTCTGCCGGACGTTGAAGGGGCTGACCCGCAGGTCCCGCGGGGATTCCTTGGGCTGCAGCGGGTGCAGGATGTCGTAGATTTCGACGAAGTTCTGCTGGGACGTTTCGCTGACGTATTCGTCGCTGGTCTGGACCTTTTCGAACCGTTCCAGTTCGCAGCCGTGCAGGTCGGTGCGGGACTGGCCCTCGACCAGCAGTTCGGCCATGGCCTTCGCGACGCCGGCCGAGTGCGTGACCCAGACGGCCTCCGCCACGAAGAAGCCCGCGACGTCGGGCGACTCGCCCATGAGCGGGCCGCCGTCAGGGGTGAAGGAGAAGATGCCGTTGAAACCGTCCTCGATCTGAGCCCGGTGCAGGGACGGCAGCAGGTCCTGGCTGTCCTCCCATGACTGGGCGAAGTCTTCGAGCGTGAAGTCGAGGCGGGACGGCATGCGGTGGTCGGACATCTCGTCGGCGCCGACGGCCGGCAACGCGTTCATGTCGACGGGCAGGGGGCGGTGGGCGTAGCTGCCGATCCCGATCCTGTCCCCGTGCTCGCGGTAGTAGAGGTCCTTGTCCTGGTAGCGCAGGATGGGCAGGCGCGCCCCGTTGGGCAGCTCGTTCAGGCCCTGCTGTTCGGCCAGGGCGGTGGTCTTCACGTACTGGTGGGCGAGCGGCAGCAGCGGCACCTTCATGCCCACCAGCTTGCCCACCTCGCGGCCCCAGAACCCGGCGCAGGAAACCACAATGTCCGCGGGGATCACGCCGGTGGAGGTTTCGACGCCGGTGACCTTGCCGCCGGCCTGTTCGATGCCGGTGACGGCAGTGGAGCCCAGGAATGTCACGCCCGCTTCGCGGGCGCGGCTGATCAGCAGCTGGACCGCCCGGGCTGCGGAGGCGAGCCCGTCGGAGGGAACAAGGAGGCCGCCAAGGACCTGGCGCCCATCCTTGAACTGTCCCTTGTTCAGCAGCGGCCAGTGCTTCTCGCATTCGTCGGCGTCGATAATCCGGCCCTCGACTCCCCACGACGTGGCGTAGCCGAGCTTGCGCTTGAGGTCCTGCAGCCGTGCCTCGGTGGTGGCCAGCTCCAGCCCGCCCACCTGGTTGAAGCAGGACACACCGTCGGCACTGAGGGAGAGCAGCTTGTTCACCGTGTACGTGGCGAATTCCGTCATGGTCTTGGACGGGTTGGTCTGGAAGACGAGGCCGGGGGCGTGCGAGGTGGAGCCGCCGGCCAGTTCCAGCGGCCCCTGTTCGACCACCGTGATGTTGTTCCATCCCCGGCTGGCGAGTTCATCCGCAAGGTTGGTGCCGACTATGCCGGCGCCGATGATCACGACGCGTGGTGATGCGCTCATAAATGTTTCTCCTGGTTCGCGTTAGCGGAATACGACGGTGCGGGTGTTGTTGAGCAGGACACGGTGCTGGCAATGCCACTTGACCGCCCGGGACAGGGCCTGCGATTCGGCGTCCCGGCCCACAGTCACCAACGCGTCCGGATCGAGGCTGTGGTCCACCCGGAAGACCTCTTGTTCGATGATCGGCCCCTCATCGAGGTCCGCGGTCACGTAGTGCGCCGTGGCCCCGATCAGCTTCACGCCGCGGTCGTACGCCTGGTGGTACGGCTTTGCGCCCTTGAAGCCGGGCAGGAAGGAGTGGTGGATGTTGATGGCCCGTCCGCGCAGCTCATTGCAGAGGCCGTTGGAGAGCACCTGCATGTAGCGGGCCAGGACCACCAGGTCCGCGTCGTACTCGGCGACGAGGTCCAGCAGCCGTGCCTCGGCCTCGGGCTTGGTTCCGGGCGTCACGGGAACGTGGATGAAGGGCAGTCCGGCGTTCTCCGCCATGGCCCGCAGGTCCTCGTGGTTGGAAACCACGACGGCGATCTCCGCACCGAGGCTGCCGGCCCGCCAGCGGAAGATCAGGTCGTTGAGGCAGTGGCCGAACTTGGAGACCATGACCAGCAGGCGCGGGGGCCGGCCGTCGTGGATGGCGAAATCCATGCCGAACTCGGCGGCGATGGGCGCGAACTCGGCCGTGAGGCCTTCCGCGGTCTGCTCACCCCGCTGGTCGGGACCGTCACCCTCGAAATCCCGATGGGCCCGATCACGGGATTCTGTTCCGCTGCCGATGAAAGCGGTGCGCAGGTACAGCTTCCCGCTGACATGGTCATCGAACTGCTGGTGCTCGACGATGTCGAAGCCGCGGTCGGCCAGGAACGTGGTGACTGCCCGGACGATGCCGGGCCGTTCCGGGCAGGCGAGGGTGAGGACGAACTCCGCCGTGCGGGTCTTGGCCAGGGAGCGCGCCCCGGTGGCCTCGGCTGTGAGTGCTGTTGCAGCACCCGCGGGACGGCCTTCAAGCGTTGTGGTCACAATTTCTCCTAGTTGCGGGTGTCGGCGCTGGAACCGCCGGGACAGGGGGCGTCGACGGCGCAGCGTTCGCCGCATTCATGCTTGGTCACAAGGTCGAACTGGACGCCGCCGTGCTGATCGACGCCGGTCCGGATGGCCCGTTCGACGACGGTGGTGGCAAGCCTGGCCCGCAGGGCCAGCGGATCGCGGCGAAGATCCCGTGCCAGGGCGACACAGAGCAGCAACATGACCAGCACGAACGGCAGGGCGGCAACGATGGTGATCCGTTGCAGGCCGGACAACGCTTCTGAGGGTTCATCGCCACCGGCCAGGAGCATGACGGCGGCGACTCCACCGGTCAGCAGGCCCCAGAAGATCACCAGTCCGCGCCGGGGCTCGTTGGACCCGTTGGAGCTCAGCGAGGCCATGACGATGGAGGCCGAGTCGGCTCCGGTGATGAAGAAGATCGCCACGAGCACCATCGCCAGGATGATCACTGCGGTGATGGCCCAGGCAGGCATGTGCAGGTTCTTGACCAGGTCGAAGAGGGCGCCGTCGAACGAAATGGTGGGCACGCCGTCGACCATTTTGGCGAGGCCGTCTGCCGGATTCGCCGTTTTGTCGGCCTCCTGCTGGATGCCGAAGGCGGTTCCGCCGAAGATGCCGAACCAGATCACGCTGACGACGCTGGGCACCAGCAGTACGCCGGTGACGAACTGCCGGATGGTGCGGCCGCGGCTGATGCGGGCGATGAACAGTCCGACGAACGGCGTCCAGGAGATCCACCAGGCCCAGTAGAAGATGGTCCAGCCGGACATC
>NZ_JAFHKT010000080.1 GCF_017052465.1 Arthrobacter pascens
AGCCGGCGAACATCGCGAACACCACCGTGCCGAAGACCACGTAGTGGAAGTGCGCCACCACGAAGTACGAGTCGGAGACGTGGAAGTCCAGCGGCGGGGAGGCCAGGATGATGCCGGTGAGGCCGCCGAAGAGGAACGTGACCAGGAAGCCAAGACTCCAGAGCATCGGGGTCTCGAACGTCAGCGAACCGCCCCACATGGTGCCGATCCAGTTGAAGAACTTCACGCCGGTGGGCACCGCGATGAGCATCGTCATGAAGGCGAAGAACGGCAGCAGCACAGAACCGGTTACGTACATGTGGTGCGCCCACACGGTCACCGACAGGGCGGCGATGGCGATCGTTGCGTAGACCAGACCCTTGTAGCCAAAGATCGGCTTGCGGCTGAACACCGGGAAGATCTCGGACACGATGCCGAAGAACGGCAGCGCGATGATGTACACCTCGGGGTGGCCGAAGAACCAGAAGAGGTGCTGCCACAGGATGGCGCCGCCATTTTCGGGATCGTAGACATGGGCTCCGAAGCGGCGGTCCGCACCGAGGCCGAACAGCGCGGCGGCCAGCGGCGGGAAGGCCATGATCACCAGGACCGCCGTGACCAGGGTGTTCCAGGTGAAGATGGGAATGCGCCACATGGTCATGCCGGGGGCGCGCATGCAGATGATGGTGGTGATGAAATTGACGGCGCCGATGATGGTGCCGAAACCGGACAGCGCCAGGCCGAAGACCCACAGGTCACCGCCGACGCCGGGGCTGAACGTCGTGTTGTTGAGGGGGGCGTAGGCGAACCAGCCAAAGGACGCCGCGCCCTGCGGGGTGATGAAGCCGGTTACGGCAATGGTGGAGCCGAAGAGGAAGAACCAGTAGGCCAGGGCGTTCAGCCGCGGGAAGGCAACGTCCGGGGCGCCGATCTGCAGCGGCATGATGACGTTGGCGAACCCGGCGAAGAGCGGGGTGGCGAACATCAGCAGCATGAGGGTGCCGTGCATCGTGAACATCTGGTTGTACTGCTCTTTGGTCACGAGGATCTGCATGCCGGGCTCGAAGAGTTCGGCGCGGATGAGCAGTGCCATCACGCCGGCGAGGCAGAAGAACACGAAGGACGTGATCAGGTACAAGTAGCCGATGGTCTTGTGGTCGGTAGTGGTGATCCATTTGACCACCATTTGGCCCTTGCGTATCGGCACGGCGGGGGTGGCGCCGGTGGCGGTCAAAACGGCTGGTTGCTGATATCCGGACATCGTCTGCCACTCCTGGGCATCGCGTTGCAGGGGCCCGCTTCCAAAGCTGCGGTACCGGCCGGAACCATTCGGTTCACGGAACCGACACGATCAGAATAGCCCGTGCCGGGGTCCCGCAAAAGTGTCAAAAGTGCCCGCAAAGTGCGGTGGCCCCGCAAGACTGCAGGAGCCACCGCATATCCGCAGCGTCAGCGCCGGGCAGCGCGCGGCGTGCGAACGCCCTCGCGGGACAGGAGCAGGGCCAAAGCGATCATCCCAACGCCCAACAGGAAGTGCAGCCAGTTGTCTGCGGTGTTGACCGGCACGAAATTGGCCGGGGTGTTGAGGTTGATGATCAGGCCATACAGCCAGAGGATCAGGTAGATGATTCCGCCGTAGAGCAGGAAGCTCTTCGCCTGGGACGGGGTGCGGGCCAGGAGCAGGCCGGCAACTCCGAAGAGCAGGTGCACGATGTTGTGGAGGACGGAAACCTGGAAAACGCCGAGGAGCAATGCCCCTGATGTGTGCCCGGCCATCCCCATCGCTCCGAAGTTGCTGGTAATCCCGGGAATGAAGCCCAGGATGCCGACAAGCAGGAACACTGCCCCCACCACCTGGGCTGCAAGCTGCAGCCGGCTTCTGGCTCCGGCTGCCGGATTTGAAGTAACCATTTCCCTTTCTCCTTATTTGATGGGCAACCAACCAGGATTAGTCGGCGCTGTCCTATCAATCCGCGGGGTGCCGGTTCAGTCGGGCACTTCCATTTGAAAGCCGCAGCCGCACCGCAGCAGGCGGGTCGGCAGGTGGACGTCGTGGATGGTGTGGCGGCGCGGGAGTTCCACGCCCGGGATGCTGCTGGTGCCGTAGCTCACCGAGTTCATGGGAGTGCCGCAGTGGAAGTACTCACCGCCGAACTGCAGGACGCCCATCACCTGCCCGTGCCGGTTAAGGATGGCCGCAACCTCGTGCACGTTGGCCGGGTGGGCGTAGAAGTAGTCGCATTCGACGCAGGTGTATGACACGTCCACCAGGTCCTCTTGCGGGGGATGCAGCGCTTCGATGGACTCCACGATCAGATGCTGGTCCGTGTGGCATTCGGAGCACCAGGGCCTGCTGCCGGATGGCCGCTGCATCCCTCCGGGGCGATGGGCGTTGGAGATGGTCGACATTGACGCGCTCCTATGTGCGGGGTCTCTGCGCCCTGTCTGCTTGAGCTGATCCCACGCTTAAAATAACCCGCGCCCGCTTGGCAAACAAGAGCCGGGTCCGCGTATTCGGGGCGGCCCGATGCCAGCTGTCTGCTGGAGGCGCCGTCTGCGGAAATCCCTCCAAAAGCCCTTGCGCCGTCCTACCTCTGGTGCTATAAAAAATCTATACCAGCCAATATAGATCGGCTGGATGGAACTTTATAGACCGTCTCACCCTGAGGAGGGAAGCCATGTTGATGCGAACTGATCCGTTCCGCGAGCTGGACAGGCTCGCCCAGCAGGTCTTGGGCACAGCGGCGCGCCCGGCAGCGATGCCGATGGACGCGTGGCAGGAGGACAATGAATTCGTTGTTGCCTTCGATCTGCCAGGCGTAAAGGCCGACTCCGTGGATCTGGACATTGAACGGAACGTCCTGACGGTGAAGGCCGAGCGCCCCGACCCCGCAGGCAAGGACACCGAAATGATAGCCTCCGAGCGTCCGCGCGGAGTGTTCAGCCGCCAGCTGATCCTGGGGGACACCCTGGATGGCGAAAACATCAAGGCCACGTACGACGCCGGCGTGCTGACGCTGCGCATTCCTGTCGCCGAGAAGGCGCAGCCGCGCAAGATCCAAATTGAAACCAAGGGGGCCAAGCACGAAATTGCCGCATAGCCCCGCGCAGGACAGGGAGGGTCCGGTGAACGCGATAGCTGCCTCTTGGGGCGGTTGGCCCGGGAGCACGCCACAGCGCTAAATAGCGCACAGGCAGAAGCGTCCGGATTCCTCCCGTAAGGTGTGGCCCCGGGCCTCGGCCCGGGGCAACATCTGTGTCGAGCGACTGACAGTTCGTCGAGGCTACTGACAGCACCCTTACCTTTGGCTACGCTGGAAGACAAGCCGAGGGTTGCGGCACGGGCCGCAGTGACGCGGACTTCGTGCCGGTACCGCAGGTCTACGGTGCGGGTAGACACGTCCACGGCAGGAGCACCGGGATGAACAGAAGAAGAGGACTGGGCAAAGCGGTTCTCGCCGCTGCGGTTTCCTTGGCCACAGGATTCCTGGTGGGCTGCACCCCGGACGGAGGCCCAAGCGTTCCCCGTATCGAGGCGTCCGACCCCTCCGGCATCACCGTCTGGACCTTGGACACCCTTCCGGACCGGGTGGCGAAGACCAAGGAAATCCTCAAGAACTTCGCGGATGCCGGCGGCGTGCAGGTGGACCTCGTAAGCATCCCCGCCCACCGGTTCAGCCAGACGCTGACCTCCTCGGCGGCATCCGGTGACCTGCCCGACATCATCGGCGGGATCACGCTGGGAAACGTCCGCACCGTCGCCGCCGCCAATCTCATCAACACTGATGCCAACGCCCAGGTGATCAGCCGGCTGGGCGAAGGAACCTGGTCCCCTCGATCACTCGAACTGACGCGGGAAGACGGCCGGCAACTGGCCGTTCCGGGGTCAAGCTGGCAGCAGGTCCTCTACTACCGGAAGGATCTGTTCGCCAAGGCCGGACTGAGGGTTCCTGATACGTACGGCGCCATCAAGGCGGCGGCTGAGAGGCTGCACGGCCCGCAGCTGGCAGGTTTCGCGGCGGCCAACAAGGCAGGCCAGCTTGTCACCCAGCAGTCCTTCCAGCACATTGCGCAGGGCAACGGCTGCGAAATGACCGACGCCAGGAACCGGGTCAGCTTTGACAGCCCGCAGTGCGTGGGAGCCCTCCGCTTCTACCGCGACCTGCTGAAAAACCATTCCCTGCTCGGCCTCCAGGACACAGGCACGGTGCGGACGGCCTACTTCGCGGGCAAGGCCGCCATGGCAGTCTGGCCCACGTTCATGCTCGACGAGCTGGCGGGCCTGCGCAGCGACGCCCGGCCCAATTGCCCCGAATGCAGCGCGGATCCGGGATTCCTGGCCAGGAATACCGGCGTCGTGACCGGAATCCTCGGTGCGGGCGACGCACACGCGCACTTCGGCGAGGTCTCGTCCTGGACCATCACGAAGGATTCGGACACCGAGCACGCGCGCCAGTTGGTGGAGTACCTCATGAGTGACGGTTACGCCGACTGGCTCGCCATGGCACCGGAGGAGCGGCTGCCCGTCCGGGCCGGGAAGACCGTCGACTCGACCGAATACGCGGACGCCTGGCGGAGCATGCCACTGGCGACCGGCGGGAAGGAATCCCTGGAGAAGATGTTCCGGCAGGACGTCCTCTCCGGACTCTTGGACGGGGTCAAAGAGATCCAGCAGTGGGGCATCGTGGGGGCCCGAGGCGACCTGACGGGTGCCGCGATCAATGAACTGCCCATCGCCAAAGCGGTCAACGAGGTCACTGTTGGACAGGCGGACCCGGGCGCCGCGGTGCGGAAGGCTGCGGCCTCCCTCCGCGCCATTCAGGCCACCATGGGGCACTGAGCAGACTCATTGCCGAACGCCAGGGCGGCCCTGCTACGTGTTCAGCTCCATCATCAGGGAGGGCAGCTCGTCGGCGAGTTCCCGCGCCAGGAACCCCAGGCTCCCCAGCCGGCTGGCGAGCTTGTCCCCGGCCGCGGCGTGGAGATGCGTTCCCCAACACGTGGCCTGCGCGTCGGTGGTGCCGCGTGCCCGGAGCCCGGCGATGGCACCGGCCAGGATGTCCCCGCTGCCCGAGGTGCCAAGGCCTCCGAAACCGGTGGTGATCTTCCAGCGCTCGGCGGTTTCGGGGGCGGTGCCGCCGGGCGGGCGGGCGATCAGGCCCTGGCAGCTCACCACTGCCTGGTACTTTTCGGCAATTTCGACGACGGCGGCGGCCAGGTTGTCGTCGTCCAGGTCCGTGTCCCGTTCCAGGAGGATTGCGGCCTCGGCGGGGTTCGGTGTGAGGATCAGGCGGCCCGCCCACGGCCCCAGTTCGCCGAGCAGCTTGGGAAGGCAGCCCAGCGCGTAGGCGTCGAGAATAATCGCGCCGCGCTCTGCGGCGTCGGCATCGGCGTCCGTATCGGACTTCGCGGCATCGGCCTTCGCGGCGGCGGCGCGCCCGGTTTCATGCCGGAGCAGCTCGCGCAGCAGCGCCTCAGTGCCGTCGATGTCGTCCAGCCCAGGCCCGATCAGCACGGCGTCGGCCGAATCGAAGTCCTCGAGCAGGGCCTCGAGGCCGGCGGAACCGAGGGAGCCCCCTGCGGACTCGCGGAGGCCGATCACGCCGGATTCCGGAAGCGTGACAGCCAACGGCACGGCCACTGATTCCGCCACGGCGAGCGTCAGCCTGCCTGCGCCGGCACGGAGCGCAGCGGTTCCCGCCAGCAGCGCGGCCCCGGGGGTGCGCCGCGCGCCGCCGATCACCAGCACGGCGCCGCGCGAGTACTTGTCCGCTCCGGCGGCGGGGAGGGGCCAGTCGCGCAGCAGCGATGGCGTGATCAGGGCCGGAACGGAGTCCTGTGGCTCGCCCGCAGCGCCGGACGGCGACTCACCGCGGGTGGACACTGGCATCCCCTGAATGCTCGGTCACCTGTACGCCCTGCTGCTCGAGGTGCTCCGCCACGTTGAAGCTTTCCAGCGTCCACGGCCCTGTCCCCTCCGGCCGGACGTACCGGGTGACCGACGCGTTGAGGACCGTCGTGCCGGCGGCGAGGTCCAGCAGCTCCCGCTCGGACATGCCCTCCAGGACGTAGCGGAACAGCAGCACCACGGCGTCGTGGCACACCAGCATCACCCGGTGGCCGCTGCCCAGCGCGTTCAGTTCGCCGAGCACCGACCGCAGCCGCAGCGCCACGTCCGCCCAGGATTCCCCGCCCGGCGGGCGGTAATAGAACTTGCCCAGCCACCGCCGTCGTTCTGCCTCTTCGGGGAGCCGGTTCTCCACGCCGAAGCGGGTGAGCATGTCCAGAATGCCGAGCTCGCGGTCCCGGAGCCGTTCGTCGGTGCGGACCGCCACCGGCCAGCCGGCCGTTTCGACGGCGATCGCGGCAGTCTGGTAGGCGCGCATGTACGGGGAGGAGATGACGACGTCGGGACGCAGCTCCTCGGGGACCGGCGCCAGGGCGCGGCCCAGCGCCTGCACCTGCTCCCGCCCAGTGGCTGACAGTTCGACGTCGGCGTCGCGGGCGGGGACGTCGATCACGTCCGCTCCGGACTCCTGGGCGGTCGTGGCTGCCACGTTGCCCTGGCTTTCGCCGTGCCGGACCAGGATGAGCTCCACTGCGCCCGCCGTCCAGCCTGCCGGCATGGTTCCGTCTGTGCGCCGGCTGTCATGGCGCTGTCCGTTGCTGCCCTGGCTGTTGGTGCTTTGTCCTTCAATGTCTGGTCCGATGCTGCCCACGATGTCCACTCCCGGTTCGCCCTTGGCCTGCGAATGCTCCACGTTACTAGCGTCGTACCCGCACTGTCAGCAAAAATAACCCCGTCCGGCCCAACGCGGCTGCCGCGGACGGGGCAGAACTCCGACAATTTTCAATTCCTACAACACGGTGGTGGTTGTCCGTAATGGGTCTAGGGTGGGAAGCGTCGGCAATCGCCGCGAAGACCCTCAAGGAGGGCGCATGAACTCCAAACAATCCAGCTCCGAACAGTTCGGGCAGCACCTGAAAAGTGTCGGCGGCTCAGAGGACGACGTCAGCGGCTCCGCCTACGTAGTGACAGAGGAAGACACCGTGGAGAGTGTGGTGTCGGGCATGCGAATGAAGCAGCAGGAACACGGCGGCGCCGCCAGCAAGCCGTCCATCCTCCACGCCTCCGCCGAGGTAGCGATCAGCCGGCGCGATGAGAATGATCCGGCCCATCACCCCGGGACGTCGCAGCCAGGGGAGTATCAGCTGGATATCCATTACGGCGGGGACCACAGCACTCGGGAGCCCGTCCCGGAGGCGGATCTCGAGGCTGCCCAGATCTGGGGGCAGGGGCGGATTGAAGCCGCGGGCGCGGACTTCGGCGCCATCTACTTTCCGACCGGGGGAGGCGTTGGGCCAGGCTCGGGCGCGCTCGAATGCCGTTACGACCGGGCGGTGGGCTGGTACCGGTAGGCAGCACCAGCTTTCACCCGGAGCGGAGCGCTGGGTTGGGCCGATAGGATGGAGAGCACTATGGACGACCCTCCTTCACATATGCCCTGGCCCCTCGACGTTCTGACCGGAGCACCGGTCATCATCGGAGAGGGGCGCCCGAATGTATGAATGGATCATGATCGGCATCGGCCTGATCCTTACGGTCGGCACCGGGCTGTTCGTTGCCTCCGAGTTCGCGCTGGTCAACCTGGACCGCAACGACCTCGAGGCGCGCCAGGCCCGCGGCGAGAAGCGGCTCGCGCCCACCATCAAAGCCCTGAAGATCACCTCGACGCATCTCTCCGGTGCGCAGCTCGGCATCACACTGACCACTCTGCTGACCGGCTATACCTTTGAACCGGCCATCAGCAGGATGCTCAGCGGACCGCTGCTCGCCGTCGGGCTTCCCTCAGGGGTGGTGCCCGGAATCGGGGCCGTGGCCGGCATCTTTATTGCGACCGTTTTTTCGATGGTGATCGGCGAACTGGTACCCAAGAACTTCGCGCTGGCGCTGCCGCTGGCCACCGCGAAAATCGTGGTGCCCTTCCAGACCGTGTTTACCGCCGTCTTCAAGCCGGTGATCCTGCTCTTCAACAACACCGCGAACGCACTCATCCGCTCGGTCGGCATTGAGCCCAAGGAAGAACTCTCCGGCGCCCGCAGCGCCGAGGAACTCAGCTCCCTGGTCCGCCGCTCCGCGCTTGAGGGCGTGCTGGACCTGGACCATGCCGCACTGCTGCACCGGACGCTGCGCTTCTCCGAGCACAGCGCTGCGGACGTCATGACGCCGCGCGTGCGGATGGCGGCCGTGCACTCCGAGGACACCGCCGAAGAGATCGTCGGCCTGGCCACCGCCACAGGCTACTCCCGTTTTCCGGTGATCGGCCGCGACCGGGACGACGTCCTGGGTGTGCTGCACGTCAAGCAGGCGTTTGCCGTCGCCCTCGGGGAGCGCAGCAGTGTCACTGCCGCGGACCTCATGATCAGGCCGCTCCTGGTTCCGGAGTCCATGGGGGTGGACACACTGCTCGGAGTGCTCCGCAAGCAGGGTCTGCAGGTGGCCATCGTCTCTGACGAACACGGCGGGACCGCCGGCATCGTCACGCTGGAGGACCTGGTGGAGGAGATCGTGGGCGAGCTGGAGGACGAGCACGACCGCGCCCGCACCGGTGTGGTCCGCACCGGACTCTCCGTCACCTTCGACGCGTCACTGCGACCGGACGAGCTGCTGGACCGCACCGGCATCGCCGTCCCTGACGGCGAGGAGTATGACACCGTTGCCGGCTTCGTCACGGACCGGCTGGACCGGATCCCCGAACTGGGCGATGAAGTGGACGTCGACGGCGGCATCCTGCGGGTTGAGCGGGTGGCGGGGACGCATGTCCAGCGCCTGCGGTTCACGCCGGGCGCCTCGCAGGAGCCGCCCATGAGCGCCCACGACCGCATTGTTGACAGCCTCACCCAGGAGCAGACCCATGAGTGAATACCTTCCCGGCATCATCTGGCTCGCCGTCCTCCTGGTCGTCAACGCGTTTTTCGTCGGCGCCGAGTTCGCCGTGATCTCCGCCCGCCGTTCGCAGATTGAACCGAAGGCCGAGGCCGGCAGCAAGGCCGCGAAGACCACCCTGTGGGCGATGGAGCATGCCACGCTCATGCTGGCCACGAGCCAGCTGGGCATCACCGTCTGCTCGCTGGTGATCCTGAACGTCTCCGAACCGGCCATCCACCACCTGCTGGAGATCCCGCTGGGCCTGACGTCCCTGTCCGGCGAGGCCATCGGCATCATCGCCTTCGTCACCGCGCTGCTGCTGGTCACCTTCCTGCACGTGGTCTTGGGCGAAATGGTCCCGAAGAACATCTCGTTCTCCGTGCCGACCCGCGCCGCGCTCATTCTCGCTCCTCCGCTGGTGATGGTGGCGCGGATCTTCAAGCCGGTCATCTGGACCCTGAACGGGGTGGCGAACGCTATCCTGAGGCTTTTCCGGGTGGAGCCCAAGGATGAAGCCACCAGCGCCTACACCCTGGACGAGGTGGCGAACATCGTGGAGCAGTCCACCCGCGACGGCGTGCTGACGGACACCAGCGGCACGCTCACCGCAGCCTTCGAATTCACGGCCAAGACCGTGGCGGACGTCGAGGTGCCCATCAGCGAGATGGTGCTGCTGCCGGCGTCTGCGACTCCGGCCGACATCCAGCGCGCCGTCGCGCAGCACGGCTACTCCCGCTACATCCTCACAGACGACGACGGCGTGCCCTCCGGCTACCTGCACCTCAAGGACGTCATGGACCTCACCGAGCCTGCCAAGTTCACGCGTCCGGTGCCGGCGAAGCGGATCCGCCGGCTGGCCTCGGCCTTCAGCGGCAGTGATCTCGAGGACGCCCTGGCCACGATGCGGCGCACCGGCGCCCATGTGGCCCGTGTGTTCGACGCCCACGGCAACACCACCGGCGTGCTGTTCCTCGAGGACATCATCGAGGAACTGGTCGGCGAGGTGCAGGACGCCACGAGCGCCTGAGCCCGCATCGCTTTCGGTTGCAGACACGTTTCCATTTGAGAATGATTCTCATGTAGGCTGGGGGCATGCTTCTTACAGTCATCAGCTCCCTGGATGTATTCTGCCGGCAGCAGGCGTGTGAAAAAGTAGCCGCCGCCCACCCCGGAGCAGCGGTGGTGCTTCATGACCTGCACGAGGACGGGACGGTGCTGCGCCGGCTTTTCCGCGACGGTCTCCTGTCCGAGCGCGAGGAGACGCCGCTGGAGCACGGTTGTCTGAGCTGCGCCCTGCGGCTGGAGGTCGTGCCCACCGTCCGGCGGCTGGTGGAGGAGGGTCATCGCCACGTCATCCTGGGCCTGCCTCCGGGAGCGGCCGCTGCCGCCGTCCTGGACGATCTCGCCGGAAGCGACGCCGGGCTCCGCGTCAATTCGACGGTGATGGCCTGTGACCCCAGCGCCCTTGAAGACCAGATCTGGGACGGCCACACACTGTTCGAGTCCGGGTACACGCCAGCGCACCGGGATGAGCGGACGCCGGGGGAGTTCCTCATCGGGGAGCTGCTCTACAGCGACACGGTGCTGCTGGTGACCCCGGAGCTTGTGGCCGTGGATGCCGCGGTCCGGGGCCGGGGTGTCCTGCTGGCCCGGGAACTTGCGCCGCATGCCCAGATCGCCGAAATTACCGGCAACTTCAGGCTGGGCCGCCATGATCGGACGGAATCATCGGCGCGCTCGTCGCCGGGTGCGGTGCAGATCCCGGCTGCCTCGGCCGCGCCGTTCAATACGGTCCTCATCAAAAGCCGGAGGCCGCTGCATCCCGAACGCTTCCGGCATGCGCTGCCGAGGCTGGCCGAAGCGAACTGCTGGCTGCGGGGCCGGCTGTGGGTTGCTTCGGCGCCGCAGTGCAGGATCTCCATCCGCGGCGTAGGTCCCCGGGTCTGGCTGGAGAGCACGGGCACCTGGGCAGCCGACCGGAAGCTGAGCCCTGCAAGCCAGCACCTGGGCAGCGCCGACGCGATGCTCGACTGGGATGCGGCGGTGGGGGACCGGGGAACCGTCCTGGCCATCACCGGCGACGGCGTTTCCGAAAGCGAAGCCGCAGAACTTTTGGCCGGCTGTGAACTTACCAGCTCGGAAATGCAGGCGGGCGCCGCCACCCTCCACGACCCTTTTGAACTCAGCACATCCCTCTAACCGGACAGGAACATGCCATGAAAGTACGAAACTCACTCCGTGCCCTGAAGAAAATTCCCGGCGCCCAGATCGTGCGGCGCCGCGGCCGGACCTTTGTCATCAACAAGAAGAACCCCAGGATGAAAGCCCGGCAGGGGTAACGGTCAGTTGCTTCCTTCCGCCTGGTATACGTCCGGGATGCCGTCGTGGTCGGAGTCGACCCTTTCCTCTGCTTCGGCCCGGCGGTATTGGCCGTTCCTGGTCCGCAACACAGCCGTCGCCAGCAGGGCGGCCAGCAGCGAAGCCGTCAGGATGCCGACCTTGGCATGGTCGTCATGCAGGCTGCCGTGGCCGAAGCTCAGCTCCGCCACGAGCAGCGAAACGGTGAAGCCGATGCCCGCGAGGAGCGAAACGCCGAAGACGTCGATCCACTTGAACGAGCCGTCCAACCGTGCCTGGGTGGCTTTGGTGAGCAGCCACGTGGTGCCCATGATGCCGGCCGGTTTGCCGAGGACCAGGGCCAGGACAATGCCCACGGCCACCGGATCAGTGAATGCCGAGCCGAGGCCGTCCCAGCCTCCGACAGCCACACCGGCAGAGAAGAAAGCGAAGACAGGTACGGCAATGCCTGCGGAAATCGGGCGGAACCGGTGCTCGAAAATCTCTGCCAGGCCGGGGCCGGCCTCCGGCCCCCCGCTGGCCTGGGACCGGATCACCGGGACGGCGAACCCGAGGAGCACGCCGGCCACGGTGGCGTGAATGCCGGATGCATGCACGAGGGCCCAAGTGATGATCCCGAGCGGCAGCAGGATCACCCAGGCCGCAGCCTGATGCGTCCCGAAGAACCGGCGGAACTTCTGGGCCAGCAGCAGGTAGAGCCCCAGGGGAAGCAGGGCCAGCAGCAGCGGAACCGTCTGGATGTCCGAGGAGTAGAAGATGGCGATGATGCTGATCGCCAGCAGATCGTCCACCACGGCCAAGGTGAGCAGGAAGATCCGCAGGGCGCTCGGCAGATGCGAACCGATGATCGCCAGGACCGCGACGGCGAAGGCGATGTCCGTGGCGGTCGGGATGGCCCAGCCCCTGATCGTCTCCGGGCTGCTGATGTTTACCAGCGCGTAGACGACGGCCGGAACCAGGACCCCGCCGGCTGCCGCCGCCACGGGGACGATCGATTTGCTGACTTGCCGCAGGTCGCCGGCCACGAACTCGCGCTTGAGTTCCAGGCCCACCAGGAAGAAGAAGATGGCCAGCAGTCCGTCCGCCGCCCAGGCGCCGAGGCTCAGTTTCAGATGCCAGGGCTCATAGCCGAACTCGAAGTCCCGGAGCGCGAAGTAGCTCTCGGAGGCGGGGGAGTTGGCCCACACGAGGGCGATGACGGCGGCGGCCACCAGCAGCGCGCCGCCCACGGTTTCCTTGCGCAGAATCTCCCCGATGCGGAGGGCTTCGGCGTAGCTGCCGCGTCCGAAGACCGTAAAGCGCGGCGGAGCGGGAGGAGGTGACTGGCTCATGGGACGTCCTAAATTCGGCTCGACAAAGACATTGCCGACCAGACTTCCCGGCTCACCTTTCCTCAGTCTACAGGGGGCTTCCGGCACCGAGTTTTCCGCCGAGGCGGGCACGCATCAGGGCGCTGGCATCGTTCATGCCGACGATCTTCACATCCTTGCCGTGGTGGCGGTATTTCTCCGTGATGGCGTCCAGTGCCGCGACTGTGGAGGCGTCCCACAGGTGGGAGGCATGCATGTCGATGACGACGCGGGCGGGGTCCAGGGCGTATTCGAACTGGGTGTAGAGGTCGTTGGAGGAGGCAAAGAACAGCTCGCCGTCCACGACGTAGGTGGCGGTCTCCTGCCCGTCCACGGTTCTGACGGTCCGTTCGACCGTGACGAAGTGGGCCACGCGGCGGGCGAACAGCACCATGGCAACGAGGACGCCGGCTCCGACGCCGATGGCAAGATTGTGGGTCGCGACCACGACGATGACGGTGGCGGCCATGACCATGGTTTCGCTCTTCGGCATCATTTTCAGCGTCCGCGGGTGGATGCTGTGCCAGTCGAACGTCGCCCAGCAGACGAAGATCATGACGGCGACCAGTGCCGCCATCGGGATCAGGGAGACGAGATCTCCGAGGGCGACGACGAGGATGAGCAGGAAGACGCCGGCGAGGAAGGTGGAGATCCGCGTGCGGGCTCCGGAGGCCTTGACGTTGATCATGGTCTGGCCGATCATCGCGCAGCCGCCCATCCCGCCGGTGAAACCGGTGACGATGTTCGCCACGCCCTGGCCCCAGGCCTCCCGGGACTTGTCCGAGCGGGTGTCTGTGACGTCGTCGACGAGCTTGGCGGTCATCAGGGACTCGAGCAGACCGACGAAAGCCATGGCAAGCGCGAACGGGAAAATGGCCTGCAGGGTCTCGAGGCTGACCGGCACCTGGGGGATGAACAGGGACGGCAGGGACTCGGGCAGGTCGCCCTTGTCACCCACCGTGGGGACGTCGATGGAGCCAAAGACGGTGATCAGGGTCAGCGCCGCGATGGCGACCAGCGGGGCCGGCACCGCCCTGGTCAGCTTCGGCAGGCCGAACACAATCACGAGTCCGAGGCCCAGGAGCGGGTAGACCAGCCACGGAACGTTGATCAGTTCGGGGAGCTGGGAGATGAAGATCAAGATCGCCAGGGCGTTGACGAAGCCCACCATGACTGACCGGGGGATGAAGCGCATCAGCTTGGCTACCCCGGCCAGGCCCAGGACGATCTGAAAGACGCCGGCCAGGATGACGGCCGCGATGAAATAGTCCACGCCGTGGGATTTGACCAGCGGGGCGACCACGAGTGCGATCGCGCCCGTTGCTGCCGAGATCATGGCCGGACGCCCGCCGACGACGGCGATCGTCACCGCCATCGTGAAGGAGGCAAACAGGCCCAGCCGCGGATCCACGCCGGCGATGATGGAGAACGCGATAGCCTCCGGAATGAGGGCCAGGCCGACGACGAGGCCAGCGAGGACTTCGGTCTTCAGCCGGCGGGGCGACTTCAGGGTCGCTCTGACTGACTGCAGCCGTTCAGGCGTGGGCGGGGCGTCCGCGGCGGTTGGGGCGGCCATTGCTGGATCCGTTCATGGTCAGGAAGGCGCACAGCAGCGCCTTCGCTCTTTCGAAGAATGAAGGGGCGCAGCGCCGCGCCGGGAAGGGGAAGTGAGGGCATATGGAAGCCACCGTCCACTGAAAACTCTACCCAATGCGCACGGTTGACCTGCTGGTTCTGGTTGGCCGGCTAAGTGTCGCGACGCTTAGCCGGCGGTGGCTCAGCCGGCGGGCTTGAGGGCGGTGCGCCAGGCGGCGACGGCTTTGGAGCTGCTGAAGGTCCAGGTCGCGGTGCCGGTGGCGCCGGCGGCGGGCTGGGTCCGGTCGGCTTGTTCGGCGACCTGGCCGCCGCTGGTTTCGAAGCGTTCGGTCCAGCCGGTGGGCGCGGTGGCGGCGGGGGTGGAGCTGTCGAAGCCGAGGCCGCCGATCAGCAGCGCGTTGGTGCTGGCGGTGGTGACGCTGCCGACGGTGATGCTGGTGGCCGAGAACGTGGCGTTGACGGCGGTGGCGACGGTGCTGTCCAGCGGTGTGGTGGTGTTCACGCCGGTGTAGGCGCTGATGCCGCCGCCCCACTTCACCGCGGTGCTCAGCGTCCAGGTGTAGGTGGCTGGGTCGGAGGAGCCGGCCACCCGGTAGTACGCGAAGACCCGCGCCCCGCTGCCGATGTTCAGCCCGTTGGTGATCGCGGTCCAGCCGGCCGGGACGGTGGTGGTGGGGTTCTTGTCCGCGGTGAAGGAGGCGACCAGCACG
>NZ_JAFHKT010000081.1 GCF_017052465.1 Arthrobacter pascens
GAGCTTTCCCCTGGCCTTGGGTGTCAGGTCAGCGTTGGCATGGGTAACGTAGGACACGAGAGCCTCCTGGCGTCGAGATGAGTGTGGTAACCCAAATCGATACCGGAGGCTCTCGTTTCTTACATCACGCCACGCTGTTCATAACCTCCGTGGGAAATACACCTAGTGCACCCCCATGCAAAACAAACCCCCATGGACACCGGATGGAAACCGAACAGCCGGAGATTCGGACAACCGGGCACTAGGTGTGTTGGGAAAGCTAGGGGGTACCGGAACAGCAGGGCGCCCGGACCCTCAAGGAGTCCGGGCGCCCTGTCCCGTATTCGTACTTCCTGCTAGGCGTCCTGCCAGCCGCTGCCTTCCACGAAGGTGGCAACCAGCTTGCCGATGCCGGACTGGAGCGAGTTGGACGGGTCCTCATACAGTGAGGCCTGGGTGGCCCGGCTGTGGATGATGAGTTGCTCGGCTTCGAGCTTGGCTTCCGGGACTGTCGCACCGACGATGCCGGTCCGCGCCTGAAGCTCGGGCGTGTGCACGATTTCAGCGTCCGTCTCCGAGAGCGGGATGGTGTTCCCCGTCCGGATTTCGTCGTACGGGAACTCGAATTCGGCGTTGTCGGGGCCAGCGGGAACCGTGTACTCCAGGAAGTAAGTCATGGTCCCAGCCTTGCAGAAAGCCCGGATGGCCGAAAGTGCGACGTGCCTGAAGCGCCGAGTGAACAGCACCGTCCGGAGGCCAGCGAGCATGCCACCCTTCGCGTGTTACCGCCCGGCGGCGTAACCCTGCGCACCACGCGGATTGGCGGCAGCCTGCAGGACCCCGGTCGCCGGGTCACGCACGACGGCGGACAGACGTCCCAGCGTCCAGTCACCGGCGCGGGTGATGCGGTGCCCTCTTCGTTCGAGTCCGGTAATGACGTCGTTCCCCAGCCGATCCTCGACGACGGCCCCACCGGGTTCCCAGGTTCGGGGCCAGAACGAGCCAGGCATCGACGTCGTATGGAAAGCCGGCGCATCGATGGCCTGCTGCGGCGAGTACCCGCCGACGATTGTCCGCAGCAGATAAAGCAGCTGCCACTGGTCCTGCTGGTCCCCACCCGGAGAGCCAAGCGCCACGACTGCGCCGCCGTCGCGCAGCACCAGGGTCGGAGTCAGCGTTGTTCGGGGCCGCTTACCGGGAGTCAGCGTGGAGGGGGTTCCCGGTTCTAGCCACGTCATCTGCAGCCGGGTCCCCAGGCAAAAGCCCAGTTCCGGAATTGCCGGCGACGATTGCAACCAGCCCCCTGACGGCGTTGCCGAGACCATGTTCCCCCAGCGGTCCACGACGTCGATATGGCAGGTGTCGCCGCGGGTCTCCCCTGTCGGTCCCACGGTGGGCTCCCCCACCGCGGCAGCGGCATCGCCGCTGACATCGCCGCCTGAACCGCCGTCGTCACCCGTGAGTGCGGGCGCAACATACTCCGTGCGCAGCTGCGGGATATACGGTTCCCGCCCGGGGACCCGGCCCGGACGAAACTCATGGGAAGCCTGCTCGGTGATCAACTGGCGGCGCTCAGCTGCGTAGTCTGCGGACAGCAGGTAATCGAGGGGCACATCGGCGTCGCCGTAGTACGCCTCGCGGTCGGCGAGCGCGAGTTTCAGCGCTTCGAGGATCGTGTGGGCGCCGAGTTCAGTGGACGGATCGAGGTGTTCGTCATCGAAGCCGTCCAGGATGGCGAGGGTCTGCAGCAGCGCCGGACCCTGCCCCCAAGGTCCGGTCTTGGCAATCCTGTGACCCCGAAATTCCAGAGTGGCGGCCTCCTCATAGCCCGCCCGGAACCCGGCCATATCGGCCATGGTCAGCACGCCGCGGTGGTCTGTCCCGGACGAGTGGCGGTGTGGCGTCTGCACGGCCTTGGCCACGGCCCGGGCCACGAAGCCCTCGCTCCATTCGCGGCGGGCGGCGTCGATCCGCGACTCGCGGGTGTGGCCAGCGGTCGCACCGACAGCCTCGCCGATGCCTGCGCCGGCCTGAACAAGTCTCTGCAGGGTGCGGGCATGGGCTGGATTCCGGACCAGCTCGCCCTCCTCGGGAATCCGTCCTCCTGGCATCCACAGGTCGGCAGACGTTGGCCAATGGTCACGGAACAGCTCGGAAACCGCCGAGATGGTGCCGCAAACCCGCCCCAGAACAGGGTGCCCGTCCCGCGCATACGCGATCGCGAAGTCCAGCACCTCCGCGAGTTCCCAGGTTCCATGATCCCGGAGAAGCAAAAGCCAGGCGTCGACGGCGCCCGGCACCGCGGCGGCGAGCGGACCGGAGCCCGGCACCAGCTCCAGCCCCTCGCCCCGGTAGTGCTGGACGGTAGCTCCGGCAGGCGCCGGGCCCTGGCCCATGAGCACGACCGGCCTTCCCGGCTCCTCGGCCGTGCTGAACAAGCCGGTCAAGTCGCCGCCGGGACCGTTGAGGTGGGGTTCCACCACGTGCAGCACGAACGCGGCTGCGGTCGCCGCGTCGAAGGCGTTGCCGCCGCGCTCGAGCACAGACTGCGCTGTTGCCGTGGCGAGCCAGTGTGTCGATGCAGCCATCCCGAACGTGCCTCGCAGGGTGGGGCGGGTGGTGAACGGGTCCGGCGGCGTGAAACTCATGCCGTTACTCTAGGCACCAGGTTCGATCGTGTCTGGGACAACGCGCCCGCAACACGGACCGTACTCTGATCCCAGACAATGCCCGCGCGGGCGCCGCGCCGTGGGACAGGTGCTCGATTTCTTGCCGGTTCGCCTACTTCGCGAGGCCAGCTTTCCGTAGCGCTTCCGCCATGGCAGTGTTCGCCGGAGCCGGCGCGGGCTTCTGGGGCGCGGGCTTCTCCCTGCGGCCGCCGCCCGCAGAACCGCCACCGCCTGATGGGCCTCCGCCGCCCGCAGAACCGCCGCGCCCAGGACGGCCACCACCGGTGGCTTGGCGCCCGCCGGCCTGTGCCGGTTCGTCGTCGAGCCTCAGGGTCAGGGAAATCCTCTTCCGTTCCGCATCGGCTTCGAGCACCTTCACGCGCACCACCTGGCCCGACTTCACCACTTCCCGCGGGTCGGACACGAAGCGGTTCGCCAGCGCCGACACGTGCACCAGCCCGTCCTGGTGCACTCCAACGTCCACGAACGCGCCGAACGCTGCCACATTGGTGACCGTCCCCTCCAGCACCATCCCGGGCCTCAGATCTGAAATCTTCTCGATCCCCTCGGAGAACGTGGCCGCCTTGAACGCCGGCCGGGGGTCGCGGCCTGGCTTCTCGAGCTCGGCGATGATGTCCCGCACCGTCGGCAGACCGAACGTACCGTCCACAAAGTCCTGCGGGTTCAGGGCGCTGGCCCCGGAAAGCCCGCCAGATGGCAGCCCTCCCTGGGAGCCCCCGCCGGCCTTGCCTGCGGCGGCACCCGAAGCCCCAACCGAAATGGCACCGGCGGCGGCCATGATCTTCCGGGCCACAGGATACGACTCCGGGTGGACACTGGACGCATCCAAGGGCTCTGCTCCCCCGGTGATCCGCAGGAATCCGGCGCACTGCTCGAACGCCTTCGCACCCAGCCGCGGCACCTTCTTCAACTCGCTGCGTTTGGCGAACGGACCGTGCTCGTTGCGGTAGGCCACGATGTTCTCGCTCAGCAGCGGGCCGACGCCGGCCACCCGGCTCAGCAGCGCGGGCGACGCCGTGTTCACGTCCACGCCCACCGCATTCACACAGTCCTCCACCACGGCGTCCAGGCTGCGGTCCAGCTTGGCGGCGGTGACGTCGTGCTGGTACTGCCCGACACCAATCGACTTCGGATCGATCTTCACCAGTTCGGCCAGCGGATCCTGCAGGCGCCGCGCAATCGACACCGCCCCGCGGAGCGACACGTCCATGCCTGGCAGTTCAGCCGCGGCCAGCGCCGACGCCGAATACACGGACGCGCCAGCCTCGGACACCACCAGCTTCTGCGGCGCAGCCGCCGCTCCCCCACCCGGGGCCGCGGCCGACAGCTGCTTGATCAGTTCGGCAGCCAGTTTGTCCGTCTCGCGAGACGCCGTGCCGTTGCCGATCGCCACGAGTTCGACGGCGTGCTGGCGCGCCAGCCGGCCGAGCGTCGCCAGGGCCTCGTCCCACTTGCGGGCTGGCGCATGCGGATACACCGTGTCCGTGGCCACCACTTTTCCGGTGCCATCCACCACAGCCACCTTCACGCCCGTCCTCAGCCCGGGATCCAGGCCAAGAGTGGCGCGGTTTCCGGCCGGCGCGGCGAGCAGCACGTCGCGCAGGTTGGCGGCGAACACGCGGACGGCCTCATCTTCGGCTGCCGCGAACATCCGCCCGCGCAGATCAGCCGTCAGCCGGGCAAGCACGCGGGAGCGCCAGGCCATCTGCGCAGTCTGGAGGAGCCACGCGTCCGCCGGGCGGCCGCGGTCCGCAACCCCGAGGAACCTGGCCACCGCGGACTCGTAGCGGGCACGCGCGGCGGCGAGGGCGTCGTCGTCGGCCGGGTCCGCCTCGGCGAGATCGAGCTCCAGCACGCCGTCTTTCTCGCCGCGCAGCAACGCGAGGACGCGGTGCGACGGCATTCCGCTGGGAGCCTGCGAGAAGTCGAAATAGTCCGCGAACTTCTGGCCCTCAGTCTCCTTGCCCTTCTTGACGCGCGACACCATCCGGCCCTGCGTCCAGAGGCGCTCGCGCAGCGTTTCTGCGAGATCCGGATCCTGCGCCACACGTTCCACGAGGATGGAGCGTGCACCGGCGAGCGCTGCAGCAGCATCATCAATGGCGTGCTCGGTGTTCAGGTACTTCGCCGCCTCGCGCTCCGGGTCCAGTTCGGGGCGTTTGAGCAGCGCGTCGGCGAGCGGTTCCAGCCCGGCCTCCCGCGCGATCTGCGCCTTGGTGCGGCGCTTGGACTTGAAGGGCAGGTAGATGTCCTCGAGCCTCGATTTGGTATCAGCCCCGACGACGGCGGCCTCCAGTTCCGGGGTCAGCTTGCCTTGCGCGGCAATCGCCTCAAGAACCGCACGACGGCGGTCCTCGAGTTCGCGGAGGTAGCGCAGGCGCTCGTCGAGATCGCGCAGCTGGGTGTCGTCAAGCGTCCCGGTGGCTTCCTTGCGGTAGCGGGCGATGAAGGGGACGGTGGATCCGCCGTCGAGCAGGTCCACGGCTGCCTTCACCTGCCAGGCTTTGACGCCGAGCTCGGCAGCGATCTGCGCGGCGATGCGCTGGGCAAGATCGCCCGTGCCGCCGGTCTCAGGGGTTCGTGCCGGGGTTGGATTCTGGGCTGGCGAGGGCGCGGAAGGGGCTTGCGGGATTTGGGTCACCACAACATTTTGCCCTACACAGACTGGTCCGGCACGGAACGGACGAAAGCACCACGCAGTCAAACACCCGAACCGGGCCGGGCGCCCGCGCAGCAACCCCGGTCTACCCAGGTGTGGGCTTAAGTGGTGTAGTGACTGTAGGAAGCAGAAATCCTCCAGGTAGGCGGTGCACCATGCAGGAATTGCTCATCATTCTTCAGGATGGCTTCCATGACGACGACGTCGCCATCACTGTCAACGGCAAGGAAGCACGGTATGACCGCGAGGTCACCACGCGGGAGCTGCTCGGAATGGCCGAGGAAGTGTCTGTGGAACTGCCCGCGAAAGGCGCAACCGTGGGCGTGGAGGTGGTCAGCCGGAACCTCATGGCGGAGAAGAAGCTGCACGGGCGGCCGCGGAGCCTGTTGGTGTCCATCGAGGACGGCCAGCTTGTCCTGAGTGAAGGGACCGGGCGGGAGGCGTTCCTTTAGCCCTGTTCGTTCCGTGCCACGCCGTGGGCGCCGGTCTCCGCCAAGGCTTCATCCAGCACTTTGCCGAAGTTGGCTGCCTCGTGGGCGAACCGTCCGAGGAAGAGCCCGGACACGCCGTCGAGCGTTGGCAGCAGTCCGGGCTTGGCGGAGCCTCCGTAAATAATCGGCAGGCCTGCCAGGCCGTGCACGCCGAGCTGCCCGCGGAGGTGCTTCACGGCGTCGGAGACGTAGTCGGCGCTGGCCGGTTCGGCGGCACCGATGGCCCATACCGGCTCGTAGGCGATAACCAGCCGGGAGGCGAGCTCCCAGTCTCCGCCGGTCGCAGCCTTGATCTGGCCGTAAACGAACGAAGCGGCGGCCTCGGCGGAGGACCCGGACTCCGTCCCGGAAGCCGGCCCCGCCGTCTCCTCACCGACACACAGCAAAGGGGTGATGCCGGCGTCGTCTGCTGCCTTGACCTTGAGCGCGATCATGGCGTCATCCTCGCCGAAGTGCTGGCGCCGTTCGGCATGGCCGATCTCCACCAGGCGTACGCCGAGCTCCGAGAGCAGTGACGGCGACACCTCGCCGGTCCACGGGCCGTCCGCCCAGCCGCAGTCCTGGGCGCCGAGAAGGATCGGCGAGCCGGCCAGGATGTCGGCGGCGGCGGGCAGCAGGGGGAAGGACGGAATGACGAACGGGACCGCCCGCCCGGCACCGAGTGCCGGGCGGGCGTCCACTTCGCGGCGCAGCTCGCCCAGCCAGCGCAGGCTGTCCTTGTACCCCAGGTACATCTTCGTGCTGACACCGACGTAGATGGTGTCCGGGGTGGTGTGACCTGCTGTGCCGGCGGGGCTGGGCTGCGTCATCGTGGTTTTTCTGCTCCTGTTTGGCGGGGTTCAGCGCTTAGTTGATCGGCGCCGGACCGAGGTCCTCGATGAGCTTCTGCATGGCCACGTAGGCCTTGTTGCGGTAGGCGATCAGCTCGGGCGTGCGCTCGGCCGGGACGTTCAGGAAGCCCGCACCGGTCTTGGTGCCCAGCTTCCCGGCTTCCACGAGGTCCGTGAGGATCTTCGGCGTGGCAAAGCGCTCCGGGAAGTCCGTCTGCAGGGACTTGTAGCAGAAGTTGTAGACGTCCAGGCCGGCCATGTCGGCGATGGCGAACGGTCCGAAGAACGGCAGCCGGAAGCCGAAGGTGGTGCGGACCAGGGTGTCCACGTCCTCCGCAGTCGCGATGCCCTGCTCCACCAGCTGTGCGGCTTCGTGGAACAGCGCATACTGCAGGCGGTTCAGCACGAACCCCGTGACGTCCTTGACCACGGCGGTCTGCTTGTTGGCACCGTGCACGAGATCGCGCACTGCGCCAACGGTTTCGGCCGACGTTCCGGCGTGCGGGATGATCTCCACGCCGGGGATGAACGGCGACGGGTTGGAGAAGTGCACGCCCAGGAAACGCTCCGGGTTGGCCACCGGCTGCGACAGGTCCGCAATGGAAATAGTGGACGTGTTGGAACCGATGATGGCGTCCGCTCGGGCGGCAGCGCTGATGCGGGCCAGGGTCTCGTGCTTGATCGCGATGACTTCAGGAACCGCCTCTTCGATGAAGTCGGCGTCCGCCACGGCTTCCTCGATGTCCTTCGCGGCCCAAAGGTTCTGCTTCAGGATCTCCGTGGAGCCTGCCGGGAACAGGCCGTCCGCCACAAACTGGTCGGATTCGGTCAGAAGGCGCTCGTAGTTCTTCTGCGCCACCTCCGCGGACACGTCGGCCAGGGCAACGCGCGCCCCGCCCAGCGCCAGGACCTGGGCGATGCCGCCGCCCATGTAGCCAGACCCGACGACGGCAAACTTGCGTGAGCTGGTTGGTGTCTCTGTCATGATTCAGTCAGCCTTCGTGTAGTCGGGTTCGTAGGAGCCGATGGCGTCCACCTTGGCCGCCGAGGACGAGTACTCGTCGAAGCGGTGGCTCAGCCATTCGCCCACGAGCTTTTTGGCAAGTTCCAGGCCGATCACGCGCTGGCCCATGGTGAGGACCTGGGCGTTGTTGCTCAGGACCGAACGTTCCACCGAGTAGCTGTCATGCGCGGTGACGGCACGGATGCCGGGGACCTTGTTGGCCGCAATGGCCACACCGAGGCCCGTGCCACAGATGAGCAGCGCGCGGTCGGCTTCGCCCTCGGCCACCTTGCGGGCAGCGGTGACGGCGAGGTGCGGATACGCGGTGGAGTCATTGGCGGCCACGCCGATGTCCACAACGGAGGCCACGCGGTCGTCGGCCTCCAGGAGTGCCTTCAGCGCTTCCTTGTATTCAACGCCGGCCTCATCGTTGCCGATGACAATGCGCCAGCCTGCGGTGTCAGTCATTTTTTGCTCCATTTCCGGCCGCTGCGGCCATGTCGGATGAGGCCAGGTCAGACGTGGCCGGTTCAGATTGGATGTAGCGGGCAATCCGTTCAGTGATCAGGCCGAAAGAGACTGCACCAGGGTCTGGATGGCCAAGGCTCTTTTCAGCCAGTGGGCGGGCCCGGCCCTTCAGGGGCCGCAGGTCCGCGGTCTGCCGGGCTGCTTCCGTAGCCGCGGCAGCTGCTGCGGCGAGGGCGCCGCTGAGGGTGGCGCCGCCGTCGTGCTCTTTGCGGAACGCGTCCTGGAACGGCAGGAGCGCGTCCACCATTGTCTTGTCCCCCGGCTCGGCCTTGCCGAGTGCGGTGATGGCGCTGCTGAAGGCGTCCACCGCTGCGGCGGCGTCCTCGGCACGGTAGGAGTCGCGGTTGCCCAGTGCGATTCCCGCCGCGATGACTGCAGATCCCCAGAGGGCACCGGAAGTTCCACCGGCGCGCTCGCTCCAGGCCTCGCCTGCGGCCGTGAGCACCCGTTCAACCGAGGCTCCGGCGGCGGCGTTCTGCTCGCCGGCTGTCGCAGCGGCGTCCACGCCGCGGCGCATGCCGATGCCGTGGTCGCCGTCGCCGGCGATGGCATCCAGGTTGCCGAGTTCCTCTTCGTGTTCGACGACGACGTCCCGCACCTGCGCGAGGACGGCGGCCGCCAGCCTGCCCAGGTCAGCGGACGCGGCGGTGGCCGTCTCGGTCTCTTCAGTCACCGCGTCCTCGGCTCCGGCAAGTTCGCGGCGGGCGCGCGGGGCGAGATTGCCCTTGCGGAACGCCGGCGTGTCGGCGGGCGCAGCCCAGTACTGCTCGATTTCGTCGTCCAGCCACAGCAGGGTCAGGGAAAGCCCTGACATGTCCAGGCTCGTGACCAGCTCTCCGCATTCAGGTTCCACTACGGTCAGCCCGGCCTTGTTCAGGAGAGGTTCGACCTTGCCGAACAGCAGGAACAGTTCGTCGTACTTGACGGTGCCGAGGCCATTGACGATGGCCACCACGCGGTCACCGGCGTCCTCAGGCTTGTCCCCGAGGAGCCTGGAGACGAGCAGTTCGGCCAGCTCGGAAGCCGTGGGCATGGGGTGTTCGGAAATTCCGGGTTCGCCGTGGATTCCGAGTCCCAGCGACATCTGGCCTTCGGGCACAGAGAAGAGGGGCTCGCTGGCACCGGGCAGTGTGCAGCCGTCGAAGGCCACGCCGAGGGAGCGGGTGCGGTGGTTGGTCTTGATGGCGAGGCGTTCCACCTCGTCCAGGTTCAGGCCTGCCTCGGCGGCGGCACCCGCGACCTTGAAGACGGTGAGGTCGCCGGCGATGCCGCGGCGCTTCTCAATCTGGTCCAGCGGAGCGCTGGCAATGTCATCGGTGACCAGCACGGTACGGGTCTCGATGCCTTCAGCGTTGAGGCGCAGCTGGGCCTGGCCGAAGTGCAGGACATCGCCCGCGTAGTTGCCGTAGCTGAGGAGCACGCCGCCGCCGGCGTTGGCGGCCTTGGCCACGCGGTAGACCTGCCCGGCGGCGGGCGAAGCGAACATGTTGCCGCAGGCGGAGGCTGCCGCCAGGCCGGGTCCGACGAGTCCGGCGAAGGCCGGGTAGTGTCCGGAGCCGCCGCCGATCACGAGGGCCACCTGGCCGGGGGTCATCTCGGTGGAGCGGACAACGCCGCCGTCCACGCGGGCAACATAGCCGCGGTTGGCAGCCACGAAGCCGTCCAGCGCCTCATCCGCGAAATCAGCGGGATTGTCGAAGATCTGGGTCATGGTTCCTCATTGAATCCGAGTTGGGTTGATCAGTTCTGGTGGGCTCCGGCCGGCTTTTGGTCCGGACGGCCCCGGGAAGGCGGCTGCCGGAACAAAGCCCGGCTGCCGCCGTCGGAAGTTCAGTTCCGCTGGGAACCGGACCTCCGGAACGTTCAGGAAGAGGCGAGTTCGACGGCGGCCGGCCTCTGCCGTCCTTGGGCCACCAGGCTCTTGCCGAGCGCGTAGCCGTCCTTCTTGGGCAGGACGTGGCGGCGCAGGTATTCCTGGTTGCGGGCGGTGACGGACAGGCCGTCGCCGCCGTAGTGCTCGGTGCAGATGATGCCCTGGTAGCCGTTCGCGATGGCCACCTTGAATGCCTCGCGGTAGTTGATGAGGCCGCTTTCCATGGGGGCGGGCATGGCCACGTAGCTGTCGCGGGCCACGTCCTCGTCGCGGATGTAGTTCTTCATGTGCCAGTAGTTGGAGTACGGCATGGTCTTGGCGACCAATTCGCGCCAGTCTTCGATGGGGCGGTGCAGGCGGATGAGGTTTCCGATGTCCGGGTTGAGGCCAACGTTGGAAAGGCCGATGTCCTGAACCAGCTGCACGGAGGAGTCCGCCGTGCCGAGGTAGGTGTCCTCGTACATTTCGAGCGAGAGCAGAACGCCCACCTCTGCGGCGTGACGGCCCAGTTCGCGAAGCCGCGTGACAGCATTGTTCCAGGACTCCTTGTCCCCCGCCGGATCCTTGTAGCCTTCGACGGTCCAGAACCAGAGCTGCTTCTGCTGCTCCGGCGTGATCGCCTGGTGCAGGCCGAAGGAGACAACTTCGCAGCCCAGTTCAGCGGCGGCATCGATGGTGCGGTGGCTGTAGGCGAGGTTGGCTTCCCAGTTGCCTTCCTCGATCACGCTTCGGCGAATTGCGGAGATGACCGGGATGCCGATGCCCACGTTCTCGGCAGTCTGCTTGAACTCCGCGAGGCGCTCCTTGTTCAGGTCGCCGGGGCGGACCCAGCTGTCCGTGAGATCAGCATCGGCGAAGCCGGCTTCCTTGACCTCGGTGAGGACCTCGGCCCAAGCGGATGCGTCGGCGTCGTTGATGTTGGTTCCCTGGGCGTCGACGCCGGGGAATTGCAGCAGGGCCGCGGT
This sequence comes from Arthrobacter pascens, assembly GCF_017052465.1. GTDB lineage: Bacteria > Actinomycetota > Actinomycetes > Actinomycetales > Micrococcaceae > Arthrobacter > Arthrobacter pascens. The sequence continues at coordinate 11,019 of NZ_JAFHKT010000081.1, forward strand.
GATTGGCCAGTTCTCAGCTGTATAAGCCACGCTTCTTACACTCCTTCGTGAATCCTGTTTCCTATAGGATCTACTATCCGAACTGGGCTGTCAAGGTTTTCAGGCGGCCCCTTCGCTAATCAAAGATCCTATAGGGATGCTCTTTAGCGTGGAGAGGGTCACTTTTGGAAGGTGCCCAACCAGCTCCCAGACGATGCCGTTTTGATGCGTGAAAACGACGCCTTCTGCTACCTACTTTGCCGCGCGCGGGCTAATACATCTAGTCGGCAGGCGCATCGGCGATGGCGCGGGCCCGGACCTTTTGGACATGGTCCTCCATTGCGGCTTCGGCCTTATCGGGGTCCCCCGTTGAGAATGCGTCCAGGACCGACTGGTGCTCGGCTATGGCGTATTCGGCGTCAGTGATGCCCACACCGCCGAAAAGCCGGAAGCGCTGAACCTGGCCGCCGAGGGCTGCGTAAGCGGCAACCATGAACTGGTTCCCGGTCTGTTGCGCGATGAGCTGGTGGAAGCGTTCGTCGGCTTCCAGGTAATCCTTGTATTCAGCGAACGACGGGCCTCGCGGCGCCGATTTGAGGTCGCTGACAGCCTGTTCGAGTTCCGCGAGCCGCTCGGGTGTGAGCCGTGCGCAGGCCAAACGGGCGTTCACCGGCTCGATGGCCAGCCGGGCCTCCATGAGCTCCGCGAAGTCCTCGCGAGTAAAAACAGGGGCGACGCGATATCCCTTCAACGCCACTCTCCGGACCATGCCCGTGTGCTCCAGCCGGGCAAGCGCCTCGCGGACTGGCGTAGGTGAGACATCGAGCTCGCGGGCCGTTCCATCGATGCTGACGGCGGCGCCGGGTTCCAGCCGCCCGTCCATGAGGGCGGTCAGCAGTTCCTCGTAAACGTGGTCGGCCAGGACCTGGCGGTTCACGGTCCGACCTCCACGGCGGTCGCTGGTCTGGTCGTCGTGTCGGCTGCTGACGCGGGTGCCGCTGGACGCTTTCTGCATGATCAAATCCTATAGGCGGGTGCAGTGCGGGGCTGCACGAGCGCGATGTGGGGGCTGCACGAGCCGTGAGGACTGCATAATTGCGGAAACAGGAGAGCCGCCCGGGTTGCGGGCGGCTCTCCTGGATGGCTGTGGCTGGACTGCCTTTGCGCCGCCGGGTCTGGCTACGCGGGCTGGTAGGCCGGGTAGTCGGTGTAGCCCTTTGCGCCTTCCCCGTAGAACGTGCTCGGGTCGAGCTCGTTCAGAGGCAGCCCCTCGCGCCAACGACGGGCGAGGTCAGGATTGCCGATGGCCGGCCGGCCAACCACCACGGCGTCCGCGTGGCCGTCCGAGACCAAGGAAACAGCCTCCTCGCGGGTGGTGATGTCGCCGAACCCGGTGTTGACGAGGAAGATGCCGTTGAAGCGGGCGCGCAGGTCCTGCACCAGTTCCCCCGTGGGATCGGCGTGCAGGATGCTGAGGTAGGCAAGGTTCAGCGGGGCGATCGAGTTCACCAGTACTTCATAGGTGGCTCGGACGTCCTCGACGTCGTTTTCTTCGATGCCCTGAACATGGTGCTCCGGGGAGATGCGGATACCCACGCGGTTGGCGCCCAGCGCTTCCACCACAGCATTGACGGTTTCGATGACGAACCGTGCACGCTTCTCGGGCGAGCCGCCGTAGCTGTCCGTGCGAACGTTGGTGTTCGGAGCGAGGAACTCGTGCAGCAGGTAACCGTTGGCCGAGTGGAGCTCGACGCCGTCGAAACCCGCGTCGATCGCGTTGCGGGACGCCGTGACGATTTCCTGAATTACTACGGGAACCTCGTCCGTCGTCAGCTCGTGGGGAACGGGATGAGCCTGCTTGCCGTTGTAGGTCCGGGTTTCAGCGTCGACCGCGATGGCGCTCGGAGCGACGACGCGGTGGCCCCCGTTGATGTCCTCATGGGAGACGCGTCCGCCGTGCATGATCTGCGCGAAGATCCTGCCGTCCGCGGCGTGGACCGCATCCGTGACCTTCTTCCAGGCGGCGACTTGCTCTGGCGTGACGAGGCCGGGCTGTCCAGGGTAGGAGCGACCGGCCGGGGTGGGGTAAATGCCCTCGCTGACGATCAAGCCGAGGGACGCCCGCTGGCGGTAATGCTCCACCACGAGCGGCCCGGGCACGCCCTCTTTACCTGAGCGCACGCGAGTGAGAGGCGCCATGACGAGACGGTTGGGGAGTTCAAGCTCGCCGAGGCTCAAAGGGGAAAACAGCATGCGTGGTTCCTTTCAGAATGCATTTGGGTTCACCTGCTCCAACTGCCACGCGTGTGCAAGTATTCCGGGTGTGCTGAGGGTCACCTGCCGGGACCCATAGGAGGGAAGGGGACAGAAAGGACCGCCTGGTAGGGGCGCGGCCTACCGTCGCGAAGGTTAGAACAGCCACTGCTAGCGGCCCTTTGTCGCAGTCGCCCCCGGACAGCCCTGTCCGCTGGGGTTTGTGATGCAATCGTCGGCGTAGTTCCTGGTGACCGACCGCCAGACACTCACGGTTTGAGGGGCCGTACTGAACTGGCCCTGATTGGGTATGGGGAGCGCCGGGCCTCCGTTTACCGAATATGTGCCCTGGAAGTAGGTGGTCAGGACGACGTTGAAGTCCCCCGTTTGTGCGTAGGCATGACTCGTCCCTGTCTTCTCACCCCATCGATCCTGCGGCAGCGGCCCTCCCATGGTGGTAGTCGGGCCGAGCGACGTGCCGTCTCCGTAGTTCCAGCGGTATTGAACTGGCTTGGCGATGATCGCGACCTTCTGTCCGAGCATGATTACGTTGAAGGTCTGCTCAGATGCTTCAGCATAAAAGTTGGTCTCTGCGCCCCTAAGAGTGTGAGGAGTGGGCTGGATCCCCGAGATCCCCGCATTCACGGGGAGTTGCTCAAATCTCCGCTGAATTTGAGCTGCAATCCGGCCCAGGACGTCGGCCGGATCCTCTGTATAGACGCAACGGTCGGGGCGGATGGGGCTCCACACATCAGGTGGGCCAGCCAAGAAACGCTCGAACCACCGCACCGGCCGCCCATCTTTACCCGCATCACAATTAGCACGTGCAATACAGGCAGGATCTACGTCGTTTTGGTTGTTGACAATGCAGAGCATCTCATACTTGTAAGCCTTTTGAACCTGTGGTGCTTCAAAAGGCATGTCAACCCAATTTCCAGAGGCGTCCTCATGCCAAACGCCCACTCCAGACCCCGCCCAGTCGACAATGGGCTCCTCCGCCCCAGCCCTGCTGCCGGCCATCGACATCCATCCAAGAATCACAAGCGCCAAGCCAACAACACCTACGAGTCGACTCCCCCTGGCAGCCAAGGTTATCTAACCACCAACACGATCGACGTTGGTTACGAACCAACCGTTGGCTTTATACGTTGCAAGAAAAATGTCCGCAAGCAAGCTCGATCGCTGAAAAGTCTGTTTGATCGTTCCATCCGCTTGGCGGTAATTCACAGGTAGACGATGGTATTGCACGAGTACCTGTTGGTAACCATTGGCATCCGGTTTGAACTTTGTAGTTGCATCGAGAATTTCAAAGGCCCCGCCTTCTATCCATCTGCCTTTGGTGTTCCATGACTGGATAGTCGACCGGACCCTACCGCATGAGGCGCAGTTTTCTGCCGTGATTTCATCTACTGGTTGTAGATTCCCGGTCTCATACGCATAACTCATGAGTTGGTACCAGTACCTACTGAACGCCTCCAGCCCTTCCTTGGAATTCTTGTCCGCCAATGCCGGCTTGACCGGAACCGGAACATTTTGCGCCCTGCCCTTTGCGTCGGCCGGCTTATAGACGGGCGTCGGCTTCGGAGTGGGCGAGGCGCTCGGCGAAACGGACGCAGACGGCGAGGCCGAGGAAGGAGCCCCGGCGCTCGGCTCACCAGGGGGCGCGTCGCTATTGCTGCAGCCGCTAAGAGCTAGGAGGGAGACGGTGAGGCAGGAAATAGCAGAAAGGCGCAGGCGCCCGGCAATAGATGATCGAGAAGTCATGCGCAGCTAATCCCCCCGGATTGATGGCCCAGACATCTGTGTCCGAACAATGCTTAAAGGGTAGCTGAGGCTACACATTTGCGCTCAAAGTTATCCACAACCAAAGCACGCTTTTCAACCGTCCGGACTTCCCGGAAAATGGTTGTGCGGGCGAGCTGGCCTGACAGGCCTATGGCGGATTCGCGGGGACTGCTGCGAAAATTGCCGCACACCCCTATCGTTTTTCTACGCCACGTAGAAGAATGGAGCCATGATGTTCAATCACGCCGACGGCGATCCCATCCTTATCCTCGACGACGAACAGTGCTGGCAACTCCTGGAGGGCACCAAGCACGGCCGGCTCGTTGTCACCGTGGCCGGCGAGCCGGACATCTTCCCCGTCAACTACGTGACCAGCCGCCGCAAGCTCTACTTCCGCACGGCCCCCGGCAATAAGCTGGCCGAGCTGACCATCAACGACCGGGTTCTCTTCGAAACCGACGGCATCCTGTCGGACCAGGCGTGGTCTGTCGTCCTCCGGGGTACTGCCCGGGTCCTGAACAAGGCTGCCGAAATCGCCGAAGCTGAGGCGCTCGGGCTCGCTTCGTGGGTTCCGACGCTGAAGGATTTCTACGTCGAAATCGACCCCGGATCCGTCAGCGGGAGGCACTTCGACTTCGGCGAGCAGCCCGAACTCAACGCCTAGGTGTATTTCCCACGGAGGTTGTGAACAGCGTGGCGTGATGTAAGAAACGAGAGCCTCCGGTATCGATTTGGGTTACCACACTCATCTCGACGCCAGGAGGCTCTCGTGTCCTACGTTACCCATGCCAACGCTGACC
>NZ_JAFHKT010000082.1 GCF_017052465.1 Arthrobacter pascens
ACTCCGGTTCAGCCGGTAAATGCTCCACCCGCTGCCGGTGGTCCACATGTTCGCCCACCACGACCCGTCATTCCACCACAGCTTGCTCTGCGGTTTATCCGCCGTCGGCGGGTTACTCACACCCGAATACGTGATGCTGGGAGTGCCGACCGTCGCCGCATGGGCCGGGCCGGAGACACCCACCAAACCCCCCGCGGCGACGACAGACAGAACAAGCAAACGGCTGAACCAACGGAGCAGTGTTTTCATCTTCTCGTAGTTTCTCTAGGGCGATGAAAGTCATCCGGACGATGAAGTCCCCCCGCCCAGGATCAGCGAAGGCCTCATGGTGGAACATCACTCATCGTGCTCCCGGCAAGTCCTGAAAACCTTGGAGATACCTTGGAGGAACGCGGCCTTCCACCCGGTTTAGGGGCCTTGACACATTATTTGACCGTATGTCAGTACAAACTATTGACGCAGCAGTTAGAGCGCTCTAATCTGGTTAGCACGTGACCTTGCACACTTGCAGGCATCCCCATTCAAGGCCGTGTTCCGGCCGACAGATCCAAGGAGTCAACAATGTCGTTGCACGCAGCACGCCCACCCGCCCCGGGCTCCAAGCATCGCGGATACCTAGCCCGCCTCACTGTCATTTCGACCCTTGGCGGACTCCTCTTCGGCTACGACACCGGGGTAATTTCCGGAGCGCTGCTCTACATGCAGGACTCGCTAAGCATGACCCCGGTCGAGGAAGCCACCGTCGTCAGCGCGCTCCTGTTCCCGGGGGCCGCTGTTGGAGCACTCAGCGGAGGACGGCTGGCCGACAAACTTGGACGCCGGGGCAGCCTCCTCGTTTGCGCCGTGCTCTTCCTCGTCGGCGCCCTGGGTTGCGCAATCGCCCCCACTGTCGGCTTCATGATCGTGGCCCGCGTCATCCTCGGCCTGGGTGTCGGCGCGGCAGCCGTGACGTGCCCCCTTTACCTGGCAGAGATGGCTCCCGCTCACCTGCGGGGCCGCATGGTCACCATCAACGAGCTGATGATCGTTACCGGCCAGATGCTCGCCTTCGCAATAAATGCCCTCCTGGACGCCCTTATTCATGACCCTCAGGTCTGGCGCCTCATGCTGGGTGTGGCGTCCATTCCCGCCATCGCGCTCCTGATCGGCATGCTGATCCTGCCCGAATCGCCCCGCTGGTTCGCGATCCGCGACCGATTCGCTGAAAGCCGCCGCATCCTTGACATGAGCCGCAGCCCCGAGGAAGCCGATTTCGAATACCGGGAAATCGTTGAATCGACCACTACCGCACGAAGCGAGCGATCCCACGCGTGGCGCGACCTGAAGGAAAATCCGTGGATGCGCAAGCTGCTGTGGATCGGCATCGGCCTCGCAGTGGTCCAACAGGCCACCGGCATCAACACCGTGAACTACTACGCGCCCTCGATCCTTGAGCGCAGCGGACTGGGAGTCAGCGCGTCATTGGTAGCCACCGTCGCGGTCGGCCTGACATCGGTGCTGATGACCGTCCTGGGGATCTGGCTGCTTGGGTTCATCGGCCGCCGGCGCATGCTGATCATCGGGTTCTCCGGCGTGGTCGCCTCCCAGGCCCTGCTCGCCGTCGTCTTCCTGCTGCCGCAGTCAGACGTCGTCAGCTACACCATCCTGGCCGCCATGATGCTGTTCGTCGCCTTCGTGCAGTGCTTCATCGGCACCTGTGTGTGGCTGCTGCTGTCAGAAATTTTCCCGCTGGCCATCCGCGGCTTCGCCATGGGCATTGCGGTCTTCGCCCTCTGGACCGTCAACGCCGCCATCTCCTTCCTGTTCCCGATACTGGTGGTGTCCTTGGGCTCAACGGGCACCTTCACGGTCTTCGTGCTGGTCAACATCGTGTCGCTCGTCTTCGTGGCGAAGGTCGTGCCTGAAACCAAAGGCCATTCGCTGGAAGAACTGGAGCTCGGCTTCCGCACCGGCAGTCTGCCCGTTATTGCGCCACCTGCCGCATCCGGCGAGAAGGCGACGGCATTGTGAAAGAGGGCGGCCTGTAGCACCTCTGCAGCTTTCCGGTGGAGCGGCGTCCTGCCTGGGACGCCGCTCCACCCGCGGTACGCTTGCCCCGCAGGAAGTGGCTAGTGCCGGGGAGTGAAGTGAAGGATCAGGGAGCGGCCAGGCGCCCCACCATTGTGGACGTGGCACGGGAAGCGGGCGTTTCGCGTGCGCTGGTCTCACTCGTGCTGCAGGGTTCGCCCAAGGTCAGTGAACCTAAAAGGCAGGCCGTGGCCGAAGCCATGGCCGCACTCGATTACAGGCCGAGTATCGCCGCGCGCTCACTGGCCAGCGGACGGACCCGAATCATCGGAGTACTGCTGGATGATTTGGCCAATCCCTGGTTCGTGGACCTGCTCGACGGTCTGCAGTCCGTCTTCGGTGCGAGGAACCTGCGGATGGTCCTCGGCGACCACCGCTACCTGGCCCGGCCCGGGGAAAGCCCGGTATCCCCCTTCATGGAAATGCGCGTCGACGGGCTGGTCATCGCGGGAGATGTCGGTCCCGACGCCGACCTTGCTCGCGCAACCACCAAAACGCCGACAGTCGTGGTCGGCGCCCGTGTCTTAGAACTCCCCGCGGCCGACCTCGTGGCCAACGACGACGTGGCCGGCGCCCGCGAAGCGGTCGAATACCTGATTGGACTGGGGCACCGTGACATCGCCTACCTCACTGCCCCCACCGGTTCGGCCGCCCTGCGGGCCGCTTCATATTCGGACACCATGGCACGCCAAGGATTACAGGAATACGTCCGGGTGGTGCAAACGGACCTGACCGAGCAGTCCGGTTTCGACGCGATGGCCCGGCTTCTCGACGGCGGTCGGCCACCGACGGCGGTCTTCGCCGCCAACGACATCCTTGCCATTGGCGCTCTCTCGGCCGCCGATGAGCGGACCGTCAGAGTTCCCGGTGACCTCTCGCTGATCGGCTACGACAACACCCACCTGGCGTCCATCCGGCACCTGTCATTGAGCAGCGTCGACCCCGTGAGCCGCGACGTGGGCGTCCGGGCTGCTCAACTGCTGGTGGAACGCATGGCGGAACCCGCGTTGCCGCAGCGCCATGAAATGCTCCAGCCCCGCCTGGTGGTTCGGAACACCACGGCTACTGCCGGCCGCTCCTGAGCGGGTCCCGGGCGCGCGCCGCACCGGCGCCGTGTCGCCGGAGGAACCGGCGGGTCAGCCGCCGTCGTACGCCTTTTGGATCTCGGCGATGTCCAGTTTATTCATCCCGAGCATCGCCTGCATGGCGCGCTGGGATCCGGCGGGGTCCGGTCCGCCAATCAGCCCGCCGAGCGCTGACGGGGCCACCTGCCAGGAGACCCCGTATCGGTCTTTGAGCCACCCGCACTGGCTCTCGGTCCCGCCGTCGGTCAGCGCCTTCCAGTATCGGTCCACTTCTTCCTGCGACGCGCAGTCGATCGAGAACGAGACGGCCTCCGTGAACGAGAACGCCGGTCCCCCGTTCAGCGCCTGGAACTGCTGGCCTTCAATGCTGAAGTCCACAACCATGACCTGCCCCTCGGATCCGGGGCCGCCTTCGCCGAAACGCGAAATGTTGTTGATCTTTGCATTGTCAAAGACTGACACGTAGTACTCGGCCGCTTCTTCCGCCTGGTTGTCGAACCAAAGACAGGCAGTGATCTTCTGCATGGTAGTTACCCTTTCCCTGCAATCTTCCGACGCCGGGCCAGCCGCTGGCCGCAGGCCCCTGCCGGCTAGAGCGTAGCCCTCCGCGTGAGCGGTGACAACAGGCCGGGGGCAACACCGTCGCGGGAAACAGCTAGGCTCAAAAGCATGCGTTCGACACAAAGCACCACCAGTACAGAGCGGTCCTTCCCCGCCGTGGCCGCCTCTGCGGCAGCCGCTGATGCCCTGCTCATCATGGCGTTTGCAGCCATAGGCCGCGACGCCCATGCCCGGGGCGACGTCATTACCGGAGTCCTGCTCACCGCCTGGCCCTTCCTCACCGGCGCGGCAGTTGCCTGGCTCCTGCTGCGCCTGTGGCGCGGGCCGCTCGCGCTGTGGCCGGCCGGTGTTGCCGTCTGGCTCGGCGCGTTGTGCGGGGGGATGGCGCTGAGGGCGTTGACCGGGCAGACCGTGGTGCTGCCGTTCGTCATCGTCGCGCTCATCAGCCTCGCGGTTTTGCTCCTTGGCTACCGGCTTCTCATCGTCGGATTCCTGCGTCTGCGGCGATCACGACAGCGGGGCTGATGTACTAGGCTGGCAGCACAGTATGCACCCGCCGGCACTGCCGGGGCACAACAGATCCGGAAGGGTTACCAGTGATCACCGCCTTCGTCCTGATTAAGACAGACGCCTCACGAATCCCCGAAACTGCCGAGGAAATCTCCGCCATCCAGGGCATCAGCGAGGTCTACTCCGTGACCGGAGAATGGGACCTCATTGCGGTGGCCCGCGTGTCACAGCACGACGAACTTGCGGATGTCATCGCGGACAAGCTGTCCAAGGTCCCTGCAGTGGTCCACACCACCACCCACATCGCCTTCCGCGCATATTCACAGCACGACCTCGACGCCGCCTTTGCGCTGGGCTTCGAGGAGTAGCCGGGCTTCGAGGGAGTACGAGGGCTGAACCTCGTCCCATCGGACGGCCGCGGTCAGGGCTGCGGTCCGGGTGGGAGGTTTTTGGCTGCGGGCCCTTGGACGACGGTGCCGTCCGTGGCGAACCGGGAACCGTGGCACGGGCAGTCCCAGGTCGCGTCGGAAGGATTGAAGCCGACGGTGCAGCCCAGATGCGTACAGATGGCGGAGACGGCGTGGACACTACCGTCAGCGTCCTTGTAGACGGCGGTGCTCTCGCCCCTGACTTTGATGACTGTTCCCTGCCCCGGTGCAAGGGCAGCATGGCTCGGTCGGCCGCTGAGTTTTCCGGCCAAGACGGCTGCCACTGTCCTGATGTTCTCCTTCACGAACCGTCTCGCGCTGGCTTTCGGGGTGATCCGGTTGCTGTTGTACACCGCGGCCCAGCGGTTCTCCCGGCCGCTGAGGGTGTCGGCGAGAATGAGGGCGGCGGCGGTTCCGTTGGACAGGCCCCATTTGCGGAGGCCGGTGATCACGTACACGTGCTTGGCGGTGGGAGACATGAGTCCGGCGTAGGGCAGCCCGTCGAGCGGGATGCCGTCCTGCATTGACCAGCGGTAGGCGATCTCGCCGACGCCGAGGCGGTCATGGGCGAAGGCGGCGAGCCTGCGGTACCGCCCGGCCGTGTCGCCGGCCTCGGACACGCGATGGCCTTCGCCGCCAGTCAGGACATAACTCTTGCCGCTGGCGCTGACGCTCAGAATGGAGCGCAGCGGGTCGTCGGCGCTGATGAACGTGGCGTCCAGCGGCGGCGTGTCCACCAGTCCGGCGACGAGGTATGACCGGTGCGGATGACACCGCACGTCGAACAGGCCCTGGCCGCCGAACGGCACGTTCGTCGCGACGATAATGTCACGGGCGCGGACGGTGCCCTGCTCAGTCTGGACCACACCGGGGGAACCGTCCCGGACCCGCTGCGCACGCGTCCCCTCGAACACGAAGCTGCCCCCACCGTTAACCGCACGGGCGAGGCCCTGAACGTACTTCATGGAATGGATTTGCGCCTGCCCGTCGAACCGCACCGCGCCCATGACCGGGAAAGGCAGCGGCACATCGGAGGTGAAAGTGCCGGGAAGGCCGAGCTGTTCGGCAAGGGCGGCTTCAGCGCGGACGAGTTCAAGCGCCGCAGCGGATTCGGCATACGTGTAGTTGGCGACCCGCCGGAAGTCACAGTCGATGCCCTCCTCGGCCACAACGTGCGCGACGTGCTCGATCGCCGCCTCGTTCGCCTGTCCGTAGATCCGGGCCGTGTCGGCGCCGTGGCTGCGTACGAGTTCCCTGTAGGCGAGGCGGTGCAGGGAGGTGACCTTGCCTGTGGTGTGGCCGGTGACCCCTGTTCCGACGCGGGCGGCCTCGATGACCGCAACTGTGTGACCCGCGCGTTTGAGCGCCAGCGCGGCTGTCAGCCCGGCGATGCCGGCCCCGACGACGGCCACATCGGCCTCCGTGTCCCCGCTCAGGACCGGGTAGTCCGTGGTTCCGGCGGTGGCGACCCAGAGGGAGACTGGTTGACCTTCAGGCCGTTCATTGTTCGAGGCGGCACTGTTGGATGCGGCACTGTTGGATGAGGCATTCACGTCGACACCTCCGGATCACCGGGTAATACCCGGCCGTACTCAGGCTGGATCAGGAGCCGCCGACGCCGCGGGCGGTCAGAAATACAAAACACGACGCCGACCGTCCCGAGAGCAGATTTCCCACTCGGGGGACGGCCGCCGTCGTCAGTGTTCCACGAACCGCGGGACGCCCTATGGGGCGCTTCCCCTCATCTTGTCCATCGCATCCCTGCCGAGCCAGAGGCCCAAACCGATCATGGCTACGCCGAGGACAAAGTGCAGCCAGTTGTCGGCAGTGTTAAACGGGACAAAGTTGGCGCCGGTGTTCATGTCAATGACCAGGCCGTAGATCCACAGCAGGAGGTACACGATGCCGCCGCCAAGCAGGAACCAGCGGGCCATCTGGCCTGTCCGGGCCATTGCGATACCGGCCGCGCCGAACAGCAAATGGACGATGTTGTGCAGCACGGACACCTGGAAGACTCCAAGCAGCATGGCCCCGGACTCATGTCCGGCAAACGTCATGGCGCTGTAATTGGTGGTGATTCCTGGGATGAACCCGAGGACTCCAACCAGCAGGAAAACCACACCAATACCCATGGCGGTGTTATGAAGAGTCAACCCCATCATGTGGTGGTGCTCGGCGGGGTGTGAAGCGGTAGTCATTGGTCTCCCTTTCACGCTGATTGCCGGCTCTTCAGATGGAGAACCGGCCTCGCGGCAAGGAGTCGCAGGATTCCTGCCGACGCCCACATCTTACTCCTGAAAACCGCGCGTGTGCAGGGAAGAAAGCCCCGTTCAGGGCTCGCCGCGGCCAGAGACAATGGCCGGAGGCAATCGCCAAAACTGGGCAAAGTCCGGCTACGGCAGGTGGGGATCCAAACGCCCAGCGCACCTTCGGGGCTGACCGTGGCGGACGTGGTCTCCCGCGGCAGGCACCCGCGGCAAAAGTGGTACCAGCAGTTTTCCCCCGAGGACCAGACAGTCGTTGAGGATGCGCTCCGGGCCACGACATCACGGAACTGGCCGACACCCCGCTAGAGGACCTTTCCGGAGGCCAGCGGCAACGGGCGTGGATTTCCATGACCCTCGCCCAGGAAACCGGGATAGTCCTCCTTGACGAACCCACCACCTACCTGGACCTCGCCCACCAAGTGGACGTCCTGGAACTTGTCCGGCGTTTGAACCGCAGCCACGGCAGGACGGTGGTCATGGTGCTTCACGACATCTCGCTGGCAGCCCGCTACTCGGACCACATTGTGGCCATGAAGGACGGCCGCATCGTGGCGCAGGGAACACCGGCAGAAGTGGTGACGCCCCAGGTGCTCCGCGAAGTCTTCGGCCTGGAGGCCCAGGTGGTGAACGAACCTACCGAGGGGCGTCCGCATGTCATACCCATCGGGCAGCCTGCAGCCATCCCGTCCATGCGCGCCTAGCAGAGCGCGCCTGACAGGGCGCGCCCAGCAGGGCAGGCAGCCTCACTCGTGCGTGAGGCTGACCCATTTGTCCAGGACCGCCGCCGCCGCCCCGGAATCGATGGACTCGGCGGCGCGGGCCAGTGCCTTCCCCATGCGCACAGTCAACGGGCCTTCCGCAGCCACGTCGTACGCCACCAGGCCGGCGGCGGCATTAAGAAGGACAGCATCGCGCGCTGGTCCGGCAGCGCCGGCCAGTACCTGGCGGACGACGGCGGCATTCGCCTGGGCGTCTCCGCCACGGAGTTCCTCCACCGTCGCGTGACGGATACCGAGCTCTGCCGGCGAAAACTGCTGTTCGGTCACCCCGCCGTCGCGGATCTCCCACACGGTCGACGGACCGGTGGTGGTCAGTTCGTCCAGGCCGTCGCTCCCGCGAAAGACGAGTCCTCGGCTGCCGCGCTTGGCCAGTACGCCGGCCACCAGCGGCGCCATCCGGGCGTTGGCCACGCCCACGGCCGATGCCTGCACCCTCGCGGGGTTGGTGAGCGGGCCGAGGAAGTTGAATGCCGTGGGTATGGCGAGTTCCCGGCGCGGCACCGCGGTGTGGCGGAACGAGGGGTGGAACACCTGGGCGAAGCAGAACGTGATTCCGGCCACTTCCGCGTTGCGTGCAACGTCCGCAATCGGCAGATCCAGCCGGACGCCCAGGGCCTCCAGCACATCCGCCGAACCGGACGACGACGATGCGGCACGGTTGCCGTGCTTGACCACTTTGGCGCCGGCGCCGGCGCAAACGAGCGCGGCCATGGTGGAGATGTTGACCGTATTAAGCTGGTCGCCGCCCGTGCCCACGATGTCGAGCTTCTCGCCGGAGATGGAGATGGGGTTGGCGTGGGCAACCATTGCCTCGACAAGGCCTGCGATCTCATCGACGGTCTCGCCCTTGGCGCGCAGCGCCACGAGGAAACCCGCAATCTGAGCGGGCGTGGCCTCACCCGACATGATGGTGCCCATGGCCCAGGCCGTGCTCTCCGCCGTCAGGTCCTTGCCTTCAATCAGTGCGGAGATGAGCCGCGGCCAAGTGTTACCTGCCGCCTGTGCCGATACCTGTGAAGTCACCTCCCGATGCTATCGAGGTGGGGGTTCCAAAAACCAATGTGAACCCCTCGGGGAACTTTTCAGCGCGATTTCGCGTCTTTGTAGAAAAAGTCCTCCCAAAAGGCGGTTTGCGTTGGGCAGGACGGAGTTTTACAGACATAATGTCTATGTGACATCTGCGACCCATGCCCCCAGTACCCCGGCGCACCCCACGCTGAACCGCCCCAATATGGTTTCCGTCGGAACCGTAGTTTGGCTGTCCAGCGAGTTGATGTTCTTCGCCGGCCTCTTCGCCATGTACTTCACCCTCCGGTCCACTTCCGGACAGATGTGGGCTGAAGAGACGGCCAAGCTCAACTTCCCCTTTGCGCTCGTTAACACGATCGTCCTCGTGGCCAGTTCCTTTACTTGCCAGATGGGCGTCTTCGCCGCCGAGCGGCTCCAGCCGCGACGCAGCGGCGGTCCGCTGCAGTTCACCCGCTGGGGCATGAACGAGTGGTTCACCCTGACGTTCATCATGGGTGCGTTCTTCGTGGCCGGCCAGTCAACCGAGTACGCCATGCTCGTCTCCGAGCACGTCACGCTCTCGTCCAACGCCTACGGTTCGGCGTTCTACATGACCACCGGTTTCCACGGCCTGCACGTCATCGGCGGCCTGGTCGCATTCCTCCTCATCATGGGCCGCTCCTTCGCCGCTAAGAAGTTCGGTCACTTCGAGGCCACCTCGGCGATTGTCACCTCGTACTACTGGCACTTCGTGGACGTCGTCTGGATTGGCCTCTTCCTGGTCATCTATGTCCTCCAGTAACCAAGACTTCGCTCTTGTCCCACAAGAGACTGAAATTCAAGAAGCGGCTCCCGGAGCCGACGCACGATCGAATAAAGGAACCACCACGTGAAGGCACTCTCGCAGAAGCGACGTCACCCACTGGCAGCAATAGCCCTGCTGCTGATGGGCCTCCTCCTCACTGGTGGGCTGTATGCCGTTGCCACCACCGTCAACGAGGCCAAAGCCAGCACTGCAGACTTCACCGCCAGCGACACCGAGGAAGGCCAGAAGCTCTTCGAAGCTAACTGCGCCACCTGCCACGGCATGGGTGCCGGCGGAACGCAGGACGGTCCCTCCCTGGTTGGCGTCGGCGCCGCCGCTGTTGACTTCCAGGTTGGCACCGGACGCATGCCCATGCAGATGAACGGCCCCCAGGCTTACAAGAAGCCGGCCCAGTTCAACGAGCAGCAGACCCACCAGCTGTCCGCCTATGTCGCCTCCTTGGGCCCCGGCCCCGCCATCCCGGAAGCTGGCGTTCTCGATGAGCAGGGCGATGCCGCAAAGGGCGGTGAACTGTTCCGCACTAACTGCGCCATGTGCCACAACGCTGCTGCAGCCGGCGGCGCCCTGACCCGCGGCAAGTTCGCTCCGGCCCTGGCCGACGTTTCGGGCAAGCACATTTACGAGGCCATGGTGACCGGACCGCAGAACATGCCGGTCTTCAGCGACTCGAACATCACCCCCGAAGGCAAGCGCGACATCGTCACGTTCCTGAAGCAGATTGAATCCACCGGCTCCCCCGGCGGCGCCGACCTCGGAGCCCTCGGCCCGGTTTCGGAAGGCCTGTTCGTCTGGATCGCCGGCCTCGGCGTCATCATCGCCTTCACCATCTGGCTGACATCCCGCACGTCCTAGTGCGCTCAGGTCACCACAAAGAACGTCCTGTTGAACGTTCAGCAGGTTTGAAATTGAACATTAACTCGGCACCGCCGAGACGAGAGAAGGATGAGGCGAATCATGGGCAACCATAGTGACGGCAGTCCGAACCACTCGGGCACCGTAGCTACGGCTGGTCAGAATGAGGTGGAGAAGTTCCAGGACCCTGGAATTCCCCCGCACCGTTTGCGCCTGGCTGACACGGACCCGAAGGCCGCAAAGCGAGCAGAACGGCAGGTAGCCGTACTCTTCGGCACTTCGGTCGTTGGCACCGTGATCTTCCTGGTGGCGTACTTCGCCATCGACCTGGGCGATGACTCCACGATCGCCACCATCAGGCTGCAGAACGCCCTGCTCGGCTTGGGCACGGCCTTCGCGATGCTGGGCATCGGTACCGGCATCGTGCATTGGGCCAAGGCCCTCATGCCGGACCACGAGGTTTCCGAGGAACGGCACGCAATCCGCTATGAGGACGACCGCAAGGCAGCCGTCCGGATCGTCGACGACATCGTCGAGGAAACGGGCATCAAGCGCCGCCCCCTCATCCGGAACACCCTGCTCGGTGCCGTAGCTCTCGCGCCGCTCCCCGCGCTGGCAGTGTTCGGCGATCTTGGTCCGCGCCCCGACGACAAGCTCGCACACACCATGTGGGCCCCTACGGACGGCAAGCTCAAGCGCCTCGCCCGCGACCCCGATGGCACCCCCATCAAGGCGTCAGACGTGACCATCGGCTCCGCCTTCCACGTCATCCCGGAAGGCCTCAACGAGCTGCACGAAGGCAAGCTGAACGAGAAGGCCAAGGCCGTCGTCCTGCTCATGCGTCTCGACCCCGCTTCGCTCAACCCGTCTCCGGGCCGCGAAAACTGGGGCTACAACGGCATCGTTGCCTACTCTAAGATCTGCACCCACGTCGGCTGCCCTGTTGCCCTGTATGAGCAGCAGACGCACCACCTGCTGTGCCCGTGCCACCAGTCAACCTTCGACCTGACCAAGGAATGCAAGGTTATCTTCGGCCCCGCCAGCCGCCCCCTCCCCCAGCTGCCCATCGCGGTTGATGACGAGGGCTACCTGGTCGCCACCAGCGACTTCAAAGAACCTGTAGGACCAAGTTACTGGGAGCGTGATGAGCATGAGCGCAGCATCAACAGCTAAAGCCCCCGCTTATGTAGCCAACACCAAAGTCGGACGCATTACCGATTTTGTCGACGAGCGCGTCGGCGGATCAGGGATCCTCCGGGAGTTCGGCCGCAAGGTGTTCCCGGACCACTGGTCCTTCATGTTCGGCGAAGTGGCACTATACTCGTTCGTCATCCTGCTGCTGTCAGGTACGTTCCTGACGTTCTTCTTCGATCCGTCCATGGCGGAGACGCACTACAACGGCTCGTACACCCCGCTGAAGAACGTCGAGATGTCAGTGGCGTACAGCTCGTCGCTGGACATCTCCTTCGACGTGCGCGGCGGTCTCTTCATGCGCCAGGTGCACCACTGGGCAGCCCTGCTGTTCGTGGCGTCCGTTGCCGTGCACATGCTGCGCGTCTTCTTCACCGGCGCATTCCGCAAGCCCCGTGAAATGAACTGGGTCGTGGGCGGCGTCCTGCTGATCCTGGCCATGGCTGCCGGCTTCACCGGCTACTCGCTTCCCGATGACCTGCTGTCCGGCAACGGCCTGCGTATTATCGACGGCGTTATCAAGTCCATCCCGGTGATCGGCACGTACACCTCCTTCTTCCTTTTTGGCGGGGAGTTCCCCGGCACGATGATCATCGGCCGCCTGTATGTGCTCCACATCCTGCTGGTCCCGGCCCTGATCCTTCTGATGATCGTGCTGCACCTGTTCATGGTGGTTGTGCACAAGCACACCCAGTACCCCGGTCCCGGCCGCAACGACGGCAACGTCGTCGGCTACCCGCTGGGTCCGGTTTACGCAGCCAAGGCAGGCGGATTCTTCTTCATCGTGTTCGGCGTCATCGCCCTGATGGCGGCGTTCTTCACCATCAACCCGATCTGGAACTACGGTCCGTATGACCCGTCCCCCGTTTCGGCAGGCACGCAGCCTGACTGGTACATCGGCTGGGTGGACGGTGCACTGCGCCTGATGCCGGGTGTCCTGGGTGACTTCCACTTCGAGTTCGTGGTCTTCGGCTATGTCCTGACCCTCAACGTGCTCCTCCCGGCCCTGGTTCCGGCCGGCCTCGTGTTCACCGTACTGTTCATGTACCCGTGGATCGAACGCTGGATCACCAAGGACAACCGCGAGCACCACGTCCTCGACCGTCCGCGCAACGCCCCGACCCGGACCGCGATCGGCATGGCAGGCTTCACGTTCTACTGCGTCATGTGGGCAGCGGCGAGCTCCGACCTCATCGCAACCCACTTCATGGTTTCGCTGAACGATGTCACGTACTGGCTGCGGGCACTGTTCTTCCTCGGCCCGATCATCGCGTTCGTCGTTACCAAGCGCGTGGCCCTGGCGCTGCAGCGCAAGGACCGCGAGATCGCCCTCCATGGCCGCGAGACCGGACGCATCGTGCGCCTCCCCCACGGTGAGTTCATCGAGGTACACGCTCCGCTGGACGAATACAAGCGCTACAAGCTGGTGGGCTTCGAGTCTCCCGTTCCCCTGCCGGCTGAACCGAATGAACACGGTGTTGTGACCCGCAAGGAGAAGCGCCGCGCGGCGCTCTCCCGCTGGTTCTTCGAGGACAGGGTTGCCCCGGCAACTCCTGCCGAGCTCGAAGCAAGCCACGGCCACCACGAGGCCGTCGAGGCAGGCGCAGGCCAGAAGACCCTCAGCCACTAGGAAGATCCAACGCGGCTAGCACAGCGGAAAGGCCCGGTCCCTTGGGACCGGGCCTTTCTGTGTTGCCGGCCGGGCTCCTGCTACTGGTTCCGGTAGCCGGAGGCGTAATTGCGCGCGGGCCGTACCCCAGGCCGCTGCAATGGTACCCAGAGCTTGTAGCGGTCGGCACGGTAGAAGGACACGGAATAGTCCACCATGGCCCGTGCAACGAACGCGTGCCGCTGGATCTTCAGCAGCGGTGCACCGATTTCAACGTTCAGCAGCCGCGCGGTGGAGGGCGAAGCGGCGGTGGCTTCAATCATGTCCTCCCCCCATTCCATCACCAGGCCGAACTGTTCGCTCAGCACGTTGTACAGCGAGGTTGGGGGTTCGCCGTCCAGCAGCCCCGGCACGCGGTGGGCCGGAATGAAGTTCTCGTCCACGCTCATTGGCTCGTTATCAGCCAGCAGCAGGCGCCGGAACCGCACCAGGGGCGTTCCCTCCTCCAGCTGGAGTTCGCGCGCGAGGAAGGCACTGGCGGCGATCTGCTCGAAGCTGAGGACCTTGGCTGCCGGCACCATGCCGCGGCGCTGCATTTCCTCGCTGTACGAGGTGAGTTTGACCTGGAGATCGAGTTTGGGCTTGCGGACGAAGGTCCCCAAACCGACCACACGCTCAATGACCTCTTCGCCCACCAGGGCGTCAATGGCCTGGCGGACGGTCATGCGGGCCAGTCCGAACCTCTCGGCCAGGTCCCGTTCCGAAGGCAGCCCGGAACCCGGCGGACAGGACGTGGCAATATAGGTCCGGAGAAGTTCCCTCAGCTGAACGTAGATGGGGGTCCCGGACTTCCGGTCAATCTCACCGACGATTCCGGCAGCGCTAGCAGCCATGGCGGCTGGTCCTGACAGTCATTTTCACACTTCAAGGGTATGCCAATTCCGGGTGAGGTCTAGACCAGCCTGTGGGGCACCAGTCGGGCTGCTCCACAGCGATATTCTTAAGGGCGAACGAAGTAGACGACGGCGTCATTCCGTCCGAGTAAGAGGAGTCCAATTGCCAGTTCGCAAGGCAATCGTTTCAGCAGCCATAGGCCTGCATGCCCGCCCTGCGGCGGTTTTCGTCCGCGCTGTCACGGACACCGGCATGCCGGTAACCATCAGGAAGGACGGCACTGACGCCGTTGACGCCAGGTCCCTGCTGGAGGTGATGACCGCCGACTTCAACTGCGGCTGCGAAGTGGAACTGGGAATTACCGAATCCGCCCTGCCGGAAGGCCGCAGCCTCACCGAAGCTGAAGCCGCACTGACCGGCCTGGTCGAGCTGTTGGAGTCCCAGGCGTCCCAGGAGTCGCCGGCGACTGCCTAAGTTCGTCTCAACCAACAACGGCGGGCCCCACCAAATGGTGGGGCCCGCCGTCGTTTGCTGTCTTAGAGCCGGTAAGCCTAGTGGGCGTGGTCGCCGCGGCTGTACTCGTAGACCCAGCCTACGAGTGTGATGATCGCCATGCCTGCGGCAATGAAGGTCATCCAGAACCCGATGGCGAGACCCAGGAAGCCTGTGGCGCAGGTCAGACCAAGCATCAGGGGCCACCAGCTCCAGGGGCTGAAGTGTCCCTGTTCGCCGGCGCCTTCGTGGATCTCGGCGTCATTGCGGTCCTCGGGACGCATGCCGACGCGCTTGCCGGTGAAGCCGAGGTAGGCTCCGATCATGCCGGCGAGGCCGCCGACGAGCAGGATGCCCAGGATGCCCACCCACTCAGACCAGTTGGTGAGGAAACCGTAAATCAGGGAGACCGGTACGAAGAAGAAGACTCCGGCTCCAAAAATCCAAGATTCGATCTTCACTGCGCGGTGTCCTTCTGATCGGCGTTACCGAGCACAGCTGCTGCCGGTGCCGGTGACTCAACGGTGTGTGACTGTGAGAGCTCAGGGTGGTGCAGGTCCAGCGCCGGGCGCTCCGAACGGATGCGCGGCAGCGACGTGAAGTTGTGGCGCGGCGGCGGGCAGGAGGTGGCCCATTCCAGCGAGGCGCCGAAGCCCCAGGGATCGTCGACCATGACCTTTTCGCTGCTGCGTGCGGTGATGTAGACGTTCCAGAAGAACGGGATCAGCGACGCACCGAGGACGAACGAGGAGATCGTGGAGAACTGGTTCATCCAGGTGAAGTTGTCTTCGATCATGTAGTCGGCGTAGCGGCGCGGCATGCCTTCGACGCCCAGCCAGTGCTGGATCAGGAACGTGCCGTGGAAGCCCAGGAACAGCAGCCAGAAGTGGATCTTGCCGAGGCGCTCGTTGAGCATCTTGCCTGTCCACTTCGGCCACCAGAAGTAGAAGCCGGCGAACATCGCGAACACCACCGTGCCGAAGACCACG
>NZ_JAFHKT010000083.1 GCF_017052465.1 Arthrobacter pascens
CCGGCGCAGGGTCCAGCCCTGCTCGATGACCAACCGGGCGAGCTTTCCCCTGGCCTTGGGTGTCAGGTCAGCGTTGGCATGGGTAACGTAGGACACGAGAGCCTCCTGGCGTCGAGATGAGTGTGGTAACCCAAATCGATAGCGGAGGCTCTCGTTTCTTACATCACGCCACGCTGTTCATAACCTCCGTGGGAAATACACCTAGGCTGCGCCGGCGCGTGTCAGGACCCTGGGCGCCCCGGCCACTCCTTGCCTGCCCATGGGTCGTAGTTGGCGATGAGCTCCTCCTGCGGTGGACGTTCCGCTTCGGGGACGTGCTGCAGGTTTACCCGCACCCGGTACCAAAGCGAGCTCGATCCGCGCATGCCATCAACGAGGACATCGGCCGGGTGCAGGGCCGGGACGAGGTCCGCGTGCCGGGACTTCCACTCGTCGAGCGCCGCGAGGGCCTCAGGCTTGGTCTTGGTCCGGGCTACTTCGATGAGCGGCATCACCGACTGCCTGCGGCCCGAGCTGTCACCACTGCGTGGCGCCTTCTCGGCGGGACCGAGCTCGGCCGCCAGCGCGAGGAGTCCGTCCAGTGTGCCGACCGCTTCGTCGATGCCGGCGTGCGGGTCGCCCATCTCTGCGAAGCGCCCGGGCACTGTGCGCACCGTGAATTGTTCCGGCCGGGCGGAGCGGACCTCGTCCCATGTGAGCGGCGTCGAGACCCGGGCATCCGGCAGGGCCCGTACCGAATAGGCCGATGCCACGGTGCGGTCCTTGGCGTTCTGGTTGAAGTCGACGAACACACTCTCGCCGCGCTCCTCCTTCCACCACCTCGCGGTGGCGAGGCCCGGAGCGCGGTTCTCGACCTCACGGGCGAGGGTTTCAGCTGCGAGCCGCACGTCCCGGTACGACCAGTGCGGCGCGATGCGCACCAGGATGTGGAGTCCGCGCGATCCGCTCGTTTTCGGCCATCCCACCAGCCCCGTGTCGTCGAGCACCTCCCGCGCCACATAGGCGACGTCGACGATCTGGGACCAGTCGACCCCCGGCATCGGATCCAGGTCCACCCGCAGTTCGTCGGGGTGCTCGAGGTCCTCGGCGCGCACGGGGTGCGGGTTGAGGTCGAGGCATCCAAGATTCACCACCCACGCCAGCCCGGCAGCATCCCGGATGACGGCCTCCTCAGCCGACGTCCCGGACGCGTAGTTCAGTACTGCCGTGTCGATGAAGTCGGGGTGGTTCTCGGGCACGCGCTTCTGAAAGAACGGCTCGGCGTCGATGCCCTTCGGAAAACGCTTGAGCACCATCGGCCGGCCGCCGGCGCCGCGCAATGCGCCGTCCGCGACGGCCAGGTAATAGCGCACCAGGTCCAGCTTCGTCAGCCCGGGCCCGGGGAACACCACCTTGTCAGGACTTGAGATGCGAACCTCGGCGCCGTCAATGTTGAGGACCTCGGCCGGCGTCTTCGACGGATTCATGGCGCCACGCTAGCAGTTCGCCGGCGGGGCGTCAGCCGTTGACCAGCCGGCGGGCCGCGGCCGAGTGCTCCGCGATGAGCCCGGCAATGTCCAGCCCGGGAATCTGTCCGTCCACCACCCGCCACTGCCCGCCCACCATCACGCGGTCTGCACGGTCCGCGGCACACAGCAGCAGGGCCGCGACCGGATCGTGGCTGCCGGAGAACCGCAGCTCGTCCAGTCTGAAGAGGGCCAGGTCCGCCTGCATGCCGGGAGCCAGCTGGCCGAGGTCGCTCCGCCCCAGCACCGCCGCCGATCCGCGGGTGGCCCAGCCCAGCGCCCGCTCCACCGGCACCTGCGCCCCGTAGCGCAGCCGCTGCACGTACAGGGCCTGCCGCGCTTCGAGGATCATGTTGGAGGCATCGTTCGACGCCGACCCGTCCACTCCCAGCCCCACGGGGACTCCCGCATCCTCGAGTTCCAGGACGCGGGCAGTGCCCGACGCGAGCCGCATGTTTGAGGTCGGGCAATGCGCGACGGCGGTCCCGGCGGCGCCCAGCCGGGCAATCTCGGCATCGCTGAAATGGATTCCGTGCCCCAACCACGTCCGCGCCGTCAGCCAGCCCACGCTGTCCAGGTAGTCCACGGTGCGCAACCCGAACATCTCCCGGCAGAACTCCTCTTCGTCCAGGGTCTCGGCCAGGTGGGTGTGCAGGCGGACATCCAGCCGCTCGGCCATCAGTGCGCTGTCGGCCATCACTTCCTTGGTCACCGAGAACGGCGAACATGGGGCCAGCGCAATCTGTATCACGGCACCGTCGCCGCGCTCGTGATACTTCCCGATCAGGCGCTCGCTGTCGGCCAGGATCACGTCCGGCGCCTGCACCGTCGTTTGCGGCGGCAGGCCGCCGTCGTTCTGTCCCAGGCTCATCGAGCCGCGGGTGAGCGTGGCCCGCATCCCCAGCCGCCGGACGGCGGCGACTTCGATGTCGATGGCGCCTTCCATGCCTGCCGGGAACAGGTAGTGGTGGTCGGCCGCGGTCGTGCAGCCCGAGAGCAACAGTTCGGCGAGGGCCACCGTCGCGGCGAGCTCGAGATCCCGCGGGGTGAGCCGGGCCCACACCGGGTAGAGGTTCTGCAGCCACGGAAACAGGGGAGCGTTGGCCACCGGCCCCCAGGCCCGGGTCAGCGTTTGATAAAAGTGGTGGTGGGTGTTGATCAGGCCCGGCAGCAGGACGTGGCCGCCGGCGTCGAAGGTCTCCTCGCAGGGTGCGGACGGCTGTTCGCCGGCGCCCAGCACTTCGGTGATCCTGCCTCCGCAGACCACCACGCCGCCCGAGGCGTCGAGGCTGTTGGCGGAGAATGCGGCGAGGGGATTGCGGATCCACAGCCGGGATCCGGGGTGCGGCGTTGGCGGGGTCATGGTGGGTTCCTGTCTGAGCGTGCCGGTGAAAATGCCAGCTCAGTGGTGCCCTGTCTGCTGATCCAGGGGCCCGCCGGAAGTGCGGCGGTTGGGCCCAGACTAGGAGGCGCGGCGGGCTGCCGTCAACGCCCGCATTGTGACCACCCGGTGTGACTACCCGTTGTGAAAGCTCAGTAACGCGGATTTCACATGACGAAATTAATTTTCCGGAAACTATGGCGCAGGCCACAGTCCGGTGCTAATCTCGATTTTGCCAAAGGCGGGCACCCGGAGACCGGGAAGCTATCTACCAGGCGCAACTAAACCTTCAAAGCACATGCTGAAGCCTGGTATCCGTCGCAACTGGTGTTTGATCCCGCCACGGGGTACCGGCTTCCACTCCAAGGGAGCGCATCATGAGTACCACCGTCACGGCCGAACATTTCCTGGCCAGGTCCATCGAGCTTGCAACCGCGAACGTCCTTAACAGCGGGGGGCCGTTCGGCGCGGTCATTGTCACCGCCGACGGCCGGGCGTTCGACGGCGTCAACCGCGTCACCGCCACCAACGATCCCACCGCCCACGCCGAGGTCACGGCAATCCGCCGGGCCTGCAGCGGACTGGGCACCTTCGATCTTCGCGGAGCCACCCTCTACAGCAGCTGCGAGCCCTGCCCCATGTGCCTCGCCTCGGCGTTGTGGGCGCGCATCGACCGCGTAATCTTCGCGGCAGACCGTCACGATGCCGCCTCCGTCGGCTTCGACGACGCCGTCTTCTACGAGTACTTCGACAACGCCGACCGGGACGCCCTCATGCCGGTTTCCAAGCTGGGGCTCGGCGGAACGCAGTCCCCGGCCATTCTCGAGCCGTTCAACACCTGGAACACACTCGATTCCAGGATCGACTACTAGGGCCTGGGGTTCCAATGACCATCCTTGACAAGACCCCCGAAGGCCCCGAGACCGGGACCACACACGCCACGCACAAGCCGGCCAGGCAGTCCGCACAGTCCGGAACGGATGCAGGAAACCGGCCACCGGCGTCGAACGCTTTCCTCGACCGCTTCTTTCACATCACCAAACGCGGCTCAACCCTGGCACGCGAATTCCGCGGCGGGCTGGTCACGTTCTTCACCATGGCGTACATCGTCATCCTCAACCCGCTGATCCTGGGCGGCTTCAGCGCAGACAACGCACCAACAGACGTGGCCGGCGGCTGGCTGTCCGCTGCACAGGTCGGTGCGGTCACCGGGCTCACGGCCGGCGTCATGACCATCCTGTTCGGCCTGATCGCGAACCTGCCCTTCGGGCTCGCTGCCGGACTCGGCATCAACTCCTTCCTCGCCGTGGCCGTCATCCAGGAGGTCACCTGGGCCGAGGCCATGGGGCTGGTGGTCATCAACGGCATCCTGATCGTGCTGTTCGGCGTCACCGGCGCTCGGACCGCGATCTTCCGGGCCGTCCCCCGGGAGCTCAAGGCAGCCATCACCGTGGGCATCGGCCTGTTCATCGCCTTCATCGGCTTCGTGGATTCCGGCTTTGTCCGCTCCACGGCCGGCGGCCCCCCGGTCCAGCTGGGCGACAACGGCTCCATCACCTCCGTGCCCACCCTGGTGTTCATCGTGGGCCTGCTGCTGATGGGCATCCTCGTCGCCCGCAAGGTGCAGGGCGGGCTGCTGATCGGCATCGTGGCCACCACTGTGCTGGCCGCCGTCGTCGAGGCCGTGTTCCACATCGGGCCGGCCACCAAGGCAAATCCGGGCGGCTGGCATCTGAACACGCCGGTCCTCTCGGGCCAGCTGGTCTCCGCGCCGGACCTTGGCCTGGTGGGCCAGTTCGACCTCTTCGGTGCCTTCGGCCGGATCGGTGCGCTCGCCGCCACCATGCTGGTCTTCACCCTGGTGTTCACCAACTTCTTCGACGCCATGGGCACCATGACTGGCCTGGCCAAGAGCGCCGGCGTGGCTCACAAGGACGGGACCTTCCCGCGGCTCAAGTCGGCCTTCATCGTGGAAGGCGTCGGGGCAGTGGCGGGCGGCGCGACGTCCGGATCCTCCAACACCGTCTACATCGACTCAGCGGCGGGCATCGGGGAAGGCGCCCGCACGGGACTGGCTTCGGTAGTCACCGGCGTCCTGTTCCTCGGCTCCATGTTCCTCACCCCGCTCACCAGCGTGGTGCCGCTGGAAGTGGCAGCGGCGGCGCTGGTTGTGGTGGGCGCGATGATGATGGCGCAGATCCGCGAAATCAAGTTCACCAAGTTCGCTGTGGCGCTGCCCGCCTTCCTGACGATCGTCACCATGCCGCTGAGCTACTCGATCGCCAACGGCATCGGCGTGGGCTTCGTGTCCTGGGTGGTGATCGGAGCTGCCTCCGGCAAGGCGAAGAAGATCCATCCGCTCATGTGGGTGGTGACCGCGGGATTCCTGGTCTACTTCGCCCGCGGCCCCGTCAGCGCGCTGCTCGGCGCGTAGGGGCCGGCAAAGACCGGACCGGGGCAGGCAGATGGGGCCTGTCCCGGTCCACCCCCGTGAAACCCGTCCCCGCACATGAACCCACCAAACCGCAACCAAACTGACGCCCCGCCACAACCGCCGGTGCTTCCCCCGGCCACTGATAGGAACGAGAATATGGAAACTATCGCAGCCCAGGAAAAGGGAGTGCAGCCATGCTGGACCTGATGCCTTCCCTCGCCGGCTGGCTGCCGGCGGCCTCAGGACAACGGTGCGCTGTTGCCACCGTGGTGGGTACCAGCGGCTCCGTGCCGCGCCCCATGGGCACTTCCATGATGGTGTCCGAGTCAGGCGACGTCCTCGGCAGCCTCTCCGGCGGGTGCGTGGAGGGGGCGGTCGTTGAGGCCGCGCTGGAGGCATTGCGCGACGGCGGCACGCGGCTTGAGCTCTTTGGCTACAGTTCTGCTGATGCTTTCGCGGTTGGACTCACCTGCGGCGGCCAGCTTGAGGTCCACATCGAACCGATGGACGCGCTCGGAGTTCCCAACTTCGGCGAGTTGCTGCAGCGGCAGGCCCCGGAGAGCCCCCTGGCCCTTATCCGCAGGGTGGACCGCAACGGGAGCGGCGCCGTCCTCATTCCTGACCCGTCCACGTTCAAGGCGGCGGAGTCCGCCGCGCTGGCGGCGCTCCTCGGCCTGGACGGTCCGCAGCACGGCCCGCAAAAAGGAGTGGATGCCAAGACCGCCACCGGCCGCGCCTTGGAGGCGGCAGCAGCACAGCTGGACCCTTTGCTGCGCGGTGGACGTACCGGCCTGGTCCGGCTCGCCCCGGCCGGAGGCTGCCTCACTGCGACACCCGTCCGAGGAGACCGCCCGGAGGACGCAGACGTCCTCCGGCCGGAGCCCGTCACGCTCCTCGTGGAAAGCCGCCTGCCGCCGCCGCGCATGCTGGTGGTCGGCGCCAACGACTTTGGGGCGGCCCTCGTTCCGGCGGCGAAGCTGCTCGGGTACAGCGTAACGCTCGTGGACGCGCGCCCGGCGTTTGCTGCCCAAACCCGCTTTGAGATGGCCGATGATGTGGTGGCGGACTGGCCGCACCGCTACCTGGCGGCCGAGGCGGCCGCCGGAAGAATTGACCCGCGTACCGCCATCTGCGTCCTCACCCACGACCCCAAGTTCGATATACCACTGCTGGAACAGGCGCTGGCGCTGGACATTGCCTTCGTGGGAGCCATGGGCTCGCGGCGCAGCCACCGCCAGCGCGTGGACGAACTCCTCACCCTGGGCGTTGCCCCCGAACACCTGGGCCGCCTGCATTCCCCGATCGGGCTCGACCTTGGAGCCGTCACGCCGGCGGAGGTGGCCGTTTCGATCACGGCCGAACTGATCGCCGCCGGCAGGGGAGTGCCCGCCTGCGCCCCGCTGCGGGACGGTGCCGGCCCCATCCACCACCTCATCGCAGACACCTTCACAGCAGACACCTCCACAGCCACCTCTACAGAAAAACACGGGACGCCATGGACATGAACACCATCGAGGCCGTGGTCCGCACCACCGATCCGGCCGAATGGCGCGACGGCGACGCCTGGCTGGCCGGCGGCACCGTCCTCTTCTCCTACGGCAGCTACGCCTTCGGGTCCGAGCCGCTCCGGCGCCTGCTGGACCTTGGCTCGGCGGACTGGCCCGCCATCACGGTGACGGACGAAGGGATCGAGCTCGCCGCCACGTGCACGGTCGCGGAGCTGTATGCCCTTCCGGACTCGCCGCAAGCTGCCAGCGGATCCGCAGCAGGGTGGCCCGGCCTCGACCTCATCCGCCCGTGCTGCGAGTCCTTCGTGGCGTCCTTCAAGGTGTGGAACATGTCCACGGTGGGCGGCAACCTCTGCACCTCCCTCCCGGCAGGGCCGATGATCTCGCTCTGCGCAGGACTCGACGGCACAGCCACCATCCTCAGTCCGGACGGCGCCAGCAGGGAGCTGGCCGTCACGGACCTGGTGACGGGGGACGGGCAGAACGCCCTGGCGCCCGGGGAGCTGCTGCGCAGCATCAGGCTTCCTGCGTCTGCCCTGTCCTCACGCGTGGCGTTCCGCCGCCTCTCCCTCAGCAACCTCGGGCGGTCCGGTGTGCTGCTCATTGGACGGCTCGACGCCGGCGGGCAGCTGACGCTCACGGTCACGGCTGCGACGAAACGGCCGGTGCAGCTGCGCTTCGGCCAGGTGCCGGACGCCGCCGAACTCGCCTCCGGGCTGGACGAGGCGATCCCGGACGCCCTGTACCACGACGACATCCACGGGCTTCCCGCGTGGCGCCGCGACATGACCTACCGGCTGGCCGAGGAGATCCGCGGCGAGCTTGCCGCACCGGAGGGTGCCCAGCCCCTGGTGGCGGCCGGCGATTTCTGGCCGCCGGAACGGCACGCCGCCCGCACCCCGACCGCCGCGAAGAAAGACACCTGAGCATGACCATCGACATCAACGGAGTACCCGCCCAAACCGCACCCCGCCCGGGCCAATGCCTGCGCACATTCCTGCGCGAGCAGGGCACCCTGGGCGTCAAGAAGGGCTGCGACGGCGGCGACTGCGGAGCCTGCACGGTGCACGTGGACGGCACGCCCGTGCACAGCTGCATCTACCCGGCAGTGCGCGCCGAAGGCCATGCCGTGACCACCATCGAGGGGCTGGCAGGTACCGCGGGCAGTGCCGGCCTGCATCCGATGCAGCAGCAGTTCCTGGACCGGCAGGGCTTCCAGTGCGGGTTCTGCACCGCCGGCATGGTGATGACCGCCGCGACCTTCGACGAATCCCAGAAGGAGAACCTGCCCCGCAACCTCAAAGGCAACCTCTGCCGCTGCACCGGCTACCGCGCCATCGGGGACGCCATCTGCGGGCACGAGGGGCATCCCGACCCGCGGGGCCCGGGATCCGGCGTCGCCGGTGAAGGCCAGCCGGAGCCGACGCCGGGGCAGCTCGGGGACGACGTGCCAGCCCCGGCCAGCCGCGCGGTGGTCACCGGCCAGGC
This sequence comes from Arthrobacter pascens, assembly GCF_017052465.1. Classification (GTDB taxonomy): domain Bacteria; phylum Actinomycetota; class Actinomycetes; order Actinomycetales; family Micrococcaceae; genus Arthrobacter; species Arthrobacter pascens. Next base: position 8,317 of record NZ_JAFHKT010000083.1, read on the forward strand.
CCGCTACACGCTGGACGTCCCGGCGGACGAACTTCAGGGACTGCTGCACCTGAAGCTCCTCCGTTCCCCGCATGCCCATGCCCGGGTGATCTCGATCGACAAGGCCGCGGCCCTGAACGTTCCCGGGGTGGTGGCCGTCTTCACCCATGAGGATGCGCCGGCCCAGCTGTTCTCCACGGCCCAGCACGAGCTCTATACCGACGACCCCGATGACACCCGCCTGCTGGATGACGTGGTGAGGTTCCGCGGCCAGCGCGTTGCCGCCGTCGTGGCCGAATCGGTCCAGGCAGCGGAAGCCGGTGTCCGGGCGCTGGACGTGGAGTACCAGGAACTGCCGGCGGTGTTCACGCCGCAGGACGCCCTTCTGCCCGGAGCGCCGGCGATCCACGGCGACAAGGACGGCGCCACGGCAAGGATCAGCCGCCCGAAGGAGAACGTGGTGGCCGAACTGCACTCCGAACTCGGCAGTGTGCAGGCCGGGTTCGCGGAGGCCGACGTCATCCACGAGCAGACGTACCGGACGCAGCGGGTGCAGCACGTGGCGCTCGAAACACACTCTTCCATCGCCTCCGTGGACGGGGAGGGCCGGCTGCACATCCGTACATCGAGCCAGGTCCCGTTCCTGGTGCGGCGCACGCTCTGCCGCCTCTTCTCGCTGCCGGAGGAGCAAGTCCACGTGGTGGCGGGCCGTGTGGGCGGCGGGTTCGGCGGCAAGCAGGAAGTGCTCACCGAGGACCTCGTGGCGCTCGCGGCCCTGAAGCTGAAACGGCCGGTGCAGCTGGAGTTCACCCGGACCGAGCAGTTCACGGCCAGCACCACCCGGCACCCGTTCACCATCAGGCTCAAGGCCGGCGCCACGAACGACGGCCGGCTCACGGCCCTGCAGCTGGAGGTGCTCACCAACACCGGCGCCTACGGGAACCATGCTCCGGGTGTCATGTTCCACGGGTGCGGGGAGTCCTTGGCCGTGTACAAGTGCGCGAACAAGAAGGTCGATGCCCAGGCGGTGTACACCAACACGGTTCCCGCCGGTGCCTTCCGCGGCTACGGCCTGAGCCAGATGATCTTCGCCATTGAATCCGGGATCGACGAACTGGCCGCAGGCATCGGCATGGATCCGCTCGAATTCCGCCGCCGCAACATGGTCCGCGAGGGTGACGACATGCTCTCCACGCATTCCGAGCCGGAAGAGGACGTCCACTACGGCAGCTACGGGCTGGACCAGTGCACCCGGCTGGTGCAGGACGCCCTGGAGCGGGGCCGCGAGCGGTACCGTGCGGCCGGGCTGGACGACCTGGGGCCGGACTGGGTCACCGGCGAGGGCACCGCGCTGTCCATGATCGACACCGTCCCGCCGCGCGGGCACTTCGCCCATTCGAAGCTCAGGCTCCTGCCGGACGGGACGTACGCGGCCGACGTCGGGACCGCCGAATTCGGCAACGGCACCACCACGGTCCACGCCCAGCTCGCGGCCTCGGCGCTGTCCACCACCGCGGGGCAGGTTAACGTGCGGCAGTCGGACACGGACCTGGTCGAGCACGACACCGGCGCCTTCGGGTCGTCCGGAACGGTCGTGGCCGGCAAGGCGACGCTCGCCGCGGCAGAGGAACTGGCGGTACGGATCCGTGCTTTCGCCGCAGGAGTCCGCCAGGTCCAGGCGTCGGGCTGCGTGCTCGACGGCGATGCCGTGCTGTGCGAGGGGACCCGCGTGCCGCTGACAGAACTCGCGCGCGAAGCCGCGGAAGCCGGCGTCGAGCTGGTCGCGGAAGGGCGCTGGGGCGGCACGCCCCGGTCCGTCGCGTTCAACGTCCACGGTTTCCGGGTTGCCATCAACACCGGCACCGGAGAGCTGCGGATCCTGCAGAGCGTGCAGGCTGCGGACGCCGGCGTCGTGGTGAATCCGCGGCAGTGCCGCGGCCAGATCGAAGGCGGGATCGCGCAGGCGCTGGGCGCCGCGCTGTATGAAGAAGTCAGGGTGGACGACGGCGGACGGGTCACCACGGACATCCTCCGCCAGTACCACATCCCGTCCTTCGCGGACGTGCCGCGGAGCGAGGTGTACTTCGCCGAGACCAACGACAAACTGGGACCGCTCGGTGCGAAGTCCATGAGCGAGAGCCCCTTCAACCCCGTGGCGCCTGCCCTGGCCAATGCCATCAGGAACGCCACCGGCCTGCGGTTCGCCGAACTGCCAATCGCGCGGGACAAGATCTACCTGGGCCTGAAGGAGGCGGGACTCGTCCCGTCACCGTCACGGCCGAGCCTTACAGGCAACATATAGTCGGGGGATGGAACAACGGACTTTAGGTAAAACCGGACGGGATGTTTCCGTCGTCGGACTCGGCACGTGGCAGCTCGGTGCGGACTGGGGCAACGTTGACCCGGAACAGGCCCGGGCCGTCCTGGCCGCCTCGGCGGAAGCCGGCGTGACGTTCTTCGACACCGCCGACGTCTACGGTGACGGGCGGAGCGAGCAGGCCATCGGGGCTTTCCTGGCGGACAACCCCGGGCTGGACATTACTGTTGCCACCAAGATGGGCCGCCGGCTGGAGCAGCAGCCGGAAAACTACAACCTCGCCAACTTCCGCGAGTGGGTGGACCGTTCCCGGCGCAACCTGCGCACCGATTCCCTGGACCTGGTCCAGCTGCACTGCCCGCCCACGGCTGTTTACAGCAACGCCGAGGTCTATGACGCCCTCGACACGCTGGTCTCCGAAGGCGCCATCAAGAACTACGGTGTCAGCGTGGAGCGCACGGACGAGGCCCTCGAAGCGATCCGCCACGAGGGCACCGCGTCCGTGCAGATCATCCTCAACGCCTTCCGGCTCAAGCCGCTGGACGAGGTGCTTCCCGCTGCGAAGGCCGCCGGCGTGGGAATCATCGCCCGGGTGCCACTCGCTTCGGGGCTGTTGTCAGGCAAGTACACCAAGGGCACCTCGTTCGCCGATGATGACCACCGGAATTTCAACCGCAGCGGCGATTCCTTCGACGTCGGCGAGACCTTCTCCGGCGTGGACTACGCCCTGGGGCTCAAGGCCGTGGCCGAATTTGAGCAGCTGGTGCCGGAGGGCGCCAGCACCGCACAGGCAGCCATCGCCTGGATCGTGGCCCAGGAGGGCGTCACGTCGGTCATTCCGGGAGCCCGCAACGTGGAGCAGGCGCGGTCCAACGCCGCAGCGGCCGGTGTCGCCCTGGGCGAGGAATTCGACGACGGCGTGCGCTGGATCTACGACCACTACTTCCGCGAGGCAATCCACCCCCGCTGGTGATGTGTCCTGTGTGAAGGGGAAAGCGGGCGTTGCATGACGTCGTCGTCCTTTGATGCCTTTATTGACCGGCTCGCCGCCGTGGAAACCCCACCCGGGTGCAATAACTTCTTCGACCACTCAGCTCCCGCAAATGCCCTGCGCCGGCAAAACCTGGCGGCGTATTTCGGGGAAATGCTGCACCGGGCACCGAAGGTGCTGCTGGTGGGCGAGGCTCCGGGTTTCCGCGGCATGAGGATTACCGGCGTTCCCTTTACCAACCGCACCATGTTCCAGGGGTCCGCCAATCCCTTCGGGCTGTTCGGACCGGGGAAAGGGTATGCCCTGCCGCCGGAGGCAGCGGCCGTCGCTGCGGAGCCGACGGCGACCGTAATGTGGGAGGTCCTGGCCGAGCTCGACGTCCTCCCCGTGCTGTGGAGCGCCTGCCCGTGGCATACCCACGTGCCCGGACAGCCGCTGTCCAACCGCACGCCGACATCCGCTGAGGCGGCTTTGGGCACGCCGTTCTGGCAGGACCTCACCGGGCTTTTTCCCATCGAAACCGTGGTGGCAGTGGGGAACGTCGCGCACCAAAGCGTCCGCCGCAGCGGCCTCGACGTGCCGAAAATCAGGCACCCTGCCCATGGCGGTAGGGCCCGCTTCAAAGAGGGACTGCAGGAACTTCTCGCAGCGGGGACGCTGCAGCAGCGGCACTAGCCAAGCAGGTGCAGCTGGTCCGGGGTATCGAGGTCTTCCCCGCCGGACTGGCCTGAGCCCGGAGGCGCGCTGCAGTCCACCAGGTCAATCAGTTCGGGGTGGGCCTGGAGGAAGTGCCGCGCGCCGGCGTCGCCCGCCGCCGAGTCCGCAGCATCTGAGCGCAGCGAGGCGTCGAGGAGCAGCGGATGCCCGCGCCGGAGTTCACCTGCGGCGTCGGGGTAGGCGGCGGCCGTGACCCGCCCGGGCCGGTGCGCCCGTACCAGGCGCCCAACTGTGTCCGGCGTCAGTCCCGGCTGGTCCACGAGCGCCACCAGCACATGGTCCCCGGGCCGGGCACTGGCGAGGCCCAGCCGCAACGAGCTCCCCATGCCGGACGGCCACGCCGGGTTCTCCACCACGGCGTGCTGGTGCAGATCGGTGGATGCCCGCACCGCCTGGGCGCCTGCGCCGAGTACCACCACCACCTCACGGCAGCCGCCGTCGGACAGTACGTCGGCCAGCACTTCAACAAGGGTGCGTCCGCGGAACGGCAGTAGAGCCTTCGGGCCGCGGCCCAGCCTGGTGCCGGCCCCCGCGGCCAGTAGGACGGCGGTGGTGGCCGGCGCCGGAAAGTCTGCCATGTCACCACCTTAGACGGGCGTTGCCGGGGGAAACTACCGGTTAGTAGGGGTGGCTAGCCCAGTTAGTGGCCGCTAACCTCGTATATGTCGTGTTGGCAATTGGGGGGTCACATTCGGCTGCAATGACGCGGCCGGCAGAAGGAGTACAGATGGCAGGAACATTCGAAATAGTGAGCGCGGGACAGGGTGCATTCCGTTTCAGGCTGAAGGCTGACGATGGCACCCTGGTTGCGGTTTCACCCAGTTTCCAGAACATCAAGGCAGTAGTCGCGGGCATCACCGCGGTGCGGGAGAGCGCCGCCACCGGCTTCATCGTCGACCGGCGCGGGGCCCTCACCTCCACCTGACTCATTTTTACGAAACGCCCGACGGCGGCCCCCACCGGAAGGTGGGGGCCGCCGTCGTTTGCGTTATCGCTGGTTGAGCCAACAGTTAGGACTCGCCGCCTGCTCCGCCGGTGGTGCCGGCGTTGACGTCCAGGAGTTTGTAGCGGTCCATGGCGTACGACGGCGCGCCCTCCTCGACTTCGCCCCTCGCCGCGAGCAGCTGCAGCGTCTTCACGACGATCGAGTGGGTGTCGTTCTTGAAGAAGCGGCGTGCGGCGGCGCGGGTGTCGGAGAAGCCGAAGCCGTCCGCGCCGAGCGAAGCGAACTGATGGGGCAGGAACTGGCGGATCTGGTCCGGGACTGCCTTCATGTAGTCCGAGACCGCCACGACAGGGCCCTGTGCGTCGGCCAGCTGCCGGGCGACGAACGGCACCCGGGCCGGTTCGCCGGGGTTCAGGAACGCTTCCTCCTCGGCGGCGAGCCCGTCGCGGCGCAGCTCGTTCCAGGACGTGACCGACCAGACGTCCGCGGAGACGCCCCAGTCCTCGGCCAGGATCCGCTGGGCCTCCAGCGCCCACGGCACCGAGACACCCGAGGCCAGGATCTGGCTCCTGGGACCTTCAGCTGCCGACGCCGATACCCGGTAGATGCCCTTCAGCACACCGTTGACATCGAGGTTCTCGGGTTCGTTTGGCTGGGTGATGGGTTCGTTGTAGACCGTGATGTAGTACATCAGGTTCCGGTCTGCATTGGTTCCGCTAGCGGAGCCCGGCCCGTACATGCGCTCAAGGCCGTCGCGGACGATGTGTCCCATTTCGTAGCCGTAGGCGGGGTCGTAGGTGACCACTGCCGGGTTGGTGGCGGCGAGGATGGGGGAGTGGCCGTCGGCGTGCTGGAGTCCTTCACCGGTGAGGGTGGTGCGGCCGGCGGTGGCGCCGATGATGAAGCCGCGGGTCATCTGGTCCGCGGCTGCCCAGAAGGCGTCGCCGGTGCGCTGGAAGCCGAACATGGAGTAGAACACG
>NZ_JAFHKT010000084.1 GCF_017052465.1 Arthrobacter pascens
CCAGGATGGAGCAGGGCGAAGCGTGAAGCCCTCCGCCACGGCAACTACGCTGCCTGACCGGGTCTCACAGTCAGCAAGCGGCCGGCACCTGGAGCGCGCCAGGCGCGATCAGAGGCTCCGTAGTATGATGGTGACTCACCCGGACTCGAGTCAGGACGTATCAGCGGTCGTTGCGGGCCGGCACCAAGAACTCGCCATGGCCGAACCGCGGTCGGAGGTGGCCGCGACCACGATCGCGTCACGCACGTGCGCCCCCACCGGTGGTTGAGCTTTTCGAAACCGGAATCTCGACAGGCCCGATCAGCGGTCGGTGCCCGTCAGCTGTTCTGC
>NZ_JAFHKT010000085.1 GCF_017052465.1 Arthrobacter pascens
CGGCGGGTTCGTCCGCGAGCACTTCTTCGGCAAGACCCCGCAGACCAAGGACATGGTCGCGGACCTCACCGATGACCAGATCTGGAACCTCAAGCGCGGCGGCCACGACTACCGCAAGGTCTACGCCGCATACAAGGCAGCGACCGAATTCAAGGGCAAGCCCACCGTGATCCTGGCCAAAACGGTCAAGGGCTACGGACTCGGCCCGCACTTCGAAGGCCGCAACGCCACCCACCAGATGAAAAAACTCACCCTGGACGACCTGAAGAAGTTCCGCGACCACCTGCGGATCCCCCTCACGGACGAACAGCTCGAGAAGGACCCGTACCAGCCGCCGTACTTCCACCCGGGAACGGATGCGCCGGAAATCAAGTACATGCTGGAACGCCGCGCCGCCCTGGGCGGTGCCGTGCCGGAGCGCCGGTCCAAGCACTCCGACATCACCCTGCCGGACCCGAAAACCTACGAGGTCGCCAAGCGCGGCTCGGGCAAGCAGCAGGCCGCGACGACCATGGCGTTCGTCCGGCTGCTCAAGGACCTGATGCGGGACAAGAACTTCGGCAAGCACATCGCGCCGATCATCCCGGATGAGGCCCGCACGTTCGGCATGGACGCGTTCTTCCCGACGGCGAAGATCTACAACCCCAAGGGCCAGAACTACCTGTCCGTGGACCGCGATCTGGTCCTGGCCTACAAGGAATCCGCGCAGGGACAGCTGATCCACCCCGGCATCAACGAAGCCGGCGCCGTGGCAGCGTTCACCGCCGCCGGCACCGCCTACGCCACCCACGGCGTGCCGCTGGTCCCGATCTACGTGTTCTACTCCATGTTCGGCTTCCAGCGCACCGGCGACGCCTTCTGGGCAGCCGCGGACCAGATGACCCGCGGCTTCATCATCGGCGCCACCGCCGGCCGCACCACCCTCACCGGTGAAGGACTCCAGCACGCCG
>NZ_JAFHKT010000086.1 GCF_017052465.1 Arthrobacter pascens
TGGCCCCAGTGATCGTCAGTCAGTGTGGAGGGCTTCAACTCCTGGGTTGCCGCGGGTCCGGCGTTGTTGGCCAGTGCGTGAATCCGCTGACTGTTGTGGATCCTGGATGCTTCTATTCGCTTCATGATCAGGATCCCCTCTAGATCGTTAGGTCCGGTGTGGACGGTGGTGCTTTGTGTTCTAAGAGTCGCGCGGAGGACTTAA
>NZ_JAFHKT010000087.1 GCF_017052465.1 Arthrobacter pascens
CAGGTAGTGGTCCGTGAGGATGATGGCGCCGTCGGCGCCGACAGCCTTGGAATGGGCATCGGACGTGACAGGAGCGCCGGACTGTGTCGTGGACACGGCAGGCGCAGAGATGTTCGAAGTCATCTTTCTCCTAATTTGTTGTTGTTGGTGTCGGTGGGAGCTTTCGCGTGCGGCGTGACATCGGCTCGTTCGCGCCAACCCATTCGACCGATCCGTCGCTAAAGAGCTGTTCCTTCCAGATCGGCACGCCGGCCTTGATGCGGTCTACTAGCTCGGAGCAGATGGTGAATGCCTGGCGGCGGTGAGCGGCGGATACGGCGCACACCAGGGCCACGTCACCGACCTCAAGGGTGCCGGTGCGGTGGGCAGCCCAAATGCGCACGGGGTGGCCGGTCTCCTCCGAGTATTCGTCGAGGAGGGTGGCCACAACCTCCAGCATGGCCTTCGACGCAGTGGGATGCGCCGTGTAACTCAGGCGCTCAACGGCCTTACCCTCGTCGTGGTTGCGGACAACCCCTCGGAAGCTGACAACGGCGCCCGCCTCGGGACCCTCGACCGCGGCAAGGGCATCGTCCTCTGAGATGGGATCGGCGGTGAGGACAGCCCCGATTACTTCAATATCAGCCACTGGTTTCCTTTCAGTTGTTCAGCGGCGGTGCCAGCCGTTCTTCGCCTACGTACACGTTGAGGCTCTTGCCCCGGCTGAAACCCACAAGAGTCATGCCGGTCTCGGCAGCGAGGTCCGCCGCCAGGCTTGAGGGTGCGCTGACCGCCGCCAACACGGGGATGCCGGCAAGAGCTGCCTTCTGAACGAGCTCAAAGGACGCCCTGCCAGAGACCTGCAGGACCGTTCCGCGCAAGGGCAGACGCCCTTCACGCAGTGCCCACCCGATCACCTTGTCCACCGCGTTGTGGCGGCCCACGTCCTCACGGAGGCACAGCAGCTCGGCCTCACCGCCGTCGGTGATTCTGAACAGCCCTGCCGCGTGGACGCCTCCGGTTTTATCGAACAGCGCCTGGGCTTCGCGCAACTGTTCCGGGAGCCGCGCCAGTACGTCAACCGGCACCCGCAGCTGGTCTTGCTCGAGGCCGAAGGTGAGGGTCTTGCGCACGGCTTCGATGGACGTGCTGCCGCAGATGCCGCAGGAGCTGGAGGTGTAAATGTGCCGGCCGGTATCCGGCAGCGACAGGCCGGGACGGAACTGGGCTTCAACGACGTTGAACGTTTGCCTGCCCAGTTCATCCTCACCTGAGCAAAAGCGGAGCGACGCCAGATCCGACTGGCAGCTGATGATGCCTTCAGAGACCAGAAAGCCGGCCACGAGGTCGAAATCGTCGCCGGGTGTCCGCATGGTCACGGCAAAGGACATGCTGCCGAAACGGATTTCCAGCGGTTCCTCGGCCGCCAGCACGTCCTCCCTGAGCCGCACGGGGTATTCGACGGCGGCCGCGGAGCCGTCCAGGAGGTACCGGTGGACCTTTCGCCGTTGGGTCATGCGTGCCACGTCGTGAATACTCCTCGCCTGTTCGTTCTCATCTGATCCTCATGGCCATGCCGGTGTATTGTGCAGCTCCGGGCGCCAGGGGAGGGCGAATACCGGAACCGGCTCCCCTAACTGAACGCCGCGCGACGGGACCGCCATTACCCCGTCGGCCGAGGCCAGGCCCCGCATCATGCCGGGGCCGGTGTAGCGGACCGGAGTCGCAAGGCCGTTGATCCACTTGAAGGGCATAAGCCGTGTGGACGCCGCGTGGGAGTCGATGACCGTGCCGCAAGGTAGCCGGCAGATGTCGGCAAGGGGCTGGTGGCCCAGTGCGGCCAGGAGCGGAGCGCCAATGGTGAAGAGGGCCATTAAGGCGGCCAGCGGGTTGCCCGGGAGTCCGACGACGAAACGGCCGTTGGGCAGTTTCGCCAGGGCGGCCGGGTGGCCGGGCCGCATGGCGATGCCGTCAATCAGCAGCCGTCCGCCGAGCGCCGCGGTGGCAGTTCGGAAATGGTCTGCGCCGGAGCGCCCGGTGCCGCCTGTGGTAACGATCACGTCGGACCACTGCCCCATCGGCGCTTCAAGGGCCCCAAGTGCTGTAAGCCATTCCTCGTAGGAGTCCCCGATGCGGATCAGCGACCCCGGGACGCCTCCGAGCATCTGGATGACTGTGCTGATCTGGGGCCCGAAGGCATCCCTGACCTCTCCCGGTGCCGGAAGACTGGCGGTAACCACCTCTGATCCAGTGACCAGCATCTTGACGAGGGGCTTGCCCCGCACTTCCAGCTGATCGAACCCGGCAATTGCGGCGAGAGCGATGTGGGCAGGGTTCAAAGCTGTCCCTGCGGGGATCAGGACTTCACCTGCTGCCGCTTCCTCGCCCGACTTGCGGATGTGCTGGCCAGAACGAGGTTCACCGGGTGGTGCCCCCTCGGCCACCATCAGCACGGGCTGGCCGCCCGCTTTGCCCGCAAGCTGTCCGCTCTCGACCCGGAGCACCGCCTGGGAGCCTGGGGGTATTACTCCGCCGGTGACGACGGGGCTGGCCTGCCCGCTGCCGAGGGGCTTCCCTGGTTCGGTCAGCACCCAAGGGCCGGCGCCATTAACCGTCCAGCCATCCATTGCGGAGGAGGCGTAGTGGGGCATCTCCTGAAGTGCGACGAGGTCAGCCGCCAGCGTTCTTCCGTTCGCCTCCCGCAGCGGAATCCGTTCTGGTCCGAGAGGCCTGGCGCAATCAAAAGCCAACCGGCGCGCTTCCGCCCAGGTGTGTTCCCCGTCCGCGGCCCGCCCGCCGTCCTTGCCAGGCCTGTCGGCAATTGGAAGGGCTTGAGTTACCACTGGTCGTTCCCTCGTTGCTGAAATGGATTTCTATCGGTTCGTTTCCCGAAAGCGGTGTTTCGGCGCTTACCTCCCCAGGTATTCAGGCCAACCGAAACACCGTTTACGGGAAACGACATCGCTTTCCATGACACTGGCCATGAGGCCCCGGCGCCGTGCTCCAAGCATCGGTCCGGCTTTGCAGGCAGTCCGGCCTCTCTGCGTAGAGAAAACCGGGGCAGCGACGACTGATATTTATAATATATCGCAAAGATATATCAAGCGGAAGGCATGTGTGGTTGATTACACCGTTTCCTTAGCGGCCCATGATCAGGCTGAGCGCCTCGGCCCGGGCCGCCGGCAAGCGCAGCTCACCCCGTACCGCGGAAGTGATGGTTTTTGCGCCCGGTTTCCTGACGCCCCTCATGGACATGCAGAGATGCTCGCATTCCACCACGACAATCGCGCCGAGCGGGCGGAGGGCAGAGACGACGGCATCCACCACTTGGGTTGTCAGCCGTTCCTGCACCTGTGGCCTCCGCGCGAACGCATCCACCAGCCTGGCCAGTTTGCTCAGGCCCGTTACCAGTCCCTCGGCTGAAGGGATATAGCCAACGTGGGCCACCCCGTGGAAGGGCACCAAGTGGTGCTCGCAGGTGGAGTAGAAAGGAATGTCCTTGACGAGGACCAGTTCCTCATGGCCGAGGTCGAACGTCTTATTCAGGATCGATGCGGGATCCTCGTGAAGGCCACCGTACATTTCGACGGCGGCACGTGCCACACGTGCCGGAGTCTCCGCCAGGCCAGGCCTGTCAGGGTCCTCGCCGACGGCGAGGAGGAACTCACGGACCGCCCGCTCTACCCGTGGGCGGTCCACCCCTTTGCTGTCCACCCCCTTGCTGTCCAGCCGGGTACCGTGCAATCCGATGCTGTGCAGTCCGACGTCAAGATCGTTACCCATGCGTGCGCCCTCCCGCCGGCTCCAGCCTGACAATGACGGACTTGGACGTCGGGGTTCCGCTGGTGTCCGCCACCGAGTCCAGCGGCACCAGCACGTTGGTTTCCGGGTAGTAGGAGGCTGCGCAACCCCTAGGTGTCGAGTAGGACACGATGCGGAAACTCTCCGCCCGGCGTTCCGTTCCACGGAACTCCGAGACCAGATCGACCATGTCCCCGTCCGCGTAGCCCATTTCGGCTATGTCCGCTTCATTGACCAGTACTACACGCCTGCCGCCGTGTATTCCGCGGTACCGGTCGTCCTTGCCGTAGATGGTGGTGTTGTACTGGTCGTGGGAACGAAGCGTCTGCAGGATCAGCCGGCCGGGTGGGACCCGAAGGTACTCCAGGGCGTTCGAGGTAAAGTGCGCCTTGCCGGAGCGCGTCTTGAATTCCCTGCTGTCCCGGGGCGGGTGGGGCAGGATGAATCCGCCGGGGTTCTGAATTTTCTCCTCGAAGTTCTCGAAGCCATCGATGACAGCCTCGATGTGCTTCCTGATCCGGGAGTAATCGTCCCGAAGCGCGAGCCAGTTAGTTACCGGTGTGTTGGGGCGGGGGAGTCCGGAAGCGTCCGTGAACACCTTGTGGGCGAGGTTGCAGACGATGGCTACCTCGGACATCAATTGGTCGCTCGCGGGCTTGAGCCGGCCGCGGGATGCATGAACAGCGCTCATCGAATCCTCCACGGTCACCCTCTGGTCGCCAGACTGCTGGGTGTCCCTCTCCGTACGGCCAAGGGTCGGGAGAATCAGGGCGCGCTTTCCTGTTGCCACGTGGGAATGGTTCAGTTTCGTCGAAATCTGGACCGTCAAATGGGTATTGGCCAGCGCCTGCTCGGTAACCTCCGAGTCGGGTGCCGCCCGGACGAAGTTCCCGCCCATGCCCACGAATAGCCGGACCTTGCCGTCGCGCATGGCCCGGATTGCAGCGACCGTGTCGTAGCCGTGGGCCCGGGGTGAACGGAACTGGAATTCCTGGTCGAGCCTGTCGTGGAAACTCTCCGGCATCTGTTCGAAGATGCCCATGGTCCGGTCGCCTTGGACATTGGAGTGTCCACGAACGGGGCAAACCCCCGCTCCCGCCTTACCGATGTTGCCCTGAAGCAGCAGGACGTTGACCACGTCGCGGAGAGTGGGCACTGAATGCTTGTGCTGTGTCAGGCCCATTGCCCAGCAGACGATGGTTGAGCCTGACGCCAGGAGACGTTCGCCGGTGGCCGCGATCTGTTCCATGGTGAGGCCGCTAGCCTCGATGATGTCGTCCCAGCGGACCTGTTCCAACTGCGCAAGGTAGGCATCGAGGCCGACTGTGTGGTTGTCGATGAAGTCGTGGTCCAAAACCGTTGCTAAGCCAGGGCCGTTCCTGCCTGCACGTTCCGCTTCCAGCAGGTATTTTCCCAGGCCTTGGAACAGTGCCTGGTCGCCGCCGGCCCTGATCTGAAGGAAATCATCAGTCAGTTGGGTGCCAAGCAGCGTCCCTGAGACGGTCTGCGGGTTCTCGAAATGAAACAGCCCCGCCTCGGGGAGCGGATTGATCGATACGATGGCTGCCCCGTTTTTCTTGGCCTTTTCCAAGGCGCTGAGCATGCGCGGGTGATTGGTGCCCGGATTCTGGCCGGCAACGAAAATCAGGGCGGCCGTTTCCAGATCCTTGAGGCTGACCGATCCTTTGCCAATGCCAATGGTCTCCACCAAGGCCGACCCGGAAGACTCGTGGCACATGTTCGAACAGTCCGGGAGGTTGTTCGTGCCCACCCCGCGTACGAGCAGCTGGTACACAAATGCCGCCTCGTTGGATGTCCTTCCGGACGTGTAGAAGACGCTCTGGTCAGGGTCATCCATGCCCCTGAGTTCCTGGGCGATCAGTTCCAGGGCGTCGTCCCACTCGATCGGCCTGTAGTGGGTTGCGCCCTCGTCCAGCACCATCGGGTGCGTCAGCCTGCCCTGCTGCCCAAGCCAGTAGTCATCCCGTGTCTTCAAGTCGGCAATCGAATGCCGGGCGAAGAATTCCGGAGTGACGCGGCGGCGTGTGGCCTCCTCCGCCACCGCCTTGGCACCGTTCTCGCAGAATTCCGCCGCATTGCGCTTGTCGTGTTCTGGCCAAGCGCAGCCCATGCAGTCAAAGCCGTCGATCTGGTTGACCGCCATGAGGGTCTGCACGCTCCGGAGCGGCCCCATTTGCTCAAGGGATATTTTCAGTGCGTTGGCCACTGCCGGGATGCCCACGGCCTTGGTTTTGGGTTTGCCGACGGTCAGCTTTGACTCATCGATATTGTGGCGGGGGGCTTTAGAGGCCATTGGCTCTTCCTTCAAAAGTATGCGGTCGTTTCGTGCTCACCGTCGGCCGCTCAACTCCCGGCGTGTGGAACCTCGACCGTGATGAGGTCACCGTCGTGGCGGAAGAACATACGACGGCCGCGGCCTGCGGCCAGAACCAGCCAGATGATGGTGCCGTCCTCGGTCACGTCGTCAATCCAGCCGGTGTAGGGAACCGTGTACGATTCCAGCACTGTGACGAAGTCGCCTGGGATGAGCGCGGTCCAGTCTCCCACGACCTTCGTGCAGCTGTTGGTGCTGGTGGAATGTGGCGCAGCGAGGCCTGCCGTGACTGTCTCGGTCATTAGGTGAGTACAGGCAATCGGGCTGCGCGCGACTGCTCCCGTGCCGCTTCTGCGGTGTGGAGAAGAAGCAGGGATGTGGTCACTGAGCCGACGCCGCCGGGGACTGGTGTCAGTGCAGCGGCAACGGCCTGGACGCTGGCTTCGTCGACATCGCCGACGAGTGAGCCATCGGAAAGCACGTTGGTACCAACATCGATGACCACCGAGTGGTCAGCAACATCCGCCCCTGTGAGGAGACCGGTGCGGCCGGCAGCGACAACCACGATGTCGGCAGTCTTGGTGTACTTCGCAAGGGGGCCCGACCGCGAGTGGCAGACTGTGGTGGTGGCGTCCTTCTGCAGCAGCAGGAGGGACAGCGGCTTACCAACCACTGCTGAACGCCCTACTACCACCACGCTGCGGCCCGTCAGCGGAACGTCAAAGTGGTCCAGGATTTCTATGACCGCGCGTGCTGTAGCGGGGGCGAAGGCACGTTGGCCCACGGCGAGTAGCCCCAGGCTTAAGGGGTTAGCGCCATCGATATCCTTTTCGGGGGCGATGTGCCTGACCAGCTCCTGGCTTCTTACACCGGCGGGAAGGGGAGTCTGCAGGATGATTCCGTTGACGGAAGGCTCCGCGCTGATGTCCTTCAGGACGGAAATCAGTACCTGCTCTGTCGCGTCGGGGCCGAGGTCTATGACCCTGCAGTCGATGCCGGCATGTTCTGTGGCGCGCTCAATGGATCGCACATACCAGTGGGTCGAGCTGTCCTCGGTCGCGACTACGACGGCGAGGGTCGGGCGTACGCCTTCTTCGGCCAGCGCTTTGGCTTCTTTCTGGGCCTTTTGCTGTATGAGTTTGGCGAGGGGTTTGCCGGAGAGCACAGTTGCAGTCATCCGAGGATCCTTTCCCGTACGTGCTGTGAGAGCGAGTCGGCTGCCAAAACGACTTTTTCTTCGAGGCCGTCAGTTTGTTCGGCCAGCGTTGCACGCGCGTGGGTGTCTTTTATCGCTACGACGTTGATGTCTATGTTGACGCGCGCGGTAGTGGCAGCCGCCCTGGCCGCGTCGGCTGCCGCGGCAATGTCGCTGATGACATTGGGGTTGGCAATGTCCAGAAGTTCGGCGGCAAGATCCACTACGGCGCCCGACAGCTTGATCAGCTGGACGGGCGGTTGAGCAGCCTTGACCAGTGCGCTTTGTATGGCGCCTGCGCGTGCCTCACGCTCAGAATCGTTCGCGGCGGGCAGCTTGTAAGAGGCGATCACATCTTTGAAGGCGACTTCATCGGCGTCGGCCAGCCCCAGCGCCTCGTCAATCAGGTGGTCGGCGGCGGAAATGATCCTGGAGGTTGTCTCTTCGTGCTGCTCATATTTCCCGCCGGTGCTGAATCTTGCCACCATGGCCACCAGGGCCGCCCCCTGCGCTGCATGGAGCGCCGCGGCAGCGCCGCCACCTGGGGTGGGATTCCGCGAGGCAAGCCTGCCGAGGTAGTCGTTGAGTGTTTCTGAACCGATCATTTGTCCATTCCTGGGCTTGTTGAGGCTGAGGCGAGAAGGGGGATGCGCGCAGCCCGGATCCCGTTGCGAGGATGAGTCCGGGCTGCGCGCCCCCCAAGGGGCCCGGCGGCTGGTTAGCCGCGGAGCCTGGTCATTTTCGGGTCGTACAGGGGATCTTCAGTAACAGTGGCCCTGATGCGTCGTCCGAAGTATTCGATCTCGACAGAATCGCCGATGGAAACGGTCGCCGGAAGGTAGGCGTAGGCGATCGGCTTGGCGACGGTGTAGCCGTAGGCCGCGCTGGTCACGTAGCCGACCGATTGCTCCTTGTAGTACACGGGTTCCTTGCCCAGGACGATGGACCTGCCGTCGTCGATGGTCAGGCACCGCAGCCGGCGGGCGGAACCTTCCTCCGTCCGGCCTTCGAGTGCACCCTTGCCGATGAAGCTGTCCTTGGTCATCTTGACGGCGAAGCCGAGACCCGCCTCAAACGGGTCATGTTCGGTGGTCATGTCCGCTCCCCACGAGCGGTATCCCTTTTCCAGACGCAGGGAACTGAAGGCCGCACGTCCGGCAGCGATGACGCCGAACGGCTGCCCGGCCTTCCACAGCGCATCCCAGAGCCTCTGACCGTACTCGGCGCTCGTGTAAAGCTCCCAGCCCAGTTCACCGACGTAGGAGAGACGCATTGCCGTCACGGGAACTCCGCCGATGACAACATCCTTTGCCCGGAAGTACCGGAGACCGTCGTTGGAGAAGTCGTCCTCGCTGATGCCGCTCACCAGGTCGCGGGCCAGGGGGCCCCAGAGACCGATGCAGCACGTGCCGCCTGTGGTGTCCCGAACCTGCACCCAATCCGTGGCTGAGCCGCTTTGGGTTTGGTGCCGGGCCGCCCTGGTGAAGTATGCCGTGTCGATGTTGCCGTTGGCTCCAAGCTGGAACCGGTCCTCGCTGAGGCGTGCAACGGTGATGTCACTCCGCACGCCGCCGGCGTGGTCGAGAAGCAGTGTGTAGGTGACGGCTCCGGGCTTCTTGTCCAGGTCCGCTGTGGTGAGCTCCTGGAGCAGCTTCAGGGCGCCGGGGCCCGAGACTTCCAGCCGCTTGAGCGGGGTCATGTCGTACATGGCCACTGCCGTGCGGGTCTTCCAGGCCTCAGCGGCGGCTATCGGGGAACTGAACATCTGTGCCCATGCGTCACGGGCAGGGGGCAGCCATTCCGTGGGCATCTCCTTCAGGAGTCCGGCGTTGGCTTCAAACCAGTACGGCCGTTCCCATCCTCCGGATTCCAGGAAGAAGCCGCCCAGTTCCTTCTGCCGCGCATGGAACGGGCTGACGCGGAGGTTTCGCGGGGAGAGTCGGGGCTGGAGCGGGTGGAGGACATCGTAGATTTCCACGAAGTTCTGCTGCGAGGTCTCGCTGACGTATTCAGGCGTGAGCTGGACGTCCTCGAAGCGGGTGATGTCGCACTCGCCCAGGTCAGTTTCTGACTTGCCGGTGGTGAGCAGCTCGGCCACCGCCTTGGCTACGCCGGCGGAGTGCGTTACCCACACGGCTTCAGCCACGAAGAAGCCATCGAGCTCCCTGGATTCACCGATGAGCGGTCCGCCGTCCGGGGTGAAGGAGAAGATGCCGTTGAAGCCATCCTCGATTTCGCTTTCGGCCAGTCCGGGGAGCAGCTGCTTGGAGGCTTCCCACGCCGGCAGGAAGTCTTCCAAGGTGAAGTCAAGGCGGGAGGGCATGTTGTGTTCGTTGACGGACTCCGGGTTAAAGGTCTCCAGATCCTCGAGGTCCACGGGCATCGGGCGGTGGGCATAAGAACCGATGCCGTAGCGTTCGCCGTGCTCCCGGTAGTAAAGGTCCTGATCCTGGTGGCGCAGGATCGGCAGCGTGGCCCCGTTCGGCAGTTCGTTGCGTCCCTTCAGCTCGGGCACTGGGGCAGTCTTGACGTACTGGTGGGCCAGCGGCAGGAGAGGCACCGACATGCCGATCAGGGCGCCGATCTTTGCGCCCCAGAATCCGCCGCATGAGATGACGATATCGGCTGGAATAACGCCCTCGGAGGTTTCAACGCCAGTAACCCGCCGGTTCGCCTGCTGTATTCCTGTCACTGTCGTGGAGCCCAGGTATGTGACTCCCGCAGTCTCCGTGCGCCTGATGAGCAGCTGAACTGCGCGGGCGGCGCTGGCCAGGCCGTCGCTGGGCACGTGGAGACCGCCGAGCACGTCCTCATCGTTCAGAAGCGGGTAGAGCTCCTTACATTCAGCAGGGGAGAGGATGGTTCCCTCGATGCCCCAAGATGCTGCATATCCCAGCTTCCTTTTCAGGTCCGCGAGGCGGGTCTCGGTCGTTGCAAGTTCCAGACCGCCCACCTGGTTGAAGCAGCTGACGCCGTCCTCGCTCAGGGAGAGCAGCTTTTCGACCGTGTACTTGGCGAAAGTGGTCATGGTCTTGGAGGGGTTGGTCTGGAAGACCAGTCCCGGGGCGTGGGACGTTGAGCCTCCCGGCATATTCAGGGGGCCCTGGTCCAGGACCGTGATGTTGTTCCAGCCACGGGCCACCAGTTCGTCGGCGACATTAGTGCCGACGATTCCAGCGCCGATGATGACAATGCGTGGTGTCGATGCCATTGCTATTTTCTCCTGCTGATTTTGAATGTGCGCTTGTGCTGCTTGTGCCTGGCTGCTCTTACCGGAAGACGACCGTGCTGGAGTGGTCCAGCAGGACACGGTGCTCGCAGTGCCAGCGGACTGCCCGCGACAGCGCCAAAGCCTCTGCATCCTGGCCCACTGTTGAGAGGGAGGTCGGCCCAAAGCTGTGGTCGACGCGGATGACTTCCTGCTCGATGATCGGACCTTCGTCGAGGTCCGCGGTCACGTAGTGGGCAGTTGCCCCGACAAGCTTGACGCCGCGGTCGTAGGCCTGGTGGTAAGGACGTGCACCCTTGAAACCCGGCAGGAACGAGTGGTGGATGTTGATCGCCCTTCCCTCGAGAGCCCGGCACAGGTCGTTGGAAAGCACCTGCATGTACCGGGCCAGGACGACCAGGTCAACGTTGTACTCGTCGACCAGTTCGAGCAGGCGGCGCTCGGCGTCTTCCTTGGTCTCGGGGGTTACCGGGATGTGCACGAAGGGCAGGCCGGCAGCCTCTGCCATGGCCCTGTGTGTTTCGTGGTTGGAAACGACGACGACGAGATCTCCGCCCAGGCTGCCCCCGCGCCAGCGGAAAATCAGGTCGTTGAGGCAGTGCCCAAACTTGGAGACCATAACCAGAACGCGTGCCTTGGTTTCGTCGTGAAAGCTGAATTTCATCTCGAAGCGTTCCGCAATGGAACGGAACTCCTCTTCGAGCCTGGCTGCTTCGAAGTCTGCAGGCCCGGAAAAAGCGGTACGCAGGTGAAGGGTCTGGCGCAGGCCGTCGTCGAACTGCTGGTGCTCCTCGATGTTGAATCCACGTTCAAACAGGAACGTGGTCACTGCTTGAACGATGCCGGCACGTTCGACGCACGACAGTGTGAGCACGAACTTCCGGCTAGTCGTTTCTCCAGAGGCTTCCGCCTGCGGAGTTGGCCTTGTTTCTTGGACGGTCTCCACCAGGGTCATGTGCCCTCCTTTAGATATATTCCTGATCACCTTATTGATATATTAGGACTGGAACCCAGCGTATACTGGTGAAAGGGAAGGGGTCAATAGTCATTTATTGGCCGATATGAGAGGCGGTACGGTGGCGTTTGAAGCTCTGGCGGTGACTGAGGACGTTGGTTCAAAATCCTTGGCCGACGTAGCCTACGAACGGATACGCGATAGCCTGCTGACCCTGGAAATCAGGCCTGGTGACCCGTTGTACGACGAAGGGCTTGCCAAGGAACTCGGCGTGGGACGGACACCCGTACGGGAGGCCCTGAAGCGGCTTGAACTGGACAGGCTCGTCGTGACCTATCCGAGGCGCGGGACCTTTGCAACACGCGTAGAGGTGACAGACCTGGCGTTCATATCGGAAATCCGTGCGCAGCTGGAACCGCTCGCCGCTTCCCGTGCTGCCAGGGTGGCTAGCGCGGCTGCCCGGGAGCGTCTCCGGCTCATTGTGAGCGCCGTGGAGTCCTTCGATGTGGACAACGCATCTGTCGTGGAGACCCTGCAGCTGGATGCCCGCGTCCACCAGGGAATCTATGCCGCGGCGGGGAACCCGCATTTGGAGGACGTGCTCATCCGCTATGACAACCTGGCCACGCGCATCTGGTGCATGGTGCTGGATCGCCTGCCCGACCTTTCCCGGCATGTGCATGAGCACATCGACCTGCTGCAAGCGGTGATCGATAAGGACGAGGCCCGTGCCGCAGACCTGGCGCGCGCTCACGTCAATGGCTTTGAGAAGGCCGTGCGTACGGCACTGTTCGCTGCCTAGCAAAAGGCGAGTGGTGGACCGCCGCCGCCCTGACCCTCCCATCCTAAAGGGCGGGTAAGGCCGCTCGATTTGGTGGTTAAAGCCCTCCTGGGCAAGTGGCAGTGTTAGGGGCAAAGAAATCTGTGGCTAACCGCCTTTGCCCTGAGCGGAATGCCTGCCAGCCCCAGTCCAAGCGGCCTTCGTCCCTTGTCGACGGCTCGGGCACGCCACAGGAGATTGTTTCGTCGCTTGCCGCCCGGGCAGCATCCGCCACCGATAGCTAAGGCACTTTACTCACCATGCCAGATACCTTGAACGGCCGAAGGACTGCGTTCCGGAGCGGGAATCCGTTGCGGGATCCGCGGGACCGC
>NZ_JAFHKT010000088.1 GCF_017052465.1 Arthrobacter pascens
CTGGATGTCCGGCGGTGCGAGGTCGGTGAGGAGCCGTGAGTGCAGGGGCTGAGTCATGTCATGTGCCTTTCGTGCGGTATTGCTTTGGTTTTTGTTTTAGAAGAGCTGAGGTTTGACGAGGATCTTGCCGTTGCTCCGGCCCTTGGTTTCGTCGATGGCAGAGACGACCTCAGGGAGCGGGAATTTTCGGGTTATTGCCTTTTCCATCTGGATCTTCCCGGATGCCATCAAGGCGATGACGTTTGGGAAATCCCAGGAGCCGGAGTGGCCGACGGTTCCGTAGATGGAGCCAGCTTTCAGCTGTTGCCGGATGAGGTTCATTTCGACCGGTCGGGCGTCCATCCCAACCACTGCGATTTTCCCGCCGACACCGATGGCTTCCTCAATGGTTCCCATGACCGCTTTGAAGTTTCCGGTGGTTTCGACGGCCATGGCCACGCCGTTGCCGCGGGTCAGCTCCTGGATGGTGGAGGCAACATCTGTCGTTGCGGGGTCGAGCGTGGTCGTGGCACCCATCGCTTCGGCGAGGGCCCGGCGTTCCGGGAGCATTTCGGCGACAAATACCTGTGACGCTCCCGCAGCCGCAGCGAGTGCCGTCGCAGCGAGACCGATAGGTCCGGCACCGAAGACCGCCACGGCACTGCCTGGCTTAAATCCTCCGGCGCGCGTAAACATTCCTTCATAGGCGACACTGGTGGGTTCCGTCAGGGCACCGATTTCCAGGGCAGCCTCTTCCGAACCGACGCGTTCGGCCACGGCCGTCAGCGACCAGCAGAACTTGGCGTCCACCTTGACGTACTCAGCGAAGCCGCCGTTGATGGTGAAACCCAGGTCCTCAATGTTCCGGCACTGGTTAAGGAAGCCGCCGCGGCATTCCCGGCAGCGGCCGCACCATTGAATTTCTTCAACAGCGACAAGCTCGCCGACGGAAATCTCCGTTACGTTAGAGCCGACAGCCACGACTTTTCCTGCAAACTCATGTCCGATGACCACGGGGGCCTTCAGATGATAGGGAAGGAGGAGGTAGTTGTCCTCATCAGTTTCGATCATGTGAACGTCGGATCCACAGATGCCGCAGGCCCCGACCTGCACGACCACTTCATCAGGTCCCGGAGCGCCGGGGTCAGCAATGGTCTGCAGGGAGATGCTCGGATTGCGGTATGCCTGGCTGGCATTGAACGCCCACTGCCGAGCAGCGTCTGCGTCACTGATCCGGGCCCCGTTACGGGGCGCCCATTCAGCTTCCAGGACGATGGCTTTCATCTCTTCTCCTTCGGGTTTCCCCGTTCTGGTGATTCCAGGTCAGAGGCTTGCGGCAGCTGCCGCGGTAGCCGTGGATTTGCGGGGGGCTGTAAGCAGGTGGCGCAGCTGTGCGACCACCTCGGACACAAACTCATCGTCGTTGATGTGGCGATCGCTGTGTACAACTTTGATGTCAGGCCGAAGCTCGCTCTTGAGTGCCTTGATAAAGGCCTGGTTGGCTGCGGGGGCCCAGAACCGGCCGCCCTCGCGGTCGTTAATGGAGAACCCGCCTTCCGGGATGCACACAACGGTGGGTCCGGTGGAGAGGTTTGCCTTCTTCGCAAACTCCTGGCCAAGGATGCCCATCTCACGGGCATCCAGCCGGACCAGGGTCAGTTCCGGGTTATGGCCGAACATTGTCCGGCCCGGGTACTGGCGCTGGGTATCGGCGAGATCGCCGCAGGTGATGAAGTCCAGGCAACCCGGGACCAGGACTTGAGGAAGGCCCAGACGACCTGCCGTTTCCATGCGGTCAGGACCGGCATCCATGAGACCCCCGATCTTGGTTCCGGCGAGCTCGGTCAGGGTGTAGTCAAGGACTGCGGCGACTTGACCAGAGGCGACGAAGTTCTCCAGGGCGCGCCCGCCGACGCCGTTGGCGTGGAAGGCGACCAGGTCATATCCGTCACTTTCAATCTGGTCCCGGGCCCTCATGACAGCATCCGTGGTGTTCCCATTCAGGGAGACTGCGATTGCCGGACGCTGATGGTCGTCACGTCGGGCATGGGCAGTCGCCGCCGCGGCCCCGACGACGTAGCCGGCAGCCGACCGGAGGACAGCGGAAGTAATCGAGTTCAGCCCGACGATGTCGGCAACTGAGTGAAGGGTGGCAACGTCCTTCGTCCCGACGTAAGGCTCAAATTTCCGGTTACCCGATGCGAGTGGTGAGACGACCATTTTGGGGAAGCCGATAGGTGAAGTCTCGAACGCGGTACGGGTGACGTAAGCGCCGGCGCCGCCGACGCATAGCGCCGCATGGATCCGGCCGTCGTTGATCAGGCGGGAAAATGTGGCTGCCACTCCCGTTCGGAGAGCGACGACGGCCTCACCACGGTCCATTCCGTCAATTTCGGCACTGGAGTATCCCGCTGCTTCAGCTACTTCCTCCCGGCTGATGAGCACCCGCCCACCGCTGAGCTGGGCTCCGTTCAGGTCAGGATGAGCGCGCCCGGAAGTGTCCAGCAGGATCACGCTTGCGCCAAGCTGCTCTATTTCGGCTGCAACGGCTGTCAGTTCAACGGACTTGGTGTCCAACGTGCCGATGACAAGAACCGTAAGCCAGGTTCCGATGCTGCCCTGTTCGATGTTCCGAACACCTGCGGGCTTCTTTGCTTGGGTCATGACAACAACGTTAGGGGGGTAGAGCGGACAAGGTCAAGGGCTTTCCGTTAATTTCGTTCGATCTCATCGAACGGTACGCGTGATTTGGGTGCGTAACGTTCGATACTGATCACAAAGTGGCAGCTCTTGTTCACCCCTGAGGGGCGAGCCATGAGCCACAGAGCGTAAACTGGGATCCGGTGACACCGCACAAAAGTGCGGATGAGGCTGCCGGCTCAGCCGGCAGGCCTGAGACGGGCGAGTCCAACTCCGGCGTGGGATGGGTCAAGGGAGTGCGTGGTGATGAGCGAAACAAGTGAGATGCAAGAGGACGCAGGCTCGGAAGTCCAGATTGGAGAGCGGCTGCGGGAGCTTCGGAATCAGTATCAATACAGCATCCGAGGTCTGGCGAGCCGGGCTGGTGTCTCAGCCTCGCTGGTGAGTGACATTGAAAAGGGAAAGGTGGAGCCGTCCATTTCGACGCTGAAGCGCATGGCGACAGCACTCGGCACCAACATCACGTACTTCTTCTCCGAGCCCACCCTGGACAAAGGCAGGGTTGTCAGGGCAGGCGAGCGAACCCCTATCGGCCCGGCCTCGTATATGGGCGGGCGGTCCGGTATGGAATCCAGAGGCATCCGCTTTGAGCTAGCTTCACCGGCAGAGTCGGAAGCCATTGAGGCCATCTACGGGCGGTATGAGGTGGGCGCTTCGACTGGCGATGAGCCGTACACCCACGAGGGCGAGGAGTGGGGAATGGTCCTCACGGGCCGTCTCAAGGTGGTTCTGGAGGATCAGGTCTACTTCCTTGATCCCGGCGATTCGATCTGGTTCCCCAGTACCATTCCGCACCGGATGGAAAACGTCGCTTCAACTGTCACCGAGTACATATGGATCGACACACCGAAGAGCTTCTAGCGCGTTAAATTGGAGCGGTGGGCCGGTACAGGGAAACCTGTACCGGCCCACCGAGTCTTATTACTTGGCAAGCAGACCCAAGTCGACTGGGAGGGTAATGCCAGTTATGTAGCGCGCTTCGTCCGAGGCCAGCCACTTGACCGCGTTGGTGACATCGTCGGTTGCGATCATCGGAACCTTCATCAGGTGGTGCTGAACGAAGCCGGAGTGGGCGTCCTCGGCGTTCGGGTTCTCCAAGTCCGGACGGAACATTTTGAAGACGCCAGGGTTGTTCAGCATGATGGTGTCGACGTTGGTGGGCGCCAGCGCATTGGCCCGGATATTGTGCGGGGCAAGCTCATTGGCGAGGTTGCGCATTAGGCCGATGACGCCATGCTTCGCTGCGACATAGTGGCCAAGGGTATGCAAGGCCTTGAGTCCGGCAGTGGAGCTCGTCAGGATAATCGATCCGCCGTTCCCGGCTTCGATCATGGCAGGAACCGCGGCGCGGACAGTCTTCCAGACGCCCGTGAGGTTGATGTCAATCATCGTCTGCCAGGTTTCCTCATCGAGTTCGGCGAGTTGACCGTACGAGACAACGCCGGCGTTGGCAAGGATGATGTCCAAGCGACCGAACTCGCTGACCCCGTCTTTCACTGTTGCCGTAAGTCCGTCCAGATCCCGGACATCAACCTGGCGCGCGATTATCCTTCCACCGACGGCCTCGACCTGCCGTACGGTCTCTTCGAGGTCTGCTGCCGAAGGCCCTTCGTAGGGAATGGTGTTAATGGGAGCGCACGCGTCGACAGCGATGATGTTGGCACCCTCCGACGCCAGGCCCACGGCGTGAGAACGCCCCTGACCCCGGGCTGCACCCGTGATGAACGCAACTTTTCCTTCAAATCGTCCGGCCATGGCGGATTCTCCGTTCCTAGAGAGGCTGCACGGTCAGACCGTACAGATTTTGTTGATTAACCTCACACTACATGCTGTGGTCGAACATTTGGAGGCTTTTTCCAAAACAATCTAGATTGGAAGTGGCTGTGGGCTCGTCGAGCCAGCCTCGCACCGGACAATTTCGGCACTGGTTGCCAGTATCTCAGGACACGGTGTAAGTTGTGATGGCATTCACGACTGAAAAGCCACCAAGTTGCAGCGGGAGAGTCCGGCACACCCCCGCCGGCGCCGTAGGAGCAAATCCTCCCCAGGAATCTCTCAGGCACAAGTACCGCTGCAGCACGGCAACTCTGGAAAGCAGCCCATTGAATCCCCTGTGACCGCAAAGGGACCGGGCTCACCGACGGTGCAAGCTGCTCCATGCCACAACCCGGAGCAGTGGAAACTCTCAGGTCCAATACAGAGCGGGGAGGAACCCGACACCTGCGCCCCAAAGGCACGGATACCCAATGGAGTTCCTCATGACCGCCCAATTTAACGCTGCCACCTTCGCCGACCGGCATATCGGTGCCCGCCGCCAGACCGATGTCGAAACCATGCTCAAGGCCGTCGGCTATGACACCGTCGACGCCCTGGTTGATACGGCATTGCCCAGCGACATCCGCCAAGACTGCGCGCTGGAGCTCGCCCCGGCCCTGAGCGAAGTGGAAGCCCTCGCCGAACTCCGGAAGCTCGCGGCGAAGAACAAGACCGCCGTGCAGATGATCGGCCAAGGCTACTACGACACCGTGACGCCTCAGGTGATCCGCCGCAACATCCTGGAGGCCCCGGCCTGGTACACCGCGTACACGCCGTACCAGCCGGAGATCTCCCAGGGCCGGCTCGAGGCGCTGCTGAACTTCCAGACCATGGTCCAGGACCTCGTCGGCCTGCCCATCGCCAACGCCTCCCTGCTGGATGAAGCAACGGCCGTGGCCGAGGCCGTGTTGTTGATGCGCCGGGCCAACAAGAAGAACGACGGCAAGACCGTCCTGGACGCCGACTGCCTGCCGCAGACGATCGCGATCGTCAAGGGCCGGGCGGAAGCGCTTGGTTTTGAGGTGGAGGTCGCGGATCTTTCCCAGGGGCTGCCCGACGGCGACATCAACGGTGTCGTGCTCCAGCAGCCCGGCGTTTCGGGCCGGGTGTTCGACCATTCCGGCGTGATCGCCGCCGCCAAGGAGCGCGGCGCGCTGGTGACCGTTGCCGCTGATTTGCTGGCCCTGACCCTGATCACGCCCCCGGGTGAGCAGGGTGCAGACATCGCCGTCGGAACCGCCCAGCGCTTCGGCGTGCCGCTGTTCTTCGGCGGACCGCATGCGGCTTACATGGCAGTGCAGAGGGGCCTTGAACGCTCGCTGCCCGGCCGCCTCGTGGGCGTCTCGAAGGACTCTGCCGGAGTGCCCGCCTACCGCCTCGCGCTGCAGACCCGGGAGCAGCACATCCGCCGTGAGAAGGCTACGTCCAATATCTGCACGGCGCAGGCGCTGCTGGCCATTGTCGCCTCGATGTACGCCGTCTACCACGGCCCGGGGGGCCTGAAGGCAATCGCTGAAACCGCCCACGGCCACGCCAGGACCCTCGCCGCGTCGCTCAAGGCTGCCGGGCTGGACGTCCTCCACACCAGCTTTTTCGACACGATAACGGTCCGCATCCCCGGAAAAGCGAAGCAGGTCATTGCCGCCGCTGCAGCAAAAGGAATCAATCTCCGGCTCGTCGACGAGAACCTGGTCGGGGTATCAACTGATGAAACGACGACGGAAGCCATAGTCGCTGCAGTCATGGCTTCCTTCTCCATCGTTGCGGCACACGGCGCTACCATTACCCAAGACACCGACGGTTTTGCGCTGGAGGCCGCCGTCGAGCGTTCCTCTGTGTATCTGCAGCATCCGGTGTTCAACACGCACCGTTCCGAGACGCAGCTGCTGCGCTACATCCGCAGGCTTTCGGACCGTGACCTGGCGCTGGACCGCACCATGATCCCGCTGGGTTCGTGCACCATGAAGCTGAACGCGACGGCGGAGATGGAAGCGATTTCGTGGCCGAAATTCGCCTCGATCCACCCCTTCGCACCGGATTCCCAAACAGCGGGCTGGCGCGAACTCATCGGCGGTTTGGAAGCCGACCTCGCCGAGATCACCGGCTACGACCAGGTCTCCATCCAGCCCAACGCCGGGTCCCAGGGCGAGCTCGCGGGCCTCCTGGCGATCCGCGGCTACCACCGCTCCCGCGGGGCCGAGCAGCGCAACATCTGCCTGATCCCGGCGTCGGCCCACGGCACCAACGCCGCCTCCGCTGTGCTGGCGGGCATGAAGGTCGTCGTGGTGGCCACCGCCGCCGACGGCACCATCGACCACGCGGACCTGTACGCCAAGATCGAAGCCCACAAGGACGTCCTCTCGGCGATCATGATCACCTACCCCTCCACCCACGGGGTGTACGACGCCGACGTCCGCGAGGTCTGCGACGCCGTGCACGCGGCCGGCGGACAGGTCTACATCGACGGCGCCAACCTCAACGCCCTGGTCGGCCTGGCCCAGCCGGGCAAGTTCGGCGGGGACGTCTCGCACCTGAACCTGCACAAGACCTTCTGCATCCCGCACGGCGGCGGCGGACCCGGCGTCGGACCCGTCGCGGCCAAAGCCCACCTGGCCCCGTTCATGCCCGGCAACGCCGCGTCCTGGACCGAGGGCCATGACGTGCCTATCTCGGCTTCGCGCTTCGGCTCAGCCGGCGTGCTGCCGATCTCGTGGGCATATGTGAAGCTCATGGGCGGAGACGGCCTGACCGAGGCCACCAAGTCCGCCCTGCTCGCGGCGAACTATGTCGCTTCCCGCCTGGATCAGCACTTCCCCGTGCTCTACACCGGCGAAGCCGGCCTCGTGGCGCACGAGTGCATCCTGGACCTGCGCGAACTCACGGCCAAGACCGGTGTCACGGCCGAGGACGTGGCGAAACGCCTGATCGACTACGGCTTCCACGCCCCCACCCTCGCCTTCCCGGTGGCCGGCACCCTGATGGTCGAGCCCACCGAATCCGAGGACCTGGCCGAGATCGACCGGTTCATCGAGGCGATGATCACCATCCACGCCGAGATCGGGCAGGTCGCCAACGGCGACGTCAGCCTGGAAAACTCCCCGCTGCGCAACGCACCCCACACCGCAGCCGCCGTCGTCAGCTCCGACTGGAACCGCGCCTACCCCCGCGAACAGGCCGCCTTCCCGGTGTCCTCGCTCAGGCAGGACAAGTACTTCCCGCCGGTCGGCCGCATCGACGGCGCCGCTGGCGACCGCAATCTGGTCTGCTCCTGCCCCCCGATCGAAGACTTCGAAAACTAAGGAAGCTCCAGTGAGCGAAAACTACACAGCACTCCACGAACAGCACCAAAAAGCAGGCGCATCCTTTACCGATTTCGGCGGCTGGCAGATGCCGCTGAAATACGGCTCCGAACTGGCCGAGCACCACGCCGTCCGCAATGCGGCCGGCATCTTCGACCTCTCCCACATGGGCGAAGTCTGGGTCACCGGCCCGGACGCAGCCGCGTTCCTCGATTACGCCCTTGTAGGAAAGCTGTCGGCGATCCCGGCAGGCAAAGCCAAATACTCGCTGATGTGCCAGGAGGACGGTGGCATCATCGATGACCTGATCTCCTACCGCCGTGGCGAGGACAAGTACCTCGTGGTGCCCAACGCGGGCAACACAAAAGCAGTGCTGGCTGCCCTGGTACAGCGGGCGGACGGTTACGACGTCAAAGTAGAGGATGTCTCAGCCGAAACTTCCCTCATCGCCGTACAAGGACCGAACGCAGAGGCCATACTGCTGGGTCTGATTCCGGCTGAACAGCATTCCCTAGTGACGGAGCTCAAGTACTATGCCGCCGCCGCGGTGGAAATCAATAGCCAGGAACTGCTGCTGGCCCGCACAGGATACACGGGCGAGGACGGCTTCGAAATCTATGTGCCGAACGAGCAAGCACCGGTGCTGTGGGAAGCCCTGCTGGAAGCCGGTACTGACCAAGGGCTCATCCCGGCTGGCCTTGCGGCCCGCGACTCGCTTCGCCTGGAAGCGGGCATGCCGCTCTACGGCAACGAGCTGTCCCGCCACGGCAATCCGTACTCAGCCGGCCTTGGCCCCGTTGTCGCACTGTCCAAGGAAGGCGACTTCGTGGGCAAAGAGGCACTCTCGACGCTCAAATCCGCAGGCGTCGGAACCTCGAAGGGACAGAAGCTCGTGGGCCTCATTGGGCTCGGACGCCGAGCTGCACGCGGTCATTACCCCGTTCTCAAGGACCGCTCCCTGGTCGGGGAAGTCACCTCCGGCCAGCCCTCGCCCACACTCGGGTATCCCGTTGCCATGGCATACGTAGACGTCCAACATGCAGAGCCTGGTACGGCCCTGGACATCGACCTGCGCGGCAAAGCAGAGCCCTTTGAAGTGGTCACGTTGCCGTTCTACAAGCGCCAGAAATAGAAGACCGAAAAGCACAAGACAACTGAGGAGAAAAGATGAGCAAGGTAAAAGCTGAACTGAAGTATTCAAAAGAGCACGAGTGGGTTGCCGCTGATGGGACTGGGCCGGCTGGAATTGGTATTTCCGCCGTGGCCGCAGACGCCCTGGGCGACATCGTTTACGTGGACCTGCCCGAGGTCGGGTCAACGGTGACTGCCGGGGAGACCTGCGGAGAGGTGGAGTCCACCAAGTCGGTTTCGGACCTGTACGCGCCCGTCACAGGTGAAGTTGTCGAGATCAATGACGACGTCGTTTCCGATCCGGCGCTGATCAACAGCGACCCGTACGGGGCTGGATGGCTCTTCAAGGTTGCCGTGATCGATGAAGGCCCGCTGCTCTCGGCCGAGGAATATGCCGCGGCGAACGGCGGTGAGCTGTGAGCATCGCACAGAGCACGACCTCAGCTTTTGAGCAGGTAGTCTCACCGAGCCTGGACGCCGACTTGTCGGCCCTGGACCCGGAGATCGCCGCAAAGATCGATGACGAGCTGACCCGCCAGCGCGGCGGGCTGGAGATGATCGCCTCGGAGAACCACACGGCTGTGGCCGTGATGCAGGCGCAGGGCTCGGTGCTGACGAACAAGTACGCCGAGGGCTACCCGGGCAAGCGGTACTACGGCGGCTGTGAGCACGTGGACGTGATCGAGCAGCTGGCGATCGACCGTGTGAAGGCCCTGTTCGGCGCCGAGTTCGCGAACGTGCAGCCGCACTCCGGCGCGCAGGCGAACGCCTCGGTGATGCACGCGCTGATCAAGCCCGGCGACACGATCATGGGCCTGAACCTCGCCCACGGCGGGCACCTCACCCACGGCATGCGCATCAACTTCTCCGGCCGGCTGTACAACGTGATCCCGTACCAGGTCCGCGAAGAGGACCACCGGATCGACATGGCTGAGGTGGAGCGCCTGGCCCAGGAGCACAAACCTCAGCTGATCGTTGCCGGCTGGTCCGCGTACGCCCGGCAGCTGGACTTCGCCGAGTTCCGCCGCATCGCCGATTCGGTGGGCGCCTACCTGATGGTGGACATGGCGCACTTCGCCGGGCTGGTGGCCGCGGGCCTGCACCCCTCCCCGGTCCCGCACGCGCACGTCACCACGTCCACCACGCACAAGACCCTCGCCGGTCCGCGCGGCGGCATCATCCTGACCAACGACGCCGACATCGCCAAGAAGATCAACTCGGCGGTGTTCCCCGGCCAGCAGGGCGGTCCGCTGGAGCACGTGATCGCCGGCAAGGCCGTGGCGTTCAAGATCGCGGCCTCGGCCGAGTTCCGGGAACGCCAGGAACGCGTACTGGCCGGCGCCCGGATCGTGGCCGAGCGCCTGGTCCAGCCGGACGTCACCGCCAAGGGAATCAACGTGATCTCCGGCGGCACCGACGTGCACCTGGTCCTGGTGGACCTGCGCAACTGCGAACTCGACGGCCAGCAGGCAGAGGACCGACTCGCCGAAATCGACATCACCGTCAACCGCAACGCCGTGCCGTTCGACCCCCGCCCGCCGATGGTCACCTCCGGGCTGCGCATCGGCACCCCGGCCCTGGCGACCCGCGGTTTCGGTGAGGCGGCCTTCGCGGAGGTTGCGGACATCATCGCCGCGGCCCTGACTGCCGACGCCGGGGCCGACCTTTCGGGCCTGCGCGCCCGTGTCGACGCCCTGGCGGCCGCCCACCCGCTTTACCCGGGCATGGCCAACCTCGCTGGTTGAGCTTGTCGAAGCCAGGATGCCGGCCCCTTGGGGCCGGCACCGCCCTCAAATCCGACCACAAGAAGCATCTAGTTAGGAACCACACGCATGGCTGTTGGTGTCTTTGACCTTTTCTCGATCGGGATTGGCCCGTCGAGTTCGCATACTGTGGGGCCAATGCGGGCTGCTGCGGTGTTCGCGGAGGAGCTGAGGGCTTCGGGGGCGCTGGAGCGTGTGGCGTCGTTGCGGGTGGATCTGTATGGTTCGCTGGCTGCGACGGGGCATGGGCATGGGACGATGACGGCGATCCTGTTGGGGCTGGAGGGTTTTCATCCTGAGCTGATCCTGCCGGAGGAAGTGGAGTCCCGGCTGGCATCGATCGCGGAGACGGGGACGCTGCGGCTGGCCGGTGCCGGCGGCGGGGGCGGGATGGCGTTGCCGTACGGGGTGGAGGACATGGTGCTGCGTCCGCTGACCGTGCTGCCGCGGCACACCAACGGGATGACGTTCACTGTGTCTGATGCGGCCGGGGACGTGATCCATGCGGCGACGTTCTTCTCCATCGGGGGCGGGTTCATTGTCCGGGAGGGGGAGGAGGACGCGGCCCTGCAGGAGCTGGAGGAGTCAAAGAAGGAGCTGCCGCTGCCGTTCCGCACGGCCGCGGAGCTGCTGGAGCATTGCCGTGCCCGGGGCCTGTCGATCAGCGAGGTCATGTTCGTCAATGAACGCGCGTCCCGGTCGGAGGAGGAGATCCGGGCGGGGCTGCTGCACATCTACTCGGTGATGGAGGCGTGTGTGCAGACCAGCCTGAAGCGCGAGGGGCTGTTGCCGGGCGGGCTGAAGGTCCGGCGCCGGGCTCCGGACTGGCACGAGCGGCTGCTGAAGGAA
Organism: Arthrobacter pascens; assembly: GCF_017052465.1. Taxonomy (GTDB): domain Bacteria; phylum Actinomycetota; class Actinomycetes; order Actinomycetales; family Micrococcaceae; genus Arthrobacter; species Arthrobacter pascens. The sequence goes on from NZ_JAFHKT010000088.1 coordinate 11,537, forward strand.
GACAAGGACCGGGACGGCCGGTACTGGCAGGAATGGGTGAACCTGGTCGCGTTGGCCGTGAACGAGGAGAACGCCTCGGGCGGGCGGGTGGTGACCGCCCCGACGAATGGGGCGGCGGGGATTATCCCGGCGGTGCTGTACTACGCGCTGCATTACGCCCCCGGCATGGACCAGGCCACCCAGGCCGACCGGGACTATGCGGTGGTGCGATTCCTGCTCGCCGCCGGCGCGGTGGGGGTGCTGTATAAGGAGCAGGCGTCCATTTCCGGCGCGGAGGTCGGCTGCCAGGGCGAGGTCGGGTCGGCGTCGTCGATGGCCGCCGCGGGTCTGGCCGAGGTGATGGGCGGCTCCCCGGCGCAGGTGGAGAACGCCGCGGAGATCGCGATGGAGCACAACCTGGGCCTGACGTGCGACCCGATCGGGGGCCTGGTCCAGGTTCCCTGCATCGAACGCAACGCGATCGCCGCGGCTAAGGCCATCAACGCCGCGAAAATGGCACTCTGGGGCGACGGCACCCACCGCGTCTCCCTGGACGAAGTCATCATCACCATGCGCGAGACCGGCAAGGACATGAGCTCCAAATACAAGGAAACCGCCATGGGCGGCCTCGCCGTGAACGTCGTTGAGTGCTGACCGAAGCCCGGGGGCCAGGGCCCGCTGCGGCTGGTGGCGTCCGTAACCAAGAAAAAGCATTCATCCCCGAAGGAGTTCTCCTGTGACACTGGCACCAGAAGGCCGGAAGATGTTGCGTATTGAGCAGCGCAATGCGGCCACCCCGGTGGTGCGCAAGCCGGAGTGGATCAAGGCCAAGGTCCAGATGGGCCCGGAGTTCGTCCAGCTCAAGAACCTGGTCAAGAAGGAAGGTCTTCACACCGTCTGTGAGGAGGCCGGCTGCCCGAATATCTTCGAGTGCTGGGAGGACAAGGAAGCCACGTTCCTGATCGGCGGCTCCGAGTGCACCCGGCGGTGTGATTTCTGCCAGATCGACACGGGCAAGCCCTCTCCGGTGGACATGTTGGAACCGACCAAGGTTGCCCGTTCGGTGCAGGCGATGCAGCTGCGCTACGCGACGGTCACCGGCGTGGCCCGTGACGACCTCGAGGACGAGGGTGTCTGGCTGCATGCCGAAACAGTCCGCAAGATCCACGAACTGAACCCGGGCACCGGCGTCGAACTCCTGATCCCGGACTTCTCCGGCAAGCCCGAACATATCGCCGCGATCTGCGACTCCAAGCCCGAGGTGTTCGCCCACAACGTCGAAACCGTGCCGCGCATCTTCAAGCGGATCCGCCCCGCGTTCCGTTACGAGCGTTCCCTGGACGTCATCACCCAGGGACGGAACCTGGGCATGGTCACCAAGTCCAACCTGATCCTGGGCATGGGCGAGACTCGGCAGGAGATCTCCGAAGCCCTGCGGGACCTGCATGCGGCCGGCTGCGACCTTATCACCATCACCCAGTACCTGCGCCCCTCCGAACGGCACCTGCCGGTGGACCGCTGGGTCAAGCCGCAGGAATTCGTGGACCTGCAGCACGAAGCCGAAGACATCGGCTTCCTCGGCGTCATGTCCGGCCCCCTGGTCCGCTCCTCCTACCGCGCCGGCCGGCTCTGGGCCACCGCCATGCGCAAAAAAGCCGAGGGGAGTACGTCTGCGATTCCTGACTCCGGCACTCTTCGGGCATTGGCCCGGTCCACGTTACTTTGAAGTTTGCCTTGCCGGGGGGACTGCCGCGACTCCAAGGATCAAGGTCAAATGCTTTCCTCGGTGCTTAAGTCATCGCAATACCCCTCGGTAAATGAGAGTCAATCCCGTGCGCTTGTTTCCGTCTGTGAGCGGATGAAAGCGTGTGACGGATTCGAGGACAACCGCGACCTCCATGGGCATGTCCCCGGGTGCGCCTCCACCAAGCATCACCGTTGTAGCCCGGCCAGGTCCGCGCAGAAAGTTCGCGCTCATGCGGAACTCGCAGCTGTCTTCTCGGACGTGCAAGTCCGCCGATACGGACCGGCTTGCGGTTTACGAACTCGTCCATGCCGTAACGGCCCAGTGCGCGCCCTACACCGGAGTGTTTGATGGCACCGAAAGGCAACTCCGCCGAGCTGTCCCCGGCTTCATTGATTTGAACCAACCCGATCGGCCCCCAGGCTGCATCCGCTGGTGTCCGCAGAATGGACAGAAGCGGCTTCGTCCTCGTCGCGCAGCCGGAACACCATGGGGACGGCGCCAAAGAGCTCTTGGCTGTACACGTCCATGTCTTCCGTTACATCGGCGAGGACCATGGGCTTGAAATAGGCGGACAGTTCTGCCATTCGCCGTCCCGTAGTACGTTGGCGCCCTGCAAGAAGGCGCGGTGGACCTGCGCTGCGGTGATTCGGCTGCCGCCATGGACGCAGTGGGCCCCTAGAGGGTGTGCCCTCATCGGCGGGATCTCCCATGTTACAAAATGACCATTGTGGCGAGGGAATGTACGTCCAGAACCGACACTGGGTCTTGACTGTTCGGTCAGGCCGAACTAATCTTCCTATATAACGCAAATATGTTCGGTACACCCAGCATCAAAGTCCTTCCGGGTAGGGATGATGATCTAGATCCGACCCAGCATCGATGCGTTGCGGCAGCGGCGGGAGTTGTGGCTCAAACGCATGGAAATGCATAGCAGCTTGTGAGCGCAATCCAAGAAATTGCCGTCTAACCATGCCGATGAACGGTTGCGCCAGCGCAACAACGGCACACATCCCAATGGACGAGTTGGTCCAAACCAAGAACTTAGAAGGGGCATCATGACCCAGTTGATTGCCATGCTTACGCACGACGACAAAACCGTCGAGAACGCTCGTGCTGTCTTCAATAGCGCCGTCGAGGCACCTACCGAGCACTGGGGATTCAAAGACACAGGACTCCCGCAGAAAGAGCTTGCACTTCTAGCACGCGACATGAAGCAGGCAGGCAAGACAGTGCACTTTGAATCCCTTGAAGAGGAAGAGTCGGCGTGCTTGGCCGCCGCCCAGTTCGCCGTCTCGGAGAACCTCGACTACCTCATCGGCATGGCGTACCACCCATCTGTCGCCGACCTCCTGTCGACTTCAGGAGTCCGCTACTTGCCGACTTGCGGCGCTCGAAGCGGAGTCCCGCGAATGCTTCACGGAACGATTTCAGAGATCGTCGCTGACGCACAATTGGTCCGTTCGAGCACAGACGGAGTGACCTTGTCTCTCTATCGATGGACAGACGGCGACCCCTCAGAGCTCGGTGAGGCTTTCATCCGAGAGGTTCCCTCTCCAGTGATCGTCACGGGATCCATCAACAGCACCAAGCGTCTTGACGAGATCGCACGGTTGGCGCCATGGGGGATCACCGTGGGCTCGGCAATCTTTGATGACGCGTTCGGCGTTGGTTCCTTCGATTCGACCCTTAAATGGATGCGTGAATACCTGGACGCCCGCGACGCCTCTGACGTCCGGTAGGACTTCGTTAGCTAGGTACGGGATGACTGCAACCTAGACACACTTCAGGACCAGTGCGCCCACAGTTGAGCAGCCTCGCAGCACCTCAGTTTGGGCCATTCCGGCTCCTGGGACTTCCCGAACGTCATTGCCTTGATGGCTTCCGGGAAGATCCAGATGGAAAAGGCAGTAACCCGCAAGTTTCCGCTCCCTGAGGTCGTCTCCGCCATTGACGAAACCAAAGGCCGGAGCAACGGCAAGATCCTCGTCAAACCTCAGCTCTTCTAAAACAAAAACCAAAGCAATACCGCACGAAAGGCACATGACATGACTCAGCCCCTGCACTCACGGCTCCTCACCGACCTCGCACCGCCGGACATCCAG
>NZ_JAFHKT010000089.1 GCF_017052465.1 Arthrobacter pascens
GGCTTGCGCGTTGGTAGGTGTGCATCGCACGTCCTGGTACCGGCATCTGAATCCTCCGCCCCCGGCGGGGATCACCGTTCCGCATGCCGACCGGGACTACCCGAACCGGATCACCGCCGCCGAAACCGAGGAGTTTATGGGGCTGCTCAATTCCAAGGAATATGGGAATCTCTCGGTCACTCAGGCCTATTACCGCATGTTGGACGCGGGGCATTGTTCGTTCTCGATAGCGGCGGCGCACCGGATGGTGGCCAGGCACGGGCAGAACGGAGACCGCCGCTCA
>NZ_JAFHKT010000090.1 GCF_017052465.1 Arthrobacter pascens
CGAATCCCCGCTCACCCTGCTCGTGACCCTCGTCGCCTGCGCCCTCATGGTCGCCGGCTGGTACGCCTGCCGCAAGCAAATCCACGAAATCGCCGAAACCCGCGACGGCTTCACCGGCATGTCCCCCGTCATCGCCAACCGGAGTCCGATCCGGTAGCAGGCCCGCGACCGCCCACCGCATCTAACCCCCACCACCCAGCGCGAACGGACACTTTAAGGCCCCAGATCCAAGGGCCCCAAGTGTACGTTCGCGCCTCCAGACCCCGACAACAACAGAACGAAAGCCCGCCATGAACCGACGAACCCTGCTGAGCCACCAGCCCGACCGGCCGCCAATGGAAAGCCAGGCGAATGACAGCTGCGAGGACGGCTGTTTCTTCTGCACCGGACCGGAAACCGACTAGGCATCCCCCGGCGCCTCCACCAAATGAACGTAACCAACACCCCAAGCCAAGAAGACAAGCAGTGATGACAACGGAGTCCGCACACACCATGACCGCAACCCACACGCAACCGTTCGAAGGCCGCACCCCCAACCACGGCGCGGCACAAACGCTCCCATCGGCTGCTCCGGCCAGCCCGACCGCCAGCCCGACCGTCAGCCCGACCGCCGGCAGCAGCGCCCTGGAATCCGCCGGGCACGTGATTGTTGACTCCCTTGTGGCCCACGGAGTCGAACGCACCTACGTTGTTCCCGGCGAAAGCTTCCTGGACGTGCTGGACGGGCTGCACGGCTCCGGCATCGATACCGTGGTCTGCAGACATGAGGGCGGCGCCGCCTACATGGCCGAGGCTGACGGCAAGATGAACCAGCGTCCAGGCGTGGCCATGGTCACCCGGGGGCCCGGTGCGGCTAACGCCCACGTCGGGCTGCACACCGCCTGGCAGGACTCCACCCCGATGTTGCTCTTCGTCGGGCTGATCCCCTTTGCCCACCGTGACCGGGAAGCGTTCCAGGAATTCGACATCAAGGCCTGGTTCGACACGGGGGCCAAGCGCGTCATGGTCCTTGACCATGCCGAGCGGGCGTCCGAGATCGTGGCGGAAGCGATGTTCGCGGCCATGAGCGGCCGGCCGGGTCCCGTCGTGGTGGGCCTGCCCGAAGACATCATCCGCCAGCAGATTGATCCGGCCCTGCACCCCGCCATCCCGGTGGCGGCGGGCGGAATGAGCACCACCGACGCCGAAGCACTGGCCACCGCACTGGCCAACTCCTCGAAGCCGCTCTTTGTCACCGGCGGCAACGACTGGACCCAGGCAGCGGCCAGCCAGCTCACCGAGTGGCTGGAAAAGCACCACATCCCGGCCGCCGCGGAATGGCGCACGCAGGGAACCGTCTCCTTCGATTCGCCGTCCTACGTCGGTCCGATCGGCTATGGCCGCCCCCGCCCCACGTACGACCTTCTTGAGGAAACCGACCTGCTCGTATTCGTGGGCACGGTCCCGGGGGATGTCATCACGGACGGTTTTGTCTGCCGGCAAGACTGGAATAAGAAGAACTTCCTCGTCACAATCGACCCCTCGCTGCGCGGCCGCTCCGGCCCGGTCTCGCGGCAGATCGTGGCGAAACCGGACGCCTTCGTTCGGGATCTCGCTCGCATCGATCTGCCCCTGAAGGAGGAGTGGAAGGCGTGGACGGCCCGGATGCGCGCCGAGCAGGCGTCCTTCGCCACTCTGCCGCCAGCGACCCCCCGCGAGGGACGTGCACGGATGGACACACTGATGGCGAACCTCGTCCCGCGGCTGCCCGAGGACGCCATGGTGACCTTCGGGGCGGGCGAGCACACCAACTGGGCGCACCGGTACTTCCCCACCCGCCGCTACGCCTCGATGATCAGCGCCAGAAACGGGTCCATGGGCTATTCCGTGCCCGCTGCCATCGCCGCATCGCTGGCCAACCCGCAGCGCAGGGTGGTCACCATTGCAGGCGACGGGGAATTCCTCATGAACGGCCAGGAGTTGGCCACCGCGGCCCAGTATGGCGCCACGCCGCTGATCATCGTGATGGACAACCAGGAGTACGGCACCATCCGCACCCACCAGGAACGCCACTACCCGTCCCGCGTCTCCGGCACACAGCTGAAGAACCCCGACTTCGGCCTCATGGCCCGGGCCTTCGGCGGTTTCGGCGTCACGGTCACCAACGACAAGGACGTGCCGGCCGCCCTCGACACCGCATTCGAGGCCATCGATCGGCACGGCGTGTTTGCCCTGATCCACCTCATCGTCGAACAGCGCGTCAAAGCCTACTGACTGACCAGAAAGGGCCGCCCAGCTACCAAGCTGAGCGGCCCTTTCCGGCAAATCGCAAAGGCGACGGCGAACGTCCCTACAGCCCCGAGTAGGAGTGCAGGCCGTTGAAAAACTGGTTCACGATGGTGAAGTTGAAAACCACGCACAGGTAGCCCACGATCGACAGCCACGCAGCGCGGGTTCCTGTCCAGCCACGGGTTGCACGGGCGTGCAGGTAGCCGGCGTAGACCACCCAGATCACGAAGGTCCACACTTCCTTGGTGTCCCAGCCCCAGAAGCGTCCCCAGGCCTTCTCAGCCCAGATGGCACCGAACATGAGCGTGAAGGTCCACCCGATGAAGGCGATCGCGTTGATCCGGTAGGAAAGGTTCTCCAGGCTCAGCGCGGTCGGCACCAGGCGCATGAAGCCCAGCTTGTCCGCCCCTCCCGCGGCGATGGTCCTTTGCCGGTGCGACTGCACCAGCTGCAGGGCGGACATCGCGAACGTCAGGGTGAACAGCGCCGAGGACAGCACGGCAATGGAGACGTGGATGACCAGCCAGTAGCTCTGCAGTGCCGGCACGAGGTGGCCCACGGGAGTCCAGTAGGCCACGGAGGCCGCCACCAGCATGATGATCACCAGGCCCACCACAAAAGTGCCCAGGAACCTCAGGTCGCGCCGGATCAGCACCACGAGGAAGACGGCCACGGCCACGAACGCGCCGGTGGTCAGGAACTCGTACATGTTGCCCCACGGCACGCGCCCGGAGCCGATGGCACGGGTCACCACGCCGGCGGCGTGGATCACGGCGCCCAGGATGGTCAGGGCAACGGCCACGCGCGCGGGGGCACGGCGCTCAGCGCCGTAGCTCATGCTGGCGTCCGCCGTCTGCCCTGCCGCGCCGCCGGTTCCCTGCGCCTTGCCGGAGACGGACGACGACGGCCGCTCGGCACGGCCGGCCGGTCCGGCCAGGTGCCCCTCGACGCGGCCGGCGGCGCCTGCCGCCACCGGAACCTTCACGCCGGCGTCGGACGAACTCTCGGGGGACGCCGCGGCGGCCGCCTTCAGATCCACGGCCCGGAGGGCCCTGCTGCTCTTGGCCAGGTCCCAGGCGAAGGCGATGAACGCCACCGTGTAGGTGCCCGCCGCGAGGAGCATGAACAGCTCGCTGTACTGGCCCATGGTTTCGTTGATGGGGAACATTACCGGTCCTTCTTCGGCTCAGCCGAGCCTGCTGGTGAGGAAATGGAGGATGGTGTGCCGGGCCCGCCCGCGTCGAGGCCCCACTCGCGCTGCAGCAGCCCACGGATCGCCGCGGCTTCGCCGGCCAGGCGGTGGTCCTCGCCGCGGGCCAGCAGGCCGTATTCCACCATGGTGCGGCCATCTTCGTGGCTACCGGTGCGGACCCAGACGCGGCGCCGGTTGACGTAGAGGGAGATCACCAGGCCGGCCACTGCGAGCAGCGCGAAGATCAAGGCAGACAGCTGGCCCGGATTGTGGTGGATATCGACGCCGACATAGCGCTTCACGCCGTCGAAGCTGATGGAGCCCTTGCCGTCCGGCAGGGTGACCGTCTTGCCCGGCGCGAGCGTGATGCCCTTCGTGTCCAGGTTGCGGGCATTCAGCGGTGTCAGGTCCTTGACGTCGAGTTCGAACACGTTCTGCGGGGCGCCCGTGTCGAGGCCGAGGTCGCCATAGTAGGAGTTCAGGCTCAGCTGCGGGTTGATCAGTTCCGGATCGCCGCTGAAGGAAATACCCTCGTCGGTCACGAAGGCCGTGGGCAGGAAGAACCCGGCGAAACCGAGCTGGTCGGGCTTCGCGTCCGGCACCTTGATCACGACGGAGGAGTAGTAGTTATCGCCCTGAAGCTTGGCGACCACGGGCCCCTGCATGGCGACGTTGCCGTTGCCGTCGCGCACTGTGACCACAGGGGCGTAGCCGTTGCCCGTCAGGTAAATACTGGTGCCGCCGAGTGTCACCGGTTCGTTGACCTTGAGGACTTCCTTCTTGGCCGGTGCCCCCGGTGTTTCCTTGGTGGTGACGTCTGCCGTGAAGTCGATGGGTTGGCCGAACTTGCCCTGGGACTCGCGGTCGAACTTGATCTGGAATTTATCGAGCTGGATTGAGTACGGCTGGAGCTGGCTGCTCTGGAAGTTGGTGCCCGGGTTGAACTGGTCGTAGCCGACGAGGGTGTTGACGAAGGTGTCGCCCTCCACGAGGATCCGCTGGCCGCTGTAGCCGAACAGGCCGCCGACCGCCACGGAGACCAGCACCCCGATCAGCGAGGTGTGGAAGACGAGGTTGCCCACTTCCTTGAGGAAGCCGCGCTCGGCCCCCAAAGACGGCCGCGCGCCGTCGTCGTGCCTTACCTCAACGCGGTACCCGCGTTTCTTGAGCAGCGCCGCTGCGTCTTCAATGGCGTCCGACGCCGGGATGCCGGCTTCTGCAGGCACCACCAGTGTGCCGTACTCCGGCAGGCGGGACAGGCGCTTCGGAGTCCGCGGCGGCTCGGAGCGCATGGCCCGGTAGTGCGCGATGGCCCGGGGCACGACGCAGCCGATCAGCGAGACAAACAGCAGGATGTAAATGGCCGAGAACCAGGCAGAGGAGTACACGTCGTACAGCTGCAGCGAGTCGAGGATCTTGCCGTAGTCCGGGTTGTCCTTGATGTACTGCGTGACCACCGACGGGTTCGCCGGACGCTGCGGGAACAGCGAACCGGGCACCGCCGCCACGGCCAGCAGCAGCAGCAGGAACAGCGCCGTGCGCATGCTGGTCAGCTGCGTCCAAGCCCAGCGGAGCATGCCTCCGGCGCCCAGGTCAGGCAGCGCCGCGCTGGCCTTGGCCTCCTTCACGGCGTCCTTTGGTGCGGAATCCTTGGGGGATTCCCCGGCCGGACGGTTCTTGGTTGACTTCACACGCTCGCTCATCAGATCGGCAACTTAACGTCGGTTTGGAACCAGTACTGCAATTCAGTGACCCAGGCGCCCCACAGTCCTGTGGCCATCAGGATCCCCAGGACAATCAGGACTCCCCCGCCGGTCCGCTGGATGGCGAGCCGGTGCTTGCGGAAGAAGGACATCACGCCGGCACCGCGGCGCACCGCCAGCGCGATCAGCAGGAACGGGATGCCCAGGCCCAGGCTGTAGACAAACGCCAGGAACGCCCCCTTCGCGGCGGACGAACCGCCGGAGAGGCTCAGGAGCTGGACGGCGGAGTAGGTGGGGCCGATGCACGGTGCCCAGCCGAGGCCGAACGTGATCCCCAGCAGCGGAGCGCCCCAGAGTCCTGCGGGCGGTTTCGCGTGGATTTTGGCGTCGCGCTGGAGCCAGCTGAAGCCACCCATGAACACCACGCCCATGACAATCACCAGGATTCCGAGCAGCTGCGTGATCCACCCGTTCTGGCCGGCGCCGAGCAGCGAGCCGAGCTGGCCGAACGCGCCGCCAAGCAGCACGAAGATCACCGAAAAGCCCAGCACGAAGAGGCCGATGCCGGCCAGCATGCGGCCACGCTTCTGTTTCTCGAGGTCCACGCCGGTCAGTCCCGTGACGTACCCCAGATAGCCGGGCACCAGCGGAAGGACGCAGGGAGAGAGGAACGAGACCAGTCCGGCCAGCAGCGCCACCGGAATGGCAAGGAGCAGCGAGCCGTTCAGGATGGCTTCGGCGAAGGGGCTGTTCACGGTACGGGCCGCCCGCTACTCTGCCACGGCGGATTCGATGAGGGCCTTGAGGGTGCCCTTCTGGATCTCCCCCAGTACACGCGAAGCCACGCGGCCCTGCTTATCCACCACGAGTGTTGTGGGGACGGCCCCCGGCGGCACGAGGCCTGATACGGACAGCAGCACGCCGCCGTCCTTGTCGTTGAAGCTCGGGTAGGTGAGGCCGAACGTCTTGTCGAAGGCGTCCGCCGTGGCCTTCTCATCCCGCAGGTTCACGCCCAGGAACTGCACGCCCTTGGGCTTGAACTCCTGGTGCAGCGCTTCAAGCAGCGGGGCCTCCACCCGGCACGGCGCGCAGGCGGCGAACCAGAAATTCAGGACGGTCACCTTGCCCAGGAAATCCTTGGGCGTGACGGCGGTGCCATTAAAGAGCGTTCCCTGGATGTCGACGGCGGCCTTGCGGTCCGCGGCGGCGAATTCCGTCACCGAGCCATCCCCGGCGACGTAGTTCTTGTTGTCGCCCGCCTTTGCCTGTTTGGCCAGCGCGTCTTCCTGGGCGCAGCCGGACAGGCCCAGCGTGAGCGCCGTCAACGCCAGGCCGCCGGCAGCGAGGACGCTGCGGCGCGAGCTTACAGGGGGGTTCGTCATGGTTAGGCTCCGGGGGTGCTGGAGGCACCGGGAAGAAGGGCGGCGGCCGGCTCGCTGTACACAACGCGCAGGAGGGTGCCGTCGTCGTCGAACACGAGGGACGTCAGGGATGTAAGGGTGCACTCGCGCTTGCGCGGATCGTGCCACAGCGGCTTTCCTTCGGCGCTGAGGCGCGTGGCCCAGATGGGGAGCTGGTGGCTGACCATGATGGCCTCGGCGCCGTCGCCGCCGAGTTCGATCGCCTTGGCGCGGGCGTCCTGGACAGCTGCCCGCACGCGGGCTGCCTGATCCTTGTAGGGCTCGCCCCATGAAGGCCGCAGCGGGTTCACGAGCTTCGGCCAGTGCTTGGGCTTCCTCAGCTCGGCCTTGGTGACCCGCAGTCCTTCAAAGTGGTTTTCCGCCTCGATGATGCGCCTGTCCGTATGGATCTCCAGCCCCAATGCCTGGGACGTGGGCAGGGCAGTCTCCTGGGCGCGGGTCAGCGGGGACGCCACGAGGTACACGATCTTTGCGCCCTGGTCCGCCCGGTCGCGAAAGTGGTCCGCCAGCGTCTGCGCCATCTGCTGGCCAAGCTCGGAAAGGTGGAATTCCGGCAGCCTGCCGTACAGGACGCCCGCAGGATTGTGGACCTCGCCGTGGCGGAGCAAATGAACAGTGGCTTGGGGCATGTCTACCAGTTTCTCAAAGGGCAGGGGCAATGACGAAATCTTCTACATCTAGTAGAACTCAAGAAAATTAAGAAATGTTCCCAGGGGCCGGAATAAAAGATGCGTTTGCATGTTTATACTGGATGCAGCAGTTAGTTGAGAGTTCAACCAATAAACCTTCAACCGCAAGACCACCCGACGCACCACTGAAACAAGGAGAACCACCATGGCACTTCCCGCTAACGTCACAACCGGCACCTGGACCCTCGACACCTCGCACAGCGAAATCGGATTCACGGTCCGCCACGCAGGCATCAGCAAAGTCCGCGGCCAGTTCAAGGAAGCCACCGCAACCCTGGACCTCGCCGAGAACGTGGCCGACTCCAAGATCAACGCCACCATCCAGACCGCGAGCTTCGACTCCGGCGACGTCAACCGCGACGGCCACGTCCGTGGCGAAGACTTCTTCGACGTCGAGAAGTTCCCGGAGATCTCCTTCGTTTCCAACGGCCTCGTGGCCAAGGGCGACAGCTACGAACTCCAGGGCGACCTCACCATCAAGGGTGTGACCCGTCCGGTGGCCCTCGAAACCGAGCTCAACGGCGTGGCCGTGGATCCCTTCGGCAACACCCGCGCCGGCGTTTCCGCTGAAACCACCATCAGCCGCAAGGACTTCGGCCTGACCTGGAATGCCGTCCTGGAAGCCGGCGGCGTGCTGGTGAGCGACAAGGTTGCCATCAACCTCGAACTGGCCTTCATCGCCCCTGCCGCGTAAGGCGCACGCGCGTAACGCGCACGCACTTAGCTCGCATGCCGTGCCCGTATGACGGGCGGCACACCGCAAACGCCCCGCCCGTGGTTCCACGGAGCGGGGCGTTTGCGTGGCCCGGAACCTCCTAGAATTAGCCAAATTGCCGGTCTACAGTGAGAGCCATGAGCAACCCGAGCGATGGACCGGAGCCTGCGGAGCCGGGCTCCGAACCGCCCCCACGTGACCGCCCCCTTCCCCCGGGGCGGGGCGGACGCTTCCCGTTCGAGATGCCCGCCGACCGTCCCCGGAACCTGTACGACGCCATGCCCCAGGGCGGTTTCACCGGGCTCTTCAGCGTGACCGGACTGCCCATGGAGCTGAAGGTCTCCTACTGGATCTGGGTGATCGGTGGACTGCTGGGGCTGCTCGGCGGAGTGATCGGCATTTTCGGAGCCCTGGTGCTCTTTGCGTTCATACCCGGCCTCGCCATCCTGGTGCTTCTGCTCGTGCTACTTGCCGCGGCCCTCTCCGGGGCACAAATTGTCCTGGCGTTGAAGATGAAGGAGGGCCGCGAGTGGGCCCGGTTGGCACTGACGGCTCTGGCCGGGGCCTCATTGCTGCTGTCCATCACCAGCGTCCTGTTCACGGACAGCCGCGGCGGCAACGGGCTGGGCTTTCTGGCAAGCCTGGCCGCGACCGTGCTGATGTGGGTTCCCAACGCGCAGAGCTGGTTTGCCGCGGCCCGGGGGCGGCCCTGACCAATGGCCGCAGGTTCCGCGAATACCTCTCTGGAATGATCCTCGCGGCGTCCGCCGAGGGGTACGGTTGAACTGAACCATGCTGGGGGCAGGGCAGGCTTCTGAACCCGGCGGCCGAACCCTACGTCGAAAACGCAAAGGAACGCTCATGAGCACTCCTCCAGTCCAACCTCCGAATCCGAACGATCCGACTTCCGGCCGCCAGGGTTCCAACGAACCGGGTTCCAACGAGCCGGGTTCCAATGAACCGGGCCGGAATGGCACCGGGCTGCCGCAGTACGGCCAGAACGCCCCGCAGTACGGGCAGAATGTTCCGCCGGCACCGCAGTACGGGCAGAATGCGCCCCAGCCAGGCCAGCCCCAGTACGGCCAGAACGTTCCTCCGGCACCCCAGTACGGCCAGAACGCGCCGCAGCCCGGCCAGCCCCAGTACGGCCAGCAGCCCTTCGGCCAAAACGTCCCGCAGTACGGACAGCAGCCCTACGGCCAGCAGCCTTATGGCCAGTCCCCGTATGCGCAGTACCCCTCGGAGCAGGCCCAGGGCGGTCCCGCCGGCGTCCCGCAGTCCGTCAACCGGGCGTTCTGGATGGTCATCGCGGCCGGCGCCCTGATGCTCCTGTCAACGCTGCTGAGCATCCCGACCCTCGACGATCCCGCCACGCGGAGCATGTTCGAGGACCAGGTCCGGAGCAGCGGCCAAAACATCGCCTTCGAAGACATCAAGGGCTTCCTGATCGGCACGATCGTGGTCTTTGCGCTGATCCTCGCCGGGCTCTACGCACTGGTGGCGTTCAACATCCGCAAGGGCAAGAACTGGGCCCGGATCCTGGGCACCGTTCTCGCGGCGCTGTCCATCTTCTCGATTCTGCCCCTCGGCCTGAACACCGCCGCTGTCATTCTCGGAATCGCGGCGATCGTGATGCTCTACATGCCCGCCGCGTCACCCTACTTCCAGAAGCAGCAGCCGTTCGCCAACCCGTACGGAAGCGGCCCCTTCGGCCGCTAGGCATATTCCTCGCCGGCGGGCGCGGATCCCGGAGCCGGACTTTTAGTTCGGTTGTCCCGGGGTCTGCGCCCGTTGCGCGTGGTAGGCCAGAATCTGCAGCTCGGTGGCCATGTCCACCTTGCGCAGGTTCACGTCCTCGGGTACCTGCAGCATCACGGGCGCAAAGCTGAGGATGCTGTGCACGCCGGCCGCCACCACGCGATCGCAAACGCTCTGGGCCACGGCCGCCGGCAAGGCGAGGACCACCATGTTCGCGCCCGTCCGCTCCAGCACGGTTTCCAGGTCCGCCACGTCACTCACGCGCAGCCACCCCACCTCGTTGCCCACCACCATCTGGTCGGCGTCGAAAATGGCCACCACGTCGAAGCCCCGCGACTCGAAGCCGCCGTACCTGGCCAGCGCCTTGCCCAGGTTACCGGCGCCGACGATCGCAACCTTCCAGTCGTGTGTAAGTCCGAGCGCGGCGGCAATGTGACGGCTGAGGTACTGGACCTCGTAGCCCACGCCGCGGGTGCCGTACGACCCCACATGGGAGAGATCCTTGCGGAGCGTGGACGAGCTGACCCCGGATGCCTCGGCCAGCGACTCGGATGAAACGCGTTCGATTCCTTCGGCGAGCAGGGAGTTCAGGGCGCGCAGGTAGATGGTCAGCCGGGCCACGGCCGCGGGCGGGATCTGCTTGCCGGCAGCTCCGGTGTCCCCGGGCACGGCCTGGGGTGGTGAATCGAGCGAAGTCACTAATTGCTCCATTGCGTCGCGTTGTGAGTCCACTCTAAATCCCCATCACTTATGTCAACAAAGCCGGTGTCTGTGCGCTGGATCCGCGGCTAGCGCGCCATAGCCTGGCGCAGGACGCGCTCGAGCCTTGCCTCGTCAATCTTCCAGAAGTCGCGCTGAATCCCGTCCACCAGCACCACCGGGATCTCTTCGGCGTAGCGGTCCCGGAGGGCTTCATCGCTGTCCACCGACTGTTCCGTCCACCCAAGCCCCAGCCCTGCGGCAACCCGCCCGACAGCGTCGCGCGCGGCGGCGCACAGGTGACAGTCAGCTTTGGTGAGGAGAACGACGTCGGGATTTGCCATGGCTCAACCGTAACGCCGTTCCCGCCGGGGAGCGATGCCGGCGACGACAGAGCGCCGGAGTGCGCGCCCGTTCGGCGTCCGCGGATGATGGGCCCGCCCGCGTTGACTAGACTCAGTGGCATGCCCGAGGAGAAGTACGTCGCTGTGGCCACGCAGCCGGTTGCAACGCAGCAACAAGGCGAGGCCGCTTTCTTCGACGTCGACAACACCCTCATGAAGGGCGCCAGCCTTTTCCACGTGGCCCGCAAGATGCATCAGCGGGGGGCCTTTACGCTCACCCAGGCCGCGGGCATGGCATGGAAGCAGTTCAAGTTCGTGCTCCGTGGCGAAAACATGGACGACGTCCACGCGGTGCGGGACTCCGCCCTGACCCTCGCCTCCGGCATCACCGTCGAAGACATCAAGGTGCTCGGCGAAGAGGTCTACGACGAGATGATCGCTTCCCGGATCTGGCCCGGCACCAAGGCACTGGCCCAGCAGCACCTGCGCGTGGGGCGACAGGTCTGGCTCGTTACGGCCACACCGATCGAGGTGGCCACGGTCATATCCACGCGGCTGGGCCTGACGGGGGCGCTCGGCACCGTGGGCGAGATCAGTGAGGGCCTGTACACCGGGCGGCTGGTCGGGGACATCCTGCACGGCCCGGCCAAGGCGGTGGCCGTCCAGGGCATCGCCGACGCCGAAGGCCTGGACCTCAAGCGCTGCTGGGCCTACAGCGACTCCTACAACGACATCCCGCTGCTGACCCTCGTGGGCCACCCCGTCGCCATCAACCCGGACGCCCGGCTGCGCAAGCACGCCCGGGAACACAACTGGCCCGTCTATGACTTCCGCTCCGGCCGGCGCGCCGCCACCCTGGGGCTCAAGGCCGCAACCGCCGGAGGGGCCGTCTACGGCCTCTGGAGGGGCTACTCCCGCTTCCGCGGCCCCCGGATCTGACGCGCCCCTCCCAACGACACACTTCGAGCCCCGGGACACACTTCCCACCCTGGGACACGCAAAATCCCTCTCGACACCCGAATTCCGGTGTCGCTGTGCCATTTGCGCGTCATGGCGCACTTTCCGTGTCTAAGCGACGACGAAAGACGCGGGCGTCGTACGCCAGAACGCAAAAATGCCCGCACCCTCGAAAGGGAGCGGGCATTGACGCGCAGAAAGTATCTCTACTTCTTGTTGCGGCGCTGGTGGCGCGTTTTGCGAAGCAACTTGCGGTGCTTCTTCTTGGCCATACGCTTGCGACGCTTCTTAATAACTGAACCCACGAAAGTTCCTTACAAACTAGATGCAGTACCTGTCTGATGGAGAAGGTCCGTGGACTAAGCAACAGACTGAACAACTGACAGATTCTTACAATGACGTAAAACGTTCCTTAACAGCGTACCGCCTATCCGGGCGCCTTCTGACCGCCGGCGTCCCCATGACCTGCAGCCGCCCCCAAGGAAGCTGCAGCCGTCATGGAAACCCGAACGGTCAGTTGAGCGCCAAGAATCACGCGGTATCCGACTGTCCGTCGACAACAGCACCCTTGAGGTACTGCTCGACGGCGGTTTCCGGCACCCGGTACGAACGGCCAAACCGAACGGCGGGCATATCTCCGGAATGAACCAGCCGGTACACGGTCATTTTGGAGACGCGCATGACCTCAGCCACTTCGGCCACGGTCAAGAACTTGGCGTTCGAGAAGTTCGACTCTGCGGACATTTCCCATATTCCTTTGCTCTCAGCAACTGTGCGGCATCCCATTTGTGTGCGGTGCGCCGATGCTGAGCCATCGAACAACCGTGTTCTAGTTACTCTAGATGCTCACGTGGCCATTGTGAAAGCCCGGCGTTTCCGCGACGACGCCGCCAGCTGCTCCAGCACCGAGGCCGTCACGTCCCACTCCATGCAAGCGTCGGTGACGCTCTGGCCGTAGACGAGCTCATCCTTCCCCGCGGCGTGCTCGGCCACATCCAGGTTCTGGGCACCGCCCACGAGGAAGCTCTCCAGCATGACCCCGGCTACGGCACCTGCGGCCGCACCCGCATCCTCGAGTTGCGCACCGATTTCGAGGGCGACCTCGGCCTGGCGGTGGTGGTTCTTGCCGCTGTTGGCGTGGCTGGCGTCCACGATGAGCCGCGGGTTAAGGTTCTTCGCGGCGAGCCTGGATGACGCAGCCTCAACGTCGGCGGCGGAGTAGTTGGTGCCCTTCCGGCCGCCGCGCAGAATGACGTGCGTGTCCGGGTTGCCGGCGGTGGAGACAAGCGCCGCGCGGCCGTCGTCGTCGATCCCCAGGAAAGCCTGGGCCGCCGCGGCGGCGCTGCAGGCGTCGACCGCGACCTGGAGGTCGCCGTCGGTCCCGTTCTTGAAGCCGATGGGCATGGAGAGCCCGGAGGCGAGCTGGCGGTGGATCTGGCTTTCGGTGGTGCGTGCACCGATGGCGCCCCAGGACACGACGTCGGCCATGTACTGGGGGCTGATCGGCTCAAGGAATTCGGTGGCGGCGGGCAGTCCGAGGGCGGTGACCTGCTGCAGGAAACGGCGCGCCTCGCGCAGGCCCGTGGCGATGTCGTGGGTGCCGTCGAGCCGCGGGTCGTTGATCAGGCCCTTCCAGCCGACCGTGGTGCGCGGCTTTTCGAAGTAGGCGCGCATGACGATCAGCAGGTCTTCCTTGTGCTTCTCGGCCTGGCTGACGAGGCGGCGGGCGTACTCGAGTCCGGCCTTGGGATCGTGGATGGAGCACGGCCCCACGATCACCAGCAGGCGATCGTCCACGCCGTCCATAATTGCCCGGACTTCATCCCGGCCGCGCTCGACGACCTCTGCCATCCTGGCGTCCAGCGGCAGTTCGGCGATCATTTCCTGAGGAGTGGGCAGTGCGGTGATCCCGCTGACGCGCAGATTCGAGGTGGACTGCTTAGGGGCCGTGTGCGTCGCGCCGGTGTGGTTCGACGCCGGCTGCTGGGTTTCGGTGGCTGCTGCGGTGCTCATGTGGGTCCTGTTCCGGGTACGGAGCGGGCCCAGATCAGAACCCGCCGGAGAAATGGCGAAGGGCAGAGAATGATCTCTGCCCTGTTGGCTCTGAAGGTAGTTGGATGCGTGTCAGTTAGACGCGGGCCCCTCCAGAGCCAACGAAAAATACGCATACCAACGGTTAATCATGGAAACGACAATAAGCCCGCGCTGATGGATCGCCAAATCGACTGCGTCACATTCGGAGCACGCGGCACCGCAAATCGGCGGGAGCGCGAACGTACACTTGTGGCCATTGGGAAGCGTTTCCCAAGGGCCACAAGTGTACGTTCGCGCTGGTCCGGTGCCGGGGTTACGCCATGGTTTGCTCCACCGGCTGCTTCGCAGGCTCGCCGTAACGTTCCTGCTCGATCTGCTCCAGACTCTTGCCCCGGGTGTCCGGCGCCCAGATGATCCCGATGAGCATGGCGGCCACCAAAGCCCCGATCATGATGAGGCCCACAAAGGGCACGCCGCGCTCGGCCAGCAGCGTCGGGAACCAATAGCTCAGCAGACCGACAACGATGCGGGCAACGAAAAAGAGCACACCCTGCGCGCTGGCCCGGTAGCGTGTCGCGAACATTTCGGCTGCCCACAAGGCGTAGAAGGCCTGGGCGCCGATGCCGGCCGAGATGCCCCAGAGTGCCGCGAAGAGAATCAGTACCGGCACCGTGACGTGAACAAAGACCAGCAGGACCCAGGCGGCAAGGCCCAGCACGGCGCCGATCCCGTACAGCAGGCGGCGGTCAATGCGGTCGCCGTACTTCATGAAGCCGAAGTACGTGGCCAGAACGGTAAGCGTCCACAGCAGCACCTGCAGCAGATTCTGCTCAGCGGACGATTCAACCCCGGACGACTCGTAGACCCGCGGCATGAAGATGCCCATCTGCCCGGCAACCAGGTTCCAGAGGGCGTACACGCCCACGAGGAAAAGAAGGGCCTTCAGGTTGGTGGCGTTGGTCAGCAATTCACGGTAGTTGCGGCGCTTGACGCCGGATGCCTCCTCCAGAAGACGCGCTTCGTTCGACTTCTTCCAGGTGTGGGACTCGGAAAGCCGGCGCCGGATCCACCAAGTGATGAAAGCAATGACGAACAGGTGCGCGAAGACCAGGCGGCTACCCAGCAACCCCAGCGGAACGACGACGGTGGCAAGGAGGAAGACCAGGGCCGGAGCGAGCGACCACGCAAACTGGGCGGTGCCCACGTGCCGTGCCCGCTGTTCAGAGGGTGCCTCTTCCGCGATGTAGGTCCAGGCGACGGGCACGCCGGCGCCCACTGCGATCCCGGTGAGGATCACGCCAACGATGAGCATCCAGGGGGCCACGGCAAAGATCACCAGGGCTGTGCCGATCATGTACAGGATGAGGTCGTAGGTGTAGATGAACTTGCGGCCGTAGCGGTCGCCCAATGGTCCGCCGATCATCGCGCCGACGGCGGCACCGAAGGCGTTGGCGCTGAGGGCGGCGATAAGCCCAACAACCAGGTTGCTGAAGCCGAAGTACTCCTGCCACAGCGTCAGGCTCGTCGCCAGCGCGATGATGGATCCGGCTTCGATGTAGTTGGACATGGACACAGCGACAGTGGCCTTCCAGCCGCCGATCTCGGGGGTGTTGTTCATTCTGAATCTTTCTCTGGCGACGCCGTTGGCGCCAGGCAGCCGCGTTCGGCCTGCCCGCTTTTGATACGTTTCAAGAACCCCGCGAGTCTCTAACTCTTGACGGTGTTTGCAATCAGGTCGAGGGGTTCGTAGCGGCGCAGGCTCGTTCCTGCGCCGACAATCGAGCGAAGTTGCGGCAAACCGCCGGTGGCCACGCCTGCTGCGCGGGCCTGGACCAGCACGTTGCCGAGGGCCGTTGCCTCAACCGGGCCGGCGACGACGGGCTTGCCGGTGGCCTGTGCCGTGAGCTGGCACAGCAGCGCGTTCTGCGAGCCGCCGCCGACGATGTGCACCACGTCCACGGCAACGCCGGCGAGGCGTTCGGCGTCGGCGATGGTGCGGGCGTATCCGGCGGCGAGGCTGTCCAGGATGCAGCGGACGACGGCTGCCGGCTCGGCCGGAAGGACGGCGCCGGTGTTGCGGGCTGCAGCGCGGATGCGGTCCGGCATGTTGTCCGGGGCGATGAACGCGGGATCGTCGGGGTTGATCCGCGGCCCGCCGGGCGGGAGCACCGCGGCCGCGTCGAGGAGCTCGCCGATCGCGGGCCGGTGGCCGCCTTCGGCCCAGGTGCGCTGGCATTCGCTGAGCAGCCAGAGGCCGCCGACGTTGCGAAGGTACCGGGTGGTGCCGTCCACCCCGCGCTCATTGGTGAAGTTCGCCACGCGGCTGGCTTCAGTGAGCACCGGGTAGTGCAGTTCCAGCCCCACGAGGGACCAAGTGCCGGAGGAAATGTAGGCGAAGTTCTCCTGCTCCGCGGGAACGGCGGCGACCGCCGAGGCGGTGTCGTGCGAGCCTACGGCCACCACCGTCGTTGCCGCGGGCAGCCCGGTCCGCTCGGCGATGGAGGGGAGCAGGGGCCCCAGGGTTTCGCCGGGCTGGATCAGCGGCGGGAACAGGTCCTTGGGCAGGCCCAGGGGCCCGAACAGCTCGGTGGCCCACTCCCCCGCGACGGCGTCGAACAGCCCCGTGGTGGAGGCGTTGGTGGCCTCGGTGCGGCGCTGCCCGGTGAGCAGGAACGCGATCAGGTCGGGGATCAGCATGGCCTGCAGCCCGCCCAAAGCCGGTTCGGTGGCGAGCTGGTAGAGCGTGTTGAACTGCAGGAACTGGAGTCCCGTGGTGGCGTAGAGCCGTGCCGGCTCCAGTTTCCCGTGCACCCGGGCGACGGCGGCGCGGCTGCGTTCGTCCCGGTAGCTGTACGGCTGCGCGGTGAGCTCCCCGGCGGCGTTCACGAGGCCGTAGTCCACCGCCCAGGTGTCGATGCCGATGCTGGTGATCGTTTCCCCCCGCTCAACTGCCGCCTTGCCGGCGGCGGCGAGGCCGGTGAGCACCTCTGCGAAGAGGGCGTCGAAGTCCCAGCGGAGGCCGCCGTCGGACTCCACCACGCCGTTGGGGAAGCGGTGCACGACGTCGAGCGTGGCCCGCGCCGGACCGCCGTCGGCGGTGTTGGCTCCGGGTGTGCCTGATCCGGTGCTGATCCGGCCCAGGATGACGCGGCCGGAGGAGGCGCCGATGTCGACAGCGGCGAACACACTGCCGGCGAGCAGGCCGCCGTCGACACTTCCTTTTCCACTGGGTGCCGGTGCGGTGCTCACCGGAGGAAGGCTGCGGCGACGCCGGCGTCGACGGGGATGTGGAGGCCGGTGGTGTGGGACAGTTCGGCGCTGGTGAGCACGGCGGCGGCGTTCGCCACGTTCTCCGGCAGGACTTCGCGCTTGAGGAGGGTGCGCTGGGCGTAGTACTTGCCCAGTTCCTGCTCGTCCACGCCGTAGACGGCGGCGCGTTTGGCGCCCCAGCCGCCGGCGAAGATACCGGAACCGCGCACCACGCCGTCGGGGTTGATGCCGTTGACCCGGATCCCGTACTCCCCGAGTTCGGCCGCGAGGAGCCGGACCTGGTGGGCCTGGTCGGCTTTGGTGGCGGAGTAGGCGATGTTGTTCGGGCCGGCGAAGACGGAGTTCTTGGAGGAGATGTAGATGATGTCCCCGCCCATCTCCTGCTCGATCATGACCTTCGCGGCGGCCTTGGCCACCAGGAACGAGCCCTTGGCCATCACGTTGTGCTGCAGGTCCCAGTCCTTCTCGGTGGTTTCGAGCAGCGGCTTGGAGATGGACAGCCCGGCGTTGTTCACGACCAGGTCGACACCGCCGAAGGCCAGCACGGCCTCCTGGATGGCGGCCTGGACCTGGGCTTCATTGGTGACGTCGGCCTGCACGCCGATCGCGACGTCGGGCCCGCCGAGTTCTTCGGCGACCTTTTCCGCGTTCTCGAGGTTCAGGTCCGCGATGACCACGCAGGCACCTTCCGCGGCGAGGCGGGTGGCGATAGCCTTGCCGATCCCTGATGCCGCGCCGGTCACCAGTGCGATGCGGGTGGCGTGCGACTTGGGCTTGGGCATCCGGGCCAGCTTGGCTTCCTCCAGTGCCCAGTACTCGATCCGGAACTTCTCGGATTCCTCGATCGGGGCGTAGGTCGAGATCGCCTCGGCGCCGCGCATCACGTTGATGGCGTTGATGTAGAACTCGCCGGCCACGCGTGCGGTCTGCTTGTTCGCACCGAAGGAGAACATTCCAACGCCCGGCACGAGCACGATGGCCGGGTCCGCGCCGCGCAGGGCGGGGCTCTCCGGGGTGGCGTGGCGGTCGTAGTAGGCCTGGTAATCCTCGCGGTAGGCCGTGTGGAGTTCCTCCAGCCGCGCCACGGAGTCCTCGATCGAGGCGTTGGCGGGCAGGTCCAGGATCAGCGGATTGACCTTGGTGCGCAGGAAGTGGTCCGGGCAGGACGTGCCGAGCGCACCGAGCCGCGGGTGCTCGGCGGCTTCGAGGAAGTCAAGGACGACGGGGTCATCGCTGAAGTGCCCCAGCTGCGGTTTGTCCGTGGACGCCAGGCCCCGGATCACCGGCGCCAGCGCCGCGGCCTTCGCGCGGCGCTCCGCTTCGGGGAGCGGGGCGTAGCCGGGCAGCTTGGGACCGAAAGGCTCCGGGCGACCGTTTTCGCGGATGTACTGTTCGGCCTGGTCGATGATCCACAGCGAGTTCGCTTCCGCTTCCTGGGACGTGGCGCCCCAGGCGGTGATGCCGTGCCCGCCCAGGATGGTGCCGATGGCCAGCGGGTTGGCGTCCTTGATCGCGGCGATGTCCAGGCCCAGCTGGAAGCCCGGCCGGCGCCACGGCACCCAGACCACCCTGTCGCCGAAAATCTTCGTGGTGAGGGATTCGCCGTCCACCGCGGTGGCGATGGCGATCCCGGAGTCGGGGTGCAGGTGGTCCACGTGTGCGGCGTCCACGAGCGCGTGCATGGCCGTGTCGATCGAGGGAGCGGCGCCGCCCTTGCCGTGCAGACAGTAGTCGAACGCTGCGACCATCTCGTCCTCGCGCTCCACGCCCGGGTAGACGTTCTTCAGCGACTGCAGCCGGTCCAGGCGGAGCACTGCGAGGTTTTCCGCCCGCAAAGTACCCAGATCGCCGCCGGAACCCTTCACCCAAAGGAGCTGGACGTCGTCGCCCGTTACCGGATCCTTCTCGGTGCCTTTCGCGGAGGTGTTGCCGCCGGCAAAGTTGGTGTTCCGCTTGTCCGCACCGAGGCGGTTGGAGCGGGTGATCAGCTCTTCAACGGTCTTGTTGATGTTGTTCGTGCTCATTGTTTTAGGCGCCCCATCCGGCTTGCTGGCCGCCCACGCGGTCCTCGTTGATCTGTTTCTGGTAGCCGCTGGCCTTGAAGGCGGCCAGCGGGTCCGCGGGCAGGCCGCGGGATTCACGCCACTCGGCCAGGACCGGCCGGACATCGGTGTAGAAGGCGTCGTTGAAAACTGCGTTGGCGGCCAGCACATCCCCCGTGCGCTGGGCCTCGGCCAAAGCAGCGGTATCGATCAGCAGGGCCCGTGCGGTCATTTCCTGGACGTTGAGCACCGAGCGGATCTGGCCCGGGATCTTCTCCTCCAGGTTGTGGCACTGGTCCAGCATCAGTGCGACGCCGGACTCTTTACCTGGCACGCTGCCGAAGCCGCCGCCGCGGATCACCTCGTGCATGATGCGGAACAGCTGGAACGGATCCGCCGCGCCCACAATCAGGTCATCGTCCGCGTAGAAGCGCGAGTTGAAGTCAAACGAGCCCAGCTTGCCGAGGCGCAGCAGCTGCATCACGATGAATTCGATGTTGGTACCTGGCGCGTGGTGGCCGGTGTCCAGGCAGACAAAGGCCTTCTCCCCCAGGGCCAGGGTCTGCGCGTAGGAGGTGCCCCAGTCCGGGACATCTGTGTGATAAAAAGCCGGTTCGAAGAACTTGTACTCAAGCACCAGGCGCTGATCCTCGCCCAGGCGGGCGTAGATCTCCTGCAGGGACTCCGCCAGGCGGTCCTGCCTGCCCCGCATGTCGTCCTGGCCGGGGTAGTTCGTGCCGTCCGCGAGCCAGACTTTCAGGTCGCGGGAACCGGTCTGGTGCATGATGTCGATGCACTCGAAGTGGTGGTCGATGGCCCGGCGGCGGACTGCGTCGCTGGAGGAGGTCAGGGAGCCGAACTTGTACTCGTCGTCCTGGAAAGTGTTGGAGTTGATCGTGCCCAGGCCCACGCCCAGCCCCGCCGCGTATCCCTTCAGGGCCGCATAGTCATCCACCTTGTCCCACGGAATGTGCAGCGCCACCGTGGGCGCCAAACCTGTGAGTTCATGGACCTTGGCCGCGTCTGCGATCTTTTCCTGCACGGTCCGCGGGGTGCCGGGCGTGCCGAACACCTTGAACCGCGTGCCTGAATTTCCATAGGCCCACGAAGGGACCTCGATGGCAAGCTCCTCGAGCCTGCCCAGCGCCGTTGCTACGTCGTTCATGATGATATTCCGGTTTCTCTCACTGGTTTCACGGTTGGTATTTTCGGTTCTTTGCGTGGCCGGCCGGTGTACCAGGTCAGCCCTCATCCGAGGCGGCGGCGAGCTGGTCCTCAAGGTTGAAAACCTCCGGCAGCACGGTGAAGCCCAGATCCGGAGGAAGCTCCGTGTCGGCAAACAGGCTGCTCATCTCGGCTTGCCAGCGGGCGTTGACGTCAGTCAGTGCCATGCGGGCCCGAACGCTGCCGAAGTCATCGCACTCCAGATACCCGATCAGCAGTCCGTCGTCGGCCAGGAACAGCGAGTAGTTGTCCCAGCCGGCATCCTTGAGCGCCTCCAGCATCTCGGGCCAGACCTGTGCGTGCCGGCGGCGGTATTCATCAGCGACCGCGGGCTGCACTTGGGAGCGGAAACACACCCTCATGTGGAATCTCCTGGCTTTCTGATTCTTTGAATCGTTTCATTGTTACGATTCAAAGTACTCTTGGATTAAGGCGGGTGTCAAGCATTCCCCGCCCCCGAGAGCTTGGAGAAGTATGTTGCGGTCAGCCAGCATCAAAGATGTCGCCAACCACGCCCGTGTGGCAGTGGGCACGGTATCGAATGTCCTGAACAACCCGGACCGGGTTTCGCCGCGCACGAAGGACCGCGTCCTGCAGGCCATCGAGGAGCTCGGCTTCGTGCGCAACGACGCCGCCCGGCAACTCCGTGCAGGCCACAGCCGGACCATCGGCCTCATTGTGCTCGACGTCGGCAACCCGTTCTTCACGGCCGTGGCGCGGGCCGCTGAGGATGCGGCGGCGCTCCACGGCAGCGCCGTCCTGCTCGGCGACAGCGGCCACGACGCCGGCAGGGAGTCGGGCTATATCGACCTCTTCCAGGAGCAGCGCGTCCAGGGCCTGCTGATCTCGCCCGTCGGCGACGTCGAAGAACGCCTCGACCAACTCCGGGAACGCGGCGTGCCCACCGTTCTGGTGGACCGGCTCGCCGACGACGCCAGCTACAGTTCCGTCTCTGTCAACGATGTCGAAGGCGGCTTCTTGGCCGCCCGGCACCTGCTGGACATTGGCCGCCGTCGGCTCGCCTTCGTGACAGGGCCGACGTCGGTCCGGCAGTTCGCGGACCGCCTTGAGGGGGCGCGGCGCGCCGTTGCGGACGTTTCCGGAGCTTCACTGGAAGTCGTGGAGTCGGACGGGCAGACGGTCCTCGCGGGCCGCGGGATGGGCGATCAGTTGGTGGGCCGCAGCGCAGACAAAATTCCTGACGGCATATTCTGCGCCAACGATCTCCTGGCGCTGGGTGTCATGCAGTCCCTCGCCATGACCCACACGTTCCGCATCCCTGAGGACGTTGCCCTGATCGGCTACGACGACATCGACTTTGCCGTGTCAGCTGTCGTGCCGCTGTCCTCCATCCGCCAGCCCACGGAGGCCATCGGCAGGACGGCCATCGAGCTCCTCGCCGAGGAACTCGATGAGACGCACCCGCGGCACCGCGCCGTCGTCTTCACCCCCGAACTCGTGGTGCGGCAAAGTACGGCCGGAGCCGCGGTCTGAGCCGCGGCTCGCTCCGAGGCGCACCGGGCAACCTCTGGTGGGAAGCCTGACGCGGCGCCCCGGACCGAATTGAAACGTTACACAAGACGCCGCAAAAAGAGTAAAGTGCTTGCCATGAAGACAACGACGTCTGGCCTCACGGCCCCTTCCCAGGCTGTGCCACAAGAAACCGCTGCGGTTCCCTCCAGGGTGGCCCTCGTAGGCGTTCACGGTTTCGGCACCCAGCACCTGCGGAACCTGGAGCGGCTGCAGGCCGGTGGCACTGTCAATCTGGTTGCCGTGGCCGATCCGAACACGCCTGCACCCGGCGCGCTCCCAGGCGAGACTGCCGTTTTTAGCGACCTGGACGAGCTGCTGCGGCACACGTCCGGGCTGGACGTGATCATCGTGGCCACACCCATCCAGACCCATGCACCGCTGGCACTTGCCGCCCTCGCGCACGCCGACCTGTACCTTGAGAAACCGCCGGTCGTCTCATTGGCAGACTTTTATCGGCTGCAGGACGCGGCGGCCGCTCATGGCAGGAGCGTGCAGATTGGGTTCCAGAGCCTTGGGTCGCGCGCGCTGCCGGCTATCAGCGAGCTGGTGGCCCGGGGCGAGATCGGCGACATACAAGGGATCAGCGCGACCGGACGCTGGGTCCGAGACCGCGCCTATAACAAGCGTTCCGCTTGGGCGGGTAAGCGGAGCATCGACGGCATAGATGTTGTGGACGGCGTGTCCACCAACCCGCTGGCGCATGCAGTGGCCACGGCGCTGCGCATCGCGGGCGCCCAGTGCGTTGAGGACGTGGCTTCCGTCGAGACTGACCTGTACCGCGCCAACGACATCGAATCCGACGATACCTCCGTCATCCGGATCCGGACCGCCGCAGGTCTTCCCATCACCTGCGCCCTTACCCTCTGCGCCGGTGAATCCGTGGAGCCCTACGTGACCGTGCAGGGTTCGCGGGGACAAGCCGTGTTCCACTACACCGAAGACCGCCTCGTCGTGACCACTTCCGGGGACAGCCGGGAGGAGTCATACGGACGGGACGACCTCACGGAGAACCTGCTCGCCCACCTCGCGGATGATGCTCCGCTCATCAGCCCCCTGGACGGGAGCGGGGCGTTCATGCGGGTGCTTGAGGCAGTCCGTACCGCTGAGCTTCCAGCGTTCATTGACGGCGCCCACGTGGAGTGGGCCGGTGAGGGTGATGCAGCCCATGCTGTAATACCCGGAATTGAAGAAGCCCTGGAACGTGCCGCTTCGACGCATGCCACGTTCAGCGAACTGGGACTGCCCTGGGCACGGCCACTCACGACACGGCACACCTCATCATGATCCTGCAGTTCCCATTCGCCGCAAATGGCCGCTCTGTGCGGGACACCCCTTCGCAGCTCCCATGACTGTTTCCCATTTAATGTCACACCCCTCTGACAGAGTTTTCCTATGGAAGCCATTGGGGAAGATGCAGCGGATCGTACCGCAGGCCGGGCGGTAACGCCGGGTCTCAGTGCGGCTGCCCTGCTGGGGAGCCGCCGGCTCCGCAGCGTTCCCGTTTCGGCTTCTGGTGGGCATCGCTCGGCGTCCGACGGCGGCGGCTCCGTTGTTCTGCGGCAGTGCCTGGCACTGTTGGAATCGGCGGTGGACTCCGCGCCCGGGGAGCTGGCGCTGGCTGGGTTCCGGGAGGCTGCGGACTTCGCCGACGGGGCCGAGGAGATTTCGCGCCGGGTCGAGCAGCTGCAGCTGCTCGGCGCCGCCGCGGTCGACCGGACCCGCACCGAGGCGATCAACGCCGCCGACCCTGCGAGCAAGGCCACGGGCTGGACCACCGGCTGGGGCAACGAACCGGCGGCGCCCGTACCCGGCACCGAACCGGGTCCCGATGACGGCAGCGGAACCAGCGCCGCCCCTGACGCTGGGGCGGGTGCCACCCCTGAAACTGCCGCTGGGGCTGATACAGCCGCCGCGGCTTCCTTGCCCGCAGCCCCCACGGTGCAGGTACCGGCCCCGGCTTTCGATCCGGCCGATGATGGGTGCCGGAACACCGCCGAGTTCCTGCGGGTCAGGCTCCGGATCAGCATCGGCGAGGCCCGACCCCGCCTCGCCCTCGCCGGCGCCGTCCTCCCTCGCGCCGGGATCACCGGAGCGCCCATGCCCCCGGCCTGCGAACCCACCGCCGCGGCCCTGGCCGCCGGGACCATCGCCTCCCGCGCCGGAACCATCATCACCACCGCCCTGGACAAGGCCCGGCCCATCGCCGAGCCCGCCGTGCTGGAGCAAATCGAGACCATCCTGGTCCACACCGCGGTCGAGAACGACCACGATTTCCTGACCCGCATCGCCCACCGCTGGGCCGACGCCATCGATCAGGACGGCACCGAACCATCCGAAGAAGAACTCCGCCACCGCCAAGGCGCCTTCCTCCGCCGCCCCCGCCGCGGCCTCCACCACCTCGAAATCTTCGCCACCACCGACCAGTACGAACACTTGCTCACCGTCATGAACACTGCCACCAACCCACGGACCACCACCCCCAACACCACCAACAGCACCAACACCACCAACAGCGGCAACGACAGCAGCGGCCCCGGCAACCGCGGCGACGGCGGCGCCGCAGCCAACCTCGACGCGGTATTCAACACCGCCACACCGGACCCGGACCTGGACCGCCGCACCGTCCCCCAACAACGCCTCGACGGCCTCGTCGGCGGCTGCAAAGCAGCCCTCGCCGCCGGCACCCTGCCCACCACCGGCGGACTCCGCCCACAGGTCATGGTCACCATCAGCTACCAAGACCTCCTCAAACAACTCCAAACCGCCGCCGCCACCGGCCCCCGCTACCCCCGCACCACACCAACAACACCCACGGCCCGGAGCGCAACCAGCCAAACCCACCACGACACCTCCCGCGGCGCAGCCCCGGCCGCGGCCACCACGGACCAGCCCACCGTCCCCGGCACCGGAGAGTTCCCCGGCACCGCTACCGGCACGGATCCAGACACGGCCACGGTCAATGGCCTTCACCAGCCCCCGCACCCCGGCACGGAGTCCGGCCAGCCCCCACTCCCTGGCCCGGAACCAGGCGCATCCCCAGGCACAGCGACCGGCAGCGGAACATTCACCTTCACCGGGCCCGTCACCGCCTCCACCGTCCGCAAAATTGCCTGCGACGCCGACATCATCCCGGTCCTGCTCGGCAGCGAAGGCCGCATCCTCGACATCGGCCGCACCACCCGCATCTTCCCGCCCCACATCCGCAAAGCCCTCACCGCCCGCGACCAATGCTGCGCCTTCCCCAACTGCACCATCCCCGCCCCCTGGTGCGAAGCCCACCACACCACCTACTGGTCACACGGCGGCACCACCGGCACCGACAACGGCACCCTCCTGTGCTCCCATCACCACCACCTCATCCACAAAGAACAATGGACCATCCACATGCGATC
>NZ_JAFHKT010000091.1 GCF_017052465.1 Arthrobacter pascens
GGGTCGGAGGAGCCGGCCACCCGGTAGTACGCGAAGACCCGCGCCCCGCTGCCGATGTTCAGCCCGTTGGTGATCGCGGTCCAGCCGGCCGGGACGGTGGTGGTGGGGTTCTTGTCCGCGGTGAAGGAGGCGACCAGCACGTCCCCGGCGGCCCGGCCTACCGGGGCGGGCAGGGAGACGGTGGTGGTGGCGGTTTCGGTGGACGAGGTCCGTGAGCTGCGCAGGGTGATCCCGGGGGGTGTGCCGCCGCCGGCGTTGACGGTGATGGTCCGGGTGCTGGTGTCGGAGCCTGCCGTGTTGGTGGCGGTCAGCCGGGCGGTGTAGGTCCCGGCGGTGTCATAGACGTGGGAGGGGTTCTGCGCGGTGGCGGTGCCGCCGTCGCCGAATTCCCAGGCCCAGGAGGTCGGGTTGCCGGTGGAGGTGTCGGTGAAGTTCACCGTCAACGGGACCGTGCCGGTGGTCGGGGAGGCCGTGAACGATGCGACCGGTGCGGTGGGCCCGGGCGGGGGCGGGGTGCCCGTCCCGGCCGGTTTCAGGGCGGTGCGCCAGGCGGCCACGGCCTTCGCGGAGCTGAAGGTCCAGGTCGCGGTGCCGCTGGCGCCGGCGGCGGGCTGGGTCCGGTCGGCCTGTTCGGCGACCTGGCCGCCGCTGGTTTCGAAGCGTTCGGTCCAGCCGGTCGGCGCGGTGGCGGCGGGGGTGGAGCTGTCGAACCCGAGGCCGCCGATCAGCAGGGCCCCGTTGCTCGCGGTGCTCACCCCGGGAACGGCGATGCTGGTGGCCGAGAACGTGGCGTTGACGGCGCTGGCGACGGTGCTGTCCAGCGGCGTGGTGGTGTTCACGCCGGTGTAGGCGCTGATGCCGCCGCCCCACTTCACCGCCGTGCTCAGCGTCCAGCTGTAGGTGCCGGGGTCGGAGGAACCGGCCACCCGGTAGTAGGCGAAGACGCGGGCGCCGCTGCCGATGTTCAGCCCGTTGGTGATCGCGGTCCAGCCGGCCGGGACGGTGGTGGTGGGGTTCTTGTCCGCGGTGAACGAGGCGACCAGCACGTCCCCGGCGGCCCGGCCGGTGGGTGCGGGCAGGGAGACGGTGGTGGTCGCGGTTTCGGTGGACGCGGTCCGTGAGCTGCGCAGCGCGATCCCCGGGCCCGTGCCGCCGCCGGCATCGACGGTGATCGTCCGGGTGCTGGTATCGGAGCCGTCGGCGTTGGTGACGGTCAGCCGGGCGGTGTAGGTCCCGGCCGTGGTGTAGGTGTGGGAGGGGTTCTGCGCGGTGGCCGTTTCCCCGTCACCGAACTCCCACGCCCAAGACGTCGGGGTGCCGGTGGAGGTATCGGTGAAGCTCACCGTCAACGGCACCGTGCCGGAGGTCGGGGACGCCGTGAACGACGCGACCGGGGCGTTACCCGGCGGCGGGGGCGGGGTGCCCAGGCTGCGGTCCGAGAACCAGTAGCGCCGGGCCACGTGGTCGGTGGCCATCACCACGATCCCGGTCGCTGAGTTCACGCTCTGCTTGGTGCTGGTCACGTTGTTCATGTTCGCCGAATTCGCGTCCTCGATCACCGCCGTGCCGCGGCCGGTCCCGAAGACCGGGTTGTCCATCGACGCGGTCTTCTCATAAATGCTGCCGGCCACCCCGGAGAACGCGCAGCCGGCCACCGTCGTGGAGGGCGCGGTGTGGAAGGCCCGGACCAGGTTGTTCTCGGTATCGAGCATGATCTGCGGACGCGACACGCAGTCCCCGGTCCTAGCGATCGTGGTCTGCTCAAAGACACCGGTGCCGGGCTTGAAGACCACCAGCACCTCCTGGGCCAGGTTCGGATCCGTCGAGCCGTCATTGAGGCTGGTCTTCACCGCCGCGAACACCCGGCCGGTCGGGTCCGCCTGCAGCGTCTTGATGTTCAGGTGATCATCGACCTGCCGGTTCCCGCGGATCGCTTCCCGGTGCCGCCAGGACGACGCGGCCCGCGGATCCTCCCCGTCGGTATGCGTCGACCAGTACGCCGTCCCGGTCGCCTGGTCGGTCCACATGATCCCGATCTGGTCGTTCCGGAACGCCACAATCGCCGAGAGGTCATCCGGCGTCGGGTTCGGATCCGCCGCCCCGGGCACCACGAACGGGGTCCCCCACCCGGTCCCGCCCGGGCCGGAACTGTTCACGAAGACCGTGTTGGTCGTGCCCGCCACCTGGGTCCAGGTAGCCCAGAGCGCACCGGTGGAATCCTTATCGATGGTCAAAGTCTCGCTGCTGTTGTTCGAAATCACCTGCGGAAACCCCGCATCCAGCGAGTAGGCCCCGCCCGAATAGCTGTA
>NZ_JAFHKT010000092.1 GCF_017052465.1 Arthrobacter pascens
CCGGCGTAGGCTGGCAACATCGGCGCATGTGCCCCGGTGACTCTGCGTCGATACCTCAATCGATGAAGGAGGACCAATGAGTGTCGTACGTGAATTCATGACGACGGATGCACAGTGTATTAAGGAGAACCAGTCCCTCGTAGATGCCGCACGGATGATGCAGGATCTGGACTGCGGATCGTTGCCGATCTGTGGCGACGACGGCAAGTTGAAGGGCATGATCACTGACCGGGACATCGTGCTCAAGTGCGTTGCGGTGGGCCGTGATCCACGCGAAATGATGGCCCGCGACCTTGCCACCGGTAAGCCCTACTGGATTGACGCCGATGCGAACGTTGACGCCGCCATCGAAATGATGGAGAAGTACCAGGTCCGGCGCCTCCCCGTCATTGCTGACCACAAGTTGGTAGGCATCATCAGCCAGGGTGACATCGCGCGCAACTACTCGGAGGAGCGTGTGGGCGAACTGGTGGAGCACATTTCGGAACGCAAAATGCAGTCGAGCAGTTCATAAAGTCAAGC
Organism: Arthrobacter pascens; assembly: GCF_017052465.1. GTDB lineage: Bacteria > Actinomycetota > Actinomycetes > Actinomycetales > Micrococcaceae > Arthrobacter > Arthrobacter pascens. The sequence goes on from NZ_JAFHKT010000092.1 coordinate 523, forward strand.
AATCATCAGCAACCAGCGCCACGGAGCACTCTCCGTGGCGCTATTCTGTGCCCACTCATGGTCTTGTCCGGTTCGTTGCCAGGCCCGCGATTGCTGCGCTGGCTCTGACAACGCTCCCCCCGCCACGATGCAGTCGTCACTGGGATTTCACGGAAATCTGGTTTGTTGTCCATATCCAGCTTCAGGCCTCGGGGATTTCGCGGCCGAAGGCCTCGGGCGTCACGGTTTCCGGTTCCGGGCCACCGCGTACGCCGGTGTCGAGGCCGTCGATGGCGGAAATCTGCTCAGGGCTGCGTTCAAAATCGAAAACGTCGAAGTTCGCGGCGATACGTTCCGGGTCGTCATCTTGTCCGTCGCCGCTTTGGCAATGCCGTAGATCGTGTTAGCGAGGTGACAGTCTCTTCGTCTTTGAGATGGTCGCAGCGCAGGCGCCGTATCTCCCGCGGCAGGTCAGCCTGCTCGATCGAGCGGCCCGAGCCGTAAATGCGAAACCCGCCGCCAGAAGGCCAAGTGCGACGCCACGGCCGACGCCTCGGCTCGCACCAGTCACAAGCGCAACGTTTCCCGTCTGGGCCTCGTTGCCTTCGCGATCGTTGGTCATGCTAAGCGGCCCCCGCTTACCTTCCGTTGGGCGAGCCCATGCTTCCGGGCCGGCCTTCGCTGTGGCGGTGGTGCTCCTTCATTCGTATGCGGACAGCGTCCTCCCTTTGCTTCGTTGTCGCAAGGTGACAATAGGAATGCTTTGTCCTGACGCTGTAAGAATGATGATGCGTCCAATGAATCTGATTCGGATTTCGGAGCGGGCGTGGAGGCGAAATGGCTCCTATTCCAGAATTAGCAGACCCCACCTGACGGACTCGACTTCCTTAGAGCCAGGCAAACGGAGACGCCAAAGGACAGTGGAAATTGAGGCTGCGACACTTGGCCCGTGAATAACATCTGCTGGTCAGCGGCCGTTGTACTCATCGTCTGTGATGTGCTCGCCCCAACTGGTGGTCGTGGACGGGTCTTCACCGTTTTGGAGCATGGCAATGTGCTCCATGAAGCAGCCGGGAGCTGCCGCGTGCCAGTGCTCTTCGCCCGGCGGGGTGTAGAGCGTCTGGCCCGGATGGACCTCGATGATCTTGCCGTCTCGGCCGCCGAAGCGGCCGACGCCTTGAGTGACGCGGAGGTACTGACCGTGTTTGTGGGAGTGCCAGGCAGTGCGGGCACCGGGAGCGAAGCGAACGGTCGCGACGACCATCGTCTGGTCCTCCTCGTGGGGCAGAGCGATCGGGTCGAGCCAGACATCGCCGGCGAACTGGGCCGCCGGGTTCTTCGTGGTGGGTACTGAGGGTTCGATGTTCATTGTCTTCCTTATTTCTTTTCTTCGGTGAAGAGTTGTTTGGCCATGCCCATCGCCGCCACGCCCTTGGGCCACACGGCGCAGAGCGTGGCATGCGTAATCGCTTCAATGAGCTCGCCGAACATCCTCCGTTCGATCCGTGCGTGATTCGGGACGGTGTGCGTTACGGGCGGACGAGGACCTTGAGGGATTCGCGGGAGTCCATGGCGCGGTAGCCGTCCGGGACCTCGTCGAGGCTGATGGTGCGATCGAAGACCTTGCCGGGGTTGACTGCACCGTCGAGGACGCCGGGTAGCAGCGTGTCGATGTAGGCACGAACCGGGGCTGGGCCGCCGGTGAGGGTGACGTTGGGTCCGAACATGGAGCCGAAGCCGATCGGGGCGTCCTCGTAGTGGGGCACGCCGACGCGGCTGATTACGCCGCCGGGACGGACTGTGCCGAGTGCCTGGTCGTATGCTGGCCGGTGCCCGACGCACTCAAGCACGGTGTGGGTGCCGTCACCGCCGGTGAGCTCGCGGACCTTCTCGATGCCGGCCTCACCGCGGTCAGCCACCACATTGGTTGCGCCGAATTCGATACCCAGGTCTGTTCGCGCTTTGTGCCGTCCCATCAGGATGATCTGTTCTGCGCCCAGTTGTTTGGCGGACAGCACCGCCAAAAGCCCAACGGCGCCGTCACCGATGACAGTGACACTGGTGCGGGGGTTCAGGCCTGCCTTGATGGCTGCGTGGTAGCCGGTGCCGTAGACGTCCGACAGGGTCAGCAGTGATGGCAGCAGCTCACTGTCCTCGCCGACGGGCGCCTTGACAAGGGTGCCGTCTGCGAAGGGTACACGGACGGCTTCGGCCTGGGCCCCACCAATCCCGCCGGATGCCCAGAAACCGCCGTGTCGGCAGGATGTCTGCAGCCCTTCGCGGCAAAAATCGCAGGTCCCGTCGGACCACGCGAACGGGGCGATGACAAAGTCGCCCTTCTTCAGCGTGGAAACGTCTTTGCCGGTTTCTTCGACGACGCCGATGAACTCATGGCCCATCGGGGATCCCTGATGGGATTTGGGCATGCTGTGGTACGGGTGCAGGTCCGAACCGCAGACGCACGAACGGACAATGCGCACCAGCGCATCGGTCGGGTCCTGCAGGACGGGGTCGGGCACGTTCTCCACCCGCACATCGCCAGCGCCATACATAAAGGTTGCTCGCATTAGATATCCTTCCGTTTTCTTCTTTGCTTCCGACAAAAAGGCAGTCCCCTGCGTGTGCTTCACCATGTGGATGCGACGGTGCGCGCTAAGACCCAGTCGCCTTCGTGGGGTTCAAACAAGGAACGCAGCGTCAGCCGCCAGGTTGCCCTTGCTCCCCAGATCGTCGCGTCCGTGAGCGTGCGGGCGGTCAGCTCGGGCACTGACCCTTCTGGGCCGACGGTGACTTCGACTGTTTCCATCCGGTGGTACTGCATCTGCCCGCTTTCGATGTCGTCCAACCATTCCGATTTTGACTGCACGTACCCGGTCATGTGCTTGAGAATGAAGTCGGCGGTCAGGATTTTGTCCAGCGCGGCAACGTCCCCTGCCACCATCGCCGCGCACAGGGAATCATGGAGCGCTCTTACCGCCGCGGTTTTCATCGTCGCCGCGCCTGTGGCGTGAGTTCGTGGGCCCCGAAGCTGTTGTCCTCGGGGTTGATGGTGACGCCGGGTGCCACGAGCTGGTCGATGCGGTCCAGCACGTCTGTACCCAATGACATGTCAGCGGCGGGCAGGTAGGTCTCGAGTTGTTCCACGGTGCGCGGGCCAACGATGGAGGCCGTGACGCCCGGGTGGCTGATCGCGAAAGCGATGGCCAGTTCGATGAGTGTCAGTCCGTTTTGTTCGGCCAGCTGGGCAAGTTCTTCGACGATGTCGAGTTTTCGCTGGTTGGCTGGCTGCTCATGTCGAAGCGGGCGTTCGGACGTGCGGAGGAGGTGGGTGCGGAAGCTGAGTCTTTACGCCAGCGCCCTGAAAGCCACCCTCCGCTGAGGGGGCTGTGGGTGAGCGTGCCCATGCCGTGGCGTTGGACCGTGGGGAGAATGTCTTCTTCGATGCCGCGGACCAGGATCGAGTAGGGCGGCTGTTCCGTGACGAACCGTTCCAGGTTGCGTTCCCGGGAAGCCCACTGGGCTTCGACGATCTGGGATCCCGAGTACGACGAGGAACCGATGTACCGGACTTTGCCCTGGCGGACGAGGTCGGTGAGCGCGCCGAGGGTTTCTTCGACGTCGGTATCGGGGCTGGGCCGGTGGACCTGGTAGAGGTCGATGTGGTCGGTGTTGAGCCGGCGGAGGGAGTTTTCGACTTCTTGCATAATCCAGCGGCGGGATCCGCCGCGCTGGTTGGGGTCCTCGCTCATGGGCATGAAGAACTTGGTGGCGAGGAACACCTCGTCGCGGTGCCCCTGCAGTGCCTGTCCCACGATTTCCTCGGATGCCCCGCCCGAGTAGACGTCGGCGGTGTCGATGAAGTTGATACCCGCGTCGAGAGTGCGGTGGATGATGCGGATGGAGTCCGCGGTGTCGTTGTTGCCCCATGGGCCGAGCATCATCGCACCGAGACATAAGGGGCTGACCTGCACACCGGTGCGGCCCAGGGAGCGGTATTCCATGTGGTTCCTTCTCTCTGTTTCAGGCTTCGGGGATGACCATGGCGAAGCGTTCCTCGCGGGCTTCGTCCGGGTCCGGACCGTTGCGGTTGCCGGTGTCGAGCGCGTCGATGGCGGCGAGATCCGCGGCGCTGAGTTCGAAGTTGAATACGTCGAAGTTCTCGGCGATGCGAGTCGGGTTCGTCGATTTCGGAATGGCCGACCGTCCGTGCTGCAGGTGCCACCGGAGCATGACCTGGGCCGGGGTTTTGCCGTAGGCCCGGGCGATGGCCGCGATTGTCGGGTCTTCCATCACGTTTCGGCGATCCTGGCCCCACCCTGGGTAGAAGGTGATCCCTCCGATCGGTGACCATGCCTGGGTGAGGATCCCGTGCTGGGCATCAGCTGCCTGAACGTCCGGCTGGGTGAAGTAGGGGTGCAGTTCGATCTGGTTCACAGCCGGGACGACGTCGGTCGACTCGAGCAGTTGCTTCAGGTGGTGCGGCATGAAGTTGCTCACGCCGATCGCCCGGACGTGCCCATCAGCAAGCAGGGTCTCCAGCGCCTTGTACGCGGCGATGGTTTTTTCGAACCGGTCGGGGGCGGGCTGGTGCAGGATGAACAGGTCCAGATAGTCGACACCGAGTTTGCCGGTCGCTTTGTCCCACGCATGCAGGGTCTGGTCATAGCCGTAGTCACTGACCCAGACCTTCGTCTCGATGAACACCTCCGGACGGTCAAGGCCGGAAGTGTGGATGCCCTGCCCGACTTCCCGCTCGTTGCCGTAGGCTGCGGCGGTGTCGATGTGCCGGTAGCCGGTTGCCAGCGCGGCCTCGACGGCGGCAGTGGTCTGGTCCGGGGCGCTTTGGAAGACGCCCAGGCCCAGGGCTGGCATTGTGATGCCGTTGTTGAGAGTCAGTTCCATGTTCATGCCTTTCACGGTATTGAGACGTACGGAATTTTGGGAGTGCACGTCATTACCCCCTTGATGTGGATGGCTTTGCTGGATCAACGCGCCTCTTGGACCTGCGGCGCAGGGGCAGCCCCGGGCTGCTTCTTTGTGTGGTGGGCGGCAAGATCGGCGGGCAGGATGAAAGCTGCCGTCACGATCAGGGCCAGGAGCAGGAGAAAGCTGCCCGTCGTGAGGGCCACGCTGACCTGCGAAGCCAGGTGCGCGACGGCGGAACCCGTAGTCGGGACGGTCGCTGCCGCCGCGACCGCGATGCCAAGCCCAAGGCAGGTACCGACCTGGTGGAAGGTGTTCACCAGCCCCGATGCCGCGCCGGCGTCTGCCGCGGGGGCTCCGATAATGCCGAAGGAGGTCAGCGGCGCAAACGCGAGACCCTGGCCCGCGCCAATGAGGACCATCGGCAGGGCCACCCCGGTCAGATAGCCGGAGTCGACACCGACCCGGCTGAGCCAGAACATCCCGGAAAGGGTGATTAACACGCCGGCCACGAGGGGAATTGAACCCGGCGCTTTGCCCACGAGCCTCGGGATGCTCATTGCAACAGCGAAGTTGACTGCGGTCATGGGCAGGAATCCCATGCCGGCCTGCAGGGGGTCGAAGCCAAGTACTTCCTGAAGGAACAGAGTGATGAAAAAGAAGAATGCGATCATCGCGCCCAGGTACAGAAAGCGGGCAAGGTAGGCACCGGTTCGGCGGCGGCTCGTGAACAGCCGCAACGGCATTATCGGCTGGGCAGCCCGGCGTTCAATCAGGACGAACGCGATGAGAAGGGCAACGCCGACGGTGACAGCTGTGACTGTGACCGGCGAGGCCCATCCTTGGTCGGCGGTGTTGATGATGCCGAACACAAGAGCACCGACACCCAGCGTGGCGCTGACCGCCCCGAATACGTCAAAGCGCCCGCGGCCCCGGCCCGATTCCGGGAGGAATCGCGGTGCGAGTGCGATCATCGCGGCGCCGATGGGTACGTTGACGAAGAACCCGGCCCGCCAGGAAATCCAGTGGGCAAGAGCCCCTCCGATGACCAGACCGAGGCTGGCGCCGATCCCTGCGGTGGCACCGTACAACGCCACCGCCCGGGTGCGCTCACGGCCCTCCGGGAAGCTGGCCGTGAGCAGGGAGAGCGAGGCGGGCGCGACGATCGCGGCCCCGATACCCTGCACGGCGCGGCCGGCGATCGCCCACCAGCCAGTCGGTGCCAGTCCGATCAGCAGCGACGCGACCGAGAACACCACCAGCCCGAACACGAAGACCCGCCGGCGGCCCCGAGCAGGTCTCCTGCCCGGGCTCCGAGGAGCAGCAGTCCGCCGAAGACCACCGTGTAGGCATCCTGAACCCACGAGAGCTCACCGGTGCTCAGCTGCAGATCTGCCTGCAGGCTCGGCAGGGCGGTGAAGATTACCGAGTTGTCCAGCAGGATCATGAAGTAGCTGACGAGGACGATCGCCAGAATCGCAGCCGGGAGGGTAGCTGTTGTAGGTTCAGGTTTCATGCTCTCCATGCAACCGTGATCTGGCGACGGTGGGGAGTCACGGCCGTTCCGGGTAACGCCAGTCCCTCCCTCGTTCTGGGGCAGCGGCGTAGCGTGGAAGCCATGACACACAGTGACGACGTGCGGAAGTTCCTGACCTCCCGCCGCGCAAGGACCACGCCGGATGAGGCCGGGCTGCCCGTCTACGGCGGCAACCGGCGCGTTGCCGGCCTGCGCCGCGAGGAAGTCGCGATGCTCGCCGGAATGAGCATCGATTACTACATACGTCTGGAACGGGGAAACCTCTCCGGTGCTTCGGACAGTGTCCTCGAAGCGCTCGGCCGTGCGTTGAAGCTCGATGAGGCCGAAACGGCCCACCTTTTTGATCTGGCCCGCGCCGCCACCGCCGCTCCCCGTGTCCGGCGCAAACGCAGCCCGCAGACAGTGCGGCCGAGCGTGCAACGCGTCATTGATGCGATCACCGCAGCGCCGGCCTGGGTCCGCAACGACCGCGGGGATGTCCTCGCCGCCAACGAGCTGGGCCGTGCGCTTTATCTGGACTTGATGGCCGAACAAACCACCCCGCCAAACAGTGCGCGTTTCACCTTCCTGAACCCGAAAGCGCGGGAGTTCTTCGCCGACTGGGAGCGCGCGGCGGATGACGTCGTCGCGGTCCTGCGGTCAACAGCCGGGAAGAACCCTTACGACAAGGACCTCACGGACCTGATCGGTGAACTCTCAACCCGAAGCGAGGAATTCCGCACCCGGTGGGCCCGGCATGACGTGAAGTACCACCGCGTCGGCCGGAAGCGGCTACACCACCCGATCGTTGGAGACCTTGACCTGAGTTTCGAAGCGCTTGAACTCCCCGCCGATCCGGGACTGCGCATCAACATCTACACAGCGGATCCCGAGACACCCTCCGAGGATGCCCTGAAAGTCCTGGCCAGTTGGGCTGCCACCCAGCGGACCGCCGTGGAACCGGCAGTCAGGGAATCGGAATGAATGACCGTCCTGATGCGCTAGCGGGCTGAATCGTCGAACTCTACGCCGTGGCCGAAGCTGTGCGTCAGGGCTACGAAACCCGCGCTCTCGTGCGCGACGCCTCGCGGGCACGCCGGATCGATGCCTCCGCCCAGACAGTGGTGGGACAGCTCACCAAGGCCGAGACCCTCACAGACGCCGTCGCCAACATTGACGCCGTCGTCTTCACTCAAGGTTCCTCATACGGCGACGCCTCCGCGGCAGAGGCCGTGGACTACGGAGCCGTGAAAAACGTGCTCCGAGCACTGGCTGGCCACCGTGTGCGCATCGCACTCATGACAGCCATCGGGGTCACCCGCCGCGGCAGCACCCACGACTGGAAACGGCGCAGCGAACGCATCGTCCGCGCCAGCGGCAACGCCTACACCATCGTCCGACCCGGCTGGTTCGACTGCAACAACGACGACCAACTGGAAATCACACTGCTCCAGGTCGACACCCGCCACGCAGGAAGCCCAACAGACGGCGTCATTGCCCGCCACCAAATCGCCCGGCTGCTAGTCGATAGCCTCGCCTCCGACGAAGCCGATCACAAGACATTCGAACTCGTTGCCGAACACGGGCACGCTCAACCTGACTTGAAGCCCATCTTCGGAGCCCTGGACAGGGACCCTGCCAATACATTCGACGGGGTGCGCGACCAAGTGAACATGCCCGTCGAAACCGAACCTGAGCGCGTACGCCAAGACCTCAGGACGCTGGGCTCAGCGAACCAAGCCTAGGAGCAAGTACCACCAGTACTGGGGCACCTAGGCAGCACCAGCCAAGACGGCCTTGGTTGGCTCTGGCGAAATACCTGACTGGGCGGCGCGCCAACTCGGCTGTGAGAATGGGCAAATCTGTGGGCTATCAGGGTGTCAGGACTGAGCGCAGTCCGGTCCCTGCCGCAAGATCCTCCAAGGCCAAGCACGCCTCCGACAGTGGGCGGACGTTGTCGATCAGCTGTTCAAGAGGAAGGTGACCGGCCAAATGGAGCTTTGCCAAGCGAGGTATGTCGACCCTGGCCACACTTGATCCGTAGTTGCAGCCCAGTATGCTCTTGCCTTGGTCCGCCAGATCATAGGGGTCAATGCTGGACCGGGCACCGAAGCGGGTCATCCCCACCAGGACGGCGGCGCCGCCTGGGGCCAACAGTCCTGGCAGGGTTTCAATGACTTTTTCGTTTCCAATGGCTTCAAAGGCAAAGTCCACGCCGCCAAGAAGGTCGTGGACGTATTCGGTGAGGTCCGTTTCGCGGGGATCCACGGTAATGGTTGCTCCCAGCTCCTGGGCTTTTGCCCGTTTCGCAGGCGAGAGATCCACTGCGATGATCGGGTGGGCACCAGCCAGCTTGAGCCCCATCACCACTGAGAGGCCGACGCCTCCGCAGCCGATAACCACGGCGGATGCGCCCGCAGGCACCCTTGCCGTGTTGAGCACGGCGCCGACGCCGGTGGTCACCGAGCAGCCCAGCAGGGCACCGACCGTGAATGGCAGGTCATCGTCCACCTTGACTGCAGCTGTCTCCGGGACAACGACATGGGGCGCGAATGTGCCCAATCCGAGGTATGGCCACAATTCCTGCCCTTCGCTGTCTTTGAAGGGCGTACTTCCGTCCGGCAGCGTGTTTGCCAGTGCGGTGGTGCCCGTGCACAGCCAGCCGCGGCCGGCGGCGCAGTTGCTGCAGCGCATGCAGGGGGCGAACCAGGAGAGGACAACGTGATCGCCGGGCTGTATGGTCGTGACGCCGGGGCCGGTCTCGTCAACCACGCCGGCAGCTTCATGGCCGAGAACGAGAGGCTGCTCGGAGGGCCAGTCCCCATTGACGATATGCAGGTCGGAGTGGCAGACACCCGTGGCGCGGATGCTCACGCGGATCTGGCCCGGACCGGGAGCGGCAACAATTACAGGTTCTTGTGCTACGCCGCGTCCCGCGCGGTAGGTGGTTGCGTCAATCACGGTGTTCTCCTATCCCGGATTCTTCGAAGAAAGCTGTTCATCGCTGCGGTGCCGTTCGGCTTCTTCTGCGTTGAGGTCGATGGAACGGCCCATGATCAGGTAGGCGATCGACGCCGTGGCCAGCCCCACAAGCCACGCGATGTCGACGTCCCCCAGCGCAGTCGCGGCCGGGCCGATGTAGCTCCAATCGCCGATGGTGGGCAGAACCATGAATGGGATCTCGGTGAGTAGCCCGATGCCGAAGGCAGTCAGTCCCCGCCACCCCCAGGAGCCGTAGATTCCGTGGGGAGTGAAGAGATCGGCAATCGCGTAGTGGCCCTTGCGGACGACGAAGAAGTCCACCAAGTTGGTGGCTGTCCACGGCACCAGGATGTAGAGCATCAGGGTCAGCGCCGAGAAGACCGTGGCCACGGACCCTGCACTGATAGATGACGCGATCAGGTACCAAAGCAAGGCCAGCACAAGGATCGTCACCACACGGGCGGTGGTTTTCGGCTTGATCGGGCGGACGGAGTCGATTGTGGTCAACACGGTGAGCATTCCGCCGTAGGCGTTCATTCCCATCGTTGCGATCAGCGCGAGTGCCGAGAGCAGGGCCGCGATGTCACCCAGCGGGGCGAAAATGGTATTTCCCGCCGTCTGCAGGCCAGCGAGACCATCGGTCGCTCCCAAGGCGATGGACAGCCATGCGCCCAGGGCAATCAGCCAGATCGCGGAGGAGGAAGCGCCAATGAACACCGCAGCAATGACCGAACGGGCAGGAGTGCTCGTGGGCAGGTAGCGCGAGTAGTCGGAAACGTACGGTGCATAGGTGATGTTGTAGGCCGCGCAGGCAGCAAACTGGGCCATGAACGCCTGCCAGGTGAAGCCGTACTGCGTCGCATCCCACGCTCCGCCGGCAGCTCCGCCGATAACGCCTACGGTCAGGACGGTCATGACCGGCAGCGAGACGTAGAGCAGGATACGGAACGCCTTGTGGAGCCAGTCATGGCCGAAGATCGCCAATCCCGCTCCGGCGACGGTAGCCAGGACGGCGATAGTGGTCGGGTTCCACCCGAATGAGCTTCCAAGTCCTTCACTGAGCAGCACTGTGTCGGCCACATTGAACGCCAAATAGGTAAACAGCGTCGCCAAAAGCGGGACAACCACTCCTCGGTATCCGAACTGTGCCCTTGACTGAATCAGTTGCGGCAAACCCATGGTCGGTCCTTGGGAGGCGTGAAAGGCCATGAAGATCGTACCGACTGCAATTCCGAGGATGCTCGCTACGATGGTCCATCCCAGTGAGAGCCCCATGGAGGGGCCAATGAACCCGATGGGGATGGAGAAGTACTGGAAATTCCCCAGGAACCACAACGGCCCCTGGTGCCACAGTTTCCCGTGGCGTTCGTTTTCCGGGACCCAGTCGATCGAACGGGCCTCGATGAGACGGGTGGCAGGACTGCCGGTCTCGGACAAGTTATTCGTCATGACGTTCCTTCAGAGGGAGGGGTTCTCTTTGCGCACGGGCGCCGGGGACAGGGGCTTCAGTGCAACGGGGTGCTGCAAGCGTGTTTTTCCTGATGCAACGAAAGTTGCCAACATACTATGCCGCAGGTCACATTAAACCAAATAGTGTTTGGTAATTACGCGTAACGGCCCGCAAGGCGCCGCTGCTGCCCATCAGCGGCTCGGGGGCTGCAATACTCGGTACATGGCCAGGCCCCGAACCCAACTGCTTTCTCGCGACATCATCCTGGATGCAGCCCTGGAACTCATCAATACCCAGCACGACTTCACCATTCTTGGCATCGGCAGGCACCTGGGCGTGAACCCCTCTTCCCTGTATCACCACCTAAGTGGTGGCAGGGACGAGATCATCAACGCGCTGCGGGAGAGGTTCTACAAGAACATTGACCTTGCTTCGCTGCAGCCCGGTCGTTCGCCCTGGCAGTCACGTATCGAGTCGTGGGTGCGTTCCTACCGCGAGGCGGTCGCCCAGTATCCGGCCGCGATTCCCATCCTGATCGGCCGGATCGTCGACGACGTCCCGACGCTTGCCATCTACGAGACGCTGGCCGCGATCCTGGTCGAAGCCGGGGTTCCCGGAAGCCAACATGTCGGGCTTATTGCGATGCTCGACGCCTTGGTCTTCGGTTCCGCCATCGACGCCGGCTCACCAGAACCGCTGTGGAATACAACCGAGGACAGGCAGCCTCACCTTCACCAGGCCGTCGCCTCGAGCAGCACCCCTGATCGGGTTGCTTCGGGCCTCGCGATGGGCATAGAGGCATCCGTCGCCTACATCGAGCGGCTGGCCCTAGGTGTAATTCCCACGGAGGTTATGAACGCGGCTGATGGGAGTTTTTCCTCCGATGCCGGTATGGGTCCTGTGATGATTGTACTGATGTAGCCAATCGGGGTACGTGGCTGCTCGCTCGGTTTCTGATGTGTAGG
>NZ_JAFHKT010000093.1 GCF_017052465.1 Arthrobacter pascens
CGGCACCGACCTCGCCGCCGAAAAGCTCGCACGCCTCCTCACCAACGACCCCGGCATGGGCGTCATCCGCCACGCCGACGCCGGCTACGACCGCGCCGTCGAGGTCGCCAAGGAACGCGGCGTCCGCATCCCCATGCACGAAACGAACTGACCAAGGTCCCAACCCCCACATCGATTGCTCCGTAACCGCCGTTCTGGACCCCCAAAAGGGCACTTACGGAGCACTCGATCCCCACAAACCCCAGACCTCCAAAGCCCGCCCGAAGGACTTCATGAACTCCGCCGCCTCCCTCAGCCCTCTTCTCAACGGTGGTTCCGCTGAGAGCTTTCCGCCCGCTGCGGTCACACCGCACGCCGTGGGAACGCCCAGCAGTGTCTGGCGGCTTAGAGCAGACAGCTGGGACTTCCTTGCCTACACCGTTAAGCAGCTGCTCACTGCCGCTGAGAAGGGGAATTCCGTCACTGGCCTACTGAGCGAATCCTTTCGGCTGCTGAACATCCTTGACGCCATCGAGCCCTACTTCGCCTCCCCCGGGCGTGGCCTGATGGCAGACCTGCGCTCAAGTCTCACGATCGAGGACTTCCGCGTGGCGGGGGAGGTAATTGATGCAGCCCGCCGGGCACTGGCACATACCGCCGCTGGCAGCACGGAGCTCCCGTCAACCTCCGGGCACCGGGATGCGGCTGCTCAACCGGTAGCCGTTGCTGAGCCCAGACGCCGGTTTGAAGTCCTCGTCATCGATGACATGACCGAAGCGGATCAGGAGTCGTTGAAGGCAGATTTGCTCGGCAGGCGGCGTAATGACGACGAGTTTATATACAACGTCAACATCGTTCCCAGCTTCGAGGACGCCCTTATCGCGGTGCTGCTCAATCCCGAGATTCAGGCCTGTGTCATTCGCCCGGGGTTCGCCAGCACCACCCGACAGCGCCTCGGGCATGACCTGAGGGGATTCCTGGACAGTTTCGCTGGTTCCAGTCCTGACCCCGTGCACCCTGTCCAACGTATTCTGCGGCTGGCGGGGAAGCTCTCCGAGCTGCGCCCCGAGCTGGATCTTTACCTCATCGCCGGTGTCGCCATCGAAAAAGTAGCCGGATCCTTAACCCGGCATTTCCGCCGCATCTTCGCCCGTGAGGACGGGCTCGAAATCCATCTTTCCCTGCTGCGAGGAATCGCGGGCCGCTACGACACTCCCTTTTTCACGGCATTGCAGCATTACAGCAAGCGGCCGGCAGGCGTCTTTCATGCCCTCCCCATATCGCGGGGAGGTTCGGTGCTGAATTCCCGGTGGATCACGGATATGGCCGACTTCTACGGCCTGAACCTGTTGCTCGCGGAGACCTCAGCCACCTCCGGCGGGCTGGACTCTCTGCTGGATCCCCACGGTGCTATCAGGGATGCCCAGAACCTGGCGGCCCGAGCCTTCGGCGCCCAAAAAACGTACTTCGTGACCAACGGGACCTCGACAGCGAACAAGATCGTTCACCAGTCGATCGTTGCCCCAGGGGACGTGGTCCTGGTAGACCGGAACTGCCACAAATCCCATCATTACGCTCTGATGCTTGCCGGCGCGCGCGTGGCTTATCTGGACGCCTATCCCCTCGACAAGCACTCGTTCTACGGAGCTGTCCCGCTCCGGAGCATCAAGCAGACCCTGCTGGATTACCGCCGCGCCGGCCGCCTGCACGAGGTCAAAATGATCACCCTGACCAACTGCACATTCGACGGAATCGTCTACGACGTCGAAAGGGTCATGGCCGAATGCCTGGCCATCAAACCCGACTTGGTCTTCCTCTGGGACGAGGCATGGTTTGCCTTCGCAGGTTTCCACCCGCTCTACCGCCGGCGAACTGCCATGGCGGCTTCAAGGAAGCTGGAACAGGACTTCGAACAGCAGCGGTACGCTCGCCAGCACGCTGAGCAGGCCCTGATCCTGCATGACCCGGAGACAGGGGAACCGGCCCCGGACGGAGTATGGCTCAACACCCGCCTGATCCCGGATCCGACAATCGCCCGGCTCCGGGTGTATGCAACCCAATCCACCCATAAGACCCTCACGTCCCTCCGCCAGGGCTCCATGATCCACGTCTACGACCAGGATTTTTCGCGCCACAACCAGGATGCATTCCGGGAGGCATACATGACGCACACCTCCACGTCGCCGAACTATCAGATCCTCGCATCCCTGGACATAGGGCGACGACAAGCAGAGCTCGAGGGATACGAACTCGTGCAGCGACAAGCCGACCTTGCCATCAGCATCGCCCAGACCGTCGCCCGCCACCCACTGCTGCGAAAGTACTTCAGAGTCCTGACTACCCAGGACCTCATACCGGATGAATACCGGCAGACTGGCCATTCCTTCCCCCTGCGCGACGGGATCTCTGCGATGAACGACGCCTGGAAAAACGACGAATTCGTAGTTGACCCCTGCAGGCTCACTCTTGACATAGGACGGACCGGAATCGACGGGGACACCTTTAAGCACCTGCACCTGATGGACCGGTTCGGCATCCAGGTCAACAAAACCTCACGGAACAGCGTTCTGCTCATGACCAACATCGGAACATCACGCAGCGCAGTGGCCTATCTCATCGAAGTCCTCGTCAAACTTGCCGAAACCTTCGAAGAGGACACCACAAATCTCAATCCTGCCGATCAAGAGGCGGGCCAGGCACGCGTAAAAGCCCTGACGAGCGACCCTCCCCCCTTGCCGGATTTCAGCCACTTCGCCGCACCGTACCGCAGCGGAGCGCAGACCCCGGACGGGGATATCCGTGCCGCTTATTTCGATACGTATAAGTCCGAGGCAGTTTTCCATCTCACACCCCATGAGCTCGCCCGCCGGGTGAGCGCGGGAGAGGAAATTATCTCTGCCGGATTCGTCACCCCGTATCCCCCGGGTTTTCCCGTCCTCGTCCCCGGCCAGGTCATCACCGCGGCAATTCTCGCCTTTATGAGTGCTCTCGACACGAGAGAAATCCATGGCTACAACCATCAACACGGGTACCGGGTCATCGCGGCGACGGGCTGCATTCGCCAGACCTGTTAATCTCCCATCAAACTCCCCGCATCGGACTGTCCATCTGGCCTTCCTACGGTGAACGGGTCGGCGGCTCAGCGCCGACCACCGTCATCCGGGAGGAACCATCACCATGCGCACAGTCCTGACCGCCGCGGCCGCCGCCGCGCTCATCGCCGCCATGGCGAGCCCCGCCGTCGCCGCCCCGACCGCGGACGCCGGCACGCCGCCGTCGGACGCTGCGGCAGCCGTACCGCCGTCGGACACCAACGCGGTCAAGGCGAGCGAACGCAACGGCTCCTTTGACCTGCAGTCCCACCGCGGGGGCCGCGGGGAATGGACCGAGGAATCCCTGGCGGCGTTCGCCAAGTCCTTGGAGCTGGGCGTGACCACGCTGGAGCTGGACACCCACCTGACCGAGGACGGCAGCGTGGTGGTCTGGCACGACGACACCATCCAGGCGACCAAGTGCCGCGACACCGCCCCGGCCGTCGCCGGCGACGCCGAGTTCCCGTACGTGGGCGACCGCGTCGCGGACCTGACGCTCGACCAGATCAAGACCCTGGACTGCGGCTTCATGCAGCTGCCCGGCTATCCGGAGCAGGACGTGATCGAGGGCAACCGGATCGCCGAGCTCAAGGACGTGTTCGAACTGGCGGGCAGCTTCAACGCCAGGAAGGTCCGCTTCAACGTGGAGACCAAAGTGGAGGACGGCAAGGCCGGCAGCGAAGGCATGCTGGCGCTCACCAAGGCCGTGGTTATCGAGATCTACAAGGCCGGCATGTCCCACCGCACCACCGTGCAGTCCTTCGACTGGTCATCGCTGAACTTCACCAAGAAGATCGCGCCGCAGCTCCCCCTCGTGGCCCTCTCCAGCGGCGACACCTGGCTCGAGGTCGGCAAGCCCGGCGCCAGCCCGAACCTCGGCGGCATCGACATCGACGACTACGACGGCTCCCTCGCCAAGGCCGCCAAGGCCCAGGGCTACGACATCATCTCCCCCGCCTTCCGCTCCGTCACCCCGCAGATGATCGCCGAAGCGCGCGAGTTCGGCCTGCCCGTCATTCCGTGGACCGTCAACGCCACGGCGGACATGGCCCGTCTGATGGACCTCGGCGTGGACGGCATCATCACCGACTACCCCACCCGCCTGCGCACCCTCATGGACCAGCGCGGCCTCAAGCTCCCGAAGCCGTACGCGCTCAACAGCTGATCGTCACGTATTAGGAAGTACGACGGCGGCCGCCCGGTTTGGGCGGCCGCCGTACCCTTTGGGCGGGTATCCAGTAGACGCTATCCGGGGATTGCGCCGATCTGCTGCATGAGCCTCATGTTGTCGGTGGTTCCCCAGTGTTCGGCGACCTTGCCGTCCTCGACACGGATGATGTCCGTCCCGCCGAATTCGACGCTCTTGCCCGTTCCCGCAACACCGGCCAGCTCTCCTTGATGCGTGCCCGTGAGGATGACGTGGCACGCTTCCATGTCCCCGTCCGCCAGATACGGCTCGATCGTCTTGGCCTTGATATCCGGGAACGCAGACCGAAGAGCATTCACGAAGAACCGGACGCCCTCCTTGCCGGGCGGTTGTCCGGGAAGACCCTCTTCGTGATCGACAAAGTCATTCGTCGACAATTCATCAATGAGGGCAAGATTCCCGCCCTCGATCACCTCCGTGTAAAAACGCTTGATCAGTCCCGTCCCGTCAGACATTTCCGACTCCTCTAGTGCATGAGACCTGCCAAAGATCCCCCAGTGTGCAGTGCCGCACGCAGGACGTGCGGACCGCGCGGTTACATCCCCGTCCCGCCCGTCGCCGCGGGCGTCAGGGCGATACTAAGGGCAATGACGGCGAGCGCCACCGCCACGGAGCGGTTTGCGAGCCGTTTCCACGGGAGCATCTTCTCGCCGGCGATGAACGCCCCGATCACTGCCATCCAGCCGATGCTCATCACACCGAGCGCGAACAGCGCCGCCATCAGTGCCCAGCAGCACGCGACGCACCAGGCGCCGTGTTCCACTCCCATGCGCAGCGCGCCACCGTACCCGTGGCGCATGCGGTGCAGGAGGAAGTCCATGGGCGTCCGGCATTTCATCAGGCTGACGTTCTTGGCCGGCGTCAGCTGATAGACGGCCGCCAGCATAATCACTCCGGCGGCCAGGTAGCGGCCTGCCTGGTCGGAGGCGAAGATCCCTGGGGACTGCGCCGCTGCCAAGGCGTAGAGCGCGTAGGCCACCACGCCGAAGGCCGTCCACGAGACCAGGTAACCGGCCACGAAAACGGCGGTGCTCCCCGGCGGTGCGTAGCGTCCCATCCGGCGGCGGTGGCTGTGTATCCGGTCATAGGCAATGACCATCGGCGCGACGGAGGGGAACATCATGGCCGCCAGCATCACCACCCACGTCACGACGAAGAAGCCCAACGGGCCGGGGTCGGTCCAGCGGCCCATGTCCATCCCGCTCATCTGTGCTGAATTGAAGACCCAACTCGCAGCGGCGAGCCCCAGCAGGATGGCGATAAGGCCTGCCTCCCGCGCATCGACCCTGGACGAGGATGCACGCGGAAGGGACGCGGCGCCGGAAGATCCGGACGGCGCGGCAGCGGAAACGGCGGCGCGCACATGGCCGTGCGCGCCGCCTCCCGTGAACAGCTTCCTGCGCGGCATGGGCAAGCCGGATCAGGCCCTGCCCCTGGGGGCGTCCTCGGCCATTTCGCTGGCAAAGGTGAAGTCCGAGGTCTCCCCGTAGACGCCGTCGAACTCGAGCCCGAAGAGGTCCGAGTGTCCGGGCGCTTTGCCGATCCGGAATTCCGGGGCAAAGCCGAACATCGCGTTCTTCATGGTGGTCACGCCGCCGCCGGGTCCGGGAAGCGGCTCGAAAGTGTAGCTCGCCCGCCCCGCCACCGAGGCGGCCGGATTGTCACCCTCGGTGAAAGTGACACTTCCGCGCTCCACGCCCAGCCACTCCCCATACAGCGCCGCAAAATCCGCGAACGGGCCGCCGGCCTCACCGTGAAGGATGCTTTCCAAAGCACTGGCCTGCGCTTCGGATGCGCCATCGTCCACGACGACTCCGACCTTCCAGCCGCCTGCGGTGAGGTTCGAAGGGAACCAGTTGCAGAAGGCGAAGTCGACGCCCGAGAGATCCGTATCATCGAGTTTTCCGCTCGCGATATGGAAGACATTCACGCCACGGCACTCGCCGTCCGGACCGGTGGGAACGCCGTCGACCGGGCACGGACAAATCAACTGGCAGCTACAGCTGCCAACATACTTTCCGGACATTTCCCAAGACATGAGGACTCCTCGCAGGCGCCCTCGCCAAGCAGAAGCGGCCCAGTGTCGGCGCCGAAAATACTTAGAAACGGGGCGGAAAGCCCCGTTAAGGCAGACGCTATTCCCGGGCCATCTGCATGTCAATATGCCGAGTGTTCGGGCGTCAGCCATGCCGCCGTATACCGGAGCGAATCACGGGCTCAGACTGCGTTCACCGGTCCGTCACCTGCTCTCCACCGGTCCGCCGCCGCTGGTTTCCGGGAAATGCGCAGACTGAATGACGCCCATTGATGGGCATGACATCGACTTGGAGACTACAGATGAACTACGCGAAGCTGCTGACCGCAGCCGCCATGTGCACGGGACTGGCGCTGGGGACATCCCTTCCGGCGCAGGCTGCCGACACCAACCCGAACGGCAGCGACAACCACTTTGACTTGCAGGCCCACCGCGGCGGACTGGGGCTGACGGTCGAGTCCACCCTTCCTGCGTTCGCCAAGGCTCTCGAAACCGGCGTGACCACTCTTGAACTTGATCTTCAGATCACCAGGGACGGCCGCGAAGTCGTCACGCACGACCGCAAGATCAGCGGAATGAAGTGCGCTGACACCGCCCCTGTCGCGCCCGGGGACCCCCAGTTCCCTTACGTCGGGAAATACGTCAAAGACCTGACCTTCGGCCAGGTCCGCACCCTTGACTGCGGAAGCCGCACGCTCCCCCAGTTCCCCGGGCAACAGGCTGCGCCCGGGGAAACGATGCCCACCCTCGCGGAAGTGTTCGCGCTTGTGAACTCATACGGGGCCAGCCAGGTGAAATTCAACATCGAAACGAAAGTCGAGGCCGGCGCCCCGGAGCAGACGGCTCCCCGCGAACAGTTCGTGGCCGTCGCCCTGCGGGAAATCAAGGCCGCCAACATGCAGCACCGCGCCTCCGTCCAGAGCTTTGACTGGGGCGCACTGCGGCTCGTCCAGGAGACGGACCCCCGGATCCGCACCGTCGCCCTGACCAACAAGGACTTCCTCCAGACCGGCCAGCCCGGCAGCTCGCCGTGGCTCGGCGGCATCGACGCGGACGATTTTGACGGGGACCTCGTGGCCGCGGCATCACACCTGGGATTCGACGCCGTCTCCCCTGTCCACGGAACACCCCAGAACGGGACCGTGCAGGACGCCGGGTACATCCCTTACGTCACCGCCGACATGGTCGAACGGGCCCACGACGCCGGAATGCAGGTCATTCCGTGGACCGTGGACGACAAACCGACCATGCGCGCGCTCATCTCCACCGGCGTCGACGGGATCATCACCGACTATCCCGACCGCCTCCGCGACGTCATGACTGAGCACTCATTGAAGCTTCCGAAGCGCTACTCACCTTCCTGAAAGGCACCCCCATGAGCCCGACACGTAACCGCGGCCTCCTTGCAGCCGCAGCGGCCGTCATCATCCTCGCTGCCGGCAGCGGAATCGCCGCCCAGGCGGCACCCCAGTCCGGCAACAATGACAGCCCCGCAGCCGACTCTGTCCTGGCCGACAGTTTCAAGGCCGTTGACCGATCCACCAGCTGGGAACTGACGGGCAAGCTGAAGCTCGAATTCCCCACACACCACCCGCAGGGCATCGCCTACACGGACGACCACATTTTTCTGTCGTCCGTGGAAATCGTGGAACGTACCGTCAAGTACCCGTCCCCGCGCGACGGGTACGACCGCACGGCCGGGAAGGGCGTCGGACACCTGTTTGTGATGGACAAGGCCGGGAAGCTGCAAAAGGACATCATCCTGGGCGAAGGCGACATGTACCACCCCGGCGGGCTGGACTTCGACGGAAAGAACATCTGGGTGTCCGTAGCCCAGTACCGGCCCAACAGCAGCTCCATCATTTACCGCGTCGACGCCGCTACCCTCCAGGCGGAAAAGCAGTTCGACGTCCCCGACCACTTCGGCGGCGTCGTCATGGACCGCCAGACGGGGCACCTGGTCGGCCACACCTGGGGCTCCCGGAGGTTCGCGGAGTGGAACCTCAAGGGCAAGGAGCTCGCCACCTGGAAGAACCCGAACCACTTCATCGACTACCAGGACTGCCAGTATGTGGCCAGCTCCCAGGCGCTGTGTGCCGGGGTTACCGTCCTGCCCCAAACCCCGGCCGCAGGCGGCACGACGGCGGCATACGAGCTGGGCGGCATGGCCCTGATCGACCTCGCCAAGAGGACAACCCTGCATGACGTGCCGTTTCAAAAGTGGTCCACGGCCGGTCACGCCGCCACCCGGAACCCCTTCAAGCTCACGGCGGACGGCAACCACCTGACCATGCATGTGGCGCCGGACGACGCCGAAGAAGGCAACGGTACAGAAATCCTCACCTACGAAGCGACGGTCAAGACCGTCAGGTAGGAACTCCTGGCAGGGATCAAGGCTGGGAGCTTCACACAGGGAGCGGGCGGCGCAACGCCTGCGTTGCACCGCCCGCTCCCGCATGTTGTGCCGGGGCCTACCGTTCGAGCCCCGCACCGGCAAGACTGGGCGTGACCAGCCGCCCAGAAGGAGCCATGCCGTGAGAACCGCCCCGTCCGTCATCGTCTTCGACGTCAACGAAACCCTGTCCGACATGTCCCCTCTGGCTGACCGCTTCGCGGAAGCCGGCGCCCCGGCGTCGCTCGCTAAACTGTGGTTCGCCACGCTGCTGCGCGACGGCTTCGCGCTCACCGCGGTAGGAGACAACAGCGCCTTCGCCGAAATCGGGGCCGAGGCGCTGCGCGGCCTGCTCGCCGGCATGGACCTGACGATGGAGGCGGACGCGGCCGTGGAACACATCATGCAAGGCATGGCGGGGCTGGAGCTCCACCCCGACGTGCCGGACGGCGTCTCCGCCCTGAAAGAGGCCGGCTACCGGCTCGCCACGCTGACCAACGGCTCCGCCGACATCGCGGAGAATCTCTTCAATGCCGCCGGGATCCGGGACAGCTTCGATCTCCTGCTGTCCGTCGACGACGCCCCGGCCTGGAAGCCCGCCCGCGGAGCCTACGATTTTGCCGCCGCGGCCTGCGGTACCGACCCGGAGCAGATGCTTCTGGTGGCGGTCCACCCGTGGGACATTCACGGGGCCGCCCGGGCCGGACTCGGCACCGCATGGATCAACCGTTCCGGAGCGCCCTACCCGGCCTACTTCGCGGAACCCGATTACACCGTGACGTCGCTGCCTGAGCTGGCGCGTACCCTCACAGGCGTCCAGTCGGATTAGGTTCGGGCTCCGCCGGGGAGCCGTCCGCAGGCACATCCGTCAGCGCCCGCAGCCAGGCCTTCAAGGCAGCGGCTTCAGGGGCCTCCATGATGCGCTGTCGCATGCTGGTTATCAGCTCGGCTACCAGGTCACGCGGGTGTTTGGCTGCCTCCGCCGTGCCCTCCTCGCTCCAGACGGCCGGTATCTCTTCCGGGCGTTCGATTCCGGCCTCTATCAGTGCCCCCACTACCTCTACCCGGAACCGATAAACGCCGCTGTTCTCGGCGCTGTAGACCACCGCTTCAGCGCGGCGTACCAGGGATGCGAGCCTGACCAGCCGGGCAAACACGAATGGGCTCAGCTGAAGGTCAACCCTGATGTCGTGGGGCCCTGTTTCATCGGCCGTCAGATCCCCGAGGCGTTCCACACCCGCCGCACGCAACTGCTTCTCATAGGGCACGAAGGGATCCAGTTTCCAGTAGTCATCCCGGGGCTTCAACCCCAGCAACTCGCGAAACTTGATGCTGCTGCTGAGCAACCCCTTCAGCTCCGGGTCGGACCTCGCCCAGTCCTTGATTTCGGGGTCCGTGAAGGCGTATCCGAGCCGTTCAATGATTTTTTCTTCCTGGGACAGACCGCTCTCCCTGAAGATGCTGCACGCCGCAGCATAGGCCGTACCCGGGGCAACAGAACCCAGAGCCTCTTCATACCATTCCACGAAGTGAGGGACCATGGCCGAGTTGTAGCCGAGGCCTGACTCTCGGAACTGCGCGTCGCCCGGTGCGGAGAGGTCGTGGTAGGCCAGCGCCGCGTTCAGGAGCATGGAGTGGGCCAGCGGTCCGGGGACGGGCGCATCATGGCCGGGCGGGAGCTCGATCAGCAGCCTGCGGGCCACAGCCCTGCCTTTGGCACGCAGCTCGTCGAATTCAGCCAGCATTGGCAGGTTGAGCACCACACTGAGGAAGGTCATCTCAACCCGGTACAACAGTGCACCGTACCCGGCCCACGATTTCACTCCTGCATCAATGTCGAGCCTGATTCCCGCTGCCTTGGCCCCCAACCATTCCGCATACCCCGCCAGGGCCTTTTGCTCTTCTTCTCTGCGCAGCCGGTAAAAATGCAACGCAATGTCGGCGAGCATGCTCCCCTGATCCAGATCGACCGCTTTGCCCAAAAGCGCCTCTGCCGTCCCGGCATCGGCCCACTGGCCCGTCGTCGCAATAGAGTGCAATCCGAGGCTGCGCCAATCCGTGGCACCACACAGACCCTCGAACCCGTGATGCTTGCGCGCGAGGGTGGCGAGGATGAACGCGGCCGCCATTTTGTGCAGTTCGGTCCGCGCATCGGTTGCCGCCTTCGTGGTCGGCCCCTTTCCCGCGGGCGACGCGGCGCCAGCGGGTTCCCCGGACAGGCCGAGCGCCTTCCTGTCGATGCCGGCCGCGCCGACGGTCCAGCCATTCCGTGTCACGGCGACCGCCAGCAGGTTCTCGCCAACCGGTGAAACTGCCACCTTCCACGGCGTGACGCCGAACATGGACGTGAGGATCTTTTGGGCGGCGGCCAGGAGCTTGTTACTGAACGCGACGGCCAAGGCGGTGTCGTCGAGGGCCTTTACGTCGGTGCCGACAGGCATCTCGATTCCTCGCGGGGGCGCGGCGCCAAGTTCATGCAGAAGTGCAACGATGTGCATGCTGTCAGCCTCGTTGGTTTTGCCGTCCGCACCCCGGACGTCCAGCGCGACGCGCAGCCTGCTACTGAGGTAGAAGGCCAAAGCCACGGCGCCTGCAAGGGCAATGAATCCCCCTTCGAAGACCACTATTCCCCATAAAGCGCGGACTAGAGAGGCACCGCCGGCGCCTGCCGATGCCCCTCCCAGCCCAGAGACTATTCCGCAAGAACCCAGAAGTATCAGGCCCAGCCCGCCGAACAGCAGTCCTGCCCGCCACCCTGAACCGATTTTGAAGAAGGGCATTTTCGGCACGAAGACCAGCAGGCGCCCGAGCACCAGAAAGAAGATAACGAGCCCCAGAATTGCCAGCCCCACGGGCACCATCGGCGTCGCCCAGTTCTTTACAAACCGGTCCCAGTCATTCGCGGCCTGCTGTGCCGGGGTGGTTGGGGCCGGTGCCCCCGGCCCTGCCTGCTGGGCCGCGATGATGGCGTTGAGCCGTTCCTGTTCGCAGGCCCGGTTCGGGGCCTGGGCCTGGGGCGGGACAGGCCCACGGATCCGGTCAATAAGCGCCAGCGCTTCCGCCGGCCTTTTGCCTTCAGTGAGTTTCTGCGCCAGGGCACAGGCAGCTTGGAGAGCCTGCCGTGGAGCCGCAACTGCACGGGCCTCCGCCGCTTCAGCTCCCCCGGCAGGGAAAAATCCAGCAGTCCCGGGAGCGCTACAAATAACCAATCCTAAAAGAATGCCGAGAAGCGCGGCCCTGGCTTTTCGCAGCCGGTGTCGATCGTGAAGGCTTTTCACATTATTCGCAGGTATCGAAGCAGACGCGTCCGAAACTTCTCTGCTCATGGTTTTTCGCCGACCTTAGGAGCCGATACGGCTAATTTTGCGCTTTGTTCCACCGCAAAGGGAAGGCCTGTAAAAACAAATGGCCCCGCCGGACGGTAAATCCGGCGGGGCCATTTCTGTTATTCAGCGCGGTAGCCAGCCCAGGCAACCTCCACCCAAAGGGTTCCTACTTCGCGGTCAGTGTCCAGTCACCCTGGGATTTGATCTGCACGAAGCCGGGCGTCAGCCGGACCGTGCCGCTGTAGTTGCCCTCGTCGTCGACCGGCAGTTCCGGGATCTCGGCCCCAAAGCCCTCCACCAGGAACTGTCCGTCGCCCTTGTTGGTGATGGCGGCCCTGTCGCTGGGCGCATCCCAGTAAATGACGGCGTCGCCGTGTCCGCGTGCCGTGCCTGCTGCCGTGGGGACGGCGTCCACATCCTCCACTTTGAGGGTCCAGGCCGAGTCGGCGCTGATGGCGAACTCGGACGTGGCGTATCCGGTGCTGGTGTCCACCAGGTGTGAGCCGCTGTAGCCGCCCATAGTGTTCACCAGCATGATCTCTGCGCCGTCGGTCTCCAGAACCGTGTTGCCGGTGCAAGCCTTGCAGGTGAAGGTCACCAGCGCGGGCATGCCCTGCAGGTCCACCTTTTTGATGGCGTCCCCGGTTCCTGCGAAGGACCGGGCGGCCAGGCGGGGACGGTCGTCACCGGCAACCGCTTCCTGGGACGCGCCGGGTGCCGACTCGGACGGGTCCGAAGCAGCGGGCGTCTCCGTGAGCGGCGCAGCCGAGACGATCGGCGACGTGGCCGCGCCTTGGAAGGCCAGAGCCGCCGCCGCCCCCGTGATCGCGCCGACAATCATTCCGCCCACTACCAGCACCGCCGAGACCGCGATCGCGAGCACCTTGTGCTGCACGTACCCGGCCAGCGGCCGGCCGTTTTTGTCCGTCTGCTTCCCCGCCAGCGTGATGATCAGGTCCACGAGCGCCCAGACTCCGAGGCCGCCGAGGGTGAGAAGCTTGGCGATGCCTGTGCCGATCTTGCCGAGGTAGAAGCGGTCCACACCCAGTCCGCCGAGGAACTGCGCAAACAGCCAGGCGGCAAGGAAGGATTTATGCGGAGCCGGGCCGAACTGCCAGCTGTACTGCTGACCGGAGCCATACTGCTGACTTGAGCCATATTGCTGCCCGGGAAATCCCGGCGCGCCGTAGGTGGTGTAGTCGGCGGCCGGCGGTGGTGGCGGGGTATGGCCGGGCTGGCTCATGGCTGTCCTTTCAGGCTGGTGACGGCAGGGGTCACCGAGGTGGGTGGGGTGGGTTGCGGCGAATGACGCGGGTGGCTGCTGAGCCGTTGGGGGCGACCAACGGCTCAGTGGGAAGGGAGGCTACAGGTGGGGCTGGGGATGGTCCGGGATCTCGGCTTTGAGGGCTGGGGATACCGGACGGCACGGCAAGTTCATGCGAGTGATTTCACGGCTGATTTCACACGTCTTTATCGCTTACACATGCGCGCATAACCCCCAGTTTGACGCTGCGGCGTCTCCGCCCCCTGAAGGGATAGTACACGTGCCCGGACAGTCAAAACAGCACTGTCCATTCGGGTGCGGCGAAGGTCACCAGCACCTAGGATGTGATCTTCGCCACCGTCATTAAAAAGGCCGAATCCTCCTCCGCATCCAGGCTGTGCAGACCGTTCGGGATGATCAGCAAATCCCCGGATTTGCCCTGCCAGGATTCCCCTCCGGACCGCAGCCAGAGCGAGCCGCGGAGGACAAAAATGGTTGCCTCCCCCGGGTTCTGGTGCTCGCTGAGACTGGTCCCGGCTTTAAGCGCCATGACGGTCTGGCGCATCACCTTTTCGTGACCGCCAAATACGGTGTCGGCAGCCCGCCCGCTGCTGACAGAACGCGCAGCCTCGAGTTGCTGCGTGGCCAGTGCCTCAATCGAAATCTTCTGCATGTGGCCACGGTACCCACCGGCGCGGCGGAGCGGTATGGGCAGAAGGGGCTTGGTTATTCGGCAGCGGGAGAGACCAGCCTTTCTGGCCGATAAGGCGCAAAATAGAGTAAGTGAACGCAGCACGAACGGAGGGATTTGTCATGGCTGGACACTTTGAGCTCATTGATGCTCCGGACGGCGGCTTCCGCGTCAGGCTTCTGGACGGGGCGGGACGCCTGGTGGCGGTCTCGGTGACGTACCCGTCGAAGCAGGCGGCAGTTGCGGGGATTTCCCTAACCAGGGAAATTGCCGGCACGGGCCTCATCCGCGACATGAGCCGCGGCGGCCACGGGGAAGTCATCATCCCCAAGTCCAGGCCTGCGCAAGCAACCGCGCGAATCCATTCCCATACGCGATTCCCGGCCGTGGTCCGAGGCGCCCACTCCCTCTGAACGGCAGGTAGGGTGGACTCCACGGCTGAAGACACCCGGCCATTGGACCGCCCCACGGAGCTGCCCCATGACCGAGGCCCCCGCCCCACCCGCCGCCGGCAACAGCGCAACCGCAGCTGACGCACCATCAGCTGACGCAACAGAGCCCGCCATAGCCCACAACAGCACAGACCCCGACGCCGGCCTCCGCCGCCTTGCCGCCGGAACCTTCCGGCTTGTCCACCTCCGGGACGGCCAGCTCGCCGGCATGCAGGCCCTCGCGCAGGGCCGTGACGTCCTCGCCGTCATGCCCACCGGCTACGGCAAATCAGCCATCTACCAGGTGGCCGCGCTGCACCTGCACCAGATGGCACGGGGGGACCGCAACGGCGGGCCGGGTACCGGCGCACGGCGCGGTCCCGCCGTCGTCGTTTCCCCGCTGATAGCCCTGCAGGAGGACCAGCTGGACGGCTTGCTGGAGGATCTTGGCGGGGAGTCCGCCGTCGCCATCAACTCCGGCCGCAGCGATGCGGAGGTGAACGGCGCTTGGGAAGCGGCTGAACGTGGTGACGCGGTCTTCCTCTTCCTGGCGCCCGAACAGCTGGCCAAGGCCGAAACCGTGGAGCGGCTCGCGGCCCTGGATGTCTCGCTGTTCGTGGTGGACGAGGCGCACTGCGTCTCCTCGTGGGGCCACGACTTCCGCCCCGACTACCTGCGCCTCGGCGAGGTCCGCGGGCAGCTGGGCAACCCGCCGGTCGTGGGCCTCACCGCAACGGCCTCTCCCCCGGTCCGCGACGAAATCCAGCAGCGCCTCCGCATGAAGGATCCGTTGGTCCTGGTCCACGGCTTCGACCGGCCCAACATCCGGCTTGAGGTGTTCCGCCACCTCGAGGACAAGGACAAGCGCCGCGCCGTGGTGGAGCAGGCCGCCGAGTTCAAGGGTCCCGGCCTGCTGTACGCCGCCACCCGCAAGGACACCGAGACGTACGCGGCGGAGCTCGCCGAACGCGGCCTGCGCGCCGAGGCGTACCACGCCGGGCGCAAGCAGGGCGAGCGGGACAGCGTCCAGGACCGCTTCCTCGACGACCAGCTGGACGTCGTTGTCGCCACGACTGCGTTCGGCATGGGCATAGACAAGCCCAACGTCCGGTTCGTCATCCACGCCGACATCCCCGAGTCGCTGGACAGCTACTACCAGGAAATCGGCCGCTCCGGGCGCGACGGCGAACCTGCCGCCGCCGTGCTTCACTACCGGCCCGAGGACCTCGGCCTGCGCCGGTTCTTCGGCACCCACACCCCGGACGAGGAGTCGCTGCTGGCAGTCCTCACAGCCCTGCGCGCCGCCGACGGACCGCTCACCCAGAAGGCGCTGGCCGGGCAGACCGGCCTGTCCCCGCGCCGGCTCACCGGGCTGCTGAACCAGCTGCAGGAAACCCGCGCGGTCAAGGCCGGCAAGCGCGGCATCAGGCTGGACTCCGGCGCCAAACTCCCCAAGGTGGTGGAACGCGCCGTCGAACTCGCCGAAGCACGCCAGCGCGTGGACCGCTCGCGCATCGAGATGATGCGCGGCTACGCCGAGACGGACGCCTGCCGCCGGCAGTTCCTGCTCGGCTACTTTGGCGAGGACCTCCCGGAGCCCTGCGGCAACTGCGATACGTGCATTGACGGCTCCGCGTACGAAGAGGATTACGACGACGGCGCCGCAGCCGCCGCGGGCGGGGAACCTTTCCCGCTCCAAGCCGCCGTGGTGCACAAGGAATGGGGGCCAGGCCTGGTCATGCGGCACGAGGAGGACGTGATCACCGTGCTCTTCGAGCAGGAGGGCTACAAAACGCTGTCCCGGCAGGCCGTGACCGAGGGAAAGCTGCTCACGCTCGCAAAGTGAGCCGCTGCCGCGCGGCTGGTTAGGCCGCCCCGGTTGGGCCGCGGCTGGTTGGGCCCCGCCGCGTTGGGCCGCCGCCCCCGTAGCCCGCGTAACCTGTTGACAGCCGTCCGTGACGCATGCCATATTCGTAGCATGAACCTGTTGGACAGCTGGACAGTTGGACAAGATAAAGTGATTCGGGTCGGCGCCGCCGAAGCCGTGTTCGCCTCCCTCCGAAATGCCATTGAGGGCGGCAAGATTCCGGTCGGAGCACGGCTGGACTCGGAAGCATCACTTGCCCAGCAGTACGGCGTCAGCCGGTCCATGGTCAGGGAAGCACTGAAGTCGTGCAACGCACTCGGACTCACTGCCACGTTCACCGGCAAGGGCACCTTCGTCATCGCCGACCGGGTTGCCCAGGACCTGAAGCTCGGAAAATACTCGGCACGTGACCTGGTGGAGGCGCGCCCACACATCGAGGTGCCCGCCGCTGCCCTCGCCGCCGAACGCCGGACTGTTGAGGACGTGGAGGCGCTTCGGGAAATTCTCGGGGCCATGTCTGAGGAGGATGATCTGCAGCAGTGGATCATCCTGAACGCCGAGTTTCACGCCACCATCGCCCGCTGCAGTGGCAACGGGGTCTTCGTGGGGGTCCTGACCGATATCCGCGAGGCTATGGCGGACCAGTCGAACACCCTGAACCTGGTGGCTGATCGGCGGAAGGAATCCGATCGCGAGCATGCCCGCATTTTCGCGGCCATCGAGCGCGGGTCCGCCCAGGAAGCGTCCAGGGCCATGACGCGGCACCTTCATGGTGTGGAGTGTGCCTTGGGCAGCCTCGTCCCCGGCGGCGGGAACTGACCGACGGCCTGACGAGTCGCTGATACACGCCCGAGTCCTAAACCACCGCCAACAGTCCAATCGGGGCAGCCTACCGTCGGCAGCTTGCCCTCAGGACGGCGCCACCCCCACTGTCGCCACAACCATGCCCAATCACCCTGCCCAATCGCTCTGCAATGCGGAACGCCAGCGTTCCATTTCGTCGCGGCCACCAGCCAGGCCACGGCAGCCCACTTACATCCAGCCCACCCCCGTCAACGAAGCCGTGAGGACCCCCCTTTGACCATCATCAGCACCGACGCCGCCGTTCGTTCCGAGCATGATCTGCTCGGTGATCGCGATGTCCCAGCGGGCGCTTACTGGGGCGTCCACACGCTCCGTGCGGTGGAGAACTTCCCCATCACCGGCCAGCCGCTCTCCACCAACATGCACCTGGTCCGCGGCCTCGCCGCCGTCAAACTCGCC
>NZ_JAFHKT010000094.1 GCF_017052465.1 Arthrobacter pascens
ACTCCTCGGCAGAGAGCAGCGGACCCTCTTCGGTCACGGCGACCTTGAACAGCCAGCCGGCACCGTACGGATCGCTGTTGATCAGCGCCGGATCGGACACGACGTCGCCATTGATCTCGACAACCTCGCCCGTCACCGGGGCATACAGGTCCGAAACGGACTTGGTGGACTCCACCTCACCGCACGTCTCCCCCGCCGTCACAGTCGAACCGACCTCGGGCAGGTCCACGTAGACGATGTCACCCAGGGCATCGGCAGCCACGGCGGAGATCCCGATCGAAACAATATTTGATCCGGCGTTGCCGGTATCCCGGGCAACCCATTCGTGTTCGTCGGAGTACTGCAGTTCAGGGGCAACTTTTGCCATGCTTTTTTCCTTACGTTTGAAATCTTCTGTGGTTCTGTGCGGCGGCGGGGGTCGGCATCCTCTGCATGCTGCTCCTTCGTCGCTTTGACGCATGCTGCCGGATACCGAGCCCCCGTCGCCTTGCGCCGGTGTTCCCTTTGAAAAGGGCAAGCTCGACCAGCAATTGCACCGGCGATCGAGCCTGTCTAGATCCCTGGTTTCGACAAGCTCAACCCCCAATGATCGAGCTTGGACCTTGAGGGGCCGGGGACGGAGCGGTTTTACGAGTCAGCTCACTTTGCGCGCTTGTAGAAAGGCAGTGCCACGACTTCGAAGGGCTCGCTCTTGCCGCGCAGGTCAATGTCCAAGGCGGTGCCGGGCTCGCTGTGCTCCACGTCGACGTACGCCATGGCTACCGGGTACCCAAGGCTCGGGCTGGGCTGGCCGGAGGTGACCTCGCCGACGACATTGCCGTCCTTGAGCACCGGGTAGTGGCCGCGGCCGGCACGGCGTCCCAGGCCTTTGAGGCCCACGAGCTTGCGGCCCGAAGTGGAGCCGGCGCCCGCTTCCTTCTTGGCGGCCAGGGCGGCCTTTCCGACGAAATCGCCTTCCTTGGACAGCGCGACGACGGGTCCCAGGCCGGCGGTGAACGGGTCGCCCTCCAGGGACAGCTCGTTGCCGTACAGCGGCATCCCAGCTTCGAGGCGGAGCGAATCACGGGAGGCCAGGCCGGCGGGCGTCAGCTCCCCCTCGTCCGCAATGGCGACGATCGCCTGCCAGAGGGCTGCGGCGTCGTCGTTGTCCACGAAAATCTCAAAGCCGTCCTCGCCGGTGTAACCGGTGCGGGCCAGCAGCAGTTCCTGGCCGGCGCCCGCCACCAGGAACGGGACCTCGACGGCAGCGTAGTACTTCAGGCCGGTGACAAGCTCGTGCCGGGCCGCGGGCACCAGGCGCAGGAGGATCTCCTCGGCCTTGGGTCCCTGGACGGCGATCAGCGATGTGGCGGCGGAGACGTCGTCGACGACAACCTCGAACCCGGCCGAACGCTGGGCAAGGGCCGCAGCCACCACTTTGGCGTTGCCGGCGTTCGGCACCACCAGGAACCGGTTGTGGCCCTCGGAGTCTGCGGGCCGGCGGTACACGATGAGGTCGTCGATGATGCCGCCGTCCTCGTTGCAGATCAGCGAGTACTTGGCCTTGCCGACCGCCATGGCCGAGATCTTGCCGACGAGGGCGTAGTCGAGGAATGCTGCAGCATCGAGCCCGGTCACCCAGACTTCCCCCATGTGGGAGAGGTCGAAGATGCCGGCGGCCTTGCGGACAGCATGGTGCTCGGCCAGCTCGGAGCTGTATTTGAGCGGCATCTGCCAGCCACCGAAGTCGGTGAAGGAAGCGCCGAGTTTTTTGTGCTCTTCGTAAAGGGCGGTGTAATTCTCAGTCATGTGAAAACCTTCCGGTGATCGAGCTTGTCGAGATCTAGTTTTCAAACTCGGAAAGAGGCGGGCAGGAGCAGATCAGGTTACGGTCACCCAGGGCACCGTCGATCCGGCCCACGGGCGGGAAGTACTTGTCCTGCTTGAGGGAGTGCACGGGGAACACTGCCTGCTCGCGCGGGTATTCACGGTCCCAGTCGGAGCTGATGGCCGCTGCCGCGGTGTGCGGGGAGTTCCGCAGCGGGCTGTCCGTGACGCTGAAATCTCCGTTGGCCACCTGGTCGATTTCGGCGCGGATGGAGATCATGGCCTCAATGAAGCGGTCGATTTCGCCGAGGTCCTCGGATTCGGTGGGCTCCACCATCAGCGTGCCGGCCACCGGGAACGCCAGGGTAGGTGCGTGGAAACCGTAGTCGATGAGGCGCTTGGCCACGTCTTCCGCGGTCACGCCGGTCTTGGCCGTGAGTTCACGCAGGTCCAGGATGCACTCGTGCGCCACGAGGCCCGCCGCGCCGGTGTAAAGCACCGGGAAGAAGTCGTTGAGCCGCGCTGCCACGTAGTTGGCGGCGAGCAGTGCCGACTTGGTGGCATCCGTCAGACCCTTGCCGCCCATGAGCTTCACGTAGGCCCAGGAGATCGGCAGGACGCCGGCTGATCCAAAGCGCGACGCCGAGATCGGGACGTCGTTGCCCTCCGTCCAGGTCGCGGCGTTGCCGGGCATGAACGGTGCCAGGTGTGCCTTGGCAGCGACCGGGCCCACACCCGGGCCGCCGCCGCCGTGCGGGATGCAGAAGGTCTTGTGCAGGTTCAGGTGGGACACGTCCCCGCCGAACTTGCCCGGCTGGGCCAGGCCGACCAGGGCGTTGAGGTTGGCGCCGTCGATGTACACCTGGCCGCCGGCGGCGTGGACCGCGTCGCAGACCTCGCGGACGTCGGCGTCGTACACGCCGTGGGTGGACGGGTAGGTGATCATGATGCAGGACAGGGCGTCCTTGTGCAGCTCGATTTTGGCGTTGAGGTCGGCATGGTCGATCGTGCCGTCGCCGGCGGTGGCCACGACGACCACCTTCATGCCTGCCAGCACGGCGGACGCGGCATTGGTGCCGTGCGCCGAGGCGGGGATCAGGCAGACGGTCCGCTGCTCGTCGCCGCGGGACAGGTGGTAGCCGCGGATGGCGAGCAGGCCTGCCAGCTCACCCTGGGAACCGGCGTTGGGCTGGATGGACACCTGGTCATAGCCGGTGATCTCGGTGAGCTGCGCCTCGAGATCCGCGATCAGTTCGCGCCAGCCTTCGGTCTGGGAATCCGGGGCGAAGGGGTGGATGGACGCGAACTCCGGCCAGGAGATCGCTTCCATTTCCGCCGTGGCGTTCAGCTTCATGGTGCAGGAGCCCAGCGGGATCATGGTGCGGTCCAGCGCAAGGTCACGGTCGGAGAGCCGGCGCACGTAGCGCAGCAGCTGCGTCTCGGAGCGGTGGGTGCTGAACACCGGGTGCTGCAGGTACGAGGAAGAGCGTTCGACGGCGGCGTCCAGCGAGAAGGCATCCGTCGCCTCAACTTTGCCGGCACCAAAGGCGCCGAGAACGTCCTCGACGATGGCCGCCGTCGTCGTTTCATCGGTGGAGATGCCCACGGTGTCGGCATCGATGCTGCGGAGGTTGATCCCCCGGGCCTCGGCCGCGGCGATGATTTCTGCCGCCTTGCCCGGAACGGACACGGTGACGGTGTCAAAGAAGCTGGTGTGCAGGACCTCGAGGCCGGCGGCCTTGAGGGAGGCGGCGAGGGTCCGGGCGTGGCCGTGGGCGGTTTCGGCAATCGCCTTGAGGCCGTCCGGGCCGTGGTAGACGGCGTACATCGAGGCGACAATGGCCAGCAGCGCCTGGGCGGTGCAGATGTTGGACGTCGCCTTTTCACGGCGAATGTGCTGCTCGCGGGTCTGCAGCGCGAGGCGGTAGGCGGGCACACCGGCCGAGTCCTTGGAAACGCCCACGAGGCGTCCGGGCATGGAACGCTCGAGGCCCTTCTGGACGGCCATGTAGGCGGCGTGGGGTCCGCCGTAGAACAGCGGGACGCCCAGGCGCTGCGCGGAGCCGACGGCGATATCCGCACCCTGCTCGCCCGGCGGGGTGATGAGGGTCAGTGCCAGGAGGTCGGCGGCAACTGTTACCAGGGCGCCGCGGTCCTTGGCTGCCGCTATGACCTCGGAGTGGTCAAAGACGCGGCCGGAGGCGCCAGGTTGCTGGAGGACGACACCGTTGATCACGCCGTCGGGCAGTCCTTGGGACAGGTCCGCGACCTCAACCTCGAAGCCCAGCGCTTCGGCGCGGCCCCGGACGATGGCGATGGTCTGCGGGAGGCAGTCGGCGTCCAGGACGGTCTTGCCGTCGCGGGCTTCCTTATTCTTGTTGGCCCTACGCATCATCAGGACGGCCTCGGCCACGGCGGTGGCTTCGTCAAGCAGCGATGCGTTGGCGATGGGCAGGCCCACGAGGTCCTGCACCATGGTCTGGAAGTTCAGCAGGGCTTCGAGGCGGCCCTGGGAAATCTCGGGCTGGTACGGGGTGTAGGCCGTGTACCAGGCGGGGGCTTCGAGGATGTTGCGGCGGATCACCGGCGGGGTCACGGTGTCGTAGTAACCCTGGCCGATCATCTGGACGGCCGTCTTGTTCTTGGCGGCCAGCCTGCGCAGTGCAGTGAGCGTTTCGACTTCGCTCAGTGCGGCGGAGAGTTCCAATGGGGAATCCTGGCGGATGTCCTTGGGCACGGCGGTGTCAACCAGAGCATCAACGGTGTCATAGCCGACAGCCTTGAGCATGGCGTCAACGTCGGCTTCACGGCGGGCGCCAATATGCCGGTCGACGAAGGACGTGGAGGCTGAATGTACGGTCAAAGGAACTCCATAACTATGGCGGCGCTGGGTACGCCACATTGATTCGGGTTCCTCCCCGCTCTGTATTGGACCTGAGAGTTTCCGCGTCGCCGTGCTTTGCGCACAGTCCCGCTTGCACCGTCGGTGAGCTCAGCGCGTCCTGATGTTCGGGTGATCCCGAGACTCCAGGCGGACAGCCTGCTACTTTCCAGAGTTGCCTTGCCGCGGCGGTACATGGGCCTGAGAGATTCCTGGGGAGGGTTTGCTCCTACGGCGCCTGCTTGTACCTACATGCAGAACTCTCCCGCCGCAGATCAAAGGCATATTCAGTTAGCGGTGACAACAGTCACAGGGGATATTCTCCTATGTCCGGAACCAGTCTGCAAACTGTCTCGCGGACCGGGAACTTGCCCACGGAAAAACGCCGTGATCGCCCAGCAAGTGTCCCGGGAGGTCGCGGTAGCTGTTCTGGTACAGGAACCGGCCGTCCATATCCCGGATGATGTGGTCGACACAGTCGCGCACGGCGGCAATCCTTCCAGCTTTCAAGGCGTCAAACCGATTCGCGCTCACGACGAGGGACTGAGAGCTCCCGTCCCGCCGGGCCTTCCACAGCCGGTCTTCATAGAATGTCTCGACATTCCTTCCGGTCATCACAGGCCCCCGCTTCCCCACTCGAATGCGGGCCGCGACGCTGCTGCACGGCCCCCGCCCCCCCCCAGTCTCGCCCCGGCCCCTCAAGACCTGGACAGCACGACATCAAGATCTGCTCAAGAAACTTTTCCGCTCTCTCTCGTGACCTCAACAAGGCATTAGCCGCGGAGCCGCTCCAGCGCGGACAGCAGGCTCTCGACGTCGGCCGCCGTCTCGGCAGCCGTCGCGGCCGGCCCGATCGACAGCATGGCGTTAAAGTACAGCCCGTCCCCCATGTAGAGGACCGCCTTGGCCAGGCCCGGCCCCACGTCCTTGGCGATCTCATCGAGCCAGCGCTGCTGGATATGGGCGAACCGGCGCCGGGTCTCCTCATGGGCCACCTCCGCCAGACGCGTTGCTGCCACGATGACGCGGTCCAACGGAGTGTCCGCCCAGACCGACGACTTGATGAAGTAGGCGGCCGCCCCTTCAGGCGCGGTGGCCATGGCCCGGGCATCCGCCTCCGCATATTCGTCCAGGCGGTCCAGCAGGACACCGATCAGGGCCTCCTTGTTCGGGAAGTGGTAGAGCAGCCCGCCCTTGGAAACACCTGCGCGCCCGGCGACGGCGTCAAGGGTGGCGGCGCGCTCCCCGACGTCGATAAGGAGGGATTCGAAGGCGTCGAGGACGGCATCGCGCGCTACTGGTTTTCTGGGCATGGCTTCCATCATGCCCGTTTTGGCGAGTGGTTATAACTGTACCGTCCGGACGGTATAGTTATAACCATGACCATGTCCGCATCCTTCCAGGCATTCAAACCAGCCCCCGGCAAAGCAGCACGGCAGCCCGCTCCCGTCAACGGCGGAGTGCGCGACTGGCTTGCCCTGGGCCTGTTGATGTTCCCGGTGCTGCTCGTGGCCGTGGACAACACCGCCCTGACGTTTGCGCTCCCGGCCATCGCCCGCAGCCTGGACCCCTCCGGCGTGCAGCTGCTGTGGATCGTGGATTCCTACGCCCTCGTCCTGGCGGGGCTGCTGGTGGCCATGGGAAGCCTGGGCGACAGGATTGGCCGCCGCCGGCTGCTGCTGATCGGCACTGCGGGCTTTGCCGCGGTTTCGGCCGTCACAGCATTTGCCCCCACTGCTGAATGGCTGATTGCAGGGCGTGCCGGGCTGGGCCTTTTCGGCGCCATGCTGATGCCGTCCACGCTGTCCCTGATCCGCAACATCTTCCCGGAGCCCAACCGTCGCCGCCTGGCCGTCGCGATCTGGGCGGCTGGTTTCTCCGGCGGCGCTGCCCTTGGACCGATCTTCGGCGGCTGGCTCGTGGAGCACTTCTGGTGGGGCGCGGTGCTTCTGGTGTCCGTGCCGATCATGGTGCCGCTGCTGGTCTTCGGCCGATTCTTCATTCCGGAGTCGAGGGATCCAAACCCGGGCCGGGTGGATGCGCCCAGCATCCTGCTCTCCATGCTGACCATGGTGCCCGTGGTTTTCGGGATCAAGGAACTGGCCACAGACGGCCCCGGGGTGTTGCCGCTTTCGGTCATCGCTTTCGGCACGCTCATGGGCTGTGCCTTTGTCCGTCGCCAGCAGCGGCTCGCGTCTCCCCTGCTGGACCTGTCCCTGTTTCGGAACAGGGTGTTCAGCACGGCGATCACCGCCAACGTTCTGGCGCTGTTCTCCTTCAACGGCTTCATCCTGTTCCTGGCCCAGCACCTGCAGCTGCTTGAGGGGATGTCCCCGTCGGCATCGGGGATGGCCATGCTCCCGGCGCTGGCGGCCACCGTGGTGGCGGGCCTCCTTGTGGTGCCGCTGGTGAGGAGGATCCGGCCGGGGTTCGTGGTGGCCGGCGGACTGTCGCTGAGCGCGGCGGGCTATTGCGTGGTGACTCTTGGCGACCACTCGGCCGGGCCATCCCTGCTGCTTGGGGCGCTGCTCCTGCTGGCAATGGGCGTGGGGGCGGCCGAGACCATCTCCAACGACCTGATCCTGGGCGCCGTGCCGCCGGCCAAGTCCGGGGCGGCTGCGGCCATCTCCGAAACAGGCTACGAGGTGGGCTCCCTTCTGGGAACGGCCGTGCTGGGGTCAATCCTGACAGCTTCGTACCAGGCGAAGTTCGTGCTGCCCGATGCCGTTGCCCAGGCGCCCCAAGGTGCTTCCTCGGACCGGGCCAGGGAAACGCTGGCGGGGGCGATGGAGCTGGCCGAAACGCTGCCCGCCCCGCTGTCCGAAACCCTCGCAGCGGCGGCCCGCCTGGCTTTCGACTCAGGCGTCCACATCACCGCCTCCATCGCGCTGGTTCTGATGGCCGGGGCGGCAGTCATGTCCGCCGTCGTGCTGCGCGGAGTTCCGAAGGCCAGGTAGACGACGGAGGTCCGTCACCGCGGCTGCGGTGACGGACCTCCGCGGCAGCGCTTGCCCGCTGCCCGCCGTCGTTTGCTGTCTCGCTACTTGCCGGCGGTCTGCTTGCTGTCAGGCTGCGTGACGCTCGCCGAAGCCTTCATGTTCTCGGCGCCAACCATCCAGGCGTACTGCTCGAGCTTCTCGATGAAGGCGTGGAGCAGGTCGGCCGTGGTGGGGTCCTCCTCGTCCACCTCGTCATGAACCT
This sequence comes from Arthrobacter pascens, assembly GCF_017052465.1. GTDB lineage: Bacteria > Actinomycetota > Actinomycetes > Actinomycetales > Micrococcaceae > Arthrobacter > Arthrobacter pascens. Next base: position 7,889 of record NZ_JAFHKT010000094.1, read on the forward strand.
TGCGCATGGTGCCGACTGCGGCTTCAAGCGCGGCCACGATCCGGTCGATCGCATCCTTTGTATTGATGAGCCCCTGCGGGAACTGGGCAAGGCTGGTGGACTTCGCCACGGTCTCGCTGCGTCCGTCGGGGAGGGCGTGGAGTGCCCGCATGCGCTCCGCCATGTCATCCGCGAAGGCGCGGGCGGCGTCGACAATCTCGTCCAGCTGCAGGTGGAGGTCCCTGAAGTTGGTTCCCACAATGTTCCAGTGAGCCTGCTTGCCCTGCATGTGCAGCTCGATCAGGTCGGCCAGCACGGCCTGCATGTTGTTGGTCAGTGTCGGTGAAGCTTTCATGAATCCTCCTCGAGTGGTCCAGTAGCTCCGACGCTACCGCAGCCCGGGCCAGGGACGGCAGGACGAAAGCCCGGATTTCACGATCAGCTTACTTATTATCTCGTTCATAAATGAATGCCCTTCAAATAATCCTTGCCAGCACAGCCCCTGCCGTGCATACTAAATGAACGTCATTCATTTAGTGACGGTCGTCTCACTGGAGTAGTCATCATGATTGAAATCACCTGCCTCGCTTCGCCCGCCTCCCCTGCCCGGACAGCGCCGTCCGCGCGTCCCGCGCTGCGGATCGGAGTCGTGCAGCACCGTTGGCACAGCAGCATCGCAGCCCTTCGTGCCGAACTGAACGACGGCATCGCACGGGCCGCCCGGCTCGGCGCCACCGTGGTCTTCCTTCCCGAACTCACGCTGTCCCGCTACCCGGCGGACCAGGTTCCCGAGAATGACCTGTCCCTGCCGGGACGCGCCCGCCCCCGCCCCTCGGATGCGGCGGAGGACCTTCTCACCGGCCCCACCTTCCGCTTCGCCGCTGACGCAGCGCGCCGGCACGGCATCTGCGTGCATGCCTCCCTCTATCAGCGCGCCGAGGACCCGGAGGGCGCGGACGACGGCCTGGGCCTGAACACATCCATCCTCGTCTCCCCTGCGGGCGAGTTGCTGGCCCGTACCTACAAGCTGCACATTCCCGTCACGGCCGGCTACTACGAGGACCGGTTCTTCCGGAAGGGCCCGGCAGCGGAGGACGCCTACGAAGTCCACGCCCCCGCAGAACTCGGCGGCGCGCGGCTCGGCATGCCCACCTGCTGGGACGAATGGTTTCCTGAGCTGGCGCGGATGTATTCGCTCGGCGGCGCCGAGCTGCTGGTGTACCCGACGGCGATCGGGTCAGAACCGCTGTTCCCGGACTTCGACACGCAGCCCCTCTGGCAGCAGGTCATCGTGGGCAACGGCATCGCCAACGGGCTGTTCATGGCCGTGCCGAACCGCTGGGGGCGGGAAGGCAGCCTGAACTTCTACGGGTCCTCATTCATTTCCGATCCCTACGGCCGGATCCTGGTCCAGGCGCCGCGGGATGAATCGGCCGTGCTCGTGGCCGATCTCGACCTGGACCAGCGGCGCGACTGGCTCACCCTGTTCCCGTTCCTGACCACCCGCCGCCCGGACACCTACGCACGGCTCACCGAACCGGTGCGTCATGACGAACCGTTCGGGAACGGCGCAGGCTCAATCACCGGCGGCCACGTGCCTGCCGAGGTAACCGCATGAGCACGTGGCGCATGCCGGCCGAAACAGCGCCCCAGGAGCGGCTCTGGATGGCCTTCCCCACCGGCGGCTACACCTTGGGCGAGACAGCCGAAGATGCGCACGCCGCCCGTTCGGTCTGGGCGGCCGTCGCGAACGCCGCCGTTGAATTTGAGCCGGTCACGGTGGTGGTTGCCCCCGACGACGTCGATACAGCCGCGCGCTACCTGGACCCCGCCGTCGAGGTGCTTCCGGCGGAACTGAACGACGCCTGGATGCGGGACATCGGCCCCACCTTCGTCCTTGACGGCAGCGGCAGGCTGGGCGCCGTGGACTGGGTCTTCAACGGCTGGGGTGCCCAGGACTGGGCGCGCTGGGACAAGGATTCGCTCATCGCGGCGGAGGTGGCTGGCCGGACGGACGCCCACCACCTCGTCTCCGGGCTGGTCAACGAGGGCGGCGGCATCCAGGTGGACGGCGAGGGGACGGTTCTGGTCACCGAAACCGTGCAGCTGGATCCGGGCCGCAACCCCGGGCTCACCCGGGCAGAGGTTGAGGCTGAGCTGGCCAGGACCATCGGCGCCAGCCAGGTGATCTGGCTTCCCCGCGGCCTTGCCCGCGATTCTGAGCGGTTCGGCACCCGCGGACACGTGGACATCGTGGCCACCATCCCCTCGCCGGGCGTTCTCCTGGTCCATTCGCAACAGAATCCCAGGCACCCGGATTACGAGGTCAGCCGTGAGGTCATCAGCTTCCTGTCCACCACCCGGGATGCGGTCGGACGGGAGTGGAACATCATCGAAGTTCCCGCCCCCGCGGCCCTGACGGACGCGGAGGGCTTCGTCGACTACAGCTACATCAACCACGTGGTGGTCAACGGCGGCGTCATCGCCTGCACGTTCTCCGACCCGAACGATGAGAAGGCCCTCCGCATCCTCGCCGACGCCTATCCCGGGCGCCGGGTGGTGGGCATCGACGCCCGCGAGCTCTTCGCCCGCGGCGGGGGAATCCACTGCATCACCCAGCAGCAGCCCGCCGGCTCCCGGAACGGACTGTCGGCCAGAAAGGGCCAGCCATGAGTCAAACCACCCGCACCACCGCACCGGCCGCGCCCGGCGCCGGCACCTCCCACGGCATCACCGCGAAGGGACTGCAGGGCGGGCAGCTTGGCCTCCTCGCCGTCGTCGTCCTTGGCATTTCCACCATTGCGCCGGCGTACACGCTGACCAGCGCACTCGGTCCCACGGTCAACGAGGCCGGGCTGCAGCTTCCGGTCATCTTCCTCATCGGCTTCATCCCGATGATCCTCGTGTCCCTGGCCTACCGGGAGCTGAACGCCGACTCGCCTGACAGCGGCACCACGTTCACCTGGGTGACCAAGGCCTTCGGTCCGTGGGTCGGCTGGATGGGCGGCTGGGGCCTGCTGGCCGCAAACATCATCGTGCTGTCCAACCTGGCCGCGGTGGCCGTGGACTTCTTCTACCTGTTCATCGCACAGCTCACGGGCGCACCGGAACTGGCTGATCTGGCCGCCAACAAGCCCCTCAACGTGGCAACCTGCTTCGTTTTCGTGGCGCTGGCGGTCTGGGTGAGCTACCGCGGGCTGCACACCACCAAGGTCGTGCAGTACGGACTCGTGGGCTTCCAGCTGCTGGTGCTGGGACTCTTCGTGGCCCTGGCCTTCGCCAACTGGTCCTCGTCCGAAACCTCCATCCCGTTCAGCTGGGAATGGTTCGATGTCACCAAGATCGAGACGTTCGGCCAGGTCGCGGCCGGCATTTCGCTGTCCATCTTCGTGTACTGGGGCTGGGACGTCTGCCTCACCGTGAACGAGGAGACCTCCAACGGCAAGAAAACCGCAGGCCTGGCGGGCACCCTGACCGCCGTCGTCGTCCTTGGCATTTACCTGCTGGTGACCATTGCCACCATGATGTTCGCCGGCGTCGGGGACACAGGCATCGGCCTGAACAACGAGGAAAACCACGCAAACATCTTCACCGCACTGGCCTCCCCCATCATGGGACCCGTCGCCATCCTCATGTCCCTGGCCGTCCTGTCCAGCTCGGCGGCGTCGCTCCAGTCGACGTTCACGTCCCCGTCACGCAGCCTGCTGGCCATGGCGCACTACGGCGCCCTGCCCAAGCCGTTCAGCCGCCTGAGCAAGAAGTTCGCGACGCCGGGCTTCGCCACCATCGCCTCCGGTGTCCTCTCGGCCGGGTTCTACGCCGTGATGCATGTGGTCAGCGAAAACGTCCTCAATGACACCATCCTCGCGCTGGGCCTGATGATCTGCTTCTACTACGGACTGACCGCGTTCGCGTGCGTCTGGTACTTCCGCAACAGCGCCTTCAGCAGCGTCCGGAATTTCACGCTGCGGCTGCTTTGCCCGCTGCTGGGCGGCGTGGGGCTTTTGGTGGTGTTCCTGCAGACGGCGGCGGACAGCTGGGCGCCGGAGTTCGGCAGCGGCTCGGAGATCTTTGGGGTGGGCCTGGTGTTCGTGCTCGGCGTCGGCATCCTCGCCATGGGAGTCGTCTTCATGCTGGTCATGTCGCGGCGCCGGCCCGGGTTCTTCCGCGGCGAAACCATCCGCCGGGACACTCCGGCACTGGTTGTTCCCGAGTAGCAGCCGACCCGGCGCCCGACCACAAGGCGATGCCCCGCCTCCCGCTGTCCGGGGGGCGGGGCATCGTGCGCATCAACCGGCTATGCGCTGTGCCTGCGTGTTGTGCCTGCGTGCTTTGCCTGTGGCTGCTTTGCCTGCGGCAGGTAAGGCTTCATCGGCCTGGAGGACGCCGCCCGTCACCAGTGATGGGCGACGTCAATGACGAGCCTTGATCCCGAGCCGGGACCGGCAAGGGTGAACACCTTGAACGGCAGTCGTGCCCGGACACCGAGGCCGAGGGTGGTGTAACCCTCAAAGCTGCCTGCCCAGGCCAGCTGCCTGAACGTCTGGTATTTGGAAACGTTGGTCACCTCTGACCTGTTGGCCGGAGTGAAGGTGGCCTTTCCCGTGTCGTTGTCATAGCTCGGCGAGTGGGCCGTGACCTGCAGGAACGCGCCTCCCCTCAGCTTGATGGGAAGTCCGGACCCGTCCTGGACGACCTTGGAGACGTAGCGGACGTTGTAGCCGCCTGCTTTTCCTTTGAGATCGATCACCAGGCGGTCGAAGCAGTAGTGCTGCCCCGTCCGTACATTGGTTACTGATGCGGCGCTCATGGCCTGGTTGGACTTTGCCAACGAGCCCCAGACGAGCCCGCAGTATGAGGCTGCGGAGGCGGACCCCGGAGCCAGTAGGCCCAGCCCGACAGCCATCACCATAGCTGTCAGCCAGGCGCTTATTTTTTTCATGTGGCCACCCCTTTCGAGTGCGTGATTGGATAGCTCCAGCGTAGGAGCACCAACAGCCCGAAACGAGGGATGTGTCCGGTTCGGAGCGCAACCGTTAAGCGCCTCGGAAACCGGTTACGGGACTGTGATTCGGGGGCACTTTCTGGGGGCGTCGAAAGACGTTCGTGGCCCTTTCTCCACATGGCCGTTACCGCTGATAACGGCGGGTGGCCGGCATGCGCCAACAAGGCGCTCCGGGCACAAAAAAGCGAGGCGCCAGCTTCCCTGTGGGGCCGCCGGCGTCTCGCATTGCCTTGCTAAGGAAAGGGCGCGCGCCTGGGGCTGTGTCAGCCTTCGCAGTCGCGGCAGTACTTCATGCCGTTCTTTTCGCGTGCAACCTGGGACCGGTGGCGGACCAGGAAGCAGGAGGAGCAGGTGAACTCGTCGGACTGCTCGGGAACAACAATGACAGTAAGTTCTTCGCCGGAGAGATCTGCGCCCGGAAGGTCGATGCCCTCGGCGGTGTCGTTCTCGTCGACATCGATAACAGCGGTCTGCGCGCCGCCGCCGCGGGACGCCTGAAGAGCCTCCAGCGATTCGGAGGGAGTCTCTTCTTCTGTCTTACGTGGGGCGTCGTAATCGGTAGCCATAGCGTTGTTCACTTTCGTTGCTGCGCAGCGCCATTTCAGGCACCTCAGTGAAGCAGTTTAGGTCATAATCCAGAAAAGTGAAGACTAGTGTGTTCAACGCGACAGTTCCGGCCCTATTGCGGTTGATCCGGCCTGCCGCGGACGGCAGTTTCGTGGGCTCCACGGGCGTGTTCGGCGGCCACGGTCACCCCGCTCAAGGCAGGCAGCCAGGCCCAGCGGGTGACCTGCTGCAGGGCATCCGAGGCTTCTTCCGCCGTGTCGGGAAAATGACGGGAGAACAAGGCGTCAGCCAGGGTGTTGCGGATCCTGCCCAGCAGGTCTCGGGCCGTGTACGTCGTGGTCATGCTGCAAAGGTAGGCGCCCCGTGTTGTGGGCACGTTTCGCCGGGGTCTCCGCCGGGTTAAGCCGGTAAGCTCTGGGGCTGGCGGCGGGGGCGACGTCCGGCCTAGCCTGAAACGTGACATCGGCATCCGCACCCTCCAGGAGGCACACCATGGCCACCAAGCTCAACCGCAAGGCACTGGATCATGCACGCGCACTCGTGAAAAAGGGAAAGGTCGAGCGGGACATCCGTGATGACTGGAGTGAGCATGCCCCGTCAACAGATGATGAAAACTCGTTCATTGACAAGCACGGCTTTGAGGAGTTCTCGAAGTGGCACCTGGGCATTGACCGCGAGGAGTCGGAGGGCACCAAAGGCAGCGTCAGTTTCCCCTTCGGCGACTTCAAGAGAGTCCACCGCTGCGCCGTCATCTCGCTGGAGAGCCGGGCGGCCCAGTATGACCACGACGACATCCGCAAGGCGGCCAAGGACCTGCTGGACGAGATCGACGCCGACTGAAGGACGGCGCTGAAATCCGTTCCCAATCAGGCAGCGCCTGAAACGTGGCAGGTCCCTTGTCGCGCTGCCCTGACCGGGACAATAATGACCGCACGGTCCGCTTCAGCGCCACGGTTCAATCGCGGGGGGCCAATCCTTTCGTCGACGTTCCGGGCAGGGCCAGGAACGAGTTGCTGCCCTTTGCGCAGACGGGCCGGATCAGGGTTACCGGCCGACTTAGCGGTGCGGAGTTCCATGCCACGCTGATGCCGGTCAAACCGGGAGGGCACATCCTGTATGTTCCCGGCGGCCTGAGGGCGGCCACCGGCGTGAAGGTTGGAGACACAGTTACCGTCGACATCGAACCGCTCGGTGCCCAACGCATCGTTGCTCCCACCGACCTGGCCCGTGCCCTCGATGGCGCCGCAGGGGCTGCGGACAAATGGGATCTGTTGCCCAAGAACATCAACCACTCCTGCGCCAGGCACTCACTGGACGAGCCGTTCCGCGAGAAGCCAGCCGAAATCCTTCGGCTCTTCGACGTGGTCCGCCGAACAGTTGAAGCCATGGGCCCGGTCACGCTGGTTCCGTACCGGGACCGGGTCGCGTTCATGGTCCGGGTGCGGTTCGGCGGGGTCAGGCCCCGGAGAGACTGGATCGATGTGAATTTCTGGCTCACCCGAAGGATCGAGTCCCCGAGATTCCAAAGAATTGAAACATTGTCCCCATACACGCATGTCTACACTGTCCGAGTGACCCGTGCTTCCGACGTTGACAGCGAACTGACCGGCTGGCTCCGCGAGGCCTACTCGGTGGGGTGCCAGGAACATCTACAAAGCCGCCGGCCATAAACCGGCGTGGAGCCCCCTGTCGGATTCGAACCGACGACCCCCGCTTTACAAGAGCGGTGCTCTGGCCAACTGAGCTAAGGAGGCGCGCCCTCAGGGCGTGCGCCATACGGCGCTAAACAAGGTTAGCCCACGGACTGCCCGCAGGTAAAAACGGCGGCGGCCCGCCACATTCCGGATTCGTCCTCAATCCGGGGCGGCGGGCCGTCAACGTTCAGCCTGGCTGCCGGGCTAGGCCTTGGCCTTGATGGCTGCCTCGACGAAGGCCGGGAATTCGGTCTGCGCGCTGTCGCCCTTGCCCCACTGCTTGCCGTCCACCAGGACCGTCGGCGTGCCGGCGATGCCGATGGCAGCGGCTTCCTGGGTGGTGAACTTCACCCACGGGCGGTAGGTCTTCTGTTCGATGCACGAGTCGATGCTCTTGGCGCCGATGTCCGTGGCCAGCTTCTTCAGTTCGTCGTCGGGAAGCCCGGCGCCGCCTTCGGCCGGCTGGTTGGCGAACAGCGTGTCCACGAACTCCGCGTACTTCTCCGGGGATTCGTTCACCACACAGGCCGCTGCGTTGGCTGCACGGGAGGAGTAGTTCGTGGTGGAGCGGCTGTCCAGGAAGCCCAGAGCCCGGTACTCCACGGTGATCTTGCCTTCGTTGCGGAGGGACGTCAGCGTGTCGTTGAACTGCGCCTCGAAGTTCTTGCAGGCGGGGCAGATGAAGTCGATGTAGAGGACCACCTTGACCGGCTTGCCGGCCTCAGCTTCCGCACCGGGCGCGGTCACGGTTGCAGGTGCCGACGCGGGGGGCTCCGGAAGGTCTGCGACGTTGACCGTCCCCGGCTCGGACTTGGCGACCTCGGTACCCTTCAGCAGGGTGACGCCGCCGTGCACGTTTCCATTGGACGGCGTGGGGCCCTGGTCGGCAACCGGCGCGTTGTTCTGCAGGCTCGTGCTGACCACAAGTGCCACAACGGCAAGGATGGCAACCACCGCGGCAACGATGCCCCATCCGATCAGCAACTTGTTCCGCTTGTCCTTCTTCAGCTTCGCTTCACGGATCTGGCGGGCTTTCTCGCGGGCCTCCGCCGTGCGCTCAGCTTTGGACATGCGGGGTTCGTTTGCGGGGCTCATTAGTTCCTCGTGTCGATCGGACAGGTGCGGACCACCCAGGGGCAACTCTCCCAGTTTAGGGGGATGCCCCGGAGCTTGCGCTTTCAAGTATTCCTTCTGCGTGCCCAACGGATGAATAGCACGTATGATTCCCGCCCGTTAGGGTTGACAGAGATCCACAAGCAACCCCAGGGAGCGCAATGCAAGGACCTGAACGCGACAAACCGGAGACAAAAACGGCGAGCGGGGCTGCGTCCGGAGACGGCTCAGCCGCCACCTACGACTTCATGGTGGTGTCCAACCGCCTGCCGGTGGACCGCTGCGCTCCCGGGGAACACGGCGACGACGGCTCCGGCTGGCGCCGCTCGCCCGGCGGCCTGGTGACCGCCCTCGCCCCCATGATGACGAAGACCGACGGCGCCTGGGTCGGCTGGCACGGTGCCCCCGACGAGACGGTCACGCCGTTCAGCCACGGCGGCATGGACCTGGTCCCGGTGCAGCTGAGCACGGACGACGTTGAGCTGTATTACGAAGGCTTCTCCAACGCCACCCTCTGGCCGCTTTACCACGATGTCATTGCGCCGCCGGAGTTCCACCGGACCTGGTGGGATTCATACCGCAAAGTCAACAGGAGGTTCGCCGACGCCGTCGTCCGCCATGCCGACCACGGCGCGACGGTGTGGGTGCAGGATTACCAGCTCCAGCTCGTGCCGCGGATGCTGCGCGAGGCCCGGCCGGACCTGCGGATCGGGTTCTTCAATCACATCCCCTTCCCTCCGCCGGAGATCTTCGCCCAGCTTCCCTGGCGCCAGGCGATCATCGACGGACTGCTCGGCGCCGACCTCGTGGGATTCCAGCGCAGCAGCGACGCGGGCAACTTCATGCGTTCAGCCCGCCGGTTCCTCGGCGCCAGCGTCAAGCAGCAGCAGGTCCACGTCAAGGGCCAGAACGGCGACATCACACACATCGCCCGCGCCCAGGCCTTCCCCATCTCCATCGATGTCCGCCAGGTCACGGAGCTGGCCAACAAGCCCGAGATCATCGAACGGGCGCGCCAGATCCGCCAGGACCTCGGCAACCCCAAGACCATCCTGCTCGGCGTTGACCGGCTCGACTACACCAAGGGCATCAGGCACCGGCTCAAGGCCTACGAGGAGCTCCTCAACGAGCAAAAGCTCACGGTGGGTGACGCCACGCTGATTCAGGTTGCCAGCCCGAGCCGGGAGCGCGTGGAACAGTACCGCCTCCTCCGCGAAGAGGTGGAAGGAACCGTGGGCCACATCAACGGAACCTACGACACCATCGAGAACACCGCCGTGCGGTACCTGCACCACAGCTACCCCATCGAAGAGATGGTGGCCCTGTACCTGGCCGCCGACGTCATGCTGGTCACGGCGCTCCGCGACGGCATGAACCTCGTGGCCAAGGAATACGTCACAGCCAGGACCGGCAACGACGGCGCCCTCGTCCTGAGCGAATTCGCCGGGGCGGCTGACCAGCTCAAGCAGGCCCTCCTGATGAACCCCCACGACATTGACGGCCTCAAGGACGCTGTCATGAGGGCCGTCAATATGTCCCCGAAGGAGGCGGCCCGCCGCATGCGGTCCATGCGCAAGCAGATCCTGGACCACGACGTCGACCACTGGTCCGCTGATTTCCTGCACGCCCTCAACGAAAAGGTGGTCCGCGATGACTCCTGAGGCAGACCCCGCCCACTCCCGTGAAAACGTGCCGCTGACGCTTCCGCCGGAACTCCTGGAGGCCGTGCGGCGCGTCGCCGGCACCGAACACCTGCTGGTCGCCATGGACTTCGACGGCACCATCTCACCGCTCGTGGACCATGCGGGCGACGCCCGCCCGCTGCCGCGCTCCGCCGCCGCCTTCGCTGAGCTGGCCACCCTTCCACGCACGACGACGGCCCTCATCTCCGGCAGGGCCCTCGACAGCCTGCGCGCGGTCGCCTCGCCCCCTGACGAGACGCTCCTCATCGGCAGCCACGGAGCGGAGGCCTGGCTGGGCCCCGGCTCGGCCCCGCTCGTCCTGGACCCCGCACAGCTGGAGCTCCTGGCGGAGGTCCGCAGCATCCTCGAAGGCATCGTGGAACTTGCCCCGGGCACCCTCCTGGAGGAGAAGCCCGCAGGAGTCGTCCTCCACACCCGGCTGGCCGAGGATGATGTGGCGGAGGACGCCGTAGCCGCTGCACGGGCAGCGCTTCAGGACCGCAGGGGTGTCCATCTCAAGAACGGCAAGCGGGTCCTGGAGACCTCCGTGGTCCACGCATCCAAGGGCGAGGGCGTGGACTTCCTCAGGCAGGCGTCCGGCGCCTCAGCCGTCATCTTCGCCGGCGACGACACCACGGACGAAGATGCCCTCGGCCGCCTCGGGCCCGGCGATGTGGGCGTGAAGGTGGGCCTGGACTTCACCCAGGCCCAGTTCCGCGTTGAAGCCCCCGTGCACATCGCCGAGCTGCTGGAGGCCCTGCTCCGGGAACGCCGCCGGGCCGTGGAATCCCCGTCCTGACCGCCTCCAGGCGAGGCGGCGTGCGGCATCTCACCTGTGACCTCCGTAACATTTGCAACTATTCAAGATAAATCTGACATACTCTGTGTGTGATGTGGCGCACAGGAACCGTGCGGCGTCACGCGATACTCCTCGGCTTCGGCCGGGGAGTACATAATGCAGTACATAACTGAATTACATGAACCATTCACTACGGATCGTCCGGCACGTACCTGCCGGTGAAGGGATTGATAACTGTGGCAACAGTTACTTTTGATAACGCTACGCGTCTGTACCCGGGCACAGAGAAGCCCGCTGTTGACAAGCTCAACATCGAAATCGCCGACGGCGAATTTCTGGTCCTCGTTGGACCCTCCGGTTGCGGTAAGTCCACCTCCCTGCGCATGCTCGCAGGACTCGAAGATGTGAACGCCGGCCGTATCCTCATTGGCGACCGCGATGTCACCGACGTTCCGCCCAAGGACCGCGACATCGCCATGGTTTTCCAGAACTACGCCCTCTACCCCCACATGACCGTGGCGGACAACATGGGCTTCGCCCTGAAGATCGCAGGCGTCAGCAAGGAAGAGCGCGCCGAACGCGTCCGTGAAGCTGCCAAGCTCCTGGACCTCGAGCCGTACCTGGACCGCAAGCCGAAGGCACTTTCCGGCGGTCAGCGCCAGCGTGTTGCCATGGGCCGTGCAATCGTCCGTAACCCGCAGGTCTTCCTCATGGATGAGCCGCTGTCCAACCTGGACGCCAAGCTCCGCGTCCAGACCCGCACCCAGATTGCGTCCCTTACCCGCCGCCTGGGCGTCACCACCGTCTACGTGACCCACGACCAGGTCGAAGCCATGACCATGGGCGACCGCGTCGCAGTGCTCAAGGACGGCCTCCTGATGCAGGTGGACACCCCCCGCAACCTGTACGACCGCCCGAAGAACGTCTTCGTCGCCGGCTTCATCGGCTCCCCCGCCATGAACCTGCTCGAACTTCCGGTCGTCGACGGCGGCGTGCAGTTCGGCGGCACCGTCTACCCCGTGCCGCGCAACGTCCTCGAAGAGGCACACGGCTCCACCGTCACGCTGGGCAGCCGCCCCGAGGACCTGGAAACCGCGCCCCAGGGCGACGGCCTGCAGGTTGAGGTCGACGTCGTCGAAGAACTCGGCGCCGACGCCTACGTCTACGGACACACCACCCTCGACGGCAAGACCCACGACATCGTGGCACGCGTCGACGGCCGCCGCCCTCCGATGAAGGGCGAGTCCATCTGGGTCCGTCCCCAGTCCGGCCACGTACACCTGTTCGACACGAAGACCGGCGAGCGCCTGGGCGACTAGTCCGCGCCACGGGCGGCTGACGGCGGTTGAGCCTGTCGAAACCGCCTTAGCACGTCCGGATTTAACAGACCAACGGCGGCCCTCCCCTAAACGGAAGGGCCGCCGTCGGGCTTTAAACGCGGCACCAGACCATGTTTAGGCATGCGAACCCTACGTACGGAAGAATTGACCCATGACCGAGGAATACAGCGCCCAGTGGCACGACGAACCCACCGACTACGGGCAGATCGGCAAGCTACCCAGGTTCGAGCCCGCCAGCGCCAACGATGACAAGGCATCCTCGGTCGCCAGCAACCTCAACATCACGGCCGCCGCCGCCGACCCGGAACTGCTGGACCTCCCCTGGCATATCGCCCTGGAGGACTGGCCGGCGGAGAACCTCGCGGCCCTCCCCCGCGGTATCTCGCGGCACATCGTCCGTTTCGCCCACCTGGGCGGTTCGGTCATCGCCATCAAGGAAACATCCGAGCACGTAGCCCGGCACGAGTACCACATGCTCCGCAAGCTGGCCCGGCTGGATGTTCCCTGCGTGGAGCCCGTCGCCGTCATCACCGGCCGCACCACCCTCGACGGCCGGCCGCTGAACCCGGTGCTGGTCACCCGTCACCTGAAGTTCTCCATGCCGTACCGTGCGCTCTTCTCGCAGATGCTCCGCAAGGACACGCTGACCCGTCTCATCGACGCGCAGGCCCTGCTGATGGTGCGGCTCCACCTCATCGGGTTCTACTGGGGCGACGTTTCGCTCTCCAACACACTGTTCCGCCGCGACGCCGGAGCCTTTGCCGCCTACCTCGTGGACGCGGAAACCGGCGAACTCTATCCGGACCTTTCCACCGGCCAGCGGGAGTACGACCTCGAGATTGCCCGGGTCAACATCGCGGGCGAGCTCATGGACCTCCTGGACGGTGGCCTGATCGAGGAGAAAGTGGATCCGGTGGCCACCAGCGAGCTCATCATGGAAAGCTACCGCCGCCTCTGGACGGAGCTGACCGAGAAGGAATCGTTCGAGCTCGGCGAGCGCTGGCGCGTGGGCGCCCGCATCCGCCGTCTTAATGAACTGGGCTTCGACGTCGAAGAATATGCGATCAAGACCACCCAGAACGGCACCACGATCCAGCTTCAGCCTAAAGTTGTGGACGCCGGCCACCACCAGCGGCGCCTGCTCCGCCTCACCGGCCTCGACGCCCAGGAGAACCAGGCCCGGCGCCTGCTCAACGACATGGACTCGTTCCGCGCCGACAACAATCCGGAAATGGATGAGGAATACAGCGCCCACCTCTGGGTCAGCCAGATCTTCGAACCGATCGTGCGCTCGATCCCGCGCGACCTCTCCGGGAAGCTGGAGCCTGCGGAGGCGGTGCACGAGGTGCTCGAGCACCGCTGGTACATGTCCGAAAAGCAGGAGCGCCACATTCCGCTGGCGGAGGCCGTCCAGTCCTACATCGATTCCATCCTGCGCCACCGCCGCGATGAAGCGGCCATCATGCTCAACCCGGACACCGAGCTGCTGAAGATCCTGGAAGTGGAGACCGAGGAGTCCCGGTACGGCGCCGAGGAGTCAATCGACGAGTATCCGGACTCCGACGACTGAACGCTCTGACGTGGCACGCCTGGGTTAAATAGCCTTGCCCGGGTTGAGGATCCCGGCCGGGTCGAAGAGTTCCTTCAGGCGCCGCTGCAGCTCGCGGATGGGCTCCGGCTGCTCGAGGCTCAGCCACCGCAGCTTGTACTGCCCGATGCCGTGCTCCCCCGTGATGGTGCCGCCCATGTCCAGCGCGACGGCGATCGACGCGTCCAGGGCTTTGTTCAGGCGCGCCGCTGCTTCGGCATCCGCCAGGTCATTCACGCGGTCCACCCAGAACGTGGGATGCAGGTTCCCGTCGCCGGCGTGCGCCACCACCTTGAGCCTCACCTCGTGGGTCTCAGCCAGCGATTCAAGGGCCGCCACGTAGTCCACCAGCCTGGAGCGGGGCACCGCCACGTCCTCGCCCACCCGGTACTGATCGTCCACCTCGACGCCGCGGCTGTTGCGCCTCATATCCACCAGGTGCTCGGCTTCCTCGCTGGCTTCGGTGGTCACCACGGCGCCGCCCGCTGCCAGGACATCACGGACGACGTCCGCTTCCGCTGCGGCCCCGAACCCGTCGGTCTGGACCAGCAGGAGGGACGCGCCCCTCCCGGCGAGATCCGAGCCATGGATCTCATCCAGCTGGACGAGCGACCCGCCGTCCAGCAGTTCCATGATGGCGGGCTGTACCCGGGCCTTGCCCACCGCCAGCACTCCGGCGGCGGCCTGCCGGAAGTCGGGATAGAACGCCGCGATCGTGTGCACTTCGCGGGGCAGGTACTTGAGCCGCACCGTGGCGCCAACGACGATCCCCAGCGTGCCCTCGGAGCCGACAAACAATCCGGTCAGGTCGTAGCCCGCCACGCCTTTGAAGGTCTGGTGGCCCGTGTGGATGAGTGAGCCGTCCGCCAGCACCACGTCCAGCGCCAGCACTGAGTCGCGGGTGACCCCGTACTTGGCGCACCGCAGCCCGCCGGCGTTCGTCGCGACGTTCCCGCCGATCGTCGAGATCCTGAAACTCGCCGGATCCGGGGCGAACATCAAACCGTGCCGGGCCGCGGCGTCGTTCAGGTCCGCGTTGACCACCCCCGGCTCCACGACTGCGGTCTCGTCGTCCGGGTTGAGGTCCAGGATCCGGTTCATTCGCTCCAGGCTGAGGACGACCGATCCTTCGGTGGCATGAGCCCCGCCGGAAACGCCGGTCCCGGCGCCCCGGGCCACGATCGGAACCCGCCGTGCGGCACAGCTCCTGACGGCGGCCTGGACGTCGGGGACCGACTCGGCAAAGACAACCGCGAGCGGCTGCTGATAGTCCAGCACGGGCGCCTGGTCAACGGCATAGGCGGCCAGCACGGCCGGGTCCTGGACGACTTTTCCTGGTCCCAGAGCTGAGGTGAGCTCGTCGGCGATGCTGCTCATTGGTCTCCCGTTTCGGTCACACGTGCCTCCAAGTCTAGATGTTGGCCTAGGGGCTTGGATCCAGCTGCTGTGCAAACGTTTCCAAATTGTGCCGCCATCTGACCGATACTGGCGGATGCTTTACGGAAATTGTCAACCGGTTATTGACTGGAAACGCTTTCAATTGTGGTTTGCGCCACTCTATGCTGGCCCAATGTCTGTTGACTCATTGATGCAAGCGCTTTCACCACTGGCCCGGTCCCTCACGCCGGTCCATGCCCCTGATAACGCCCACGGTTGGTGGCGGTCGGCCGTCATCTACCAGGTCTACCCCCGGTCCTTCCGGGACCTGAACGGGGATGGGATCGGAGATCTCGCAGGCATCACTGCAGAACTGCCGCAGCTGGCCGACCTCGACATCGACGCCGTGTGGCTCTCCCCCTTCTACCGCTCCCCCCAGCGCGACGCCGGCTATGACGTTAGCGACTACTGCGACGTGGATCCGCTGTTCGGCTCGCTGGGCGACTTCGACGGCATGATCGCCGAAGCCAACAGGCTGGGCATCAGGGTGATCGTGGACCTGGTCCCCAACCACTGTTCGGACCAGCACCTCACTTTCCAGGCCGCCCTCGCCGCCGGGCCGGGAAGCTTGGAACGGGACATGTTCATCTTCCGCGACGGCACCGGCCCCGCCGGCGAAGAGCCGCCCAACAACTGGCAGTCACACTTCGGTGGCCCCGCCTGGACGCGCATCGCCGAAGCTGACGGAGCACCGGGTCAGTGGTACCTGCACCTCTTCGACTCCTCCCAGCCTGACTTCAACTGGGACAACCAGGCCGTACACGACGAATTTGAGCGCGTGCTCCGCTTCTGGCTCGACCGCGGAGTCTCGGGGTTCCGTGTGGACGTGGCGCATGCGCTGGTTAAGGCGCCCGGGCTGCCTGCCTGGGGCGGACGCGCAGACGGCAGCACCATCGACGGTTTCCCCGGGCACGAGGCCCCCATGTTCGGCCAGCCCGCGCTGCACGACATCTTCCGGAACTGGCGCCGCATTCTCGAGGAATACGGACCCGACCGCATTATGTGCGCCGAGGCCAATGTGGATCCCCTGCCCCGGCTGGCGGAATGGGTCCGGCCCGATGAGATGCACCAGGCGTTCAACTTCCCCTACCTGCACGCCGGGCTGGACATTCCACGGCTGCGTCACGTCATCACCGAGTCCCTGACCTCCCTGGACGCCGTCGGCGCACCCAGCACCTGGGTACTGTCCAACCACGACGTCGTCCGGCACGCCACCCGCTTCGGCTACTACTGGTCCGGTCCCCGCGAAGGCGACGGAATCGGCCCCGCGGACCCGCAGCCAGACCACGACCTCGGCCGGGCCCGGGCCGCCGCCGCTTCGCTCTTCATGCTCGGCCTGCCGGGCGGCGCCTACCTCTACCAGGGCGAGGAACTCGGGCTTCCGGACGGCATCGACATCGCGGACCACCAGCGGCAGGATCCGACATTTGCGCGCACGCGCGGCGAGCGTCTGGGCCGCGACGGCTGCCGTGTCCCCTTGCCGTGGCGTGCGTCGGAGCCGCACCACGGCTTCGGGTCCGGCCAGGACCCCTGGCTCCCGCAACCGGCGAGCTTCGCCGGACTGGCCAGGGACGCCCAGGCCGGGGACCCGTCGTCGCACCTTAACCTGTACCGGCGCATGCTGTCGCTGCGCCGGGAACTCGGGCTGGGGCGCGGCTCACTGTCCTGGGCCGAACAGTGGTGCACCGACTCCGCACTGGCGTTCCTGAACGGAAATATCCTGGTGATCATGAACGTGGGGCAGGACTCCCTTGAGCTGCCTGCGGGCGACGTGCTGCTGCGCAGTTCCGGCGGGGACGCCCAAGGCTGGCATGGATTAGGCTCTGGAGAGACCGTTTGGATGAGGGTTTCAATAGAGGACGCGGAGAGCTAAGGGCATATGGCCGGCATCAAGGAAGTCGCAGAACGTGCCGGTCTGTCCATAGCCACCGTTTCACGGGCCTTGAGCGGGAAGGGCAACGTGTCGGCCAAGAGCCGCGCGCGGGCGCAGGCGGCAGCAGCCGACCTCGGGTTCGTGCCCTCCTACCAGGCCTCGAGCCTGGCCTCCGGGCGCAACTACAACATAGGCATCGTTGTCCCTTCCGTCCACCGCTGGTACTTCTCATCGGTGGTAGAAGGGGTGTCCCGGGCGCTGCTGGACGCCGGCTATGACCTGACCCTGTACAACGTCACAGAGGTCTCAGGCCGCCGGCAGAGTGTGCTCCGAGACTTCCTGCTCCGCAAGCGCGTAGACGCCGTCATCGCCGTGGCGCTGGCCCTCACCGAGTCGGAGATCCGGCAAATGCTGGCGGTGCACCGGCCGATCGTGGGCATCGGCGGCCCTCTTCTCGGCGCATCGACCATCCGCATCGACGACTACGGTCTGTCTGCGGCGGCGACGAACCATCTTATTCAGCTCGGCCACACCAAGATCGCGCACCTGACGGGCGACTCTGTCTACGAACAGGACTTCAAGATCCCCCGCACGCGCCTCACAGGCTTCAAAGGCGCGATGGCAGCCGCAGGACTCGAGGTCCGGCCCGAGTGGGTCGTCACGGCAGACTTCACCATCCAGGGCGGCTACGCGACAGCCAGGCAGTTGCTCGGCTCAGCCTCAGAACGCCCCACGGCGGTCTTTGCCGCCTCCGATGAGATGGCCATCGGCGCCATCCTCGCCGCCCGCGACTTCGGTCTCCGGATCCCGGAGGATCTGTCGGTGATCGGGATCGACGGGCACGATCTTGGTGAACTCTTCGGGCTCACCACCATAGACCAGGATCCCCGCGGCCAGGGAGCGCTGGCGGTGCGTCTGCTGCTGGAGGGGCTCGACGGCGGTGCGGAGCGGGCGGCCGTCGATACCACTTACCCCACGAAGTTCGTCATCCGGTCCAGCACCGCTGTCCCGCCGCCTGCGCGCTAGCCGGCCTCGGCGCCCATGAACCGCGCAAATCGTCCCAGGACTTCCGGCCAGGCCTTGTCGTAGGCCGCGCGGGTGGCGGAGGGGTCTTCAGCGCCCTCCCAGCCGTCGTGGACCACACGGACCTCGGTGTTGCCGTCCACGGCCTGGAATGCAACCCTGAGCTCCGTAGACCACATCGCAGTGGTGCCCGGATACCAGGATGCGTGGAAGGACAACGGAGGCTGCCAATCATCGATGGTGCCCCACGTCGTGGTCCTGCCGTCGTCCGCCGTTTCAAGGATCAGGTTCTCCTCAAACTCCACGTACGAGCCGGGACCGAAAACACTGTTTGTCTCCATCGGCCACCAAAGGTGCGTGTGGTCCGTGAACCCCATGAAGGTCCGGGCCACGGGGCCGGGAACCACCACCGCGCAGACGACCGGATCCAATGCCAAGGCTGGATCGGGCTCATTGGCGCCGGAGGCAGCGGCGTGACTGAAGAGGTTTTCCATGGGCACCAACTCTACCGGGCCGCCGGACGCTCCCTCACCTCTCGCCGCCTTCCACCCGACGCCCCCTCACTACCCGCCGTGTCCCACCCGACGCTCCCTCACCTCTCGCCGTGTCCCACCCGACGCTCCCTCACCTCTCGCCGTGTCCCACCCGACGCTCCCTCACCTCTCGCCGTGTCCCACACGACGCTCCCTCACTACCCGCGGGTGACGACGGCGGTGTGCTGCCTTGGGATGCCCTGGCCGGCTTTGGGGTCGCGCGAGGGCCCCGCCAAATTTATCGCCCGCTGCGGGCGCGAGGACCCACTGTGCATTGATGAACTTCGCCACAGGAAATTGGACCGGCGCGGTGTAGAGCTGCTGCTCCAGGTTATTAGGAGGAAAAGAACTCTGTGGTTATCGCCAACAACGAGTCGCTCTCCGGCCTGCCATACCGACATCTAGCGCCTTGCCCACACCCACGCCTTAATCCGGATAGCCAGCCCTCACGAACGCCAGGGACAACTTTCGCCGGTCCCGCACTGCCGCCCGGGTGGGAAGCCTACCCCGGGTGGGAAGCCTACCCGGGCTGACGGGCGCGGTAATCTCTGAGCGCATCTGCTCTGATCCACTTTCTGGTCAGGAAGGCGTCCAGCAAGCAAGACACGGCGAAGGCCGTCCAGGAAATCCACGCGGGTGCCAAGCCCGCAATAACGAATGCCATGATTGCAAGGACCACGGCACCAGAGGCATAGTTGTAGATGCGTCGGCCTGGCGTGGCTATTCGCGCCTCTTGTGTTTCACGGAAATAATTCAGCATGGCGCCCCCAAAAATCTATTCGCAGTATTCCGTCAGCGTATCCTGCGTCTGACGAAGCGGAGCTACGCCCGGGAGGCAAAAGCGCCCTAAAGCTCCTGGTGGGGGCCAGACAGCCCTTGAACCGAGGGCCAAGAAGGGTTGGCATATTCACGACGGCTACTGAGGAGCGTCCGTCCCGCTCGACAACAATTGAGGAAGAGTCCCGCCCCACTCGGCAGGTAGTGAGGGAGCGTACCGTTCGGGCCTGCAACAAGTGAGGGAGCGTGCCGTTCCCACTCGGCAGGTAGTGAGGGAGCGTACCGTTCGGGCCTGCAACAAGTGAGGGAGCGTCCGGGTTGCCGGGTCTGGTGGTACCTGTCGAAAAGAAGTCTTGGTTGGTTAACAGCGAAGGCCCCGACATTCGTTGTCGGGGCCTTGGCCTTAATTTATGTCCGGCGGTGACCTACTCTCCCACACCCTCCCGGGTGCAGTACCATCGGCGCTGTGGGTCTTAGCTTCCGGGTTCGGAATGGGACCGGGCGTTTCCCCCACGCTATGACCGCCGTAACCCTTCTACCCGGCACACACCC
>NZ_JAFHKT010000095.1 GCF_017052465.1 Arthrobacter pascens
CGCCGGCACCACCGCAGATGCCGTCGTTGACGTGAACCTCGGCAACACCGGAACCGGAACCGCCACGGGCAACGGCACAACCGCCGACGCCCTCGTCGACGTCAACCTCGGCAACACCGGTACCGGAACCGCCACTGGTAACGGCACGACCGCGGATGCTGTCGTCGACGTCAACCTCGGCAACGCCACAGGCGCCGGCACCACCGCAGATGCCGTCGTTGACGTGAACCTCGGCAACACCGGAACCGGAACCGCCACAGGCGCCGGCACCACCGCAGATGCCGTCGTTGACGTGAACCTCGGCAACACCGGAACCGGAACCGCCACGGGCAACGGCACAACCGCCGACGCCCTCGTCGACGTCAACCTCGGCAACACCGGAACCGGAACCGCCACGGGCAACGGCACAACCGCCGACGCCCTCGTCGACGTCAACCTCGGCGAATCGGGGCTGCTGGGCGATGGCGGCGCGGCCGCTGAAGGTGCCGTTAACGTCGGACTAGGGACGGGAACGGATTCCTCTGCTGGTTTGAGCGTCGATCTGGGTATCGGCCTCGGGACCAATACGGCCACCACACCACCGGCAACGGATCCGGGTGACGGCTCCGGAAACGGATCCGACCCCACTGACGGGCAAGGCAACGGCACCGGCACGGACGGCACCGGCACCGACGGTAACACCGGCGGTCAGGGCTCCGGCACCGACGGCAACACCGGCGGTCAGGGCACCGGCACGAACGGCACCGTTACGAACGGCTCCGGCTCGAACGGCACCGGCTCGAACGGCACCGGCACCGACGGCAACACCGGCGGCTCCGCGACCGGGGCAGTCTCCGATGGAAGCGGAATCGTGGTTCTGCCCGCTGGTGCAGTGACTACAGACGGCTCGGTGGCGGCGGCCAACGCCGCGAAGGCGGCCCTGGCCTCAGGCCAGGCGTCCAGCGGCACGCAGTCCCTTGCCAACACGGGGGCAGACGCGGGCCTGCTGCCGCTCGCCCTCGCCCTCCTGGCCATTGGGATGCTGATGGCCATCCGGAGGAGGAAGGCGTAGCCGACTGAAAAGTCTGGGCCCGCTCTGGCTGGCGCAGACTGAACGTCACGGACCCCGCCGGCGGTCCGGCTTCGGGTGGTCTCTGGACCGCCGAAGTCCGGACCGCCGGCAGGGCCGCGCACCCAACCTTGGATTCCAAGCTCAACCTCTGCGGCGTCCGCAGTCCAACCTCCGTATTACCCTTAACGGGACCCACTGCGGATAAGGACGGCAAAGTGTTGGAAGATTCGCCAGGCAGCGCGACCGCTGATGTATTGGACGGGCGCTACAGGCTCGGCGAGGTAATAGGCCGCGGAGGAATGTCTTCGGTCTACACAGCCCGGGACGAAAACCTTGGCCGGGACGTGGCGCTGAAGCTCTTCGCTCCGCAGGCTGCAGAGGCCGACGAGCTCAAACGGCAGGAAGCCGAAATCAGGCTCCTCGCGACGCTCAACCACCCGAGCCTCGTGACTCTGTTCGACGCCGGCGTGGACACCCGTGTGCCGGAACAGCCGAGGCCGTTCCTCACCATGGAACTCGTGGAGGGCCAGGACCTTCGCAGCCGGCTGCGCCACAGCAGGGTTCCGCTCGACGAGCTCGCTGTCATCGGCGCCGGAATCGCCGATGCCCTGGCGTACGTCCATGGTCTCGGCATCATCCACCGCGACATCAAACCTGCCAACATCCTCCTCGTCCAGCAACGTCCCGGGGAGCCCGTGCGGCCCAAGCTCACAGACTTCGGCATTGCGAGGATTCTTGACGGCACGCGGCTGACTGCCACGGGCACCATGGTGGGAACCGCGGCTTACCTCAGCCCCGAGCAGGCGATGGGCTTGCCGCTCTCGCCCGCCACGGACATCTACTCGCTGGGGCTCGTGCTGCTGGAATGCGTCAAGGGAGCCGTGGAATATCCAGGCGGTGCCGTGGAATCGGCGGTTGCGCGGCTGCACCGCGCCCCGGAGGTTCCCGGAGACCTACCGGCGGAGTGGCAACAACTGCTGACGTCCATGACAGCCCTCGAACCGCTGGACCGGCCCACCGCGGCAGACCTGGAGATCGCCCTGCGCCAGGCGCTGGTTTCACCGGACTGTGTGCCCGGCATCGTTGCCGAAGAGGCCACCCGAGTCCTCCCAGCATTGCCGACGCGGCGCCCGTCCGTTCTCCCGGAAGGTCGCGACGCCGCTGCGGAGGAGACTGCCACGCCCTCCGCCGGCCCCAGGCGCGGCCGACGGGCCTGGCTGGCCTCCGCAGTCGCCGCCGCTGCCCTGATCGCCGGAGCATTCGCGGTGACCACGGCCGTGACGGCACCTAGAACGCCCGACGTCGTCACTTACCCCACCGTGACCGGCACCTTGGGCGATCACCTCGTGGAGCTGCAAAAGAGCGTGGAACCGTGAGAGCGCGCCCCCTCCCCCTGAGGCGTGCTCTTCGGCGGGCGTCGGTTGCCTTCGCCGGCGGCGTACTCGCCCTGGGCCTGACGGGCTGCGGCGGCGCCGCTCCCGAACTCGGGGCCGACGCCGCGGCTCAGCTTCAGCAGCGCGCCCTCGTTGTCACCAAGGCAGCGGCCGGAAGTGACCCTGCCGCCGCGCTCACCTCGCTGGAGCAGCTGGCATCCGACCTCGACGCCGCCGCTGCCGACGGCCGTGTGTCGTTCAAGCGCCACCAAAGCATCACGGCGGCCGTCGACACAGTCCGCGCCGACCTTAAGACAGCATTGGCGGCCAAGCAGGCCAAGGCGGCCGAGGCAGCCGCAAAGGCTGCCACCGCTGCCTCGGCCACAACGCCAGCCGTTGTGGCTCCCGCGCCTGCTCCCGCCTCCGGTGACCCTGCCCGGGGAAATGAGGGAAAAGGCACTTCGGACGAGGACAAGGATGACGCCAAAGGACCCGGCAAGGAGAGGGACTGACCGGTTAGGCCCACGACGCCGGGAAGCGCTCCCAGACCCGGTGCGCTGCCAGCTCCTGGATCTCCGGCACCACAGCGTCGGGAGCCTCGCCGACCACGACGCCGGCCGGGTCATCTTTCTCAGTCTGCCGTCGCAGGGCTCTCTTCAATTGCCCGGCGCTTCGGACTACGTTGGAGGTGTTCCACCCAAGATGCAGCAATCAGAACCGCGGGCCGACCGTCCGCTCGCTGAAGGAGTGAACCACGCATGGCAACTGTGCAGGAATCCATCAATGTCGATGTCCCAGTCAGCAAGGCCTACAACCAATGGACCCAGTTTGAGGACTTCCCACATTTCATGAGCGGCGTTGACTCGGTCCGCCAACTCGATGACACCACCGTCCATTTCGAAACGAGCATTGCCGGCGTCAAACGCCAGTACGACGCCCAGATCACCGTTCAGGAACCCGACCAGCGCGTCACCTGGGAAAGCCTGAACGAGCCACGCAACGCCGGAACGGTGTGGTTTGAGCCCCTGGGGCCGGAGCAGACGAAGGTGAACGTCGAACTTACGTGGGAACCCGAGTCCGCAGTCGAGAAAATAGGCGCTGCGGTTGGTCTCGACTCCCGCCAGGTAGCTTCAGACCTGAAGAAGTTCAAGAAGTTCATCGAGAGCCAGGGCACGGAAACCGGCGCCTGGCGTGAGAGCGTCCACGACGGCGAGGTGGACGAGCAGAGAGGGGCCGCCGGGGCGGCTGGCGGAACGGCTGGCATGGCCGGCGCCGCAGGAGCCGGTGCAGGACTTGGCGGCTACGCCGCCGGAACCTCGGGGACCAGCAATGAAACCATCGGCACGGCCCCCTCGGCGGCAGACGACGCCACGGGCTACTCCGCCGGACCCGGAATGGACGCGACGCCCGGCCGGACATACGAGTCAGGCGACGCGTACGACGCCGCCGCCACCGAACGGCCGGTGGATGCGGATCCGGACATGGCCGTCGACGCTCCGTATGGTGACAGCGAGGCGGGCGAGCCCCGCAACGACACCCGACAGGGAGACACGAGGCGGGATGAAACCCCGGACCGTTAGATAGTGCCCGGCTTCCGCCCGCTGAAAGTCAACCCTGAAAGCCAACGCTGAAGGTTAATGCGGAAGCGCCCCGCCGCTCGTTTGAGTGGCGGGGCGCTTGCTTTGGCCTTAGCCCAGGCTGGCGACGACCTTGTTCAGCGTCGCGGACGGCCGCATGACAGCGGCGGCCTTCTCGGCGTCCGGGCGGTAGTAGCCGCCGACATCGACCGGCGAACCCTGGACACCCAGCAGTTCGGAAACGATGGCGTCCTCGTTGGAGCCCAAGGCTTCAGCGACCGCGGAGAAGGAGGCTGCCAGCTCCGCGTCCTCGGTCTGCTTGGCCAGTTCCTGGGCCCAGTACAGTGCCAGGTAGAAGTGGCTGCCGCGGTTGTCGAGTTCGCCGACCTTGCGTTTCGGGGACTTGTCCTCGAGCAGGAACGTGCCCGTGGCCCGGTCCAGCGTGTCGGCCAGCACCTGGGCGCGGGCGTTGCCGGTGGACGTGGCGAGGTGCTCGAAACTGACGGCGAGGGCCAGGAATTCGCCGAGGCTGTCCCAGCGGAGGTGGTTCTCCTTGAGGAGCTGCTGGACGTGCTTGGGCGCGGAGCCGCCGGCGCCGGTCTCGAACAGGCCGCCGCCGTTGATCAGCGGAACAATGGAGAGCATCTTGGCACTGGTGCCGAGTTCGAGGATCGGGAACAGGTCCGTCAGGTAGTCGCGGAGCACGTTGCCGGTGACGGAGATGGTGTCTTCGCCCCTGCGGATGCGCTCAAGGGTGAAGGCGGTGGCCTTCACCGGAGACATGATCTCAATCTGCAGGCCCTCGGTGTCGTGCTCCTGAAGGTATTCGCGGACCTTCTCGATGAGCTTGGCGTCGTGCGCACGGGTCTCGTCGAGCCAGAACACGGCGGGCGTCTGCGAGGCGCGGGCGCGGTTGACGGCGAGCTTGACCCAGTCACGGATGGGCAGGTCCTTGGTCTGGCAGGCGCGCCAGATGTCACCGGGGCTAACCTCGTGTTCCACCAGGACCGTTCCGGCGCCGTCCACGATCTGGACCTTGCCGGGCGCCTGGATTTCGAACGTCTTGTCGTGGCTGCCATACTCCTCAGCCGCCTGGGCCATGAGGCCAACGTTCGGGACAGTACCCATGGTGGTGGGATCGAAGGCGCCGTTGGCACGGCAGTCATCGAGAACCACCTGGTAGATGCCGGCATAGGAGCTGTCCGGAAGAACGGCCAGGGTGTCGGCTTCCTGGCCGTCCGGGCCCCACATGTGGCCGGAGGTGCGGATCATCGCCGGCATGGAGGCGTCGACGATGATGTCGCTGGGCACGTGCAGGCTGGTGATGCCCTTGTCGGAGTCGACCATGGCCAGCGCGGGTCCTTCTTCAAGGCCCTTCGTGATGGCCGCACGGACGCCTTCGCGGACGTCCTCGGGGAGCTCTTCGAGGCCGTTGAGGATTGCGGCGAGGCCGTTGTTGGGGCTGATGCCGGCGGCGGCAAGCTGCTTGCCGTAGGTGTCGAAGAGTTCGGAGAAGTAGGCCTTAACCACGTGGCCGAAGATGATGGGGTCCGAGACCTTCATCATGGTCGCCTTCAGGTGGGCCGAGAAGAGGATGCCCTCCTCCTTGGCGCGGGCCACCTGGGCGGCAAGGAACTCGTCAAGGGCGGCCGCCCGCAGCACGGTGCCGTCGATTACTTCGCCGGCAAGAACCGGGAAGGCCTTCTTCAGGACCTTGACGGTGCCGTCTTCGCGGACGAGCTGGATCTCGATGGTGCCGTCTGCCGGGATCACCACGGACTTTTCGTTGGAACGGAAGTCGTCGGCTTCCATGTGGGCAACGTTGGTCTTCGAGTCGGACGTCCAGGCACCCATGGAGTGGGGATTCTGGCGGGCGTAGTTCTTCACGGACAGCGGCGCGCGGCGGTCCGAGTTGCCCTCGCGCAGGACCGGGTTCACGGCGGAGCCCTTGATCTTGTCGTAGCGCGAGCGAATGATCGTCTCTTCATCGGAGGACGGGTTGTCCGGGTAGTCCGGCAGCTTGTAGCCCTGGGCCTGCAGTTCGGCAACGGCGGCCTTCAGCTGCGGCACGGACGCGCTGATGTTGGGAAGTTTGATGATGTTGGCTTCGGGCTTCTTTGCCAGCTCACCGAGCTCAGCCAGGGCGTCACCGATCTGCTGCTCTTCAGTGAGGTAGTCGCCGAAGACGGCGATGATGCGGCCGGCCAGCGAAATGTCGCGGGTCTCCACCTGCACACCTGCGGTCGATGCGAATGCCTCGACGATCGGCAGGAACGAATATGTTGCCAACATCGGCGCTTCGTCGGTGTGGGTATAGATAATTTTGGCCATGCTCGGGCGTCTCCCTGGAGGTCGGCTGTATGTGGAATCCGGTCTATTTCACCACCCCTTAACTTACCCGAGGACGCCATGCAGCACCCCACCAAGGTGGCCCGGATCACCTTGGCCACGTGAGTCAGCTGTTAACTTGGGGCCGGCATTCCATTGTCCCGGGCGCCGCGTACCCCTATCTTTAGCTCATGACAGAAAACCGCCTAACCGGCTGAACCTGGCTGGAACCCCCGTCGCGGCAGGGGCAGAACAGCACTACCCCTACCTGGAACACATAACTTCAAACGTCTTTTACAAAGCTTGTCATGTCCGGGTAGCCTCAATCCTTCACAGGCGCATTAACACGGCGCCCACCCGATAGGTAGGACCACAATGACGAGCAAGAAGTCTCTGGCCACTAGCCTCGTGAGCTTCTCCACGGGATTGCTGCTGACGCTCTCCGCGGCCGGCGGCGCAACGGCTTCCCCTGCAAAGGCGCAGGATCCCGTGCAGCCGCAGATCGCCAGCACCACCCTCACCACGTCAACCGCGGCGGATTACTGGACGCCCGAGCGCATGCAGGCCGCCGTTCCGGGCGATGTCCTCGCAGCGAAGGCCGTTGCCCGGCAGGTCCACGTTCCGTGGCAGGTCAGCAAGGGCAACGGCGTCGCCGGTCTCACCGAGCAGGGCTCCTTCACCAAGATCGCGGGCACATCCCGTAAAGGTAAGACAGCCCCCCTGCATAAAGATGAAGCGCCCGTGGACCACATCGGCAAGGTCTTCTTCACGCTGGGAGGGGCCAACTACGTCTGCTCCGGCAACTCCGTGTCCGCGGCCAACAAGAGCACCGTCTCCACCGCCGGGCACTGCCTCAACCAGGGACCCGGCGCCTTCGCCACGAACTTCGTTTTCGTGCCGGCCTACAAGGACGGCGCGGCTCCCCTGGGCAAATGGCCGGCAAAGGCACTGTATGCGCCCAAGGAATGGAGCAGCGACGGCAACATCCGGTATGACACCGGTTTCGCGGTGGTTGCCGAGGTCGACGGCAAGAAACTTGCCGACGTGGCCGGCGCCACGGGCGTCGTGTTCAACCAGCCGCGCGGACTGACGTACAAGGCGTTCGGCTACCCGGCGGCAGCGCCGTTCACCGGCAAGACCCTCGTCAGTTGCTACGGGAAAGCGGGCAATGATGCCCTCAACCCGCAGTTCGAAACGCAAGGCATTCCCTGCGACATGACCGGCGGGTCCTCGGGCGGTCCCTGGTTCGTGTCTGACGGCACAGATAGCCCCTTGGGCTTCCAGAACTCCGTCAACAGCTATGGCTACGGCAGCCGCTCCACGGCGATGTATTCCCCGTACTGGGGATCGGTCATCCAGCAGGTCTACGACCGTGCAGCAGCCGCCAAGTAAGGACGGACCGCTGCCTCAGGAGGACCACGTCAGCCACTCCGAGATCAGCCAGACGCCGGAAGAAATCCTGGCATATTGGACGCCGGAGCGCATGGCTGAAGCGAAACCGCGCGAAATCCGGCTCGCAGAGCCTGCGGCCGGCCCGGACGGTGACCCGGAAGCGGACTAACTGAATAAACGACGACGGCGGCTGTCCCCTTGAGGGGGCAGCCGCCGTCGTCCGTGGCGGTGGGTGGGCCCACGCCGTCCGGGTTCCCTGGCCGAGCGCAGCGAGGTTAGGGAGGCGGTGGGGACTAGTGGAAGAAGTGGCGCGCTCCGGTGAAGTACATCGTGATGCCCGCAGCGTTGGCCGCGGCGATGACCTCGTCGTCGCGGACGGATCCGCCGGGCTGCACCACGGCGCGGACGCCGGCGTCGATCAGGATCTGCAGGCCGTCCGCGAACGGGAAGAACGCGTCGGAGGCTGCAACGGCGCCGCGGGCACGCTCCGGTGCGCCGCTCGCGTCGGCGTTGGAGGCGCCTCCGGCGCCGTCCACATCCGAGCTCACCGTCACGCCGAGGGTGTTGGCGCGCTCGACGGCTAGCTTGCAGGAGTCAAGACGGTTCACCTGGCCCATGCCGATGCCCACTGCGGCACCGTTGTCGGCGAGCAGGATGGCGTTGGACTTGGCGGCGCGGCAGGCGGTCCAGGCGAAGGCGAGGTCGGCCAGCGTCGCGTCGTCGGCGGCTTCCCCGGCGGCGAGGGTCCAGTTGGCGGGGTTGTCGCCGTCGGCGTTGACCTTGTCCGTTACCTGGACCAGCACACCGCCGGAAACCTGGCGCATTTCGGCCGGGTACCGGTCGTAGCCTTCGGGCAGGGCAAGCAGCCGGATGTTCTTCTTCTTGGAAAGGATCTCCACGGCTTCCGGCTCGAAGTCCGGGGCGATGACCACTTCGGTGAAGATACCGGCGACGGTGTTCGCCATGCCGGCGGTGACCGTGCGGTTGGCCGCGATGACGCCGCCGAACGCGGAGACAGGATCGCAGGCGTGCGCCTTGGCGTGGGCGTCGGCGATCGGGTCGGCGGCATCAGCGGAACCGACGGCCACGCCGCAGGGGTTGGCGTGCTTGATGATGGCAACGGCCGGCTCGGCGAAGTCGAACGCGGCGCGGAGGGCGGCGTCAGCGTCAACGAAGTTGTTGTAGCTCATGGCCTTGCCGTGGATCTGGTCGGCCTGGGCGATGCCCGCGGGAGCTGCCTTGTCGACGTACAGTGCTGCCTGCTGGTGCGGGTTTTCGCCGTAGCGGAGGACCTCGGAGCGCTCCAGCGCGAGGCCGGCATAGGCGGGCCAGTCGATCACGCCGTCGCCGTCCTCATCGAGGAACTGGCTGGCGGTCCAGGTGGCCACGGCATTGTCGTAGGTGGCGGTGTGAGCGAAGGCCTTGGCAGCCAGGCGCTGGCGGGTCTTCAGATCGAAGCCGCCTTCAGCGGCGGCGCGGACAACGCTGCCGTAGAACGTGGGATCCACCACAATGGCGACGGCGGCGTGGTTCTTCGCGGCGGAGCGCACCATGGCGGGGCCTCCGATGTCGATCTGCTCCACGACGTCGTCCTGCGCGGCACCGGACTTGACGGTCTCCACGAACGGGTAAAGGTTGACGACGACGAGGTCGAACGCCTCGATCTCCATGCCCGCGAGGGTTTCCATGTGGGCCGCAACGCGGCGGTCCGCAAGGATGCCGCCGTGGACCCGGGGGTGCAGAGTCTTGACGCGGCCGTCCAGCATTTCCGGAGAGCCGGTGACTTCCTCCACTTCCTGGACCGGGATGCCGGCTTCGGCAATCTTCTTGGCGGTGGAGCCCGTGGAGACAATCTTGACGCCTGCGGCGTGCAGGCCCTTCGCGAGCTCCTCCAGACCGGTCTTGTCGTAGACCGAGATCAGGGCTCGGCGGATGGGAACACGGTCAAGCTGCGTCAAGGTCACAAAAGTCTCCGTCGTATCTCGCGGCGGCATGCCGCGGTTGGTGGGGATACCGCCAGTTTATCGCGTCACAGAAGCCGGCTTTCCTGCGCTGTCCGAGTGTGAAGCGGCACAAAGTCCGGCCGGCCGCAACGTAAGGTTTAAACAGGAGGCCGAGATGAACATTTACACCGCTGTGCCCAGCGGCGAACAGGTAGTCCAGGAACTGCCGTGGCGTTGGAAGGTGCAGGGCCGGATCTTTCTGATCGGCGGCCTTGGGTTCATGTTTGATGCCTGGGACGTGACACTGAACGGCATCCTGATTCCGCTGCTGTCGTCCCACTGGCAGCTCACCCCTGGCGAGGCCGGCTGGATCGGCACCGCCAACCTGATCGGCATGGCCCTCGGCGCGTTTGTCTGGGGCACCATTGCGGACACGATTGGCCGCAAGAAGGCCTTCACCGCCACTCTCCTGATCTTCTCGATCTTCACGGTTCTCGGGGCCTTCTCCCCCGACTTCATCTGGTTCTGCCTCTTCCGCTTCATGGCGGGGTTCGGTCTGGGCGGCTGCATTCCGGTGGACTACGCACTGGTGGGCGAGTTCACACCGCGCAAGCAGCGAGGCCGGGTCCTCACCGCCATGGACGGGTGGTGGCCCGTGGGCGCCGCGCTATGCGGATTCGTATCGGCCGGACTGGTGGCGGCATTCGCGGACTGGCGGCTGACGATGGTGGTGATGGTGCTGCCGGCCCTGCTCGTGTTCTGGGTGCGCCGCAGCGTACCCGAATCTCCGCTGTTCCTCATCCGCAAAGGCCGCCGCGAGGAGGCGGCCAAGGTCATCGACGACCTGGTCCAGGCCACCGGCGCCGAACCGCGCGCCTACAGCCTGCCCGATCCGCAGGCCGTACCGCGGCTTTCGGCAGGCAGCGCCTGGCAGCAGCTGGTCGGCGTCTGGGCATTCAACTGGAAAATCACCGCGGCCGCCTGGGGCCTGTTCTTCAGCATCCTCCTCATCTACTACCTGTCCCTGACCTGGATGCCGCGGATCCTGATCGGCGCCGGTTTCGCCGAGTACAAGGCGTTCCTGACGACGGCGGGTATGGCCGCCGTCGGGCTTCTTGGGGTCGTGGCAGCTGCGCTGCTCGTGGAGCGGGTGGGCCGCAAATGGCTGCTGGCCATCACCGGCCCGCTTTCAGCGCTGACGCTGGTGATCGTGGCCTTCGTGGTGGACATCCCGACGGCGGCCGTGTTCTGGCTGCTGGTCTTCGGCTTCATAGTGCAGGTGGCAATCCCGGTCCTCTACGCCTACGTGTCCGAGCTCTACCCGACCGAGCTGCGGGGATCGGGCTTCGGCTGGGCGTCGACGTTCTCCCGGCTGGGCGCGGGCTTCGGGCCGCTGATTTTCGCCAACTACTTCTGGCCGGAGCTGGGCCTGGCAACGTCGTTCGCCCTCGCCGGCGGCCTGGTCCTGCTGGCCGTGCTGTGGATGATGTTCTTCTCCCCCGAGACCAGGCAGCGCCGCCTCGAGTAGGGCCTATCGGCGTACTTGGGAACTGGCACACCTTCGTTGTGCGCATCTGCCCCAATGTCATAGGGTGCCGCTAATGTCTGGGGGGGAAGGTGGGCGCGACGGGGCGAGGAGCAGTATCCGGACGGTGGCACCCACGCCGAGTGCATCCAACGTGAGCAGCAAACGTCGAACGAAGGACACCAGCGGTGACTGAGCTCCCAGCGGCAACCCCGTACAAGTATCAGGGTCTCCCGCTTACACCAAACGTGATCGCAGAGCTGGCCAAGGAACTGTTGAAAACTCCGATGTTTCGTCGGTCGGAGCTGATCGGGGCGGTTGAGCAATATCATTCGGAGAATGGTGGGGCAGCTGCCCAAAGTCTTACTTCCGCCACTAAGAAGGCGCTCCGGAACCTGGTTGATGCGGGACTCTTGGAACCTACCGGGGCGTACGGATATTGGCGATGGCTCACGCCGCCTCATGTAACTGTTGAGGAGGACGGCTCTTCCGTAGTCGACGAGGAAACAGAAGAGTTGGATCTAACCGACGATACGATCGTCGAAGTAGCAGGGTCGGGAAGCGTCTACGTCTACTACTTCCCCACCTACAAGCTGTTGGCTGAGTTTCGTCGAGAAGAGCGGTGGCCAGTCAAGGTGGGGATGACCTCCCTTGGTGACGCCAAAATTCGGATCAGTGACCAACAGGGAACTGCAATGCCCGAGCAACCTGTGGTGGCCTACGTCCGGCGAAGCGAAACGCCTGTCAAACTCGAACGATTGGTGCACGCGGTCCTGTTTTATCGCGGTCGACAACTGGATGACGCTCCCGGCAGTGAGTGGTTCAGCTCAAGCCCAGAGGAAGTCAAGTCCATCATCGATTGGGCATACGCCTGCGAGGACGCCTAGCTAAGGCTAGGTGTAATTCCCACGGAGGTTATGAACGCGGCTGATGGGAGTTTTTCCTCCGATGCCGGTATGGGTCCTGTGATGATTGTACTGATGTAGCCAATCGGGGTACGTGGCTGCTCGCTCGGTTTCTGATGTGTAGGGACG
>NZ_JAFHKT010000096.1 GCF_017052465.1 Arthrobacter pascens
GAGATCCCCGAGGGACGTGGTGTCCGCTTTGGCGTGCGCGGCGGTGGGAGGTGTCTCCGGTATCTGGCTGCTCACAGGTGGCGTCCTTCACCTTCGGCGAAGGGGTCATCCACGTCACGCTGCGGAACCCCCGCGGTGGAACTTCCGGGAAGGGTCTGTGCAGAGCCGGGGGCGGCCATACCCGGGCGGGCCGGCTCACCGATTCCGGGCTCACCGTAGGCAGGCTCGCCAAATGCCGGTTCACCGGCAACGGGTTCGCTGTACGCGGGCGTGCCGTACCCCGGCTGCCCGTAGCCGGGCTGCGCCGAAGCGGTTTCATCGAACAGCGGTGCGCCGACGCCGGCACCCAGGGTGCCTTCTGTGACCGGCGGCTGGACGGGCCGCGGCGGAACACCCGTGCCCGTTGTCGCGGTACTGGCGGGGGCCCCTGCCTGGAGGCTCCTGCCCAAGCGACCGGCAAGCACACCGGCTCCGGCGGCGAGAAGCAGGAAGGTGCCGGGGCGCTGGCGTGCGAAGGACTTCACTTCGTCCAGCAGTGATCCCGGATCCCTGTTGTCCAGCCACGAGGCGACGGATTCCGAGCGTTCTGCAGCCTGGCGGATGAGGTCTGCGGCAACGCCCTGCTGGTCCGGCGCGTCGGCCATGGAGCGCAGTTGGGAGGAGATGTTGCGGATGCCCTCAGCGGCCTTCTGCTGCTGTGCCCCTGCCTGGTCCGTCAGATCGGACTTCGCCTGGTGGAGCAGGTCCTTGGCATTGGTTTTTGCCTCGGCAGCCACATTCGCCGCCTCGGCCTTAGCGGTGCCCGCCACGTTCTGGGCTGCACCGGCGGCCTGGCCGGCGACGTTCGAGGCTTCTTCCTTAGCGGTGTCGGTCTTCGAGGCTGAGGCCGGGCTACCGGTGGCAACGCCCGAGCCGTAAGCCGTCGAGTTCTGCGTAGCCGGGGGAACTGTCAGGCTCCCGTCCTGCGGCCATTGGTTCTCTGTCATCTTCGCTCTCTCTTTCCGAAAGGGTCAGCTGCTGTTCAAGAACCAGCGTTGCTGGCATGTAATGGTAAGCATGTTTACTAATAAATAGTAAGCACCCTTGCCTTTTTTCTTGGTGCTTTCCGCAAACCTGCCGGTGAATGCCATATTTTCCGGCCCTTCATCCCCGGGCGATTGCCCGGCATTCGCCCGCGCGCCGCCCGCCAGTCGAAGGAAAGAATGCGAGGCGAGCTTGCCAGCATGATAGTAAGCATGCTTAGGGTATATCGTGAGGTTGACCCATCCAAGGAGGCAGCATGCTCACCAAGGAACATATCGACGATCTGCTCAACGGGGGCGGCAGCATCCTCTCCGCTGGTGGAGACAAGATCGGCTCCATCGGCCAGATCTATGCCGATGACAACACCGGCCAGCCCGCCTGGGTGACGGCGCGCACGGGCCTCTTCGGCACGTCCGTGTCCTTTGTCCCGCTTGGCGGCGCCCACCTTCAGGGCAGGGACATCGTGGTCCCGTACACCAAGGACCAGGTGGCGGATGCCCCCCGGGTGGACGGTGACGGGCATCTGGAGCCCTCCGACGAAGACCGGCTCCACAAGCACTACCAGCGTGGTGGCCGCGTGACCGCAGCCGACGTCGCAGCCGGGCGCACGGGCACCGAACGGGACGCCGGATTTGCCGCGGGGCGCAGCGGCACCTACGACGCCGCGGACGCGTCGGACACCGTCGGCCTCGAACCTATCGAGACGGATGGCGTTGACGGCATCCGTCGGCGCTGACGTGGTCACCTCTGGGCGTCGGCCCCAGACCACGTATGTTGTGAAACGGAAGGGCGGAACTGATGGTCCCGAACGCTGATGCAGAGCAGTGGGGTCCACACCAGTTGCTGTCGATGGCTGCCCGGCTTATCCAGCGCCGCCAGGACCAGGCGCTGGCCGAGCTCGGTCTCACCCATGCTGCGGTCATAGCCCTTCAGGGCCTCACAGCAGGGCCCCTGAACCAAGAACAGCTGGCGGAAGACATCCATGTCCGCAGCCAGTCGCTGGGCAGGGTGCTAATGCGCCTCGAGGACGCCGGTTTGGTTTCCCGAAAATCCAGCCCAATGGACCGCAGGAGCAATGAGGTGGCCATCACCGAGGCCGGGCTGGGCGCCCTGGCGGCGGCCCGTCAGGTGGAGAGGGAAACCTTGCCGCCGGACATGGTGGAGGGCACCGTCCTGAGCCGCGAGCTCGCGCGGGTGATTGGGCACTTTCCCGGTTCGGCTCGGTTCGGTGAACGGCGCGGGAAGACGCCCCCGGAGGGCGCCGAGACCTCTGCTGAAGACATGGTGGGGGAGGCCGGGCCGAAGCGGGCCGACGTCACCGCACCCGGCGACGCTTCACAACCTGATCCGGGGCAGGCCGGCAGTGACCCGTCCGCCGGTAAAGCCGCGGACGACACGGAGACACTCAAGGGGACCGGGGAAAACTGACGCTGACGGCGTTCCCGCGCTGCCCTTGGCAGGGCGGGAACGCCGGCTGCTTGCGTCTGTTCCCATGCAGTCTTAAGACCTCACAGTGAGGCCGGACTTGGCCATGGGGTCCGGCCAGTTGCCGATGAAGCCGGCCATGGGATCGGGCCAGTTGCCGATCCTTGCGCGGGAAGAACGACGGCGGGCAGTGGACAGCGGGGCGTTGGTGGACATGGCATTTTCTCCTGACGGAACTTGGGATGCGTACGCCGGCGGCGCACGTGGTCTCTTCTGCCGTGATGAAGGCAGAGTTGACCTGTTCAGTCGGGGGAGGACCCCGGATCAAACGCCGGGCTGGGTGGCAAGGCGACGGCGGCGTCACGCACGCGCTCGCCGGCAGTCTTGGACAGGGCGTTCCAGAATGCCGCGACATCCGCGGCCTGGCCGCCGGAACCCTCGGAGTGAGTGGAACCCGACTCGCCATGGGTGGCGGCCAGCCCGACGTGGTCCAGGCCGAGCGGGTGGCCCAGGATCGGTTGCGCATGGTCCCTCTGGACTGCGCTCGCCGAGGGGCGGCCGGAGGAGGTCATACGAAGCTGCGCGAAGGTCTGTCCACGGCTGCCGGTTTCTTGAACCCCCGCCGCGGCAGGGGCCGCAGAACTGAAGCCGGGCGAGCTGGCTTCTGAGGGAGGGCCGGCCACCTTGGAGGGCGCCGCAGCGGAAGCTGCCGGGGCCCGCGACCCAGGAACTGCAGGGGCGGGAATCGCCGCGACCGGTTGTCCGGCGTCCGGTGCAGACGGCGCAGGCACATGCGGGGCGGCGGGTGGCGCGTCCTGCCCGGGCAGGGGCAGTGGCAGGGGAACCGGAAGTTGGACCACTGGAACAGGAACTGGAACCGGAAGTTGGACCACGGGAACCGGAACCGGGAGCCGTGGAAGCTGCGGTTCCAATGAGCCGATCGCATCGTCCACGACGTCGACGGCCTGGTCGACTTGGGACAGCACCGGCGCCGTTGTCCGGGTCACGGTGGTGACCGCGGCCGCCGCCTCGCCGACGACGGCGTCTGCGGTGCCGGCAACTGCCGACACAGTAGCGGTGACCGGATCCTGGCCGGCCGGCAGGACGTTCGCGGCCGGCAACGAAGGCACAGCACCTGACACTGCCCCCGCCGGATCAACGGACCCGCCGGAATCGAGCAGACCCGACACGTGGGATCCGGACGGTGCGGGCGATGCCTGCGCGGTGCCCGCTCCCCAGACAAGCCACGCAAATGCAATCAGGGCGGGAACGAGGAGGGCGCGCACAGAAACTGTGCAACAAGAGCGCAGGCGCTGGCCCATTCCTATTCACCCCCCAGAGGCAATGGGAGATCAGGATATGCCCGCGCGGCGGCCGCGTCCAGAGCAAAATTGTTCGCCTGCTTATTGTCGGCAGGCTGCAGGAAAGAATGCCCGGGTGAGCGGCCTGTTTCCGCCGTAAAATTGGCTTAAGAGGTGTTGGAAGATGGACGGGCCGATCATCGTGGTCCTGATAATTCTGGCAGTAATTGCCGCCGTCGCAATCGTGGCCACGGTGAGGGCAGTTGTGCGTGACGGGCGTGGCGGGGTTCCCACTGAGCCCTCCCAGCGGCCGTGGACAGCCGGAAACCTGCCCAGCCAGCCATACTCTTTGATCCGCTTCTAGGCAGGCTAGGACGGCCTAATGCGAGAATGTCCGCATGCGCGTATTCCTTGAGACGAAACGGCTACAGCTGCGCCAGTTCACGCCGGACGATGTGGACCTACTCGTGGAATTGGATGGCGATCCGCGCGTGATGCGGTACATCACTGGTGGCGCGCCCACGTCGCGGAGCGAGATTGAAAGCGAGGTGCTGCCAGCATTCCTCGGCTACTACCGAAAATTCCCCGGCTACGGATTCTGGGCCGCGATCGAAAAGACAAGCAACGAATTCCTCGGCTGGTTCCACTACCGCCCGGCCCCCGGTGATCCCCTCGAACAGCCGGAACTGGGCTATAGGTTGCGATGCGCGGCATGGGGAAAGGGGTATGCGACGGAGGGTTGTCGAGCGCTGATCGCCAAGGGATTTGCCGAGTTCGAAGTGCAACGCGTCGTGGCTTCGACCATGGCAGTCAACGCCGCCTCTCGAAGAGTGATGGAAAGATCCGGGATGCGTCTCGTGCGATCCTTCGTCGCGGACTGGCCGGTGTCTATCCCCGGCGACGAACACGGGGACGTCGAGTACGCGATCACCCGAAGTGAATGGGAGCTGGCCAGCAATTCCGGCCGCGACCAAGCTATTTGAACGCGGAAACGGTCGTCATTGACTTGGGGGAAGAGCGAAGCCGGGTGCAATTCCCACCCGGCTTCCCTCTTTGGCCTAGGTCCCGCGCCTTAGCCCTTCTGACCCCTGGCTAACGCGGGCCGCGCAATGCGCGGGGTAGCCCGCGCAGCATGGTTAGTTACCGGGTGCCGCCCCTGGGTTCGTCCTCGAGGTCCTTCGGTGCCGTGAGATCCATCTCGAGCAGCGGCACCACTTTGGACTTGGTGATGTAGCGGTGAGCCAGCCATAGAACGATGAAGACTGGCAACCCGATGTAGGAGGAAAGCACCTCCATGGTCCGTCCGGCAAGCACAGCCTCGTAGTTCTGCCCCGCGATTACCAGTATCAGCAGGGCGAAGGCCAGCAGTGGGCCGATGGGGAACAGGGATGCTTTGTACGGCAGGTCGCTGACTTTGTTTCCTTGGGCTAGGAAGCCGCGCCTGAAACGGTAGTGGGAGACCGCGATTCCCGCCCAGACGATGAAGCCGCATAGACCTGACATGTTCAGCAGCCACGAGTAGGCTGCACCTTGACCGACGATCGCGGAGAGGAACCCGAAGAGTCCCACGGCCGCGGTCGCGAGCAACGCCGCGATCGGCACACCGCGCGCATTGGTTCGGCCGAAGATCTTTGGGGCCATGCCGTCATGGGCCATGGCGTAAAGCATCCGGGTAGAAGCATATAGTCCGGAGTTGCCCGCGGACAGGATTGCGGTCAGGATCACGGCGTTCATTAAGGCCGCTGCGAAGGCGATTCCGGCGCGAGAGAAGACCAGGGTAAACGGCGATGCTGCAATATCGGACTCGCCGGAGGCCAGCAGGCTCGGATCGGTGAACGGGATCAGGCAGCCGATGATAAAGATGGCACCAATGTAGAAAAGCATGATGCGCCAGAAGACAGTGCGGATAGCCTTCGGCACTTCGCGACGCGGGTTCTTCGCTTCGCCGGCGGCGACTCCTACGAGCTCGGTGCCCTGGAAGGAGAACCCGGCAACCATGAAGACCGAGATGATCGAGACCCAGCCCCCGTGGAACACGTCATCGCGGTTTTCCCAGTTACTCAGTCCGGGAGAGTCATCCCCGAGGATGCCGAAAATCATCAGCACGCCCGCGATCAGGAAGAGCACCACTGCGCTGACCTTGATCAGGGAGAGCCAGAACTCCGACTCACCAAAGGACTTCGCCGAGAGGGCATTCAGCCCGGTCAACACCAGCAGGAAGATCCCGGCCCACACCCATCCTGGGACCCCCGGGAACCAGAAGTCCATGATGATTCCGGCCGCGACCAGCTCGGCGGCCACAGTGATGGCCCAGTTGAACCAATAGTTCCAGCCGATCGCGAACCCAAAGGAGGGGGAGACGAAACGGGTGGCAAAGGACTGGAAAGAACCGGCGACCGGAATTTTGGCCGACATCTCGCCCAGTGACTGCATCAACAGGAATACCATCAGCCCGATCAGCGCGTAGGCGGCCAACGCACCGCCGGGACCCGCCTGGGAAATGGTGCTGCCCGAGGCCACGAACAGCCCGGTACCGATCGCACCGCCGATAGCGATCATCTGCAGGTGGCGGTTGTTGAGCCCGCGCTTGAGTTCGTTGGCGGTTTCGCCGGAAGCGCGATCTGGCTCTATCGCAAGGGAGGACCCCTGTTGTGCTGTTTCATCGGTTTTGATGTCTGCGAAAGTTCCGCTCGGTGGTGTCATGCAACACCACCCACGGGTATCGATGCGGGCCGGGTCGGGTTCCCTGTACCACCAGCGACTCGACCGGTGCAGGCTTCTGCGGCTGCTGTGTCGAGCAGATAGGCCATAACATTCCCGCGCGGTGCTGCCTGCGCGGTAGTGGACCCCGAGCTGTGAAACAGTCCTGAACCGGAGCAAAGACCGGTTTCAGGGGTGTCGGGAGCAATAGCCCGATCAAGTATTTGCGTGTGGGAGCCAAGTCCCATGGTGCCTCCGAAAAGGTAGCTGCGGTGAATTTGAGCCTTCCGGAGCCCCCGGGCCGGGAAGGATGGTGATCAAGCTAACACACGTAAAGGAAGCGACATTTGGCGTGGTGAATGTTGCACGTCCGACGGGTCAAGTCCTTACGCATACGCATGGGTTATCCGATCTGAGCCCAAGAGTTGCTGATTTGATTTCCCTCGGTGACTAAGCAGCTCTGATGATCTGCTATGGCGGGCGGCCAGTGTTTAAGCAGCGTTATCGAGAAGCTCCGAGGTTTAACTCCTGGCCGGATGCCATGAAGGCATCCGACCTTAAGGTCAGGCGCAGGCATAGCGCTGAACAGTGGCCCCGAGCAAAAGTATTTCTTATGCATGAGGGAAGAATCCTTCACGGATGCTTAGGCACTGCTAGCTTCTTCAGGAATCCCCTCAACGGAAGGAATGAGCATGTCTGTAATCGCAAACCCGGAAGTGACAACCACCCGGGCAGAAGACGTCAAGGCGCTCCCCGCATGGCAGGCTCTGAAGGCAGCCGTCATCGGGCTGCAGCAGGTTCAAGTGCAGGACGGTTCCGTTCCGGAACCCGCTGACCATGACCAGGCCGCCAATATGTCGGCATCATTACTGACTCAATCAACGACCTGCGCCCCCACCTGCCCCACGACACGGACTACCTTGAACTGCTCGTGCAGGACTTCCGGCGGTGGGCGGCCGAGGGCTTCGGCGTACCGGATTTCCTCGACTCATTGGTAGCCTTCCACCCCGAGCAGTGGCGCATCGACGGGCTGCCGCACCTGGTTGTGTTCCCTATGTACACGCAGAACGGCAGCACCAACCGCTACTTCGAGGCCGTCCTCATCGAGGTCATTTGGCCTTCTTTCGTCGCTGAACTGGAGGCAGCAAACTACTCCAACAAGCTGTTCGTCCCCATCAGCTTCGTCGATTTCACACCCGGCTATGACACGAACTCCGCAGTTCTCTTCCCCGAGAGCGTAGCGGTCCGGAGCACCCCCTCCTTCACTTGGGGAGGCATTTTCGCGGACCGCGAAGCTGCCCGGTTCCGTCGCGTCCTAAAAGCTGCTGCCGACATCA
This sequence comes from Arthrobacter pascens, assembly GCF_017052465.1. Classification (GTDB taxonomy): domain Bacteria; phylum Actinomycetota; class Actinomycetes; order Actinomycetales; family Micrococcaceae; genus Arthrobacter; species Arthrobacter pascens. The sequence goes on from NZ_JAFHKT010000096.1 coordinate 7,787, forward strand.
CTTCCCTGGACCTGCCGGCTGATGCCGCGGAATTCATCGACGACCAGCACCTCACGGAGAAGACCTTCGTGATGTGGGACCTGATCCATGACCGGACCCACATGCGCGGTGACCTGCCCTTTGACCCGTTCATGATCAAGCAGCGGATGCCGTATTTCCTGTACTCCCTGGAGGAGCTCCGCTGTGACCTGACCGCCTTCCGCGAATCCGTCCTCATCGAGCGGGACGAAACGGCTTCCGCGGACGCCCGCAAGCACGCCAAGCTGGTCCAGTACGCCGTGATCTTCGATCGCATTTTCCGCTTCGCGATTACCGGGAACCGGGTCCGCAACTACGACGCCGTAGGCGGCCAATTGCTGTTCGCCTGGATGCACCAGAACCGGGTCCTGCACTGGACCGATGGAAAGCTGAGCATCGACTGGAAAGACGTCGCCGGCGTGGTCGTCGAGCTGGGTCTTCGCATCGAGGAACTCTACTGGCGTTCAATCGACCGGCCGAAGACCGCACACTGGCTGGCTGCCTACGAGCTCGTCTCGGAAACCCTCACCCCCCACCCGGCCTCCGTGTGGGCCAAGGGACCGGAAGCCCTTCCGCTCGACGGCCCTCTCCGGGATCTGACGGACCAGATCCTAGATGACGAATTCCCACTGTCGATGTTCTACGAAGCACTGGAGAAGAAGATGTCCTCGGTCATTGAATCAACTGCCGGGATCACCGGTAAGAGCCCTGTGAAGACTGAGGGCGAGGCGGGCGCATGAGCCAGGACCTCTCGGGCCGTACGGTCGTCGTCGCCGGTTCGACAAGCGCCGCCGGCGTCGCGGTAGTCCGCACCCTCTCGCAAGCAGGGGCACGCGTGGCTGCCGTGGACATTCTTGAGGACCGAGTGCAGGAGCTCTCGGCAGCCTACGACAACGTCACGGGCTATGTCTGCAACCTCGCGGACTTGCAAGCCGTTGAGGACTTGGCGACGTCTGTCCGGAACGATCTGGGTCCCGTCGACGGCCTTATCCATCTTGTAGGAGGGTGGCGAGGCGGTACCGGAATTGAAGACCAGACGGATGAAGACTGGGACTTCCTGCACACCAGCGTCCTCACCACTCTGAGGAACACCAGCCGCGCCTTTTACCATGACTTGGCTACCTCCCCTGCGGGTCGCCTGGCCATCGTTTCCGCAGAGTCCGCCTCCTCGCCGACAGCGGGCGGCGCCGCCTATGCCGCCGTCAAGTCTGCCGCCGAGGCCTGGACCCTGGCCGTGGCCGATGGATTCCGGCACCTGCAGGGAGGAAACGAAAGCCCCCTCTCCGCTCAGCACTCAGCCGCCTTGGTCTTCGTCGTCAAGGCTCTGGTCGATGACAGGATGCGCGCAGCCCAGCCGGAACGGAAATTTCCGGGCTTCACCGATGTCAGTGTCCTTGCCGACGCTGTACAGCGGATCTTCGGCCTGGAGGCAGAACAGATCAACGGGCAGCGCTTGCCCCTTATGGCCGGCCACCTCGTGGGTGCACCGGCATGAGCGTCAGCGCTGATACCAAAGCAGGCGTCCGGCAGGTATTGGCGGGGCGCCTGCACGACCCGGCATCCCGGGGCTTCGCCTCGGATAACTACGCCGGGGCTCACGCCGAAATCATCGAAGCAGTTCAGGCAGCCAACGAAGGCCACGTCACCGCATACGGCGAAGACGTCTACTCGGCAGCGCTTCAAGAGGTCATCCAGTCCCACTTCGGGGCAGCTGCTACCGCATATCCGGTCTTCAATGGAACAGGGGCCAATGTCCTTGCCCTGCAAGCCCTGCTCCCGCGTTGGGGCGCTGTCATCTGCGCAGCAACAGCGCATATCAATACCGACGAAAACGGCGCCCCGGAACGGATTGGCGGAATAAAGCTCCTCCCGATCCCCACACCGGATGGCAAACTCACCCCGGAATTGATCGACGCCGAAGCCTGGGGCTGGGGAGACGAGCATCGGGCGCAACCGCTGGTCGTATCGATCACCCAGACCACCGAACTGGGCACCTGCTACACGCCGGAAGAAATCCAACGGATTGCTGAACACGTACATGCGAAGGGGATGAAGCTGCACCTGGACGGAGCAAGGCTGGCCAACGCTGCAGCACATCTCGGGCTTCCTTTGCGGGCATTCACCACCGACGTCGGTGTCGACGTCCTGTCTTTTGGCGGCACCAAAAACGGGCTGTTGTTCGGCGAAGCCGTTATCTGGCTCAACTCACAGTCCGACCCAGGCATGAGCTACCTGCGCAAGATGAACATGCAGCTGGCCTCAAAGATGCGTTTCGTCTCTGCGCAACTTGTAGCCCTGCTAACGGATGGGTTGTGGCTGCGGTCCGCCAGTCGTGCCAACGAGATGGCTCAACTTCTCAGCGAAGGAATCTCGGCCATTAACGGCGTCTCGCTGACGCAAGCAACACAGTCCAATGGCGTCTTTGCCGTCCTTCCAGCCGGGGCAGCCGCGAAAGTCCGGGAATCCTTCCGCTTCTATGACTGGGACCAGGCACGCGGGGAGGTCCGGTGGATGTGCTCCTGGGACACCACCGAAACCGACGTCCACTCTCTCGTGGCTGCAGTTAAGGCTGCCGTGGGCTCCCCAGATTCACAACGAAACGTCTAAAAAAGGAGAAGTAACCGCCAACCAGCGGCGGTACTTTCCAGCGGGCGCGGTCTCAAGAGGCCGCGCCCGCGTCATCGTCGGGGAGAAACAAAAGGACGAGCACTCGTACTCGCCCACTCGATTCACACAACCGGGCGCCGACGGCCCTTCAACATAAGGCCGGTGAACGCAAAGCTGGTGCAGCTGCCCGCGAACTTGCGCGGAACACCTGCACCAACCGGTAGTACGAATACTCAGATTAGATATCTACTCATTCGCGGCTCCTAATCCCGGCGTTCGCGTTCCGGGTTTATTTCCGGTCATCGGCCAGATGCCGCGAGAACATCCAGCCGGCGGCAATCATGAGAACACCCGCCACCATCAGGGTCCAGCTATCCGTCATGTTCAGCGACAGGAAATTGGCCGCCGAACCCACTCCGACACTGAGCCCGTAGATGCTGAGGATGATGTACAGTGCACCGGCGCCCATGAGGAACCTGCGCGCACCCATTTCACTGCGGGACATGGCCCAGCCGGTTCCGCCGACTACCAGCTGCACGATGTTGAGCAGCATGGAAACCTGGAACAGGCCAAACAACATGGCGTGCGAATCAGGCCCAACGAACATCAGTTCGCCATACCGTGCGGTGATGCCCGGGATGAACCCGAGGATACCTACCGCCAACGCGAGAATACCAACACCCATGCCAACGTTCTGGACGTCCGTCCGACCAAAGTGAACGCCGTGTGCATGTGGGGATGCGGTAGTCATTTTCTGCCTCCAACCACTGATTGCGGACAAGCTAATTTTACGTCTGTACCCGGCAAAAAGCGCTGGCGGACGGCCACCGCCAAACGTGTGCGGGCTTTCCCCTGGCCGTCTTCTCCGCCGAAGAGCCTGTCGAAAACGGCTGGGCGAGGGCGCACATGGCACGATGGACCACGATGAAACTGCGCGCTGATCAGACCGGAGACCGTGGCCTTCCCATGCCCTTGTGGCTGCAGGGTGGGCTGGAATCGGCCCAGGCCGCAATCATTTCCGCCTTGGTCGTCATTGCCCCGATTGCCGCGGTGTGGGCAACCTCCGGTTTCAGCGAGACGCAGTTCGACGCCTTGGCGCGCCTGGCCGGCCAGGCCTGGCTGGTCATTCACGGGGTGCCCCTGTACCTGAGCACCGTCGTCGAAGGTGCCGCGGCCAGGCCGGAGTCGGGCACCCTCTCGCTCATCCCGCTTGGCCTGACGGTCATTCCATTCATGCTCGCGTGGCGGGCCGGCCGTCGCCTGGCCCGCGCCTCCTATACGGACCAGTTGTGGCAGGCGCTGCTGGGCTCCTGGCTGGTTTATGCGGGATTCGGCATCACCACCGGATTCGTGTGCCGCACCGACGACGTCGGCGTGTTCCTCTGGTGGGCCGCACTGCTGCCACTTGTTCCCTTTGCGCTGGGCATGGTGATCGGCGCCCGGCGGGAGGCCGGTTCGTGGAGCCGGCTGATCGGCGTGGACGCCGTGGACTGGATCGCACGGACCAGCCAGCACTCACGCTGGGCCGGCTCCTACCTTGCCTCCGCCGCCAAGGCCGGCTTCGTGGCCCTCATGGCCGCGATGGCACTGTCCTCGGCCCTGCTGGCGGTTGACCTCATCATTCACTGGAACCTCGTGGTGGCAGTCTATGAAGCGCTCGACGCCGGGGCGGTAGGAGGCGCGGCGCTCACCCTCGCGCAGCTCGGCTTCATTCCCAACCTCGCCGTCTTCGCACTCGCCTGGGTGTCCGGCTCGGGCTTCGCCCTCGGTGCAGGCTCCCACGTCGGACCACTGGGCACCGCCGTGGGTCCACTTCCGTCCGTTCCCGTCCTTGCGGCCATTCCGGCCGGACCGCTCGATTTCGGCTTCGTTGCCCTGGTGGTGCCGGTGCTCGCCGGCGTGCTGGCCGGTTGGTGGTTCCTGCGCGAGGGGGAGAACCACTTTGACGAATGGCTTTCCATCAAGGTCCGCGTCAGGTGGTTCACGGCTGCCGCCTCCACGCTGGTTCTGGGCATCATCGTCGGAGCCGCCACCGGCCTGCTCGCCGGCCTCCTGGCCAGCATTACGCACGGTTCGGCCGGAATCGGCCGCCTCAATGACATCGGACCCGACCCGCTGCGGACGGCAGTCTGGGTGGCAGCGGAAGCGGGCATCGGCGTCGTCATCGGTTACGCAGCAGGACCGTGGCTGGAACGCCGGCAGGAGCTGCGGGAGGCAGATCTCGGGGCAGCACCCGGCAAGTAAGAGTCACGCGGGCAGGAACGGTGACGGTGCGGCTAGCGGCCCGGCTGGAACTGGCCGGGCATCGAGTTTTCGAGCTGGACCCGGCAGTCGTTGCTCGCTTGGCTGGTCAAGGCGTGCCGGGCGCACTGCTGGTAGTCGCGCACCTGGTTGAAGAACAGGGCAGAGACCAGGACAAGCAGCACCATCACGGCGGATACGGCCAGGCCGGAGATGGACCCGAACAGGACCAGCTTGGACTCCTTGAGCCGGACCGCGCGGATGAGCACGATGATCCCCAGAATTATGCCGGCCACGGTCAGGATGGCTGTCAGCCAGAGGTAGGTGAGGTCGAGCTGGAAAACGAAGAACGAGCCCAGCACCGCCACGATGAACATGCGGAACAGGGTGTGTGTTTTCAGCAGCGAGGTCTTTGCGGCCTCGCTGAGCGGACGTTTGGTCCGCTGTGACCCGTCGGGGCCGGGAGTGGGGTTCATGTTTTCCAGCCTACGCGAGCGGCCACCTAAGCTGGTGCTATGCGCATCGTAGTCCTCGTCTCCGGAACCGGCTCCAACCTCCAGGCTGTCATCGACGCCGTACAAGCGGGGGAGTTGGACGTGGAGATCGCGGCAGTGGGCGCAGACCGGCCCGGCACGTATGGAGTGGAGCGGTCAGCCGCGGCGGGCATCGACACCTTCGTGGTGGACTTCAAGGGCTACGCGGACCGGGCCGCCTGGAACGCCGCACTGACCGAGGCGGTGGCGGCTTACCAGCCGGACATCGTGGTGTCCTCGGGATTCATGCGCATTGTGAGCCCGGAGTTCATCGATGCCTTCGACGGGAAATACCTCAACACGCATCCCGCGCTGCTTCCGTCGTTCCCCGGCGCCCACGGCGTCCGGGATGCCCTGGCGTATGGCGTGAAGGTGACAGGCTGCACCGTGCACTGGGCCGACGCCGGAGTGGACACCGGGCCCATCATCGCCCAGGAAGCCGTGGCCATAGAGAACGGCGACACCGAGGAGACCCTGCACGAACGGATCAAGATCGTGGAGCGCAGGCTCCTGGTCTCGACCCTCGCGTCCCTCGCCGCGGAGCGTTCCGCCGTCCTTTAACCCCGGCACCGGTTCAAGGAATCTGGCGCACTTGAAGCACGAAGATGAAGCCGCGTTCTCTTGGCCTAGGAGCCCTAGCTGTATTTCCCACGGAGGTTGTGAACAGCGTGGCGTGATGTAAGAAACGAGAGCCTCCGGTATCGATTTGGGTTACCACACTCATCTCGACGCCAGGAGGCTCTCGTGTCCTACGTTACCCATGCCAACGCTGACCTGACAC
>NZ_JAFHKT010000097.1 GCF_017052465.1 Arthrobacter pascens
ATAGCCAACAAATTAGCCAAGCAGTTCTGAGACACAACGCGACGATTCACGGCCCGACTCCGCTGCTACGGGCAGTTTGCTGCTGCTTGTCGAATAGCGCGTGCATCTCAGGCCCTCAGGCCCACCCAACGGGTCCTGCATGTATACCTTGGAGTCCAATAGGTCAAGCTTTGTCCACACTCTGTGCGAAAAAGGCCTCTGACCTGCGGAAACACTGTGCCCGAGGTGGGACTCGAACCGGGCTCCCTCCCCCAGAGAATCCGCCCCTCCCCCGAAAACATCGCCAATCCGGCCCAGTCCGCCGCCAGTACAACCGAATCCGAAGCCCCAGGTGTGCACATTGTGCACACCCCTCTTTTTGTCCTTGATGCCCTGCCCAGAGGAGCGGCGCAACCCTCGGACGCGGAGCACCCGGTCCGTGGCCCGCCGTCAATGCGCCCGGTGTTACCACGCTCATGTGTCTTGGCCGCGGCCCAGCCTACGGCCTCGACCTAATAATGCTTCAGCGCGCCGGGCATTCGAAAATTATCAAACACCAGATGATGGTCGAAATGGGAATTTCTCCATCAGGATCTATTCGAAGACTACTGCCGACTCCGGTCGCGCATCGAGTGATTCCGTGACCGGCTACAGGGCAGACCAGATACGTGCTATGCCGCGGCCTCCATTTCGGCATTCAAGGGAAGGTCGAGGGCGAACACGGACGGCCGGGTCGATGGGCAGCCGCCATGCGAGGAACATGGCTTCGTTCGGGTTGCCGTTCCAGGGACACTGTCCGGGCCGTCCTATTGCCGGACTTCGCCGCCCACGGGCGCGACTGATTCTTGAATGCGCGCATTCGCGAGGGCTTCGGCTAGTTTCCTGGGCTTACGGTTATTAAGCCAGGTCTTCGTATACGAGACCGTTTGCGTTCCCCACTGCCCAATACGAAGAAGCGGCTGTGTTTTTCTCGTATTAAGGTCGAATGTCATCGCAGTGCGCATCGAGCTGCAGACTGTCATCAGTGCTTTATATTCAGCCTCGCCCAAGCCTTGAGTGCTGAAGTTGTCACGGCCGCGGAGCAGGGCCGCGTTGACTTCCTGCATGTCGCCGTAGCGTTGACGAGCTCGGTGGGAAAGATACATACCACCATCAGCGTAATACCATTCCCGGAGCGCCCTGTGGAAATCCGAAATCTGTGCGACACTCAGGTCATTCTGCGGCCACCGGGATGCCGTTGCCGTGAGAGCCCACAGCTTTGGATATGTCTCCATCCGGCGTGCGCGGAGGGCGTCGTCGATTTTTGCGCGAGATGCGATAGCTGCACCCAGCAGCGCGGAAACCAGAGCGAGCATAGCCACCAGTACGGTGGCAATGGGTGCAAGGATGGTCGTGATCAGCTCATTTGACATAGTCTCCGGTCCTACCAAACCTGCAGCATGGCGTCACTGCTCCGCAACCGCTGGAACTCGCGGTCAACTAAAAATCAGGTGTACGGCAAGTCGCTCCTGACTCGAACCTGATCCCCTGAATTCAGCTCCCCACCACCGTGGGCTCATGTCCATTCGCCGCCATGACGGCGGAATCTCTCGCGGTAGGGACACAAATCCCTGACGCCGCAGACCGTGTGTGACCAGTCCCATTTGCAGGTCAACGGGGCCTGAGCCGACTTCGGAGCCAACCTCTCGAGTGCCTGGACCGCAGCGTCTTGCTTGTCGTTGGTCCACCCGTACCGCCCATACCAACCCTCAGCCGAGAGTATCCCTATGGCAGACCGTGTGAACCCGAACTTTTTGAGTGCATCGGCGTAGTTGGCCAGCGGTTCGTCCCCACTGTCATCGTCCGCCGTCATGTCCCAAGGTGACGCCACCTTGTAGCCTGTCCGCTCGCAGAGAAGACTCAATATCAAGGCAGCCCCCATCAGCACGAATACGCCAAGCGCAATGCCCGTAGCCAGCCATAAGACAGCGAACGTGCCAGGGTCAAGCAGGACCGTAGGGGTAGAACTATCGGCCTCTTGCGCAAACGCCAAGGCTCCTGCGGCCACGATCGGTTGAGCGACCGCTACAGCCGCAATTCCGCGTAGTCGGGCGACCATGCGAGCGGCGACCCCCGTGAAGGATGAGTGCGCGATCATCGCGCCAACTGCCGCGGCCGTCGTGATCAGCAGCGCGATAATGTTCGTTACCTGCCCCGTCGGCCACTGCATAGTATGCGCTGACGCCTGAAGCAGGAGCGAGATCAGCACCAGCGCAACTAGTGCACACGAGAAGGTGGCATTCGTCAGCCAGCCTCGCGAAGTGACTCTAAAATCTATCTGGGCCTGGCAGAGTGATCCATTGGGCACCTCAACTCCGTGAAGGCCCACGGTGGCCGTATGCCCCACCACCCGATCGTGGGTGTAGGGACCGCCATTCTCATTCGGGCGGCCGGCGAGCAACTGTGCACGAACGACTTCGACCCCCTCAGGGGCGGTCAGCTCAAGGTGGTAGCTCGACGCCTTCTCGGCACCGGGCACCTGAACGCGAATGCTTGTCGGCCGCAGCCCCAGAGCCGATGGAAACCCGGTCCAAAGTTTCCGCCCTGTTTGACGGAACCACCAGCCTGTCCGCTGACGAAAGTGTTCCCCAAGAGCCGGCCGGTCGTCATGCTCGTACAGCGTCGTCTCACCCATGACCGTAAAGCGTGGCGTCATCCGTGACCACCCCGTAGGTTCGCTGAACTCGAGATTAAGTAATCGGTGCCTTCTGCCCCGCATGTTTTCGGCCCCTGCGGGCAGGAACACGTACAAGGAAAAGTTACGGCGGAGAAGGTAAACCACAGCGCGGACGATGGAACTCTCGGTGAGGCGACTCAGGTGGTCCGGGACTGGACCGCTCAAGCCCTCGAAAAGCGCCAGCGCGTCATTCGTCTCCTTGCGCGAACCCGCCACCAACTGACGGATGAAGGAGCGGACGTCCTCTTGCGCAGCAAGCGCAGGTGAAACACTTCCCGCTGCGGCCAGCAGGATCGACTCGTCAAGCTGCTGCGTAAGTCGGATTCCCGGTGTCGGGAGGACATTGCCAACCTCATCCGTGATGTGCATGTTGACCAAGGTGCGCCGTCGCATGAGCGATATGGGCACGATCCAGAACCGGTCACCCATCTTGTCAACAACGAGCGGCGCGTCGTCCCGAACATTGAAGTCAACCGTGAGCCGGCGCTTTACATTACGATCTTGATCGAATGTGAGCTTTTCTACGCGCCGAACCACCCAACGGCTAAACTGCAGTTCAGCCAGAAGTAGACGCCGGCCGAGTTCGCCACAGAAAGGATCGGGTAGCGCGGCACGGTTATGATCTCGGGTTTGGCTGACGATGAGCGCCTGATCAGTGGGGTCCAGAATCCACTCAACGTCTTCGGTGTCCACTGGCTGTACTCGATCCGGGTTTGGTCCGTCGATCATTGGCATCTCCGCAGCTTGGCATCGGAACACTCGCACTCTAAATCACGCACAACGCCGCCCAGTTGCTTGCACGCTATCTATTTGGGCGTTACAGCCGCGTTACTAGAGCTCCCGTCTGAGGGTACGGCTGGAGACTAGGGTTGATAGCGATCTGCCCGGAGGGAGGTTCGGTGGCCGACCATCTTCGGCCCCTGGTTGGACTGGGGCGTGGAGTCTCATGGCTTATTGGACAGTTCTGTCGGCCTTTCCCTTGTGGAACTTGATCGGCCCGATCTTTCCGAACTCAGTCGCCGCCGTGATAAGAAGTACGCTCGCGACCAAGCCCAAGGCGAGGATGATCTCGACCATGAGCTTGCTGTCGTCGAATGTCTCGAGCGCTGCATCGATCGTCGGACCCATCTGCGGGTCACCTGCTAGCGGACCAGCACAGCGCATGCGACCTGCGCACCCCGTTCCTGGTCAATCTCGCCCTCGGCCCCCAAGTCAGTGACCTCAGCGAATCCCGGCGCCTCTCGAATCTCGTCCGGAACCGCAGCTGTAATCGTGTCGGGCTCGGTTTGAGCGCCATCAACTAGGCTCGTCGCCCAGTGATTGAAGGAGGCAGCAATCTCCACGTCGTTCATCGCTGCCATGCTCTCCGCTGTTGCCGATTTCATGCTTTAACCCTCCTGTGTGTCCACTTGCATTCCTCGCCGC
>NZ_JAFHKT010000098.1 GCF_017052465.1 Arthrobacter pascens
CCCGTGGGAATCCTCCTTCCGCGCCCTCACCGCCATCGGGTACACCGGCCCCATCTCCATCGAATGGGAGGACGCCCGCATGGACCGCCTCCACGGCGCCCCCGAAGCCCTCGCCGCGCTCAAGAAGTTCGACTTCCCCGCAGCCCAGGGCAGTTTCGACGCCGCCTTCAGGCAGTAGCCCGATGACGCACACCATCCGGCAAGCAACAGCGGACGACGTCGGGCGGCTGGCTGAGCTGGCGGCCGTCACCTTTCCGCTGGCGTGCCCGCCGGCCTCCTCCCCCGAGGACATCGCGGCCCACCTTGCGGGCACGCTCAGCGAGCGCCACTTCCGCGCATACCTCGCCGACCCCGCGGTGACGGTGCTGGTGATCGACTCCGGCGGCGGCCTCCGCGGCTACAGTCTGCTCGTGAACAGGCCCGCCCTGGATCCGGACGTGGCCTCGGCGCTTACCGCGCTGCCCTCGGCGGAGCTCAGCAAATGCTACGTCCACCCTGACCACCACGGGCTCGGCGCCGCGGCTGACCTCATGCACGCCAGCATCGAGTCGGCCGCAGCCGCCGGGGCAAGGGGAATGTGGCTCGGCGTCAACAGCGAGAACACCAGGGCCATCCGGTTCTACGAAAAGTCAGGCTTCCGGAAGGTGGGGACCAAGTCCTTCCGGCTGGGAAGCGCTGTCGAACACGACTTCGTGATGGAGCGGCCGCTGCGCGGCTAGTTGGCGAGGTCCTTGTAAAGCGGCAGGCGGGGGTCGCTCCGGAGCTTCAGTGCCGGCGGCAACCCCTCCACGCTTCCCTCCCTGCCCCGGCCGTGGATGGTGATCCTGGAGCGGCCCAGGAGGACGTTATCTGCCCGGAAGTCGCCCATCCGGTCCGGAAGGATCGGTGCCAGGTGGACTTCGTTCCGGGTGAAGTCGGGGTCAAAACGCAGCAGGATGCGGGCCAGCTGCACCGGTGCCGCGGCCGCCCACGCCTGTGGGGAGCACGCCGTCGGGTATGGCACCGGTTCCGGGAAGTCGCTCCGGTCAAACCCGCAGAACAGCTCCGGAAGCTGCCCGCCAAAATGGGCCGCCGCCGCAAAGAGCCCGCTGGCAATCCGGCTGGCCTCGTCCACGAAGCCGTACCGCATGAGCCCGGTGGCCACGAGCGCGCTGTCGTGCGGCCACACCGAACCGTTGTGGTAGCTGACGGGGTTGTACGCGCCCATGTCCGAGGCCAGCGTCCGGATGCCCCAGCCCGTAAACATCTCCGGCGACATCAGGTGCTCCGCGACCATCGGAGCCTTGTCCTCGTCGACGAGCCCGACCCAGAGACAGTGGCCCATGTTGGATGCGCACGAGTCAACCTGCTGCTTGTCCTTGTCCAGGGCGATGGCGTAATAGCCCTTGTCGGGCATCCAGAACCGCTCGTTGAAGGACGCCTTGAGGCGTGCAGCGCGCCCGGCCCAGTGGCGTTCCAGGGAATCGTCGCCGGTCCAGCGGGCCAGCAGCGACCGTGCCACGTAGGCGGCGTACACGTAGCCCTGGACCTCGCACAGCGCGATCGGCGGCTCAGCCATCCTGCCGTCGGCGAAATTGATCCCGTCCCACGAGTCCTTCCATCCCTGGTTTAGCAGTCCGTGGGGGTTGGGCCTCAGGTACTCCACAAAGCCGTCACCGTCGCCGTCCCCGTAGTGCTCGATCCATTCCAGGGCACGATCCGCATGCGGCAGCAGCGAATCAATGATGTCCTCGCCGAGGCCCCAACGGCTGAGCTCCCCCAGGACGGCGACGAACAGCGGGGTGGCGTCCGCGGTGCCGTAGTACGCCGTGCCACCCAGCGCAAGGCCGGCATTGATGCCAAACCTCACCTCGTGCGGGATCCGCCCCGGCTCTTCCTCAGAATCCGGATCCACCTTTGTCCCCTGGATCCCGGCCAGGGTCTGCAGCGTCCCGGCGGCCAGGTTGGGGTCGACCAGCAGCGACATGTAGGCAGACAGCAGGGAATCCCGGCCGAAGAGCGCCATGAACCAGGGGGCGCCGGCGGCAACCGCAGCCCGGTCAGGGTGGGCATCGTCGAATATCCGCAGGGAACCCAGATCCTTCTGGCTGCGGTCCAGCACATTTTGAACGTTCCGGTCCATGACGGTCACCCGCGGCACATGCTCCTCCCATGCCAGGTGCCTCTTGACGCCCATCCGGTGGTGCGGAGGCGAGGCCTCGGAAAAGGGCTCCTCCGGCCCCACCCCATTGATCAGTGGAACCGCAATGACGGCGGTGGACCATTGTCCCCTGGCCGGAATCTCCACCCGGAAAGCCAGTGCATCCTCGCGGACCAGGGCCCCCGCTGCGCGGATGGCCACGCCCCGGCGCTGGCCGTTGCGCTCGGCTTCGATATGGAGCTCGGCGCCCTGGACCGACCTGCGGGTAACGGCACCGGTGGGCGCCCTGCCGCCCTTGACGTCAAAGAGGTCCGCCATGTCGGCCTCGACGCTCAGCTCGATGTCACAGTCGGCCGGCTCAGACGAGTAATTGATGAGGGTAATGTCATCCCGAAGGCCGGGTCCTATGTGCCGCTGGTGCCGGACCACCAGCGGGCTGTCGAACCTGCCGTCCGGCCAGCGCGCCCTGCCAACGAAGGTGGCCTGGAAAGCCCTGGGCGTCTGGGCCCCCAGCGGCTCGCGAAGGGACCCGTTGACCCGGAGCATCCAGCGGGAAATTACCCGTGTGTCCTGGTAGAAGACCCCTTGTGAGCCGCCGGGAATGATGTCGCCATTGTGGGAGGAGATGCAGAACGAGGACCCTTCGACCACGGTGACCGCGCCGGCTTCGGAGGGGCCCGCCTCCGTGTCGGCATTCCAGGCGTTCATGGGCTGGTCCCTTCCCTTGTACAGGCGCGGCCGGGGTCAGGTGCCCGGCGCCAGCGAATCGTGTATCTGATTCTCATGCACTGTGCCCGGATCGGGAACCCCGAAAGGCAACTTCTGCCCAAGCAGCCGGGTGAACAGATCCAGGTGGTCCGCGACCATCCGCTCCGAGCTGAACCGTTCCGCAACGGAGGCGCGGCAGGCCGCCCTGCTGAGCTCTTCGGCCCGGAGCAACAGATCCGGCAGCTCGTCCAGCGAGGACAGGTAGCCGGTGGATCCGTGCTCCACCACTTCGGGTGCGGCGCCAACGGGAGTGCCTATGACGGGGGTTCCCGTGGCCAGAGCTTCGATCATCACCAGCCCGAAAGGCTCGGACCACTGGATGGGGTTCAGGAAGGCGAAGGCCTCGCCCATCAGCGCGTACTTTTCGGCGTTCGCCAGCTCGCCAATAAATTCCTCGTTGGGCCCCATGAGCGGCTCGATAACCTCCCGGAAGTATCGCATTTCCTCGGGTTCGCGGATTTTTGCCGCAAGGCGCAGCGGGACTCCGGCCTTCCGGGCGATGGCGATCGCTTGGGCTGGACCCTTGTCCGGGGACATCCGTCCCACAAAGCACGCGTAGCCTCCCTGCCCGCTGCCTGTGGGGACGGCCGCCAGGTCCATCCCATGATGGATGACCCGGGCAACCGGAACGTCCGGCGCATGGCTGACCTGGTCGCGGGAAATGGCGACAATGCTCGCGGTCTTGCCGATGGCCCGGTAAACGTCCACCGCCGACGGCGTCAGCTGGCAATGGATGGTTGTGACCACCGGCACCGAGGCCGGACGGTGCGGATACAACGGGCCGGCCATCGTGTGATCGTGGATGATGTCCACTCCCCGCATGCCCCGGTAAGCGCGGATCACGTGACTCAGTTCCGAAAGCGTGAACCCCAGTTCGGCCGGTTCGGCCTGCCGCATGTCCGGGACCCGGGGAACAGGACATTCGCTGTCCGACGGGGCAGCCAAGACCACCTCGTGGCCGGCATCAGCAAAGCCGCGGGCAAGGCTGTCCACCACCCTCTCGGTCCCACCGTAAGCGGGCGGTGGAACCGGAATCCAGGGTGCTGCAATTAGTCCTATCCGCATGCCTGGCCTCCCAGCCCGCAGGCAGGATGCTTCCGCACAACGGTAGAAGCGCCTGCCTGGCGCCTCGTGGTCAACCACGAGTATGTTCGGACGAACACCATCCGACGGCTGACTTCATAACCTATGTCAAACGATAGGATCCCCGGTGCCGCCGGGCAAGACCGCCCGCCTTCAGGTTGGCTGTGGCCTAACCGACACCGCCGCTGAGGAATGCCACAGCTCGGGTGGAGGTTGTGGCAGGCATGAAGATTGAAATCTGGTCAGACGTCGCGTGCCCCTGGTGCTACATCGGCAAACGGCGCTTCGAGGCCGCCCTGGCCGAGTTCCCCCACCGCGATGCCGTGGAGGTGCAGTGGCGCAGCTACCAGCTGGATCCGTCCCTGCCCGAACACTACGACGGCACCGAACTCGACTACCTCAGCACCCGCAAAGGCATGGCCCCCGAACAGGTTTCTCAGATGTTTGACCACGTGGCGGCGCAAGCCAGGGGTGAGGGGCTCGACTACCGGTTCGACGCCGTCGTGGTCGCCAACAGCTTCACCGCCCACCGGCTGATCCATCTGGCGGCCGCGCACGGGAAGCAGGACGCCGCCAAGGAGCGGCTGCTCAGCGATCACTTCGAGCACGGCCAGGACATCGGCAGCCGCGATTACCTCACCGGGCTCGGCGGGGAACTGGGTCTCGACGCCGGCGCGGTGGCCGAGCTGTTCACCTCCGACAAGTACGCCGACGACGTCCGCCAGGACTTTGCCGAAGCGCGCGCGCTGGGCATCAGCGGGGTCCCCTTCTTCGTGATTGACCGGAAATTCGGTCTCTCCGGGGCCCAGCCCTCGGCAACTTTCAGCGTGGCCCTTGAACAGGCCTGGCAGGACGCCCATCCGCTGGCCATGGTCAACGCCGGCGGCCCCGGAACTGAGGACGGCACAGAGAAGGACGGCGGGGCGTGCGGGCCGCAGGGCTGCGCCGTCTGACGTTGCGGTTTTGGGCGGCCAACGCGCGCCGCCCCACGGCACACTAGCGGCGCAAAACGTGCACAAAACCCGCAGGGGTTTACTGACAGAGCGCGGTAAAGTGTGCGTATGCCACGGATTTCGGCCCCCAGCAATGCTGCGCAGCGCGCCGAGACCCAGCGCCGCATACTCACTGCCTTTGGCGAACTTCTCTTCACGCACGGGCTGCCCGGGCTGACCATGACGGACGTGGCCCGCCATGCAGGCATCGGGCGCACGGCCGTGTACAACTACTATGCGGACATCGAAGAGCTGCTCATTTCCTATGCGCTGGTTGAAACGGAGCGTTTCCTCGCGGAACTGAGGGAATCCCTGAACCTGCTGGAGAACCCGGTGGACCGGCTGGCGCTCTATGTGCGCTCCCAGGTGGAGGACCTCAGCCGCCGCCACCTTCCACCCGGCCCGGCCATGGGCGCCGTGCTCTCCCCTGCGTCCTTCGCCAAGCTCGCCGACCACGTCGGTGGCCTCAGCGACCTCCTGCAGGACATCCTGCGCGAAGGCATGGACCAAGGCTACTTCCCCGTGGCGGACGTCCGGCAGCAGGCCCAGCTGATCCACGGAACCCTGTCCTCCAGCGCGGCCCGCAGCAGCGAGGAGACGGACGACCTGGAGGAACGGGTCTCCCGGACAGTGCGGTTCATCCAGTTGGGTGCCGGTGCGAGGTTCGACGACGGCGGCCGGCCCGTCCGCATGGCGTGACCTCCCGCTGCTGCTGGCTAGCGGTCAGCCTTTGGCGCCCTGGGTGGGGACCACGGGCCACTGGCCGTCGTCGGCAATGCGACGGCTTTCCCGCGGGCACTCCAGCTTGCCTGGAGTCTGGTCCACCAGTTCCGGTTTGGCCAGGCCCCTGTAGTCGCCGGTGAGAATCACGTCAACGCTGGCATCGGAGCGCGCGTCCTGGAAATAGTCCGAACCCGGGAGGTTCCGCTGCACGGCGAAGGCCGCGGCCTGGCCTGCGGCGCCGGACACGATGGCTGCCACGCCGCGGTAGCCGGTTTCGATGTTGCCAACCTTGCCCATTGCAAATTTCCGGACCTTGAACTCGTTGGCTGCTGACTTCGCCAGTCCGGCCCTGGTGGTGGCGTTGAAGACATTGACGGTGACCTTGGCGTGCGGCGTGTAGTCGAAGGTCGTGGCGGGGCACGCGGACGCCTGCACCTCGGTGTTTTCCGTCCCGGGAAATTTGATTTGTCCGTTCATGATCGCCACAGCTCCCATGACGCTCGTAACAATCAGCCCGAGGAGCATGAACAGCACCACGCCGTGCAGGATTTTCCGGCGCAGCTTTCGGGAGTGGTCGGCCGCCTCGTCGTCGGGCACGAACGTGGCACGGAGCTCAGGACCTGTGATGACGCGGTGCCCATGCAGAACCGTGACGTCCTTGGGTTTTCTAGCCATCGATCACCAACACCCGGGCGTGGATGGCGGTGCGCTGGTGGAGCGCGGTGCGGACAGCCCGGTGGAGACCGTCCTCGAGGTAGAGCGTTCCCTTGTACTGCACCACATGCGGGAAAAGGTCGCCGAAAAAGGTGGAATCCTCGGCCAGCAGGGCTTCGAGGTCCAGGGTCCGCTTGGTGGTCACAAGTTCATCCAGCCGCACCGGCCGTGGCGGCAGCGCGGCCCAGTCCTTGGGCGTGCTGTAACCATGGTCGGGGTAAGGGCGTCCCTCGCCCACAGCTTTGAATATCACGTTGCAAGCCTAAGCACCTTGCCTGTTCTAGGGAATGTGGATCGGGTCCCGGATCGAGGTTGTAGCCAAACAGTAACCATGAGTCACATGCGGGGCACTCGCGTCCCCCTGGGGCGCCGCGGGGGCGGCGGCTGACAGAATGGAGCCATGACTGCTCCTCCCGCGAATGCCACCGCTGCCGCCTTCGGCTCCCACACGCCGTCGGCCCCGGCCCTTGCCCTCCTCCTGGACGTCGACGGCCCGGTCGCCAGTCCCGTCACCCGCGATGTGAAGCCCGGCATCATCGCCGATCTGGTGGCCCTTGCGACAGCCGGGGTACCGGTCATCTTCAACACGGGCCGCTCCGACGCCTTCATCCGGGAGCAGGTCATGGAGCCGATGATCGCAGCGGGCATGCCGAGCGGCACCCTGATCCATGCCATTTGTGAAAAGGGCGCCGTCTGGTTCAGCTACACCGCCGCCGGCGCCGGACCCGTCCACGTGGACCGTGAACTGGCTGTGCCCGCAGCCTACGGTGACGACGTCCGCCGGATGGTGGCTGAGGACTACTCCTCGCACATGTTCTTCGATGAAACGAAGCGCGCCATGGTCTCGGTTGAACAGCACATCGAGGTGCCGAACAGCGAGTACCTCGCCGAGCAGCGGCTCTTCGATGCAGAAGCCATGGAACTGATGCAGCGGCACGGCCTGGGTGTCGTTCGCCTGGACCACCACGCACCCAATTCCGACGACGAGATCGACTACCGCGTGGACCCCACCATCATTTCCACGGACATCGAATCAGTACGGCTCGGCAAGGACCTGGGCGCCAGCCGTGCAGTGGAATTCCTGGCAGCACAGGGCATCACGCCGCAGGCCTGGCGGACCGTGGGTGATTCCCGCACGGACTACGCCATGGCCGACTGGCTGCACCACAACGACCACGCGGTCAAGCATGTGGATGTCCGGCCCGCGGACGGTGTGCCGGACAAGCCCTACGACATCCTCACGGCCGCCGACCTCGGCCTGGATGCTACGGTGATTCACGACGACGCCGGTGCGGCTTTTCTCCGCAGGTGGCGCGAGGCGCTGGTGGGCTAAGCCCCTGCCGCCGCTTTGCGGGCGGCCCGCTCCGCCGGCAAATTATCCTGCAGTTTTTTCGGCAGGACTATCATGCAAGTAAGAGCCCACCCTCTAGCAGCACGGAGAATCACCATTACAGACGTAACGGTTCAGGATGACATCTACTATGGCGGACAGACTTCCGAGGACGTCCCCGCACTTGCGGAAGTAACGTCGCCGGCTGCTGTTGCGCGCCTCAAACATCGCCCCGACGTGGTCCGCACCTCAGGCCGGTATGCCCTTATAAACCAGAACCGGACGCCATACCAGGCCATGGTCGAGGACTTGCTCTTCCTGCGGAACGTGCTCGCGCAGGCCGGTTTGGATTACCTGCTGGTCCGCGGCAACAACGACCGCCCGGTCATCGCCCTGGACTGGAAAAACCGCAAAAAACTGCGCGCTGCCCTGGTGGATGCGTGCCGCAACGAGCCCTTCTACTCCATGACCGTGGATGCCAAGAAGAAGACGTCGGTGCTGGTGGCCGACGGCGAACTTTCCACCAACCGTCAGGCCAGAATCTTCAGGCTGTACAGGCCACGGGTTGAGCCGAACGGCGGCTTCGAGTTCGGCGCCTCGGCCGGCGTGCAGGTGGAGCTCTGGAGCTTCGAAGGCGATGAGGTGATCCTGCCGATCGAGAACTCCCTGACCCGGCGCACCATGCTGTCCCAGGACGCCGTGCGCGGAACGGTTGAACGGTACGGGCACACGTGGCCCACCATCGAGAATATGTTCGCGGACCACGCAAGTGACATCAGCTTCGACATCGATCTGGTCTTCTCCTGGGTGGACGGCAGTTCCCCCGAGTACATCGCGGCACGCCGGGCCAGGCAGGCCAACGCTGTTCTCGGCGAGGGTGACGACCACGAAGCGCGGTACCGGCAGATCAACGAGCTCAAGTACGCGCTCCGCTCCGTCTACATGTTTGCGCCGTGGATCCGCCGCATCTTCATCGCCACGGACTCCGCCGCGCCTGAGTGGCTGGCCGACCACCCGTCCGTGACGATCGTCCGGAGCGAGGAGTTCTTCGCCGATCCCTCCGTGCTGCCCACCCATAATTCCCAGGCCGTGGAATGCCAGCTGCACCACATCGACGGTCTCTCGGAGCACTTCCTCTACTCCAACGACGACATGTTCTTCGGACGCCCTGTTGGACCCGACCTGTTCTTCACGCCCGGCGGGATCACCAAGTTCATCGAGGCGGAGACCCGCATCGGCCTCGGGGAGAATGCGGCCGAGCGCAGCGGCTTCGAGAATGCCGCCCGGGTGAACCGCAAGCTGCTCTGGAACCGCTTTGGCCGGATCACCACCCGCCACCTGGAGCACAGCGCCGCGCCCCTGCGCCGCAGCGTGGTGGCCCAGATGGAGGATGAATTCCCGAGCGAGTTTGCCAAGACTGCTGCCAGCACCTTCCGCGCGGCGGACAACATCTCAGTGACCAATTCGTTCTACCACTACTACGCGCTGCTCACCGGGCGTGCTGTCACCCAGACCGCGGCCAAGGTCAGGTATGTGGACACCACACTCCGCGCCGGGCTCAATTATCTGCCCAAGCTGCTGTCAAAGCGGAACATGGATTTCTTCTGCCTCAATGACGGCAGCTTCCCCGAGGTTCCCGCCGAGGAACGGGCCGAGCTGGTCACGGACTTCCTGGAGAAGTACTTCCCCATCAAGGCGCCCTGGGAGAAGTAGCAGCACATAGGCCAGAGCCCCCGCAGTCATGAACTGCGGGGGCTCTGGCTTATGTGGCTAGTTTCGCGTGAGAACGGGCCGGTTCGCCCGCTCGGGAATGCGGATGCCGGCAGCTGCCAGACGCCGCTCCGTTTCCTCGGGGCTGACATACTCCCCCACGGTCGGCGTGCTTCCCAGCGGCACCACGGAATGCACGATGGTGTGCTCGTAGACGTGCACGAGGTTGAAGGCCTGCCCGCCGTCACGGCCGCGCGTGCCTCCCACCGGAACGTTGAGGTCCTGGGTGTAGCACGTGGCAGAGGCGACCGACACCGGGACACCGGCGAAGCTCGCCGTCGTCGAGTAGTGCAGGTGCCCCGCCAGGATGGTGCGGACGTCCGAGTTGCGCACTACGGTCTCCAGGGCAGCCTGGTCACGGAGCTCCACCAGCACGGACAGGTCCAGTACCGACGGTACCGGCGGATGGTGGAGCGCCAGGATGGTGCCGTCCGGAGCGGGCGTTTCCAGCTGCGCGGCCAGCCAATCCAGCTGGTCACTGCTGAGTTCCCCGTGATGGAACCCTGGTACGGACGTGTCCATGGTGATGACCCGCAGGCCGTTGACGTAATAGCTTTGGTCCACCGGGTCGTCATTGCCCGGCTGGTCCAGCAGGCCCGCCCGGAAGTTCGCGCGGTTGTCGTGGTTTCCCATGGCCCAGATGACTTTGGCGCCGAGGTCCCTGCACGCCGGTTCAACGATCGCGCGGAGTTTGGCGTAAGCCTCGGGGTCTCCCTTGTCCGCCAGGTCGCCGGTGAAAATCACGGCTTCCGGACGGGCGCCTGATGCCTGGACCTCATCGAAGAGCTGAATCAGGCGGGCTTCGCTGTCAACTGCGCCATAAAGGGGGTCCGGACCTCCCAACAAATGGGGGTCGCTCAGGTGGAGTAGAAAATGACGTGGCCTGGGGTGCTCGGCCTCGATGAGCTCCATTGCTGCCTTCGCGGTAGTTAGGAAGCGGGTGCTTCCAGTGTCCCTCTCAGTACGCTCCATCCAACCAGATAAAAAGCAAACTGTGGGGAAACTGAAGTTGGCATGTTGAAAAATTACGATGCCTGCCGCTTACCGGCTAACGCTCCTCGCTTTCGTTTCATCTGGGCGGACATCAGGCGATGACCGCGTTGGGGTGCCGCAGTTCCGGGATCACCGGAACAACGGCGGGGGCAGGACGCCCCACGTTTGTGTGTCCTCGGCCAGGGATATTTGCCTTGGCTTGAAGGGGAAATGTGACGCCCGGGGGCCGCTGGTCCCGGGCTGCGGACGTGCGGGAAGGCTCCTCAAAACCGGCGGTCTCGGATCCGGCTCCGTCCTTGGACGGCAGCCGGATCTTTCGGAAGGACTGCACATAGTGCTTTCTGGCCGGTTGCATGGTCGTCAATAATGACAACGGAAATGTACTCCGCTGCATTCCTTCGACCTCCTCACGGTTGGTGAACAGCCGGACGGCGAACCCCGCCGCGCCCTACTACGGCGCGGTTGTGGGGGCCGCCGTCACGGCTGTTTCTGTTCCTGCAGGTGCAGTTGCAGGAGCTTGGGTTGAGCCTGGAACAACCGTTGGCTCAGGCGTTGCTGAGGGAACGGGTGCCGGAGCAGGGGCGGGTGCCGGAGCTGGTGCCGGGGCGGGAACGGGTGCCGGAGCAGGGGCGGGTGCCGGAGCAGGGGCGGGTTCGATAATAACCGCGGTGGGCGTGGGCGCCGGGGCGGGAGGAGGTGCCGGCGCCGGGGCGGGCTCGACAACAATCGCGGTGGGCGGGGCCACCGGGGCAGGTGCCGGTTCCGGTGCCGGAGCAGGTGCCGGAGCCGGTGCCGGAGCGGGTTCAGAATACGGTTCCGGCGTCGGATCAACAGGAGGCGGACCCGGTTCGGGCTCGGGCTCCGGCGCGGGGGCAGGGTCCGGTTCCGGCGTCGTAGTCGGCGGCTCGGTCGTCGGCGGCTCCGTCGTCGCAGGCGGCTCCGTCGTCGGCGGCGTCGTTGCCGGCGGCTCGGTCGTCGGCGGCTCAGTGGTTGCCGGCGGCTCAGTGGTCGTAGGCGGCGCGGTCGTGGCCGGCGGCGTGGTGGTCGTCGGAGGCGTGGTGGTCGTCGGGGGTGCGGTCGTCGTCGGGGGTGTCGTCGTCGTCGGCGCGGTGGTTGTCGGCTTCGTCGACGTCGGCGGAGCGGGTTTGGACGTGGTCGACGGTTCGGGCGCGATGGTCTGCAGTGGACTGCTGTTGGCCTGAGGCGTTGAGGCAGCCCAGGTTGCAGTGGAACTGGGCATCAGCGAGGGGCTGGCGCCGCTGGAGGGAGTCCAGGTGTAAGGCCGGGCGTCGTAATAGGTGGAGGGCTCAGAGCTGCCGTCGCCAGTGTTCCCGCGAAGGAAGGGGATCGCCCAGCCGGCGAGATTGGCCGCAGCGGGATCAAAGCTGGTCATGACCGCCTGCTGCAGCTTGTCGACCTGCCGGATAGGCAGCAGGGTCCACTTGGCTGGATCCTGGTGTTCCCCGTCCTCGATGACCTCGAAGTGGAGGTGGCACCCGGTGGACGATCCTGTGGTACCCACCTGGGCAATGACCTCACCGACACGGACTCGGTCGCCCTTGGCAACTGCCACGGACTGGAGGTGGTTGTACGTGGTGATGAGCCCATTGCCATGGTCGATCTCCACCCTGTTTCCGCCGCCCCACGGATGCCATCCTGCGGCTCGCACAACTCCGGAATCGGCCGCGTAGACACGGGTGCCACAGGAAGCGGCGAAATCCTGGCCCCAGTGGAACTCACCGGATTCGCCCGTCAGGGGGTTATGCCGCAGGCCGAAGGAGGAACTCGGATACAAAACCTCGAGCGGGGCCATGAGGAAACCTGCACCCGGCCGCCTCAAGGCAGTGGATGCGACGCCTGGGGACTGTGGCTTGACCGTGCCAGTGGAGGCAACGCCCTTGGAGCTCGTCTCCACGACCGTCCGGCCAAAGGGTACTTTGGCAACCAACGCCGCCGCCGGACCGGCTACGGTGCGCCCCTCGGACGTGCTGCCCGGATCGAGCAGCGCCGGGCCAACGACGCCGGAGGGCGGTACGACGCGGACTGCAGCCTCGTCAAGCGCCCCAGTGGGGGTCTGGAAATGGCTGACCGGCGATTGGAACCCGAACGCGAAGACGGAGAAGCCTACGACAACTGCCGCAGACAAGCTCCGCAAAGCGATCCGTCCGGGGCCGTTCGCCCTGGCTGTACCTTGGTTTCCCCCATGAGTTGCCACAGAATTCTCCTGATGTAGGACCCGCCAACTCCTTGTCTCGACGAGCATGTCCTCCATTGTGGCCACACGGGAAGGCACCGGGAAACCCCTAAAACTGGGGGGTGAATCCCTGTGCTTTATAGGTTTAACCCCCCAATCCGCGCACGAACAAATGGAGTCCGGACCGTTTCCGCACGGCCTCTAAGATCCGGCAGGCGAGGGCGCTCAAAATCGTAGTCACACTCTCAGTTCAGTGCGCGAGAATGGAACATGCGCAATGTCCTCAGGGAATGGCAGGCGGAGGTCAGACGAACTCTGACAGGCAGCCCTTCTGCGCCGCCCGAATGGGCAGAAAAGTTTGCCCAGGGAAATGACCCGGGCTTTTACCTGCCTGGCTCGGCCGTCTGGGCCGTCCACCACGGGATGCCCACCATCGTCGCGGGCATCCGCTCCCTTCTCATGCAGACGCTTCACCCCGGCGTTATGGCCGGCGTCTATGAACACTCCAAATTCCATGAGGACTCACTCGGCCGTCTTGCGCGGACAACGCGCTGGATCCATGCAGTCACGTACGGTTCCACGGCTGATGCCCGCACTGCGACGGATTCGGTGCTGCGGATTCACGATACGGTCCGCGGACAATACGTCGACGGGACCGGCGCCACGCGCGACTATTCGGCGAACGATCCGGACCTGGTCCGGTGGGTGCACGTCACGTTTACTGATTCATTCCTCACGGCACACAAGAAATGGGGCGGACCCATTCCTGGCGGCCCCGACGCCTATGTCCGCGAATGGGCGCAGGCGGCGCGGCTGATGGGGGTCAGTTCACCGCCGCTCCGTGAAGTCGAGCTGACACGGGAATTGAACGACTGGTTCGCGGTGGGCGCCTTGCGCGCGGATGAACGGGTTGCCGAAACCGTGGCTTTCATCCGCAACCCTCCGCTGCATCCATGGCTGCTGCCCGGATACCGCGTGCTTTTCGCAGGCGCTGTGCTCAGCCTCGAGCCGAGGTACCGCGAGATGCTGGGGCTGCGGACGGCGCGGCTTGGCCCACTGCCCCTGCCGGTGGGATTGGCAACCAGGGTGACTCTCGCCGTCGTACGCCTCGCGCTGGGCCGGATGGGACCCAGCGAACTCGCCGCACGGCAGCGGCTGCGGCGGCTGGGCGTGGCGTAGCCGGCGGATGCCGGCAAAAGGAAAACCCGGTTCCGACAGAATCGGAACCGGGTTTCCGGTGGCGGAGAATGGGGGATTTGAACCCCCGAGGGCGTTAACCCAACACGCGTTCCAGGCGTGCGCCATAGGCCGCTAGGCGAATTCTCCAACTGCTTCTGAACCAAAAGCAGATACTAGAATACCCGAACTTTCCTGCATCTCCCAATTGAGCGTTTTGGCCGTCAATTCACCCACCGTCTGGCAGGCCGGGGAACTGCGACATGACAGCATCCCGCTGGCAGGATGGTGCCATGTCGCAGCTGCACGCCCTGGTGGTCTATGTCCCCGAGTCCCATGCCGAAGCAGTGCTGGCCGCCGTCGGAGACGCTGGCGCCGGACGGCTGGGCGACTACTCGCACTGCTCGTTCACATCGCCCGGCTCGGGCCGCTTCACCCCCTTGAGCGGCTCCCGTCCGTTTATCGGAGCCGAGGGCGTGCCCGAGCAGGTGGCTGAACTGCGCGTGGAGTGCGTGGTCGCCGATGAAGTGCTCGACGCCGTTGTGCGGGCACTGCGGGCGGCCCACCCCTACGAGGAACCCGCGTTCATGAGCTGGCCGGTGAACGGGCACCGGTAGCCCGGTGATCGGGGCTGTCCGGGCCGATTCGGGGCAGACCGAAACTTCGGGTAAAGTATCTGACGGCCCCTCATGTGGCGTCATCCTGTTGAACTCCCCCAGGACCGGAAGGTAGCAAGGGTAGACGGGCTCTGGCGGGTGCATGGGGGGTCTTTTATGTCAGCCCCGATTGGTAGGGTTTTCTCTGTGACTGTTACTACCGCCCTTTACCGCAGATACCGCCCCGACTCGTTCGCGGACGTTATCGGGCAGGAACATGTCACGGAGCCGCTCATGACGGCCCTGCGCAAGAACCGGGTGAACCACGCCTACCTGTTCTCGGGTCCGCGCGGCTGCGGCAAGACCACTTCGGCCCGCATCCTGGCCCGCTGCCTCAACTGCGCCCAGGGACCCACAGACACCCCCTGCGGCGTGTGCCCCAGCTGCATTGAACTGGCCCGCGGCGGCGCAGGATCCCTCGATGTCATCGAGATCGACGCCGCCAGCCACGGCGGCGTCGACGACGCCCGGGACCTTCGGGAACGGGCCACCTATGCCCCGGTCCGGGACCGCTACAAGATCTTCATCATCGATGAAGCGCACATGGTCACGTCGGCCGGATTCAACGCCCTGCTGAAGATCGTTGAAGAGCCGCCAGAACACATCAAATTCATCTTTGCCACGACGGAGCCGGACAAGGTCATCGGTACCATCCGCTCCCGCACGCACCACTACCCGTTCCGGCTCGTGCCGCCGGAGCCGCTCCTGGCGTACCTTGAGCTTCTCTGCAACCAGGAAAACGTCCCGGTGGCGCCCGGAGTGCTGTCCCTGGTCATCCGCGCCGGTGGTGGTTCCGTCAGGGATTCGCTCTCCGTGCTGGACCAGCTCATGGCAGGGGCAGGGCCGAACGGCCTGGACTACGAGCTCGCCGTTGCGCTTCTCGGATACACCCACGCCTCGCTACTGGACGATGTGGTCGAGGCCATTGCCGCCTCCGATTCAGCCACTGTCTTCCGGGCAGTGGACCGCGTCATCCAGACCGGGCACGATCCACGCCGCTTCGTGGAAGACCTCCTGGAACGCTTCCGTGACCTCATCATCGTCCAGGCCATGCCGGAGAGCGCCCAGTCCATCCTCCGCGGCATGCCCGCCGACCAGATCGCCAGGATGCAGAGCCAGTCGCACAACCTGGGCGCCGCGGAACTGTCCCGCGCGGCGGACGTCACCAACACCGCGCTCACTGAGATGACCGGCGCCACCTCGCCTCGGCTGCATCTCGAGCTCTTGTGCGCCCGCATCCTGCTGCCCAGCTCCGAACAGACCGAACGTGGAATCGCCGCACGTATTGACCGTGTGGAGCGGAGACTGAACTACTCGGGGAACGACGCCGGCACCACGGCCGCCGCTGTTTCCGAAGCCCCCGCTCCCTCAGCGCCTGTTGCAGCACCTGTTGCAGCACCAGTTGCTGCGCCCGTTGCTGCGCCGTCGGTTCCGCGCGCTGCCGCGGCGTCTGACGCTGTTTCCGCTCCGCAGCAGCCGCCATCCCCGGCGGAGCCACGCCGCCAGGCCCCTGAACCTGCTGCCGCCATGCCCGCCACAGCGCCATCGGGCACGGCGGAGACCCGCCCGCCGGCGGAGCGGGAGCCCGTCTCCGCCCCCCGGATCAGCACCAGCGACTGGCCCGTGGACGAACCGCAGTCCGGCGCCCGCAGGCCGTCCGGCGATTCGGTTCGTGGCAGCGGCCCCGAATCCGCGCCTCCCGCGCCGTCGGCGCCCGTGCAGCCGGCATCCGTACCTGAGGTCCGGCACGCGCCCGCCAGTGCGCCGACTGGCGCGCCGGGCCCCGCCTCTGCAGCACCCACGGGTGGCGGTGCCAACGTCGAGGTGCTCCGCCGTGCGTGGCCGGAGATCCTGCAAACCCTCACCAAGATCAAGCGCAGCACGTGGGCCCTTGTGGAGCCGAACGCCCAGGTCGGCCAGTTCGATGGCCAGGTCCTGACGCTTGTCTTCACGACGTCCGGACTGGCGGGCGCATTTGGGCGGGCCGACCATTCCGAGAACCTGCGGCAGGCCATCCACAAGACCATAGGCATCGACTGCCAGATCACCGCAACGGCAGGCGGAACCAACAGGCCAGCGAGCTCTGACCCAAACCCAAAAGGTCCTACTAGCCGGGACATACCGGCTACCACGACGGACGCGGACTGGGGACTGACCCCTGCCGTGCCCGACTCCGGACGGGAAGCACCAAAAGAGCCGGCGCCTGCTCCTTCGGTGGCCGCTCCTCTCCGGCCCGCTGCTTCCGTGCGGTCCGCCGATCCTGTGCAGTCCGCCGATTCGGTCCAGTCCGCTGCTCCCGCGCAGGCGGCGAATCCCGGGCAGCCCGCAAATTCGCAGCCCGCGAATCCCGGACAGCCTGCGACCCCGGGGCCCGCCGATGCCGAACGGGGCAATTCGTACTCCTATCCCGACGACGACTGGGGTCCGCCGCTCGACGAAGATGCGCCGCCGCTGGACGAAGAACCGCCCGTGGACTGGGAGCCCCCGGCCCCGCATGAGCCACGCAGCGTGCCTTCGCCGGCCGACGCTTCCGGCCCGGCCCGGGCCTCCGTCCAGGCCAGCGTGCCAGCCCGTCCGTCCGGGGACAGTTCAAGTGATCCTTGGTCGCGCGCCGTCGAACAGGCACCCGGAGTGTGGGCCCTCGGCTCGGAAACGAACGTCGGCAAATACATGAGCCGGCCCGACGACCACGCCGGGCAGGAACCGCCGGCGCCGGCCGCTCCCCGGTATGACCCTGCAACGGCCCAGGTTCCGCCCTCCGCGTACCCGACGGCGCCGGATCCTGCAGCTACTTCACGCCCGGCTCAGGTACAGGCAGAGGAGTACGCCCACAGCCCCTCAACGGTTCAGCCGGGGGCGCCCGAGCCGGACACCGCCGAGTTCGTTCCGGCTTATGCCATGGCCTCCGCGCCGGCGACGGGATCCGGCGCAGCCGCGTTCACCCCTGGTGCGGCGCCCTCGGCGCAGCCCCATCTGGCGCCTACAAGGGTGACCGCGCTGGGGACCGCATCCGCGGGGGCGCCTGCCGCAGCACAGGGCGCGGCAGTACAGGGCACGGCTGCGGTGGCAGCTCCGCCGGCCGGCAACGGCAAGCTGAGCCTGTACCAGCGGCTGTCGAACAGCCCGGAGGCTGAAGCAGGGCGGGCCAAGGCACCCACTCGCCAGCCGGAATCCGCAGCGTCCTACACACAGGACATCCCCAGCGCAGATGACGAAACCATCGAGGAATCGGGTGTGTTTGGCAGGGCCGCGGTTGAGCGTATTCTGGGCGGAAAGCTGATCGAAGAACGGTCGCTGGACGGAAGCCCGCTGCTGCCCCGCTACTAGCCGTCATGGAACCGCGCCGGCATTGGCGATCGGCATTCTGTGCCATCGGCACTCATGGCTGCGGCAGGCATGGCGTTCCGGCCCCGCTAAAGCCAGCCAATCACGGCCGCTAATCATCCAACCAGGTAATCGAGGACATTGTGTACGAGGGTGCAGTTCAAGAGCTGATCGACGAGCTCGGGCGCCTGCCCGGCGTAGGGCCCAAGTCGGCTCAGCGGCTGGCCTTCCACATCCTGGAGGCCGACCCCCAGGACATGAAGCGCCTCGTGGATGCCATTACCACCGTCAAGGAACGGGTGAAGTTTTGCACCGTCTGCGGCAATGTGACGGAGCAGGAGCTCTGCAACATCTGCCGGGACCCTCGCCGGGACCCGTCCGTCATCTGTGTGGTGGAGGAGTCCAAGGACGTCCTCGCAGTGGAACGGACGCGCTCTTTCCGCGGCAGGTACCACGTGCTCGGCGGGGCCATAAATCCGATCGCCGGCGTCGGCCCGGAACAGCTGCGGATCCGGGAACTCCTGACCCGCCTCAACGACGGCGCCATTCAGGAGATCATCATTGCCACCGACCCCAACCTTGAGGGCGAGGCGACGGCGACCTACCTGGCCCGGATGCTCAAGTCCATCGGCATCACGGTGACCCGGCTGGCCTCCGGGCTTCCCGTCGGCGGTGACCTGGAGTACGCCGATGAGGTCACGCTCGGCCGCGCCTTCGAGGGCCGGCGCAACGCCCTCAGCTGAGGAGCCACCGCCCCGCCGGATACCTGCCCTAAGCCGGAAACGGTCACAATTCAACGGCCGGCGTTGGGCGGCGATAAACTGTCAACATCAGTTACGCCGTCGTGCCGCAAGGCCGCCTGGCCTCCAGAACTCCGATTTGATCCAGTGAGGGTGCACGCATGAGTATGCCCAGTACCGATGTGAAGACCGAACCGCAGCCGCAGGAGCTGACCGTCAACCCGGCATCAACCGCCCAGCTCATTGTGCAGAAGTTCGGCGGTTCATCGGTAGCCGACGCTGACGGTATCAAACGGGTTGCCCGGCGCGTTGTCGACGCGCAGAAGGCCGGCAACGAGGTTGTTGTTGTGGTTTCCGCAATGGGTGACACAACGGACGAACTGCTGGACCTGGCCGCGCAGGTCACCGACTCGGCTCCGGCACGGGAGATGGACATGCTCCTTTCCGCCGGCGAACGCATCTCCATGGCACTGCTGGCCATGGCCATCAACAAGTTCGGCGCGTCCGCCCAGTCCTTCACCGGCTCCCAGGCCGGCATGATCACGGACGGCATCCACGGCAAGGCACGGATCATCGACGTGGATCCCCACCGCATCCGGACGGCCCTCGACAAGGGGCACATTGCCATCGTTGCCGGCTTCCAGGGCATGAGCCGCAGCACCAACGAAATCACCACCCTGGGCCGGGGCGGCTCAGACACCACGGCCGTTGCCCTCGCCGCAGCCCTGGACGCCGACGTCTGCGAGATCTACACGGACGTGGACGGCATTTACACGGCCGATCCGCGCGTGGTGCCGTCGGCCCAGAAGATCGACCGCATTTCCAGCGAAGAAATGCTGGAACTGGCCGCGTCGGGGGCCAAGATCCTCCACCTGCGGTGCGTCGAATATGCCCGCCGCTTCGGAGTGCCCCTGCACGTCCGTTCTTCATTCAGCCAGCACGAAGGCACGTGGGTCATGCCCGGTGCCGACGACAAGATCAAGACTCAAGAGGGAGTTGCCTTGGAGCAGCCAATCATCTCCGGTGTTGCACACGACCGTTCCGAAGCCAAGGTCACTGTGGTGGGTGTTCCGGACATCCCCGGGAAAGCCGCCGCCATCTTCCAGGTGATCGCGGACGCACACTCGAACATCGACATGATCGTGCAGAACGTCTCTACCCACGGGACCGGCCGGACCGACATCTCGTTCACCCTCCCGATTGTCGAGGGTGCGGACGCCCTTGCAGCCCTTCGTGCGGCTGAGGCAGAGATCGGTTTCGAGAGCATTGAATACAACGAGCAGATCGGCAAACTCTCGCTGATCGGCGCGGGCATGCGCTCCCACCCTGGTGTTTCGGCCACGTTCTTCAAGGCGCTCTCCGACGCCGGGATCAACATCAACATGATCTCCACGTCCGAGATCCGCATTTCCGTGGTGACCCACGCAGACCTCTTGGACGAGGCCGTGCGCGTCATTCACAAGGCCTTCGACCTCGACAGCGAAGCGGAAGCCACCGTTTACGGCGGCACCGGCCGCTAAGGAAGCGGGAACAGCACAAGGAAGCGGCCGCCCGCCTGGCAAAACCAGGCGGGCGGCCGCTGTCATGTCTGCGGTGAAGCCGTTTCCTACTCCAGGTACTTCAGGTCGCTCTTGCGTATTGCGTAGTGATGGCCTTCGGAATCTGTCTCGACTTCAAACTGCGAAAGATCTTCTTCCGAGGCGTGCTCGAAGTCGTCATGCAGGTGAACCACCGGCGCTGCGGAATCGCCCACGGAGGCGGGCCCGAATACGAACCGGAGCCTGTCGGTCAGGTTCATGAATCCAGTGAGTACATGTGCCACAAGTACCACCCCCTTCCCTGATCGAAGGTCGCGAGCATTTGCTCTTCGTTACTGCCAGTGCCCTTATTTTACGCCGGGGCGGCGGAAAAGGCCCCGCGCGTTGCGGCCTAGCGGAGGGACTTATCGTCGGGATTGCGGGGCACCACATACGTGCTGCCGTCCGGGCGGCGGACCGTCTCCCACTGCTGGGTTTCTGCCTCGCGCTGGGCGAGCAACCTGCGGTTTTCCTCGGTCATTTCGTGTCCCAGGGAGCTTCGGTTCGCGGGGCCGAAAACAGCCCTCAGCTTGCCGGTTGCGCGCATGAACCTTTGTGTTGCGTTCTCTTTTGCCACGGTGTCCACTTCTCCATCTCCACACTGCTGCTTGAAACAAGGATACACTAATAATTAGTGCACTAACTATTGAAGGGACACTTATGAGCGCATCACAGAGCGAAGGAACACAAGCCGTCGACGACGACCTCCTGCTGGAACGGCAGCTGTGCTTCGCCCTGACCGTTGCCTCCCGCAGCGTGGTTGGCGCCTACAAGCCGGTCCTCGAACGGCTGGGACTGACGCATCCCCAGTACCTGGTGATGCTGTGCCTCTGGGAGTCCAGCCCGCGCTCCGTCCGTGACATCAGCGAGGCACTCGCCCAGGAGCCGGCCACCATCTCGCCGCTCCTCCGCCGGCTGGAAACCGCCGGGCTGATTACCAGGCGCCGCGTCGAAGGCAATGAGCGCGCCCTGGCTGTCGCCCTCACTCCGGCCGGAGCAGCGTTGCGGCAACAGGCAACCTCGGTCCCCGGCACCATGATGGCCAAGCTCGGGCTTACCCGGGAACAGGTGGAAGCGCTGCACCGCACCATGATGGATCTCATCGCCGCCACCGCCGGCCCGCAGGCCTAGGTTCCGGCTCCGGAACACGGCAACACCGCTAACCGAACGACGCCGGCACCCACCACCCGAGGTGAGTGCCGGCGTCGTTCTGGCGCCCTGCCTTCCGGCAGGCCCGCCGGACCCGCCGCTACGGGGCGGCCACGGGCCGCACCGCCACCGGCGAGCGCACACTGTTCGCGGACGACGCCCACGTCAGGGAACCTGTGGCGAAGGTGTCCAGCGGGGCTCCTGCGGTGGTGAAGGTGACCGTGAACGTTGCACTCTCCCCCTCGCGGAGAGTCAGCTCCGCCGGGCTGACCGTGGCCTGCACGCCCGGAACCTCAATGGTGGCGCGGTAGGTTCCGGCCTTCACCGCGGTAACAGTGCGGGTGACCATCTGGCTGCCGGCGAGGGACCCGAGGGCCACGGACGGCACGTTGACGTCCTTGGCGGCCACCGGCACCACGCCCAGGTCAATGCCGAGGCCCTGCAGGAAACCGAACCAATCAGCGAGGCCGGCATCGTAAACCAGGCCGGGGGAGGCGAATCTGGAAGGATCCACATGGCCTGCGCCCTGGGCAAAGACGTCGTGGACCTTCGCTCCGTCCGTTCCTACAAGGTCATACGCGGTGGTCATGATGGCGGACTTGACGGCCGCCGGGGACCAATGCGGGTTCTTGCCCAGCAGCAGCGCACCGGATCCTGCAATGTGCGGCGCGGCCATGGATGTGCCGGACAGGAAGCCGAAGTTCTCGCCCTTGAATCCGATCGGCGAAACGGCTGCCAGGACAGCCACACCGGGGGCCGTGACATCGGGCTTCAGGAGATCGCCGTTGGATGCCAGCGTCGGGCCGCGGGACGAGAATTCGGCAATCTGCGGGACCGCGGGAAGCGGCGCCCCCGTGGTGTCGGTCGCCTTGAGGTTGGCGGTCAGTCCCGGATTCGCCGCGACCACGTCCTTGACCTTCGGATCACCAACGTGGACGGTCGGAACGCTGTGCATGTCGGCATCCAGTGAGCCTGGAACCAGGTTGACGAGCACCATGCCCACGCCCCCGGTGCGCTTGACCTCAACGCTCTTGTCCACCCGCGGAATGAGGCCGCGGTCGCACACCACGATTTTGCCCGCAGTCTTTGCGGGATCGAGCGTGTTCGGAATGCAGAGTGCCGCGTCCGCATCGGCGGCGGCGGCTGCCTTGACGGCGACGGCCAGGACGATCGGCTTCGAGGCCACCTCTTCGCTCATCACGCTCGCCCCGGAGAACTTCGATCCGTCGGAGAGCTCAACTGTCCCACGGAGTGAGCTGTCGAACGTCGAAGCGGCAACGCTGGTGAGCCAGGGGCCCGCATGGTTGACCGTGCTGGGACCGGGGCCCGAATTGCCGCCCGACGCCGCCACGAAAATCCCCGCGGCGGCAGCGTTGAGGAAGGCGAGGGAGACGGCATCAACTGTTGTGGTGTTGTTGCCCGAAATCGAGTAATTGATCACGTCCACACCGTCCAGGATGGCGTCCTGGACCGCCCTGACGATGTCCGATTCCAGGCATCCGGTCGTTGCGGGGGTAGCGCCCTCCCAGCAGACTTTGTACACCGCAATCTTGGCCGCCGGTGCGACGCCCGAACTGATCCCGAAATCGCGTCCGCCTGCCGTCTGGGTCACATCACTGTTTCCGGCGGCCGTACTGGCCGTATGCGAGCCGTGGCCGTTGACATCCACGGGAGAGAAAAGCTCAAGCGGGGACCTCTGCTCGGGCGGGACAACCGCCTTATAGGCCTGGTCGTAGAAGCGGGCGCCGATGACCTTGCTGTTGCACTCTGTTCCCTCGAACCCGTCACCGGCGACACAATCGCCCACGAATGTGCCGCCGTTGGCCTTGCGCATGGCTATCACGTTGCCCTGCAGGTGGTAGGGCCGGCCGATCTTTGGGCTCCCTGACAGCGGCGGAACAGCCTCGCCCGCGAAGAACGGATTCTCCGGCGAATAGCCCGTGTCCAAGACGCCGACGACGACGCCCTTGCCTGCGTCATCCCTGCCGTCGAACTGCTGCTTCCACACTCCGTCCGGGCCGGGGAGACCGAGAAAATCAGTGCTGGAGTAGTCTGGCTTGCGCATCGTATCCGGAACCACGGCCAGCACACTCCTGTCACCGGCCAGCTGCTTCGCCTGTTCCGCCGACAGCGCGGCACTGAAGCCGTTGACGGCCAGGGTGAAACTCTGGTCGATCCGCACGCCCTTGGCCGCCGCCGCCTGCCGCTGTTTGAACCTCAGGTGGGCGTCGTATTTGCGGGAGTTGGACCCCGACGCATTGAGCTTCTGGCCCTTCGGAACGGCCGTGCCCGGAATCCCGGCCACGCCACCCGAGTACGTGGCCAGGGGCTTGTCCTTGAGCATCACGATGTACCGGCCGTCGTCGAAAGCTGACTGGCCCAAGGACTCCCCGGGCGCGGCGGACGTGGGCGCGGCGAGCCCCTGGCCGATGACCAAGGAGAGGCCGACGGCCAGGACGGCAGGCAACCGCCTGCTGAGCTTAGGGCGGGAGGATTCTTGCTGGCTGGTCATGGGGAGATGCCTTCCTTGGTTCTTGGACCTGCAGACCTTCGGTCCCACGAACTGGACGCTCCGCCCCCCATAGGCGTCATCACTCTTTGGTTGTAGCCGCGCACCCGTCAATGTCAGAAAGATACCGCGGACGCCGTCAAGAATCGATACCCTTCCGTTAGCGATTGCCGGACACCGTTACCGGGCCGTTCCGGACCGCCGGATGGGGCGACGGTAGAATGGGAAAAACTTGAGGAGACCCGGCATGCGCAAGCAATTCATTTCTGTGCTGCTCGCCCTCGGAGTGATGGGCAGTCTGGCTGCCTGCACCCCGGATACCGGAACGGGGGAGCCCACCGCCACCCCCGGCGCCACGAGCGCATCACCGGGCTCCACGCCTGGGACCTCGGGTCCCGTCAGCCCGGAACCCGGTACGTCTGAGCCCGGCACCACTCCCCCGGACGCCGAGACGACGGCGCCGGCCCCTGCCCCGCCTGCACCCGCTCCGCTGCCTTCCGGACCCGGAACCGGGAATGCCGAACTCGCCATCACCGTCAAGCCCTCCCAGGACGGAACCGCCGTCAATTACACGCTCGTCTGCAACGGTGGCGCCCCGGTGGCCGAAAGCCAGCACCCGAGTGCTGCCAAGGCCTGTGCCGCATTGAAGGGTAATCCTGCCATCCTGAACCAGCCCGCACCCCGCAAGAACGTCTCGTGCACCCAGCAGTACGGCGGCCCCCAGGTGGCCACGGTCACGGGAGCTGTTGACGGTACGCCCGTGGAGACGACCTTCATGCTGCGCAACGGCTGTGAAATCGGCGCCTGGAACGCCGCCAAGGACATTCTGGGGTCTGCCGGTGGGGCAGTCTAGGGCCGTGCCCGGCGCACCGCTCGAACGGCAGGCTCAACCCCATGTGCTTCCAGCTGCCGACTGGCGCGAGCGGGAAGCCGCCCACGCCGCACGGGTGCGCCGCTACGCCGACCCCTACCTTGCGCGCCGCTCCGCCGGCCGGAAGCACCCGGTGGAGGATTTCCTCTTCACCTATTACACGCAGAAGCCCGGCCAGCTGCTGCGCTGGCATCCGGGTGACGGCGTGGTTCTCTCCGGAGCGGAGGCGGGGCCACGCAGCACGTGGAAGTACTACCGCGCGCTCGACGACGGCGAACTCGCCGTGTGTGGCCTGCCGCCCGGCAGCACGGCAGTCACCGTGGACCGCACGGCGTTTGTTGCCGCGCGCCGCGACGCCCTGGTTTTTGCCCAGGTCATCCTGGCCGGCACCGCCGCGCGTCCTGCCCAGTTCGGCTGCTTCGGCCTGCACGAGTGGGCCATGGTGTACCGCCAGGACAAGTTTGAGCTGCGGCACGAATACCTGAAGCTGCGGCTGGGTGGTTCCGGCACCGACCAAGTCGTCGAAGACAACCGGATCCGTTGTTCGCATTTTGACGCGTTCCGTTTCTACACGCCGGATGCGCTGCCGCTGAACGAGCTCTCGCCCAGCAGGGAGAACCAGCGGACCATGGAGCAGCCCGGCTGCCTGCACGCGAACATGGATCTGTACAAGTGGGCCTACAAGCTTTCACCCGCGCTGCCGAGCGAGCTGGTGATGGACTGCTTCGAACTCTCGTGGCGGGTGCGGGCCATGGACATGAAGGCCTCCCCCTACGACCTCGCCGACTGGGGATACCCTCCCATCAGGATTGAGACGGCAGAGGGCAAAGCCACCTACGTTGAGCAGCAGCGTGCGTTCTCCGCGGAGGCGCAGGTCCTGCGCGGCAGGTTGCTGACGGCACTCGCCCCGCTCTTCGAGGCTCTGGGCCCTGATCCCTCACGAGGCCAGCCGTGACCGGCGCCGGCGCCAATCCCCCCACGCCGGACCTGGACCTCGACCTGACCGTCGCCCTGACCGAGGCGCCCGGGGGTCCGGAGCGGACCTTTACCTTAGCCCGGCGGCCGGGACATCCCCCGGAATCGAACCTGCCGGACCCTGCGGGGGCGGTTGCCGCCGTCGAACGCTTCGGGGAAGGGATCTTCTTTCCCGTTCCGGGGCCTCCCATGCTTTGCACGCAGCAGTACGGAGGCCCGCAGGTGGCGGTGGTCACCGGAACGTTCGGCGGGCGGCAGGTGCACTCCCGGTTTTCCCTGACAGACGGCTGCGAAATTGCGCGCTGGCACGCACTCGCCCCGCTCCTGGGCGGAATTTCCGGGTCAACCGGCGCAGTCTGAAACAGGCGCAGTTTTGAAACAGCAGTGGCCGGCGGTGCGCGCACCGCCGGCCACTGCTGTCAGGGGTCCTCAACGGAACCCGGATCCGGGACCTTCCTAGACGGAGTTATCCGGATTCCGGGTCAGGTCCTCGTTGAGGACCTTTCCCTGCTCCTCTTTCTTTTTCTTCGGATCTTCCGAAGCCGGTGGAACGCCCGCGACGCCTCCCGGTGTCACCACGACGCTGACGAAGGTCGGTGCGCTGGCCCCGTCGAACGTGACCCGGCCGATGTACGAGCCGGGGACCAGGTTTTTCCACGACAGCGCCAGGTTGCCGGACCGGCCGTTGGCGAGGCGCACGGGGTCAGGGGCGACCGTGGCGTTTCCAACATTTGCTCCCAGGACCGCGGCGTCCACAGAGGCCTTGGTAGCTTGGCCGTTGGGGCTGTCGTACAGATTCACGTACATCCGGTAGGTTCCGGGTGCCGGGTTGGGGATGGACACCGATTCGCTGGCCGACGCTGTGGCCTCGACGATCGCCTGGTTACTCGGGGTGATGACCACCATGTCGAAGTCGGCATTTTCATCCGCCGAGAAGACGGACAGCTTGGCCAGCGGGGCGCCGGCCGGAACCTCGACGTTCTTCACGAAGTTTGAGGCGTCGGTCGCGTACCTGAACGGGCCGGGGACCAGTTCAACGGCGGAGGAATCCGCCTTCGACAGGCCGTCAAGGGTCACATCAGTGGGTGAGCCCGAGCCGGAGACGATGCCGATGTTTCCGGAACCGCGGCCTCCTTCAGAGGTGAAGGCCACGTTCTTGGGGGCCACGACGGACTGCGGGCGCACTGCAATCGGGGATGCCACGGTGGTGTCTGACCCCTGCCAGACCAGAGAGCCCATGGCGAACTGCCCGAGTTTGGCGTTCTGGTTCTCGAAGGAAACCTTGAACGTGCGCTTTTCGCCGGGCGAGTTGAAGGACATGATGGACGGGGTCACGGTAACCTTCACACCCGGCACGCTGGCCTTGGCACGATACACACCCGGGGCCAGCGCGGTCACGGTCCGGGTGACCTCGATCTTGCCTGCCAGGTTTCCGAGGGAGAAGGACGGGACATTCATATCGCGGGATTTCGTACTGCCAAGATCCGGAATGCCCAGGTCGACCCCGGTCCCCTGGATGAACCTCAGGTAGTCATCGCCGTCGGCATCGTAGACGAGGCCCGGACTCAACATCCGGCCCGGGTCCACCTGGCCGGCACCGGTGGCATGGACATCGGCGTTGTTGGAGCCGTCGGCAAGCTTGATGTCACCGGCCGTGGTCATCATGGCCGATTTCACAGCAGCCGGGGACCACAGGGCGTTCTTGCCCAGGATGAGGGCGCCGAATCCGGCAACGTGGGGCGCCGCCATGGATGTCCCGGACATGAACCCGAACGTGTCGCCTCCGGCACCGATGGGCGAAACGCCGGCCAGGACAGCAACGCCCGGGGCGGCGACGTCCGGCTTGAGAAGATCCGAGTCCGTGGCGAGCAGCGGACCGCGGGATGAGAATCCAGCGATCTGCGGCTGCCCTTCAGCCGGCAGCCCGGTGGTGTCCTTGTTCACGAGGGAAACCGTGATGGCCGGGTTCGCGGTCACCTTGGACTTGATCTCCTCCGTCGCGGGAGGGTTCACGTGGACTGTCGGCACTGAGTGCTTGTCCGCATCGAGGGACGAATTGGTCACATTGACCAGAATCATTCCGACGCCGCCGCCTCGCGCCACTTCGGCGCTCTTGGCTACCCGGTCATAGGTGCCGCGGTCGCACACCACCACCCTGCCGGAGATCTTCGCCGGATCCAGGGACCCCGGGCCGCACAGCCGAGGGTCGGGATCCTGTCCGGAACCCGCATTCGCGGCAAGGACCACCCCGGCCCCGGTAATTTCGCGGTTCATGATGCTTGCGCCGCGGAATTTGCTGCCGTCGGAGAATTCAGCCGTGCCCTGCAGTTCTTGGGAGAAATTGCTGGCCGCAACGGTCGTGACCCAGGGCTCCCCGTGGTTGACGGTGCTGGCCGCAGGTCCGGAGTTGCCGGCAGACGCCGAAACGAAGATGCCGGCAGAGGCTGCAGAGAGGAACGCCAGCGACACCGGGTCCGTCGTGGTGGATGTTGTGCCCGAAATGGAGTAGTTCAGCACGTCAACGCCGTCCAGCACCGCCTGGTTGATGGCGTCAATGGAGGCGGAGGTGTAGCAGCCTCCCGTGGCGGGGTCGTTGTCCTCCCAGCAGATCTTGTAGATGGACAGCTTGGCCGCCGGGGCAATGCCGCCGGTCAGGCCGAAGCTGCGGCCGTCCACGAACGTCTCGACGTTGGGGTTGCCAGCGGCGGTGCTGGCGGTATGGGTACCGTGGCTGCCGACGTCAACCGGGGAAATCAGCTCTTCCGGTGCACGGTCCGCCTTGTCCACGGTGTCCTCAAAGGCTTCCGAGAAGTAGCGGGCGCTCAGGACCTTGGAATTGCAGGCCTTGCCATCAAATCCCTCGCCCTTCTGGCACTCGCCCTCAAAGGTGCTGCCGTCCGACTTCAGCATGGCGATGTTGCCGCCCGCGGTGCGGTAGGGGACGCCGACCTGCGGCTCCCCTTTAAGCGGCTGCACCTCCCCTCCGGCGAAGAACGCGCTGGACGGTGTGTAGCCGGAATCAATGACCCCGACCACCACGCCTTTGCCCGCGCCCTCCTGGCCGCCGAACTGTGCGTTCCACGCGCCGTTGGGGCCGCTGAGCTTGAGGAAGTCGGTGGTGGAGTAGTCCGGCGCCTGCTGGATATCAGGAGCGACCGTGAGGACGCCCGGGTCCTTGGCAAGGTTCACGGCCTGGTCCGCCGTCAGCGTCGCGCTGAAACCGTTGAGGGCCGCAGTGTACCTGTGCCGGATCTGCACATTTTCCTGGTTGGCCAGTGCTGTCTGCTTGGCCTCAAGGTGCGCCTGGTACCGCTGCACTTCGGCCCGGCGGGCGTCGAGCTTCCTGCCCTTCTGCGGCCTGGTGGCGGCAAACCCTGCGGTACCGCCTGCGTACGTGGCTGCGGGCTTGTCAGCCAGGACCACGATGTAGCGCCCCGCCTGGAAGTCCTTCGGATCAATGGTCTTGTGCTGCCCCGCTTGCGTCATGCCCGGGGTCGGGGCGGCGACGGCCGGCGAAGCGGCAAGGGATGAAAGGAGCAAAGGCAGACCGACACACAGTGCCGCTGCTTTCCGGATCCCCCGGCTTCGGAAGAAGCTCTTTCCTGCAGAATTCACGAGTGATTTGAACCTTTCATCAGGACCGGTCCCGGCTGCGCTGCCGGGCTCATTCGGCCGAGCCGCGCGAGATTGACAGGTCCTGTCGATTCCCCCATGGTCAGCCGATCCCCACAGTACCTACTGGCAGGTATTTATGACATACGCCACAAACCACTTTTTATTTTTGTCATTCAAATCAACATGGTGCTTAAAAGACGGAAGCGGGCACCCGGAAAGGGCACCCGCAAATATCGGCTCAGGATCCGGCGCCCCGTAGGGCGTCGGATCCTGTGAGGCCTGCCTGGAGTGCTACTGGCGCGGAGTGCGGACCACGTCGCTGATCCACTGGCGGGTCTTCTCGTCCACAGGACCAGCCGTGCGGCTGTTCCTGGCGGCGCGGTCCGCTTTGATCTTTTGGAGAACCATCCTCCCCAGCCCCGCGAACACGGCGGCGGCGATCACTGGCAACAGTACGGATTTCGGTTTCTCAGCCATTCCGCAATCCTACTGACGGGGCCGACGGCGGGCCAGAGCCGCCGTCGGCCTTCACGCGAGGCCAGCGTCACTGGGGCCGAATACGGCGTGCGGCGCTGCGGCCGGTAGAATGGGCAAGCAAGCTCGCGGAGCGCCCGTCCATGTTGTGCCATTTGTGCCAAAATGCCGCAGACGAACGGCGTGAGACGGCACCACTCCGCTGCGCCCTTACCCAATGCTCACGCACAGGAGTTACCGGATGCCCCGGATCGTTGTCGACGTCATGCCCAAGCCCGAGATTCTGGACCCCCAGGGGAAAGCCATCGTGGGTGCACTCCCCCGCCTGGGCTTCACCAGCTTTAGCGCCGTCCGCCAGGGCAAGCGCTTCGAACTGACCGTCGACGGCGAGGTGACCGATGCGATCCTTGCCCAGGCAAAGGAAGCCGCGGAAACCCTGCTGTCCAACCCGGTGATCGAGGACGTCGTCAACGTCGAGGTCGTCGAGGCCTGATATGACTGAGCTTCCCCTGATCGGCGAGGCGGTCGCTGTCGCGGCCAGCCCGCGCCTCGCCGGCGCCAAGATCGGCGTCGTCACGTTCCCCGGCACCCTCGATGACCGCGACGCCGCGCGCGCGGTCCGCCTCGCGGGCGGCACGCCCGTCCCGCTGTGGCACGCCGACACGGCCCTGGGTGACGTGGACGCCGTCATCATCCCCGGCGGCTTCTCCTATGGCGACTACCTCCGGGCCGGCGCCATCGCACGTTTCGCGCCGCTGATGTCCAAGGTCATCGACGCGGCCAACTCGGATGCCAAACTGCCGGTGCTCGGCATCTGCAACGGCTTCCAGATCCTCACCGAGTCGCACCTGCTGCCCGGATCCATGATCAAGAATGACCACCTGAAGTTCATGTGCCGCGACCAGGTGCTGCGCGTGGAAAACAGCAACACCGACTGGACCCTCGATTACGCCGAGGGCCAGGAAATCACGGTGCCGCTGAAGAACCAGGACGGCCAGTACATCGCCGACGAGAAGACCCTGGACGCGCTCGAGGCGGAAGGCCGCGTGGTGTTCCGCTACGTGGGCTTCAACCCGAACGGCTCCCGCCGCGACATCGCCGGCATCTCCAACGCGGCCGGCAACGTGGTGGGCCTCATGCCGCACCCCGAGCACGCAGTGGAGCTGGGCTTCGGCCCCGAGTCCCTCGATGGCATCGGCGGATCCGACACTGACGGCCTGGGCTTCTTCACTTCCGTACTGAACAAGATCGTGGGAGCAAACAAATGACCGAGATCTCGACCAGCTCGATCACCGAGACCAAGAAGTTCAACATCGACACCGTCGAGAACGCTGCCAAGACGCCGGACACGGAACTCCCCTGGGCCGAGCTGGGTCTGAAGCAGAACGAGTTCGACGAGGTCGTGAAGGTCCTGGGCCGCCGCCCCACCGGCGCCGAGCTCGCCATGTACTCCGTGATGTGGAGCGAGCACTGCTCCTACAAGTCCTCCAAGAACCACCTGCGCCAGTTCGGCGAAAAGGTGACGGACGAGATGAAGAAGGACATGCTGGTGGGCATCGGCGAAAACGCCGGCGTCACCAACCTGGGCGACGGCTGGGCCGTGACGTTCAAGATCGAGTCCCACAACTCGCCGTCGTTCGTGGAGCCCTACCAGGGTGCCGCCACGGGCATCGGCGGCATTGTCCGCGACATCATTTCCATGGGCGCCCGCCCGGTGGCCGTGATGGATCCGCTGCGTTTCGGTGCGATCGACCACCCGGACACGGCACGCGTCATCCACGGCGCCGTGGCAGGCATTGGCGGCTACGGCAACTCCCTCGGCCTGCCCAACATCGGCGGCGAAATGGTCTTCGACTCCGTGTACCAGGGCAACCCGCTGGTCAACGCGCTGGCCGTCGGCGTCATGCGCCACGAGGACATCCGCCTCGCCAACGCCTCCGGCAAGGGCAACAAGGTGGTGCTGTTCGGTGCCCGCACCGGCGGCGACGGAATCGGCGGCGCGTCCGTGCTGGCCTCGGAGTCCTTCGATGACACCAAGCCGTCCAAGCGCCCCGCCGTCCAGGTGGGCGACCCGTTCGCCGAGAAGGTCCTGATCGAGTGCTGCCTGGAGCTGTTCAAGGGTTCCCTGGTGGAGGGCATCCAGGACCTGGGCGCCGCCGGTATTTCCTGCGCCACCTCCGAGCTCGCCTCCAACGGCGACGGCGGCATGGAGGTTGAACTGACCTCCGTCCTGCTGCGCGACCCCACCCTGACCC
This sequence comes from Arthrobacter pascens, assembly GCF_017052465.1. Taxonomy (GTDB): domain Bacteria; phylum Actinomycetota; class Actinomycetes; order Actinomycetales; family Micrococcaceae; genus Arthrobacter; species Arthrobacter pascens. The sequence continues at coordinate 32,029 of NZ_JAFHKT010000098.1, forward strand.
CGGGCGAAATCCTGATGTCCGAGTCGCAGGAACGCATGATGGCCGTGGTCACGCCCGAGAACGTCGCCGCTTTTGAAGCGGTCATGGACAAGTGGGCCGTGGAATACTCCTGGCTGGGCGAGGTGACCGACACCGGCCGCCTGATCATCACGTGGGACGGCGAGGTCATCGTCGACGTGGACCCCCGCACCGTGGCCCACGACGGCCCGGTCTACGACCGCCCGTACGCCCGCCCCGAGTGGCAGGACGCCGTGCAGGCCGATGCCTTCACCGGGTCCGTCCAGGACACCGGCCGCCCCTCCGCTCCCGCGGAACTGGCCGCCGCCGTCACCGAGCTCATTTCCTCGCCGAACATGTGCGACAAGTCCTGGATCACCGACCAGTACGACCGCTACGTCGGCGGCAACACCGCCATGGCGTTCCCGGACGACGCAGGAGTGGTCCGCGTGGATGAGGAAACGCGCCTGGGCGTGGCCCTGGCCACCGACGCCAACGGCCGCTACACGTACCTCGACCCGTACCACGGCGCCCAGCTGGCCCTGGCCGAGGCCTACCGCAACGTGGCCACCTCCGGCGCCGTGCCGATGGCCGTCAGCGACTGCCTGAACTTCGGTTCCCCGGAGGATCCCGACGTCATGTGGCAGCTCGCCGAGGCCATCCGCGGCCTGTCGGATGCCTGCATGGAGCTGGGCATCCCGGTCACGGGCGGCAACGTCTCGCTGTACAACCAGACCGGCACGACGCCGATCCACCCCTCCCCGGTGGTGGCTGTGCTGGGCAAGCTCGACGACGTCGCGCGCCGCACGCCGTCGGGCTGGCGCGAAGATGGCCAGGCCATCTACCTGCTGGGCACGACGGCGGCAGAGCTGGACGGTTCGGAGTGGTCCAACCTGCGCGGACACCTCGGTGGACTGCCGCCCAAGGTTGACCTCGCGGCGGAACGCGCCCTGGGCGAAATCCTGATCAACGCCTCCCGCGACGGCATGGTGGACTCCGCGCACGACCTCTCCGAGGGCGGCCTCGCGGCGGCCCTCGTGGAGTCCTCGCTCCGCTACGGCGTCGGCGCCCGGATCGCGCTGCAGGATGTCATGGACCGCGACGGCGTGGACCTCTTCACGGCGCTGTTCTCCGAGTCCCAGGGCCGCGCCATCGTGGGCGTCCCGCGCTCGGAGGAAGTCCGCTTCACGGACATGTGCACGGCCCGCGGTTTCGTTCACACCCGTATCGGCGTGGTGGACGCGGACAGCGGCAAGCTTGAGATCAACGGCGTGGAGGCACTCCCGCTCGACGCCCTGCGCGAAGCCCACGAGGCCACGCTGCCGAAGTACTTCGGCTAGTCCCCACCCACCACATCCATCGATTGCTCCGTAACTGCCCTTTTGCTCGCTCAGAAGGGCAGTTACGGAGCATTCGTTGTTAACCACCAGGCCGCCAGCCAGCCCGGACCAGGGCCGTCCGGACTTTGGCCACCGCCGCCTTGGCGTCGTTGACCATGTGGCGCTTGGAGATGCGGACCTCCGTCCAGCCCAAAGATTCGTATCGCTCGGAGCGGGCGATGTCCCGGACGATCTGCCCTTCGTCGCCATGGTGTTCACCCTCGTATTCGATGCCGATCCTGTATTTTCGGTACGAGAGGTCCGGCTGATGGTGCCTTGTTCCGTCGTCGTCGATGATGGGAACGTTCAGTTCCGGCTCGGGTAGCCCCGCCCTCGTCATGGCCAGCCGGAGCAGGGACTCCTGCGGGGAGTCGGAGCCTACCCGGATGAGCCTAAGGGCTTCCTTGGCTTTGCGGATGCCGCGCTTTCCCTTATGGCGGTCGATCATCCGCTGGAGGTCCTCCAGACTACACAGCGGCAAATCTCTGCCCTCCAGCTCGGAACACGGACGCAGCTGTCACCGGCGACCACGAGTTCGTCAACGCTTAGCATTTCGGCCAGGTCCAGCCATGTGCGCTCAGGAGTGGTGATGGGTATGCCGTCCAGCACTGTGACTTCGTCCTCGTAGAGCTTCATGCGGTGGACCATCACGTGGGGACGGTTGAGATGGGCTGCGCCCTCCGGTCGGATCACGTGGTACATCTGCTGTGCCTCCTTCTGCCGGCGACACGGCAGCGATGAGAGCTCCGCGGCGGTGAGGTGGGATGCGGCGCATCCGTCATTGACCTCGATGAATGGCCGCACTCTGACGCTTAGGGGGAGTTCCTTCGTCGAGCCCTTCGACCGGATACCTCGTCCCAGGGCCGTCAGCGACCGGTGGCGCAACCGCTTCGCGGTGACGCCGGCGCGGCCTGCCTCGGCGACGGTGAACGGGCGTCCTTCTAACTCCGCGGGGAGCCGGCGTGCGGTTTTCATGGATTCATCAGATCAGAACCCCATGTGCGGTGCAGAAGTTATCCACACCCTCCATCGACTGCTCCGTAGCGGCCCTTATGGACGCTCAAAAGGGCCGTTACGGAGCAATCGATGGTCGGGTTCAGTCTTCGCTGTGGAGCTCGCGCTGGCGGGCACTGAGGAGTTCCAGCTCGGGACGGTAGGCCACGAAACGTTCGACGGCGGTGAGCACCTCCACGAGGTGCGCCCGGTCCGCTGCAACCAGGCCGGCGCCGAGCCGGGCGCGCCGGTACTGCTCCTGGTCCCCCACCTCTGCCACGGAGACGTCGTAGCGCCGTTTCAGCTCCGCGAGCAACGGCCTCACCAGGGAGCGCTTCTCCTTCAGGCTGTGCACGTCGCCAAGGAGGATGTCGAACTCAATCCATCCGATCCACATGCCCTCATGCTAGCGGCGTCAGATGGTGAGTTCCCCCATCCGGTCCCAGCCCTCGCCGTCGAACTGGCGGCTGATGATCTGCGGCGTCTCGGCCAGGGCCTGCGGCATGTCCGCCATGGCCTTCTGGAAGTGCGCGCTGTTGACGTGGTCCCCTGCGGCGTCATCCTTGAACGCTTCCACGAGGACGAACTCGTTGGGGTCATCGACGCTGCGGGACCAGTCGAACCAGAGGTTCCCCGGTTCCTGGCGGGTGGCTTCGGTGAAATCCGAGACGAGCCCCAGCCACTTGTCGGACCAGTCGGGCTTGACCTTGAATTTGACGACGATGAAGATCATGGGCAGTTGCCTTTCGTTTGGGGTTTTGGGTTGAGCCAGGTGCGGGAAGCCGGTTAGCTGGCGAGGGCGTGCTCGCATTCGGCGATGGCATCGCGCGCGTACTGCTGCTGGGCCGGGGTTCCCACCCGTTCCGCCCACTGCTCGGCCAGTTGGAACTCCACGAGCGCCTCCGTGAGCCGGCCGGCGCCGTGCAGGGACCAGCCGAGGTTGTTGTGCAGGGCCACCATCCACCGTCTGGTGCTGGGGTCGTGTGCGGTGGAGGCATACTCCAGCGCGCTGCGCGTCCAGAGTTCCGCGTGGTCTGCGTCGGCAATGGCGAGCATGTGCAGGGCATCCACGGCAAGGAACTCCTCACCCAGGTGATCGCCCAGCTCCGCGGCCTGTTCAAACAGCGGCACAGCCATCGCCGCGTGCCCGCTGGAGTTCAGGAGCCGTCCGCGCTCGAGAACAATACGGACACCAATGGTGGGTTCGTCTTCGCCGTCGATGGCGTCCAGCAGGGCATCCGCTTCCTCGAAGCGGCCCTGCAGGCCGATGGCCCGGCCCAGCTGTGTGGCGAGCTCGGCCCTTTCATCGGCATCGTACTTCCCGTCCGCCATCGCTTCGCGGAAGCGCTGTTCGGACAGCTCGGGGTTGTCGAAATCCCACAGTCGGTCAAGGGTCTTCTGGTCCAGCATGTACCGTCTCCTCCTCAGCTTTCGCCGGTTGCGAGTTGGCGTGCCCCTTCAATGTATCGGGAAGTGACGTGCCGTTGCGCCGCCCTGGTCAGCAGGCCGCCCGCAGCGTAGAACCAGTTCGAGGGCCTGCTGAACGCCGTGATCTTCAGGAACACCGCGCCTTGGGCGTCCAGCATCACTTCGAAGGCCTCCTCACCGCGCGCGGGATGGCCCGGGAGTGTTCCATAGCCGAAGCCGGCTGACTGCGGGCCGGCGCCGGGCGCCGGCTGCCGCACCCACACCACCTCGCAGGGCGCTTTGATGCGGACGGGCCCGACGCCGAAGCCACTTACGACGCGCGCGCCGGGAACCACGGCGACGGACTCGGTGCGGATCCTCAGCCCGGAGCGGCGCTGCAGCTCCCACGTGAGAATGCCCCGGGCCACCCTGTGGTAGGTCGCGGCGCCCTCTCCCAGATACGCCTGCGTGACCAGGCAAGGGAATCCCTCAGGGGGCACTCCGTCCTGCGTGGAGCCAATACCCGGGTAGTTCAGGTCGCCCCGCGCCAGGCGTTTGTCAGTCATTGCCAACCAGCCTGGCCCATCCCAGTTGCTCACGCTGCTTCCGGCTCAGCGACGCCACCACGAGGTCATAGGAGTCCTCCACCATGTCGCGGACCATGTCGTCGGGCAATGAGCCGTCCAGCCGGACGCCGTTCCAGTGCGTCTTGTTCATGTGCCACGCGCCGGTGATCTCGGGATGCACGGCCCGCAATTGCTCGGCCAGGGCCGGTTCGCACTTCAGGCTCACCGACCAGTCCTCCGGATCCATGGTGGACGCCGCGAACATCTTGGCCTCGTGCCGGGCCCCTCCTGCTACGGCCGCCCTGACTTTGAAAACCGACGTTTCCGGGCCGAACGGGAAGTCCTCGAAGGCGCCCGGAAATGACAGGCAAATATCCCTCAATGCGGCTGGATCCATGCAGCGAGCCTACAAAGCCTTCCCCTGCGGTGCTAGTCTGCGAGCATGTCACCCGCTCAGGAGACAATACCGGTCCTGGATCTGCGAACGGCACGTCGGGCCGATGGGTCGTTCAATCCGGAGTTCATTGCGCAGCTCCGCGATGCCACACACCGGGTCGGCTTCTTTCAGGTCATTGGCTACGGAGGCGGCCCCGGCCAGGCGGAGGAGCTGCTGGCACTGATCAGGCGCTTCTTTGACCTGCCCCTTGAGGAGCGGATGAGGCTCGATAACCGTCTCTCCCCCCATTTTCGTGGCTACACCCGGATGGGCACGGAAGTCACGCAGGGGAAAGCGGATGCGCGCGAGCAGATCGACTATTCGCCAGACCGCCAACCTCTGCAGGACTATCCCCCCGACCAGCCCTACTGGCTTCTTCAGGGCCACAACATGTGGCCCGATGAGTCGTTGCCGGAACTGGAGCCGGCGGCGATGGCCTGGGCCGAGCTCATGTCCAGGGTGGGGGCGGAGCTGATGCGCGCCATCGCCGTTTCCCTCCGGCTGCCGGAGGACTACTTTGACGAACCCTTCCGGGACACGCCTGCCTGGATGGGCAAGCTGGTCCACTACGTCGGCGGGGTTGTGGAAGAGGCCGGCGATCAGGGCGTCGGCTCCCATGCGGACTACGGCTTCGTGACCCTCCTTCTTCAGGATGCAGTGGGCGGCCTGGAAGTACTTCCGCCGGGAACCAGGGACTGGGTTTCCGTGGAACCCACCCCGGAAGCCCTGGTGGTGAACCTCGGCGAAATGCTGGAAGTGGCTACCGAGGGCTACCTCGCCGCCACCATCCACCGGGTGCAGGCACCGCCGCCGGGCGTGGACCGCTACTCCGTACCGTTCTTCTGGTCGCCACGGCTCGATGCGGTGATCGATCCGGTTCCCCTCCCGGCAGAACTCAAAGCGCAGGCCCGCGGCATCTCGGACGACCCGTCCAACCCGATGCTCGCCTCGTTCGGCCTGAACATGCTCAAGGGCCGGATGCGCGCCCACCCTGATGTGACGGAGCGCCATTATCCGGAGCTCATGAAGCCCTGAAAGCCTACGCGCCGGCGCCAGAGTATCCCGGAGTAAGAGATTCCCGGCTTCAGAGCCCGAAGTGCCAGCCTTCGCGGGCAGGGCAGGAGTTCACCACGACGTCCAACCCAGCGGCCCTGGCCCGCTCCACGGCGGCATCGTCGAAAACACCCAACTGCAGCCAGACTGCCTTGGCCCCGACCGCGATTGCCTGGTCAATCACCGGCCCGACCTTTTGGGAGTTCACAAAGCACTCCACGACGTCGATCGGATGCTTCTCCGCCGGTATGTCGGCCAGCGTGCGGTACCCCTTTTCCCCATGGACATCGTCGCCATGCAGATTGACGGGGATGATCTCCATGCCCATGCGGTCGCGGACGTACAGGGCCACGTCGTAGGCTGAGCGCCATTCGTTCGTGCTGAGGCCAACGATGGCCCACGTCCCCTTCGTTCGCATGAGGCGTTCAACCACTGCCCGATCGTTAACGTGTGCCATGCATCAAGCCTACTCTGGCGGACTTTGCCCACGATCATCGAATAAATGAGCACCAGCGGGCGGCGACCCGGGCAGCACAGAGACGGCATTGAGGCGGCGCAGAGGGCCCCGGCGGATACCGCCGTCGGGCTCGAAGACTGCAGAATGGGCCGGAATATGAAAAATGCCGGGCTGGACATTGATGGGGGACAATGACCAGCCCGGCACTCTCACTGGGGTAATCGACGGGCGGGCCCGAAAGGTTACGCGGATTCCAAAAAACTTTGAAAACTTTTCCCGGGCGGGGTCAGGGCTTTCCGGGGACAGGGTCTGCCGGGATCGCGGTGGGCACGCTGCCGGGCACAGGGTGCGGCAGCGAGGGAAGTGACGGCAGCGGCTTGGCCGGCAGCTTGGGAGCCGCGCCGGTCCCCGGAACGGCGGGTACCTGCGCGGGCAGGTCGGATGCCGGCGTCGGGCTCTGATTACCGCCGCGGGGGTCAGCTGAACCGTTCGAAGGGCCCGGTTCGGCCCCCGCCGGCGCTGTCGGCGAGGTGGTCCCCGCCTGGACCGGCGCTGAAGCCACCGTCCCGGTGCCCGTCTGCCCCGGCAGCGGAGGCATGTCGGCGGGTGCAGGAGGGGCGTTATCGGTCTTGGGTGTGGTCGTCTGGCCAACAGGCTGGAGAATCCTCACCACCGTGTGGCCGACGCTGCGGCGGAAGTCCTCGCTGGCTGCGGCCACGGCGCCGGCGCCAAGGCCCATTGCCCCGACCACTGCGGCGCTCACCACGATGCCCATCCTCCGCTGCTTCTTGCGGCGCCGGACTTCCAGGCTGGACACGCCCGGTGTGAGCAGCGCGGCGAGGTCCGCACGCGGCGCCGGGGCAGCGACCTGTGCCAGTCCGCGCAGTTCCTCGAGGGACCTGCGAAGATCGGCGTCCTCTTCGAGCCCGGAATCCAGGAGGATCGCCTGGATCTCTCCTTCTTCGCGGCCTGTCGGCGTGACACTCATGATGCTGCGTGGTCCTTTTCCTTGACGAGTTCGCGCAGGGCAAGGAGCCCGCGCCGCTGGAGCTGTTTGATGGCTCCGGGAGTCTTGTTCATAATGCCGGCCACCTGTTCGACCGAAAGGTCTGCGACGATCCGCAGGACCAGGACTTCCCGCTGTTCATCGTTGAGCATGGAAAGCGTGGAGGCGATTCCGCCCAGCGACCCGAGAACCTCGTCCTCGGCGGAGCGGGACCACCTCTGGTCCTGCAACGGGTCGAATTCGGTCAGCTGGGGCGTTCTGGCGGACCGGCGCCGGTAGTCGACGAGCCGGGCGTGCGCCACTGAGAAGATGAACGTTCGCAACCCGGCGTGGCCGCCTTTGACGCCGGTCAGTTTTGGCAGCACATCCACGAAAACGTCCTGGGTCAGGGCTTCGGCATCGTCCACGCCGCGGGCGCGGAAGTAACCGAGAACGGCCGGGGAAATCGTTGTGTAGACAGCGCTGAAGCCGGAGGGGTCGCCAGCAAGGGCGGCTGACAATTCGTCATCGCTCAGCTGGGCTGCCAAGAAGCTGTCCTTCCCTTACTGCTGGTGTGCGGCGGTAGTAAGCCTAGCCGCCGCACACCTTGCACCCCTATTTGGGGATCGCCCTGTTGCGCGATCCCAGTGCGGGATCGTGTTACTTGCCAGCCTCGGGCAGGTCGGCAGGGGCGTCTGCTTCGGCGTGGACGTCGGCGCCGCCGGACACGGACGGCGCGGCCGGCTTGGCCACGTTGTCTGCAACCTCCGGAACAGCCGGGGTGGCGGGAACGGCCGGGGTGGCCGGAACGCCGGCGCCGCCCGGAACAGCCGGGGTGGCGGGAATTGCGGCGGTCACGTCAGCACCTGCAGCGTTGCCGGCGCCCGAGGCGTTGACCTTGGCGTTGACGGCGTCCTTGTCCGCTTCCACAGCGGCATCCGCGGCGTCAGCAGCCTCGCCGGCAGCCTTGGCCTTGGCGTCCGGCGTGGCCGGAACGGCGGGGGTGGCCGGAACGGCAGGAACAGCCGGCACCTCGGGGGTGGCGGGAACGTCCGGCGTGGCCGGAACGGCGGGCGTAGCGGGGGTCACCTCTGCATGCTGCGAGCTGGCTACCTGGGCAGCGTTGGCCAGTCCAATGCTGGAGAAACCTCCGACAGCGATGATGGCGGCACCGACAGCGATCCGGGTGGTCTTGCTAACACTCTTCATAAGAAAAAAACATCCTTTGGTTGACTGAAGGCCGGACCGGGGACCGATGGGGGACAGCCCCGGCCCGGCGCTTACACATACGTAATCGCAGCGGACGGTGCGCAGGTTACGCGGCAACGAACATTTTTTTCAGGCCGGATACACGACGACGGCGGCGGGGGCCCCCCCCCACGGGGCCCCCCCCCCCCGGGGGTTTACCGGCCCGGAAAAAATTTAGGTGGGGCCCGACCAGCCCCCCCCCCCCCCGGCGGAAGGCTGTTTTTTCCCCCGGGCCCGGGGGGGCCCCCACCCGCC
>NZ_JAFHKT010000099.1 GCF_017052465.1 Arthrobacter pascens
CGAATCCCCGCTCACCCTGCTCGTGACCCTCGTCGCCTGCGCCCTCATGGTCGCCGGCTGGTACGCCTGCCGCAAGCAAATCCACGAAATCGCCGAAACCCGCGACGGCTTCACCGGCATGTCCCCCGTCATCGCCAACCGCCCCGGCCCCGGAGCCGCCGACCGCATCTAACCCCCACCGCGCCCCTGGATGGGCAGCTTGTTGACCACGACGGCGGCACGTGCGGTTCTGTTTTCACGGAACCGCAGGTGCCGCCGTCGTTCTGCCTTTAATCCTCTTGACGGGCGCAGAGCACGGGTCTACCGTCAGCCCCACCCCGAGTATTCATCGTCGAATCAATGTAGGGAGCGTCATCATGCCGGAATTCATGGATGTCCACCACAATATGAAGGGCCTAACCAGGGAGGACCTTAAGGCTGCCCACGAGGCCGACCTTGCGATTCAGAATGAGGAAAACGTCAATTTTAAGAGTGCCTGGGCCGATCCCGACGCTGGAGTCGTCTACTGCCTGTCGGAGGCTCCTTCGGCGGATGCGGTGAGGCGCATCCACGAACGCACGGGCCATCCCGCAGACGAGGTCCACCCCGTTCCCCTGAAGGTCTGAGCCGGTCTGACTTAGAAGGTCGGGCATTTCTGCACCGCTTTCGGCAGCCCCGAGAGGCACCGGACCCGCCGTTCCGGGCCGGTGCCTCAGCGCAGGACGGCAAAGTGGAGCAGAACTGCACGAGGTTTCGCGCGAAGGACCGGCTTATGGACGTGGTTGTCATCGAGACCCCGCAGCTCGGGGACCGCAGCTACCTGGTCCACGACGGCCACGTGGCCCTGGTGGTCGACGCCCAGCGCGACACGGACCGCATCGAGGACGCCGCCCGCGCCGCCGGGGTGCGCATCACCCACGTCGCCGAAACCCACATCCACAACGACTACCTCACCGGCGGCCTGATCCTTGCCCGCGCCCACGGTGCCACGTACCTGGTCAACGCAGCCGACGCCGTCGGTTTCGAGCGGCAACCCATAGCGGACGGCCAGACCCTGCCGATCGGCCGCCTCACCCTGCGGGCCGTGGGCACCCCCGGGCACACGCACACCCACCTGTCCTACATCGTCACATCCGATGACGGGCAGCAGGCCGTATTCTCGGGCGGCAGCCTGCTGTACGGCTCGGTGGGGCGGACCGATCTGCTCGGCCCCGCAGACACCGATGGCCTGACGAGGGACCAGTACGCCTCCGTCCGCCGGCTGGCTGATGAGGCGGGACCCGCAGCGGCGCTGTATCCCACACACGGCTTCGGATCGTTCTGCTCGGTGGGGCCGTCCAGTTCCTCCAAGGCATCGACCATCGGCGAGCAGCTCGCCACGAACCACGCACTCACCGATCCTGATCCCGAGCACTTCGTCGCCGAACTCCTGGACAACCTTGCGGCCTACCCCTCGTACTACGCGCACATGGCCCCCATCAACCTCACCGGCCCGCAACCCGCCGACCTGGGCCTGCCGGAGCCGCCCGGCGCCGACGAGCTGGCCGACCGGCTGGCCAACGGCGAATGGGTGGTGGATCTGCGCCGCCGCATGGCCTTCGCCAGCAACCACCTGAAGGGCGCCGTGAGCTTCGAATACGGCTCAGGGACCAGATTCAGCTCCTACCTGGGCTGGGTGATTCCCTGGGGCGAGAAGCTGACGCTGGTGGGCAGCCGGGAGGACCTGCAAAACGCCGTCCGTGACCTCTCCCGGATCGGCGTCGACCGGCCGGACGCCGCCGTCGGAACAGACCCCGCAGCCCTGGCGCCGAACGCCCCGGTGGCCTCCTACCCGCGGACCGGCTGGGCCGCCGTCGTGCATGAGAAGCCGCCCGAGGACACCGTGCTCGATGTGCGGCGGGCGGATGAGTTCGCCGAATCCCACGTGGCAGGTGCTGTGAACGTGCCGCTGCACGAACTGCTGGGCCGGCTCGGCGAGCTTCCGGAGGGGCGGATCTGGGTGCACTGCGCCTCCGGATACCGTGCAGGGGTGGCCGCCAGCCTCCTGCAGCGCGCCGGCCGGGACGTGGTGCAGATCGATGCCCGGTTCCGCGAGGCCGCGCCCGCAGGGGTGCAGCTGCAGGGGCCGTCAAGCTAGCGGCGCAGGAGTATCGGCATTTCGAAGGAGAACATGATGGACACGGCAGGAAAGGTAGTCGTCGGCGTCGACGGCTCGGAATCATCGGTCCAGGCGCTGCGGCTCGCGGCCCGGCTGGCGCCCGCCCTGGACACCCGGATCCACGCCGTCGCGTGCTGGGACTTCCCGCAGATGTATGCCGGCTACGTTCCCCCGGACTTTGCGGCGTTCGAGGAGTCCGCTGCAAAGACCCTCGCCGAGGCCATCGCCAAGGCCTTCGGTCCGGATGCGCCGGAGGGCATGAGCCAGGAGTTGGTGCGCGGACCGGCACCGGCCAAGCTTGTGGACGCCGGCGCCGGTGCGGCGATGCTGGTCGTGGGGCGCCGCGGCCACGGCGGGTTCCTCGGCATGCACCTGGGGTCCGTGAGCTCGGCCTGCGTCTCGCACGCTGACTGCCCGGTCCTGGTGGTCCACACGGACGGCAGCCACCGCACGCACCATCTCTGGAAAGGCTCCAAGGGCCAGGACCATTCCCAGCCGTAGATCGGGGCCCGCCCTGGCGTAACGCAACCCACCCGCAACCCCGTGCGCGGGCCCGATCACCTATGCTCAGCAGAGCACCTGAGCCCTGGCTCAACGACGAAACCACAGGAGCAACTTCATGACCAACTGGCGGATCAGGGACTTTCACTCGGCTGACATGGACGGCATCCTGCACCTGTGGGAGTCCCTCAAGGCCACGAATGTTGAGCCCGTTTACGCGCTCTCCGAAGTGCTGGCCTCGTGCGAAAAGGACCATGCAGTCGTGGCCGTGCAGGGCGACCAGGTGGTGGGTGCCGCCGTCGGCCGGGCTGCCCATGACCAGGGCTGGATCGTCTTCCTGGCCACGCTGCCCGAGTACCGCGGCCGCGGGATCGGCACCTCGCTGCTGGCCGCCGTCGAAAACCGCATGGCACCGCACGGCCTGAACAAGCTCTCAGCGCTCATGCCGGAGTCCGAAACCCGGGTGGAGGCCTTCCTGAGCCGCGGCTTCCTGCTGAAGAAGAACCTGCGCTACTTCGAGCGGACCATTCCCGTCCAGCGCCAGGAGCTTGAGCCGCTTAGCCTGCTGGGCGGCCGTGTCCTCGCCCGCGACCTGTGGGAAAACGTGGCCGGCATGCGCCGCGAGAAGGAGCTGCTGGAGCGCCGGCTGGTCCTCCCCCTGGCCGAGGCCGACCTCGCCGACGAATACGGCGTGGTGCCGCCTCGCGCCGTCGTGCTGTTCGGTCCTCCGGGAACGGGCAAGACCACCTTCGCCAAGGCGATTGCATCCCGCCTGGAGTGGCCGTTCGTGGAGGTGTTCCCGTCCCGGCTGGCCTCTGACCCCAAGGGCCTGGCAGGTGCGCTGCGCGAGACGTTCCTGGAGATCGCCGAGCTGGAGCACGCCGTGGTGTTCATCGACGAGGTGGAGGAGATCGCGTCACAGCGCTCGGGCGAGCCGCCGTCGCCGCTGCAGGGCGTCACCAACGAACTCCTCAAGATCATTCCGGCCTTCCGCGAGCAGCCCGGCCGCCTGCTGGTCTGCGCCACCAACTTCATCCGGGCCCTGGACTCGGCGTTTCTGCGCCACGGCCGTTTCGACTACGTCATTCCCATCGGGCTGCCCGACCGCCAGGCCCGCGAAGCCATGTGGCAGCGCTTCATCCCCGCCGCGGTGGTGGACGACGTCGACGTCGAGCTGCTCGTGGACCGCACCGAGGGCTTCTCCCCTGCGGATATCGAGTTCGCGGCGCGCAGCGCCTCCCAGCGGGCGCTGGAAAAGGCAGTGTACGACGACGGCGGGCTGGCCTCCGGGGGCTCCGTTTCCGTCCGGGAGGCCGTCCGGAAGGGCCCCGCCACGGAGGACTACCTCGACGCCATCGCCGACACCCGGACGACGGTGAGCAAGGAGGCCCACGAGCAGTTCCTCGAGGACATCGACGCCCTGGGCCGCGTGTAGGTCAGCCGGGCCAGTTCGGCGCGTTAGCGGGTCGGAGTCGCCGGAAACCTGCGGGGTCGCCGTAAGTTTCCGGCGCCCCCAGTCCGTTCCGGCGAACTCGGCGGCGAATTGGGGGAAGGAGAAGGGGCCGTGATCCTGTTCCTGACGATTGTGAGCGGGCTGGCCTGGTCCTTGGTGTACATCGAGGCCATACGGATCGGATTCAGGGACCGGAGTTATGCCATTCCGGCGGCGGCGCTGGCTCTGAACTTCGCCTGGGAGGTCATCTACGCCTCACGGTCCGCCGTTACGGGGCTTTCTGCGCAGGGCGTCTTCAACATCGCGTGGGCCCTGGCTGACGTCCTGGTCCTGTATACCTTTTTCAGGTTCGGCAGGTCCGAACTGCCGGCGTGGGTCACGCCGAAACTCTTCGTGGGCTGGGGCGTCCTGTTGGGGATTGCGGCCTTCGCGGTGCAGGGGCTGTTCGTGGTGGAGTTCGGCTGGGACGACGCCGCACGGTATGCGGCGTTCCTGCAGAACCTGCTGATGTCCGGGCTGTTCATCGCGATGTTCGTGGCCCGCGGCGGCACCAGGAGCCAGTCCCTGCTGATCGCCGTGGCGAAGTGGATCGGCACGCTGGCGCCCACCGTGGTGTACGGGTGGTACGGGAATTCCCCCTTGGTCCTTGGGGTGGGTGCGCTCTGCAGCATCTTCGACCTGGCCTACATCGGCCTGCTGTGGCGCGCACGGGCTGCCTCGGCCGTTGCTGGTCCTGGCTCCTCCTGAGCAGCTCCGGGCGGCAGTGGAGCGGGCCCTGCCCCCGGCGGTACTCTTTGAGCCATGTCCAACAATCCCCTCCGGCATGCCATGGCCCGCATGGGCGGCCGCGACCCACATGAGCAACACCGGGCAGCCACGCCGCTGGAGCTGTTCTTCGACCTGACGTTTGTCATTGCCTTCGGAGTGGCCGGAAGCCAGTTTGCCCACGAGATTTCCGAAGCCCACTTCGGTGCCGGCCTGCTGGGCTTCTCCTTCGCGATGTTCGCCGTGATCTGGGCCTGGATCAACTTCACCTGGTTCGCCAGCGCCTACGACACCGACGACTGGGTGTTCCGCGTGGTTACCATGGTCCAGCTTCTCGGTGTGCTGATCCTGGCCATGGGACTTGAGCCGATGTTCCACTCGCTCGTGGAGGGCGACCATGTAGACAACGCCGTCATGGTGGGCGGCTACGTGATCATGCGCCTGGCCCTGGTGTTCCAGTGGCTGCGCGCGGCACGGCAGGATCCCGCGCGCCGGCAGACCTGCCAGCGCTACGCTACGTACCTTGGCGTGGTGCAGCTAGGGTGGATCGGGGTGCTCATCATTGAGGCGGACATCCTGACCACTTTCCTCATGACTGCGCCCCTGTTCATCTTGGAGATGGCCACGCCATACGTCGCCGAGCGCTCCATGCGGACCCCGTGGCACGCGCACCATATCGCCGAGCGCTACGGGCTGCTCGCCATCATTGCCTTGGGTGAATGCCTGATCGGGGCCATCGAGACCCTCCGGGCCATTGTGGCCAACCACGGTTGGACCCTGGACGCTGCACTCGTGGGCTTCGGCGGAACGGCCCTCGCGTTCGCCATGTGGTGGATCTACTTCATACTGCCCGCCGGCCCCGCCCTGCACCTCCAGCGGCACCGCTCATTCTTCTTTGGTTACGGGCACATGCCCATCTTCGCTGCCATCGCCGCAACTGGCGCCGGACTGCACGTAGCTGCCTACTACATCGACCATCAGGCCCACATCAGCGCCGCTGTGGCCGTGGCCAGCATTGCGGTACCCGTGGCGCTGTTCAAACTCTCCCTGACGTGGCTGTTCAGCGTCATGATCTGCGTGGACCGCACCGTCATTGCCGTGGCTGTCGGCGTCGTGGTCGCGCTGGTGGGCAGCGTTGGACTTGCTGCCGCCGGGGTCTCGGTGCCCGTCTGCTTGCTTGTCATTGTGCTGGCCCTGGGGGTGTCGATTGTGATTGATGAGAAGCGCGGTACAGCGAAAATGAGCGCAGCGCTGGAGCACCTGGAACGCGGGGCTACCGGGGCGCGGCCGGCAGAGTAACCACGATTTTGCCCTTGGCATGGCCCTGCTCCAGGGCGGCGAAGGCGTCAGCGATGCTGCCGAACGGATACTCGCTGTCAACGACAGGCTGAAGCACCCCCTCATCCACCAACCTGGCGAGGAAGCGCAGGTCGTCCGCGCTGGGATGCATGAAAAGGTACCGGTAGCTTGCGCGCGCCCGCTTCGCCCGCAGCCGGACCGGAAGGCTGATCGCCCAGAAGAGCGCCGCGACCCAGCCGGGGGCGGCCAGGTCCTTCCGGGCGGTCAGCGGTTCGGGGACTCCGGCGATCGACACCACCATGCCTCCGGGCTTGAGGATCCGGAAAGACTGCTTCAGCGTTCCGCCGCCCACCAGGTCCAGCACGGCGTCATAGACCTGGAGTTCGTCGCCAATCCGCTTCCGGGTGTAGTCGATCACCCGGTCCGCGCCCAGTTTACGCACCAGTTCGTCGCCGCGCGGGGACGCCGTGGTGGTCACCTCAGCACCGAAGTGCTTAGCCAGCTGAATCGCGAGCGTTCCCACTCCACCCGCGCCACCGGAAATGAAGAGCCTGGTGCCCTTCCGGACGGAGAGTTCGTCGCGCAGGGCCTGAAGCGCCGTCAGGCCTGCCAACGGCAGGCCCGCCGCTTCGGCGAACCCCAGCGACACCGGCATGGGGGCGACGTGCCCCTGCTGCACGCACACCAGCTCCGCAAAAGCGCCGAGGGTGGCCTTGTCCACGCGCGCATACACACGGTCCCCAATGTCGAACCCGCTCGTTCCCAAGCCCACGGCGTCCACCGTTCCGGCCACCTCGCAGCCGGCGATGATGGGAAGGCGGTGGCCGCTGATGACCCGCAGCTTTCCCTGGCGCATCTTGTAGTCGACCGGGTTGAGCCCTGCGGCAGCCACCCGGATCCGCACCTCACCGGGTCCGGGACGCGGTTCGGGGACGTCCCGGAACTCCATGGCGTCTGCCGCGCCGTACCGCGTGAGGACGTAGGCGAGCACGGCTAGTCCCTGGGTGCGCCGCCCGGCTCGGCGGTCTCGGCGGTCTCGACCAGCGGAGTGGTCTCGCCCTGCGGAGTGGTCTCGACAGGCTCATCCTGCGGGGCCTCTTCGTAGGAGAGATTCTCGTAGTCGGTGTCGTCCGCCTCGTCCAGGCGGTCGTCCAGTTCCTCGAGCAGCCAAGGGTTCACCCTCGCCAGGATTTTCCGGACTTCCTCCTCGGGAACCGCGGCGTACAACACGGGCCTGGCATCGGCATACCGGGTGACGGGCGGCCTGTCCGGCCACTTCTCGGCCAGGGCCTGCACCCGCTCGGGCAGGGAATTGTGCGCATTGTCGGCGATTTTCACGAGTGTGGCGTCATGGTCCTGGGCAATGAAGCGGATGCCGGCCTGATAATCGTCCGGGTTGTCGTGCAGCCGCTTCGTGACGCGCTCGATGATCCCCACGGCGCGCTCGGAGACGCCCATGTCGAGCAGCGCCTGCCTGGTCATGGGGGTGTCTTCCGCGATGTCGTGGAGGTACCCGGCGATCCGGATGTCGTCGTCGAAGTCCTCCAGCGCGTCCCCTACGGCCAGCACGTGCTCGCGGTACGGGCGCTTGAGCTTGTCCTTCTGGCGGTTGTGCGCCACTTCGGCCAGCACCTTGGCGGTCTCTACGGTGAATCGTGCTTCCGACGTTCCTTGTTCTGGCATACCCTCAGCGTACCCACCGCCTCCAACTACACACCCGGCCAGACCCAGGGCTCCCGCGGGAGGGCCGCAGGATCGAACGCGCCGAGAGCGGACTCCAGGGAATCCGCCGGCAGCTCCAGCGAGTCCAGGATCATCCGGCGGACAGCGTCCGCACGG
Source organism: Arthrobacter pascens (assembly GCF_017052465.1). Taxonomy (GTDB): domain Bacteria; phylum Actinomycetota; class Actinomycetes; order Actinomycetales; family Micrococcaceae; genus Arthrobacter; species Arthrobacter pascens. The sequence continues at coordinate 7,995 of NZ_JAFHKT010000099.1, forward strand.
ATCCCGACGGCGGCAAGGTCGCCCAGCGTGACCGCCCCGTCCCGCTTGGCCAGCCGTGCGCCGTGGGCATTGACCACCAGCGGCACATGGGCATATTCCGGAACGGGCATATTCAGCAGCGAGGCGAGGTATGCCTGCCGAGGCGTGGATGGCAGCAGGTCATCGCCCCTCACCACCTGATCTATGCCCTGTTCGGCATCATCCACCACCACCGCCAGGTTGTACGCCGTCACACCGTCGTTGCGGCGGAGCACAAAATCGTCGACCACGCCGGTAAAAGTGCCGTGCATGGCATCCTGCACCGTCCACTCCGTGACCGACGAGCGCAGGCGGACGGCAGCCGGCCGCACCGACCTCCTGAAAGCGACTTCCGCCGTCGAGAGCTTCCGGCAGGTCCCCGGGTAGGCGCCCTGGGGCGCATGCGGCGCGGACGGCGCCTCCTGGATCTCCCTCCGCGTGCAGAAACACTCGTAGGTCAGTCCCGCGTCCGCCAGCCGGTCGATCGCTGCCGCGTACAGCGGTCCGCGGTCGGTCTGGCGCACGGGGTCACCGTCCCACGAAACGCCGATGACCGTCAGGTCGCGGAGCTGCTGCGCCTCCGCCCCGGCACGGGCGCGGTCCAGGTCCTCGACGCGCAGCAGGAACCGCCTGCCGGTTGAGCGCGCGAAAAGCCACGCGAGCATCGCCGTCCGCAGGTTGCCCACATGGAGTTCACCGGACGGGCTGGGGGCGAAACGGCCGGCACTTGTCATGTCGTCCAGCCTATGCCGAACAGCACAAGCGCCCCTCAGCTACCGCGCGGTCCCGGCGTATGCGGGGCTCGGTGGCTCAGGGGCTCTTGCCGTACCGGTTCCTGGCGGAAGTGCGGCACTGCTTTGCGGAAACTTGCGGAAACTTGCGGAAAGACGATGCGTGAACAAGTGTCAATCAGCGGCGGCTTCCTTGCGGGAAGCGTCGTCCAGGGACCGGGTGGTGTGCCGGAGGCCCTGTAAGCCTGCGGGGCTTGGCGGTGGCCGCGCCCTTCGTTGCCACTATTTGAACAGAAGCCCTACAGTTGGCGCAAAGGGCGCATCCCCGAGTGGTCAGATTGATCAATAACCATGCGTCGAACCGACAGGGAGTGATCAGATTGCAGCAGCTGGACGCGACAGACCGGAGGATCCTCGCGGCGCTCGACGACGATCCCCGGCTCCCCATCATGGTGCTCGCCCAACGCCTTGGCCTGGCCCGCGGGACCGTGCAGTCGCGGCTGGAACGGATGACGGAGTCGGGCGCGCTCCGTCCGAACAGCAGCCGCGTGCTTCCTGCTGCGCTGGGCCGTGGAGTGGCGGCGGCAGTCAGCGCCGAACTGGACCAGAGCCACCTCAACGAGGCCATCGCCGCCCTCCGGAAAATCCCGGAAGTGCTCGAGTGCCATGCGCCGGCCGGGGATACCGATCTGCTGATCCGCGTGGTGGCCACCAGCCCGGACGATCTGTACCGGGTGTCCGAAGAGATCCGGCTCTGCCCGGGGATCGTCCGGACGTCCACGAGCATGTTCCTGCGAGAGGTTATTCCCTACCGGACCACGGGGCTGCTCGGCGGCTGACGGCGCGCCTCAGCCGCCACGCCGGTCCTGCGCAAATCATTGCTTAAAACTGCGGATAACCTGACGGCGGTCCTGCGGCGCCGACTGTAGCCTGATTCAGCATCTGCCGCCGGGATCCTTTCCGGCGGCAGATGCGCCCTCCATCCCAAGGTCTCAGCCAGGGTTCGGTCTCACTAAGGAACTCCATGCGCTCATTTTCCCGTTCAACAGCCGCAGCGACCGGGCTGCTGGTCTTCGCCGCCGGCCTGGTATCCCTGCCGGTGAGCCCCACGTTCGCGGCATCAACAGATAACGCGACTGATCACGCCGCCGATGCGCCCGCCACGCAACTGGTGCCGGGCACCCCGCACGGGGAGCATATGTACGAATCGGCGCCGGGCGTCCCCATGGACACTCCACCGACCGGATCCGCCCTCCAGGCGGAGGCCGGGGTCCTGGCTTCCGCGCCCATGAAGATCAAACTGGTGACAGCCAAGCTCGCGGACAACAAGAACGCGGTCTCCATGACGGCGGCGGACCAGGCGATCGTGGCTACCAGCAACTACTGGAAGGCGATGTCCAACGGCCGCATCTCGATGACCGTCACGAGCCGGCTCGCGGGGCACCAGTCTGCCGCCACCTCCTCGATGTCCTACTACGACCTCATCAACAAGATCACCAGCGAGCTGAAGTGGACCTACAGCACCAATACCGCGCTCGTGGTCTTCATCCCGACCTCGACGCTCTCCTACGGTGCGCTGGGCGCCGGGTTCAGCAGCAACGGCAACAGCGGCCGCGTCCTGATGCCGCAGATTAACACCACCTTCACCAAGAGCGTCCTCACGCATGAGTTCGGCCACGTGCTGGGGGCCATGCACGCGGACGCCCTGCAGTGCGGCAGCGGCGTCAACGACGTAGGGACCACCAGCACCGGCCAGTTCAAGGACTCAAGCTGCTACATCCGTGAATACGGCGACACCACCGACCTGATGGGCGCTTCGCGGTACAGCATGCCCGTCGTCAGCTCCCCCTTCTGGGACTCCCGGGGACTCGGCCGGGGCGATGAAGTCCGCGACCTGGGGATTGCGACAGGCATCAAGAGCTACACGCTGCGGCCCTGGGGCGGCACACTCGCGAACCGGGCCCTCAAGTTCACCGACCCCATCAGCCGGGAGACCTACTACCTCGAGCTGCGCCAGCCCGTGGGCTACGACAGCTACCTGAGCAGCGACTACGCCGGCAACCGCGGCGTGAAGATCGTGCAGCGCGGCGGCGCGACTCCCGTCTCATCCCTGACGCTCATGCCGTCCACCATTCCCTTCAGCGGCTATTACAGCGCGAACCACGCCTGGCAGGCCGGACGCACGTTCACCACGCATGCCGGAACCACGGTGACGATCAACGCCGTCACGGCCGACTACGCCACCGTGACCATCAATGCCGATCCAGCACTGCGGGCAAAGATCCAGTTCTCGGCCGGCGACTTCAACGGCGACGGGCGCGCGGACGTGCTCTCCCGCGAATCCGACGGTTCCCTCATGCTGCTCGCCGGCCAGGCCGGAAACAAGCTCGGGGCACCCGTCCGGTTCGCCGGCGGCTGGAACATCTTCAACACGGTGGTCGGCGATGTCGACTTCACCGGAGACGGGATCCCGGACATCTTCGGCCGCACCTCGGCGGGCGAGTTCTGGCTGTACCCCGGCAACGGCAAGGGCGGTTTCCTTCCCCGCATCCGCATCGGGGGCGGCTGGCAGATTTTCCAGCGTATCGTCGCTCCCGGCGATCTGACCGGAGACGGCAAGGCAGACCTGGCCGGCATCAAATTCGATGGAACACTCTGGGTGTACCCCGGAAACGGCAAGGACGGCCTCCTGCTTCCGAGCAACGCGGGCTCCGGCTGGGCTGCCTTCAGCGCTGTCGCTCCGGCCAGTGGTTTCAGTGCCCCCGCCCGCGGCGGGCTGTTCGCGCGGAGCCAGACCGGATCGCTCTACTTCTATCCGGGAAACGGGGCCGGCGGATTCCTCGCCCCCACCAACCTGGGGAGCGGCTGGGGTTCGTTCAAGGACCTCATCGGCGGGCAGGACTTCACTGGAGACGGGCAAAAGGACCTGCTGGCCACCACCGCAACGGGTCCCGCGGCGCTGTACCCCGGCAACGAGACCGGCCGCTTCGCCACCCGCGTCACGGTCCCGGGCACGGACTGGGACGAGTTCCGCCAGGTCTGGGAAGCCGGGGACGCCACAGGAGACGGCCGCGCGGACATCTTCGCGCTCACACCGCAGGGAACGCTGTGGCTCCACCCCGGCAACGGCTCCGGCGGTTTCCAGGCCGCCCGGCAACTCAACTCCGGATGGCAGACCTATGACCAGATCTTCAGCGCCGGCAACTTTGACGGAACCGGCGGACTGGACCTGATAGCACGGGATGCAGCGGGCGTGCTGTGGGTCTACCCGACCGACGGCAGGGGCACCATGCTGCCCAGAAAGCTCCTGGGCAGGTCCCTGACCGGCTTCAGCCGCTTCCTGTCACCCGGGGACTTCACCGGCGACGGAAAGAGTGACCTCCTCGCCCAGTCAGAGGACGGGCAGCTCTGGCTCTACCCCGGCAACGGCGTCGGCGGGCTGCAGACCCGCAAGCCGCTCGGCTACGGATGGAACGTGTTCAACCAGATTGTCAGCGCTGACGACTTCACCGGTGACGGCAGGAACGACCTCATGGCCACCACCACCGATGGCAAGCTGTGGCTCTATCCAGGAAACGGCGGCGGAGGATTCCTTGCTAGGAAGCAGCTGGGCAGCGCCTGGAACATTTACAAGTCCATAGCCAACGTGGGCCGGTTCGCCGGAACCGCCAGCCCCGGCCTGATCGCGACGGCCCCGGACGGCAAGCTGTGGCTTTACGCGGGCAACAGGCAGGGCGGCTTCCAGGCGTCTGTCCTGAACCCCCGCTAAACAGGGCGCCCGAAACACACCACAACCGGCAGGCCGCGGAAGATCTCCTTCCGCGGCCTGCCGCATTTAAGCCTGGACACCCGCTGCAAGCAGGGAGCCTTCCCAGGGCCGCCGGCCGCTATACCGGCGGGCCGGCGTTGGACTTGAGGTTCTTCATCACCAGCGTTGAGGTGAGCCGTTCGACGCCGGGCAGTACCGTCAGTTCGCTGTCGTAGAACCGCTGGTAGGACGGCAGGTCCTCCGCTATCACCTTGAGCAGGTAGTCCGGCGAGCCAAACAGCCGCTGCGCCTCCACGATGTTGGGGTTGTCGGCAACGCGGTTCTCGAAGATCTCCATGGTGGGCTGGTCCCCCTGCCGCAGTGTCACGAAGACGATCGCCTCGAAGCCCAGCCCGACGGCGGCCGGGTCAATGTCCGCCTTGTATCCGCGGATCACCCCCGAGGCCTCCAGGTCACGGAGCCGGCGGTGGCACGGCGCCACGGTCAGCCCCACCTTTGAGGCGAGTGCCGTGGCGGTCATCCGCCCGTCCTCCTTGAGGTGGCGCAAAATGTTTCTGTCGATGTGGTCAATCACGCAAAAATCTTACCGCCGGGGCAGGAGTCTGCGCGAAATCAGGGAACACTTATGGCGCTTAATTTCCTAGGCTTTTCGCATATCCCGTCGATGAGGAGCCCCGCCATGAATCCTGAGCTTTTCATAGCCTTCGTGGTGGTCGCCGCCGCCTTGGCCTGCACCCCCGGAGTGGACTGGGCCTACACCATCACAGCCGGGCTCGGCCGCCGCAGCTTCGTGCCGGCGGTGGCGGGCCTCTGTAGCGGCTATGTGCTTCACACCGTGCTCATGGTGGCCGGGCTGGCAGCCCTGCTTGCCGCCCTGCCTGGGCTCCTCCGATGGATCACCGTCGCGGGCGCCGCTTACCTGCTGTGGCTGGGAGCCAGCACCATGCGGTCCTGGCGGGGAGCGAGCTTCACCGTCGCGGACACCGCGGAGAATCCCGGCCGGAACCAGCTCCGGGCCTTCTTCCAGGGGATGGGGACCAGCGGCATCAACCCCAAAGGCCTGCTGTTCTTCGTGGCCCTTGTGCCCCAGTTCGTCAGTGCCGAGGCTCCGCTGCCCGTGCCGGTGCAGTCAGGGCTGCTGGGCCTGACGTTCGTGCTGCTGGCCGCCGTCGTGTACACGGCCGTGGCCCTGCTGTCCCGGAGGCTGCTCCAGTCCCGGCCGGGGGCCGCCCGCCGGGTGACGCTGGCCAGCGGCATCATCATGGTGTGCCTCGGCACCGCGCTGCTCGCCGAGCAGCTTCTGCCCCTCCTCCCCGGTCACGGCTAAGCGGTCACGGCCAGCCGGCACTCCCCGGGGTGGAATCAGGTCTTGCGCTCCATGAACCACTCGGTGAAGGCAGTCGCCCGCCCGTCCGGCGCCAACCGGACGACCCAGAGATTCTCGTAGCTGGGCCGGTCATCCAGGTACGTGGTACGCCCCTGCACGAACGCGAGGTCGCCGTCGGATCCGAGCACGGACCACTCGAACCTCCAGTCCTCGGGCTCGTCGGCGGAGGCAATCCACCGGTCCACGATCTGCTCGCGGCCACGCCAGGCGTCCGGATCATACGGCCGGGTGGCGTAGACGGCGTCTTCGGCAAAGAGCGCCCGGATATCGTCTGGCGCGTTCGTTTCCCACGCCGCGATGTACTTTTCCATCCACTGCCTGATTGCGTCGGTCATTTGTCCGGTATACCCCGGCGGTACCCCGCCGACAAGGGGCCGCACGGCGAAAAAAGGCTGCACGCGGCCCTCAGTCGCCCTCCAGCTTCTTCCACTCCTGCTCCCAAAGCCTTCGCGCCTCCACATCCTTGCGGATGACCTCGAAGGTTTCGAGTTCGGCGCGGCGGCGCCGCCAGTCCCGGGGGTTCAAGGATTTCCGGCCGTTGTCCAGCACCAGCAGGGCGCGGTCAGTGATGGCATCGTTGCGCAGGGCCATGCTGGTTTTCCGCCGCCGCAGGACCTCCCGCAGCGCCCGCTGCGCATGCTCATGGGCGCCGAGGCGGCGGAGGGAGCGCCCACGGACCAGCAGCAGGGCGGCGGAGAGGTCGTCGGCGTTGAGCAGCCCTTCGGTCCAGACCACCACCTCCTGGTCCCGCCCGAGGGTGTAGGCCAGCGCGCACCTCGCCAGTGCCGTGGGCAGCGACGGCGGGAGCATGGTCAGCGCTTCAAGCGCGGCTTCCGTCTGGCCCGTCTCCCGCAGGGACTGCGACAGCGCGAGGAACACGGACTCCTCACTGAACAGCACCGGAACCTCGATGCGCTCGGCGACCTCCACCCGGGTGACAACACGCGTCAGGTAGCTGGCCGCGAACTGGTTCGCTTCGTCGTCGTTCCTGATGCTGAGGCCGCGCTGCAGCAGCTCAACGGCGCGCAGGTGCCCGCCCTGCTTGTGCGCGAGCAGCCCGGCCATGACGTAGCAGAGGCCCGCCCAGCCGGGATACTCCCGGCCCACGGCGATCAGCCGGTTCGGGTCGGTGCTGTTGAAGATGGCGTCGTACACAGCCTTGGCGGCTTTGCCGGGGAGGAGCTTAAGCCTGGGGACGCTGCCATCCACGCTGATCAGGGCGGCATCCCGGCCGCCCAGCACCCCATGGATCAATCCGCCGACGCCCTCGGCGATTTCCCGCACGGGCGTCCGGACCTGGCCGGCACCAAAGGGAGTGAGGTCACGGGTGTCGCGGTAGATCGGTCCTGGAATCTGCCCGGCGCTCATCCCTCCATGCTAGTGGCCGCGCGAATCTAGCCTGACGCCGCGCCCACCCACACGCCGATCACCCAGGTACTGGCGGCAAGGCAGGCCAGGCCGAACTCCACGAGGATGCCCAGGCCGGTGGCTTTGAGGGCGGCCCAGCTGGTGGTCAGGGCGGTGCCGAGGTTCCGCGTCCGGTGGAGCTCGCTGAGCAGCAGCCCGGCGGCGAAGCCCACAAAGAGGCCCACCACGGGGATGAGGAACATGCCCGCGATGCCCAGCACGATGCCGGCCGCGACGCTCCGGTTGGGAATTCTGTGCTGTTTGAGCTTGCGCCCGGCCAGCACGGCACTGGCCGCCATGCCCGCCAGCACGAAAATCATGCCGATGCCGAAGACCACCCAGCCGGTGGCCCCTTCGCCTCCCCAGATGGCCCAGGCCAGCAGGCTCAGGCCGATCAGGAAGCTCCCGGGCAGCACGGGAATGACGGTGCCGGCCACGCCCACGACGATGGCCAGGCCGCACAGGATGGTCACGACGGTCTGGGCGTTCATGCCCCCAGTCTAGGGTCCGGCGGCGGGCGGCTTCGGAGGCGCTCCCTTTTGCCAGGCGCTCGCTCAAGAACGACGACGGCGGCGCCTCCCGGCAAGGGGAGGCACCGCCGTCGTGATTTCAGTCAGCCCCGCCGGTTCAGACGGCGCCTTCCGCTGCAGCGGCGGCGACGGCGGCCGTCACGGCCGGTGCGACGCGCGGGTCCAGCGGGCTGGGCACGATGTAGTCGGCGGACAGGTTGTCCTCAGCCAGTTCAGCGATGGCGCGGGCTGCGGCCAGCTTCATGGCCGGGGTGATGCGGCGGGCGCCGGCGTCGAGCGCACCGCGGAAGATTCCGGGGAACGCCAGGACGTTGTTGATCTGGTTGGGGAAGTCGCTGCGGCCGGTGGCCACGACGGCCGCGTACCTGGCGGCAACGTCCGGCAGCACTTCCGGGTCGGGGTTGGACAGCGCGAACACGATGGAGCTGTGGTTCATCAGCTTCAGGTGCTCCTCGTCCAGCTTGGAGGACGAAACGCCGACGAAGACGTCTGCGGCGAGGAGGGCTTCGCCGGGACCGCCGGTGATACCGCGCGGGTTGCTGCGCTGCGCCATCTGGGCCTTCTTGCTGGCGGGGTCGGCGGCGATGTCGGCGCGCTCCGCGCTGATGGCGCCGCGGGAGTCCAGCAGCACCACATCCTTGATGCCGGCCGTGAGGAGGATCTCCGCGACGGCGATGCCTGCGGCTCCGGCGCCGGACACCACCACGCGCAGGCCTTCGAGTTCGCGGCCGGTGACCTTGGCGGCTCCCGTCAGCGCGGCGAGGACCACGACGGCGGTGCCGTGCTGGTCATCGTGCATCACGGGGCAATCGAGGGCTTCGATGAGCTTCTCTTCCAGCTCAAAGCAGCGCGGTGCGGAGACGTCTTCCAGGTTGACGGCGCCGAAGCTGGGGCGGAGCCGGACGAGCGTTTCCACGATCTCGTCCACATCCGTGGTGTTGAGGACCAGCGGGATAGAGTCCAGCTCGCCGAAGGCCTTGAAGAGGGCGGACTTGCCCTCCATGACCGGCAGGGAGGCGCTGGCGCCGATGTTGCCGAGGCCCAGAACGGCGGTGCCGTCGCTGACCACGGCAACCAGGCGCTGGGCCCAGGTGTGGGTCTTGGCAAGTTCCGGATCAGCGTGGATGGCACGGCTGACCTGGGCGACGCCGGGCGTGTAGGCGATGGAAAGGTCGCGCTTGTTGGCGAGCGGGACGGTGCTGGTGATGGAGAGCTTGCCGCCCTCGTGGGAAGCAAAGATTTCCTGCTCCGTCAGCGCTTCGGCCGCGGTGTTGTCGATGGGGGCAATCGTTTCAATGGACACGACGTTGTCTCCTGGCTAGCCGTGGGCGCACGGCACAGTATGGCTCAAGCGTGGGAGGCTCAAGATGGTCAGGTGCGCGCTTCGCTGACGGGCCCACAGGGTGGCGGGGCCTGTCCGGAAGCCCGCGTGGTGCGGGTTGCTAGCCACTCCGGTCCTGCAATGGTAAACAGGGCGGGGCCCCGCTATTTGCCATTTGGCGGCTTGCGGCCGGGATTAGGCGGTTCCTGTGGCCGAATTCACCGGATATGGCCGAAAAAACGGGGCAGTGGTCTAGACCGGTTACGCAGTGTGGCGCATGGAGCGGGGCCGGGGGACCAGCAGAGAACAGGCGTTCTTCAGGTCTTCCTCCGCCTCGAACAGCGACAGGCGCCGGCAGCGGACCGACTGGACTAGACCGGTCACTGTCAGCAGCAGCACGCGGGAGATGGCGGCGTCGCCGCTGGCTGAGGTCACGGCCCGCTCGGACAGGGCGTCAATCTCACGAAGCAGCGCCGTGGTGTCACGGTCTTTGACGTAGACGCCCTTGCTGAGGCAATGCTCCACGGCTGGCTGCATCACGCGCATGTGGAAAATTTCCATCACCACGCCGGACAGGGCGTGGATGCGCACTGTTCCGGCGCCGGGCCAGGTGCTCACCTTGAGTTCGCTCAGCTGATGCCGGTAGAGGGCAAGCATGAGGTGCGTGGCGGAGGGGAAGTAGCGGTAGAGGGTGCTGAGCGGGACATTAGCCTTGGCGGCAACCTCGGGCAGGGTCACGGACTTGATTCCCTTGCGAGCGAAGCCCGCCGCGACGTCCAGGATGCGGGCATAGCGTGCCTGCTGCCGGGGCAGGGAGGGAGGTGCGGCCATGGGCGGAAGATCTGGATTAAATTCAAGCATCATCAGTCCGGAGGGTTGAGATTCCTGCGGAGCCAGGAGAGTCCCCATCCCGGTCCTGCCCGCAATTCGCAGTCAACTATACGGCAAGGCTTTCCGGCCGCAGGCCGCTGCCTGGCCGAGGCGGACCGGCAGCCGGTCTCAGTCGACGCCCTTGATCTTCACTACGAACACTGCGCCCAGCAGGCCGATCACCGCAGCGGCGACGTAGAGCGAAACGTAGCCTCCCCAGAGGGTCACGAAGGGCCAGGCAAGGACCGGAGCAATCACCTGCGGCAGCGAGTTGGCGATGTTGATGACGCCGAGGTCCTTGCCGCGGTCCCCGGCGCTGGGCAGGACCTGGGTGATCAGGGCGAAGTCCACGGCGAGGTAGGCGCCGAACCCGATGCCGAGGACGCTCGCACCCACGATGCCCCCGATCCAGGTGGGGGCAAAGGCGAGAATCAGCGAAGCCGCCGCAATGATGGCCGAGGATGCGATGACGAGCGGCTTGCGCTTGCCCATGCGATCGCTGAGCCTGCCGCCGATCACACTGGTGATGATCACGAACACACAGTAGAGCCCGGTCAGCACCAGCACTCCAACTGCCGGCTCCATTCCCGTGGTCTCCTTCAGGTGAACAGCGTCCGCGAGGAAGAACAGCAGGTAGAGCGTGACCATGTGGTTGCCGATATTGACGAGCAGCCGGGTGATCCACGCCCATGCGAAGTCGGGGTGGCGCAGCGGCCGGATGAAGCTGAACATGAAGTCGGCCCAGTTCAGCGCGGGCCGTGCTGCCGCAGGGAGGGGCGCGTCGTCGCTCTTGAACAGATACATGACAACGCCGGCCACCAGGGCCGCGGCACACGCCACGTAGCCCAGCGCGAAATTCCCGCTGACGACGGCGGCAATCACCGCACCGAGCAGGATGCCCACCGTCTGGCCCATCGCGGCCAGCCCTCCCACGGTGGCGCGCTGGGGCACGGGCACCCGGTCGGGGACGGCAGCGGTGATGGCCGCGTAGGCGCCGTTGCAGCCTGCCTGCACCAGGCACCACAGCAGTGTCATGACGGCCACGTTCGGCGCACCGGCCAGGCCGATCAGCGCTGCGGCGCCCAGGATCGCGCCCGCGAGCACCCAAGGCACGCGCCGGCCGAAGCGGGAAGTGGTCCGGTCACTGAAGGCGCCGAAGAGGGGGTTCGCCACCATCGACACCGCCGCACCGGCACCGGTCACGAGCGCGAGGATCGCTTCCTTCTGGCCGGGGTCGAAGTGCTCTGCCTGCTGGCTAAGCAACACCTGGATGGGACCGAAGAACGCGGCGTTGATGCCGAGGTTGACCAACACCACGCCGGTGGTCCACAGCGGCCTGACTCGGTCCGTCGGCTCGGCGAGCGCAGTGCCCTGCCGCGGGCCCACCAGCCCAGGTTCGGGAACTGCACCCGGAATGTCCGACAGACTCATGGCAGGCTCCCCCTGAACGGTATTGATCGTGTGAAATCAGACTATCTCCAAGACGCGCGGAACAGCGTTCATTGCGGCGATAGAATGCCTTGCCTGTGCACCTCTTGCCACTGGGGATCTCTGCAGAGTCACTCATCACTCATTCCATGGGGGGAATGCATCTTGTCGCTACAAAACTCGGACCTTCGCGCCGTTCTCAAATCCGCCTCTGCGGCTGTTGCTGTCGCCTTGATACTCACAGCATGCACCACCAACAACTCCCAACAAGCGTCCTCCGCTGCCAGCCAAGGTGCGCCAACCAACGAGGCCACTGTCAGCCGCATCATTGACGGAGACACCTTCGTTGCAATGACCAGTGCCGGGGAGAAGACCATCCGCCTGCTCAATGTGGACACGCCGGAAACCAAGGACCCGAATGCTCCCGTCGAGTGCCTCGGGCCCGAAGCCACCGCCGCCTTGGAGCAGCTCCTTCCCGTCGGCTCGGTGGTCCGCCTGGAGCTCGACGAAGAGCCAACCGACAAATACGGGCGCACACTCGCCGGGGTTTTCGATGCATCAGGAACTTTGATCAATGCGGAGGTCGCGCGCCAGGGCATGGGCATTCCGATGCTTGTTGAGCCCAACCGCAAGTTTTATCCGCCGGTTGAGGAGGCCTTCGAAGAGGCACGGACCCGCGCCGTTGGACTCAACTCGACGGCGATCGCCTGTCTGCCCGCACAGCAGGTTGAGAAGGCGGTTGCAGCGGTGGAGACGATCACTGCGCTTCCGCTCCAGGAGTCAACGTCCGGACTCGACAAGGCCAATACGGGACTCGTGACAGCCCTCGCGACCATCGCTGCACTCAAGACGGCCTCAGCGGCTAAAAGCAAAGTCGAGTGGGCTGCGCAGCCGCCAGCCACGCTGGCTGCGCTCGTCTCCCGGCTAGACTCTTCAGCCACCGCGGCGACGGCACGCCAGACAGCAATCAAGGGCAAGAAGAAGAGACTTGCCGATGCGGCAGCTGCTGCGAAGGTGGCCCGTGTGAAGGCTGAAGCCGCAGCGAAGGCCGCTGCTGTGAAGGCGGCTGCTGATGCGGCGGCTGCGGCCGAAGCCAGGGCTGCCTCTGAGGCCGCCGCAGCCGCAGAGGCCGAAAGAATCAGGAACCTCCCGCCGGTCTATGTGCCACCCGCACCGCCGGTGTACGTTCCGCCGGCAGCTCCGGCACCGGTTACCGACCCCTACCCTGGCTACACTGGCCCGCGGTGCTACGCGCCGGGCGGCAAGACGTGGAGGCCTTGCGGATAATTAAGCTTCACGCACGCAACAGACAGCGTCCTTTAGGAGAACCAATGACCGCTTCCCCTGCCGACAATTCCACGGCTCGCCAGACGGCGGCCATCAGCACCGCTGACCTTTACGACGAACGGGGCGAGGAACTGGCCTCCATCGCCCTGCAGTTCCAGTCCCTTGGCGGCCACTCCCATTTCAGCGGCCCGGTCCGGACCATCCGCTGCCTCGAGGACAACGCGCTCGTCAAGTCCACCCTTGGCTCGCCGGGCAACGGCGCCGTACTGGTGGTCGACGGCAACGGCTCGCTGCGCACCGCCCTGATGGGGGACATGATCGCGGCGAGCGCCGTGGCAAACGGCTGGGCCGGCGTCGTCATTCACGGGGCCATCCGCGACCGCGAGGCGATCGCGGAGCTGCCGCTCGGCGTCAAGGCCCTGGGCAGCAACCCGCGCAAAAGCGCCAAGGCGGGCGCCGGGGAGACGGACGTTGACCTGCTGATCGACGGCGTGACCATCCGCCCCGGCGCCAGGATCTGGTGTGACCCGGACGGCATCCTCGTGGAGCGGTAAAGCCCGGCGCGCGGTAAAACTCGGAAACGATAAAAATTCCGGCCTGCGGGAACAAAGCGGAAAGTAATATAGTTACTGAAAGCAACTATCAATTGCGCGCCCCCTTTCTTCCCTTGGAGCACCCATGTCCAAAACCACCGCCGGACCCGCACCCGGAGAGGTCCTGACCAAACGGCAAACCATCACCGTCATGGTGGGGCTCATGCTCGGCATGTTCCTCTCATCGCTGGACCAGACCATCGTCTCCACGTCCATCTACACCATCGCCAACGACCTGGACGGCCTCTCGCTGCAGGCCTGGGCCACCACCGCCTACCTCATCACCTCTACCGTCACCACCCCGCTGTACGGCAAGCTGAGCGATATCTTCGGCCGCCGCCCGCTGTATCTGGCCGCCATCGTGATCTTCCTGGCCGGCTCCCTGTACGCCGGCTCGGTGCACTCCATGACAGAGCTGGCCATTGCCCGCGGCATCCAGGGCATGGGCGCCGGCGGCCTGCTGGCCCTCGCACTGACCATCATCGGTGACATCGTCTCGCTCAAGGACCGGTCCAAGTTCCAGGGCTACTTCATGTCCGTCTTCGGCATCTCTTCGGTGCTCGGCCCGGTGGTGGGCGGCGCCTTCGCCGGTTCCGCCAACATCCTGGGCTTTGACGGGTGGCGCTGGGTGTTCTTCATCAACCTGCCGATCGGGCTGGCCGCACTGGCCGTGGTGTTCCTGTACCTGCACCTTCCCGCCAAGCACGCGAAGCAGAAAATCGATTACTGGGGCGCGGCCGCGATCACCCTGGCCATCGTGCCGCTGCTGCTCGTCGCCGAACAGGGCCGCAGCTGGGGCTGGACGTCGGCGGCCTCCCTGCTCTGCATCGGCCTGGGCGTCATCGGGATTGCTGCCTTCCTGGCTGCCGAAAAGCGCGCCGGGGACTACGCGCTCATCCCGCTGCGCCTCTTCCGGAACGTCACCTTCGGCCTGTCCTCGCTGCTGAACTTCATCATCGGCATCGGCATGTTCGGCGCCATCGCCATGCTGCCCATGTACCTGCAGCTGGTGAAGGGCCTCACGCCCACCGAGGCCGGGCTGATGATGATCACCTTCACCGTGGGCATCCTCTCGGGCTCCATCACCGCAGGCCGCACCATCTCGGCATCCGGCACCTACAGGATCTTCCCGATCCTGGGCACGTCCATCCTGACAGCGGCCGCCGTCGCCATGGGCCTGTCCCTCGGCGTGGACACCGGCCTCTGGGTCCCGGGCCTGATCGCGGTGTTCTTCGGCCTGGGCCTGGGCTTCTGCATGCAGCCGCTCACGCTCGCCATGCAGGTCTCCGTCCCGCCGAAGGACATGGGTGTGGGCACTTCCTCCGCCGCATTCTTCCGCTCCATGGGCGGCGCCGTGGGAACGGCGGTGTTCATCTCCATGCTGTTCAGCCTCGCCGCGGACAAAATCGGCAGCGGCATGAAGGACGCCATGCAGAGCGCGGACTTCCTCAAGGTCCTCCAGGACCCCGCCGTGGCCGCCGACCCCGCGAACGCCAAGCTCTACGAGTTCTTCAAGAACGGCGCCACGAACGATTCCCTGAACGACACCAGCTGGCTCCACTCCGCCAACCCCGTGCTGACCCGGCCCATCACGGAGGGCTTCGCGCAGTCGATCGACGCGGTGATGCTCACCGCCGCGGCCCTCACCGGCGTCGCCTTCCTGATCAGCCTCGCCCTGCCGAACAAGAAGCTCACGGACCCCAAAGCCGCTGCGCAGGACGCGGGATCCGAGCCGGTCGCCGCGCACTGACCACCGGGACAACGCAGGGAAGCACGACGACGGCGGGACGTCCCGCCGTCGTCGTCTTCTGTCCCGAAGTGGAACAGCGGGCCGTGACGTGCCACACTGTTAGGCGCGTGTGCGCCGGCCGTCTGGGCCGGTACCGCAGCCGACGACGTCCGCACCGCAGAAACCAACCCCAAATCCAAGGGAGAACCATGTCCACCGCCAACGAGCAAACTACCGCCAAGATCCCGAAACGGGTCATTTGGCTGGCGCTTGCCGGCGCCGTGGGAGGCTTCCTGTTCGGCTTTGACTCCTCCGTGGTCAACGGAGCCGTCGACGCCATGAAGGACGAATTCGCACTGAGCGAAGCCGTGACAGGCTTCGCCGTGGCCGTTGCCCTCCTGGGATGCGCCGCCGGCGCCTACATGGCCGGCAAGGTCGCCGACCGCTACGGCCGCATCCCCGCCATGAAGCTCGGCGCCCTGCTGTTCCTGGTCAGCGCTGTCGGCACCGGCTTCGCCTTCGGCGTCTGGGACCTGATCTTCTGGCGCCTCGTCGGCGGCCTGGGCATTGGCCTGGCGTCCGTGATCGCGCCCGCGTACATCTCCGAGATCTCCCCGAGGCACGTCCGCGGCCGCCTCGCCTCCCTGCAGCAGCTCGCGATCACCACGGGTATCTTCGCCGCGCTGCTGTCCGATGCGCTCTTCGCCACGTCCGCCGGCGGCGCCGACCAGCCGTTCTGGCTGGGAATCGAGGCCTGGCGCTGGATGTTCCTGGGCGCCGCCCTGCCCGCCGTGGTCTACGGCTGGATCTCCTACACCCTGCCTGAATCCCCGCGTTTCCTCGTCATCCAGGGCAAGGAAGCCGAAGCACGCAAGGTCTTCGACTCCATCGCACCCCAGGAGGACACCGACCGCCACCTGCGCGAAATCCGCGAGGCCATCGAGGAGGACCAGCTCGCGGGGAAGAAGGGTTCGCTCCGCGGCAAGACCTTTGGCCTCCAGGCCGTCGTCTGGATCGGCATCACGCTCTCCGTGCTGCAGCAGTTCGTGGGCATCAACGTGATCTTCTACTACTCCACCACGCTGTGGAAGGCCGTGGGCTTCCAGGAGAAGGACTCGCTCACCATCTCCGTGGCCACCTCCGTCACCAACATCCTGGTGACGCTCGTGGCCATCGCCCTCGTCGACCGGATCGGGCGCCGGCCCATCCTGCTGGCCGGTTCCATCGGCATGGCCGTCTCGCTCGGTGCCATGGCCGTGGCCTTCGCCTCGGCGCGGGGCACCGGGTCCGAAATCTCCCTGCCCGGCGCCTGGGGGCCCGTTGCCCTGGTTGCCGCGAACGTCTTCGTGATCAGCTTCGGCGCCTCCTGGGGCCCGCTCGTCTGGGTGCTGCTCGGTGAGATCTTCCCGTCCCGGATCCGCGCCCGCGCCCTGGGCCTGGCCGCCGCCGCCCAGTGGATCGCCAACTTCGCCATCACCCTGAGCTTCCCTGTGATGGCCGCCGCGTCGCTGCCGCTGACGTACGCCATGTACGCGCTGTTCGCCGCGGCCTCATTCTTCTTCGTCATGTACAAGGTGCCGGAGACGAACGGCATGTCGCTGGAACAGGCCGAAACCCTGTTTGTTCCAAAGGGGTCCGTTAAGGTCTGACCGGCTCTTAGCCCCCCGGACATGTGGAGGCGCCAGCGTTCCGATGGAATGCTGGCGCCTTCTGCCGTCTGTGGCGGGCTTTCGGGCGGGCCTTGGCCGGACCGCCAATACGGCCTCCTGCACGGGCACCGTGTAGGTTGGAAAGGCTGATTTTGTAACCGCCGCCACCCTCGCGGCGGTCCTTTCAAAGGATTTTGCACATGTCTGAGCAGACAACCACCGGGCAGAGAACTGCCTCCAGCCAGGACAGCGAGCCCCACCTTTCACGCTCGCTGAGCAACCGGCACATCCAGCTGTTGGCCATCGGCGGCGCCATCGGCACCGGCCTCTTCATGGGCTCCGGCAAGACGATTTCGGTGGCCGGACCGTCCGTGATCTTCGTGTACATGATCATCGGCTTCATGCTCTTCTTCGTGATGCGGGCCATGGGCCAGCTCCTGCTGTCCAACCTGAACTACAAGTCCTTTAGCGACTTCGCCGGCGACCTCCTGGGTCCGTGGGCCGGCTTCTTCACCGGCTGGACCTACTGGTTCTGCTGGGTTGTCACAGGTGTCGCCGACGTGATCGCGATTGCCGGCTACGCCAACGAGCTGTGGCCCGGCATCCAGCTGTGGATCC
This sequence comes from Arthrobacter pascens, assembly GCF_017052465.1. Taxonomy (GTDB): domain Bacteria; phylum Actinomycetota; class Actinomycetes; order Actinomycetales; family Micrococcaceae; genus Arthrobacter; species Arthrobacter pascens. Next base: position 25,332 of record NZ_JAFHKT010000099.1, read on the forward strand.
CAGGCATCGCCACCATCGTCATCCTGCTGCTGCTGAACCTCCCGACCGTCAAGGCCTTCGGCGAGACCGAGTTCTGGTTCGCGCTGATCAAGATCGTGGCCATCGTGGCACTTATCGCAGTGGGCCTGGTGATGATTCTTACCGGGTTCCAGTCCGACGCCGGCACAGCCAGCTTCACGAACCTCTGGAGCCACGGGGGCTTCTTCCCCCGGGAGTTCATGGGCTTCGTGGCGGGTTTCCAGATTGCCGTCTTCGCTTTCGTGGGCATTGAACTCGTAGGTACGGCAGCGGCCGAAACCAAAAACCCCGAGCACAACCTGCCCCGCGCCATCAACGCCATTCCGCTGCGCGTCATGCTCTTCTACGTGGGCGCGCTGATCATCCTGATGTCCGTTACCCCGTGGACCGAGTTCCAGGCCGGCCACAGCCCGTTCATCGGCATGTTCTCCCTGGCGGGACTGGGCATGGCGGCCATGGTGGTGAACCTCGTGGTGCTGACCTCAGCCATGTCCTCGGCCAACTCCGGCATATATTCCACTTCGCGCATGGTCTTCGGCCTCGCGAACGACGGCGATGCCCCCAAGCTGTTCGGCCGCCTCTCCAGCCGGAAGGTCCCGCAGAACGCGCTGTTCCTTTCGTGCGTCCTGCTGCTCGCCGGCGTGGCACTCCTTTACGCGGGCAAGGACGTCGGAGTGGCGTTCGACATGGTCACCACCGTCTCCGCCGTCTGCTTCATGTTCGTCTGGTCCATCATTCTGGCCAGCTACCTGGTGTTCCGGAAGCGCCGCCCCGAACTGCACAAGTCCTCACCGTTCAAGATGCCCGGCGGTATTCCCATGGTCTGGGTGGTGTTCGCCTTCTTCGCGTTCCTCGTCTGGGCTCTCACCACCCAGCCGGACACGCTGACGGCGCTGCTCGTCACCCCGCTCTGGTTCGCGGTCCTCGGCGCCGCCTACGCGGTGGTCCGCCGTTCACCGCTGCACCAGGCGCGTGTGGCTGAGTGGAAGGCCATGGCCGACGCCGAGACTGCGTCAGCACGCTAACTGGAGCCGTTTCACCGGACTCAGGCCCGGTCTCCACGCAGACCCGGACGGCAGTGTCACAACTGCCGTTCGGGTCCGGGCGGAGCAGGGCTAGGCTTGTCCCCATGAGCAACATCGAAGCCGTCCCCCGGGAAATGCTTTGCGAGGCGGCGGGAGCCGCCACCGATATCGAAATCCTCGCCCCCCGCGCAGTGCCGCTGGGCGGGCCCAGGGCCATGGACGTGCGCCGCACCCTGCCCCAACGCCAGCGCAGCCTCATCGGCGCCTGGTGCTTCCTGGACCATTACGGTCCGGACCGTGTCGGTGCGACCGGCGGAATGCGGGTCCCCCGCCACCCCCACACCGGCCTTCAGACTGTCAGCTGGCTCTTCACCGGCGAGGTCGAGCACCGGGACTCCGCAGGGTTCCACGCCATGGTTCGGCCCGGCGAGATCAACCTGATGACAGCAGGCAGGGGCATCAGCCACTCGGAATTTTCCACACCGGACACGGACGTGCTGCACGGCGCCCAGCTCTGGGTGGCCCTCCCGGACACCGCCCGCCACATGGAGCCCACCTTCGAGAGCTACCGCCCGGAACCCGTCACGGGAGAAGGCTGGACCCTGCGCGTCTTCCTGGGCTCCCTCTCCGGCAGCACCTCGCCGGTTACGACGCACAGCCCGCTCCTCGGGGCGGAGATCCTGCTCGAACCGGGCACCTCGCTGGAGCTTGCCACTGACCCCGCCTTTGAGCACGGAGTGCTGCTGGACGCGGGCTCCCTGCACCTGGACGGCCATCCGGTTGCCGTGGACCATCTGGCGTTCCTGCCCGTGGGCCGCGACTCCCTGACCCTCACCGCCGGCGACGATCCCGTGCGGGTGCTCCTCATCGGGGGCGAGCCGCTCGGCGAGAAGATCCTCATGTGGTGGAACTTCGTGGGCCGCAGCCACGAGGAGATCGTCAGCTACAGGGAACAGTGGCAGACAGAGATCGGCGCGGAACATCCAGCCGGGCCAGGCACCGGAGGCACGCTGCGCTTCGGCACGTTCCCCGCCGGCGAGCCCGCTGCCCTCCCCGCGCCCGCGCTTCCCACCACCCGCCTGCGGCCCCGGAGCTAAGCGGTTTAGCGCGCCGCCAACCGCCAACCGCCAACCCTCCCGCAGTTTTGGCCGCCAAACCACCAACCCTCCCGCAGTTTTGGCGGCCAAACCGCCAACCCTCCCGCAGTTTTGGCGGCCAAACCGCCAACCCTCCCGCAGCACTTGCTCCCGGCCGGAGCCAGCCTGAACGTGAACTGCGGGAGGGTCGCCCTTTTTCTGCAGAAACTGCGGGAGCGTCAGGAGAAACGTTGCAGGATGTGAGGGAGCGTCAGCAAAAACGTCGCAAGACGTGAGGGAGCGTCGAGAGAAACGTTGCAGGATATGAGGGAGGGTCGGCCGGGGATTAAACGCACGACGCCGGAACTCACCTTCTGGAGTTCCGGCGTCGTTCGTTTTGAGTTCCGGCGTTGGGGCTTTGCGTTCGTGCGTTGCGGGAGGCCTTGCCGTAGTGCTTAAACGGTGGCGGTAACGCCTTCCGCTTTGCGCTCCTCGACCAGGCCGCAGACGGCCGCGAACAGCGGGTGCTCGGACGTGAGCCCGGTGATCCGCTCAGTCGCCTCGGCCGGCTCGGAGGACGCCAGGATCTGCCCCAGCTCCACCGCTTCGGCGTCGGCGGGGTCGTTGAACCGCAGGGCCGACGCGATCGCCCCGAGCAGCGCTTCCGGCACGATGCCCCGCTCGGCGAGTTCAGCGGCAGGGCCGATGAACCGCTCGTGCCGGCTGAGTTTGCGCAGCGGGGCCCGGCCAACCCGGTGCACTGTGTCCGGCAGGTGCGGGTTGGTGAAGCGCCCCAGGATCTTCTGCACGTAGGCTTCCTGCTCGTCGTGGTTGAACCCGTGCTTGGCCACCAGCAGCTGCTTGGTTTCGTCGAGCACGGCACGCACGTCCGCCGCCACATCCTGATCGGCCATGGCCTCCGAGATCTTCTCCAGCCCGGCCTCGAAGCCAAAATACGCGGCCGAGGCGTGCCCCGTGTTGACCGTGAACAGCTTCCGCTCGATGTAGGGCCCCAGCTCGTCCACGAACGTGGCGCCGGGAATGACGGGCGCGGCACCTCCGAAGGGCGTGCGGTCGATGACCCACTCGTAGAACGTCTCCACCGTGACATCCAGACCCTGGCCCGGTTCCTGGTTGGGCACGATCCTGTCCACGGCAGTGTTGGCAAACACCGCCGCCTCGTCCAGCGGCCCCGCGGCGTCATCCCAGCACGACACGATCGCCTCGCGCAGGATGTCCGTGGCGTTGATGGCGTTCTCACAGGCCATTACCTGCAGCGGCGCCTTGCCTGCCTCACGGACGGCGATGCCCTTCGCAATGGCGGGGGCCACGAACTTGAGGATGTGCGGTCCCACGGCGGTGGTGACGATGTCCGCCGTCGCGATCTCCTCGATCAGCTGCGACTCCTGCGTGCTGGAGTTGATCGCCCGGAAGTTGTCCACAGTGCTCACGGTCGGGCTCTCCCCTACCTCGTGCACTTGGTAGCTGTCCGCGGCGGCCAGCTGGGTAATCAGGGCATCCGCAACATCAGCGAAAACCACCTCGTATCCGGCCTGATGCAGCAGCAGCCCCACAAACCCGCGGCCGATGTTTCCGGCTCCGAAATGTACTGCCTTCACTATGCGTTGACCTTTCCGAAGAGTTCCAGGACCTCGTCCACAGATGTTGCGGCCTCCAGCTGCGCTACCTGCGCCTTGTTCGTGAAGACCTTCGCGATCGAGGACAGGATGTGGAGGTGCTCGTTGTTGACGCCCGCCACGCCGACTACGAACTTGACCTGCTTGCCGTTCCAGTCGATGCCGTCCGGGTACCGGATCACGGACACGGCGGACTTCATGATGTGGTCCTTGGCGGCGTTGGTGCCGTGCGGGATGGCCAGGAAGCTGCCCATGTACGTGGACACGGATTCCTCGCGTTCGTGCATTGCGAGGATGTAGTCGTTGTCCACGGCTCCCCGTGCCAGCAGGAGCTGGCCCGCTTCGTCGATGGCAGCGTCACGGGTGGAGGCGGAGCCGTTGAGGACCACGCTCTCTGCGACCAGGATGTCCGACGGCGGGGTGCCGGCTTTAGCGGGAGCCTCGCCGGCGGCTTCGGCGGGCGCCTCGGCGGCGGGTGCCGCAGCAGCGGCAGGAGCAGCCGTTTCCGCAGAGTTGCTCCTCTGAACCAGTTCCACGATCTCCTCATAGCGCGGGCTGTTCATGAAGTTGTCCACGGAGACGTGCACGGCGCTGGAGGTGGCAGGCTTGGCGCGTTCGGTGAGGTCCTGGTGGGTGACCACGACGTCGTAGGTGTCGCTGAGGTTCGCGATGGAGGCGTTGGTGACCTTGACGTCTGGGAAGCCGGCGGCCTTGATCTTGTTCCGCAGCACCGAGGCGCCCATGGCACTGGAGCCCATGCCGGCGTCGCAGGCGAAGACGATGTTCTTGATGGGGCCTGCCATCACGGCAACACCGCCGGCACCTGCGCCGGCGCCGGTCAGGACGGAGGACACGGAGCTCTTCTTGCCCTTCATGGCTTCCATCTTCGAGGTCGCGGCATTGAGGTCGCCCTCGTCGCTGTGGCGCGTGGTCTTCAGGATCACCGAGGCGACCAGGAAGGAAGCGGTGGCCGCGAGCAGCACCGCGAGGATCACGCCGAAGTAGCTGTCACGGGATGTCTGGGCGATCACCGCGATGATGGACCCCGGGGCGGCAGGGGCCACGAGCCCGGAACCGGTGACGGCGAGCGTCGCGATCCCCGTCATGCCGCCCGCGATGGCAGCAAGGATCAGCATCGGGCGCATCAGCACGTACGGGAAGTAGATTTCGTGGATGCCGCCGAGGAAGTGGATGATCGCGGCGCCGGGGGCCGACGCCTTTGCAGCGCCGCGGCCAAAGAACATGTAGGCGAGCAGAATGCCGAGGCCCGGGCCGGGGTTGGCTTCGAGCAGGAACAGGATGGATTTGCCCTGCTCCAGCGACTGCTGGATGCCCAGCGGGGTCAGCACGCCGTGGTTGATGGCGTTGTTCAGGAAGAGCACCTTGGCCGGTTCAATGAAAATGCTGGTCAGGGGCAGGAGGCCGTTGTTGACCAGGAACTGGACCACGTTGCCCGCACCTGTGCTGAAGGCCGTGACCAGCGGCGAGATGCCGTAGAAGCCGAGCATGGCCAATAGGGCGCCCCAGATGCCGGCGGAGAAGTTGTTCACCAGCATCTCGAAGCCGGGCCGGATCTTTCCCTCCCAGATGGAGTCGATCTTCTTCATGGTCCAGCCGCCAAGCGGGCCCATGATCATGGCGCCGATGAACATCGGGATGCCGGCGCCGACGATCACGCCCATGGTGCCGATGGCCCCAACGACGCCACCGCGGACGTCGTAAACCATCCTGCCGCCGGTATAGGCGATCAGGAGCGGCAGCAGGTAGGTGATCATGGGGCCCACAAGGCCCGTGTTCGGCACGCCCTCTGCGTTGGTGCCGAAGCCGCCAAGCTGCGGTACGGGGATCCAGCCCTTTTCAATGAAGAGCGCCGTGATGAGGCCCCAGGCGATGAATGCCCCGATATTGGGCATGATCATGCCGGACAGGAACGTCCCGAACTTCTGGACGTGCACCCGCGCGCTGGTCTTGGGTTTTGCAACTGTCTCTGTTGCCATGTGATTTCCTAACCGTGATTCCTGCTGCTCCGCAGGATGGTCCGATATTTTCAACGACTAGCTGTTGGGGCTCGTGGAGATCCGGTGGAGCCATTCGAGAAAGAGCTTGAGTTCCGAGCTGGAGAGCTGGTCCGAGTGCGATGCCTGCAGCGCCGCATTGAGGGCTATGGCCGCCACAACTACCGACGATTTGCCGGAATCATCCGGTGACGCGGCCTTTGCCTGGTCCGTCGACACCGCGAAGATCATGGCGTCCCGGGTCATGGTGGAGAGTTCGAGGTTCCGGTCCGTGGCCGGTTCCGCAATCAGCATGAGCGTGACGCCCACGTTGGCCGCCAGGATGCTCCTGGCAGCTTCCCGCGGCTGGACATTCAGCTGCCCGGCCGCGGCGGCCTTGTTCAGCATCTCCTCCATCAGCGCCTCGGCATCGGCCACGATGGCGGGGCGGCTCTCCGGGCGGATGTTACCGAACATGACCAGATAGAGTTCCGGCTGATTAAGCCCGAACTGCACGTGGTTGTCCCACATCCGCCGGATGTCTTCCAGCGGCTGCCCGGACGGGGCGAAGTCGCGTTCGCCCGCCACATATTCTTCAAAACCCGCGGCAACAACGGCGTCAAACAGGCCTTCCTTGTCACCAAAGTGGTGGTACAGGGTGGGCGCAGTCACCCCCGCCAGTTGGGTGATCTGACGGGTGGAGACGGGCGCCCCCGCGGATTTGGCCAGTAACTCGGCTGCCGCACGCAGCAGCCTCATCTTGGGCGGTAGCTGGCCATCGAAACTCATAACCGCTACCCTAGCACCTATAGCAACGCTATATGAACTGCATCACATACAATTTTTTCAGGCACCGCAAAACACCGTCGGACGCAGCTGTTCCGACCAGCTCGGAGCAGTCCGGGCAGAGACCGGCGGGCCTGGCTACCGGCAGAGAACGAGGACCTTCAGTGCAGAACTTCCCAGGAGTTGGCGTCAGCCCAGGCCGCATCATCGGCACCATCCGTCAGATGCCCAAGCCCATCAGCGAACCTCCGGCCGGCGAGCAGCTGCCGGCAGGCACCACCCCCGAGGAGGCGACGGCAGCGCTGAAGGCGGCGGCCACCGCGGTCCACGATGAGCTGAAGGCCCGCGCCGACCACGCCACCGGCGATGGCAAGGCCGTCCTGGAAGCGACGGCGCTGATGGCCAAGGACACCATGCTGATCAAGGGCGCGGCGAAGCTCGTCGCCCGCGGCACCTCGGCCCAGCGCGCCATCTGGGAGTCCGGCAATTCGGTTTCCGAAATGCTGCACAACCTGGGCGGCTACATGGCGGAGCGCGCCACGGACATCCTGGACGTCCGCGCCCGCATCGTTGCTGAGCTCCGGGGCGTGCCCGCCCCCGGCATTCCCACGTCCGAGACCCCCTTCATCCTCGTGGCCGAAGACCTGGCGCCGGCTGACACCGCTACCCTGGACCCGAACAAGGTCCTCGCGCTGGTGACGGCAGGCGGCGGCCCGCAGTCGCACACCGCCATCATCGCCCGCTCCCTCGGCCTGCCGGCGGTTGTGGCCGCCGTGGGCGTTGACGAGCTGACGGACGGCACCGAGGTCTATGTTGACGGCGCCGCCGGCTCCATCACCGCGGACCCGGACGAGTCGCTGCGCGCCGCGGCCGAGGCCTGGGCGGCCACTGCGTCCCTCCTCGCCGAGTTCAGCGGCACGGGCGCGACGGCGGACGGTCATCTGGTCCCGCTCCTCGCCAACGTGGGTGGGGCCAAGGACGCCGCAGCGGCAGCGAAGCTCGGGGCGCAGGGCGTGGGTCTGTTCCGCACGGAATTCTGCTTCCTGGAGCGCGACACCGAACCTAGCGTCGAAGAGCAGGCCGCCGCGTACAAGGGCGTCTTCGATGCCTTCCCCGGCAAGAAGGTGGTCCTGCGGACCCTGGACGCCGGCGCCGACAAGCCGCTTCCCTTCCTCACCGACTCCACCGAACCCAACCCCGCCCTCGGCGTCCGGGGCTACCGTACGGACTTCACCACGCCGGGAGTGCTGGACCGCCAGCTCGAGGCCATCGCACTTGCCGAAAAGCAGTCCGAGGCCGATGTCTGGGTCATGGCACCGATGATTTCCACCGCGGAGGAAGCTGCCCGGTTCGCCTCGATGTGCGCCGAAGCCGGCATCAAGACGCCTGGCGTGATGGTGGAGGTCCCGTCCGCCGCCCTCACCGCGGACGCCATCCTCCGCGAGGTTGGCTTCGCCAGCCTGGGCACCAACGACCTGACGCAGTACGCGATGGCCGCCGACCGCCAGCTCGGCCCACTTGCCGGCCTGAACACGCCCTGGCAGCCGGCCGTGCTGCGCCTCGTGGGGCTCACGGTGGAAGGCGCAGCCGCGGAAGGCCACAACAAGCCGGTGGGAGTCTGTGGTGAAGCAGCAGCCGACCCGGCCCTCGCCGTCGTACTGACCGGGCTCGGAGTGAACACCCTGTCCATGACGGCCCGGTCCCTGGCCGCCGTGGCCGCCGTCCTCAAGACCGTCACGCTGGCCGAGGCCCAGGAACTGGCCAAGCTGGCCCTCTCCGCACCCAGCGCCACCGAGGCGCGGGCGTGGGTCCGGGAGAAGCTTCCCGTCCTCGAGGAGCTCGGCCTGTAATCAGGCGGGTTATTCAGTGAGGGGCCGGTGCCCGGGCAGCACTCGGGTGCCGGCCTCTGCCGCTGAGGCGTCGGCGCATTGCCTAGGCCGTGACGTCGCCGGCCGCCGTGCTTGCCCAGTGCACAATGACCTGGGCCACGGCCTCCGGGGCAGTGTCCTGGACGACGTGGCCGCGCCCCAGCACGTCCACAAACGTGCCGTGCTGCGCCTGGGAAGCGAGGAACTCGCACCACGGGCGGCGGGCAATCGGGTCCCTGCCGCCCCGGAGCACCAGCACAGGCTGGGCCACGCCGCAGACCCGCGTCTCCAGCGGATAGCCCAACATGACGGGCAACTGCGTCAGGTACCAGCGGAGGCCAGTCTTGAAATAGTCGCCGAACACCACCACGTTGGTGGCCGGACTTTCGCTGAACAGCGCGTCCTTCGTCAAAGCCAGCGAATGCCACGCCGCGCTCCTCCGGGCAGGGTCCACCACCGGGCCCATGAGCACCACCCGGCTGACCAGCCCCGGCTCCTGCAGGGCGAGTTCCACGGCGAACTGCGCACCCATGGAATGGCCCACCACCACGCAGGAGCGGACGCCGGCGTCGGAGAGGACGGCCGCGACGAAGGCGGCATATTCGCCCACCGAGACCTGGCCGCCGGGCCGCGGGGTGCCGCCGAAGCCGGGCAGATCAAAGGAATAGACGACGGCGTCGCGCGCCTGCCTGCCGCTCGCCAGCTCACGGTGCAGCCGCGCAAAGTAGCGGTGCGAGACGCCGATGCCGTGCAGCAGCACGAAAACCTGCGTGTCCGCTGCGGTGTGCTGCCGCGCAGCGGAAGGCCGGGCCTCGCCGGACGCCCCGGCACCCTGCCCCGAGGCCGTCGCCGACGTGTAAACGCGGCCCGTCAGGCCGTTTGCCGCCACATCCACTCCGCCGCTAAGTTTCATCCGCCGAGCATACCCGCCGCACGCGCGGCCTTGCCCCGCAGGACCGGCCTTGGTCCGGTATATATCAAGCTGTTTGTGACAGCGGGGTGGTTTGTTTGTTGTTGATCCCGGCTTTGGGAGGGACTCCCGGTGCTGAGGGTTGGTTCCGGTATCGGTGTGGGTTGCGGGCGTAGCAGGCGTCGAGCGTTGCTTGCC
>NZ_JAFHKT010000100.1 GCF_017052465.1 Arthrobacter pascens
ATGTGCGGTGGCGGGATGAACCAGGGGACGCCGGATCGCATGTGGATGGTCCATTGTTCTTTGTGGATGAGGTGGTGGTGATGGGAGCACAGGAGGGTGCCGTTGTCGGTGCCGGTGGTGCCGCCGTGTGACCAGTAGGTGATGTGGTGGGCTTCGCACCAGGGGGCGGGGATGGTGCAGTTGGGGAAGGCGCAGCCTTGGTCGCGGGCGGTGAGGGCTTTGCGGATGTGGGGCGGGAAGATGCGGGTGGTGCGGCCGATGTCGAGGATGCGTCCTTCGCTGC
>NZ_JAFHKT010000101.1 GCF_017052465.1 Arthrobacter pascens
GCAAGCAACGCTCGACGCCTGCTACGCCCGCAACCCACACCGATACCGGAACCAACCCTCAGCACCGGGAGTCCCTCCCAAAGCCGGGATCAACAACAAACAAACCACCCCGCTGTCACAAACAGCTTGATATATACCGGGTCGGGGCCGGTTTTGCGGGCGGGGGCCGTTCGTGGTGTCAGGAACGCCCGACGGCGGGTGCCTGGCCGGGTGCCGGGGCGATCGCGTGGGGGACGGTCACCAGGGCAACGACCGCCAGGAGCGCCGCGGCGCCGAAGACGTAGAACCCCCACGGGTAGGCGATGCCGGCCGCCACGAGCGTTCCGGTTACTGCCGGGCCCATGATGGCGCCCATGCGTCCGACACCCGCCGCGAAGCCGAGGGCTGTTCCGCGGAGCCGGGGCGGGAAGAGCTGGCTGACCCAGGCATAGACCAGTACCTGCGAACTGAAGACGAAGACGCCGGTAACGAAGACGGCGGCGTTGAGCAGGAACTCGTTCTGGATCTTGACGCTGAGCACGGCGAGGAAGACGGCGGACAGGCCGAACCACAGCAGCACGATCTTCTTGGTGCCGTGCTTGTCGGCCAGGATGCCGGCCACGATCAGCCCCACCACGGCGCCGACGTTCAGCACCAGCAGCAGGACCAGACCGGTGCTCACCGTGTACCCGGCGGAGGCCATGAGCTGCGGCAGCCACGTATTCAGGCCGTACACGAGCAGGAGCCCCATGAACGACGCCACGGCGATGCCCAGCGCCACCAGCGGATAGGGCTTCTTGGTGAGGTCACGGAAGCTGGCGCGGTCCCCGGATTCGCCCGCTGGCAGCAGGGACGCCGGAGCGGCCTCGGGTTCGGCCGCCGGGACGGCGACGGGGCGGTGTGCCCTGGGGGCCGCGTGCTCCTGGGTGGCTGCGTGTTCCTGTGTAGCTGAAGCGGCTGCACCCACGGGCTCCTGGCCGTGTTCCGCGTGGACCGGGGGCAGGGTCTCAGGAAGCCGGAACCACAGGAACGGCACCAGCACGAATCCGGCCACACCGCCCACCACGAACATGATCCGCCAGTCCGGCACCACCAGGATGGCAAGGAACGCGGTGGCCACGGCGCCCACGTGGTAGCCGGTCATGGTCCGCGTGGTGGACTTCCCGGCGGTGCCAGCCGGGGCGTAGTCGTTCATGTACGCCAGGGCCGCTGGAAGGCAGGCCCCGAGACCCACGCCCGCGAGGAGGCGGAAGATGCCGAACATGGCGACGTTCGGGGCGAACACCACGGCGATGGTGAACAGGGAAAACCAGGCTACGCATGCCACCAACAGTCGACGGCGTCCGAACCGGTCGGAGAGGGGAGCGATGAACAAGGCTCCGATACCCACGCCCACCAGGGAGATGGTGGCTGCGTAGGTGGCCCCCACGGCGTCGAACCCAAGGTCCTGGGTCTTGATCAAGGTGGGAATGACGGTGCCGAGCACCACCAGATCGAATCCGTCCAGCACCATGGCGAGCCAGCAAAGCCATACGGGCCACTGGGAACGGCGGGCGACTGAGAGCGATGACATGGGAACCTCGTTGTTCGGGTTGACGCCGCAGGCGGTGAAGGCGGCAGCGGCGGCTGACATGAGAGTTGTATCACCCGGGGGTGTAATCTGGGACAACCCAAACCATTGAATGGAAGCGGAGGGTCGTGGCCAATTCAGTCTCCGGCGACTCGGTGGTGGACCGGGTGGTGCGTGTCATCGCGGCCTTCCCGGAAGGCGTGAGCGTCCTTCAGCTCTCGGAGCTGGCAGACCGCGCACAGCTGCCGCTCACCACGGCGCACCGGCTGGTCCGGCAGCTGGCCCAGCACGGCCTCCTTGAAACCAGCGCCGGAGGATCCGTGCGGCTGGGGCTGCGCCTGTGGGAGCTCGTCAACCGCAATTCGCCCACGCTGGCTCTCCGGCAGGCTGCGATGCCGTTCATGGAGGACATCCAGCACGTCCTCAACCAGAACGTGAACCTTGCGGTTTTGGACGGTTGGGAGGCGCTCTTCGTGGAGCGGCTTTCCCGGCGGGGCTCCGTGGCGAACCGTGCCCAGATCGCCGGCCGGCTGGCGGTGCATGTCTCCTCAGCGGGGCTGGCCCTGATGTCGTTCCAGCCGCGGTCCGTGCAGGCTGCGTACCTCGAGCAGTTTACGGATCCGGCCGGCAAGGTGACGCCGGAGGATCTCCGAGCCCTGCTGACCGAGGCTGCCCATCAGGGGTATGCACAGCTGGCGGGAGTGATAGACCCCGACACCTGGGGGATTGCTGTTCCCGTGCTCGACGGAAAGAAACGCGCGGTGGCGGCGCTCGGCGTCGTCGTCCCCCTGCGGGAGGTGCGCCTGCAGGCACTGGTGCCAGCCCTTCAGACGGCGGCCAGGGGGATTGCGCGGCGGCTGGGCGACTCCAGTACGTCCGCCTCATTCCATTCATCGGAATCGCTGTAACGCTCCCCACATGTCCCGGCGCACACTGTTAGGCAGAAGCAAGCTGGCCCCAGTACTCACGCCGAGGGCCCCGCAACGAAGCGAGGAACATCGTGGCAGCACGCAAAACTATCAAAACCCAAGTCGCCATCATGGGCGCCGGTCCGGCCGGACTCATGCTGTCCCACCTGCTGGCGAAGGCCGGCATTGAATCCACTGTGATTGAAATCCGCAGCCGCCAGGAGATCTCCGAGACCGTCCGCGCAGGCATCCTGGAGCACGGAACCGTCAACATGCTCGTGGACAGCGGCGGCTCCGACCGCGTCCTGCGCGAGGGGGACCGGCACGACGGCATCGAACTGCGCTTCAACGGAGAAAGCCACCGCATCGACTTCAAGGACCTGGTAGGCGAGTCGGTCTGGCTCTACCCGCAGACCGACGTTTTCATGGACCTTGCCGCACGCCGTGCGGACGACGGCGGGGACGTCCGCTACAGCGTCACGGACACCACCGTTCACGATCTGGAAGGATCTCCGAAGGTCTGGTTCACGGACGCCGATGGCACGGAATTCGAACTGCATGCTGATTTCATCGCCGGCGCCGACGGTTCGCGCAGCCACTGCCGCTTCCAGATCCCGGAGGCACACCGCAAGTGGTACTTCCACGAATACCCGTTCGCCTGGTTCGGCATCCTCGCGGAGGCACCGCGCAGCTCCGATGAGCTCATTTACGCCAACTCGGACAACGGCTTCGCTCTAATCAGCCAGCGCACCGAAACCGTGCAGCGGATGTACTTCCAGTGTGATCCGAACGAGGACGTGAACAACTGGAGCGAGGAACGGATCTGGGACGCCTTCCGCAGCCGGGTCAACGGCAACGGCTTTGAGCTCAAGGAGGGCCCGGTCATCGACAAGATGGTCCTGAAATTCCGCAGCTTCGTGCACACGCCCATGCGGCACGGGAAGCTGTTCCTGGCCGGAGACGCCGCACATACCGTCCCGCCCACCGGCGCCAAGGGCCTGAACCTGGCCATCCACGACGTCAAGGTGCTGTTTGAAGGCCTGGACAGCTATTACAAGAGCGGCTCCTCGGCGCTCCTGGATTCGTACAGCGACCGCGCGCTGGACCGGGTGTGGAAGGCACAGCAATTCTCGTACTGGATGACGTCCATGCTGCACACGCCGGCGGACGCCGATGACTTCTCCCGTGCACGCCAGCTCGGCGAGCTCAACTCCGTGGTGTCATCCCGCCACGGCCGCGCCTACCTGGCCGAGGCCTACACCGGCTGGCCCTCCGCCTAAGCTACCGACAGCGCTGAATCCTTCTTTTTCAGGTCCTTCTGTGCCGGGTCATTCTGGGCGGGGGACGCGTCACGCCGGCGGGTTCTTCCGTACACCAGGTACATGGTCAGGCCGGTGATGATCATGAGCAGGACCGTGTAGACGAACGTATTGGAGACACCCTCCACGCCCTCGGCGCCGTCCGTGTTGGCCTTGATAACCAGGCCTAGGGGCTGGACAAGGGGATGGGCCAGGAAGATTGCGGTGTCGTAGTCATCCAGCATGCTGTTGAAGTTGAGGGCGGCGATGGCCGCGGCCGTTGGCAGCACCAGCGGGAGCAGGATCCGGCGGAAGACGTACAGCGTCCCGGCTCCCATGATGGCCCCAGCCTCCTCAAGGGAGGAGTTCACTGAGGCGAAGGACGCTTTCAGCATCCTCAGCGTGAAGGGGATTTTCACCGTCACGAAGGCGATCAGCAGGATGACGGTGGTGCCGGTCAGCACGGCACCGCCCACGAGCGGATTCGGGTGGTCGTAGCTGATGATCAGACCGAGGGCGAGCAGGGCCGAGGGCAGGATCCAGGGAATGTGGAGCAGGTATTCGAAGACGGCCGTGAGCCAGTTGCGGTGCTTCTGCAACAGGCGGGCGACGAACAGCAGTCCACCCACGGCAATCACAGCAGCCAGTGCGCTGTACACGATGCTGATGACGAACGGCCGCAGCCCCGAGGGCTGGGTCAGTACCCGGACGTAGTTGTCCAGGGTCAGGCTGTCGAAGGAGATCTGCCCGGTCTGGATGGCTGCGCTGTCCGCGAAGGAGTAGATCACGATCAGTGCCACCGGCAGGGTGTAGATGGCGAACAGGACGTACGCCGCCACATGCACGATGGCGTTGCCCACAGGATGGGCGATCTTTTGCTTCTCCAGGGCCGAGGATACCTTCGACACCGAAAAGTACGTGCCGCCCCTCTCCATGCGGGTCATGACGGCCAGCATCAGGATGGTGGCCACGCCGAGAATCACAGCCAGCAGGGCGGCCAGGTCACGGGACGTGGGGCTGTTCGTGAAGGTGAGGATCATCGGTGTGATGGTCTGGAACTCCCGGCCGCCGAGGACCTGCGGTGCGCTGAGCGCGCCGAGTCCCGTGAGGAAGGAGAGGATGGTGACGGCGAACAGGGTGGGCTTGAGCATCGGCAGGACGATCCGCCGGAGGATGGTCCAGGTGGAGGCCCCCATGTTCTTTGCGGCCTCGATCGTCTGGTGGTCCACGCCCTTGAGTGCGTTCGCCACGAACAGCATGTGGTTGGTGGTGGTTGCAAAGGTCATGACTACCAGGACCGCCAAAAACCCGGAGAACCAGTTGCGGTCCATGCCGGGGAAGAGGTTGCTCAAGAGGGCGGTGACGATGCCCTTGTCCCCGTAGATGAACTTGTAGCCGGCCGCGAGCACGATGCCGCCATAGATAAAGGTGGTGGCATACCCCAGGAACAGAATCCGGGCGCCACGGATCCTGAAGTAGTGCGTGACCAGCACGATGAAGATCCCGACGACGTTCACAGTTACGGAGAGCGCCGCCGCCAGCAGGAAGCTGTTGCCGAGGGATTTCATGGCGCGTTCTGAGGAGAGGAGTTTCTCCGCGGCACGTCCGGAGAAGCGTCCGTCGGGAAAGAACGTTTCGATCAGGACGTTGGCGTTGGGCCAGACGAGGAAGGCAGCGATGAACCACGTCAGGACCACGCCCACGAAAAGCACGAACGGCGACCTGACCATGCTGCGGACTGGCGTGGGATTCATGGCCGCGAGGCTGCCAGAGCCGGGTTGCCCACGGCTTCCCCGGTGTGCGGGTCATATTGCAGCACGTGGATTGGCCGGACATAGACCGTGGCTGCGCCGCCCGGCTCGGGATGCACCCCGCCGTCCTCCTTGACGAGCAGACGCACGTCCGAGCCGTGGCAGCGCACGGTGTATCGGCTGTGCAGGCCGTGGTAACTCCGCGAGACCACCACGCCCTGCACCGGGACGGCGTCGGAGTTGCCGGCCGGCTGGGTCAGCGACGCCTTTTCCACCCTGAGGTAGGAGTTGGCGCCGGGGTCAAGGATGCCGCCCGAGTGCCCGTTCAGTTCGGCAATGAAGTCGCTGGTGAGCACCGAACTGTCGCCGATGAACGTGCAGACGAATTCCGTGGCCGAGGCGTCGTAGATCGTCTGGGGTGTGCCCACCTGCTCCACCACCCCCTTGTTGAAGACGGCGATCCGGTCGCTCATTGCCAGTGCTTCGTCCTGGTCGTGCGTCACATAGACGGTGGTGATGCCAAACTCGCTTTGGAGTTCCTTGAGCTGCTGGCGCAGCTGGTGGCGGAGCTTGGCATCCAGGTTGGACAGCGGCTCGTCGAGGAGCAGGATCTTCGGCTGGAGGACCAGGGCGCGGGCCACCGCCACCCGCTGCTGCTGGCCCCCCGAGAGCTCAGCCACGTTCTTGCGCAGCTGGCTGGCGGAGAGGTCGACGCGGTCGGCGATTTCGCGCACCATGCGGTCGCTCTCAGCCGGTGTTTCCTTGCGGACGCGCAGGCCGAAGGCGATGTTTTCCCACACCGTCATGCTCGGGAACAGGGCGTAGTTCTGGAACACCATGCCCACCTGGCGTTTGTCGCTGGGAAGCCTCGTCACGGCCTTGCCGTCGACGAACACCTCTCCGGCCGAGGGATCGATGAATCCGGCCAATGTGCGAAGGGCGGTCGTCTTTCCGCAGCCCGAGGGTCCGAGCAGAGTGAAAAACTCTCCCCGCTCCACCTCCAGGTTCAGCTGCGGGATCGCGGTGAAATCTCCGAAGGTAACCTCTATGTTCTCCAGGCGGATCATGGCTACGTCATGTACTCCAGCTCGATTTTCTCGACCCAGGCTCCGATATTCTCCTGGACGAATTTCCAGTCAATTTCCTGCTGCTTGAGCGAATTGCTGAATTCGACCACTTCCGGCTTTGCCTTTTCGGCCGCGGCTTTGTTGGCCGGCATGGAGCTGAATTCCTGCGCCCATTCGCCTTGGACTTCAGCGCTGCCGAACCAGTTGATGAATTTGAGGGCCTGGTCCTTTTTGTCCGTTCCCTTGACCAAGGCGACCTGTTCGACGGCGAACGGGACGCCCACCGAGGGTTTGGCCACATCCACATTTACCTTGAATGACTTTTCGCGTTCCGGAATGATCGAGGACGGCATTTGTCCCATATCGACGTCTCCGGCCGCTATGCGTGCAAAAAGGTCGGTCTTCGCTACGGCCGGGTTTCCGTTCTGGAAATACTGTTCTATCTGGCGCCAGCCTTCATCCGAAACCCCGAGATCGCCGGCGTCGTCCTTGTACCGAGTGAGGATGCCGGCGAAGACCAGCTGGGCGGTAGCGGTTCCGAGCCCCGTGACGCGCTCATAGCGGTTCTTGAATTCGTCCTTCGTCCATAGGTCGGTCCAGTCCCGAGGCGCCTTGTCCGCGGGGAACTTGTCCGAGTTGTAGCCGAGGAGGATGGCCTGCTTGACCAGTGGCCAGTACGCCTTGCTTTCACCGGGGTCACCGAGTTCGGCGTCCACTTCGGCTGACCATGAGGGGGTGAACGGCTCGATGGCGTCTGCAGCTTTGATTTGCTCGAAGTACATGTTGTTCAAACCGAAGGCGACGTCGGCAATCGGATTGTTCTTCTCGGCGATTAGCTTGTTCGTCGCGTCCGCCCCGCCGGCGCCAACGATTTCAATGGTGAAGCCGGCGGCTTCTGCCTTCTTTGTCAGCCATTCACCGCGGCCTTCACCGTTCGAATTTGTATAGACGATCAGCGTTTCACTGGAGGAGCCGGCTGACGTTCCGCCGGAGGCGCTTTCGGAGGCCGCCGGTGCCCCCGTCCCGCTGCCGCACCCGGCCAGGAACAGGACGCTGATGGCTGCAGCGGCAACAGTTTTCAATTTGTGCACGATGAGACTCATTTCTGAAATGAAACCAGGCGTTATCCGATTAGCCTATAGCGGCAAACGGCTGCTTGGGCTGATTATCGCTATCGATTTTATGAACATTTGCTAAACCGGCCCCGGACCGCATGACCGGCCGTGGCCCCGGCCGGTTGTGCGGGTGACGGCCGCCCAAACGGGAGCTGAACAGACGGGCCGCCAACCGCCGTCGGGCTTACCATCGGTCCATGGAAGCGATAAACATCGTCGGCGGCGGCATTGCCGGCCTGGCACTCGCGGCAGGCCTCGACCCGGAGCGCTTCGACGTGACCGTCCACGAGCAGCGGCCTGGCCTGCCGAGGGTAGAAACTTCCCTCGCGATGTGGCCGGAGGCGCAGGGCGCGCTGGCCGTTCTCGGGATCCTTCCGGAGATCAAAGCAGTCGGCGCCACTTTCGGCGGGATGGCCCTGCGGGATGCGGCCGGCGGCTCGTGGGCGTCACCGGAAGTCCGGGGCGTCGTGGGTGTGTCCCGGGCAGACCTGATCAGGCTCCTCGACGCCGCGGTGCCCCGGAGCGTGCGCAGGGCGGAGCGCAAAGTGGAAGACATCCCCGCCACCGGACCGCTGGCCGCAGGCCTGGTGGTCGGCGCCGACGGTGTCCACAGCGTGGTCCGCCGCGCATTCTGGGGCCCGAGGGCCAACGCCAAGCTGACGCCGTACGTGGCATTGCGCGGCGTCCTTCCTGTGCCCGTTGCGCCGGAAACCGGCGGTGAGTACTGGGGGCGCGGGCAGCTGTTCGGGATCACCCCGGCGTCCGGCGGCAGGACGTACTGGTATGCCTCCTTCCGTTCGGAGCTCGGGCCGGCAGGAGTCGAGGTGGCCGAGGCGCTGGAGCGTGCACGGGAACGGTACGCCGGGGCTGCGCCGGCCGTCAGGAACGTGCTGCAGCAGGCTACGCCGGAATCAACGCTCGCCCAGCGGATCTGGACCGCCCCGGACCTCGGCAGCTACGCGCGGCCAGGGGCCGTCCTCGTGGGCGACGCCGCGCACGGCATGACACCCAATCTGGGCCGCGGGGCGTGCGAAGCACTCGTGGACGCCGTGGCACTGGCCGAAGTGCTGAACGCCAGGCCGCTGGACGAAGCCCTCAGTGAATACAACCGGCAGAGGCTGCTCCGGACCCGGCTGCTGCGAGTGGCGTCCTCTGCCATGACGCGCCTCGCCCTCGCCGAGCGGGCACAGCCGCTGCGCGACCGGCTGCTCCGGCTCGCGGCCCGGTAGCGACGCTTGCCCGGCAGGCGCCCCCGCACAACAGGCCGTGCCCCGCACAGCCGGCGCTGGCCCGGGCCGCCTCAGCGGGGGAGGGCAGGTTCCGGCGTGAACGGACGACGGCGGTGCGCTAGTCCTGCGCGAGCGTCTCGGTGAGGTGGTGCGTGGGAATGCGGTCGCGGTCGTAGGTGATTTCCGTGTAGCCGTGCGGCTCGGGCTTGCCGTTGGGGCTAAGGTTCACGAACACGATCTCCTCGATCGTGAGGATGCTCTGGCGCGTGATCATGTTGCGGACCTCGGCCCGCATGGTCAGCGACGTGCGGCCGAACCGGGTGGCTGTCAGGCCCATTTCGATCAGGTCGCCCTGCACGGCGGAGCTGACGAAGTTGATCTCAGAGATGTACTTGGTGACGGCCCGGCCGTTGCCCAACTGGAGGATGGCATAGATTGCCGCTTCCTCGTCAATCCACTTCAGCAGGCTTCCGCCGAACAGCGTGCCGTTGGCGTTGAGGTCCTCGGGGCGGACCCACTTGCGGGTACGGAAAGTTATGTCTGCGGTTGCCATACTGCGAGATTAGCCGACGGCGGACGGCGCATTCCGAGTGTGACGGACGGCCCTGGCCTGCATGCGCGGCCCCAACCCACAAGCACGGCCCTGGCCAGGGCCGCTCTAGCGGGTAAGGGCCGGTTGTGGGAGCGCCGAGCCGGCCCGCGTCCCTAAGCCATGGCCGTGTGCGCCGCGCTGCGGGCGTTGATGGACTTGGCATAGCAGTAGGAGTGCTCGACGCCGATGTAGGGACCGAAGTTGGGTACCTGGTCGAAGCCGGAGTTCTCGTAGAAGTTCCTGCCGTCGGGCTGGGCCGAGCCTGCCTCTGCGGTGACGCGCGTAATGCCCTGGGCGTAGGCTTCCGCCTCGAGCGCCGCGAGGATGGAGCTGGCCACCCCCGAGCCGCGTGTGTACGGGAGGACGTAGAGGCGCTTAATTTCGGCGGTGGAGGAATCCAGCAGCCGCAGCCCTCCACAACCTACGGGCTGGCCAGAACCCTTGTCGTAGGCCACCAGGAAGACGGCGGTGTCCACTTCGGAGGGCTTCGGACCTGGCTCGTGATCGGTGCAGCCAAAGCGTGCATCGAGCTCGGCCTGCTGGGCAGCCCGCAGGTCGGCACCCACCGGGTTGGACCAGCTGACTTTGCGGATGTTGAGCCTGGGATTGGTCTGCATCTCTGCCTCGATTCGCCGAAGGGTTATGCAAATCAACGGTAAAGGCGCGTGGTTACCGTCGTGTTTCCCGTGCGTAAGCGTCCAGAGAACATTGGGAGGGGCGGGCACAATCCACGCCAGCGGCGGGCAGGTCACCGCCGGACCAGCGTCCTCAGGAGCTTCAGAGCAACGGAGATCGAGGCTATGTCCACCTGCCCGGGCTTGGTGACTTCGGCAAACGTGTCCTTAATGCGCCCCAGCTGCTCCTGGTGTCCGCGCTCCCAAGCCACGATGCGTTCCACCACGTCGGTTCGTTCTGGGTCAGGCCCCGGGGTCATCTGCATGACGGAGATGGTCATGTCCGCCACCGCGGAGTAGACGTCGTCGCGCAGGGCCGCGCGCGCCAGGGTTTCCCATCGGCTCTGCCGTGGCAGGTCTGTGATGCGCAGGAGGAGGCTCGCCGCACCGATGCGCTGGAAGACCGCGTAGTACAGATCGGCGATGGCCGTGATGGGTTCGTCCACTTCCTCGGACACGAGGGAGATGTCGAGCAGCCCGAAGCTTTCCAGCATGTCCGCAGCACGTGTTCCCAGCTCATGTGGAAGCCCCACACTGTCCCAGTGAGCCAGCCGGTCCTGGACGCGGTCAAGGTCGGAACCGCGCAGGTAGTCCGAGGTTCTGGTCCGCAGCAGCTCCAGCGTGGGCATGATCCTGCCGAGGGCCTCGGCTATGGGCTGGTCCCGATGGTCATGCGTGACGTACCAGCGCGTGGCCCGGTCCAGGACCCGGCGCATATGGATGGCCACTTGGGCCGCATGCTCACTCGGATATCCGGGCGGAAGCGCACTCAGCCGGTCCATTACCCAGGGCAGGTCAAAGGCCTCCCGTGCCACTACGAAGGCCCTGGCCACCGCTGCCGCTGTCGCCGTGGTTTCCTCGATTGCGCGGAAAGCATAGGTGATCCCGCCCAGGTTGATCATGTCGTTGGCTACCGCCATGCAGACGATCTGCCGGCGCAGCGGGTGCGTATCCAGTTCGGCGTCAAAGCGCTCGGACAACTGGTGCGGAAAATACCCGCGCAGGACCCGTTTGAACCAACGATCGTCCGCGAGGTCGCTGGCGTTGAGTTCCGTAGCCAGTTCAACCTTTGCGTAGGCGGCGAGCACGGACAGCTCCGGCGCGGTCAGCCCCTTGCTAGACCGCAGCCGCTCGTGGAGTTGCTCCGTGCTGGGCAGCCCCTCCAGCTCGCGGTCCAGATCGGTGGCGTTTTCCAGCCAGTCCATGGTCCGTTCGAACCCCGGGCTCCACTCCAGCACCAGGTGGCGGTCGTTGAGCAGCAGGACGTTCTGGTCCGTGTTGTTGGCGAGCACGAGCCGGGTCACTTCGCCGGCGAGCGACTGCAGGAAGGAGGTCCGTTCCGTGGCCGGCATCCGTCCGGCGGTGATCATCCGGTCGACGAAGATCTTGATGTTGACCTCGTGGTCGGAGCAGTCCACCCCCGCCGAGTTGTCGATCGCATCGGTGTTCAGTAGAACCCCGCCGAGCGCCGCCTCGATCCGGCCGCGCTGCGTAATGCCGAGGTTGCCCCCCTCGGCGACAACCCGCGCCCGGAGCTCATTGCCGTTGATCCGGATGGGGTCGTTCGCCTTGTCTCCCACCTCCGTGTTCCGCTCGAAGGAGGCTTTGACGTAGGTTCCGATGCCTCCGTTGTAGAGCAGGTCCACGGGCGCCCGCAGAATCGCCTGCATCAGTTCGTGGGGCGCCAGAGACAACAATCCCGGCTGCAGGCCCAAAGCTTCCCGCACCTGCTCCGTAATATCGATGGCCTTAGCCCGGCGGGAGTGGACGCCGCCGCCCTCGCTGATGAGCGACGGATCGTAGTCCGCCCACGAGGAGCGCGGCAAGCCAAAGAGGCGCCTGCGCTCTTCGAAGGATGCAAGGGCGTCCGGGTCAGGGTCGAGGAAGATGTGCCGGTGGTCGAACGCCGCCACGAGGTTGATGTGCGGCGAAAGCAGCATTCCGTTTCCGAAGACGTCGCCGCTCATGTCGCCAATGCCGGCCACCGTGAAGTCTTCCCGCTGCGGGTCGGTGCCCAGGTCGCGGAAGTGGTGTTTCACGGACTCCCAGGCGCCGCGCGCGGTGATTCCCATCTGTTTGTGGTCGTACCCTACGGAGCCGCCGGATGCGAACGCATCGCCCAGCCAGAAACCGTACTGCTGCGCCACAGCGTTGGCGGCATCGGAAAACGCGGCCGTGCCTTTGTCCGCCGCGACGACTAGGTAGTAGTCGTCGCCGTCGTGCCGTACCACCCGGTCGGGAGGAACCACGGCCTCGCCCTGCGCCGAAGTGACGAGGTTGTCCGTGAGGTCCAGCAGCCCGCTGATGAAGATCCTGTAGCACTCCAGGCCTTCGGCCATCCAGGCCTCCCGGTCCGAGGCTGGGTCCGGTAGCCGCTTGGGATAGAAGCCGCCCTTGGCTCCGGTGGGCACAATGACGGAGTTCTTCACGTTTTGCGCTTTCACGAGGCCCAGTACTTCGGTCCGGAAGTCCTCGCTGCGGTCCGACCAGCGGAGCCCGCCGCGGGCGAGCTGTCCGAAACGGAGGTGGACGCCTTCCACCCGTGGGGAATAGACCCAGATCTCGTACTTTGGCCGCGGATACGGGGCATTTGAGATGGCCGCAGGATTCACTTTGAAGCTCAGGTGCGGCCTTTCCTGGTAGAAGTTGGTGCGGAGTGTGGCTTCCACCAGGTTCATGAAGGTGCGCAGCAGTCTGTCGGCGTCGAGGACGGGCACCTCCTCTATTGCCGAGAGCAGCTCTGCCCGGGCCACGGCCATATCCCGGAAGCGGCCAGGCACGTCCAAGTCCGGGTCAAACTTCGCCCGGAACAGCGCCAGGAGCGCACGAGTTGCCCGGACGTTGGCGAGCAGGGTGTCCGCGGTGAAGCCGTAGGAGTTGGTGGTTCCCAGCTGTTGGAGGTACCTGGCATAACTCCGCAGGATGGAGGCCTCCCGCCAGCCCACGCCTTCCCGGATGACGAGCGCGTTGATCCGGTCGGATTCGACATCCCCCCGCATGGCAGCACCGAACGCGTCCGCCAGCAGGTGGCTGGTTGCCTCGGGATCCGCTCCTGCGGGATACATCACGCCCAGGTCGTACAGGTACAGCTTCCGGCCATTGCCCCGGAGGATGTCAAACGGCCGCTGGTCCAGCACTTCCAGTCCGAGGTTGTGCAGGAAGGGCAGAATCTGGGTAAGGCTGCGGGGCCTTGTCAGATACAGGCGGAGCCGGGCCTGCCCGTCGGGACGGTATATGCCTGACGGGGCATATACCGTCAGCAGGGGATCATCGTCGGATCGGCCGCCCTCGCCGTCAAGGTCGAAGGTCTCGAAGGTGGTGATGTCCCGGACCGCAGCTTCTGCCTCGTAATCCGCCCGGTAACTCGGCGGGAATGCCTCAGCCCACAGCCGGGAGAGCCTGGCCGCCTCGTCCGCCGGAAAGCGGTCACGGAGCACTTCTTCGAGCCCCTCGGTCCAGGACCGGGTGGCGGCGATCAGGCGCCGCTCCAGGTGGGAAGGGTCGACGGCGGCCGGGCCGGCGTCGGCCGCCGCGCCGACGGCGGCGCGGGCCGCGGAGGATTCCCCCACCAGAACCCGGAAGAACACCCGGGCCATGGAGGACTCGGTCAGCCGGACCTCGAATTCGATCGAGGTTGCCTTGAACACCAGCCGGAGTTCCTGCTCCATGAGCAGCCGGACGGCGGTGCTGTACCGGCGGCGCGGAAAGAAGATCAACACGGACACGAACCGGCCGAAGCTGTCCGGTCGAAGGAAAAGCCGCGTGCGCCGCAGCGACTCGGCACGGAGGGCCTCGGCCGCGAAACTGGCGAGCTCATCCGGGTCCATGTGGAAAAGTTCCTCGCGCGGAATGGACTCCAGGATGGCCAGCAGTTCCTTGCCCTGGTGGGACCTGGGCGAGAATCCAAGTGTTTGCCCAACGGTGCGGACCTTTTCGCGGATGACGGGAATCCGGCGGACGGACTGATGCTCCGCACCAGGGGTGAACAGCCCGACAAACCGTATTTCCCCGGCCACTTCCCCGGCCGGGCCAAGCACCGCCAGCCGCACTTCGTCCAGGTACGAGCGTCTGAGCACGGTTGACCGGACAGCGGACGTGGCCAGCGTCAGCACTTTTTCCGCGGTGACGCGATCACCGGCGTTTGGCCCACTGTCGCTGTCCTCCGGGGACCGCCTCAGCAATCCCAGCGCCGAACCCCGGCGTTCGGTGAGTTGCTCCCGTCCGTCGCCCCTAGCGATGTCATAGTCGCGGCAGCCCAGGAAGACGAAGTTGCCGTCGGCGAGCCAGAGGAGCAGCTCGCGCACTTGGTCCACCGGTGGAACCGCGCCGGGCGGAAAGCCGCCCAACGCGGCGACGGCGTCGGACACTCTGGCACTGATAGCGCCGGCGTCCCCAGCGGCGGTCCGCACATCTTCCAGGACGCGCTGCAGCCGTTCCCTGAGCCCGCTGGTGGCGGTCTCGTCCGCCATCCTGCCGATTTCTACCGCTGCCCAGATCTCGACGACGCTTCCGCGGCTGCCTGGCCCGTCGCCCGAGTCACTGGGGGACGGGTCGGTCAGGCCTTCCCTGGAGGGACCTGGACTGAGGCCCAGCAGCACGTGGGAATCAGGATCCCGCAGCACCCGAAAGGTTGGATGCACGAGCAAATGGAGTGTCGCATCCCCGCGGGTGAGTTCTGCTGTCACGGAATGAAGCAGGTAGGGCAGGTCCTCGGCAACCACTGCAACGATGCTGGCGTCCGGTTCATTCAGGATGCCCACGGCAGCCTGACCGGGAGGCCTGCACATCCCCACCTCAAGATGATGCAGGGCCCTGGTGCGGAGGGTCTCGGCGCTGTAGCCCTGGAGGTCCTCAGCCGCTACGTGTGCGTAATAGTCTGCGAGGAAGTGCCGATCGGGCTCAAAAGAGCCGGTCCCGGAGGCGGATTCCGGGACCCCCGACATGCGTGTCATGCCAATACGCCTCCACGGCGCGGCGCAGCTGCCGCCACCTGCGGCTGGTCATTCCGTCACCGCACCTGGTTTCATCATGGCCGCCGACCGGAATCGCGTCCAGTGCCAAACAGTCCGCCCGCCAGCAGGCCGCTATCCGGCGGAGCGGCCCATCGGATCCTCGGCGGTGGGGTCGGCCAGGGCCAGGCCGCCCACCGGGCTGGCGTCCCAGTGGATGAGGGTCCAGCCGGCGTCGGGGTCCCCTTCAAGGGCCACGATGCCGGTGTTTGCGAGCACATGCCTGGCCGCAAATTCCATGTCGATGTTGTCCGCCCGCAGGCCCGCCCAGACGCGGATGGCGGCGCCGTGGCTCACGACGGCGACGGCGGCTGAGTCCGGAACGTCGGCGGCCGCGGCGGCCACCTTGGCGATGGCCGCGTCGTAGCGCTCAAAGAACGCGTGCCCGTCGGGTCCGGCGGGCATCCGGCGGTCGAAATCACCATCGCTCCAGGCGAAGACCGTCGTCATGTACCGCCGGTGCGCCTCGTGGTCAGTCAGCTTCTCCAGGGCGCCGGCCTCGATCTCGTGGATCCCGTCCAACACCTTCACGTCCAGCCCGAGCTCACGTCCGAGCGGCGCAGCGGTGACCTGGGTACGCAGCAACGTTGACGCGTACAGGGCGCTGATCGGCTCATTCACGAGCGCCCTTGGGAGCGCTTCCGCCTGGCGTTCTCCGAGTTCGGTCAGCCCGGGGCCGGGGTGGGCGGTGTCCAGCTGCCCAAGCACGTTCCCGGGGGTTTCCCCGTGGCGGATGAGCAGGAGCTTCATGGTTCTCATTCCTTGTCGTCTTCGTGAAGGTGGGGGACACGCTGCAAAAGCGGCGAGAAACGGAAGCGGCGCCGGACAATGAAGCCCGGCACCGCCGTCGTTCTCTTATTTCAAATGATCCACCAGCTGGGCCGCGATGCCGGTGTACTTGCCCGGAGTCAGTGCCAGCAGCCGGGCTTCGGCTTCGGGAGAAAGGCCCAGGCTCTGGACGAATTCCTGCATCCGGGCGGCGTCAACGCGCTGCCCGCGGGTGAGGTCCTTGAGCCGCTCGTACGGGTTTTCCATGCCTTCGACGCCAGCGATCGCCTCGGCGCGCATGACCATCTGGATCGCTTCGCCCAGGACCTCCCAGTTGGTGTCCAGGTCTGCGGCGAGCACGCTTTCCGCGACGTCGAGGCGTTCCAGGCCCTTGGCCACATTGGAGATGGCCAGCAGCGAGTGGCCGAACGCCACGCCGATGTTGCGCTGGCTGGAGGAGTCCGTGAGGTCGCGCTGCCAGCGGGAGGTGACCAGCGTGGATCCCAGCACGTCCAGGAGCCCGGAGGAGATCTCCAGGTTGGCCTCGGCGTTTTCAAAGCGGATCGGGTTGACCTTGTGCGGCATCGTGGAGGAGCCCGTGGCACCCGCCACCGGGATCTGCGCGAAGTAGCCGATGGAGATGTAGCTCCAGATGTCCGTGCAGACGTTGTGCAGGATGCGGTTGAAGCGGGCGACGTCGGCGTACAGCTCGGCCTGCCAGTCGTGGCTCTCGATCTGGGTGGTCAGCGGGTTCCAGGCAAGGCCCAGGCCCTCGACGAATGACTTGGAGACGTGCTGCCAGTCGGCGCCGGGGACGGAGGCCACATGGGCGGCGTAGGTGCCGGTGGCGCCGTTGATCTTGCCCAGGTACTCGGTCTTGGCGATGCGGTCGAGCTGGCGGGTGAGGCGGTGCGCGATGACGGCGAGTTCCTTGCCCAGGGTGGTGGGCGTTGCAGGCTGGCCGTGCGTGCGGGACAGCATGGGCACGGCGCGGTTGTCCTCCGCCATCCTGCTGATCTGGGCCACCAGGGCACGTGCGGCCGGCAGCCACACGTCCTCCACAGCACCCTTCACGCCGAGCGCGTAGGAGAGGTTGTTGATGTCCTCGGAGGTGCAGCCGAAATGCACCATGGCGGTCAGGTTTTCGATGCCGATGGCGGGCAGGCGGCGGCCGATGTAGTACTCCACTGCCTTCACGTCGTGAACCGTGACGGCCTCGATTTCGGCCAGTTCAGCCACGGAGGCGGCGTCGAATTCGGTGACGATCGCGCGGAGCTGCTCCTGCTGGTCGGCCGTCAGCGGGCCCGCGCCCGGCAGGACGTTGTTGCTGGTCAGGTGGATGAGCCACTCCACCTCGACGGCGACCCGGTCGCGGTTGAGGGCAGCCTCGGACAGGTAGTCAACGAGGGGTGCGACGGCGGACTGGTAGCGGCCGTCCAGCGGGCCGAGCGCAATCTGTTCCGGTGAGGCGGCGAGGGCCAGGCGTCCGGAGGGCGTACGGGTGTCAGCTGTGGCGGCAGTTTCAGGCATGACCTGATTCTTTCATGAACTCCGGCGCGCGCCGAAGCATGCGGTTGCTTGTGACTTCTCCTCCCCAGCCTGCGTCCGGGGCGCCTATCCACATAGCCGACGGCGGCTGTTCAGGAGCAGCGCAGGGCGCCTTAGCGTTGTCGGCAGGACGGGAGAAAGTGGCGGGTGCCGGCAGCGCCGGCCGGACGGACAGGGGAAACACATGAGCGCCAGCTTTACCGCGGACGACGCGTCGGCGTGCTCGTCGCGCCAGTTTGAGGTGCAGCTCCTGGCAGGGAGGGCTGAGGCCTGTGCGGAGCAGCTCGATGGTGTTCTGTTCCGGCTTTCGCAGCTGCAGCTGTCCGACTGGCAGTCGCCCGCCGGGGCGGCCTACCGGATGAGCATCGGGCTGCAGGCGGCCGCCCTCCGACGAGCCAAGGAACGCATGGACCTGGCCGCGCAGGCGATCCGCGGGCATGCTCGGAATGTGTCGGTGTCGTCCATGCGGACTGCGGCTGGGGGCTACTGATGGCCGAGGTGACGCCGTCGGGGAGCGGCGGCCCGCTGCGGCCTCTGGAAGCGGCGCCGGACGGCCACTTCTCGGTACGGGGCGGGGTGGCGGGAATCGCCTTCCAGCTGGAGGAGCTGGCGGCAGGTGCGCGCGGGCTGGAAGATCTGGCCCGGGACCTTGCCGCCGTGGAAGTGTCTGCCCACAGAATCTGGACGGAACTGGTTCCGTACCAAAACGATCCGCCGTCAAGCGGGGCGGAAGCGCTCACCGCCGTCGGGGAAGGGCGGCGTGCTGTGGCCACGGTGCGGGAGGAACTGCAGGATATTGGCAGCCAGATACAGGCCTGCCAGCGGGAGTACGAGGAGGCCGAACAGCGGACCCTGTCGCACCTCCGCTTCGGCACGGACTCGCTGAAGCTGGTGCTGCCACAGTTGGTGGACATGCACCTCGGCGGGTTCCCCAATCCGTACAGCCCTGACCTTAGCCGGCTGCTGAACAGGGACAGCACAGAGGCGCTCGCAGGCAATTATCCGTTCATCATGGCCCTTGTGGGGGCAAATCCCGAGCGTGCGCTCGAGGCGGCGAGCCTGGCGGTGACATCGGAGATGCAGGGGCCCGGCATCCCCATTTTTGTCCGCATGCTGGTTGACGGGCTGATGCCGCACCTCAGGCCGCGCGAGGTCAAGGCAATCGGGGGTACCAGCTCGAACGTCCTCCTTGACGCCTCCCCCGCGGGGCTACTGTCCAGAGCACGGTCCGTGGATGAGGACGGCAAAGGCAAGATCGAAATCCTCAAGACGGCCAGCGGGGGTCATGAGGCCTTCATCGTCGTTGTTCCCGGCACCCAGCCCGGAGACGCGGGCGGTCCCAACCCGTTCGATGAGGCCGGAATCGTCGAAGCGCTCGGATACGACTCCGAGCATACGAGTGCCGCCATCCGGGAAGCGCTGCAGCAGGCAGGGGCGGAGGCAGGCTCCCAGGTGGTGGCTGTTGGCTACAGCCAGGGCGGGATCCATGCCATGAACCTGAGCCAGGACAAGGCCTTTCTCGCCGAGTACGATCTCAAATACGTGCTGACGGCGGGGTCCCCGGTCGGGGGCATCAACCCGGAGCCGGGGATCAGCAGCCTGCACCTGGAACACCGGCAGGACTGGGTCCCGGGGAGTGAAGGGGCAATCAATCCGGACACCCGGGACCGGGTGACCGTCACGCTCGAGAACCGCGTGCTGACGCCCTTGGGCGAGGCTCCGGGGCTCGGTCCCGGCCACAGGCTCACCAACTATGAAGCCGGCGCCCGGGTGGTCGCCGCGAGCAGCGACCCGTCCCTCACGGCGTCAACAGAGGCGCTTGCCGGGGTCGTGGGTACCGGGGGAGCGGCCATGGCCACGCGCTTCCAGCTGGTCCGCACTCCGAAGCCGCAACACTACTTTGCGGGCCTCAGCCCTGGATTCGAACCGGACATCCGGACCGTCGAAGGAAAGGCTGCGGGCAGGACACCAGAAGGAACGGGCAGGGCACCAGAAGGAAACGGCCGGCGTCGGTGAGGCCGTCCGGCAGGGCAGCTGCCCTACCGGTGGCGTGCGCCAGGGATCCTGTCGGCCACCAGCGAAACGATGGTGATAATGATGGCCGCCAGCACGGCGGTCCAGAAGAACGAGTCAATCGTGAAGTCCACCGGTGTATAGCTGCTGATCCACGAGGTCAGGTACAGCATGGCAGCGTTGATGACGATCGTGAACAGGCCCAGGGTGAGGATGGTGATGGGCAGCGAGAGGAAGCTGACGATCGGACGCACGAAGGCATTGACCAGCCCAAAAATCAGCCCGATGAACAGGTAGGCCAGGACGATGCCGGCGGCGTCGGTCCCCTGGCTGACGCCGGTCTTCGCCACCGCCTCTGTGGTGGCCGAGGTGGTGATGTCCAATCCGGGAAGAATCCAGCTGGCAATCCACAGCGCCAGACCATTGATGAGCACGCGGACGATGAAAGATCGCATGCGCCCATGCTGTCATATCTCGCGGGACACCGCGGGATACGGGCACAACCGCCGGAGGCGGGCGAAGTAGGCTAGTTGGCATGACTTCATCAGAGACCATGGCGGGCGGTGTCAGGCCGAGACCGGTGGTTGACCGGCTGCCCCGCTACGCCGCAGGCAAGCCGCCCGTCGTCGTCGACGGCCTGGCCAGCTACAAACTGTCGTCTAATGAGAACCCGCTCCCGCCGATTCCGGCCGTTGCCGAGGCCATCGCGGCGCAGACCGACTTTAACCGCTACCCGGACCCGCTGAGCACCAAGCTCCGGACCGCGCTCGCCGGCTTCCTGGATGTGCCGGCCGAGGACATCGTCACCGGCGCGGGCAGCCTTGGGGCACTCAACCAGATTCTGGCAGCCTTCGCCGGCCAGAACGATGACGGCAAAGCCGACGAAGTGATCTACGCATGGCGCTCCTTCGAGGCCTATCCCATCTGTGTTGGTTTGGCCGGGGCCGAGAGTGTGCGTATTCCCCTCACCCCGGACGGCCGCCACAATCTTGAAGCCATGGCGGCAGCCGTGACCATGCGCACCAAGGTCATTCTTCTCTGCACGCCGAACAACCCCACCGGCCCCATCCTGACGGCCGAAGAAACCGAACGGTTCATCAAGACCGTTCCTTCCGACGTGGTCGTGGTCATCGACGAGGCCTACCAGGAGTTCGTCCGGGCGGAAGACGCCGTCGACGGCATTCGGATGTACCGGAAATACCCCAATGTGGTGGCGCTCCGGACGTTCTCCAAGGCACACGGCCTCGCCGGGTTGCGCGTGGGCTACAGCATCTCCCAGCCGGAACTCACGCAGCACCTTCGCGTGGCCGCCACACCCTTTGCGGTATCCCAGATCGCGGAACAGGCCGCCGTGGTGTCCCTCCAGAATTTTGATCAGGTTGTAGAAAGGGTACAAAGCCTGGTGGATGAGCGGGACCGCGTGACGGCCGGTCTCCGAGGCCTCGGCTGGTTCGTTCCAGAGGCGCAGGGGAACTTTGTCTGGCTGAACCTGGGCGAAGACAGCGCCGAGTTCGCACAGCTGGCAGGGGAGCGGGCGCTGTCCGTGCGTGCCTTCGGAAACGAGGGAGTCCGGGTCAGCATCGGCGAGGTGGAGGCCAACACGCGATTCCTCGACCTCTGTGCGGTTTATACAAAACCCCCGCGGGGTTCCTAGCGGTTAACGAATGCCCCGGGGTAGTTAGGCCGGATAAAGTAAGGAACAGTAAGCCAGAAATATATGCCGCATATGGAATGCATTCCGTATGCGGCATATATCCCAGCGACATTGCAACGCATCCGGATGCGGCAAGCAAGGAGACGGTATGGGCGCCACACATCTGCCCTCCACCGAGTTCGACGGAACAGACGTGGATGACCAGCTAGAGGCCGAGGCTGCCCTGGGCGAGCCGCCGGTCGAGATGGTCCAGCTGCTGGGCCCGGACGGCAAGCTCGGCACGGACGCCATGTTTTCGGAGTATGCCGAACGGCTGGATGCGGAAAAGCTGCGCGGCTTTTATGCCGACATGACCGCCATCCGGCGGTTCGACCAGGAGGCCACGGCGCTCCAGCGCCAGGGCCAGCTGGCGCTCTGGGTTCCGCTGACCGGCCAGGAGGCTGCGCAGATCGGCTCCGGACGGGCCAGCCAGCCCCAGGACTACATCTTCCCCACCTACCGCGAACACGGTGTTGCCCTGACCCGGAACGTTGACCTCGCCGAGCTCCTCCGCCAGTTCCGCGGCATCTCCAACGGTGGCTGGAACCCCAAGGACACTAACTTCCACCTGTACACGCTGGTCCTTGCTGCACAGACGCCGCACGCCGTCGGCTACGCCATGGGCATCCAGCGCGATCAGCGGCTCGCTGAGGCCAACGGCATGGCGGAGTCCGGAGCAGCCGAGCCGAAGGCCGCCGTCATGGTCTATTTCGGCGACGGCGCCAGCTCCGAGGGCGACGTTCACGAATCCATGGTGTTTGCCTCGTCCTACAAGGCGCCGGTGGTCTTCTTCTGCCAGAACAACCACTGGGCCATCTCCGTGCCCACGGCGGTGCAGACCCGCATCCCGCTGTCCAACCGGGCCAAGGGCTACGGGTTCCCGGGCATCCGGGTGGACGGCAACGACGTCATTGCCGTGCACGCCGTCACTGAGTGGGCGCTCGAGCACGCCCGGCAGGGCAACGGACCGGTGCTGATCGAGGCGTTCACCTACCGCGTCGGCGCCCACACCACGGCGGACGACCCCACGAAGTACCGCGCATCCTCCGAAGAGGCGATGTGGCGGGCCAAGGACCCGCTGGAGCGGCTGGAGAAGTACCTCCGCTCCGAGGACATGGCCGATGACGCCTTCTTCAAGCAGGTCGCGGCGGACGGTGATGAACTTGCCGCTTATATCCGCAAGTCCACCTACGATTCGGAGACCCCGGACATCCGGACGGCCTTTGCCAACACGTACGTTGAGGCCCACCCTCTTGTGGCCGAGGAGCTGGCCTGGTTCGAGGAGTACACCGCTGGTTTTGCCGGCGAGGACACCGCAGAAGGAGCTGGCCACTGATGACCACCATGACCATTGCCAAGGCCATCAACGAGGGCCTGCGCGCCACCCTCAGCAACAACCCCAAGACCCTGCTGATGGGCGAAGACATCGGACCCCTCGGCGGCGTATACCGCGTGACAGACGGCCTGATCGGCGAGTTCGGGGCGGACCGCGTCGTGGACACGCCGCTGGCGGAATCCGGCATCGTCGGCACCGCCATCGGCCTGGCGCTGCGGGGCTACGTGCCGGTCTGTGAGATCCAGTTCGACGGCTTCGTGTTCCCCGGGTTCAACCAGATCACCACCCAGCTCGCCAAGATGCACTCGCGCAGCAACGGGAACCTGACCGTCCCCGTCGTGATCCGCATCCCCTACGGCGGCGGCATCGGTTCCATCGAGCACCACTCGGAATCGCCCGAGGCACTGTTCGCGCACACCGCCGGCCTCCGCATCATCACTCCGTCGAATCCGCATGATGCCTACTGGATGATCCAGCAGGCCGTGGACTGCCAGGACCCCGTCATCGTCTTCGAACCCAAACGCCGCTACTGGCTCAAGGGCGAGGTGGACACCGCAACGGCGGGACTGGCCGAGGATCCCTTCAAGGCCCACGTTGTCCGGGAGGGCAGCGATGCCACGGTGGTGGTCTACGGGCCCCTCGTTCCGGTGGCACTCGCAGCGGCGAATGCCGCCGCAGAAGACGGGCGCAGCATCGAGGTCATCGACCTCCGCTCCATCTCGCCGATCGACTTCGACACCATCGAAGCCTCGGTAAAGAAGACCGGCCGGCTCATCGTCTCCCATGAGGCCCCCACCTTCGGCGGCATCGGAGGCGAAATCGCGGCCCGGATCGGTGAGCGCGCCTTCCACTCGCTCGAGGCCCCCGTCATCCGCGTGGGCGGCTTCCACATGCCCTACCCCGTGGCCAAGGTCGAAGAGGACTACCTTCCGGACATCGACCGCATCCTTGAGGCTCTGGACCGGGCTTTCAGCTACTGACGCTTCCCACTGACGTTTCCGACTGCGGTCGCCTCCGGGCGCCGGCCAGCCTGAGCTTTCGAAACCCGAGGACCCCATGACGCTTAACAAGTTCAACCTTCCCGACGTGGGCGAAGGCCTGACCGAGGCCGAGATCGTCTCCTGGAAGGTCAAACCGGGCGACACCGTGGCCATCAACGATGTCCTCTGCGAGATCGAGACCGCCAAGTCGCTCGTGGAACTCCCCTCTCCGTTCGCCGGCACCGTCACGGAACTGCTGGTTCCCGAAGGCGTGACGGTCGAAGTCGGAACGGCCATCATCAGTGTTTCCGACGCCGTTTCCGGGGACCCCACTCCGGCCGACGTTCCGCTGCCCGCCTTGCAGGAAAGCGAGCCAGAGCCTCTGTTGTACGGCAAACTGCACCAGCACCAGCACACCGGTCCAACGGCTTCCGACGGCGGAGCGGCGGACGGAGGGCTGGCCGGCGGTCCGCTGGTGGGTTCCGGCCCGAAGGCCGACGCCGTCAAGCGCCGTCCGCGGAAGGCTTCCACGGCGGCGGGCGGTCAGGACGAGGCCGGGGTTTCGGCAGGCTCAATCGCCGGTCAGGACGAGGCCGGGGTTTCGGAAGGCTCAATCACCGGTGGGGACGGGGCCGGGGTTTCGGAAGGCTCAATCACCGGTCAGGAGAAGCCCACGTTGGGTGGCGCCATCACCGGGCTGGTGAACAAAGTGCTGGCCAAGCCGCCGGTGCGCAAGATCGCCCGGGACCTGGGGATCGATCTGGCCGATGTGATTCCCACCGGCGCCCGCGGCGAGGTGACCCGCGAGGACCTGGTCAGCTACCAGGCCCAGCGGGACGCGGAGCTGGACAAGGCAGACACGTTCTGGGGCAAGTCGGGCCGGCCGCAGGAGCAGCGGATTGAACGGATCCCGGTGAAGGGCGTCCGCAAGGCCACGGCCAAGGCGATGGTGGATTCCGCCTTCTCCGCGCCGCACGTCAGCATCTTCGTGGACGTTGACGCCAGCCGCACCATGGAGTTCGTCAAGCGGCTGAAGGCCTCGCGCGACTTCGAGGGCATCAAGGTCTCCCCGCTCCTGATCCTGGCCAAGGCTGTCATCTGGGCTGCGGCCCGGAACCCCAGCGTCAACGCCACCTGGGTGGACAACCCGGGCGGCGATTCTGCTGAGATCCATGTCAAGCACTTCATGAACCTGGGCATTGCCGCGGCTACCCCGCGGGGTCTGATGGTCCCGAATATCAAGAATGCCCAGGATCTCTCCCTCAAGGAGCTGGCGCTGGCCCTGAACGATCTCGCCACGACGGCGCGTGCCGGCAAGACCCAGCCGGCCCAGATGCAGGGCGGCACTTTGACCATCACGAACATCGGCGCCCTGGGCATCGACACCGGCACCCCCATCATCAATCCGGGCGAGGTGGCCATCGTGGCATTCGGGACCATCAAGCAGAAACCCTGGGTACTGGACGGCGAGGTCATTCCGCGCTGGATCACCACGCTTGGCGGGTCCTTCGACCACCGCGTCGTGGACGGCGACCTGTCCGCTCGCTTCATGGCCGACGTCGCCGCCATCCTCGAAGAGCCTGCCCTCCTGCTGGACTGACAGAGCCCTGGCCAGCGGAGTGCCCGGCTCACGGCGTCAGTTCCCGCGATGACGGAGGGGCCGCGCGTGCGGCGAGAGCAAAGGAACACTGTCATCCGGAACCGGGTGGCGCTGTTCCTCTCGGCTGTCTTCCAGCCGCCGGTCACCGTGGCAGTGCTGCTGTTGCTCAGCCCGGTGGTTGAACCGGGTTTCCCGGGGACTGCCTGGTTCGGTGCCCTGGCCGTACTGTTCGTCTGCGTGCTGCCCTTCGCCGCCGTGTTGCTCCTGGTGCGGCTGGGCAAGATCACGGATCATCACGTCAGTGACCGCCGCCAGCGTGCAC
Source organism: Arthrobacter pascens (assembly GCF_017052465.1). GTDB lineage: Bacteria > Actinomycetota > Actinomycetes > Actinomycetales > Micrococcaceae > Arthrobacter > Arthrobacter pascens. The sequence continues at coordinate 25,453 of NZ_JAFHKT010000101.1, forward strand.
CGGTGACGGCCATGGCGCTGCTCTCGCTGCTGGCGGGCTTGGGCCTGCTCACCGTGGTCAACGCCCCCGCCAGCGTGATTGTCACGGTCCTGGCGATCGTTGGGAGCGTGGTGGTGCTTGGCGTCATCAGCGTCTTCTGGAAAATCAGCGGGCACGCGGGAGCGGTCGCGCTGTCGACGGCCATCGCCGTCCTCATGCTGGGCGCGCCGTGGATTCCGCTGATGCTGCTGATCCCCGCCGTCTGCTGGTCACGCGTGGTGCTGCGCGCGCACACAGCGGCCCAGGTGGTGATGGGCGCACTGGTCGGCGGGGGTGTGGCGGCTGGATTGTGGCTGCTGCTGCGGGAGGCGATGATCCGCGCCGGCTGAACCCCGCGGGTCTCGCGGGGCTGCCTAGTACGCCGGGTACGTGGTCATCAATTGCGCTAACGCGGGGTCGGCCGAGAGGCCGGCGAGGCTGATCGCGGCGACGATCATGGCGGCAGCGAGGCCCGCCACGCAGGCGGACATGGTGGCCAGGAACTTCCAGTCGTTCCGCAGCACGCTCTGCATGGTGTCGGGGAGCTGCAGGTTCGGGGAAATGAGGTTGGGCGCGCTGTCCACGGAGCCGTCGTCCAGCAGGGCGATAACCCGTCCCGCGCTGCGGTCCAGCCGCATCGAGCAGATGTGGTTGCCGTGGCGGGCAAGGAGGATGTCGTGGCCGACGAGGTGGCGTCGCTGAAGCGTAAGCATTTTTTGGGATCCTGGCGCTGGTAGGTGCTGGTCTGTCCGCACCATCGGGGGCACCATCAATTTTACCGTTGGGCCATCCGCCAATCCCCGGAAAACCGGGTGAGACTGCCCACCAGGAGGCGTGACGCCCGTCAAGTCCTGCCCCGGCTGCCGCGTGCCCTGACTACCCGTGCTGCCGGCGCACCATCTCGGTGATCCAGATGGGCGCGAACGGAGACGTGCAGTTCGGGGGCGTCGGATAATCCTTGAGCACCTCCAGGCGCTCACCGATGTCGAGTGCCCGTGCGCGGTGCCCGGCGTGCTCGATCCCGATCTGGGCCAGGCAATGGTTCATCGCCCACTGCAGGCGGTCCGGGGCGTCCTTCATCTCCGCCTCGATGACATCAAGCAGTCCTGCGAGGTCGAGGCCTTCGGGCTTCTTCGCGACGCGTTCGGTGGTCAGCGCCCAGCCGGCACTGGCGACCACTGGATCCGGATCGGCGGACCAGGACACGCGCAGCCCTTCGGAGTGTGCGCTCTTCTTGACCACGTAATTCACGAGCCAGTCGTGCACCTTGGGGGTGCGCGCCTCGCGCAGCATGGCGTCCAACTCGTCACGCTCGAAGGCCTTCGGGCGGCAGATCAGGATCGCCAGCAGTCTTGCCGCGGTGTCAGCCGTCTCCCAGAGCCGGCACGCGAGTTCCTGCTGGGTTTTGAGCCGCTTCGCGAGTGCGCGCAGCTTGCTGAGGTTCACGCCGTGATCGTCACCGTGTCTCTCGTTCACCACGCGTGCCTTCGGGTCCTCGAGCTCGCCCAGCTCGGCCATCACCTCGCCCACCGTCGCCCCGGTCAGTGCTCCCTCAGTCAGTGTTCCCTCAGTCAGTGTTTCCTCAGTCAGTGTCGTCTCAGCCACGCCAGCCTCCAGTCCATCACGTGCGGGATTCGATACAGGCCTAGTCGGCGCCGTAGGTGTTGGCGATGTAGACGTCGCAGGAGGCATTGTGGGCAACGCTGTTGGCGACGCTGCCCAGCACGCGCCCGAGGCCGTGCATGCGGCGGTTGCCCACCACGATCATCCGCGCGCTGGAGCGATCGGCTTCTTTGATGAGGGCGTCGGCCGGCTTGCCGCGTGCCGCGGAATAGGTCACGGTGAGCCCCGCGACGGCGAGGCCCGCGGCAACGTCCCGGGCCACCTTCTCGGCTTCGCCGGCGTCCGAGACGATCCATTTGTCGCTGCCGCTGCCGTACACCTCGGTCCGGTCCGTATCGAAAGCCGACACAACGTGCAGGGTTGCCCCCAGCGCTACGGCGAGGTCCCGGGCCGCCTCCGCGGCCTTGCGTGCGGTTGCGCTGCCGTCCACGCCCACAACAATGATTCCGCTCATGATCCGCTCCTCTTTCGTTCGCCGCATCCAGGTGCGGGCTGCATCGTCGCATTCCGCACCTCCCCGTCCGGGGCCATCATCAGGCTACAGTGCTGCCCGGACTGCAGCGCGGATCAGCTTCCCGCGTGCCCCGCGGCCCGTGCATCGATGGCTTCCTTCAGCACCGGAGCGAGCCGCCGCACGCCCTCGGCGATGCTGTCCGGAGGGACGGCACTGAAGGCCAGGCGCAGCTTATTGGACGGCTCATCCGAGGGGCTGAAGGCGGCTCCCGGGATAAAGACGACGCCGGCGTCGATCGCCTTGCGCAGCAGAGGGTAGGTATCCACGCCGTCCGGAAGGGTCACCCACACGAAGAAGCCGCCCTCCGGCCGTGTCCACGTAAGCCCGTCCGGCATGTACTCCTCCAGTGCCGCCAGCATGGCGTGGCAGCGCTCCGCGTACAGCCCCCGGTATGTCTCGATCTGGCCCTTCCAGTCGTAGTCGCGGAGGTAAGCCGAGACCAGCATCTGGTTCAGCGTGGGTGGGCACAGCGTCACGGCCTCGGATGCCAGGTAGTAGCGGCGCTGCAGGTGGGCGGGGACGAGGGCCCAGCCGATGCGCAGTCCGGGGGCGAAGATCTTGGAAAACGACCCCATGTAGATGACATCGTCCGGGTTGGCAGCCCGCAGCGGTTCAAGTGGCTTGCCGTCAAAACGGAGAAGTCCGTAGGGGTTGTCCTCGAGCACCAGGATGTTGGCCCGGCGGCAGATGTCCACTATCCGCTGGCGCCGCTCCTGCGCCAGCGTGATGCCGGACGGATTGTTGAAGTTGGGGATCGTGTAGAGGAACTTGACGTTTTTCCCGGCGCCCTGGAGTTCGGCGATCCTGGCCTCGAGAAGCTCAGGCACCAGGCCGTCGTCGTCCATTGCCGCCGCCTCAACCTGGACCTGGTACGCCTCGAAGGTGTTCAGGGCGCCCACGTAGGTGGGTTCCTCCACGAGGACGACGTCCCCGGGATTGCAGAAAACCTTGGTGGCCACGTCCTGGGCCGACTGGGAGCCGGCCGTGATCACCACGTTCTCGGGCGCGGCGTCCAGGATGCCCTCGGCGGCCATGACCTCGCAGATCTGGGCGCGAAGCTCCGCCGTGCCCTGCCCGCCGCCGTACTGCAGGGCGGTCAGGCCCTGTTCGGCGATGATCCCGGCGGCGGTCTGGCCCAGCTTGTCCAGGGGGAGCGACTGGAGGTAGGGGCTGCCGCCGGCCAGGGAGACGAGCCCCGGGCGCAGCGAGATGTCGAAGACGTCGCGGACGGCTGACTGTTTGATGTTGGCGGCGCGCTCCGAGAAGAGTCCTTCATGGCGGTGCGAGGACGTTGCCGCCCGTTCGATCGCGTCAATGGCTTCGGCGGGCAGGACGGCTGCGGCGGCGTCAAGTGTCTCGTGGGTCACAGTCCCTAGGATACAGCCAGGTGTTGCCAATAAGGCAACAGTTGTTGACGAAAGGCCGAGATTTGGGCGGCAGGTCCTTTACGCGCGCACGCCGAGGGCATGGAATGGAGCCATGACCACGTCCCAGTCCTTTCGTGCCCAGTCGGACAAGGCCGCCGCCTTCCGAGAACTTCATGCGGAAGGACCGGCCCCGCTGGTGCTGGTGAATGTCTGGGATGCGGCGTCGGCAAAGCTTGTGGAGCAGGCCGGAGCGCATGCCCTGGCCACGTCCAGCTCGGCCATCTCCTGGAGCCTGGGCTTTCCGGACGGCAACCACCTGCCCGGTGCCCTCGCCATGGCCGCGCTCGGCAGGATTGCGGCGGCGACGGACCTGCCGGTGACGGCCGACATCGAAACGGGGTACGCCGGCAGTAACGGCGCCTTCGACGACGCCCTGCTGGAGCAGACCATCACCGCGGTGCTGGCGGCGGGGGCCGTGGGCGTGAACATCGAGGATTCCGGAGGCGAGCCGCTGACCGACGTTGCGGAGCAGGCCCGCAGAATCGGGACCGTCAGGAGGGTGGCGGAGGAGGCCGGGGTGCGGCTATTCATCAACGCCCGGACGGACACCTACCTTTCGGGGCGGTTTCCGGAATCGGCGTTCGAAGAAACGCTGCGGCGGGTCCCGGCATACCTGGCCGCCGGGGCGGACGGCATCTTCGTGCCGGGCGTGACGGATCTGCATATCCTGCATGAGCTCTCCCGCCGGATCCCGGCACCGCTGAACGCACTCGCCGGAGTGGGTGCGCCCTCCGTCGGGGAACTGCACGACGCCGGTGTGCGGCGGATCAGCATCGGCGGCAATACGGCGAAGGCAGCCTATGCGACGGTGTCCAGGGTGGCTGCTGAAGTCCTGGGCGACGGCAACTGGTCCAGGCTGGCCGGAGCCCGCAGCCACGCCGAGATGGACGCCCTCTTCACCCGGGCGCAGGCACGCGAATGACGCGCGCGTGTTGAACCCAGCGGACCGGGCCTACCGCAGGCTCAGGACGTCTGCCAGCCTCACGCCGTCGACGTAAATCTCTGCCCGGACGGCGCCGACGGCCGTCACGGCAGTATGGGTAAGCTGGGCGTCAATCCGCGGAATGTCGCACACGCCGCCGGGCTGAACCGCGCCGCTCAGGTTCACCACCACCGTCTCCCCGTCCAGGTATCCGGAAACGTACTTCAGCGCGGATGACGCCAGGGCGTTGTACAGTCCGGCCGGCGTGCCGCTCCCGGACAGCAGGTGGCCCATGGCTGCCTGAAGCGGCTCACGGATCGCGGGGTCGGCGTGGCGCACGGCGACGAGGCTGTCATTGCAGCCGAAGCGCACGCCGGAACTGCCGCCGTCGTCCACTGCCACGTAGTACACCGCGGTGCCGGCGACGATGCCCGACCCCCCGCCCGAGCCGCTCGCGGCACCCGTTCCGAAACCGGCCGCGGGGCCGGCTGCGGCCCCGCCGGTCCCCGTGCCCGGGGCCGAAGGAGCCGGAGCTCCGGCGACATCCTGCTCCGGGAGGGCCGGCCCGCCGGCGGTTCCTTCAGTGGACTCCGACTCCGCAGGCTGTGCCGGTGGGGCAGGCGTCGCGGCTACCTGGGGGACGGAATTAGTGCCCGGGTGGAGGTTGGACCCCGCGCTGGAACCGACGCCAGGCTGTGCACCGGAGCCCTGGACAGATCCCTCACCCGCTGCAGGCGGCGTGGCAGCCCCGGCTCCATCGGGCGGCGTCGGGGCGGGAACGGGCCGGGGGTCGGGGGCCGCCGGGCCCGGCGCGGCGGCAGGAGCGTGTTCGGCAGCGGTCCCGCCCGGGGAAGCCGGGACGGACACGCAGGACCCCAGCCACAACGGAAGCAGCAGGCAGAAGGCGGCAGCCGCCGTCGTCCGCACCCTGCCGCCCTGGCTGGTCTTCATGGCTGCACCGCACTTCCCGCTCGCGCGTTTCCGTATATCAACGGTAGTGCGGCGGAAGTCGGCGCGGAACGGAGCGCCGGTGTCAGTTCGGCCGCAGCTCAGTTACGGAATGGTTGCGCCGCGCGCCGCCCGTGCGTGCCCGGAACGCCAACGCCCCCGGAACGCGAACGCCCCCGGCAACGGGGCAGTTGCCGGGGGCGTTCGAGGGCTGGCGTGGGGCTAGGCTGCAGCCTCTGCCTTCTCGGCCGCGGCGAGGGCGCTGAAGATGCCCTTGATCTGCTCGACAACCTCGGCGTCGTCCTTCGGGTGCGTCTCGGCGAAGCGGACCATGGAGCCGGGGACGGCGAGCTTGACGTCCTCAAGGACGCGCGCGCCGGCAATGCCGACGGCCTTGCGGGCCTCGTCCTGGGCCCAGATGCCGCCGAACTGGCCGAAGGCGGTGCCGACGACGGCGGTGGGCTTGCCGGTCAGGGCGCCGGCGCCGTAGGGGCGGGACAGCCAGTCGATGGCGTTCTTGAGTGACGCAGGCATGGTCCCGTTGTGCTCGGGGGTGACCAGGAGCAGGGCGTCGGCCTCATTCGCTGCGGTGCGGAGGGCTGCGGCGGCCGCGGGGACCTGGCCCTCGACGTCAATGTCCTCGTTGTAGAAGGGCAGGCTGCCCAGGCTCTCGTGGATCACGACGTCGAGATCCTCCGGAGCGTTCAGCTGGATGGCCTCTGCCAGCTTGCGGTTGGTGGAATCGGCGCGAAGGCTGCCGACCAGGGCGAGTACGGTGTTCTTGGACATGTTGACTCCTAGTGTCAGGCCCGCGGAAGGGTCCGCCGGCGGCTGGTGTGGAGGCGTTGGATACCTTCACCCATACTAAACGGACTGCGGTCCGGTTTATATTCCCCGGTCTAGAATGTTTCATGTGAGCCTCATCCCAATCCGCTCCGGATCAGCATCCGGTTCCGGCCAGGAACGCCGAGATGCCGCCCGAAACCGGGAGCTGCTGCTGTGTGCTGCCCGGCAGCTGATTGAGGAGTGCGGCGCGGACGGACTGACCATGGACAAGCTGGCCGAACGGGCCGGTGTGGGCAAGGGAACGGTCTTCCGCCGCTTCGGCAGCCGGGCAGGGCTCATGATGACCCTGCTGAGCGACGCCGAGGCCGAGTTCCAGGGCCGCTTCATGTTCGGCCCCCCGCCGCTCGGCCCCGGGGCGCCGCCCCTTGAGCGGCTCATCGCTTTCGGCGCCGGGCGGATCGGCTACGTCCTGGAATACGGCGACCTCGCGCGGGCTGCCGACCATTCGGTGTACAACAAGTTCGAGGTCCCCGCCGCTGTGCTGTGGCACAGGCATATCGAGCATCTGCTCCGCGCCGCCGGCTTCGACGCGGACCCGTGGCTTATGGCCATGTCCCTGAGTGCCACCCTGGATCCGGAGCGGCTGCTCCACGCCGTCCGGGTGCACGGCGTTTCCCCCGAACGGCTCGAGGAGTCATGGCGCCAGCTGGTCACGCGCGTTGTGGGATCTGCGGAGGGCGGGATCCCGGAGTAGCGTTGCCCCATGAGCACCGAATCCTCCTCCTCGCCCCTTTCCGCGCCAGGGAACCAGACGCCTGATGATCACCGGGCAATCCGGACCGCCGTGGTGGGCTTTGGCCTCTCCGGAAGCGTCTTTCACGCCCCGCTGATCGCGGCCGATCGGCGCTACTCGCTGGACGTCATCGCGACGTCGGATGCCGGCCGCCAGGCCACCGCCGTCGGGCGTTATCCGGGTGTCAGGACAGTTCCCGACGGCGACGCCGTCCTGGCGCTGGCCGCGGACCTTGACCTCGTGGTCCTGGGGACGCCGCCGGCGACGCATTACCCGCTGGCGAAGGCCGCGCTTGAGGCGGGCCTCGACGTCGTCGTGGACAAGCCCTTCGCCGTGACCAGCGCCGAGGGGGCCGAGCTGATCGGGCTGGCAGCCCGCCTGGGCAGGGTCCTGACCGTGTTCCAGAACCGGCGCTGGGACGGCGACTTCCTGACCGTCAAGGGACTGCTGGAGGCCGGCGCGCTCGGACAGGTGACGCGCTTCGAATCACGCTTCGAGCGCTGGTCCCCGGAAGTGTCCAAGGCCTGGAAAGCGGAGGCCACGGCAGCGACCGGCGGGGGCGTCCTGTTCGACCTGGGCACCCACCTGCTGGATCAGGTGCTGGAGCTCTTTGGGCCGGGCGAGGTGGTCCACGCGGAACTTGAGGCGCGGCGTCCCGGTGAAAAGGTGGACGATGACTGCTTCCTGGTGGTGCGCCACGGGTCGGGCGTGCTCAGCCACCTCTGGATGAACATGCTGTGCGCGCAGCAGGGTCCGCGCTACCGCGTGCTCGGATCCGAGGGCGCATTCACCAAGCACGGCGTGGATCCGCAGGAACCGTACATTGTGGCCGGCGGAGGCCCGCTGGACGAGGAGTACGGCGTGGAGGACCCCGAGTGGGCCGGACGATTGGGCCGCGACGGCCACCTTGACCGCGTGTCCACCGAACGCGGCGCCTACCCGGAGTTCTACCGCATCCTCGCGGACAAGATTTCCGACGGCGGCGCCGCCTCATCGCTGCCCCTCCCCGTCGATCCCGCCGGCCCGGTGGAAGTCCTCAAACTGATCGAGCAGGCCCGGACGCTGGCTTAAAAACCCATCGACTGCTCCGTAGCTGCCGTTATGAGGGGTCAAAAGGGCGCTTACGGAGCAGTCGATGGTACGTGTCAGGCGGAGACCAGTTCGTGCCAGTCCGCTACGAGGGGCAGGTTATGCGCTTCGGAGACGGAGTGGTGTGCCACGTGGCCTGCTGCGATGTTGAGGCCGGCGGCAAGGGCGGGGTCCTTTTCGAATGCGGCTTTGACGCCGAGGTTGGCCAGGGCCACGCCGTAGCGCAGGGTGACGTTGGTCAGTGCGTAGGTGGAGGTGTTCGGGACGGCGCCGGGCATGTTGGCCACGCAGTAGAAGATCGTGTTGTGGACCTTGTAGGTGGGTTCCTGGTGCGTGGTGGGGTGGGTGTCCTCGAAGCAGCCGCCCTGGTCCACGGCGATGTCTACGAGCACCGAGCCGGGCTTCATGCGGGCCACGAGTTCGTTGGTGACCAGTTTCGGGGCCTTGGCACCGGGGATCAGCACGGAGCCGATCACCAGGTCCGCGTCCACCACTGACTTTTCGATCTCGTACTTGTTGGACGCCACGGTCTTGAGGCGGCCCTGGTACTGGGCGTCGAGTTCGCGCAGGCGGTTGATGTTGATGTCCAGGATGGTGACGTCTGCCCCGAGTCCCAGGGCCATGGCGGCGGCGTTGGTCCCGGCCACACCGGCGCCCAGGACGACGACCTTGGCCGGGCGGACGCCGGGGACGCCGCCCAGGAGGACGCCCTTGCCTCCGGCGGGGGCCATGAGGGAGGTGGCTCCGACCTGGACGGAGAGCCGGCCGGCCACCTCGGACATCGGGGCCAGCAGGGGAAGCGTGCGGCCTTCCTGGACGGTTTCGTAGGCGATGGCGGTGACGCCGGAGTTGATGAGCTCGCGGGTCAGTTCGGGCTCGGCGGCGAGGTGGAGGTAGGTGAAGAGGATCAGGCCCTTGCGGAAGCGGTGGTATTCCGCGGCGATGGGTTCCTTGACCTTCATGACCATGTCTGCGCGGGCCCAGACGTCGTCGGCCTCGGCGACGATCTCGGCGCCGGCGATGGCGTACTCCTCGTCCGTGATGCCCGAGCCCAGGCCTGCGCCGCGCTCCACCAGGACTGTGTGGCCGTGGGTGCGGAACTCGTGAACGCCGGCGGCGGTGATGGCGACGCGGAATTCGTTGTTCTTGATCTCTTTGGGGATACCGATGATCATTTTTTTGGGCTCCAAGTTCGGTGGCTGTGTGCGCCGGAAGGGGCGGGGGAGTTGTGCTTCCAGAATAGATCCGGCTGTGAGGCAGGCGACAGGACCGGGGCAAGCAGGGCGCGGCGGAAACCGCACGATTCCGCGGTTTTTGGCAGCGCGAGCTAGACATTTGTCGAGGCTGAAAGCGTCAAGTGTCGCCTGCTGTCCGTTCGCCCGGAATGCCTTCCGGGACGTAGTCTTGCTGCATGCAGCAGGATGTGGAGCAGCTCGTGGAGCAGGTGGCGCAGAAGCTGGGCCGGGGGCTCTCGCTCGAGGACCTGGACGGACTCCTGCTCGCCTACAGCTCCAATCAGTCGCATGCCGACCGGGTCAGGGTGAACTTCCTGCTCAGCAAGCGCGTACCCGTGGACGTCAAGGCGTGGCAGCTCTCCCATGGGATCGCCACCGCGGTGCGGCCGGTCGTCGTTCCGGCCAACGAGGAACTGGGCATGCTGGGGCGTGTCTGCGTCCCGCTGATGGTCCGCGGCTTCCGCGTCGGCTACCTCTGGGTCCAGCAGGACCTCGAGGAGGAAAGCGCGACGGCGATTCTCGCCCAGCTCCCGGACGTCCGGGACGAGCTTGAGCTGCTTTCCGGCCTGCTGCTGGACTCCAACACCGCCGAATCCGAATTCCGCCGCAGCCGCGAACGCGAGTTCCTGGCGGCCTGCGCGGGCGAGGCCAACGCCGTGGCTGCCGTGGCGGGCTGGAAGGAAGTGCAGGACCGCGGGCCGTGGCAGCTGGTGACGGTGCTCGATGCCGACGGCTGGGCGGCCGGTCCGGACCCCCTTGCATCGACGCTGATCCACCGGTCTGCGGCACTCCAGGCGACCATCGGCGTCGATGCCACCCTCTTCAGCGCCGGCACCGAAACGCACGCCGTGGTGCTGTTTAGGGAATCGACAGGCAGGGCCAGCCACGCGCAGGTGCTGGTGCACTACCAGCTGGAACTCGCCAAACGGTCGGGACGCCCGGTTGACCGCATCATCCTCGGCATCAGCGAGGGCTTCACCCGCACCAAGGAGCTGGCCGAGGCCTACCGGCAGTCCCGGGTGGCGGCCCAGGCCGCCGCGGTCGACGCGCAACTGGGCGAACTCGTGGATTGCCGGGCCACGGGCGTCTACCAGCTGCTGGCCTCGGCCGGCGGTGGCGCAGGCGTCTGGGGGGATGCCGGGTCGGTGAACTTCCGGGTCCTGGAAGACCATGACCGCAACGGCGAACTGCTGCCCGTCTTGGAGCTGCTCTACGACAATGACGGCTCGGTCCAGGACGTTGCCGAGAAACTGCACCTCCACCGCAGCAGCATCTACAACCGGCTGGGCCGGATCCGGCAGCTGCTGGGCGTGGATCCGCTGAAGGGCATGGTCCGGCTGGAGCTGCATGCCGCGCTTAAGGCCAGGCGATGGGCGGGGCGGCCGCGGATCTAGCGGAGAACGTCAGGCGGCATTGCCTTCACGGTGCGGGCGGTGGTCACCGCTGGGCTGGTCCCCGCCGCGGGGTTCACGCGGGCGCTGCTCGCCAACCAGCTGTTCGCCCACTAGCTGTTCGCCCAGGGGCTGTTCCCGGTTCCGGTGCCGGGCAATCCTGCTTTCCGTCCACATGGAAACGGCCACATACACCACGCAGCTGGACGTGAAGATGGCCGTATTGTTCAGTTCCATGACCATTCCGAGGACAGCAGCAACACCCATGGCGGCGATGCCCGCCACAATGTGCAACCCCCGGAATCTCAACACGAATAAAGAGTAACCCCGGTCCGCGCCGCATTCCCCTCTTTGGCGGGATCGTTGCTTGATCCTTACCCCGCCGTCATTGAGGGCGGGCGCCGTGTCATTTTCGTCCGGTGCCCGGCTCCGGTCCATCCTCCGTGGCATTGCCGGCGCGTTCGGCCGCCGCCTGCTTCTTCTTTTGCCCATCCAGCCAGGCCATGATCGCGGCCAGCCGGATCCGGCGGTGCGTGCCGCGGTACTCCACCGGGATCTCGCCCCGGTCCGTCATGTTCCGCAAGTAGGTGTGCGAGATTCCTGCCAGCTCTGCCGCCTGCGACGTGGTCAGCATTTCCTCCACGCTGCTCACCGTCACGGCCTCGCCGCGGCTGAACCGGGCGAGCAGGTCGACGACGGCGTCCCGCGCCAGGGGAGGCAGCCGGTGGACCGTGCCGTCCACGAAAACCGTGATGTCCGTGCCGCCGTCGAGCGCCTGCCGGAGCTTCTGCGCGTCTTCGGCGGGAAGTGCGCCCGCCACCCTGGGAGCTATCAATGCCATGGCAGAAGCCTAGCTGCTGCGCTGCGGCTTCCCATGACCGGCCCTTCCCCGCAGGACCGGCCCGGACCCCCTGTGTGTCAGGCTCTTGTGTGACAGGTTTCTGTCTATACCGGACGGGGCACTCGGGGCGGGGAAGGTCTTTGATGGATTTTGTTATTCCTGTCCGCCATTCCAATCGTCGCTTCACTGTTGACGAGAAAAACGCGA
>NZ_JAFHKT010000102.1 GCF_017052465.1 Arthrobacter pascens
GTTTGAGCGCCATCAACTAGGCTCGTCGCCCAGTGATTGAAGGAGGCAGCAATCTCCACGTCGTTCATCGCTGCCATGCTCTCCGCTGTTGCCGATTTCATGCTTTAACCCTCCTGTGTGTCCACTTGCATTCCTCGCCGCGGTCACGGTGTCGCCTACTGCCAGTACCCCGACAGACTGAACGCCGCCCATTCAAGAGCCGGGCGGCCTTCGTCCCTCATCGACGTCGCGGCCTCCCGCCACGCCTCCGCCCGGGTCAGGCCGTCAACTAGCCACGCGCGGTAGAACCGCGTACAGAACTCCCCGGCCGGCTCGACCGGAACATCCCAGTGTGTCGTGAGGAGACTCGATGCGCCCGAAAGCAGGAAACCGAGCTCCACGCCCAGCGCATCCCCTGCGCTCCCCTCGCGGGCAAGGCCGGTGGAGCATGCTTGCGTGGTCACATGACTCCCCGTCAGCCGCAGCCCAGCAACCCGCTCCGGCGAAAGCAGGCCACCTGGCCGGCCGATCGCAGCCAGAGACGGCAGCCCCGACCCGGGCGCCAGAAGCAGGCCAGCCCTCGAGAACCTGGAAATCCGGTATTTTAAACCAGTTTGCGAAGTCGACAAGCATATGACTAGATTTGTCATATGTGGCAGAACTTAGGGGGAAATGCTTGTGGTATGTGAAGCGAAGGCCTTCAAAATTGACGTTGCTTTTGGGAATCAATTTCGAAGCTAGGGCAGACAACGAGGCAATTCACCAGGCGCCGTTGTTTCGAGTACTTCCAAAGTAATACGGCACCTCAGAGGTGAGCAGCCGCCCCAAGGCAGGTACTGCTTTACGCCGTCCCTGCTAGCTGCTCTGGAAAAGTTCATGAGCGAGCCTGTTGCTCGACCTCTGTGGCGAAGTCGGACGGCTTGCCCAGGGACTTGTTCCGTGCGGTGAAGTGCGACGAAATATCCTACGATGACAAAGCGCCACTTGTATCCCCGGCGAATCATTATCAGGCGGGCAATCTTGAGCAAAACTTTTGCGGAAGTTGGTGGATTCCTGATTCCCGTACAGCAGGATCAAAGGTACCCGGCGAATGCCGGCTCTCAGACCTTCCTGGGCAGAATTGCCCAGATCGCTGTTTCCGGACAGCAGAGGCGGGTCCGGCATTCGAGAGTGGGTTCTTCCAGCATGTGGCTGGTTACAGACTGAAAGTAAGGTGAAACGCCATGACAAGCGATGATCGTCCATCAGGAATCTCCGCTCACGAGGCCGATTCGAGGACGCCGCCTATGGGCACGCTAGTCATCCGTACCTGGTACGAACCGGATCAGGTACCCAGTTTCCGAGCCAGGGTAACGTATAGCCAGGATGCGGATGATGATCCCGCCACGGTCGTCGCTGCCAATCCGGAGGAGGCCCTGAGCGTCGTACGTCAGTGGCTCTTCACCCAGTATGGCTCCCCGGACGAAGCCTAGAGGCGCCGGGGTGAGAAGGATAGAAGGATACAGCAAGGTTGCCGGCTTGACCCCGAACCCGTTGAACGTCTACCGTCCAGTCGGCCTTTGGAACGCGCCCGTTTACATTCCGTTTCAGCTGCTTGTCACCGAACATCTGCAACAAGCGTTCGAATAGCATCCGATGGAGCAATTCCCATTTCGGCCTTAAGCAGCGCTTGATACTTCTCGAAGGCTCGAAGCGCCGAGGCGTTGTTACCCTGCTGCCGCTCAGCCTGGATTAGGAGTCCGACCGCTCGTTCGTATAGCGGTTCAAGTTCCAGTGCGGCCTCGGAGGCTTCCACTGCAACCTCGCAGTCGGAGCGTGCCAGGGACTCGCGGGCGATGACCAGAAGGGCGTGCAGACGATTCTGCCTAAGCCGTGTCTGCTCAAAAATCACCCAGTCTTCGTACCAGCCGGGGAGAAGCTCAGCATGACGTAGCTCGTGAAGGCAGGAAGCAGCGTTGCCGTTGAGCCCGACTTGGATCAGATGCTGAATTTGCGACCGGACGCGGTGAAGGTCGACGTCCGCCGCTTCGCTGAGTGAAAGCACGGCCCCGCCATTGATCAACAGGCCGGGCACCTGCCTCGTGATGAGATGCACGCTCACACGGAGGCTTTCCAGGGCTCGCGGCTCAGAATGCTCCGGCCACAGCAGCCCCACTAGATAACTCCGGGGGCGCGGACCGTTTATCGCCAGCGCCGTAATCAGCCGCTGTTGGCGCGCTGCGACGTGCACGACGTTGTCGCCGCAAAGAAGTTGCCATGACTGAAACAGGCTTAACCGAAAATCACCATAGTCACCGTCGCCCATGGGATACCCCCAAATCCAGTTGTTCCAGAGGTCTGGGATAGATCTAGGAACGAGGATCCGGAGTTTCGCGAAGGATGTCAATGATCAACGTCATCTGGCAGTTTCTCCCAGCAACAGACTATGCAGTTGGGCATCATTGGGAATCCAGCAACAATTATCGCCTACACTGCTGACCCAAGGGTTGGGACTTGATTTATTGGCTAGCCGGAAACGGACGGTCAGCGATTCCTGCACAGCAGTGAGACCCTCACTGGAAGCAGACTGCCCACCGACTTTCGGCCCTCCGACTGGTGCACACGTTTCCACAGGAGAATGTTGTTGAGTAGTGTGGACTATTGAAAACTTGCTCCTCGATGAGCCCAGACGTGAGCAATTTCTGCGTTCCATTCTCGAACGGAACATCTGACCGGCATCAAACGCGACAGCGTCATCCGCTCTGGCCAATGGCGCGTTCCTCACCGGGCCTCCAACATCGTCCAGCTTTGGCCGCCCAGAATTGCCAAACCACGTATAGCCGGCAGCGATAGTTCGACCGGCCGAGACGTAACATTTGTCAGTCCGGAGCAGTTCAGCCGCCGCAGGGCCTCAATTCCGGGACGAAGGCCGGCCACGGAGCCTTGCAGAGCACGGTCGGCCTTAGGCAGCAGCTATCCGACGGCGGCCCAAGTTATCGGCCCAACGATCCCGTCCGCGGTCAGGCCGTTGGTGCGCTGGAAGGAGCGTGCGGCCGATTCAGTACCGGGGCCAAATATGCCGTCGATGGTCAGCCTGTAGCCTAGGGCAAAGAGCCGCTGCTGGAAATAGGTGACATGCTCACCAGTTGAACCTCTGTGGATCTGAGGTCGCGTAACGGTCCGCAGCTGGATCTTTCACCATCCCGATGATGCCGATTTGGTTCCAGATGAGCTGCCCGGGCCCGCGCGACCGGGAGGGGGAGTCAGAGGTCATTTTCGGACTAGGAGCTGCCCGACTCCTCAGCCGGCCAGAAACTCGTAAACCCTGTTCGCTTCATCGGAACCGATCATGATCGGATCCGATGCGTCCATACCGCGGCTCGGGGTCACCACGTAGTAGAGGTTTCGTCGCGAGGACGGGCCGCGCATGGCCATCACTAGGTCCGCGCTGCGAGGCTCCTGCTGGCCGCCCTCAACCTGCAACTTCCTTCCTTTCGTGCGTGCAGTCCAGTCTTTGAATTCGTGCTGCCGGCACCTTTTCGTCGTGAAGGTTCTTGGCTGCGCCGGAGTAGATAACCTCCGCCGCCTCTTCATCGGGGGCTCCAGGGATTAGGCGTAACGATACGAGCTGTTCGATATCATGTGGTATCAATGGAATCACAGCCCCTTGTGGCCGATTGTCGGGCGAATCAATTCAACTCGCCACAATGTTCCTATAGTGGTCTTCCGTCATGTCCGGGGTTCTGCAATGGGCAGAAACTACCCATCGCGTTTCCCGCTCAGGCACCGCGACACCTCTCCCGTGAAGATTTGGGGTCGTCGAGCGCGCCGGCGACCCCTCGTGTCTGGTCGTCTCCCCGCCGGCTCAGGGCCGGATGCGGACCGAATTCGAGCGCATGCCTGCGACGAAATCGGCGCCGTCGACGACGGCGACCACGTCGAGATCCCGGCCGTCCAGTTCGGGGTTCCGGTCGAGCACCGCGCGCAGTTCGAACTGCGTATCGAACGAGCCAGAAGGTCCCGTGACAGTCTCATCGACGACGACATCGCCATCGGGTCCGCCCGTAATAACGATGAGCACAGGGATGCCGGAGCCTCCGGGGCTGACATCCCCGCCCACTGCAACCGTCCCTCCACCGGATTCCGCCCAAATGCGCACGCGGCAAGCGAACTTGGCCTTGCACCGGGCGGTCAGCCCGCCGATGGGCGAGAGGAATTCGCCCGGCTCGATCCCGTCGGCGGTCTCGGTGTAACGTCGTTCGAGGAATCCGTCGATTCGCACATCGATCGGCGGCTGCTCAACATACCGCCCGACGTCGTCGGGTGCCGCGATGACGACATCGACCATCCGCTCGCCGTGTCCGTCGACCCACACCCACTGATGCGGAATCTGCGCGAGGTAGCCATCGGAGCGCCCCGTGACCCGTGCGCGCAGGTGGATGCGCCGGCGACCAGCAGACGGGTTCCGAACCGCGACCGGAAGCGTAAGGGGATGCACCGGGCTGCCGGCCGACAGGTCGAACTCGGCGATGTTCTCCTGCGCTTGGTTGTTGCCGCCCGTGACCTCGCCCAGCTGATGGGTGGCCACGACTTTGAGGCAGGTGTGCTCACCGACCTGTGGCACCCACACCGTCGTTGAGTCGAAGGAGGAGCCGCTCGCGATGGAGCCCACGGTGGCCGTCTTGATCGGCGCCCAGCTTCCGTTGTCGCCCACACCCGGAGGTGTTACGGAATAGAACGTCACCAGGACGTTGGTTGCCTCATCCGTCCCGTCATTGCGGATGCGGCAGTAGAAGTCGTTCTTGGCATTGACGAGCGGTTTGTCCCCGCTGCCCTTCGGCCGGCCCTCGGCATCCATGGGCTGGTCGTACACGCCGTCCTGCTTACGGTCGATCCAAATGTCGGGCGTCTGGTAGTGGTCGTCCCACGGCTGGATGCGTAGGTCGAACTTGCCCGCCGGATCGTCGGGGACATTCTGTGCCCACTCGATCTTCACCTTGCAGATCAGTGGCCACGCCTGGACATTGTCGTCGAGCACGGTGATCTTGAGGTCACGCAGCGGATCGACGACGACGCTGCCAGTGCGCAGTACGTTCGGCGCGTGCGCGAGGGTGATGAAGCGGGTTTGCTGGTTGTTGTTGATCGAGTCGAGCAGCACGCGTGTGACGATGACTCCGCCCTGGTTCGGGTTCGGCGCCCCGCCGAGGGGCAGACCCGGGTCGAACACCAGCCCCGTCGTGCCTGGACGCTGCCGTACCTCGACGTAGTACGACAGGGAAGGAGTGACGATGATCTTCAGCACGTGATACCGGCCCTGAACCGTGTTCTCGGTCGTGCCGTGCGCTTGCAGCTCGACCTCCAGGGTGCGGGGGTTGCGGTCCCACTTGACGCGCCCGATGTTCGTCTGCCCGCTCAGGTTCTCGTCGTTAGGGTTCGACGCGTGCGCGTCGGCGAACCACCCCAGGTTCTCTAGGTTCGAGCCGCTGAACAGCGCGTGAAATGCGTCGTGGGAGCCCATGATGTCGAATGCCGCGGCGGTCGCCTCGGCGGGGTCGATAAGATCGGACCCGTATATGTCCTCCCCGAGGTGCGCACCCGCCGCGAACTTCGGATCGATGATGTTGTGCCCGGTCTCGTGCGCGAGGCGACCCCAGTCGGCGTCCTCGTGAACCGTGATGTATGGGGTGTCCTTGCTGAGGGTCTCGTTGATGCTGAGTCCCGCCGCGGAAAAGGTGAACGTCTTGGCGCTCATGTTTCCCCACCCGCGTGTGAACTTTCCGCCGGTGTAGCAAGTAACGGCGATCATGTCGGGCTGCGAGGCAGCGATCTCGGTCTTGTAGAGCTGGACTGCCTCAGCGACCAGCCGCGGGTTGTTCCAGAAATTGTTGTACACCTTGACAGTGCCGTCGGGGTTGGTCTGGGCCACGGGATTGCCAGAGGCGTCCGTCTCGAACTCTGCGTGGCCGTTCGAGTCGTAGACAGGGTTGCCGCTGGCATCGACCTTCTGCTTCAGCTCGGAGGTCCAGTGGTAGTCCAGTAGATTGCCACTGAGCGTCTTCCACCCGGCGGTCACCGCGCCGCTGACCGCGCTCTTCGAGTAGCTCGCCTGATCGTAGTACGTGGCGACCGAATCCCCGGGACCGTTCCAGCGGTCGTCGATCGTTGTGCGTGCGCCTGTCGGCGGCGACGCCAGATCAGCCGGGTTCACCAGCGCGACGAAGACCGCGCCGCCCGACTTTGGCAGCCCCTGCTCGCCAAGCGCCGGGGCGGGGGCTATATCTGCCAGCACTAGCGGCGGCCCGTCGTCGAAGTACCCCGGGCTCTCGTTCAAAATGAACGTACCCGCGTCGAGGATGTTAGGACCGACCCTGACGGTGACGGAGCCGTCCCGCGTGTCGGGGTGCGTGAGCACACGCAGCCGGTGGTCCGAATGCTCCAGCACGGTCGCTGGCACGCCGCCGACCTCGACGGTAACCGGTGTCGCCCAGTCCCCGAACCCGCTGCCCGAGAGCACCAGCACGTCGCCGCCGTGGCCGAGTAGGGGCGAGAGGGCGGTGACCACGGGTCTGGGCGGCACGGGTGCGAGGTCGTAGACGATGACCTCGCGCATACCACTGATCACCACCCGATCCCGCACCATTCCGATGCTCGTGGGCTGCACATCCCCGGCGTCGAACAGCGCCGCCGTCACACCGGCAGAGTCGATCTGCTGCACCCTGCCGCCTGTGCCGGGTTCCGCGTGTAACAGGAGTGTCTCGCTGTCGTCCGTCCAGGTGAGGCGGCCCGGGCTCTCAAACGAACCCGTGAGCGGCGAGATCAATCCACCCGAAACATCGACCGCGAGGATTTCGTCCCGACGCGAGACGTAGGCAAGCGAGCCGTCCGCGCGCGCTGCAAGGCCCACTCCGTTGTCGAGCGCGTCCGACAGGCGCGAGACGTCGCCTGTCGCGGGTGCGATTTCAATGAGGCGTCCCTCCGGTCCCGTCTGCACCGCCCACACGGTGGCCCGCCCCGGAACCCAGGCGATCTGCGCGACCTCGCCGAGATCCTTAGCGACGAGCTGCGGCGCCGACCCGGGCGAGGACAAGTCGAGCAGGTAGAGGCGGCCATCGCGGATGGCGACGAACGCGGCGAGACCGTCGCTGGTGATCGCAAGATCCACGGCGCCGCGCAGGTCGCGGGTGAGTGCCCGCATCGAGCGGTCCATGCCGATGCTCGACACCCGGCCGGAGATCTCTGCGACATAGACCCTGTCGTCGATCGGGTTGTAGCGGCATCCGCTCGTCGGGGTCAATCCGTCTGCGATCGTCACGCCAGTGACCATTGCTGCCTCCCCAATTCATCTGCTGGTTCCTCTGAGGGTCTGAACCTTCCAGATTGACAGGTCCGCCTGGCCGGGTAGGCGGGTCAACGTTTGGCTCGCTCGTCCTACCAATATCGGCGGATGTCGTTACTGTGGCGTTACTGACGGTGACAGTGTCAGCCGTATGGTCCGTCCCCTGCATCCTGCCCCCCGTCGAGTTCATCGCCGCGCATGAACTTTCCGGCCTGGGCGAAGGATCCGTTCGCGGAATTCCACCTAAACATCAAGGCCTGCTGTTGGCGGCGCCACAAGAGCCATCACTCGCTACTACGCAGGGTTCCCGGTGTCGTCAGCCATCACGTATTGACCGGACTTCGTAACGCGGGAGTAACACGTCACCGTTCCAACGCATCAGTCTTTTCTCATGGATCTATGGGTGCGCGGCTGGATATTTTTCGTCGGCCTGATTGTCCTATTGATAGCTCATCTAATTTTTGAGTCCGGGAACGTCGGTGCCCCGGAGGATATAAGTGATCACCCCTGCCCAGATGGGTCTCGACACCATGGCTCCGGCTGCCTCAGCGATCAGCCGGATACCAGATTAGGCAGGTGCCAAGAAACGCGCCCTGCGCAGACACGTAAGCAGGTGGGCTGAATGGCCTATGGCCGAGCGCCGAAGGACCTGCCATGCTGCCGATAACGCGTCAGTAACGCGCGACTTCTATAGTCAGAGGTCCGCGACGCTATGGAGTTTTTTGCGATCACAGTTGGGATCGACGGAGGTGATTGTTCATGTTGAATGCTCTTCGTCCGCTGATTCTCGTGCGAGGATTCGGCGGCACCGAGGTATCGGATGATCAAGCGAGGCCCTATCAGGGCTTCAATGACGGGACCGTGTGCCTGACTCGGGGTGAGAATTACATCTACGAGGGCTACCTGCTCCGCGCACTCAAGTCGGCGACATACCCGTATCGGATGCCACGAATGTCGTGGGGTTCTACTCTGATAGCGTCAGCGCGTCTTCGACCGTGACTGATATCGATCCGGACTCTCTGGAGGGCACGGTCGTCCTCGACCCGGCGGTCGAGAGCAAGGTGGTGATGGTCGAGCATCGCTGGGGACGGGAAAGCGAGCAGTCCAGCCGATCGGAGGATGCCCTCGCGTCGGCGGCCCAGGCCCGGTTTCACCCCGCCGTGCTCTCGGTGACGCTCGAGGTGTTGCATGCGATCGCGGAGGGGGTCCCGACCAAGGTCGCCCTCTGCCGGTGCCTGGCTCGCGAGACCGAGGCGGCCGTCGCGGCCCATGTCGAGCTGGATCCGACCGCGGGCACGTTGAGCATCGTCTCGTGGCCGGGCCAGGCCGATCTGGTGCGGGCCCAACCCTTTCTCGACACCCTGCCAGCGGTCGTGCCCCACCTGATCGGGCTGCTCTCGGCCGACCGCCGCGCGCGCCGGCTGTCGACGGAGTCCCACCAGCTGAGCTGGCAGGCGACCGTGGCGGCGATGTTGTTCGAGGACGTGCTACGGTGCCGCGACGTCGCCCTGGTGCCTCTCGACGTCGACGGGCCCGAGCTGCGCCTGGTCGTGCTGGGCGGCCGCGACCACCTGTGCGCACCCACCGTCCACCTGCTCGACTGCCTGCGGGGTCCGCTGTCCGACCTGATACGGATCGCCGCACCCCACGCCGCGGGCGGGCAGGATCACGGCGTCGCCCCGTCATCTGGCCTCACCCAGCGCGAGATCGAGGTGCTGCGGCTGATGGCAGAGGGGCTGCTCGCCCACACCATCGCGCTCCGCCTCCGGGTCTCCCCCCGGACGGTCCACAAGCACCTCGGGAACATCTACCGCAAGCTCGACGCCCACGACCGTCTCGTCGCCGTACGCCGCGCGGAGGGCCTCGGCCTGCTCGACCGCGCGACCGGCGACCGCCCCACGCTGGCCGACGGGCTGCTCACGCTGAGGTGGTAGTTCTACGTATAGCGACCCCCGCACGGCACTAGTAGGGTTACGTGGACCGCCGGTCGTCCGACCGGCATCCGCGCAGGTGAAGATCTGCGCGGCCAGATCATCGGGGCCGGCCTGCCAGGGTCGACCGCCGCGGGGAGGGTCGATGCTGCAGCTGACGTATCCCGGGGTCTACACCCAGGAGAAGAGCTCGGGGGTCCGCACCATCACCGGTGCCAGCACCTCGGTGGCCCACTTCATCGGGCCAACGCGGACCGGGATCGACAACCGGCCCGTGCGCTGCCTCAACTACGGGGACTTCGAGCGGCAGTTCGGGGGTCTGCACCCGCAGAGCTCGTTGTCCTACTCGGTCCTCCACTTCTTCGCGAACGGCGGGTCGGAGGCCTTCGTGACCCGGCTCCCGGTCAGCGGGTCGGCGGCCGCGAGCTCGGTGGTCCCCGGCAGCGGCGGCGGCGCGACCGCCCTCACCGTGACCGCGCTCGGGACGGGCGCGGTTGGCAACGGGATCTTCCTCGAGATCGACTCCTTCGACATCGGGGCCGATCCCTTCGGTGCGGCCGCGGACACCAAGCGGTTCAACCTCACCGTCGTCGACTCCGTGACCGGGACCGTCGAGCGGTTCACCAACCTCACCACAGCCTCCGGCAACGCCAGGACGGCCGACGCCGTGGTCAACGACCCGGCGACCGGCTCGCGGCTGGTGAAGATCGCGATGGCCCCGCGCGACGCGGCTGGCCCGGCTCCGACCGGCACGGTCTACAAGATCGGCGCCGGCCCGGCCACCGCCACCATCGCCGCCGACCTCAAGCTGGCGCTGACGATCACCCGCCGCCAGACGGACGGGACGGCGGACGCCGCCAACACGGTGACCGCCCTCGAGGTCGTCGCGCTGCCGACCGGCTCGCCCACCCCGGCGAGCCCGCGCGAGCTCGTCGCCCGCTTGGTCGGGGCGATCAACCAGACGCTCCGCGCGACACCCGCCGAGATCGCGAAGCTGGCGGGCGCCGAGGTGCAGGGTGAGCTGTTCGAGGGCGGCGCACAGTTCCGCCTGTCGCTGACCCGCCCGACCGGCCCCGCGGGCACCGCACGCATCCACGACGCCACCATCACCTTCGCCGGCCCCGCGAGCGGATCGTCCTTGAGCGCCGCCTACAACATGGGGTCCGTCGCGACGCCGCACGTGTCCTCGGGCCCGTCGCGGGTCCGGCTCGGCCTGCCAATCGCCGGCCTGGTCACGACAGCCACCGCTGGCGTCGACGGCGCCACGCACGGCCAGCCGTCAGACACGGTCTTCAAGAACGCTGTCACCGCCCTCGACGGGCCCGACCCGTTCTTCAACCTGCTCTGCCTCCCGGACCTGGTCCGGCCGTCGACGACCGACCCCGCCGTGCCGCAGCACAGCAACGTGGTGGCGGTGTACGCCGAGGCGGCGCGGGTGTGCGCCAAGAAGTTCGCCTTCCTCGTCGTCGACCCGCCGCCGCAGGTCAACGACGTGGGCTCCGCCGAACAGTGGAAGACCATGCAACTGGGCTTCTCCTCCACACACGCAGCCGCCTGGTTCCCGCGCATCCGGGTCGACGACCCGCTCCAGCCCGGCTCGATCATCAGCCACCCGCCGTCGGGTGCGATCGCCGGCGTGATCGCCCGGACCGACGCCCAGGTGGGCGTCTGGCAGGCGCCGGCCGGGACCGAGGCGGTGCTGGCCGGGGTCTACGGACCGGCGGTGTCGATCTCCGACCCGGAGCACGGCCTGCTCAACCCGGTCGGGCTCAACGTGATACGGCAGTTCCCGATCTACCAGACCGTCGCCTTCGGCTCACGCACGGTGGACGGGTCCAACGCGCTCGGCAGCGAGTGGAAGTACATCCCGGTGAGGCGCACCGCCGACTACATCCTCCGGTCATTGTCCGAGGCCCTCCGGTGGGCCGTGCACAAACCCAACGGGGAGGATCTCTGGTCGCAGCTGCGCGTCAACTGCACCTCCTTCATGCACGGCCTCTACCGGCAGGGGGCCTTCAAGGGCACCTCGGCACGGCAGGCCTACTTCGTTGCCTGCGACGCGAGCACCACCACCCAGGGGGACATCGACGCTGGCGTGGTCAACATCGCCATCGGCTTCGCACCGCTCAAGCCAGCTGAATTCGTCGTCATCACGCTGCGCCAGATCGTGCAGCCGGCGGTCTGAGGGGGTATCCGACATGGGACAGTTCTCAGTCAACGCACAGCGGTTGGACCCGTACAAGAACTTCAAGTTCCGGGTGAAGTGGGACGGCCGCTACGTCGCCGGCGTGTCAAAAGTGTCGCTGCTCAAGCGCACCACCGAGGTCGTCAAGCACCGCTCCGGCGGAGACCCGTCGACGTCGTTCAAATCACCGGGCCGCACCGAGTACGACGCCATCACGCTCGAGCGCGGCGTCACCCACGACCAGGACTTCGAGCAGTGGGCCAACAAGGTCTGGAACTTCGGCTCCGGACTCGGCGGCGAGGTGTCCCTCGCGGACTTCCGCAAGGACATCATAGTCGAGCTGCTCAACGAGGCGGGGCAGGTCGTCCTCTCCTACGCCGTCTTCCGGTGCTGGGTCTCGGAGTACCAGGCACTGCCTGACCTCGACGCTAACGCCAACGCCGTGGCGATCTCCAAACTCAAGCTCGAGAACGAGGGCTGGGAGCGCGACTACGCCGTCGTGGAGCCCAGCGAGCCCACCTTCGTCGAGCCCTGACCGCCATGACCGGGCTGACTGTCCCCGACCTGATCCGCTGGTGGCCGCCGCCGGCCACCGGCTCCGCGCACGAGCGCGTGGTGGGTCTGCTCGTCGCCCTCGACGGTCCGGCCGCGGCCCGGGTCACCCTGGGCACGCACCACCGGCAGCTGCTCGCGCTGCACCGCGACCTCGTCGGGACCGCGCTCGAGGCCGTGGTCACCTGCCGGCACTGCGCCACCGACAGCGAGTTCCCGGTGCCCGTGGAGGCGGTGCTCGACCTGCCTGCACCCGTGCCGGAGAACGTCGTCGCGGTCGAGGCGGGTGCCGCGCGCGAGACCTTCCGGTTGCCGACGGTCGAGGACCTGGACGCCACCCACGGCCTGGCCTACGACGACGCCGTACGCCGTCTGGCCGAGCGCACCCACGTGGGCGGTGGCGCCCCATTGCTCGGCTCCGGGGACCTCGCCCGGCTGGCCGCCGCGTGGGACGAGGCCGACCCGGCCGGCGACGTCACCGTCGACGTCAACTGCGTGGGCTGCGGCGCCCCCCTGGCTGTCTCGGTCGACCCGGTCGAGTTCGTCGCCCGCGACTTCGACCGGTTTATCGACCGCGTGCTGCGCGAGGTGCACGCGCTCGCGACCGCGTACGGCTGGACCGAGGAGACGATCCTCGCCCTGCCCACGAGCCGGCGCCGTCGCTACCTGGAGCTGGTCGACCCCCGGGCGACGGCGAGATCCCTCACGGCGGTGTCGTCGTGACCGAGCACCCCACCTATCTCGACGCGCTCGCCAGGGCCGCCGACTGGGAGCGCCCGGCGGACGACCGGACCGATACTGCGCGTCCCCGCCCCAGGTCCCACTTCGAGCCCGACGGGCCCGACCTGGCCAGCGGTGAGGTCGCCTACACCGATACCGCAGTCGAGGCCGAAACGTCGGGTTCGGTGGCCGAGCCGACACATCCGCGCACCCAAAAGGATGCGCCGGTGCAGCCGACCGAGGACGAGCCGCCGGTCGGCCGCCCCGAACCGGCGACTGCCACCACCGAGCCGGCCGCTCCGCCCGCCGAGGAGGCTCCGCAACGGTTGGCCGCGCAGCCCGCTGCCGAGGAGGTGGTCGCACGCGAGCCCGCCCGACCGCCGGCGCACGTCGAGCCAGCGGAGCCAGCCGGGCTCCCGAGCCCACCGGTCCCGGACATCCGCGAGCACGCGCCCGCCGAGCCGGTGACGTCGTACCCCGAGCCCGAGCCTGCCCCGGAGCAACGAGAGCCCCACCCGGCGGCGACGGCGGCAGTGCCCGTGGACCGGTCCAACCCGACCCCGCCGCGCGAACCGATTCCGGCACCCGAGGCGGCCCACGAGGCTCGTCCGGTCGCGCGACCGGTCGAGCTGGCCGCGACCGAGGAACCTGTCCCCCCTGAGCCTGAGGCTGGCGGCGGACCGACTGTCCTCGTCGAGATCGGTCGCATCGAGGTCCGGCTGGCGTCCGACCCGGGTACCGCCCCGCGGCCCACGGCGATCCGCCCGACACCGGGCCCGTCGCTCGCCGACTACCTGCGTGACCGGTCGGCCGGCGAAGGGCGGCTGGCATGAGCGCCCGCTTCGCCATCCCGGCCACGACCTTCGTGCTGCGCGGGATCCTCCAACAACGGCTCAACCTGTCCTACCCGGCCACGCTGACGGCGCCGGTCGTGTCGGTGGAGCCGCCACCGCGCCCGTCGCCGACCAATGGGAACCCCTCCGGTGGCGGCGCCGCGCAGCCGGAGCCCGCCCGGCTCCACCTCTTCTGCCACCACGTCGCGCTCAACCCCGCGTGGCGCAACATGTACGACCCGCACGTCAGCTCCGCCGGCAAGCGCGTCGGTCCGTCCCCGCTGGCCGTCGACCTCCACTACCTCCTGGCCGCCACCGGACTCGACCTCGAGCGTGAAGTGCTCCTCGGTCTCGGGATTACCGCCCTCAACCGGTTCGGCGTCGTGCCGAGACCCAAGATCGCCGCGATCCTGGGCGCCGTCGCCGTGCCGGGCACGCCGGCCAGGATCACCGACCTGATCCCCGATGAGGAGCTCCATGACCCGCAGGAGCAGCCCCAGCAGATCACGATCAGCCAGCAACCGGTGGACCTAGACATGTCGACGCGGATCTGGTCGGCGTTCCAGTCACCGCTGCGGCCCTCGGCGTACTTCCTGGTCACCACCGTGTTCCTCGAGGTCGACGAGAACCTGCCCGAGATGAAGAACGTGGATGACCTGAAGATCGGCGTCCGACCCGACGTCAGCGGCGCGGATGCGGACCCGGCCGACGTGGTGACCACGCCATGACCACCGTGGACCGACGCTCCTGCCTCCAGGTCAGCCGCGAGGCGGCCCTGGCCGCCCTGGCCGGCGGACCCGACCCGTTCGCGGACTGGTGGCGCTGGTGGGAGGCGCAGGACGGCGATGCTTCGGTACGCCGGCTGGTCGCCGGCTTCGCCCTGGCCCGGCCCGAGGCGGAGCTGGTCGCGCTGCTGCTGGCGGCCTCCGCGAGCGAGCAGGTCGCCCGGGCGGTGTCGACGGCCGTCGACACCGAGGGTGGCGTCGGCGGGGCCGGGCTGCCGCTCTGGCTAGCCTGCCGGGTGGTGCCCGGGCTCTACGTCTCCGCCTTGGCCCGGTCTGCGCCGTTGCAGCGCCTCGGTCTGGTGGAGACCACCGAGAGGGTGCCCCGGATCGAAACCCGGATGCGCCTGGTCGACGCGCTGGTTGACCGGCTGATCGGCGACCCCGTGCTCGACCCGGTGCTGACCGCGCGCATGCAGCTGCTGCCCGATGCACCGCCGGGGATGCGCGAGCCCCAGCCGGGCAACGAGGGCCTCGCGGCCGTCTCCAGCGCGAGCCGGCGGCTGGCGCAGGAGCTCTCCACCGCGCTCGGCACCCGAGGGCCTCTCGGCGTGCCGCCACTGGTCCTAGCCCGTCGATCCGGGACCGCTGAGCTCGGTCGCGCCCTCCGGACGCTCGGGTTGCTGCCGTGGTCGCTGGCGGCCACCTCCCTGCCCGACGACCCCGACGAGATCGAGTCCCTGGCGCTGCGCTGGAGCCGGGAGGCCGCGCTCGACGCGATCGCGCTGGTCGTCCACGACAACGCGGGCGGGCCACGCCCTGGGCTCGGCAGCTTCCTGGACCGGGTGCTGGGGCACGTCGTCCTCGCCGGATCCCAGGCGCCGGAAGAGCTGATCCGCGGCGTCCACGTCCTGGCCGAGCGGCCGGACGGCCCCGACGCGATGCTGCTGCGCTGGGCGCGGGAGCTCGGACCGGAGCGGACCCGCCGGGTCGGTCCGGGGCTCGGTTCGGTGGCCGCCCACTTCCGGCTCGACGAGGCGACGGTGGGCCGCACCGCGGGCACCGCCGGCCCGGCCATCGACGCGGCCGGGGACGACCCCGGGGCGGCGTCCGCGGCGCTCTGGCACGTCGCCGCGCGCGCGGTTACTCCGGTCCCCCGGCCCGGCATCCGGATTGTGGAGCCGGCGTACACGTGGGAGGACCTGGTCCTGCAGCCCGAGACCGAGGCCACGCTCCGTCGGGTCGAGGCGCACGTGCGGTTCGCCGCCCAGGTCCTGGACGACTGGGGCTTTGCGGCGCGGCTCGGGGGGCGCGAGGGCTGGCGCGGACGCGGCGTGGCGGCGCTCTTCGCGGGGCCGTCCGGCACCGGCAAGACGATGGCGGCGGAGGTGATCGCGGCGTCCCTCGACCTGCGGGTGATGTCGATCGACCTGAGCCAGGTGATCTCGAAGTTCGTGGGCGAGACCTCCAAGAACATCGCCGCGGCCTTCGACGACGCTGAGCGCTCGGGTGCCGTCATGGTGTGGAACGAGGGCGACGCGGTGTGGGGCACCCGCGGTAGCGTGGGCAACGCCGTCGACCGGCACGTCAACGCCGAGGTCGGCGACCTCCTGCAGCGCATCGAGGAGTTCTCGGGCTTCACCCTCGTCACCACCAACCTGCGGCAGGCGATCGACCCCGCCTTCCTGCGCCGCTTCCGGTTCGTCGTCGACTTCCCGATGCCGTCCGAGGCCGAGCGCCTGCGGCTGTGGCGCTCCGCCTTCCCCGCGGCCACCCCGGTCGAGCCGCTCGAGTGGGAACGGCTGGCCGGCCTGCCGCTGACGGGCGGCTCGATCCGCAACGTCGCCCTCGGCGCGGCCTTCCTCGCCGCGGCGGCCGGGACGTCGGTGACCCGCACGATGATCGAGGCCGAGCTCGGCCAGGAGATGCGCAAGCAGGACCTGCCGATGCCGCGGCTGACCTGGTCGGAACCGTCGTGACCGCCCCGCGCGAGCTGCGCGTCCAGGTCGGCACCCTGCGCGTGGTGGGTGGCTCGACCATCGAGGCCAAGCGCGTCGCCGACGCCCTGCCGGCGGCAATCGAGCGTGCGCTCACCGGTCGTCCGGCCGCCGCGCCCGGACCCGCGGACCTCGTGGCGGACGCGGTCGCCAGCCGGGTCCGCCGCGAGGCGGGCGCCGCCGGTGCGGAGGTGGGTCCGTGAGGCAGTTGGCCCAGGCAGTGCGCCCCGCACCGGTGACCGTGAGGCCGGTGCCGCGCCCGGCGGCCCGCCCGGTCCCGCAGACGGCGGCTCCGGACGCACAGGCGTTCGTGGCGCCACCGGTCGCCTCCGTCGTCGCGGAGGAGGGTCGCCCCCTGCCCGCGCCGTTGCGCTCGGAGATGGAGACAGCGCTCGGCCACGACCTCGGCTCGGTCCGCGTGCACGACGGCGCCGGCTCCGCACGCGCCGCGGCCGAGGCCGGCGCCCGCGCGTTCACGGTCGGCGACCACGTCGGCTTCGGCAGTCCGGGCTTCCACCCCGAGACGCCGGAGGGACGCGGTCTCCTCGCCCACGAGCTGGTCCACGTCCTCCAGGGCGGCGCCCCCGACCACGCGCGCGCCGAGGCGGAGGCTGCCTCGGCCGTCGCGAGCCTTGCCCGCGGCGAGCGGCCCACGCTCACTCGTCACCCCGGGCGGGCCGGCCTGCACCGCGCCCCCACCGACGCCCCGGCGCCGGCAGCCGTACCGGCACCGCCGCCCGCGTCGGCTCCGGGTGCGGCCGCCGCGCCCGCGGTCTCGCCCACGCAGCCTGCCCCCGCCGGGATCCCCGCCGTGCGCCTGCCGGCGGGCATGAGCGTCCTGACCGACACCCCTCCGGGCATCGGCACCACCGAGCTGGTCGTCCAGATGCCCCAGTTCACCCTGCCCCTGGAGAAAGGCGCCGGGCCGTGGGTTCAGCAGGCCTACAACGACGCCGGGACCGGCGGCCGACTGGTGTTCAGCCCCCTCATCGAGGGCGGCTCGGTCGCGGCGTACAAGGAGGGCACGGAGGACTACAAGTCCGTCTGGCTCAACAAGTTCGGGTTCACCAGCACCGCCGCGATGGCCCGGGCTTTCACCTCCTCGACCGATCCCGCCGTCCGCGCCAGCCTCCAGGACCCGGCGGTCCGCGACACCGTCCACCGTCTGCGGACCAACCTGAAGCAGGCCCAGTGCGACATCGACCACATCGTCGAGAAGCAGATCGGCGGGACCTCGATCCCGTCCAACCTGCAGTTGCTCACCAGCAGCAAGAACCAAGCTTCCGGACGGCAGACCTATCAGTCGCTCGTCGCGATCGTGAACGCGATCCGCGCGTCCGATATGCGCGGCCCCAATGTGCGGAACCTGCAGATCCGCCTCCGCGCCGCCACCGTTCCCCAGGGCACCAGCGACCCCAGCTTCGTCATCGAGGACCACCTGCGCGCCGGACGGGTCTTGGGCAGCACCGACGTGCAGACGCGGGCCGCCGGCAAGCCGGTCAGCCTCCGGGCCGGCGGCATGTCGGAGGCCGCGGCGCTGCGCGACACCGGCGACACGGCCCTCGACAGCATGAACCGGCGGCTGGTCCCGGCGATGCGGCTTACCACCTACCGACGAGGTGCCCAAGGTGCCAACAGTGCCCAGGACACCGTCCTGGCCGAGCTCGACAGCCGGGCTATGCGGGCGAGCGGCTCGGGAGCGAGAGTACGCCTCGTGGCCCGGCGCGCGGCGGCCGCCGCCGGTGACGGTCCGCCGGCGGCCACCCAGCCGCCCCAGGGCGCGGCGCCGGAGCCGACCTCCGCGCCGGCCGGCGAGACCCGCGAACTGCGCCTGGAGGACCGCGACCAGCGCCTGAACTTCTTCTATCCCTATCTGAGCCCCGGCCAGCTCACCCAGCTCTCACTCGACGAGCAGGGCAACCTCAGCGGCACCGGCTTCATCACGCCGACGATCCCGATCTTCAGGCGTCTCGACGTCACGTTCAGCCGCGACACCCTCGCTCTTGTCGCCCCGCTCGACAAGGACAAGCTCCGGTCGCCGTTCCCGGCCGGGTTCCGCTTCACCGGCGGCGAGCTCGCGTTGCAGCTGTCCCCCGAGCTGGTCCCGCGCGGAAGCCTCACTTTCTCTGTCGGACCCGCCGCCCAACCGCTGATCAACGGTGCGCTCTCGGTGACGATGACCGGCGGCGTGCTGATCGCCAGCGGCGACCTCACCCCTGCGCGACCGATCCCCGGCATCAGCTCGGCCTCGGGCAACGTCACTTGGCGCTCGGACACCGGATGGCAGGGGGCGATCCGGGCCACCTCGTCGTCGATCCCCCACAGCACGGCCGACCTCGAGCTCGGGTTCCGCACCGAGGGTGAACAGTTCGCCCCGTACGCGCGGGGCGGGCTGGTCAGCCAGGTGCGCAACACTCAGATAGGCCTCACCGCCTCGTGGCGCGGTGGCCCGGTGAGCTACCGCGGCCACACCATCATCGAGAATCCGCTGCCCCTGGTGGAGCGGATCCGCCTGGACGGGACGTACGGCGAGCGGGGACTGCACCTGCACGGCAATGCGCCGATCCGCTGGCGCAACATCGAGTCGACCATCGACCTCAACTACGACCAGCGTCCCGACCAGACCGAGGGCCGCTTCTCGGGCACCGCCACCTTCGCGATCCGCACGCCGAAGGCCGAGGGCACCGCGACGCTCGCCTACGACGACCGGGGGCGGTTCACCGGCCGCGGGACGGTCGCCTACCAAGTGACTCCCAGCCTGCGGCCCCAGCTGGGCATCGAGCTGACCGCCGACCGCCGCGTGAAGCTGACCGGCGAGGTGCGGCTCAACGACATCGAGCTGAGCCGGCGGTGGCCCTCGGCCGAGGGAGGTCAGCTCTCGATCATCAGTGGCCTCGGGGTGAAGTTCAGCATCCCGACGCCGGTCCCGGCCGTCACCGCGTACGGCGAGATCCGGGGCTCGCTCGGCCTCGGGTACGGCGTGGGGCCGATCATGCTGCGCGGCGTCATCTTCTCCGGCGAGCTCTACCCGTTCGAGGACGACCCGCAGGTCCGGGCGCGGCTCCGCGGCAGCTTCGTCGTCCCGGCGTACGCCGAGCTGTACGGCACCTTCGGCGCCTACATTGGCCTCGAGGTGGCTCTGGGCGCCGTTGGCGCCAAGGGCGGGGTCGAGATCACCCCCCGGCTCCGGATCAGTGGCGAGGGCGGGATCGCCGTGGACGCGGTCTATGACTCGGGCGGCTTCAGCTTCGCCGCCGAGGCCTACGCGTCCGGGCAGCTCACCGCGTCGGCGACGGTCAACCTGGTGGCCGACCTGTACGCGGCGTACGGCCTCTTCTCGCACCGGTGGACCTATCAGGCAGCCTCGGTCAGCGCCCAGATCGGCCCGACCGTCCGCCTCACGATCGGCCGGATCGCCATGTCGAAGACCGGGGAGATGACCTGGCCCAGCCTGTCGCAGGTCCGGATGGAGCCTCAGAACATCGACCCGCTCGCGGTCGTCCGCGACATGCTGCGCCGAGGGGAGACCCGGGAGACATGACCACGTTCCCGCGATCTCCCCGCACGCTGCGCGGCGGCTTCATCGTGATGGACGCCGGCGGCCTCGCCGTGCGTCGCACCGTGCCTTTCCAGTACAACCCCGACACCCTCACCAGGTCCCTGGCGCCACGCGGTGCGACTGCGGACGCTGGCGACCGGCTCGAGCCGACCCGCCTGGTCGGTCCGCCCGCAGAGACGATGAAGCTCGAGATCGCCCTCGACGCCACCGACCGGCTCGAGAAGCCGGCCCAGAACACCACGACCGCGGCCGAGGGCATCGCCGCCGACCTCGCCGAACTGGAGACGATGGTGTCGCCGACCGTGGCGGACCTGGAGGCCGCCGAGGCACTCACCAGCCGGGGAACCCTGGAGATCCTGCCGCTGCCCTCGCCGCTCCTCCTTCTGGTGCTCGGCGCCAACCGCGTGGTGCCGGTGCGGATCACCGAGTTCGCGGTCACCGAGGAGGCCTTCGACACCAAGCTCAACCCGGTGCTGGCGCGCGTGAGCCTGGGCCTGCGGGTGATGACCACCGACGACCTGCCGTTCGGGTCGAAAGGCGCCGCGCTCTACCTCACCGCGGCCCGGCGGCGCGAGCGGCTCGCGGCACGCCGCGGCGCCGGCGTCCAGGCCCTCGGACTGACGAGGGCGCCATGAGCACGCCGTTCCCTCCCTCGAGCCGCTACGCGCACGTCCCAGTACTGACCCGCACCCTGGCCGACGGGACCGTGGTCCGCTACCTCGCCCGCAGGATGCTGCCGCCCGCTGAACGCTTCCAGCCCCTGGAGATGGTCCGTCTCGACGGCACCGAGCGCCCCGACACCCTGGCCGCCGACGCCTACGGCGACCCGCTCCTCTGGTGGCGGATCGTGGACGCCAGCGGCGAGGCAGACCCTCGCGACCTGACCGGGACCGAGGGCCGGCTGGTCTTGATCCCCCTGCCCCTGGAGATCACCGACGATGGCCGCGCTTAGCTCCGTGACGCTGTCGGTCCAGATCGGGCCGATCGCGGTCTCCCCCGCCCCGGCCGCGGTGATCGACGCGATCGACGGCGCCACCGTGACGCACGCGGTCGGAGCACGGTCCGGGTTCCAGCTCAGCCTGACCTACTCCAAGACCTCCCCCATCGCGCGGACCCTGCTGCCGTCGGGCTTCTTCGACCCGATGGTGCGGGTGATGCTGGTCGCCACCCTGCGCGGCGTCTCCACCGTGCTCGCCGACGGCCCGATCAAGCGGCAGGACGTCACCGCGACGACCCACCCCGGCCAGTACCGGCTGGTGCTCACCGGCGAGGACGTCTCCGGCTACATGGACCTCCTGGACCTCA
Source organism: Arthrobacter pascens (assembly GCF_017052465.1). Classification (GTDB taxonomy): domain Bacteria; phylum Actinomycetota; class Actinomycetes; order Actinomycetales; family Micrococcaceae; genus Arthrobacter; species Arthrobacter pascens. Next base: position 21,099 of record NZ_JAFHKT010000102.1, read on the forward strand.
CAGGTCTGCCGTACCCAGCCATGCCGCCCTTCGCCCGGGTCGCCCTGATGCTCGCCAAGTACGCCCCGCTCGGCGTCGTGCCCGTCACGATTCCCGCTCCGTTCGCGGCGACCGAGAACCCCGTCGAGGGCTTTCACCACCAGCAGGGCACCGACCTGGAGTACGCCACGAAGCTCGCCCGCGAGGCCGGCTACGACTTCCACGTCTCCCCCGGACCGGTGCCCGGGGCGAACACGGCGTACTGGGGGCCGCCGGTCCGGGTCGGCCTGGTGCAACCGGCCCTGAGCATCGACCTCGACCACGCCTCAAACATCGACAGCATGAGCTTCTCGGCCGACGGCAACGCGGCCGTCCTGCCCTATGGCTTCGTCAAGGTCGCCGGCTTCTCGGTGCCGGTCCCGGTGCCGGACCTCGGCATCCTCAAGCCGCCGCTTTCGGCGCGCCCCCTCATGCCCACGAAGACCAAGCAGCTGGAGTCCGAACGCATGAAGCTCCCCGACGTGATGATGGGCCTACTCGCCGGCCGCGGCGGCACCGACCCCGTGACCGCCACCGGCTCCATGGACCTCACCCGCTACGGCCGGCCGCTGGCAGCGCGCTCGCTGGTCGGCGTCCGCGGCGCCGGCAACGCCCACGACGGCCTGTGGTTCGTCAAGTCCGTCACGCACACCCTCGGCCGGGGAAAGTGGAAGCAGAGCTTCCAGCTCTCCCGCGACGGCCTGGGCTCGCTCGTCTCGACGGTGACGCTGTGACGGCGGGACCGGCGTACTTCGGGAAGTACCGCGCGACGGTGCTCTCCACGACCGACCCGATGGTCCAGGGTCGGATCATGGTCCAGCTGGCCGACCGGTACGGACCGTTCCCGTCCACCTGGGCACTGCCTGCAGTGCCGTTCGCCGGCAAGGGCATGGGCGGGGTCGTGGCCCTGCCCCAGGTCGGCAGCATGGTGTGGGTCGAGTTCGAGGCCGGCGACCCGGACTACCCGATCTGGAGTGGCGGCTTCTGGCCGGACGCCGCCGGCTTCCCGGTCCTCGCACTGGCGGGTGCCACCCCGCTGGCACCCAATATCCACTTCCAGACGACCACCGGGGTCTCCGTGACCCTGTCGGACCTGCCGGCCAAGCAGGTGCAGGTGATGACACCGACCGGGGCCATGCTGGTAATCGGCGCCAGCGGCATCACGATCAGCAACGGTCAGGGCGCCTCGATCGTCATGTCCGGACCCTCCGTGGTCATCAATGGCGGCGCGCTGGTCGTGACCTGAGACGAGACGATATGCCCGGACCTGTCCTCCACGCCAGCGCCACCGTCAGCTGCCCGCACGGTGCGCCACTCACCATCGTGCCGTCGGCACCACGCGTCACCGTCTCGGGACTGCCGGTGGCGGTGCTCACCGACCAGGGCATGGTCGCCGGCTGCCCCTTCAACGTCCCGGTGGTGGCCGGGACCAAGCCGCAGCCCTGTGTCAGCACGCGCTGGATGCTCGGCGCCACGCGCGTCACGTCCGGTGGGCAACCGGTGCTGATCAACCCAGTGGGGGCGCTCTGCCTCTCGGCCGAGCAGATCCCCGGCGGTCCCCCGACGGTCTCCTCCAGCCAGACCCGGGTGGTGGCGACATGAGCCGGATCTCGTTCCCCTTCGGCCCGACCCCGCTCGGACGCTCGGCGGTGGTCGACTACGGCAGCGACGCCCACGTCCGGCAGCTCCTGGAGCTGCTCATCTTCACAGTGCCGGGCGAGCGAGTGATGCGTCCCGAGCTCGGCAGCCCGGTGCGGCAGATGGTCTTCGGTCCGCTCGGTGGCCCCGCGTCGCTCGCCTTGGAGGCGGCGCTCCAGGCCACAGTGCAGCAGTGGCTCGGCCACGTGCTTACCCTCGTCGACCTGACCGTCACGGTGTTCGACGAGGACGCGGCGCTCGAGGTGTCGCTGACCTACGAGACCGTCCGCACCCGCTCGACCGGCCAGGTGCGCGTCCGCAAGGACCTCACATGAGCACCCGCTACATCTGCTGCGACGAGCGCCGCCGCGCCCTGCTGGCTGATCCCGCCGCCCCGACTGGCATCTCCGGCATCGACTACCTGGAGGTCCAGCAGGGCAACCCCGTCTCGAACCCGACGGTGATCACGCTCGTGCTGGTGAAGCCGCTCACGCTGCCGGCGGCCCAACTCGCGGGGGACAACATCCGGATCACCGGAGGCGTGCGCTTTCCCGCCCCCCAGGTCGACCCCACCGTGAAGGCTCTTCCCGGGGCGGGCACGGTGTCGTCGTACGAGGTGACGATCCCGGGCGGCCAACAGACGGACTTCTCGACTTACCGGCTCGAGGTGGTCGCCGGGCCGGGTCAGACCGACCCTCCCGCGTTCCTCGACCCGCACCTGGCCTCGGTCGAGTTCACCTTCAAGATCGACTGTGGCAGCGAGCTCGACTGTGCCGAGCCGTCGCGACCGGCCGGGACAGAGCAGGCGGACGACCCCGAGTTCGACTACCTCGCGCGCGACTGGGAGGGCTTCCGTCGGCTGATGCTGGACCGGTTGGCCGTGCTGGTGCCCGGGTTCCGCGAGGACGACGCCGTGGACCTGACCACGACTGTCATCGAGGCACTGGCCTACCGCCTGGACCAGCAGAGCTACCGCGTCGACTGGACCACGACCGAGGCGTTCCTCGACACCGCCCGCAGTCGCACGTCCCTGGTACGGCACGCCCGCCTCGTCGACTACGCACCGGCCGAGGGCATCAGCGCACGCACCTTCGTGAGCCTGGGCTTCCGGGCGTCGGCGGCGTTCCCGGACGGCCAGCTGCTGCCGGCGCACACCCCGGTGCTGCCCCGGCAGGCCGAGCTCCCGACCGCTGTGACCGCGCCCGAGTACGCCACCTGGCTGCGCGCCACCCCGGACCTGCCGGTCGTGTTCGAGACGCTCGCGCCGATAGGTCTGTGGCAGTGGCGGTCCCGGATCGCCCTCCACACGTGGGGCGACGAGGAGTGCTGCGTGCCCCGCGGAGCGACGGGCCTCACGCTGGTGGACGACAGCGGGGGCGGTCCCGGCGAGCTCCGCGCGGGCGACTTGCTCCTGGTCGAGGAGATCGCCTCCCCCGACACCGGTGAGGGGGCAGATGCCGATCCACGGCACCGGTTCGTCGTCCGGCTCACCTCCGTGAGCCCCACCCACGACGTCCTCTTCCCCGCTCTCTCGCTGGTCGAGGTGGGCTGGGACGACGCCGATGCCCTGCCCTTCGACCTCGTCGTCTCACGCCGCGTGCAGGGACCGAGCGGGCCACCGGTCCGGGTCGTCTGCGGGGCGGTCCGCGGCAACATCGTCCTGGCCGAGCACGGCGTCAGCCTCCCCCCGGTGGCGTCCCTGGGCCTCACGCCCGCGAGCACGGCCGACCTGTCGCCCAGGCTGGACCCGCCGTCACCAGAGCCCGGCAGCCGCTGGCAGCCACGCGTCCGGGCGCCGGGCCCGCTGGCCCGGGTCTCCCCCCACGGCCCCGCCGACCTACCACAGGTGACGGCGACCGCACTGCTGGCGGACACCGGAGGGCCCCCGGCGATTAGCCTGCGGGACGCCTTCTCCACGTGGACGGCGCGCACCGACCTGCTGGCCAGCGGTGCCTTCGGCCGCGACTTCGTGGTCGAGACCGACGCCACCGGCGCACCGACGCTCCGCTTCGGCGACGGGATCCACGGGCTCGGCCCGACGGTGCGCGCCGTACTCGGGGTCGAGGGCCGGTTCGGCTGCGGCACCGCCGGCAACCTGGGCGCCGACGCTCTGGGCCACGTCGTCGTGCCGGCCGCCCTCGAGCAGCTGCCCGTTCAGAACGTCTCCAACCCCCTGCCCGGGCACGGGGGTGCCGCACCCGAGAGCGCTGCCGTCGTGCGGGCGGTCGCCCCGGAGGCCTTCCGTCACCCGCAGCGGGCCGTCACGGCCGACGATTACGCGGTCGCTGCGCGCGAGCACCCTGACGTGTCCAACGCGATGGCCGTCGCACGATGGACCGGCGCCTGGCAGACGGTCGTCGTCCACGTCGACCGAGCAGGCGGGCGTCCGGTCGACGCTGCGTTCCGGACGTCGCTGATGGCTCACCTCGAGACCTACCGGCTCGCCGGCTTCGACGTGGCGGTGAGGGCGGCGAAGCTGGTCCCGCTCGACGTGGAGCTCTCGGTCTGTGCGCTCCCGGGTGAGATCCGCGGCCAGGTCGGACAGCGGGTCCGGGCGGCGCTCACGCCGGTGGGATCCGACGGCGGCTACGGCTTCTTCCATCCCGACCGGTTCACCTTCGGCACACCGCTCTACCTCTCGGCCCTGATCGCCGCGGTGATGGCGGTGCCGGGTGTCCAGAGCGTCACGCCGATCGTCTTCCAACGGTTCGCCCGGCTCTCGCAGGGCGAGCTCGGCCTCGGCCTCATCAAGCCGGATGCCACCGAGGTGCTCGAGCTGCGGGACGACCCGAGCTTCCCCGAGCGCGGGCGGCTGCGGATCACGATGGGAGGTGGCCGATGACCGGCGAGGCAGGCTGCGGGTGCGGGACCGGTACGACGTGCGGCTGCGACGAGGCGACACCGGCCGTCCAACTGCCCGGCGACCCGGCGGCGTTCGCGCACCACGCGATCCTGGAGCGAATGCTCGATCACGTGGCGCACGCCGAGGTCGACGCGCATCGACCGCTCCTCGGATGGACGACCCGTGCGCTGGACGATCCGGGTATCGCGCTCCTCTCAGCGCAGGCCGGCGCGGCGCACGTGATCGCTTGGAACCTCCACCGCCAGCACGCCGACACGACACTGACCCGCAGCGGCGACGCCGAGGCCCTTCAGCTCCTCACCCGGCTTCTCGGCCACCGCAGGCGCCCAGCGCTGGCGGCCACCACGGTACTGTCGTTCGCGGTCTCGGAGATCGACGGCGCGCCCACCCGGGCCACCGTCCCCGCGGGGACCAAGGTCAGCACGATCCCCGAGCCCGGGGAGAAGCCCCAGGTGTTCGAGACCGACGCGGACCTCGACGCCTGCCGGGCCTGGAACAGCCTCAGCCCTGTGCGCGCACCCCAGCCCCAGACCGTCGCGACCACCACGACGTCGCTGCTCGTCACCGGCGTCGGCCATGCCGTCCGCACAGGTGACCACGTCCTGACCTGGCAGGGCGAGGCCGGCTCTCAGACGACCTGGGTGCTCTTTCGGGTCAATGCCGTCGCCACCGACGACGACGCACAGGTCCCGACCACGACCCTCATCGTGTCCGGGGGTCGCACGTGTGCCGCGGACAGCTACGTGACGTCCGGCGCCGCCCAGGGGACGGTCGTCCTGCTCGGCGACCGGGCCATGCCGTTCGGGGCAACGGCCCCCGACATCAGCTTCATGCCGGAGTCGGTACGGATTGCCAAGGGAAGCCCGGCGACGGCAGCCGCCACGGCTTGGAAGGACTTCACCGCCTTCAAGGACACGAAGGTGGACCTCGATACCGTCCACGCTGCTGCCGCTGCAGGTCGGGTTGCACTGCTGGACGGGTCGAGCTCCGTCCTGACGCGCATCACGGCGGCGGTCGACACGGCCCGCAGCGATTTCGGCCTGTCCGCTCGGTGCACCCGACTCACTCTCGCGCGGACCAGCGCGGGAGGCATCGACCTGGCCGTGTCGCCGCTGAAGGAGTTGGACTCCGAGGTACGGACCCTGTCCATCTACCTCGAGACCGGACGGCTCAGCCTCGTCGTGCCGCTGGCCGACCCGGAGCTGCCGGTGACCGGCACCGCACCCGCGCAGCACCCCGCGCTCCCGGCGACGGCTCAGGCGGACCGGTTCTACGTCCTCGGCACCCACGAGCTGCCGCCCGGGCGACGCGTGGTCCTCAGCGGCGTCGACACCACGACCGGGGCGGTGGCGACGGAGCCGGCCGTGGTCGCGAAGGCGACAGCGGTGACCGGAAGCGGAGTGACCGCGACTCTGCTGCAGCTGGAGGGCACGCTGCAGCGCAGGTTCCGTGCGTCAACCCTGTCTGTGCTGGCCAACTGCACGGTCGCCTCCCAGGCGGAGTCGGCTCCGCCGATCCCTGCCGCACCGGGCGTCGAGCCGGGGGTCGAGATCCTCGGGTCGGGCGACCCAGGCGTCGCGCTGCCCCGGTACCCCCTGAGGCGTCCGCGGCTCGCCTACCTCCCGGCCGCCGGCCCCGCCGGCTTCGCGCCCGCGATCCAGGTGAGCGTGGACGGCCGGGCCTTCCACCTCGTCGACACACTCCCGGGCGACAACCCGACGAGCCGCGACTTCCGCGTGCTGGCCCGGGGCGACGACAGCGCCGAGGTCCAGTTCGGCGGCCGGCTGCCCTCGGGGATCGGCAACGTCACCGCCCGGTACCGCACCGGAGGCGGGGCGGCCGGCAACCTCGTCGCCGGACGGTTGGTGCAGTCATTGACGCCCGTGACCGGTGTCAGCACCGTGACGAACCCCGTTCCGGCCGAGGGCGGCAGCGACGCAGAGACCGACGCCGAGATGCGCGAGACGGCGCCCCGGGCCATCCGCACGCTCGGGCGAGCCGTCGCCCTCAGCGACTTCGCGGCGTTCGCCGAGGGCTACCGCGGCGTGGGACGTGCTGACGCCACCGAGATTCGCCTCAACCGGGCCCGCACAATCGTCGTCACGATCGCGACGACGACCTTCGCGCCCCCGGCGCCCGGCTCCGACCTGATCACCGAACTGGGCGACGCGATCCTGGCCGCCGCTCCCCCGGGCACCAAGGTCCTTGTTGCCGGCTTCATCGACCTGGCCATGTCGGTCGGCGTGGCGTTCGCCCATGACCCGACGTACCGGCGCCCGGACGTCGAGGACCGGGTGCGGGCCGCGCTGCTGGCGCAGTTCGGGGCCGCCGGCCGACCCTTCGCACGGGCTGTCCACCGCTCCGAAATCCTGGCCTTCGTCCAGAACGTCGAGGGCGTCGTGGCCGCCCGCCTCGTCTCGTTCTCCGCGACCGGGGTCGTCGAGGACGCCCAGGGCCGGCTGCCCTGTCCCGGACCCGAGGCGCCGAGCACCGGTTTCATGCCTGCGCGCCGCCTGTCGCTTGCCGCGGCCGGGATCCTCCCGTTCCAGGAGCTGACGCCATGAGCACCACACCGGACGTGTCGCCGAGCCGGGTCGCCGAGGTGGGCGCGGAGCTGTACGACCTCCTGCCAGCGCACGTGCGGCAGGTCGATCTGGCCACTGGCAGCGCGCTTCGGTCCCTGCTCGGGGTGCTCGCCCGCTCCAGCACCGAGCTCGACGTCGAGCTCGAGGCCTACTACGACGCCCTGTTCGTCGAGACCGCCGATGCGGCCAGCCTGCCCGGACTGGCAGCTCTGGTGGCCGCGATCCCGCTGCAACCCATGCCACCGGGAGCGGCGCTCGACCAGCGGGCGTACGTCGCCAACACCGTCCGCTACCGACGCGGCAAGGGCACCGCCCGGGTCCTGGAGGCCCTGGCGCGCGACGTGTCCGGCGACGGGGCCGCTGCGGTGGAGTACTTCCTCCGCGTGGCCCGTCTGCAGCACCTGCTGGACGTCCGGCCCGAGCGGCCGGCGACGGGATCGCTGGTCGACGGAGACACGCACGCCCGCGCCGGCGCCTTCCAGGACCGGCTGCCACGGCTGCTCGACGTCCGGGACGTCGTGGCGACCCATGCCCACCCGTCGGGGCGGTTCGGGATCCTCTCGGTCGGGGTGCACCTGCTGCGTCCGGTCGTCCCGGTGTTCCCGGCCCCACCGGTCGGGACCGCCTTGGCGGCCAGCGACGTGTCGGGCGTGCCGCAGGCCCAGACCTGGCCGGTAGCCGGCGGCACGACCGGCCACTTCCAGCTGGCCGCCCAGCCCGGCGCCCCGCTCCGCCTCTTCGCCCCGGACCGGGTCGCCGATGCCGCCGGTGCGCGGCCGGAGGGACGCGACCTCGCCGACCGGCTGCGCCGGCTGCCGCTGCACCGCGAGACCGACGAGCTGCGGCGGGCCGCCGTCGAGGGGCGTGCGCCACGGCTCACGGGTCGTCCGTGGTTCGACGCGAGCGGCCTGCCATTCCGGGTCTTCGTTCGGCGTGCCGGCGAGACAACGTTCGCCGCCGTACCACCCGCGCAGCTGCGGATCGCCAACCTGGAGACCAAGCCGTCGGCCAGACCGCCCGCCACCCTGCCGGTCATCTGGTACCAGCAGGGCGCGACCCAGGCGACCCGCACGACCGACTCGGCTCCGATCACCTGCGCCGTCGACCCGGTCACCGGGCGCGTCGTCACTGCCCTGCCCGCCCCCGGCACCCCGGACGTGACCGAGGTCAGGGTCGCTTATGCGACCGGCCACGGCCGTCCGGTCGGAGCCGGGGCGCAGGAGCGCGGCGCCGCCGACCAGCCCTTCGAGATCCGCGACGACGGTCCGGTGACCGACCTGATATGGGTGGTCGACCCGTCGCGGCCGACCGGCGGCTCGGCGCAGACCTCCAGCCGGACCGTGTCCAGCCTGGCCGCCGCTCTCGCCGAGGTCGCCGCAGCCGGCGCGAACCGCCGCAGCTTCGTCATCCTGGCTCGGTGCGACGTCGAGTCGGTGTCGGCGGCGGCCGGGACGCTCGACATCGAGGTGCCGGCGGAGTCCGAGGTGCACCTGGTGGCCGCCGAGTGGCGCATCCCGGTGGCCGCGCCCGGCGTCCCGGGCGACCCCGCGCTCCGCGGCTTCGTCGTACGCCGGGAGCGAAGGTTCACCGTCGAGGGCACGGTCCGGGTGCAGCGTGGCTCGGGACCGGACACGGCCGAGGCCGGTCGGCTGGTGGTGGACGGCCTCGAGATCACCGGTGGGATGAGGCTGGCGGTCCGCTCGGTCTCCCACCTCGAACTTCGGCACACCACCCTCCGGTCCCCTGGCGCGGCGGCCCTGACCGCAACCGGGCAGCTCACCGACGTCACCGTCGAGATCACCCGCACGATGTGCGGGCCGATCCGCCTCGGCTCCTCGGCCATCCCGGTGACCGGCGACCTCACCCTGTGTGACTCAGTCGTCGCGTCCGACGGCATCGCCACCGGAGACACGTTGGCCGCACCCGGCCTGGACTGCTGCCTGCGCAACGTCACCGTCCTCGGCAGCTCGCAGCTCCGGGAGCTGACCGCCACCAACGTGCTGTTCGCCGCCCCGTTGACCGTCTCCCGTCGCCAGTCCGGCTGCGTGCGCTTCAGCTTCGTCCCCGATGGCTCGGCCGCCCCGCGGCTCTACCGTTGCCAGCCCCAGCTGGCGCTCGCAGCAGCCCGCCAGGCGAAGGGCGCGCCGCTGTCCGTCAGCGAGGCACAGCGGGTCCGGCTCTCCGTCGAGCCGGTCCTCCTGGATCGCTCGCTCGACGAGCCGACGGTGGCGATGCTCCACGAGCTCTGCCCGGACGCGATTCGGCTGGGCGGTGAGGACGAGGCCGAGATGGGCGCCTTCGCGGTCGCCGCCCACGGCATCGCCCGCGCCAACCTCGTGTCGCTCTTCGATGACTTCGTCCCATCGGCTCTCAGGGCCGGAGTCATCGACGACACCCGCTCGGCCACTGTCGCACAACGGAGGAACACGCCATGACGATCCGCAACGACGCCACCCGTCAGACCATCCGCGCCGCCGACCGGCGCGCGGCCCGAGCCGTCGTACCCCGGCAGGGCCAGGCCCTGCTCGACGCCGACCTCGACCAGCAAGCCCGGCACACACTCACCCGGATCGAGGCCGAGACGGCCGACACCCTGGGCTCTCCGGGCCGGTTCGTCGTCCCGGCCGGGTCCACCGCGTTCGCGATCACCGTGGCTGCGACTCCGCCGGCCTGCGGCATCGGCGGCGGCCGCGGCTACCTCGGCGGCTGGCTGCTGGAGAACCCTTCCGCGTGCACGCTCGGCACCCAGCCGCACCCGCGGACCGACGCCGCTGTGGTCGGACCCGTCGCGATGGTGGTCAAGGCGCTGGTCCGCCACGTCGACCCGGTCGAGGAGACGGCGTACGCCGACCCGGCGCTGGGTGACGCCCAGGCGGCGGGGCGGTCCCTGGTCGACTGGCAGGTCTTCCCCTTCTCGCCCAGCGGTGCCTGGGCGTCGCCCGGCTGCGCCACGATCACCGGCCAGGCCGACTGGCAGCGCCTGGTCGCGCCGTCGACCGGCACCCTCGCCGTCGTACCGGACGCCGCGCCACCCTCGACCGACCCCTGCAGCCTGGCGCCGGCCGGCGGCTACTCGCGCAGCGACAACATCTGCTTCCGCATCGAGGTCGACGGCGGCACCGCCCGCAACGATTTCCCGAACGTCGACGGTCCGCGGTTCGGGCTGGCCGGACTTCGGGTGAAGATGTCGCGACGCAACGCCTCGCTGATGGTGCGAATCAAGGGTGTCAGCGGCACCGACGTCACCGTCGAACCACCGGCGCTGGACCCCCACAACTGGTTCGCCGCCGGCATGTACGCCGAGCTGGTCACGGCGCACGACGACGTGGACCCCCGCGCGGCGATCGCGAGCACGCGGATGTTCCAGGTGGCCACCGCGAGCGACAGCGTGGTGACCCTGGCCTCGACCGCGGCCGCCACACTCGCCACCCTGACGGGCACCTGGTATCTCCGGCTCTGGGACGCCTTCCCCCACGGGTCCGGGACCCAGACCGTCACGACCACCGCCACGGCCCCAGACGTGTCGCAGGACATCGACCTCGGTGACGGCGTCAAGGTTCGCTTGGGGGCCGGTAGCGGCGGGGCCGCGGCCACGACCTTCCGCCGGGGCGACCACTGGACCTTCGCCGGTCGCTCCGACGGCACCATCGACTGGCCGGCAGGCAGTCCCCAGGAGCTGCCGCACGGCCCCGACACGCGCTACGCCCCGCTCGCGGTACTCAACGGCGCGAGCCCCTTCGAGGACTGCCGGATCCCCGCGGCGTCCCTGACCGACCGCAGCCTGTTCTTCCGAGGTGGCGACGGCCAGGCCGTGATGGTCCCGCCCGGCAGCGGCTTCGTCGCCCTGCCCTCGCCGCTGCGGGTAGCGGTGATGCGTGGCCGGACGCCGGTCGCCGGCGCGAGGCTCCGGTGGAACACTCCCGCCGCGCCGGTGTCGCCGCCGTCCCAGATCAACGGTCAGGCCGTGTCCACCGCCGCCGTGGTCGACGTGACCACTGGCACCGACGGCGTCTGCGAGGTTCAGTGGAGCGTCGACAGCGCCACGTCCGCGTCCGCCCAGCGGGTCCAGGTCACACTGCTCGACGGCAGCGGCAACTCGGAGGGTGCGCCCCTGGTGTTCACGAGCCAGTTCTCGACCGCCGCCAACACCAGCTACCAGCCCGGCGCCTGCAAGGTGCTGAACAACTCGACGACCGTCCAGGAGGCGCTCGACGAGCTGTGCGCCAACCTGGGCCAAGGGCCGGAGGAGGAGCCCGAGACGCTCAGCATCACGTCGATCGTTCTCCTCGGTGACCAGACCGTAGACACGCTCCTGGAGAAGGAGCTCATCCTCAACGGCAAGGAAGTCGAGTACGACGCTTTCCTTGACAGCATCGTCATCGGAGTCTCCGGCAACGCGCTCGAGTGCACCCCGGAGCCGTGGGACCCGATCGTCGAGGTGGAGCTTGACCTTCCCTACCCGACGACCGACCCGGACCGCTGGTACTGGGGCAAGGCCAGCATCGACCCCAGTCGGGGCGATGGCATCCGGGGATTCTTCGGCTTCCAGCGGATGCGCCTCGCCGGCGAGGTGTTCACGAAAGTGCGAGCACGCAGCCCTCGCGACCGCAACATCGAGCGCCTCGAGCGCGGCCTGACGTGGACGCCAAGCAGCAGGGCCCGGAGGTTCCTCGAGACGGCACCCCAGCACCGGTTCGGCTACGCCCCCGCCGTACTCGACGAGCAGATGAAGGAACTGGAGTGGGAGTTCGAGGAGGAGCCCCGGATTCTCTGCCGGCTCCGCGTCCGCTCGGCACACGTGTGGGCCAAGGGAGAACGGTCCGAGCGCGCTTGGCTGAACGCCGAGCACCTAGGCACCTCCGACGGACTCACCGCACGCGAGTTGTTGCTCGGCGAGCGCGACCCGCAACGGGCTGCCGACTTGGACGTGTTCTTCTATCTGCGAATGCCGCGTGGGTGACCGGATGAAACGTCTCGGGGCGGTGGAGCCCAATGTCGTACGCCTGAGCCAACCCACGGGCCCGCTCTCCGATGTGACCTTCACGAGGTCCTTCTTGCTCTCGAGCTGCTCCCACGAGAACGTGACCTCGTCCGCCGTGGGAGACCTCGATCCCGTAGAAGTCCGCCAACTCCGTGGTCTGCACGTTGAAGATGAACTGGCAGTAGCCGTTGGTGTAGTGGAATCCGGGGAACCCGGCGATCGGCCCCGAGTGGTGCCACTCCCGCTTGATCAGGTAGCCGCCCATCAAGGTGCCGCTCCCGATCACGCGCCCGCCCTGCAGCAAAGGGGCGCGACCCTGTCGAGGACGTTCCGCGTGTTGATCGGAGTCCGAAGTGCCGAGGAGCTCGCGGGGTCGAACGTCGAAACACTCACTCCTGCCGCCCGCGCTGCGGGCGTCAAGTCGGAGGAAGTGCGCCACCGCCACCTGCATTCCCTGGCCTTCCTCGTCAGCAAGCTCGCCAGGACGTGGGCCGTGCCGGGGCGATCGGGATGAAACCCGCGAGTGGAGCGAGGGTCCCGGACCGCGGGAAGCCGACGGACGGCGGTACTCCGCCGGAGCCGTTCTGGGTGAAGGCGGAGTGGCGAGAGGTCCTTCCCGACACAGTTCTCGCCCATCACGCGTTTCGGCTCAGAGGCAAGCAGAGCTGTGAAAGGTGGTGGAGGTACCAGCACATCGCTCTGCTCGTCATCACCGCGTCCATCCCAGTCGTAGCGGCAGCGAACGGCCCCCTGGTCGTCCTCGCCGCCCTCGGCGCCATGGCCACCTTCCTCGCAGGCGTCGGCGATCTGTTCAATTGGCGCGACAACTTCATTCGCGAGAATCGTTCGCTGATGCAGATCCAGCGCGAGCTGGTCCTGTGGAAGGCAGGGCGTCCGCCCTACCGGAGCCTCAAGGTTGCTCCGGCGGACTCGATACCAGAGGACACCGCGGAACTCCTCGTCAGGGTGGAGGAGATCGTCCAGACCGAAGGAGAGGGCTGGGCGACCTCGGTCGCACATGCTGATGACGAGAGGATCGACTAGACGGTATGGATTGACCGCCTCGTGTGGGTGGTTGCGGGCCGGGGCCTCTCTCGCGCAGATTCGTGGTTATCGGACAGCCAACGGCGCCTCGCCCTTCCGGGCCACATCAATAACATCCTGGCGGAACTCCGCCCCATACGGCGTGGGCATCGTCAACATCCTTCCACGAGCACAAGCTCGCTAGATCAAGGAATCAACAAAACCGGGGGCAGTCCCCCGGCTGCCAGCTATGATCAGTCCTAAGACCTGTTCCTGTCTAAGGTCGTGGTTGATTTCCGCTAGGTTCAGGAACTCTGGATCGAACGGCGCGTCGGTACCTGGTTACCTCCGCTAGCCATCTCGAGACCGTGCTCGTGGTCGTCGTGGGAATGGGTTAGCCAGCGTGTCCAAGATCTGCTCGTAGCCGGGCATCCCTCCGGAATCTCCGAGCAGACCGCTTCGGGCGCCGTCGAGGATTCGCGCTGGCGGATCGGTTGGGCTCACGGCGCCGCCGGATGATTAGACCGAGCCGGTGCAGCCAGTTGGCCCCTAAGGGCGTATTCGTAGAACGTCGTGCCCTCGTCAGCTTTACAAGATCACCAAGGGAGCATTCCTCTTTTGGAGGATCCGTCGGGGAGTCGCAGAACTCGGCGGGGAACCACTATGGGGCTCCGAGACCCTCCGTCCACGGGCTTAAGCCGTCCGTAGGGTCGGCAGCCGTGTACCGGTGAAGATGCTCGTCACACCATCCAAAGGCCGTTTGAAGGATCCGAGTCAGGTGCATGTCGCTTACCAGCTCCACACTCCGCCATACAAGCCCCAAGAGATGTAGGACGCAACCTCACCGCCCGGAGTCGGTGATGCAGCACATGCAGATTCTTCCTCCTTGGCCAGTAATCCGGGAGAATCTCGCAGCCATGCTTCGGTGATCCTCCAAGCCTGGCTCTGCCCGGTTGGAATGGGCGGGACTGCAGTATCGACGGCGTAGAGTCCGGGGTTGAAAGGCGGGTAGTTTGGTGGTTCTGGCTGGGTTCTGCCGTTGACACACTGGTCTTTCCCGTCCACTTTGACTGTCATTTTCCGCAACTCTCGTGTCCGAGCGAACGAATGATGCGCGCGCTGTGATTCAACAAGCACTGCTGAGAGGATGAAGAGAACGGTTAGCCAGATGAGTGCCAACAGCGGGTGATAGCCGTAACCGATGAGCCACCAGTGCGCGTGCCGAAGAACCCGAATCCGCCCCTTCGACTTTTGCCTTCAGCGGCGAACCGGTAGCTATACGCCGGATGGTTGGTTCGGAGTTTGAAGGGACGTTGGCCACGTTCGCATTCGATCAGTCCCATTAGGTCACCTGGTTCCCCCACCGGCAATAGCCCTGCTTGCTGAATTTCCAGACACCCCGCAGGGCCGGTCCGGGAGAGGCCTGTGATTCAGGCTGCATATCTGACCCGTTCAGGCAGTGTCTCAATATGATCCAACCAGCCGTCCCCCAGGCCCAGCTGCGCCACCACCGCGAATGACTATGTGAAGCGAGCGTCCAGCTTTGGGTGCCCATCTTTCGGATGCGTCTCCAAGCCACCGAGGAGGCAGTGACACACCGGCCCATTCAGGAAGGTAGGAAACCAGGGCGTACTTTATTGGGGCGCGAACTCCGGGGGACACGTGCGTGACGGTTATTCCGGCACTGTCGGCCCTCACAGAGCCGGCCAATGCCACACCTATTCAAAGAGAACATACGATGCATCAGTGGTGCGACCGTCCCCTGAAGAGGTTGCAACTCTGTCCGGGGCCGGGGGCAGCATGGGCGTCTGATTTGATTACGGACATAACGAACACCCCGGCCGAGGCTGAGAAACGGGGACGAATTGCCTCTTCTTGAATTCCCAGCGGGCGGCGGTCTCATAGGTCCGCAGCGAGATCGGTGTTAGTAAGCCAGCCGATGACGGGGTTCTTCCTCGCCCCTCCAGCAGTCACAAAGACGTCGTGGCATTCTGGAATTGAACTCATTGTCCTGCGCGCCTCCGCAATAACGGCGTTGGGTCCTACGACGCCAATAGCTTTGATGCGTCTTTCTAATGTCGGGTTCAGCAGCAGTTCATGGATCGTTTGCGTTAGCGCCTCCGGCGCCTCGTACGTCTCCAGAGTTGCAGCGAATGCGTCAATGGTTGATTTGTGGACGACAAAGGTGACGGCACCCGATTCGTCGAGGATCGGAATGCGGGAGACGCCAGCTGAAACCATCCTCGTGTAAAGGTCAGCAAGTGGCACAGACTCTGCCGGTGTCGACGCCGGCAAATTATGGGAAATTATTCGTGCCTTGGGAATCATTACCTCGGAGACCGGCGTTGTGGGCTTGAGTCCAAGCAGGCGTTGGGTGCTCTCCGTGGCTGCTACGAGATTTTCCCGTGCGAAGTAGAACGCCAGAATTGTTCCCACCCACGTGCCAAACAAGGGGAGGATCGAAGCGAATACGAGCCGTGCCATCTCTGGCCGATTGGCATCGCTGGCTAGCCATATTGCTACACCCGACACAATAATAATGCCAGCGATGCCAAAAATTAGGACGTTTCGTGCCAGGTCGTCTCGTGTCTTGGCCAGTCCGTGGAGCGCGGCCATCCTAGGAATCCGCCTGACAGCTGGTGTTCGCGTTCACGCTCGATCGTTCCTTCCGTTAGTTGAATACTCATCTTTTGCACATCTGCCAGAAATTTTGGAGCCAATATCTCTGCGGACCTTTAAGTGTGGCGAGTATTCGCACTCTAGTTTGTATGCGTTACTCGGGCGTTACGCGCCTGACGGGAGCCAGTGGAGATTGGACCTATTTGCACTGCCGGAACCGCGCTGGCCCGGCACCGGATCTCATTGTATTTCTTGAGATGAAACGGTCTCACCGACGTTAATTAGGACGCCCCCGGAATTACCCCGCCATCTGCCCAGGACATATGCGGGCGCGGTCGCGTTCAGCGCACGCGACGCATACTGGAACAGCAGCAGCGATCGGCGCGCTACTCACGAGTAGGTCCCTCAGAGAATGGGGTCCTCGAACGCAGAGGATTATGCTGTTGATGCGGCCGTATGGGTTCCGCTTCATGAAGGGAGACCCGATGCAGTCGAGACGGGTTGGCGATTGTTCGGGAGGATATTACCCAATCGCACTTGTACAGGCCATTCCCCCCGACACTCCCCCAAGGTCCTCCAGAAACATTTAAGAGAATGACACACGAATTTGTACTGTGAACGTCCCTGACCTGTCGGCACGGAGCAAAACGCAACCCGAGAACCGTCACTTGGCATTGCAGACGGCCCGTACCTCCAAACGGCAGGAGCCTTCTAGGGCAGACGGCCAGTAACGCACGGATAACGGCAGCGATTTAAAGTCAGTTCCAGGGGGAATTGACCGAGGCCCGTTCATTACCTTCGTTGACAAACTCTGGAAAGTGAACCTGGAACGATGGGCCGGCGGGGAATGTGCGTTATAACCATCACGGAAGTCGGCCGTCCATTCTGCATCGCCGAGGTAGCGTCTGGCCACAATAAGCTGAACGCGGCAACTAGTGCAGAAGCATGGAGCGGCCTGATTTTGAACGGATGGCACGGCCGAACGGGGGCGTGCCGGCAGCGACACGTGCCGGGATGTTGCCATGCTGCTTCCGCTGCAACTCGGGAGCGAAGTCTTAGATAAAAACAATCTCATTGGAGGGGCAGTGTTGTCCGAAGCCTCTGAAATGCGTTGGTCCCCATCCGTACAAAAGGCCTTAGAGTGGGCGACTGGTTGCGCGGTGCAGCGGGGCGGAGAGCCCACTGTTACCGCGAACGAACTTTTCGTAGGGCTCCTACTAGCACATCCCGATTCAAAAGGAGAAGTTTGGCAGTTCCTAGACTATTTTGGTCTCACCGCACGAGATCTCCTTCCCGACGACTACCCCATTATCGACAGCAAGGTCTTGCATGAGGCCGCCAATGTCGCACGCGCGCCCGAGCCCGACGATTTGGATGCCGAAGTAACGTCAATCTTGTATGCCGCCGACAGCCGGGCAGGGGGCATGCCACAAGTTCTACACGTTCTGGGCGAACTTCTTTCGCTGGACCAGTGGCAGGAGCGGCTACAACCCGGGCTGACACGGTTCGGCATCGATGCGAGCGAGTTGGTGCGCGAATTCAATGACATCATTCCCTCTCCAGATAGCGCTGGCTCCAGCTCGAAGTTCAAAACTCCTGAAGAGATCAATCTGTTGAGCCCTAATCCGGCAGGCGAGCAGATTGGAAAATGGCTCTCACAAAAATTCCCAAGGCGACCAGCGACATTGGGTTCCTTTTCCAACGACATGCCTGACCCAAGGGCCGACTTCATCGGAGTAAGTGAAGAGGCTGACGCCTTCGCGTACCTGATTGCGTCAAAGACGCTGGTACCACCGCTGGCAATCGGCCTGTTTGGAGATTGGGGCAGCGGCAAAAGCTTCCTGATGGCAAAAATCCGACAGCGAGTTAGCCAGCTAACAAGCCTGGCGGCGACGGGCGATAACTCCACATCGAAGGAGATCTGGACGAAGATCCTAGCGATCGATTTCAACGCATGGCAGTATGTCGAGACGGACCTGTGGGCCGCATTGCTGTCCCGCATTTTTGACGAGCTTACGCCGCAGGCTCGGCGGAAACTAACAGAGCTAAACCGTCAGCAGCAAGAGCAGCGCGCACTGCGCGACGAGAACTTTGGTGAGCAGCTTCGCGCGGAGACGGCGGTCGCCAATCTCCTAACAGCGAAGGTAAACCAAGAGCACGATGCACGCGTGGCGGCTGATTCGCTGGAGCGCGTCAAGCAGAAGGTGACTGCCCTGCAGGACGCCGCAATGCGAACGTCCTACGACGCACACGCTCGTTCGGCCGCGACCGCGGCGATGGTAGGTGGGCTTGGATCCCTTCTAGGGCCCCAAGTCACTAATGCCGTTGAACAAGCGCGCCGGCTCAAAGCCGCAGCCGACACTCCTGCTTGGCGTCAAAGCAAATTCTGGAGTCTGAGCCGCATCCTGGGTGTCAGCCTCACGTTGTTCATTATTCCCGTTGTCGTATTTGTCCTTGACCTGCGTGGGTTCAGTTTGCCCTCAGCGCTGTCCATCGCTCTAGGTGCCGGTGCGGCCTTACTCGTCGCATTCTTGCGCGCGACTGCTGTCTTCGCCGAGGGGCAGCAAACGGCCGCCCTCGATGCCGCTGCGAAAGTGGAGCGGGAAATGTCGAGCCACGTCAGGAAGGCCGAAGAACACCTGGCATCCAAACAGAAAGAGATTGAAGCCACGCGCAAAAAAATCAGCGAAGAACGGCAGAAGGCTGCTGGTGCGGCGGCAAGAGGCCTCGACCTCGCCACAATACGCGCCCGTCTCAACCCTGGGACGGTTTATGCCAACTTCTTGTCCGGCCGGTACACCAGCGATGATTACCGCAAGAGGCTAGGGATCGTAACTACTATCAGCGATGATCTGGAAACGCTGTCGAGCCTCATCGCAGAATACAACAACAGCCCCATGGCCCATCAACCCGATGGTCCACCCAACCGTATCGTCCTCTACATTGACGACCTCGACCGCTGCCCTCCCCAACGGGTCGTCGAGGTACTCGAAGCCGTCCATCTGTTGTTGGCATTCCCTTTGTTCGTTGTCGTCGTCGCCGTCGACACGCGGTGGCTAAAGGCCGCTCTGTCACGGGCAGTGCCCATCCTTCAAGAAAAGGCAGATTCAGCCATCCATGCTCCAACCCCTACGGACTATCTAGAGAAGATCTTCCAGATCCCGTTCTGGGTCGAGCATCTCGACGAGGCCGGCCGCCATCGGCTCGTGCGAGGTCTCCTTCTTCCGTCAGTCGCTCAGTCGAACGCTAGCCGTCCGCCCTCGCAGAATAGCCTCACCTCACTGCAGGTTGGTCCGGACGAGGAGGGGGTCGCCAGGACGATGCTGGCGGTGCACGGACCTTGGCTCGACAGGGAAGCACAGAATTTCTCGATCACGGCTGGCGAATTGGCTTTCATCGAGGCGCTGAACCCTCTTATTTCTGGCACGCCAAGGCAGGTCAAGCGATTCGTTAATGTGTGCAAGTTGCTGTTAGCCATGTCGCCGCCCTTGGACGGCGGTGCTGTTCTGCCTACAGAGCGCACTGCCGCTTGTTTCATGGCAGCGCTACACCAGTCGATGCCAGACTTTGCAGAGCATCTCGCGGCCGAGGCGACCTCCTCGATACCCGGTGCGACCCTCGAGACAATTTTGTCTGACCCTAGCCTTCAGGGCTCGGAGATAGAGGTTCATCGGCAGCGCGTCCAGGAGTGGCTTGCGGGTTCGTCTGCCTCATTCCAGCCGATTGCCGAACGGTTTGGCTCGGCCCACGCCTCGATGATCCTTAAGAGGTGGGAAGTCATCAAGCGGATGCGCTTTGAGGACACCGAGAGGATTCGTTAAAGCGTGTTATCGCCCGGATGTCGTCGCGGGGATCGGAAGAGGATTCTCAGGGGGAAGCGTCTCTCGCCGAAAGACACTGCCCCGACCTGCAATATTAGGGCGATCAGGCGAAGGAGGCCGAAGGTATCGTTGCCGTTGACCAGTTTTCCGGTGCAGGATGAGTTCCGTTTGTTGGCACCCGGTTCAAATGGCCTTTTGATTAGTACTCAAGCAGTTTGAAGCTCCTGACTTGGCGTCGCGGCTCCACCAATCAGACCCTAATGCTTTGCTACCAAGCTTTCACCAAGAACTTCCGGTTATCGGGCTGGTCGACGATGAAGAGGGGGTTCGCTTCGATTTCATTCGAGATGTCCGGTAGCCCTATTTTGCCCGAGACGATGTCCCAACATTTCAACTCAACGCGGTGAACGGGAGCCCCCTTATGGCTTTCGGGACCAAGTCGCGACCAATTTATAGCTTCTGCAGCGGTGCGGGGCCAAGGTCGAACAGGTGGTCTGTTCATTCCTCTCGGCCGGATCGCATGGTTACCCGCGCCCCAGCGCTCGGGAAACTATTACTTACGGCCGCACTAAGTACTACAGTCGCGTTTATGGAGTGTGGTTATCCAAGCGCCCCGGCGTCACGCCCTCGCCACCCCAAACTGACGAGTGGCTTGCTTCAGAGCCAAGATGTTGAGTCGAAGAAGGTAGCCACAGCAGGTGCGACGGTGGTCCGCCAACCGAAACAAGTGTCCAAGATGATGAACACCGTCCCGGTGGCGGCGACGGATGGCGGTATGTTGGCCACTCACCCTTGGGAGACCGGTCACTGCAGCAACACGGACCACGTGCGGGGACCTACGATACCGTCAGGAACAAGAGAGTTGTCCCGCTGAAAGTCCCTGACCGCGGAGTCGGTATCCATGCCGAAGAGACCGTCGACTTGGCCTTCAGGGAATCCCAGAGCGCGTTGGATGAACTTCACGTCCTCGCCGGCTGAACCACTGCGGAGTTTGCGTTGCCCGGGATTGGCGTCGGTGACGTACGCCTCGAAGCCGTCAGATTCTGAGGGAGGGGTAAATCCACCATTGCTTATGACCTGCCCTGAGGCCGGGAAACTTGTCCGTGCTGCAACTGTCAAGGCGCGAGCATCCTGCGGTGTTCCAACAAACTCGTAGTGCATCGCATCAGGTCGTTCCCGGTACCATCCTCCCCAGTAGAAACTGTATTGCCACCACAACTCCGGCATCCAAAACGGCATATCCGTGACAAGCTCGTCCTGATGAGGGTTAGTGCGCCAGTTGATGTCGACGGCTAGACCCCAGGAGTGGTTTGAGGGGCGGTCCGTTCCGCGGATGGGCCGGCAGACAAAGCCACCCGTATGGTCGGGGTCGATGTCATAGCCGCGGCGTTCGGTCTCGGCCATGAGAAGTGCTACGAGTTCGGCAATCTCCTTCCTTAGGGGTATTCGCAAACCGTCGGGACGGGTCACCGTCACTTGTGTGTCTTGCTGGCAATTCGGCCACCCTGGACCCCAACCGCGTCCTTCTGCTCCGTTCACCCGGACGCCCTCCGGCCGGGGCGGGAAATCTGTGAGATTAGACATCATCTTCCCCTACTTCGTTCTTGTCATAAACCCAGCCGTCCCTCTCGTCGCTGTCGTCTATGTCATCGGGTGTGAAGGCCACGATTGTGTAAGGAACGGATTCCATTGTTTCTCCCATCAATAGGTCACAACATGTTGAACTGCGTTTTCGAAGGCACGGCCGGAACTCACGGCGGCGGCCTCTGTTGGGAATGGGAAAACCCCTGCAAAAAATTGCTCATGATGTCCACAGGACTTCCCAGGTGATGGGACCCACATGGCCGTCTACAGTCAGGCCATGTCGACGCTGGAAGGCGCGTATCGCTGCATCCGTCTCGGGTCCCGACGACACCGTTGATCGTGATAGCTGGGTCCAGTGAGCCCAATCGGGTCTGGATCGCGAGGATGTTGACCCGGTCCCCATCCGTTACCCCGTCGTGCACGGTCGGTCCGGCCTCAAGGCCGAAGGCGTGCCCGTCCGGGAGTGGAAAAGCCCTCGGATCATTGAAAGTAGGATTGGCTGCCGGCGACGCTGACGGTTGGGCGTCTGCCGGGGTGGGTGGATCCGCCCAGGTGAGGGGAGGATCAGGATTCGGCGACAATGGCACGCGCCGGATCCGATATGCCAAAACGACAACACCGTCGAACGTGGCCTCTTGGACGACGGATGTGCTGGCGGGCGCGGGATTTGAAGGACTTGTGGGGTGGGTGCCGGGATGGGCGACACTCGCGGACGCGGTAGCGGAAATACTACCGAGCCCGGGAGGACTACACCCACTGGTTTTGAAAAACGAGCTAGACGCGGGGAACAATGTATCCCAGCGCCGCCCAGGTGAGTTGCCCGACGACGCCATCATTGGTCAATTCATCGCTGCTCTGGAAGGAACGGACGGCTGCGTCAGTTGGCTCGTCGAACTGGCCGCTCTGTTCACCAACATAAAAGCCTAAATATGCCAAGAAGCGCTGTAGAGATGCTACATCTTCACCCGCATCACTCATACGTAAAGTAGGCCGCTGTGAGCCGATTTCGATGTAAAGCACGGAAGGATCCGCTCTTTGAGACACCGAGTAAGAAGCATTTCTAAATAGGCCGCGATTCACTGCGTTGCGCTTTATCAACCATGCATTTGACATGTCACATTTTGCCGCGGCGTCAAGCCAGTTCATAGTGGAACAGGCTTGACGGAAGCTTGGCCATTTGCCGCCCTGCCCAAATGCGGGCCCCATGGCCCAGGCCATGCTGAGAAGGCCCAATTGAGCGTCCGCTGGCCATTCGTCCAATGTGCCGAATTCCGCTGTTTCTTTGAGTTTTGACTCGAAGGAGAGTAACCTGTTTTTGGTCAGCTCGGCGCACCCCTCCCTGTTGATACGCAGGTTGGTCGAAGGTTCGTACTCCCAGGCGCGGCCAGTGTGCTCGCTATCGGATTTCACCGCACGCCATTCCGTGGCAATTTGGTCCGTAGATGCCTGGTTGTTGTCGTTCCTCAGATAAAACGGAGCTCCCTCATCGGATAGAGAGATTGCTGCATCTTCACTATCAATCAAGTGACCCAACCCAATTGTTACTTTACCCAAGATGTCCTGATACATCCACAGGACTTGCCCTTCCAATGGTTCAGTAAAGCTATAAAAATTCTCACTGACTTGATCCCACATTATCGGCTACCTCCTATTTCCTCGCTAGATAGTCGCGCGCCTGATAATTTATAATAGATATGTGGCGGCAGAAAATACTGCCCAATACTTTCTTCTTCGATCTAATGCTTATTTCGTGTTTATGCCTTTCCAAAGGAGTCCCGTTGGGACAGCTTGTCGGTCAGACAGGCCCGCTCCGATGGGCCGCATCAGGTCTCATAGGTGAACAAAACGGCTTCGGTTGCGGCATCGACTTTGCTGACCGTTACCCACACCGATCCGCTGGTCAGTGGCGCTGGCACCGTTGCCGTGACTTGGGTGTCGTCGTCGATCCACCACGAGTTCGCTGGCACGTCCCCGAAGGCGACCCCGGTAGCAGATGTGAAGCCGGAACCGGATAGCACCACTTGCGATCCGGCGGCGGTGGTGTCCGGGCTGACGCTGGTCAGCGACAGCGAAGGGAAGGAAGGGGACTGGTCGTAGCTGAAGGCAACGGCTGCGCTCGTCGCATCTTGGGAGTTGACCGTCACCCACACCGACCCACTGGTTATAGGCTCGGGCACTATTGCGGTAATGTGCTGGTCGCCGGTCGTCGACCACGAGTCCGCCCACACCGGTCCGAAGGCCACTCCGGTGGCCATGGTGAAGCCGGAGCCCGACAGCTCCACCTGTGCGCCTGCCATTCCGGAGTCCGGGGAGATCGACCACAGCTGGAGGACTGCGGGTGTCGGCGTCGGTCTCCCGGAAAGCTCCTGTTGCACTCGCGGGATGATGTTGTCGATCAGCTGAGTGATGCGGACCTGGCCCGGGCAGACTTTACCCGTGGCGTTCGACCATTTTTCGCCGTTGGTTACTCGCCAGGGGTCGATGCCTTGTCGGTGATAGCCAATACCGCGGCGTCCCTGTGCGCTATCGGGGATGAGCTCGGCGGGGATCGAGTATTCCCTGCAGCACCAGAGGACCAGCGCTATGATGGCGTCCAATTGGGCCTGCGACCACGGGGTCGTTTCATTTCCGCCATCACTGGTCTCGATGCTGATCAGGCGCGCGTTGCCCTGCAGGTTGGCGTCGGCCTGGAAGTCGGTATCCACCCACTGGTAGATGACTCCGTCCTTGTCGAGGTCAGCGGGGCCGCCGATACCGAAGTGTGACTCAGTGCCCGCCCACCCCTTGTCCCTGAACATCGCCTCGGTGCCAGTCAAGAATCCGGCCATAGTATGTAGGCAGACGACGTCGTGCGCGGCCAGCCGGCTTCCCGGGTCGCCTGCAGCGAGCGGTCTCCATTCTGCAAAAGGGTAGAGCGCCATGAGATGTACCTCGAATTCAATTCAGGGCTGGATAAACGTGGACCGTACAGCGGCCAATGGATTTCGCGTAAAAATATCTCGATAAATGTTTTATGTGGTGATCTATTCGGCTATGCTTCCTCGTTGATCACATTCTTGATCGTATCGAAACTGCCGAGTCGAACGGACTCAAGCAGGAAAGCGTCGAACTGTTTTTGGACTGTCGGGTCATCGACACGCGGCAGGTCAATCGGTATACCGCTCCATTCGATGAGCAGCAGGAATTGCCGGCCGAGATCGAGGGGATCGCTTGCGTGCTCGCGTGAGCGGCGAAGCAGGCGGATCGAATGCCACTGGCCCGACCGTGTGGGGCCAGCGTGGAGGGCAGGTAGGTAGCGCTCGCGCGCGAAGTCCTCGAACGCATTGGCCTGAAGATGAGAGCCGAGCGTCCATTGGTAAATAATCATTTTCGATAGATACCTTCTGCTAAAAACTGGGGACCGACGCATCAGCGGTCCGACTATAATCGGGAGTGCCTGGCCCGTTGTGAAGTGGGCAGGCGCCCCAATTCCATATCCCGCAGAGGCGGGCGCTTTTCTTATGACCACAGGGCTTTCCAGCTGGCGGGACAACCAAGCCATCATCGGTCAGACCGCGGCTGCGCTGGAATTCTCGGATCGCAGCGTCGCTTTGCTCTCCTAACCAGCCGTCCATAGTTATGGACTGTCCCAACTCCTGTAGCCGTCCTTGAATTGCTAGTACGCTTACTCGATCAGCTTCTCCCGCCTTGCCGTCGTGGATCACATCACTCGCGCGTGAGCCGAACATATGGCCCGATGGTAGAGGAAAGGGGCGCGCGTTCGTTTTCAGTCCAGGTCCGACGCTAGGTCTGGCACTTTGGGCAGGCGTTTGCAAATAAAGGCGAGGATCGACATCTCGTCTCGCGGCGGGGGAACCGGTGGAGACGGAGGCGGCGACGGTGGTGCCGGAGCTGGGATGCCCAAGAGCTCCGGCCGGATACGGATGACCGGGTTGGTCAAGATGTGGCCGTCCAGCTGGATGGGGCGCCGTCTGGCGATCGGCGCCTCAGCCGGGGTGGCTCGGCGCAGCGCCGACAGCTGGAGGAAACTGTTGCGCTCGAGCGCCCGGAAAGCCCGCGGCGTGACCGCTGGCGTCGGAGCGGAAGCCTCCGGCTGTACCGTCCGGCGGGCGATCCGTGCCGCGATGCCCGGATCGACGCGCAGGTTGGGTCGCAGTGTCAGGCGCGCCGGATTGAGTGTGAAGCGCAGGTCCTGGAAGGTCCTGTCGGTGCTGGCGGCCTGTTCGATCACTTCAATATTGCGGACAAACACACAAGCCGAAACATAGGCCGGGCACGCGCCCGTCGGCGGGTCCCCGCCGTCGCTGAGTTGGAGATCCGGATCGCTGCTGCGCCAAATGCCCGACGTCAGTGCCTCGGGGCGGAACCAGGCCCGCACCATCGCGACCGAGCGGTATTCGAACGACATGCGCTCGATCCCGGTGCCGCCATCGTCGTCAAGCACCCGCTTGAGCGCTTCGGGCGCCTCATCGACCAGGGTTCGCATCTCGCTGGCGGACAGATCGAAGGTGAGCCAGTCTTGGTCGGCGAAGTTGCGCGGCGAAAATCCGGTCGGCGCATACTGGTTGCCGCCCGCCTCGGTGATCATGTCGATATCGGGGTTGAAGGCCTGTGTCCATTCGGCCCACCGCAGGCCCGGGTCACGAAGCGCTGCTTGGCGCCGGGCTTGTAGTGCCGCCTCAATCGCAGCGCGGCCACCCAGTGTTTCCCAGGCGCTAGCGGCCGCGTCTATCGCGGCGCGCAGCGCCGGCTCATCGACTTCGGTCCAGTGTTGTCGTTCGGCAGGGTCTTGGCTGAGTTCGCCGGTCAGCTTGTGTGCTGCGTAGTCTTCGCGCGCCATGATCCACGAATCGCGATACTGCCGATAGCGCTTCAGCGCCTCGCTCTCGACCCGGGTACCGTCAGGTCCCGCCTCGTACAAAACATCAGCGGCTGCCGGCCCCCCGCCGCTGTCCGCTCGTGCGGCGCCTACCTCGGCTCGGCTAAGGACATCGCGATAGACATCCCACAGCATCCGGTCCGTCGCGGTCGCGACCATGTCGGTGGGCAGGAAATTCACGGTCCGGGCAAAGTCCCCCGCTGCGGCATAATCAGCGGCCGTGGCTGGCGCGGCGAGAGCCGCCAGTTCCGCCGCGGTGAAACCTATCGGCGCCAACAGCGGGAAGCTCAGCATCACGCTGGTATCGACGGCGAACACGCGTTTCGCCTTTTCGATCAGCGCGAGTTGCACGAATGCGTCCATGGCGTATGTCCCCTTTCCGCTACCTCAGATCCAGGCGTCGGCGGGAATATCGGCTGATGGGTTCGGGCTCTGCGGCATCACGTGGCATTTGAAGCCGATTAGCTGCATCCCGTCAATGGACATCGTGTTGTTTTCAAACTTGAACCCGTAATCGCGCGCCGTATCACCCGATCCGGAACGATGTGAGCCACTGCCCCCCACGAAGAACGGGCCGAAGGAAAAGGAGCCGCCAGCGCTGGTCGACTGGGAGTTCGCGTTGTTCACAAAATCCGAAAAGCCATGGCTCTCGCCGAATTTCAGCGACAGCTTGCGCACGAAGATCGCACTGGTCGCATAGGCCGGCAACTTGCCGTTGGGCGGTGAGCCACCATCCGAAAGGCGATCGCCCTTCACCACCACATTGTTCTGATCGAACCGCCAGTAATGGCTGGTGAGAAAGGCCGTGCGAAACCAAGGGCGCGCGATCGGGATCTGGGCGATCTCGAAAGTCATATCGACATGGCTATTGTCGAATGTACCGTGGTATTCGCTGTGGCTACTCGATACCGAGTGCGAGCCGCTGGCGCCGAAACCCCAAAAACTGAAGCCGCCCCCGCCGCTGGACTGCGACCACTTATAACTGGAGTTGGAGTGGCTCTCGTAATCTCCAGCCGAGAAGCCGAACCGAGTCCAGCCATTCGAAGTGGCGAAACTGCCCGGAACCAGCGAAGTGAAGAAAAAGTCGCTGCCCGAGACCGGCGAGGTTAGCCGCGCCTTCTCCAGGTCCTCGACATATTGTTGCTTCAACAGCGACATATCGCGACGCCCGACCCCTTCGAAGAAGGCGGCGATCTTCTCGTAATCGAGCTTATGGCCAGCGGTCTCCCAGTCCGTCATTGCGGCGCGGACGTTGTTGCGATAGGTATTGGCGTTGTTCGCAAAGTCATGGACCGCGCGGGAATTCGTGGCGGTCAGTGCGTCGATCTTACGGGCATTATATTCAAGCGCCGCATCGTTATACGCCT
Source organism: Arthrobacter pascens (assembly GCF_017052465.1). Classification (GTDB taxonomy): domain Bacteria; phylum Actinomycetota; class Actinomycetes; order Actinomycetales; family Micrococcaceae; genus Arthrobacter; species Arthrobacter pascens. Next base: position 48,477 of record NZ_JAFHKT010000102.1, read on the forward strand.
TCATTTTCGCGAAATAGGCAGTGACTAGGTCGCTGGGGCCCGATGATTCGGTTTCATCCCCAGAAATTATGTCCTTGGTCTTGACCGTCTTTGTCAGCAGGCCGTTGAGCCGCTCAATCTGAGCGACCGTTTCCGGCGGCAAATCGACCTTCATCACCTGGCTCATCCGCAGCGTGTAGTCATAGACGTCCGACAGCGTGCCATCGTTGTTCTGAACGGCCATTTTCGCGAACTGATCGTTGGTGCCGGCCGCGACATCCGGTACGAAGTCAAGCAGCCGTGCCATGTTCTCGGCCTGCATGTAGAGGCGCATGGTGTCCTGCGCCATCAGCCCGTTGAGCTGCTCCGGTGTCAGAGGCGGGGCCGGAGGAGGCGGCGGCGGCGTACCGCCCGCTGCCGCGGCCGCTGCCGCTGCGCTGGGCTGCATCGCATCAACTGCGGACTTCTTAACCACGCCGGTAAGGCCCTGGGTCAAATATTCCAGGTCGCTGGGCTCGATCGGGATTCCCGGGGTGCACCAGCTGAAAAAATTGTCGTCTGATTTGGGCACGGTGTCATCGCCGTTGGTCAGCACATTATAAAGCTTGCTCATGATCGTGTTGGCAAGGACGCTGGGCTCTAAGAGGGCCATGATCTTCTCTCTACTCTCGTACTTTGATTAGGCAGTTACCATAAACTCAGTACCAAAAAACCCAGACTGCCGGCGAAGTCGGCCAGGTCGACCGACCACTGTTCCCACCGTCCCCCGAGGTGTGCCCGTTGGCATCGGGCAGAGTCGTCCAGTCTTCAGCACCGGCGGTGCGGGCTTCCACGAAGGCAGAATCCCACTTGGTTTCGGTACTGCGGGTCAGCCAGAAGGACAGCTGCGCCCCTTCGTCCGGGACCGTGAAGGTTCGGGTGAGGCGTTTGTAGGAACTGTCCGCCGCCCTGGACCAGGCTAAGTCGGTGCCGGTCCGCGGTTCCGCCACTAGGGCAACGAGGTCGGGGTCCGGCGCATCCAGGTAGCTGACTCGCCCGACCTTGTACTGATTGAAGGCCGACTGCCCGACACTGGCCGTGGCAAGGTAGGCCGCCATCGGTTCGCGCGCCTCCCACGTCCAGGTGGTCAGGCCGTCCCGGGTCCGGTTGTCGACCAAGCGCACATTGACCACGACTTCGAGCCCTTCGGGAACCGTCATCCGGACGGTGTAGGATGCCTTGTCGAGCGGATGGTCGTTGACCGGGAACCAGTTTGCTTCCACGTGCGGCTGCCCGATGACCAGGGAACCATCGTCCGTGTGGAAGAAACCAGACTGCCCGGACTGGGGGTCCCTGATACCCCGCTGCGGAGTAACGGTCAGTTCGCCGGAGCCGTGCGTGAATTCGGCCGGACGACCTCTGACTGTCAATCCGTCCATGTCCAAGGTCCTGCATGCCGTTAGCGTGATGGTCGCGGTCCCGCCCAGAATCTCGGTCAGCGGATCATAGCTGAGATCCAACACATAATGGTCGACGTCGTAGCCGCCGTTGCCGTCCAGCGAAAAGTACGGTTCCTGGGCCGATTCCGGGGATGTTTCGGTGGCCGCAGCGGCCGGGACTGGCAGCACGGCGGCGCGTAGCAGCAGTGCCGCCGGCGCGGCCGTGCGCCCACGTCCGCCTGCGGCATCAGGACCGTCGGCGGCCGGGGGCTGGGGCGACATCGGCGATTCCTGCTTTCCTGAGTAAGTCGGCGGAGGATCCTGGCCTTCCACCAACGTGAAGCGACCCTGTTTCGCAGCTACCTTGGCACCGGCCCAGACGACTGCGGGCGCCGGGCTCCATTACACTGCCACTGGCGTTACTGGGGCGTTACTGTGCCGTTACTCCTCCGGGCCTTCCACAACGAGCTCGGCCAACTGCCTTAGAGGGGGAAGGTCCTGCAGGCCGGCCGCCCCCTCCTGGTCAAGGTCGCCTTTGCCTCACCCCGCGTTCAGGATGAACGCACCGGTGGTCAGTCGGATAGGAAAGTGGCTGAGTCTCGGAGGGCCATGGCCGCAAAGCCCACCACTTCTTGCAACTCGCCCTCGGGTCCGACCCCGGCTACCACCCTGACCAGGCTCACCAGAGCGCATGATTTGCTCCGAATCAGTTGCCACGTCATGTCCTTACCCCGCATTCCTGCATGAACAGGTATCAGAGCGGAAATTCTGGACCAGCCGCAACCCTAGGTCCATCTAAAGAAAAATCAGCAAATCATGTTGTGAGCGGCCCTAGCCACCATGAAGTGGTGAACAAGAAAACCCAAGGGTCGTCATCGTCGAAGAAGACCTTGATTCCTAACTTAATGAGACAGTCGCGCAGCATCGGAGCCGGCCCGCGACGCGGGTTCTCCGCCATTCGCTGGTGACTCTGATCGAGCCAGGCGTGACTGAGGAACACGGCACCAGATCCGGCCGTACCACCCCCTCGACACCGAGGGCTGCTGAGACAATCAGTCCAAGATGTCAACTTCAGTAAAGCTGGTCGACCATGCAGACCGAAAGGTCCGTTGCCCGAACCGCACAGGATCTATTCAAGACGCTGAGTGTCGCCGGCGAAGGCCCGCATGTAGGACGCCCAGTTGGCCAATGATTTCGATACGGTGAGCGGGAGGACCGCGCCTTTGTGATTGCCCCTGAGTAGATGGCTCCTAACCTGGTCACCCGTTTCCTGGTAGATCCGCACTCCTACCACCTCGGCGACGCAGTGCCCAAACACCAGGGGCCTGACCGGGTTCGCCACCGAGTACGGCGAGGAGTTCCACCGCATTGAAGCCCTGAACCCAGGTTGCCCGGAAACCTCGGGATCGAGATGCGATCCGCCATTTCAACGTAAAGCTTGTACTGCTCCATGATGGCGGCCTGATACTTGTCGTCGTGCGCGAAGTACACCATAATCACGGCCTCGTCGGTCCAGAGGCTCGAATTGACATCACTTGGTTGCGCCGGATCGGCAATCTTGAAATACATGTTTCAAAACCTCATGGATCCAGTGTTCCGCGAAACCCCGCCCCGCGTGCACGCATCGCGCCCACCGGTCTTCACAGTGGAGCGCCACGTTCCGCCCGCGCTTGTGGATCCCAAGCATTCGGAAATCCTCTGCCCAGATGTTTCGTCGCCAGCCCAAGCCCGCTCACCTGCACAACGCGAGAGACCCTATTTATTAGACAATCTGAGCCTTCGCGCCAGTCCATCCTCTCGTTCTTGCGGCTAGGGCCTGGCCGCGACGGGGTTTGAACTGGAATTTCGGTCATTTGAGTTTTCTGGCTCCACTCCACGGGAACCCGCACGTCGGGAGAGTTCAGAGAAATCCCATTGCACTCCAATAATTTCCCCATACCACTGTCCATGGGGGGCAAAGCGGTGCCAGTCTGGGACCATGAAAACCGACATTGACGAGTTGACCGAATTGAATATCCGCATCGGGCAGGAAGAATCTGCCGGCAAACGCGAATACTTTGAGGAGAAAGTCCTTGCCGCGGCCTTCGCTATGAGGCGCGGCCTGACGGGCGGCGTGGTGGACAGGGCAGCATTCCTGGATGCCGTGAAACCTAGTTGTATTTCCCACGGAGGTTGTGAACAGCGTGGCGTGATGTAAGAAACGAGAGCCTCCGGTATCGATTTGGGTTACCACACTCATCTCGACGCCAGGAGGCTCTCGTGTCCTACGTTACCCATGCCAACGCTGACCTGACA
>NZ_JAFHKT010000103.1 GCF_017052465.1 Arthrobacter pascens
TACACCACACACCACCCCGCAAACCCAACTTCAAAAGGGGTTCGCACCAGGGGTGGTAAAAAGAAACAAGACTGCTTGCGTCCACTATGTGGTTCCCAACCAACAAACCCGTCACACGGTAAGTTGCCCAGGGAACAAAAAACCACAACAAAATAACAACACCACAGCTGTAACAACACCACAGTTGAAACAACAGCACAGTTGTAACACCAGATTTCCCACACACACCCCGCGGGTGTGTGCCGGGTAGAAGGGTTACGGCGGTCATAGCGTGGGGGAAACGCCCGGTCCCATTCCGAACCCGGAAGCTAAGACCCACA
>NZ_JAFHKT010000104.1 GCF_017052465.1 Arthrobacter pascens
CCCTACACATCAGAAACCGAGCGAGCAGCCACGTACCCCGATTGGCTACATCAGTACAATCATCACAGGACCCATACCGGCATCGGAGGAAAAACTCCCATCAGCCGCGTTCATAACCTCCGTGGGAATTACACCTAGGGCGCGCAGGCTTTGGGTCTCTTCCTCGGACAACCGCAGTGAAAGCACCAGGACGGCATCGGCGCGCCCCCGGAGTGTCTGGCCTTCAAAGAAGCGTCGGCGCCCGTCGGCATCTCCGAGCTCGTACAGCAGCACGTCCCGGCCCGCGGCCCTGAGCGCCGCGCCGACACTGGAAATGACCTGGCCAAAAAACCACTTGGTGGCATCCGGGACGATCACGGCGATGGTGCCTGTCACCCCGGTCGCGAACCGCGCCGCACTCGGCGACGCCAGGTAGCCGACCTCGGCCGCGATGTCCTTGATCCGCTGCCGGGTCGCCAGCGAAACGCCGGGAACGTCACGCAGCGCCCGGGACACCGTGGACACGGCCACGCCCGCCCGCTCTGCCACCTCTTCAATCTTCGCCGTCACAGCAAGCTACGCTACGCGACGAACATCGCCGCACGCAAGCGCTTGCGTCTTTGCTGTTGCGGTGAATATTCGCCTGTGCACAAAGAGAGCGCAAACGCTTGCTTCCTTCACGCGGCTGCTCCGAAGGGGCGTCGGGGTGCTTCCGTTGCCTTCTGGATGCGCTTTGCTCGGACGCGTTCTGGCGAGGGCCAGCCAAGCCAGCCTGTGCTACATCGCGCCACTCCGAGAAGCCCCCGGCCTAATTTCTCGCTCGGAATAGCTTCCCGGAAATGCAGGCATCCTCGTCTCGTAACGCTAGCGTTTCGAGACGCTGAGGTTTTGAGACACTGGAGGACCCGCAAAGGAGCAGCTTTACAAGCTGAAGCCCCTAGAGCGGTGAATCGCAGCGCCACCGGACGTCGTCTTGTTAGCGATAGGGCGAGCCCGAGTCCGGAGCGGAGACACCGCCGGAGCGCCAGACACAAGAAGTGGCTGTAGTCCTGGGCACGAGGACCAGGGCGCACCTATTCCCGCCACACCGGACCGGGCTATATCTCGAAGCGGTAGCCCAACCCTGGTTCTGTTGTCAGATGCCGGGGCTTAGTGAGTCCTCCTCAAGCTTGCGCCTGAGCTGCGCCCTGTCCTAGTGTCCGGTGTTCTGTCCTGTCCGGGTTGAGTGGGCAGGTTCGGGGCGGGCGTGCTGGCTGACCTATCCCCCCCAATAGGGGTGTTATCCCCGCTCCACGCGCATGTCCACATCGCCCGGCAGGTTTTCGAAGACGCTGAGGTCTGAGGTGATCTCACCCATTTTGGTGAGGGTGGGAACGGAGCTGGTTTCCTCGTAGATGATGGTGATGCTGTCGAGGGGGTTGTAGTAGACGATGTCTCCGGGTTGCACGTCCGTGTAGAACGGACCGCTTTCCGTCATCGGGGCGTTGAGCTCGGTGATGTATTCGATGCCGGCGTTCCGGAACCAGGGCAGCGTGACCGGTAGCATGGCGGCGAAGTCCTGGGCGACTTGGGTGTCATTGAGCGTCGCGGTCATGACCACATCACCGGCGGTGATGGTGATCGGCGTACCGCCCGTGGAGGCATCTGCCGGGGCCGAGGACTCGGTGGTGGTGGCTGAGGACAGGTCCCTTGTCGTGGCAGGGGATGCGGTGATGTTCTCGGCTGAGGGTGTGGAGCATGCGGCGAGGGCGATCGCGGCCGTTGCCGTGAGGGCGATGATGGACAGTGGCTTTTTCATGTTTCCCTATGCGTTTTCGAGGGCCAAGCTTACAGTGGCCGCAATCGTGTGGTCGGCGAGACGCCTCACATCCCTGGGGATACGAGACATCTCATCGGGACGAGCATTGATTGACGTTGATTCTTGGAACTGGGACCTTTGGCGAGGACAGCACGGCCAGGAATCAGCGGTCGATCGAGGCCATGTTCGCGTCGTCGTGCCGCGCTCCTGCTGCGGGTTGGAGAGCGTTCAGGCGTTCGAGCTGGTTCGTGGTGAGCTCGACGCAGTCGGCTGCGGTGTTTTCCTCTACACGGGAGACGCGGCGGGTGCCCGGGATCGGGGCGATGTCCTCGCCGCGGGTCAGCACCCACGCCAACGCGGTCTGGGCTGGGGTGGCACCAATCTCCGCGCCGATGCTCTGGACTTCGTCGACGATGCGCAGGTTCCGGATGAAGTTTTCGCCCGTGAAGCGCGGGTTGGTTTTGCGCCAGTCGTCGTCGGCGAAATCCTCCACAGTACGGATCTGCCCGGTGAGCAGACCATGCCCGAGCGGCGAGTAGGGGACGAAGCCGATGCCCAGTTCACGCAGCAGCGGCAGAATTTCGTCTTCGACGTCGCGGGTCCACAGGGAGTACTCGGTCTGCAGGGCCGAGACGGGCTGCACGGCGTGTGCCCGGCGGATGGTGTCCGGGGAGGCTTCGGACAGGCCGAAATGCAGTACCTTGCCTTCGGTGATCAGGTCCGCAACGGCCCCGGCGGTCTCTTCGATGGGTATGTTCCGGTCGACCCGGTGTTGGTAGTAGAGGTCGATATGGTCGGTGCCCAGTCGCTTCAGGGATCCCTCGACGGCCGTGCGGATGTTCGCTGCGCTGCTGTCCGTGACACCGGGGCCGCCACCGGAGTGGGAGACAAGGCCGAACTTGGTGGCGATCTTCACTTCGTCACGGCGTCCCTTGATTGCTTGGCCGACGATTTCCTCGCTCAGGAACGGCCCGTAGATCTCCGCTGTGTCGATGTGGGTGACTCCGAGCTCGAGTGCACGGTGGATCGTGCGGATCGATTCGGTGTTATCCAGGGCGCCCTCGCTGGTGTAGGTGCCGGCCATGGTCATGGCGCCGAGGCCGATGCGGGAGACTTCCAGGTCTCCGAGACGTGCGGTTTTCATGCTGTGTTCTCCTTCGGTAGGGTTTTTCAGGCCTGGGAGGTGGGCATGGCCCACAGCTCGGCGATGGAGGATCGGCGGTGGCGGGTCACCATGTACGCGACGCTCTCGGCGATATCCTCAGGCTGCAGCTTTTCGGGGATGTTCTTCGCGTCGGAGACGGCGAGGTCGCTTTTGATGGTGTCGTTGTTGTGTGAGATCAGTTCTGTTTCGACTGCGCCGGGCTCGAGTACGCCGACCCGGACGTGCTTCTTCGTGATCTCCTGGCGGAGCGCTTCGGTGAAGCCGTTCACGCCGAACTTCGTCATGTTGTACGCGGCGAAGTTCGCCCATGCCTGCCGGCCGGCGATCGAGGAAATGTTGACGATGTCCGCGACGCCGCGCAGTTCGTCCTCCGCTGCAGCCAGCAGGTGCGGGAGGGCCGCCTTCGTGATGTAGAGCAGACCGCTCTGGTTGACCGCGATCATCCGTTCCCACTCGTCGATGTCCTGATCGACAACCGGTCCGAGGAGCATGAGCCCGGCGTTGTTGATGAGAATATCCAGGCGGCCGAACTGGTTTACCACCTCTGCTACAGCCTGTTCAGCCTGGGTTCGGTCAGTGATGTCAGCAGAAACGGCGTAGGCAGTGCCGCCGGAACCTGCGATCTCGGCCACGAGTGTGTCGAGGCGGTCCTTGCGCCGGGCGACGACGGCGACGGACGCCCCCTGCTCGGCGAGGGCACGGGCGGTGGCGTCACCGATGCCGCTGCTCGCGCCGGTGACCAGGGCAACAGTTCCGGTCAGTTTTTCTGTCATTGGTTGTTCTCTTTCATAGGGGTTTGGCTGAAATTGGGCAGACGTCAGCAAAGCTGGTTCAACGCGAGTTGCCTAGCTTGTTGAGTTTGTTTTGCTCTTACGGTGAAGGCGGAGCGTTCTTAGTCAGTTTCCTGTTCGGCCTTTTCCACGGCCTGGATGCGAGGTTGCGCCTGGGAACGGGAAGTTATGGCCGGTTCTTCTTCTGCGTCCTTGGTGGTGGACGGCGCCGCCGCCCAGCTGGCCAGGAACGCCAGCGCGCTTGCAGAGGCCGAGCCGGGCTCTGCGGTGAAGGTGAACAGGGTCTGGCCTTCGTCGCCGGGCAGGTGCAGGGTCTCGAACTGCAGGGACAGGTCCCCGACCACCGGGTGATGGAAGCGCTTGGTCCCGGTGGTGTGGATCCGCACGTCGTGCCCGGCCCATAGCGCGGCGAACTGTCCGCTGCGAGTGGTCAGCTCACCGATCAGTTCGTTCAGTGCCCGGTCGTGCGGGTTCCGGCCTGATTCCAGGCGCAGCATGGCCACCGTGGTGGCGGCCACCGCGTTCCAGTCCGGGTACAGGTCCCCGGCGCCGGGGTCGAGGAAAAGGTAGCGTGCCTGATTCGGCGGCCTGCCCGGAAGGTCGTGGCCGAAGGACACTGTTGAGTTGAAAACGTCTGCGTACAGTGCCCGGCCCAGAAGGTTGGCTGCGAGCACGTCCGAGCGGCCGTTCTGCACCAGCGCGGCCACGCCCGTCATCCCGTCCAGCAGGCGCAGCACCCCGGACCGGACCCGCTGCTGGGCCGGCTTCCTGGGAGTACGGCGTGCCGGTGTGTTGGCGGTCCGGGCCAAGTCCATCAGATGGGCCCGCTCGGCCTCATCCAGCTGAAGGGCGGCGGACACGGCCTCGAGGACTGAGTCGGAGACACCGCGGAGGCTGCCGCGTTCCAGCCTGGTGTAGTAGTCGGTGCTCACCCCGGCCAGCTGCGCCACTTCCTCACGCCGCAGGCCCGGCACCCGGCGCAGTTCCCCATAGCTGGGGACACCTGCCTGCTCCGGGCTGATCTTCGCGCGGCGCGAGATCAGGAACTCACGGATGTCTTCTCTTCTGTCCACATCCATCACGCTACGCACCCGGGGTGGACAGTGGCAGTGTCTGTTAGACACCCCCAGTGGCGTCCGGACGTCCGACAGGTGGGGACCGTAGAATTGTTTGCCTTTGATAAAAGGGTGGGCAGTCTCATAACCCTTCGGATACGAGACGTCTCGACGGTTGCATGCTCGGCTCGCGAAGGTACGGTGGTACGCTGCGAGTCGGCGATTCTCATAACTATGTGTCGAAACCGAGTTGCTAAATCGCTGTACCAACCATTAGTTACGAGACACTTGGAAACTGCACCGCCGCCAGGGCCGCTGGCGCTGCGCCTGTCTGCGCGGGCACCGGGATACGCACCCCACCACCTCGACCGTGACAGCGACGGTAGCGGCTGCGAATAATGCAGGCTGCCGCGTCGAGTGGCGCGGGGCCCCCATGTTCAGGGGGCTGACGCACGGCGGGACTCATAGTCCTTAAAGCAGTCTGCCGTGGATGCATTCCACGAAGGAAGACATCCACGGCAGGGCTGTTACTTTGGACAGCTTTGGCTACGACTCGCAGGCGACGCCGTCGCGATCGCGGTCAAGGCTGGTGCTGTAGCCAGCCTGCCCGGCGTACAGCGGCGCGGCTCCTGCGGCCTTTGCTGCGGCGCAGTTGGCGTAGTAGGCGGAGGCGGGTGCCGGCGGGGCAGCCTGCTGCACCGGAGCCTGCGGGACGGCCTGCTGCGCCGCCTGTTCGGCCGCCAACTTCTCGGCAGCCGCAGCCGCATCCGCGGCAACCTTGTCCGCGGCAGCCGTATCGGCGGCCGCTTTATCAGCGGCTACTTTGTCCGCTGCAGCCTTGTCCGCGGCAGCTTTCGCAGCTGCAGCCTTTACTGCAGCAGCCTTCTCGGCGGCCACTTTGTCTGCAGCAGCCTTCTCCGCCGCTGCCTTTTCCGCCGCAATCGTGTCAAGGTTCTTGACGCCGAGATGCACGGTGGAGCCCTTTGCCACCTGTGCACCGTCCGTGGGGTCTTGGGACACTACCTGCCAGTTCTTCTTCACAATGATCGACTTGCCGTCCACGGTGTCCTCAGCCTCGACCTCGAGCCCGAGATCCTCCAGCTGTTCCGTGGCGACATCCAGGGTCAGGCCCACTACGCCTGGAACCGTGGCAGTCTCTTCAGCCACTGCAACAGCGGTTGCTGATTCTGCCGGCTGCGCAGCCTCCTGCTTGCCGCCGCATCCAGTCAGCATGAGGCCGGCCAGTACGACTAATATCAATGTCTTTTTCATTTTTCCCCCTTGGAAAGTTTGAAACTGTGGAGTGATGGAATTGGTCTAGCTCTCGCAGGCAACGCCGTCGGAGTCGCGGTCCAGCGCCGGTCGATAGCCCGCCGACCCGGCATACAGCGGTGCTGCACCAGCAAGTTTGGCCGCCGCGCAGTTGGCGTAATAGGCGGCAGCCGGTGCTGCCGGAGCGGGGGCGGGCACCGGTGCTGCCGGAACGGGGGCAGGCACAACCGGCGCCGGAGCTGCCGGTGCCGGGACCGGGACAACGACAGCGGGGGCAGGTGCCACGGCGGCCGGGGCCGGAGCAACGACAGCCGGGGCAGGTGCCACCACCGGTGCAGGCTCAGGAGCCGCCGCCGCGGCGGCCGGCGCCTTCTCATTTGTTGGTGCGAGCTGGCCCGAACAGTCGGCCAGGATCCTGGCCATCGCGTCGTGCTCCGCCTGGGTAACCCACAGGCTGTACGTCGCCTTCACCGAAATCTGCCGGGCAACGTATTCGCACCTGAAGCCCTTGTTTGGCGGCAGCCAGGTGGCTGCGTCGCCGTCGCCCTTTTGCATGTTTGTCGGGCCGTCCGTCGACTGCAGGTTCAGCGGGTCATTGGCGAAGGCTGTCCGCTGTTCCGTGGTCAGCTGCTGAGCGCCCTTCTGCCAGGCGTCGCTGAGGGCAACAACATGGTCGATCTGGACGGCGCTGCTGGTCGCAGCCCCCCGCAGGAAGTTGATGGTGGTGCCCGTGTAAGGGTCCGCCAGCGTGCCGGAGCGCACCTTGCACGGGACGCTGTTGGTGTATTTGATACCGGTGAGGTCTCGTTTGAGAGTGTCATTCCGGGTGTCGCAACCGTTGCGGTCAACGTCTGCCCATGCCTGGCCGAACAGCGCGCGGTCATATCCCGTCTTTGGCGCCCGGCCCTTGATGGGAAGGGTGGCCAGCAGGTCGACCGCCTTAGTGGCGAAGGCAGGCTGCGTCTTTGGAGCCGTCACGCTGGCGCCCTGCGCCAAGAGGGGCAGGCTGTCAGGATCCAGCGGGGAGCCTGTCTCCTGCACGGTTGGAGCGGACGACGGCGTCGGCGTCGCTGTGGAGGTAGGGCCCGCCTCTGCGGAGGCTGGCGAGGCAGTGCCCTCCGACGAGGCGGCCTCCAGCTCCGCCGTCGCACTGCGCGGCATCGCCAAGCCGCCCGCGATAAACAAGGCAAAGGCGGCAGCAAGCGCAATGGCCCCCGCCTTCCGCTTGGCCGGGAGCCACGCCCACGAACGGCGCCCGGTCGCCAGGACATAGAGACCGGTGAGGGCGGCCGAGATGGCCAGGACGACCAGGGCACCCCCAATGCCGCCACTGAATGCCCCCAGCATCACGAACAGCGCGGTAATGCCCCCGACAATGAACGTGGACGCGCGTGGCTTTCGCGGTGGCCTCGGGCCTGGTCCCGCACCGGTTGGTCCTGGTCCCAGAAGGCTCTCGTACTTCGACATTCGTATCCCCATTAATAAAGGCCCGGCGAGTAGCCGGGCCTTTTGCTTAAGCCGAAATGTAGCTAATGAAAAGCGTATTTCCCCGGCGCCTGGGGAAAACGACAACAGCGTTGATCTTGGGGCAACGTTGATCCAGTCTTGAGCCAACCTTGAGGATCCGTGTCACACTGCGCATCCAACGCGTAACTGCCACGCATCTTGTGCATGAGGCGCGCGCACCGCTGGCTCGTCTCGGTCCCTTGTTGCTGGTGAGATGCATGGGTCGGCTTCAGCAGCGTCCGCCCGTAACTGCAGCGGAATGCCCGGGAGCGCCTGGGATAGGCTCGCTCGGGACCGAACAAGCACTGACTCAAACTTTCAGGGCGGGGAATTCATTGGATCTACTGGGCGGCATGAGCCGCGACGAACTCAGCATCTCTACTTGGGTTGCCGCCGCCGTCTTCGCGCTTGTGGCCGGCGTCTGGCGTCCGCGCCGGCTTCATTGGAACGCCCTTGGCTCCGCCCTGGTCTTCGCTGCCCTCAACGCGGGTGCCGGGATCTACGTCCTGAACCACTTCAGTGACTCGCGCTGGTCCACAGGCGGAGAGCCGCCGCTGAGCGCGCCGTCGTTTTCCGGGACGCCTGTCGTGGGGCAGTTTCTGGGACCCCTAGACTCCGCTCTGAACGGAGTGGTCGGCGGGGTGAACGAGTTCCTGGCGTTCAAGCAGGCACTTCCCGTCGCGCTGGACTTCCTTGCCGCGTCCGGCTGGGCCCTGCTGGTGACGTTCCCGCTTGCCATTCTCGCCGCCGGCATCAGTTACGCCGAGGCTAGGCGCCGAACGGCGGACTTCGAAAAGTACCGTGCCACCGTTGACCTGCTCCAAGAGGAACTTGAGCAGGTCAAGCGGCAGATCTCGTCAGGAAATTCCGGTCGGTGAACACCTGCCTCCGTCGCTGACGAATCATAACTGTGTGTCGAAACCGTTTGGTGGAATGGCAGTACTCACCTAGCCACCGGAACGCCAAGGGCCTGTATATAGACTGCTGTGGTAGGTGTACCTCGACTATTAGGAGAAGTTCATGAGCTACAGCGGAAGTCAGTCCGAGAAGCCGGTAGCAGCCGGTGACCTAGACCGCAGCCATATCGGTCAGACGGTGAGCTTTGAATCGAACGACTTCACGGTTGTCTTCGGAACACTCTCCGGCATTGCCCGGACCGAGGCCATGGTGTACCTGTCGCTTCAGGGGGTGGGCGGCGGCACACATCTGAAGGACGAGTACGACGTGCCTGTCAGCCAGAACGTCTACGTTCAGCTGGATCCCCTGAGCACCGCCGGGAAAACCCTCGCGGACGCGGAACGGGTCATCAAGGAGAAGTTCGACGAGATCAAGAAGAACCTCCGGGACCGGGAACAGAAACCGGACGCCGAACAGAAGCCCGACTCCGAGTAACCGGAATCCGGCCAGCAAGGAACCCCGCAGTGCCCAGCACTGCGGGGTTCCTCTGTCACGCGCCCAGAGCGCTCCCACTACCCGTGAGTGACCACAGCACCCACCAGAGCGAACAACGTCCCGGCCGCCAAGGCAACGAGGGCACGTTTCCGGGTGGGATACAGCCAGCGCACTGCGAATACAGCAACTGCCAGGATGACGCCGTTGACGACGCTCAGGATGACCGCGACCCACTCGGTCCCGGTGGCCACGCCGAAACCTCCGCCGCTGCAACCGCTGATCCCGCACCAGAAAAAACCGGCCACCATCCACTGCGGAAGGCTCAGCAGAACTGCCAGCGGCACGGCCCACCAGAGCTTGCTGACGTCCGGGGTGACCCCGCGCAGCGCCACCCGCGGATACTGAGCCGAGGCGCCGGGCAGGCCGGCGGCCGGAACCTGTGCGACCCTCCGGATACCAAGGACAATCAACCGGAAGACACCCGTGTTGACCACCGCAAGGAGGACGTATCCCAGATAATAGAGGACCGTCGTCGGGCTCAATCCGGCCAAACTGAACTCATCCGGCGAGGTCGGACCCTCGGAACTAAACATGCCGATGATCAAATAGGCAGCCGACAGGGGCAGTGTCAGATACACCATGGCGAGCAGCAGGCCCTCTTTGGTTCGGGCATCCAGGTCCAGCCCCAAGCCATTGGTAAGTAGCGCCGCAACTACTGCGGCGACCGTCACCGACAGATAAACGACGACGGCGGCTCTGGCCCAGCGCGGCAAGGCCCTTTCATTCGGCCGAGATCCACTACTCACAACGCTCCCCCTTGACGTCATTCCGGCCCGCTCGCACGCCGGGGTTTCGACAGGCTCAACCAGCGACAGGCTCAACCACCGGAGGCTAAACCAGCAGCTTTGCCACCAGCTCCCCGCGGCTGCCGACGCCCACTTTTCCGTAGAGCGCCTTCAGGTGGTCGTGCACCGTGTGCGGGGAGATGAACAGATTCCGGGCGACGTCCGCCGTCGAAATTCCGGACAGAAGCTCCAGGCAGACCTCCCGCTCACGGGCGGAGACCCCGTAGGCCGCCAGCAGGAGGCTGACCACGTCGTGCGTGGTGGCCGGCTCCACGGTGACCACCATCTGCTCGGGGTCGTCGCCCGTAATGAGGCGGCTGGCCTGCAGCACCACCCAGTTGCCGCCGGCGTCCCGCATTCTGGCCCGGGCAGTGCCTGAGACGGAGGCATGGGCCTGCGCCACGACAGAGTGCAGCGTCATGGTGAAACCGCCCGGCGCCGCATCCTCCACCTCGGCCAACCACAGGACCGCGGCAGGAGTGGCCGCCCGCAGTTCGCCGTGGATGCCGGCGATCACGATCACCGGCCCACCCGCAGCGGCGCGTTGCCCGCGCCGCACCCGCACGGCCACCCGGGTGGCAGCTGCCAGGGTGGCGGTGACGGCGTCCAGGAACTCCACCTCGCGGTCCGAGAAGTCCTGCCCGCCCTCCCGGAAGATACTGCCCACACCCCAGCACGCCTCGTCCACCCGGAACGCCCCGCGCAGCTCATGATGCAGACCCAGTGGTCCCAACAGGTCGTTGATCCGGACGCTGCGGACCACGTCCCGGTGCGGGGCATCGGAAATCCTGGCCACGGGCCGCGGCCGCCGCAGCAGCTCCCTGAAGGTGTTGGGTTCGGCGCCGGTGTACTCGGACTCGGCGAAGCGGGCGGCATATTCGTCCGTCACCGGCCACGGCCGCCAGTTGGTCACGGACGTCATCCCCAGCGTGTCCGGGTCCACCGCGGCCCAGCAGCCCTGGTCGAACGGCACCGCCTGCCGCACCACGGCCAGTGCCGCAGTGTAGAGCTCAGCCAGGTCCAGGCCGCCCGCGGCGAGGTCCGCCATCTCCCGCCGGGCGCGCTCAGCGCGCTCCTCCCACATACGTCCAGTATCCGGCCGGAGGGCCGGACCGCAATCCCCCAAACCGGGGATTGCGTGGGTCTCCAGGAACCCCCGGTGAGGGGATCGCAGGGCCGCGCGCCGCCGTCGTACTCTTCCTCCATGAACGCCGTATCGCAGCTCTTCGCGGTGCTTGCCGCACTGATCTATATCGTGGTGTTCCCGCTGGAAAGTTTCTTCCTGCGGCACCCGGCAGCGCAGAAGTTCCTCAGCACACCTGCACAGAACGTGCCCGCCGTGATGATGTGGGCCATCCCCACCGGCTTCCGCAACCTTCTGATCGGCTTGGGGAACATCGCCGGGGTGGTTGCGGTGAACACCGGCTACCTGGTGGTGGGCTACACCCTGGTGGTCTACTGCTGCGCCAACATGGTGCTCAGCGGCGCCGCCATGGGGCTGGCGGACTGGCTGGGCCACTATCCCAAGAAGGGCGACAGCATCCCCGGCACGCTCGGCGCGACCGTCCCGCCCCTTATTGCGCTGGCTGCGCTGCCGTTCTGAGCAAGCTGGCGCCGTCGCTCTGTCCCCCGATGTCCATCACGGGTTCCGACAGTGCCGCCCATAAGATGAGGCATGGACTTCGAGGACACGCTTTGGACGGTTTTGGGGGCCGGGCTGGTTCTGCTGATGCTCGTCGACGTCTTTCGTACGCTCCTATACCCGCACGGTTCCGGTCCAGTAGGCCGGGCGATCGTGCGCGGATTCTGGCTGGCGTCAAGGAAACTGCGCGGCCGGGGCTCTTTCATCGCAGCACCCTTGGCCATGGCCGCTGTGATTGGCGCCTGGGCAGCCTTGGCGGCCATCGGCTGGGCCCTGCTTTATCTGCCCCATCTGCCGGCCGGTTTTGTGCACGCGGCCGGGGTTCCACAGCGGGGCGACTTCGCCGAAGCGCTGTACATTTCCCTTGTCACGCTTTCCACTGTGGGGTTCGGCGAAATCGTGCCGGCACATCCGCTGCTCAGGCTGGTTGTGGCCCTCCAGGCCGTCACGGGTTTCGGGTTGCTGACGGCAACGGTCACCTGGATCCTGCAAACGTACCCGGCCCTGAACCGCCGCCGGGCCCTCGCCCACCAGCTGAACCTGTTCAGGGAGGCTGCAGGTCCGGCCGGTGTCTTGTCGCTGGACCCCCTGCACGCTGCCGGGCTGTTGGAGTCAATGGCCGGAAACGTGGCGTCGGTGAGCATAGACCTGCTTGCGTTCCATGAAACCTACTACTTCCGCGAAGTCGAGCAGCGCGGCTCCCTGCCGGCCACGGTCGCCTACGCCCAGGAGCTGGCGTCCGAGGCCCAGCGCAGCGCGAACCCTGAACTCCAGTTCGCCGGACGGATGCTCCACGCGGCGCTGGACGGACTCGCAGACGTCCTTCGCGGCAAATTCGGCCATCCAGGAACAACGTCTTCCGATGTGTTCGACAGCTACGAGCTGCACCACCGACACCGGCGGCGTGGAGAACAGGACGCAAACTAGGTCCACGGCCATTCCGCGAACCGTGTACTGACGCGGCGTACCCTGAGGCTATGGAAATCGAGGTCCGGAACCTGAGGCTCCGCACCGGCATCACTCTGCCGTGCCTCGTCCAGGACGACGCCGCTGCGAAGCCGGTGCTGCTGCTGCATGCGTGGGGCGAATCCCGCGGCAGCTTTGACCGCCTGATACCCCTGCTGACCGGTTTCAGGATCTACGCCCCCGACCTCCGCGGGCAGGGCGAGGCGGACAAACCGGAAGACGGCTACTCCCTGGCAGAACAGGCCGAGGACGCCGCCGCGATCCTGGACGCCCTCGACGTGCCGCGGGCCTTCGTCGTCGGCTCCTCCAGCGGCGGCTACGTCGCGCAGCAGCTGGCTGTTACCCACCCCGGGCAGGTTGCGGCGCTGGTGCTGGTGGGCTCTCCCCTGAGCCTTCGGGGGCGGACCCCCTTCGCCGATGACGTGGATGCCCTGACCGATCCCCTCGACGAGGGCTGGGTCCGGGATTCCCTGTCCTGGTTTCCCCTGCTGCACGACGTTCCCCCTTGGTTCATCGAGGACCGCGTGCGCGACGGCCTCAGGATGCCCGCCCACGCGTGGAAGGCCATCCTGAACGGGCTGATCACGGCCACGCCGCCCACGGAAAAGGGAACCATCGAGGCACCCACGCTGATCCTGTGGGGCGCCCAGGACAACCTGCTGCCGCGCAGCGACCAGGAAACCCTCGCCATCCGGATCCCCGGCGCCGTGCTGACGGTCTACCCCGACGTGGCGCACCTGGTCCTGTGGGAGTGCCCGGAGCGGGTCGCCGGGGACGCGACGGCGTTCCTCACGTCGTGTGCCTGACACCCCGGACGGACGGGTCGTCCTGCACCTTGCCGCCCTCTCAACCCCGGCGGTAGCCTGAAAAACAGATGACGGGCCGCGCCGCCCACCACCGGTTCTGAAAGCGCCGGCACCGCAGCGCCCACGGCTCAGACCCGCCACCGGGAACGGGGAGGCGCGATGTCTACGCTCGCAGACGGCCGGGAAGCCTACGCCGAACGGCGCTGGCCGGACGCCGTCGGGCAGTACACCGCTGCCGAGCACGACGCCGAACTGCCGGCCGGCGATCTGGAACGGCTGGCCACCTCCGTCATCCTCACCGGCCGGGCCCCAGAGGGAGTGGACATCCTGGCCCGGGCGCACCTGAAGTACCTCGCCGACGGCGACTACCCCGCCGCCGCCCGCTGCGCCGTCTGGACCGGGATGAACCTCATCCTGCTGGGCGAACCGGCCCGCAGCGCCGGCTGGCTCGGCCGCGCCCGCCGGATCGTCGAGGACCTGCCCGAGCCCTGCCCCGTCGAGGGCCTGCTGTTCGTCCCTGCCGGGCTGGGCGCCCTCTACCAAGGCGACGGCGCCGCCGCCGCGGAAGCCTTCACCCGGGCCGCCGACCTCGGCCGGGAACGTGGCGACGCTGACACGGCGGCCCTCGGCATGCTGGGCCTCGGGCAGGCAAAGATCATGCTGGGCCAGCTCGACGACGGCCTGGCCCTGCTCGACGAAGCCATGGTCGCCGTCACGGTCGGGGAAATCTCCCCGGTCCCCGCCGGGATCATCTACTGCGCAGTGATCGGAACGTGCCATCTGGCCTTCGACCTGCACCGCGCCCACGAGTGGACACGGGCGCTGGACCGGTGGTGCAACGCTCAACAGAACCTGGTGGCTTACAGCGGCCAGTGCCAGATGCACCGGGCCGAGCTGTACCGGCTGCACGGCGCCTGGACGGAGGCGATCGACGCCGCCGAAACGGCGCAGGGCCTCGCCTTCCGCGGCGACCGGATGGCCACCTACGGCGGCTTCTACGAACAGGGCGAAATCCACCGGCTCCGCGGCGACTTCGACGCCGCCGAAGCCTCCTACCTGCAAGCGCAGGAGACCGGTTTCCCGCCGCACCCCGGGCTGGCGCTCCTGCGCCTGGCCCAAGGGAAGCCGGACCAGGCCCAGTCCCTCCTCCGGCAGGCCATGGACGGTGCCGCCCCCGACTACCGGCGCCGGATGCTCGCCGCCCGGGTAGAGATCGAACTGGCAGCAGGCGACGGAGGGGCAGCGCGGGCCGCCATGGAGGAGCTGGCCTCGCTGTGCGCTTCGTTCGACATGCCCATGCTGCACGCCCTCGCCGAGCAGTCCGAGGCCGCTGTCCTGTTCCACGAAGGCGACCCCGAGGCTGCCATGGTCCTGCTTCGCCGCGCGTGGTCCCGCTGGATCAGCCTCGACGCGCCGTTCGAGGCGGCCCGCTGCCGAGCCCTGCTGGCCAGCCTGTGCGCCGCGCTCGGCGATGAGGAATCCGCCCGGCTGGAGCGTGCGGCGGCCCGGACAGCATTTTCCGAACTGAGCGCCACGCCGGCGCTGTCGGCGCTTGAGTCATCGGGACTTGAGTTGTCGGGGCTGGAAAAATCGGGGCTTGGGCAACCGGTGCCCGTTGCGCCGGACGCCCGGACAGCCCCGCTGCCAGCCTCCGCGGACGACGTCGGCCATCCCGCCGGCGCCGGGCCGCTCACCGCCCGCGAAACCGAGGTGGTCCAGCTCGTCTCCGCCGGACTGAGCAACCGGGACATCGCCGCAGAGCTGTTCATCAGCGAGAAAACGGTGGCCCGGCACCTGAGCAATATCTTCACCAAGCTGGGCCTGACCTCCCGGGCCGCGGCCACGGCCTACGCGTACCGGCACGGGCTCGTCTGACCTCCCTCCCTGCATAGAATTACCCATTCCCCGCCCGCCGGATTGCGCCCGGAAATGGGTGGTTCGCCCGATTTGCCGCGCCGCGCCGAAAAATAGCGTTAGTGGCATGAACATTTCGGTGCTCGCAGGAATGGTTTCCACCGTCCTCTTCGCGGTGAGCTACCTGCCCATGCTGCTCAAGGCCCTGCGCACGCGGGATCTTGACTCCTACAGCCTCGGCTACCTGGCGCTAAGCAACGCCGCCAATGCAGTGCACTCCGTCTACGTCGTCAGCCTCCCAATGGGGCCGATCTGGCTGCTGCACTCCTTCTACGTCGTCGCCTCCGCGCTGCTGCTCATCTGGTACCTGCGCTTCCGGTCGGAGCACAACGTTCATAACCCCGCAACCGCACCTGCATCACCAAGGAGGAACCACTATGACCACCACCCCAGCAACTGACACCCGCGGCGCCGTCGGCACAGCCGCCGTCGACACTGTCATCATCGGCGCCGGACAGTCCGGCCTGGCGCTGGGCTACTACCTGGCGCAGCAGCACCGGAACTTCGTCATCCTCGACGCCGGCACACGGGTCGGCGACGCGTGGCGGAACCGCTGGGACTCGCTGCGCCTGTTCACCCCCGCCAAGTACGACGGCCTGCCCGGCCGGCCCTTCCCCGGGGACCGCCTCGCCTTCCCCACCAAGGACGAGCAGGCGGACTATCTGGAGGACTATGCCTCCCGGTTCCACCTGCCGGTCCGGCCCAACACGGCCGTCACCCGGGTGAGCCACGACGGGCAGCGGTTCCACGTCACGGCTGGCGCGCAGCACTGGACGGCGGCGAACGTCGTCCTCGCCACCGGCGCCTGCCAGCTGCCCAAGACGCCACGCTTTGCCGCGGAACTGCCGTCCGACGTCGTCCAGCTCCACTCCTCCAACTACAGGAACCCGGCCCAGCTCCAGCCCGGGCCGGTCCTGGTGGTGGGCGTGGGCAACTCCGGGGCAGAGATCGCCCTGGAGACCAGCCGCAAGCATGACACCTGGCTGGCTGGCAAGCCGAGCGCCGAGGTCCCGTTCCGGCACGGCCGGACCGCGGCGCGGTTCATTATCCCGGTGGTCCGCTTCGCCGGGCTGCACGTGCTGACCACCAGCACCCCGGTGGGGCGCAAGGTGCTGCCCAAGATGGCAGTCATGGCCACGCCCCTGATCCGCACCAAGCTCGCGGACCTCGGCGCCGCTGGCGTCCACCTGGTGCCGCGGGTCGCCGGCGTCCAGGACGGCGAAGTAATGCTCGACGGCGGCCGGCACCTTCCGGTGGCAAACGTCATCTGGTGCACCGGCTTCACCGAGGACTACCCGTGGCTGGACATCGCGGCGCTCCCCGCGGACTGGCGGGAGCAGCAGCACCGCGGGATCGTGGATGCCCTGCCCGGCCTGTACCTGCTGGGGAAGGATTTCATCTTCTCGGCAGTCTCGGAAACCCTCCCCGGCGTATGCCGGGACGCCAAGTACCTGGCGAAACGGCTGGCCGCCACGCGGGCCTGATCGAAGCAGCCTTCGCAACAGATGTGTGGTGTTTGCCCCATACTGCTCGGCCTTGCAATACTTCACGCATGCCTGCCCTCCCCGCCAACTTCGCCGACGGCGTCATCGACCAGCCGGTCCGCGTCCAGTTCGAGGCATTCCTCAATGAACACCGCAGCATGCTCAATTCCTGTCTGGACGGACTGACCGAGGAGCAGGCGCGCCGGTCACTCGTGCCGTCGCGGACCACGCTGCTGGGCCTCGTGAAGCACGCCACCTTCGTCGAGAAGGTCTGGTTCGACGAGGCAATAACCTGCCGGCCGCGCGCCGAGATCGGCATCCCGGCCACGCCTGACGAATCGTTCATCCTCGACGACGGCGACTCCATCGCCAGCGTGCAGCAGGCCCACCGGGAGGCGTGCGATGCGTCGCGCCGCGCGGCGTCCTCCCTCGGGCTCGACGATCTGGTTCTGGGCAACCGGCGGGGTCCGCTGCCGCTGCGCTGGGTGTACCTTCACCTGCTGCGCGAGCTCGCCCAGCACTGCGGGCACGCAGACATCCTGCGCGAGCAGATCCTCAACGGCTGACCGCGCACTGCATCACCACGCTGGCAACCGTCCCGGCCGGCGAGGGACCGCAGCGGCGAGCGCCGTCGTCGTTCTCAATCAGTTACGTGCGCTGGGAGATGTTGAGAATGTTCCCTTCGCTGTCCAGGAACCAGGCGGCCTTCTCAGACTCACTCGTGGCAACGCCGTTCTCAGTCTTCAGCCCGGGCTGGTCGTAATCTTCAAAGACGACGCCGCGGCCCCGCAGTTCCTCCATTTCGCGTTCGAGGTTGTCCGTGGTCCAGCCCATCTGGGTGTTCTTCGCCGTGCCTGCATTGTCTGTCTGGTAAATAAGGAAGCCCGTTCCGTGGCCGCCGCGGTACAACAGACTGTCCGCCTCCGGGGTCTCGGAAGGCTCCAGCCCCAGCTTGTCCCGGTAGAAATCCCTCGCCCTGTTGATGTCCTTCGCGGGCAGGACAGCGATGATGTCTGAATCCGTGAGCATGATGATTCCCTTTGTCCATTGTTCTCTCGTTGATGGCGATGCTCTCCCCCGGCAGCGGCACCGGGTCGTCTTCGTCCCGTCGCCGCGTGGCCGCCCGCTCCGCCAGGTCCCGGGGCGGCCACCTGGGACTCTCCCGCGCGCACGCCAGCCATCATCGGCGCGAGGGTCCCGACACTTATGGGGCCATTATGGAACCGATTCGTGGCTACGGAAATAGCGCGAGGCGGAGCCCCGCCCGTTGGTACAACCACGTCCGGTCAGTAGCCGACGCCGCCACCCACTTGCCGCCATCACCCGGCGGGAGCATAATGGTTAGCGGAGCTAATTAGCATTGCTAACTAAATTTGCAGGAGGCGCAACACACAGTGACAGCAACGGACCGGGAGCCCAAGGACAGCATCACGCCGGACAGTTTGGCCATCGACCTGCGGACAGCGGTGATGCGCACCTCCCGCAGGCTCCGCGTGGAGGCAACCGGGGACATCATCACACCCGGCCAGTACACGGTCCTGGCGCAACTGCACGGCAACGGCCCGCAGACCCTCCGCGCACTGGCCGAACGCGAGCACGTGCAGGCGCCATCCATGACCCGGATCGTCAACGCCCTCACGGAGCAAGGTTTCGTCACCCGGACAGCCCACCCCGCAGACGGCCGCCAGGTCCAGGTGGGAATCACCCCGGCCGGGAAGGATGTCCTGGCCGAGGCCCGGGAACAGCGGACAGCCTGGCTGGCCCAACGCGTCGCCGGACTCAGCGACGAGGACCGCCAGACCCTCAGCCGCGCCGCCCACATCATGCAGCAGCTGGCCGCCAAATGAGCGCCATGTTCCAAGCATTGGAGAATCCCAACTACCGCATCTGGGCGGGCGGGGCACTCGTCTCCAATATCGGCACCTGGATGCAGCGGGTGGCGCAGGACTGGCTGGTGCTGACCGTCCTCACGGACCACTCCGGCACCGCCGTCGGCATCACTACGGGCCTGCAATTTCTGCCGATGCTGCTGCTTGGCCCTTTCGGCGGCGTGCTCGCCGACCGGCACAGCAAACGTGTGATCCTGCTGTGGACGCAGCTGGCGATGGGACTGTGCGGGCTGGCCATTGGACTCCTGGTGGTAACAGGCAACGCCCAGCTGTGGCACGCGTACCTGGCCGCCCTGTGCCTTGGACTGGCCAGCGCCATTGACGCGCCGGCCCGCCAGGCCTTCGTCTCCGAACTCGTGGGGCAGGACAGGGTGGCCAATGCGGTGGCGCTGAACTCCGCTTCCTTCAACACCGCCAGGCTCACCGGTCCCGCCATCGCCGGTGTGCTCATCGCCTGGGTGGGCACCGGACCGGTCTTCCTGCTCAACGCAGCCAGCTTCGCCGCCGTCATCATCTCGCTGTTCCGGATCCGAACCTCCGAGCTGGCCCCGGCCACGCTGGCCTCCCGCGGCAAGCACCAGGTGGCCGAGGGCCTGCGCTATGTGCGGCAGCGGCCGGACCTGGTGCTCATCCTGGTCATGGTGGGCGTCCTCGGCGCCTTCGGCATGAACTTCGCCATCACCAACGCCCTGATGTCCACCGCAGAGTTCGGAATGGGGCCGGGTGAATTCGGGCTGCTGGGCTCCATCATGGCCGTCGGGACGCTGGCCGGCGCCCTGCTCGCGGCCCGCCGGAGCGGCCCCCGGCTGCGGTTCCTGCTCGGCGGGGCCCTCGGACTCGGGATCTTCACGCTGGTAGCGAGCGTGTCGCCGTCGTTCTGGCTCTACGCCGCCGTGCTGATACCGGTGGGCCTGGCCTCCATCACTTTCCTGAACAGCTGCAACACCAGCATCCAGCTCTCCGTGGAGCCGCAGTTCCGGGGGCGCGTACTGGCCCTCTACCTGGCCGTCCTCCAGGGCGGCACCGCCGTGGGAGCGCCGCTCATGGGGTGGATCGGCACGGAGTTCGGCGCGCGCTGGTCGGTGGCGGCGGGCGGCATCATCGTGCTGCTGACCGGCCTGCTCTCGGTCATGGCGGTCAGCCGGCGCAGCCCGCTGACGTTCCGGGCACAGCTCCGGACCGCGTTCCCCGGAAAGCGCGCCCGGGGCATGAAGGTCTCCGACGCCTAGACCGCCTCAGCCCTCCCCCGGCCTCCCCTGATGTCCCACGTGCGCCGCCCTCGCGGCCTCGTAGCTGCTGTCGAACGGCAGCGTGTCCATGTCCAGCAGCGGGTTCGCGTCCTGCGTCGCCACCAGCTCGCGGGCCGCTTCCTCCGAATCCACGCTGGGCATGGAGCCGGGCAGGTGCCGTCGCGCGGATTCCGGCAGGAAGTAAATGGTGACGGCGGCGATGGCCCCCATGGCCATGAGGTAGTACGCCGGCATCATGTCGTTGCCTGTCGCCTCGATGAGCGCGGCGATGATGAACGGGGCGGTCCCGCCGAAGATGGCCACCGCGAAGTTGTAGGCGATGCCCATGGCCGCGTAGCGGTGCTCCGTCGGGAACAGCGCCGGCAGCGCCGACGCGAGGTTGGCCACGGAAAACGCCACGGGGAAGGCCAGCAGGGCGAGGCCCAGGAGCGTGGCCGGGACGGTCCCAATCGAGATCACCAGGAACGCGGGAATCGACAGCACCACGGTGCTGATGGCCCCGATCCAGAGCACAGGACGGCGTCCGATCCTGTCCGAGAGACGGCCGGTGAGCGGGATGCACAGCGCCATGGCCACCAGGACTGGGATGGTCAGCAGCGTCCCCTGGATCTCGTCGTACCCCTTGTTGCTGGTCAGGTACGTGGGCATGTAGGACGTGAGGGCGTAGGCCACCGTGTTGGCGGCCGCCACAAGAATCATCGCCAGCACTATCGGCCGCCAGTGGGCCTTGAAAATGCCCATCGGGCCCACGGCTCCGATCACTTCGCCGGTCTCGGGGTGCCGGGCGGATACCTCTTCCGCTTCCAGGGTTGCCTGGAATGTCGGTGACTCCTCGATCTTCATCCGGAAGTAGATGGCGACGATGCCCAGCGGGCCGGCGACCAGGAACGGAATGCGCCAGCCCCACGCCTCCATCTGGTCCTGGCCCAGCGTCAGCTGAAGGGCGGAAACAACGCCCGCGCCCAGCGCGAACCCCAGGTAGCTGCCCATGTCCAGGAAGCTGACGAAGAAGCCCCGGCGCTTGTCCGGCGAATGCTCACAGACGAACGTGGTGGCACCGGCGTACTCACCGCCGGTGGAAAAGCCCTGGACCAGCTTGGTGACCACCAGCAGCACCGCCGCCCAGATGCCCAGCACCGCGTATCCGGGCAGCACGCCGACGGCGAACGTTGCCGCCGCCATCAGCATCAGGGTCATGGCCAGCACCTTCTGCCGGCCGATCTTGTCGCCCAGCCAGCCGAAGAACACGCCGCCCAGCGGGCGGGCGATGAACGTGGCCGCGAAGGTTCCCAGCAGGAACAGGTTCTGCACGGCCCTGTCGGCCTCGGGCAGGAACACCGGCCCCATGGTGGTGATCAGGTAACCGAACACGCCGACGTCGTACCACTCCATGGTGTTGCCGACGATCGTTCCGCCAAGTGCCTTTTTCAGCGTCCGGTGGTTAACTACGTTGATGTCGGAAACGCGTAGCCGCCGCGTCTTCAACGGCCGCTCGGTCATAGCGGCGCCACCACCGCATCATTCTTCAAACTGTGCGTGCACCGTTCAGCAGGCATTTTCGTTCCTCCAGGTCCAGTGGAGGGCGTCATTTTGCGGATGGCGCCGTCGTTGGCTGTGGGCTGTCCGCTCATTTTCCCACCGCGCATAGGATGGTGCCATGTCCAGTCGTATAGCGGCCATCGTGATCGACGCCGTACAGCCGAGCGTGGTCGCCGAATTCTGGTGCAACGTCCTCGGCTGGCATGTGGTCGAGGAGGACGACGGCGTCATCAGCATCGGGCCACCAGACGGCGCATGGCCCACCATCGACGTCGTGCCGGTGCCGGAGAACAAGTCCGTCAAGAACCGGCTGCATCTCGACCTTCGCGCCGACGGCACATCGACAGCCGACGAGCTCGAGCGGTTCCTGGGCCTGGGAGCGAGGCACACGGACGTGGGCCAGGGGCCCGAGGCAACGTGGGTTGTTCTCAGTGATCCCGAAGGCAACGAGTTCTGTCTGCTCGCCCGCACTGTGCAAGAAGCCAGATGACGACGGCGCGTACTGCCGCCCACAGCAACCGCGCCCGCCGCTGGGCGCGCGCGCCGGCCCTGGCCGCCCGTTTGCGCGAGATAATGGAAGCATGACCGATCAGGATCAGGACCGGGATCCGTGGGAAGAGTTCGACTCGCTCCAACCCGCAGGCCCCGACCGCGTCCAAGGAATACCCGGGGGCCAGCCGCTGGGCTTTGGCTTCCGCACCGGCGTGCGCAGCGCAAGAGTGGCCTTCGGGTTCGCCGTGTACGCCCTGGTCCTCGGAACGGTACTGGTCCTCGCCGGCGCGATCGTGTTCACGGCCCAGGGGCAGTGGCTGTTACTCGGACTGATGGTCCTGATCGAGGCCGTCTTCGTCTTTGCCTTCAGCCGGCTGGCCCGCCAGGCACGCAACCGGCGCCTGGCCCAGTAGCCGCGTAGGGCCAACTGGCCCCGGGCACGGCGTCAGTTCATGGCCCCCGGCATCAGTTGCTGCATCATGGATGCCACGTCCGGATGGGCGCGGAAGGAGACAAACTTTCCGTCCTTGATGGAGGCGAAGTAGGTGCCAGTGCCGAACACCAACTTGCCTGTGGCCGGAATCTCATGGTCGCCCATGCGCAGCGGCCCCGTGTTCGTGCCGGTGAACTCCACCTCCGCCGCCACCTGATCCTCGGTAACCACCCTGCTGGCAGTCTTGACGCGCATATCCGGAAACGCCGTGAACCACGTTTCCATGTAGGCCTGCACCTGCTCCCGGCTGCGGAAAGGCTCCGGCGCCATCACGTCGGAAAACGAAAACTCATCTGCCAGCAGTGCGGTGAACGCCGCCGCATCATGCTGGTCCCAGGCCGCCATTCCGCGGTCGTCAAGCTGCTCTACTTCAGCGCGTGACATCACACATCTCCTCCTTGAAATGTACCGACGCCGCTCATCGTAGGCCTTTCGGCCCGGCGGTCAATCCCTGCGCACAAACCGGTGCCCTATCCCTTCGGCTCCCGACGGTGCCCGCGGCATGCGGTGCCGATGCTATCCGCCGCAGCGTGCTGTTGAGCAGCACGGCGAAGGACGCCGTGCTGCCTGCATCCACTTCTCCTAAGCCTTCCCGCAGTATTCCCTGAGGATTTCCGCAAACCCGGCTAGGCCAGCGGAATTAGAGACAAAATATTTTGGGACGGCTTGTTTTCCTGGTGTTGCCCACCAATATCGGGACCACGGGTATCGCTCACTATTTTTTTGCTACAAGCCCTCCACGATGATTTTACTGATGAAGGCAATTCATGAACTCAAGGGCCATAGCAATCGACAATGGAAAGAGAAAATGGGGAAAATGACGAAAGCATTGGCCATTGGAGCCCTCGTGTGTCTGGCGCTCGCCGGTTCCGCGGGATGCGCCGCGCCGCAAGCAGCTCCCGCAGTCACGCATACCGTTACGGAAACAGCTACTGCAACCGTGACGACTACAGCCACCGCAACTGTGACAGCTGCACCGGCCCCCGCTGCGGCCGCTCCTGCGGCGCCTGCTCCGGCAGCCGCCGCTCCGATCGCGACAACAACCGCCATTATCCCTGCAGATGTGGCGGGAATGAATGCCGAAGCCCTCGACGACGACCTGACTGCCCTGGGATTCGAAAAGGTCATTTACAACTCCGATACCGGCAAGACCGTTTTGCTGCTCAGCAACTGGACGGTCACGGGGATTGATAAACCTGGGATCGAGCAATCCGTCGATAAAGCGGTTGTGGTTCATGTAACAAAGTAGCCCTATTCCTGAGGAAGGCACTTTCGCAGGCGCAGCGCCGACCTCTTCCCCTATTCAGTTCAAATTGCGCTAAAACTCGGGCGTGTAAAGAGCCTCCCCGCAGTGGGAGCATGAAGGCGGCCGTCCCTGTGACGGCCGCCTCTCACGACTCTTGTGTACGTTACCGGCAAGTGTGAAATGCTCGTGTCCTCATTTCCTACGGCGGCTTCACTCGGTCATTGCACCCGCCCGTGCAGTGGACGGCGCCTATTCCCTGTGCTCCCGCCACAGCAGCGACACCACGAACGTCACCGCGCTGAGCGCGAGCATCACCAGCACCATGCGGCCCCAGTTCTCTTGGTTGACGCCGGTGCCGTAGAAGATGCCGATCATCACGGTGGCCCCGATGGCGCCGACGTACCGGCAGGTCTGGAAGATCCCGGCGGCCACTCCCCTGTCCTCCGGCGCGGCGGACAGGTACAGCCCCTGGTTGGAGGCGATGCTGACCGAGCCGTACGGCACGCCCATCAGGGCAGTCAGCGCCAGCACTAGCAGCACGGCGAAGGACGCCGTCAGCAGCCAGAGTGCCGCTGCCGCCACTGTAAGGACTACGACGCCGGCGATCAGCACCCGCCGCACCCCGAACCGGTCGATCGCGCGGACGGCGAGCGGTGTGATGACGACGGACATGGCCGCCAGCGGCAGCATCAGCAGGCCCACCAGGCCGGGGTCATAGCCTCCGGCCTCCTGCAGCAGTTGCGGCAGCCCGAAGAAGGCGAAGTAGTACACGCCGCTGAATACCGTGAAGCCCAGGTACACCAGCAGCAGCGGCCGGTTCCTGCCCAGCAGCCGCAGGTCCAGGAACGGGCGTTTGAAGCTCAGCTCCCGCCACGCGAACAGCACGGCGAGCAGCATGGCCCCGCCCAGCAGCCACCAGCGGAAGCCGGGCAGCGCGTCCAGCAGACCCATGAGCAGCAGCACCATGCCGCCCACGAAAGCGAGGATGCCGGGGATGTCCGAGTCGCGCAGCAGGACGGCCACGCTGCCCCGCTCCCGCGCCTGGTCCGCGGGCGCAGACCTCCGCACGATGAGCAAAGCGGCGAGCGCGAGCGGGACGTTGATCACGAACAATGCCTCCCAGCCCACCAGGCTCACCAGCAGCCCGCCCACCACCGGGCCGACCGCCGCCCCGGACGTGTTGGCCATCTGGATCCGGCCCAGCGGCCGGGTCGAGGTCGTGTTTGCCTGCTTGGCGAGCGCACCGACCATGACGACGGCACTCGGGTACGCCGTCGCGGTCCCCAGCGCCATGAGCGCACGGGCGACGCAGACGAACACGAAGTTGGGCGAAAAGGGCGCCAGCGCGCAGGACACTGCCACCAGCGCCATGCCGAGCATGAAGAGCCGCCGCGGCCCGAACCTGTCCGCCAGCCGACCCATCAGCGGCTGGCCCGCGGCCGAGGTGATGTAGAAGGCGGTGATTACCCAGGTGACGGTGGCGACGTCGAGCCTGAAATCCTCGCGCAGCACCACCAGGGCGACTGCGATCATCGACGAGTTCAGAGGGTTCAGCGACGTGCCCAGGCTGAGGCCGGCCACGGCGAGGCCGGTGCGGGGAGAGTTGCTCACGGCAACAGTCTGGCGCACGGGGCGCTTGTGCGGCGAACTGTATGAACCGCCAGGACTACCGGAACGCGAGGCTGGATATGGAGTCGTCGCTCTGGCGTGTAGCCAGGGCTTGATGGTGGCGGTAGAGCGTTGTGCGGCTCCAGCCTACGAGGCGGGCGGCGTCTTCCGCGGTCGGTCCCTTCGCGCGGGCATCCTGGGCGGTCGTCAGCTTGTCCGCGATGACGATCGGGTCGGACACCGGCCGACCGAAGCGTGCCAGTTCGGTCCGGCCGCCGGAGCGGGACGCCGTGTTCACGAAAAGGTCAACGACTCCATGTTCGGCGTAGTCCACTGCGCAGGGGATCTGTCGGCACGCGCTCGGTAGGCCATGGTCAATTTCTGCATCCTGAGGCCTGCTGACGGTTTCGCTTTTGCGTGCGGACCGTCAAATTCAAGCAAGGGAGCTGGGACTGAAGCAGAGTGACCGGCATGAAGTGTTCCTCCCTGCGGGACATTCTGGCGTGCAACAGGGCGATGCTCCCTGTTAAATGTATGAAAACGGCTTCTGGTGCTGCTTGCCTGATGATGTCGCGGTACGAGCGCTTTAGTGCGCTGCACGCGATGACGAGCGGTCCTTCCGCAGAGGCCAAGCGCAGTCCGACTTGCCAAAGCCACGGTCCGCGGTCCGCGTCGGTGAGGGCCTGGCCCGTCGCCATTTTTTCGATGTTAGATGCCGGGTGAAGGTCATCGCCGTCCAGGAAGTGCGCCCCGAGGATTTCCGCGAGGGTGTGGCCGATGAGGCTTTTGCCGCTCCCCGAGACTCCCATGGTGACGACGTGGAGCTTATCTATCGCCGGTGGATTCCGTTCGGTCATCCTGTTGCCCTTGCCCATGACTGTACGGTCTCTCCTTTAGGCTTCCAGCCGAGCTCGAGGGAGATGGACATGGTTGTCGCCAGAAGGTCAGGAACGCTGCGGCGGAGCTCTTCCAGGCCGGTCTTCTCCCGGAACGTTGTTATGGATATCGCGCCTGCGACGCGGTCTGCGTGATCCCATACGGGCGCTGCTATGCAGTTCGAGACGATGTCGAACTCGCCGTTGTCCTCAGCCCATCCTTGTGCGCGTACCGCTTCAAGACGCTTCACGAATTCGGACCTGGAAGTTATGGAGTTGGGCGTCCGTTGTTCGAACGTGGCGTTATCCAGAATGGACTCACGGCGGGCGTCATCAATGAACGCGAGAATGGCCTTGCTGACCCCGGCTGTGTGGATGACTACGAATCCGCCGATTCTTGTGTTCAGGCTGATGGATTGTTCGGGTTCGACCTTATCGACGTAGACGATGCGGCTGGCTTCCGGTACGGCGAACTGAACGGTGTGGCCAAGGTGTTCACTGAGTCGGACAATGTGAGGGTGTACGACTGACCTGAGATCGAATTGTTCCAGGGCTGACTGTGCCAGGCCAGCCAGTCTGAAGCCGACACCGAAATAGCCGCGCTCATCCGTCCGTACAAACCCCGCTTCGATCATGGTCTGCAGGATCCTAGATGCTGTTGTCCGGTGAACCCCTAGGTCCGCGGCGATGTCTTTCAGCGTCCGCGGGTGTTCACTGCAATATTCCAGAATCTGGATTGCCCGGGCTACCGTCTGCGACATGGTTTCTGCTCGATCCTGTGTTTTGGTGGTCGGTCGGGATTACGGCTCATCAGCTGATCAGGGTTCCCAGTTTAGACAGCAGCCCACTTGAGGTTGGCAGTATCACCGGGATTGCCTAGCGTTCTGGATCAGGCCCGCCAGTCAGATTAGGCCCTCTTGATACCGCAGCGCCCGTTCCCCGGCAGGCAAAGGGACAACCACCACGCTTGCCTCGAGAAAATCCTGCATCATCTCGCCGATCGACACTGGTGCAACATATGCACATCATGTGTATAAATCTACGATCTTAGTCGAATGGAGGTCAAGACGGGGCGACATTCCGGAGTGCCCATGACCGAAGAGCGCGCGCTTCTTGCACATGCCGTGCATATGGTGCACACTTCCATGTGTACGACGAGTCGTGGGATCGCCAAATGATCCGTTGCGGCTTTGAATTAAGCCAAAGGAGTCTTGATGAAGACATTGATTTCAGCCAGGCAGCGCCCCGCCCAGCTCACGTTCGGGGAGCTTGGCGACCGGACCCTGGCCAAGGTGCGTCGCCGGATCATCCCTGTGATCTGCCTTCTATATTTCGTCGCATTTTTGGACCGGAACAACGTCGGTTTTGCGAAACTGACGATGAGCGAAGACATCGGCCTGACTGCCTCCGCCTACGGCCTTGGTGCCGGCATCTTCTTTATTGGGTATGCCCTGTTCGAAGTCCCGAGCAATGGAGGCATGTACAGGTTCGGGGCGAGGAAGTGGATCGCCCGGATCCTGGTCAGCTGGGGCATCTGCGCCACCGCCATGGCGCTGGTCAGCGGTGAGACGACGTTTTACGTGATCCGTTTCCTGCTCGGAGCCGCCGAAGCCGGCTTCTTTCCTGCCGTCGTCTTCTACCTCACCCTGTGGTTCCCGGCGGCCCAGCGGGTAACCGTACTCGGACTGTTCATCCTCGCGCAGCCGGTATCCAACGCCATCGGCGCACCTCTCTCGGGATTGCTACTGAACCTGGACGGGTTGCTGGGCCTCCACGGATGGCAGTGGCTATACATTATTGAAGGCATCCCCGCCATCATCCTGGGGTTCATGGCTCCACGGTTACTGACCGACCGTCCGGAAGAGGCCCACTGGCTTAGGCCGGACGAACGTAGCTGGCTGAGTACGACCATGGCCAACGAACTGGCCGAGAAGCAGCGCAGCGGATCGCACAGCTTCCTGGACGGGCTCAAAGACCGCCGCGCCCTCGTGTATGCGTTCCTGAACTTTGGCATGGTCTGCGGCATCTACGGCTTTGGTTTGTGGCTTCCCACAGTGGTGGCCGGACTGGGCAAGCTCGATCCCGCACAAGTCGGCTTCATCGTCGTCATACCCTACGCCGCAGCAACGTTCTTCGTCTTCTACTGGAGCCGCCGGTCCGACAGGACCGGCAAACGCGCAGCCCACGCCAGCATCAGCATGCTCATCGCAGCATTCGGGCTGACCGGGGCCGCGTTCCTCCTCCCGCTCAACCCTGTCGCAGCACTGCTATTCCTCACGATCGCCGCCATGGGCGTCTTCTCTGCAACAGCACCCCTCCTCTCCATGCCATCAGCCGCATTGGGCGGCGCCGCCGCAGCAGCAGGCCTGGCGCTGGTCAACTCCATAGGAAACGTTGGAGGGTTCGTAGCCCCCTACGCCGTCGGGCTGCTCAACGACGCAACACACAGCAACCTTGCCGGCCTGCTCTTCCTCGCTGCATGCCTGGTAATCACCGCCGTCGCGACTTTCCTCTACGCCCGGAACCGGCCCGAAGGCACAGCCACTCCCAGCGCCGTCGCAGCAGCCGAACTAGCCAAAACCAATTAGCCCAGCCGAGAACCGGCTGGCATGAAAGGAACAAGTCAACGTGTTTGAACAGTCACTGCGCGGAAAGACCGCTCTGATTACAGGCGGAGGCACCGGCATAGGACAAGGCATTGCCCTGGCCATCGCCAAGGCCGGGGCCAGGATCGCCATCACCTACAACAACCACAAACCCGATCAGGATTTCGCCGATGAGGTGGAACGCCACTCGGGACACCCCCTTACCTCCCTGCAGTTGGATGCGACCATCGAAACAGAAGTCCAGCGGGCGGTGGAAGTCCTCGGCCGTGACTTCGGACGGCTGGATATTCTCGTCAACAATGTCGGCGGCCTCATTCAGCGTTCGGCCATCGGTGACATGGACTTCAAACTCTGGAAGGAGGTTCTGGCCGTCAACCTGGACAGCACCTTCCTGATGACCCACTTCGCCCTGCCATTGATCAACGGCGGCGGCCGCATCATCAATGTCGCCTCGTTGGCAGGACGCAACGGCGGACACGCCGGTGCGACAGCCTACGCCACGTCCAAAGCCGCTATCTTTGGCTTCACCCGTGGGCTTTCAAAAGAAATGGCATCGTCCGGTATCACCGTCAATGCCCTGGCCCCTGGCTTCATCGAAGCGACACCCTTCCATGACACCTTCACCACCGCGGAGTCCAAAGCCGCCACGATCGAGACGATCCCGCTCGGACGGGCAGGAGTTCCCGAAGATGTAGCAGGCGCGGCGTTATGGCTTGCGTCCGAGCACGCACGCTTCATCACGGGCACCGTTGTCGACATCAACGGCGGCCAGTACTTCGCATGATCACCGGACAACTGACGCATCCACGCATCATCTCCGCTCTGGCTGCCGCCGGCCACGGCGCCACCGTCCTGATCACAGACGGACACTATTCAGCAGCGACCGCTGTCGGCCCAAATGCAGAAACCGTGTACCTGAACCTGGAGGCGGACTTTCCGACAGTGCCCCAGGTCCTACGCGCCGTCCTGGGCACGGTCCGTGTCGAAAAACTGACGCGGATCACTCCCACCGGGGACGCAACTCCGTGTCTTGTTCATGCAGAAGTCGATGACCTAATGCCCGAAGGCACCGAAACGGAGTTCGTGGATCGATTCGGATTCTATGACCTCGCCAGGTCACAGAATCTTGCCTTGTGCGTCGTGACGGGAGATTCACGGCGGTTCGCGAACGCGTTGCTGACCGTGGGCGTACTCCAGAAGGGCTAACGCTGAAGGTACGTCTGACGCCAATAACCAGGAACGGTTTCTCCACGCGGCATGCAGACGCTCTCGAGGCTCCCGGTCGGTCTGCAATCATGAGCGAACGGGTGACCGTGCCGGTCACAGGTAGTGGCTGCTGTGCCCGGCACGGTGTTCTCCTGTCTTCCCACTGAGGGAAGCTCCATCGGCGTCTCTGCCGTACGCTTCGTGCCGGCCGGCTAATTGGCGTGAAAGCCAAGACCCGAAGGATCCAAATGAAAGGCCATAATGTCGGCTTTCTCTGAATGCAAAATCCAACCCACCACCCGGCGCGGCCTTGAAGAACAGCTTGAAGAAGCCGTCTGGCAACTCCAGCAACTGGCCCGGCACACAAAAGCGCACGGAATTCTTGTCACCAGGCACCGGCACGATCACTACACCGTGGCCCTTTCCGAAACCGTTCCATACGGAACGTCCCAGGAACTTGATCAATGGCTTGGATGCTCATCGCTGGTGGAAAGATGAAGCGGATGGGGACCGCCAACGAAGACTAGAACCTGGCACGACGAGCGTATTCGCATTCGACCATGGCGACCAGTACCCCAAGGATGCGTTCCCAACACAGACGGTCTACGGGAATACCGCGGGCCCCGAACTGCGGCTTATCACGTGTGATGGTTATGATCCGGAAACAGGTCTGTTCGACGACAATTACGTGATCTACGCAAAGCTTGTCGCTTGAAACCACGCCGATCGAAGCAACAACCTGATGCACGGAATGAGCTACGGATAGTGGAGCCATTCCCTGCCGCCGTCACAGGCCACTCCGGAGTGTGATGGCGGCACGGAAGCTCCTCCCTTGTGACTGCCCCGCCACGGCAGTACCATCCCCTCACCTGATGGCTCCGTGGAAGTGGGCACCAATGCTCGACACTGCGCGCAACACAAGGGCCGGCGGACTCCGCGACCTGGTGACAGAGCTCCTGGGCCTGTGGCTGCTGCTGGCCGTGTTCCTGGACGGCTGGGCGCACCTCAACGTCCCCAGCCTGGAAACCTTCTTCACCCCATGGCACGCGGCCCTCTACTCCGGCATGGTGGCCACGGCCGCGTGGACCGCCGTCGTGATCTGGCGGAACAGGGCGCCCGGGCAGCCGCTGTGGCAGGCCGCTCCGCCCGGCTACCGCGGAACCGCGGTAGGGGTAATCCTCTTTGCCACCGCCGGCGGGCTGGACCTGCTGTGGCACGAACTGCTGGGCATCGAAGTCTCGCTGGATGCCCTGGTCAGCCCCACCCACCTGCTGCTCGGTTTCAGCCTCTTCCTCATCCTCGGCACCGCGGTCCGCAGCGCCCGCGCGGCCAGCCACCCCGGGAACTTTGCGTGGACCCCGGCGGCGCTGTTCGCCGTCGTCCTCTTGACCGGGCTAGGGGCGTTCTTCCTCATCTACTGCTCCGCCTTCGTCCGGCCGGGACCGACGGCCCTCTTCACGCCAATGCCGGTGGGGACGCCCGGGCGCATCCAGTCTGAGATGCCGGTGGTCATCGCCCTGGCGAGCTACCTGCTGACCACGGCTCTGATCATCGCACCCTTCCTCTTCACACTCTCCGCAGCCCGGCGCCCCGCCCGCGGGATCGTCACCATGCTGGTCGTTGCGGCGGCCTGGCTGCCCGTCGCGATGGTGGGCCTGCGACCGTTCGCCATCGCCGGAGCAGCCGGAGCCACCGTGGCCGCCGTGGTGGCTGACCTGCTGCTGGCCACGGCACCGGACGCCTGGCTAAGCCGGCGGCTGCCCGGGGTCGCGGCAGGCATCGCGGCGCTCCTGTGGACGGGCCAGCTCGTCGCCTTCGCGGTGACGGATGCGATCCGCTGGCCGCCATCACTCTGGTTGGGGGCTGTGGTGCTGAGCACCGCAGCAGCCGCCGGCCTTGCCGCCCTCAGTTCCTGGGGCCCGGCGCGCTCCTGAAGCCCTGTGCCCGCTCCCGGGCGCCCGTCTGTAGACTGGCGGAGGCGGGCGCGAAACGTTCGCGTAAACGATTCTCCGAGGGCGGCGACGATGACGACGATGGTAAAAGTGGCCCAGCTTGCCGGGGTGTCCATCTCCACTGTTTCCCATGTCCTGAACGGCACCAGGCACGTCGGCGACGAGACGCGGCAGCGCGTCCTCAAGGCCATCGAGGAAACCTCCTACCGCCAGGACGCGCTGGCCCGCGCCATGCGGCGCTCCCGGACGGACAGCATCGGCCTGATCGTTTCCGACGGCGGCGAGCCGGCTTTCGCCGAGATGATCCGCGGCGTGGAGGAAACCGCCGCCAACCAGGGCATCACCCTCCTCCTGGCCAATTCCGCCGAAGACCCTCAGCGCGAGGCCCGCGCCGTCGAGGCCCTCCTGGAACGCAGGGTGGACGGCCTCATCCTGGCCCGCGCCGCCGGCTCCGGCCCGGAGGCCCTGGCGGAGTTCGCCAACCGGGACACGCCGCTGGTGCTGATGGACCGGCTGTCCGAGGACCCCTTTGACCAGGTGGGCGTTGAAAACACCGTGCCCATCACGGAACTGGTGGAGCACCTCACGTCGCAGGGCCATGAGCGGATACTGCTCGTGGCTGGGGACACCCGGGTGTCCACACTGCGGGAACGGCACCGCGCCTTCCAGGACGCCATGACGGCGGCCGGCATCCCACCGTCGGACCAGCTCACGGTCACCGCCGCCGGACAGGCAGAGTCCGACGCCGGGATAGAGGACGCGCTGTCGGCGGCCGCCCCGCCCACCGCCGTCATCGCGTGCAGCACGGT
Organism: Arthrobacter pascens; assembly: GCF_017052465.1. Taxonomy (GTDB): domain Bacteria; phylum Actinomycetota; class Actinomycetes; order Actinomycetales; family Micrococcaceae; genus Arthrobacter; species Arthrobacter pascens. The sequence goes on from NZ_JAFHKT010000104.1 coordinate 32,581, forward strand.
ACTGGCTGCAGCCGCGCTGCGGCGCATCCAGCAGCGGGGGCTGCGGATGCCCGAGGACATCGCCTTCGCGGCGTTCGACGGCTTCGCCTATGCGGACCTGTTCGAGCCCCAGCTCACCACCGTCCGGCAGCCGGCGTTCCAGGTCGGCGCCACGGCCGCCGAGCTGCTGACCCGGCGCATCGCCGACAAGTCGGCCGAGACCTCCGTTGTCCGGCTGGCGCCGACGATCGAATACCGGGCCTCGACCGGCTCCACCCCGGCCTCCTAAACCGCCCCGAGCGCGAACGTACACTTGAGGCCCCCGCTTTTGGGGCCTCAAGTGTACGTTCGCGCAATCGGCTTCTGCGGCGGCGCACCTACCGGCGGCCGCGCACGGCGGCGCCGCCCCTACCGGCGGCCGCAACGCACTGACTTTCAGAATCTTTCATGTGACCCATTGCACATCGAAACGTTTGTCTCTACTATCGAAACGTTCGCGCAATCGTTTCGCTAGAAGGAGTCGCAGTGGCAACCATCGTCGATGTCGCATCACTTGCAGGCGTTTCGACGTCCACTGTGTCGCACGTCCTCAACGAGACACGGCACGTTGAACCGGAGACCAAGGCCCGCGTCATCAGTGCGGTGCAGGCCACCGGCTACCGGCGGGACGCACTGGCCCGCTCCATGCGCCGCGCCAGGACGGACTCCATCGGCCTGGTTGTCTCAGACGCCGGGGAGCCTGCCTTCGCGGACATGGTGCACGGGGTGGAAGAGGCCGCGGCACAGCACGGCCTGTCCCTGCTGCTGGCCAACTCGGCGGAAGATCCCGCCAGGGAACGCGCTGCGGTGGAGGCACTCCTGGACCGCCGCGTCGATGGCCTGATCATCGCGCGGGCAGCCGGGTCACGGGCCGGGCTGCTTGAGCGGATCCGCAACGAGAAGAAGCCCCTGGTCCTGTTGGACCGGCTCGCGGACCTGGACGTGGACCAGGTGGGGGTGAACAACCAGTCCGCCATGGCAGCCCTGGTTGAGCACCTCACGGACCGCGGCCACGAACGGATCATGCTCGTCTCCGGGGACCTGCGGGTCTCCTCGCTCCGCGAGCGCCATGACGGTTTCCGCGCCGCCATGCTGCAGCGGGGCCTGGAGGTGCCGGACAGCCTGCTGTGCGAAGGCACGGTCACGGCGGCGGCAACGTTTGACCGGGTCCGGCCGCTGCTGGGCGACTCCGCCGCGGGTCCGACGGCGATCCTGGCCTGCAGCACCCTGCTGGCGGCAGGGGCCCTGCGTGCCGTCCAGCACGAAGGGCTGCAGGTTCCCGGGACCATGGCATTCGCCACGTTTGACGGCTTTACCTACTCGGACCTGTTCCAGCCCCAGATCACCACCGTACGCCAGCCGGCGTTCCAGCTTGGCGAGAGCGCCGTGGGTCTACTCATGCGGCGCCTCGAGACCCCCTCCGCCCCCACCAAGATCCTTCGACTCGAATCAGAGATCGAATTCCGCCGCTCCACCGACTGACAGCTCCACCGATTCACAGCTCTACCAGCCAGGCCCCAAAACTGCTGTACAAACCCCAACGCATCCCATCAGCGCACCCCCGCGCCGCATGCAAAGGAGCATCACATGAGAAAAACAGTCCGCACGTCCATCGCCACGGCGGCAGCCGTGGCCCTGCTGGCCCTCACCGCCTGCGGAAGCGCCACCGAATCCGCCGCCCCGGCGGCGGCCGGCCCCTACGCGGCCCCCGCGAAGGACATCACCGCCACCATCTCCGTCTCGAACTGGGGCGATCCGGGAGACAAAGCCGTGTACGACGGCGTCGCCGAGCGTTTCAAGGAGAAGTACCCGAACGTGACGGTGAACAACAACTTCACTCCCATCACCACGTGGACGGAATACGTCAACAAGCTCGTCACGCAGGCCGCTGCCGGCCAGGCCCCGGACGTCATCAACATCGCCACCGAAGGTGTGGAGCTGGGCCTGGCCAACGAGCTGTTCACTCCCCTGGACGGCTTCCTCAAGAACGACCCCGAGGCAGCGTCCCTGCGCAAGGACATCGACCCGAAGCTGCTCGAAGGGTTCAGCAAGGACGGCTCCACCTACCTGATGCCCAACACCTTCAACACCATGGTGATCTACTACAACACCAAGATGTTCGAGGCGGCCGGCATCGAACGGCCCAGCGACGACTGGACCTGGGACGAGTTCCTGGCGATCTCCAAGAAGCTGACCACGGGCTCGGGCGCGAACAAGGTCTACGGCTTCGCCATGCCGTACTACTCCTTTGGCATCACCCCGTGGCTGTACTCGAACGGCACGTCGATGATGAGCGATGACCTGGAGACCGCCCAGCTGACCGACGAGAAGGTCAAGGAAACCGTGGGCTGGGTGCGCGACCTTGTCACCGAACACGGAGTGTCGCCGCAGCCCAAGGGATCGGACCCCTACCAGCTGTTCCCCGCCGGCAAGGCAGCCATGACCGGCGCCGGCCACTTCGTCACCGGCGGCTTCGAAAAGGCGGGCTTCTCCGACTACGACATCCTCCCGTGGCCGAAGGGAACCACCAAGTCCACGGTCTTCGGCGCCGGCGCGTTCGCCGTCTCCAAGACGTCCAAGAACCAGGAACTTTCCTGGGAGTTCATCAAGATGCTCACCGACCAGCAGACGCAGAAGCAATGGGCCGACGCCGGCGCCGCCGTTCCGTCCACCAAGACTGCCGCTTCATCGCCGGAGTTCCTGTCCTCCCCCAAGCACGCGGCGGAGTATTACAACTCCCTCTCCTACGCCAAGCCGGTAGCGGCCCCGCGCGCCTACAACGTGCTCGATCCGGCGTTCATGCGGGCCATGGACGAGATCATGTCCGGTCAGGACATCGGCTCTTCACTGGAAAAGGCCCAAAAGGATGTTGAGGAGGCGTTGCAGCAGTGACTCTGACCGCCCCCCAAACGCAGCTGCCGCCCGCGCCCCCCTCGGGGCGCGGGGGCGGCCCCGGGCACCGCAGCGCGGCCCGCCGTCGGGAAGCCCTCACCGGATACATGTTCACGGCACCCACCGTCATCGGGTTCCTGGTTTTCGTCCTCGGCCCGCTGGTGGCCGCCCTCTACCTGAGCCTCACCAAGTACAACATCCTCACGGCACCCAAGTTCGTCGGCCTCGACAACTACGTCCGCATGTTCCGGGACGAACGGCTGGCCACCACCTACGGCAACACGGTCCTCTACGTCGGCGCCGCCGTCGTCCTCATCAACGGCTTCGCGCTCCTGTTCGCCGTCCTGATCAACCAGCGCCTCCCCCGGGCCCTGACGTACGTCTTCCGCTCGGCGTATTTCTTCCCCTACCTGGTGGCCCTGGTGTACGTGTCCATCATCTGGCAGGCACTGTTCCAGAAGGACACCGGCATCCTGAACTACTACATCACCGCGATGGGCGGCGAACGGATCGACTGGCTCAACAGCTCGGAGTTCTCCAAGGTCTCCGTGATCATCGTGGACACCTGGCGGAACGTGGGATTCGCCATGCTGATCTTCGTGGCGGCCCTGCAGGAAGTCCCCAAGGACATGGTGGAGGCCGCCCGCATGGACGGCGCCAACGAATGGCAGGTCTTCCGCCGGATCACCCTTCCGATGATCAGCCAGGCAACGTTCTTCAACATCACCATCACCATCATCGGCGCGTTCCAGATCTACGAATCGATCATCGTGCTCACCAGGGGCGGCCCGGGCGATGCCAGCCGCAGCGTGGTGATGTACATCGCGGAAGTTGCCTTCAACAAGTTCGATATGGGCTATGCCTCAGCCATCGCGGTCACGCTGTTCGTGATCATCATGCTGGTGACGCTGGTGCAGTTCCGCCTCAGGAAGTCATGGGTGAACAATGAGTAACGCCAACGTCTCTGTCCTCCCGTCCCGCCCGGGTACCGGAAAAACCGTACGACGGCGGCCCGGCGTCGGGAAATCCGTTTCCGTTGCGCTGCTGGTCATCGGCGCGGTGGGAATGATCGCCCCCTTCCTCTGGATGTTCACCACGTCGCTCCGGGACGCCAGCCACGCCTACGACCTGCCGCCCCAGTGGCTGCCCACGGAATGGGACTGGTCCAACTACGCGGGGGCTGTCAGCGGGCCGGTGCCGATCCTGAAAAACATGTTCAACAGCGCGGTCATTGCCATCGCCGTCAGCATCGGCATGATCATCACGGCGCCGATGGCCGGCTACGCCTTCGCCAAGCTGGAATTCCCCGGCCGCAACTCCATCTTCGTGGGATTGCTGTCCTCGCTGATGGTTCCGGCGCAGGTGACCATCATTCCGCTGTTCCTGCTGATGAGGACCTTCGGCCTGCTGGACAACCCGCTCAGCCTGATCCTGCCGGGCATCACCGGAGCGCTGGGCGTCTTCCTGCTGCGGCAGTTCTTCCTCGGGCTGCCGCAGGAAATCATCGACGCCGCCCGCATGGACGGCGCCACCGCCTGGCAGACCTACCGGCTGATCGCGCTGCCGCTGGCCAAGAACGCCGTGAGCACTCTGGGTGTGATCACGTTCCTGGGCAGCTGGAACGCCTACTTCGCGCCGTCGATCTTCCTCAACAGCACGGACACCGCCACCCTGCCGCTGGGCCTGGTCCTGATGCTCGGCCCGTACGGCGCCGGCAACGTGGCCCAGGTCATGGCCGCCACCACCATCGCCATCGCACCGGCCCTCATCGTCTTCCTCGTGGCCCAGCGGTGGATCATCGCCAGCCTCACCCAATCAGCCGTCAAGGGCTAACCACCAACTCTTCCTTACAGAAAGAAAGGCAACACCACCATGGCTTCATCGCCCCGCTCCGGCCTGCTCTCGAGCCTGACCAAGCTCTCCACCGCCCGCACGGCCCGCTCCTCCAGCTGGGACCAGACCGGCCGCAACCGCGACAACTGGATCGTCATGCCCGGGGAGGAACGCGTCCTGGCGGACATCGAGGGTCCGGGTGCCATCACGCATATCTGGATGACCCAGTCGTGCCGGATCCAGCCGGGCCCCGGCCAGATCTCCCCGGAACTGGTGGGCGTGCCGATGCTCGAAATCCACAACGCCCTCGGCGTCAGCTGGGAAGTGGTGGACCCGGACTACTACCGCAAGATCGTCATCAGGATGTACTGGGATGACCAGGAGACCCCGAGCGTGATCGCGCCCCTGGGTGACTTCTTCGGCCTGCTGAACTCCCTGTCCGGTTCCTACGATTCACTGCCGCTCTCCGTCTCAGCCAAAGAGGGGGAACTGAACACGTTCGGCGGCAGCGCGGCGTTCAACAGCTACTTCGAGATGCCCTTCAACTCCCGGGCCCGCATCACCGTCGAAAACCAGAACGACATCCCCTACCTGCAGTACTTCTACATCGACTATGAGCTCTACACCGAGCCCCTGCCGGAGGACACCGCCTACTTCCACGCCCACTGGCGCCGGCAGAAGCCCAACGCCGGCTGGGGCCCGGACCTGCAGACCAACAGCATCGAGGTGGCCATCCCCAACCTCTCCGGCGAGGACAACTACGTGGTCCTGGAGACCGAGGGCCAGGGGCACTACGTGGGCTGCAACCTTGCGGTGCGCCACTTCCAGGGCTCCTGGTGGGGCGAGGGGGACGACATGATCTTCATCGACGACGACACCTGGCCGCCCAGCCTGCACGGCACTGGCATGGAGGACTACTTCGGCCACGCCTGGGGCATGCAGCACAACGCCTTCCTCATGAACGGCACGATGGTCCACGAGGAAAATGTGCCGGGCTTCCACCACAGCTACCGCTTCCACATGACGGATCCCATCAGGTTCCAGAAGCGCATCAAGGTCACGTTCGAGCACGGCCACGCCAACCACCTCTCCGATGATTGGTCCTCCACCGCCTACTGGTACCAGACCCTCCCCTCCCCCGTGCTGGACATCGACGCCGTGGAGGAGCGCCTGCCGCTGCGGCCGCGTGACCAGGTGGAAGAACGCCCCCTGCCGGACCTGTCGCCGGCCCAGCAGGCCGCCCGTGACGCCTCGTCCGCGCGGATGACGCAGTTCACCGAAACGCGCGACGCGGTCCGGAACGAGCGCAGGGCAGAAATTGACGAGTGGGAGAGGGCCAACGCCGAGCAGGCGCGGGAGGTCCGGCAGCGGTTCCTGGCCGCCAGCAGCGTCCCGGTCCCCTAACCGATCAAGCAGCCATCTCCAGCAGCCAGCACAGAAGGATCAGCATGAACGCGCACGAACCCCGCCCCGCTCTCCACTTCACCGCCGCCGAAGGCTGGATCAACGATCCACTCGGCGTGACCTGGAAGGACGGCCAGTACCACCTCTTCTACCAGTACGTTCCCGGCCGCACCACGTGGGCCTCCAACTGCCACTGGGGCCACGCCACCTCCCCGGACATGATCGCCTGGACCGAGCAGGGTGTCGCCGTGGCTCCCGGGGAAGGGGACGACGGCGTCTGGTCAGGTTCCATCGTCACCGGCACCGATGGTGCCGCCACCATGTTCTACACGTCGGTCACCGAGCCGGACATCGGCGTCGGCACCGTCCGCACGGCCACCCCGGACGACGCCTCCTGGACCACGTGGACCAAGGGCACGAAGCTGATGACCGCGCCGGACCTTGGCGTGGTGGCCTACCGGGACCCGTTCGTTTTCCGCGACGGGGACCAGTGGCGCATGTTCGTGGGCGCCGGGCTGGAGGGCGGAACCGCCGCCGCAGTTTCCTACAGTTCCCCGGACCTTTCGCGGTGGACGCTGGACGGCGTTGCCGCGCAGCGCAACGGCACGGAGACGGACCGTGTTTGGACCGGCACCATGTGGGAATGCCCCCAGCTGTTTGAGATCGGCGGCTCCCACGTCCTGGTCACCTCCATCTGGGAGGACGACGTGCTGCACTATGTGGCCTACGGTGTGGGCAGCTACTCCGGCGGAAAGTTCACCGCCCGGTCCTGGGGGCAGCTCAGCTTCGGCAAGAGCTACTACGCTCCGTCCTTCTTCCGGGACAAGGACGGCGCGCCGTCGCTGATCTTCTGGGTCCGCGGCGTGGTCAGCCCCGAGGGGCAGTGGGCCAGCGCGCTCAGCATTCCGCACACGCTGACCCTCGACGGCGACACCCTGGTGGCCACCCCGCACGCCGACCTCGCCACGTACTCCCAGCCGGGCCACCTGGAGCACGTGGGCGGCTCGGTTTTCGAGACAGTGCTCGACGGCGGCGCGGACCTGCGGTGCACCGTCACCGCCGCGGCGGTTATCCACCTGGCCACCCTAGACGGGCCCTTGGCCACCCTCCGACACGACGGGGAGGGCCTCCGCGTGACGGCTGCCGGGAACGCCGACTTCGCCTACGCGTTCCTCCCGGCGGACGAGGGGTCCGAACTGCGGGTGATCATCGACGCCGGCGTGCTGGAACTGTCCGGCCGGAAGGGAATCATGGCGGTCCCGCTGCCCATCGTGGACTCGCCGGTGACGCTGACCGTGAGCGGCGCCGCCGGCACGCCCCTGCTCAGCATGATCACCGGGCCGGCCGCTCGCGCGGAGGACTTGCACCTGGCTGCCACATCCCTGCCGTATCTTCTCGGGTAGTACCGGCACCCCTGCGGCCGTGAATCTTCCGGCGTGAAGGTTGCGGCCGCAGGGGAGCCGCACTCGCCCGCCCGGCGCCAGCGTGCATTGTCTTACCCCCGGGCAGGCCCTACCGTGAAGAGACGGTCGGCCGAAGCAGGTGCGCATGCGAAAGAGTCCCTGGTCATCGCGCTTCATGCTGTCGTGCTTCCTGGCGGTTGCCGTTCTCTGCGGTTTCACGCTGCCGGCAGACGCCGCCGGAACGCCGGCGTCTGCCGCCGTCGGAAGCCCGGCTGCAGAACCAGTCATCTCCGACCAGGCATTCGAGGCGGTGGACACCTTCCTCCGAGAGCAGATCAGCGCCCTGGGGATTCCGGGCGTCGCCATCGTCGTCGTCAAGGACGGCGTCCAGGTGCACTCCGCCGCGTTCGGCCGCGCCGATGACTCGGGGCGGCCAATGACGCCCCAGACGCCGGTGCTGCTGGCGTCAACCACCAAGTCCCTCACGTCCATCGCCGTGATGCAGCAGGTCGAGGCCGGCCGGCTCCGGCTGGACGAGCCGGTGCGGACCTACCTCCCGTGGTTTACGTTGCGGGGCAGCCGCGCTGCAGAGATCACGGTGCGCCATCTGCTCCATCAGGCCAGCGGCATGGCCTCCAAGGACACGGCCTTCGAAGCCTCGGACGCGCAGGGCCCGGAGGCCATCGAAGAAGGGGTGCGCGCCCTGTCAGCTTCCCCGCTGGCCGGAGTGCCGGGCGAAGCATTCGGCTACGCCAATGCCAACTTCAACATACTGGGCCTGCTGGTGCAGACGGTCTCCGGCCGGCCGTTCGGGGACTATGTGGAGCAGCACATCTTGGAGCCGTTGGAGATGACCCACAGCCATCCCGCGCGTGCTGCGGCCCGTGCAGACAATGCGGCTGCCGGCTATTCACTGTGGTTCGGCGCGCTCTGGCAACAGACCGACGTGCCCGCACCCAGCACCGGAATGCCGTCCACCACCATGTACGCCTCGGCCGAGGACAAGAGCCATGAGCTGAGCGCCCTGCTCAACGGGGGCATGTACCGTGACCGCCGCATCCTCCGGCCCGAAAGCGTGGCGGCCCTGCTGGAGCCGCGGGTGCGCGTGGATGCGTCCAAGGGGTACGCCATGGGGTGGTTCACCCGGCCGCTCGTGGAGTCCGCCGCCCCTGGAGAACAGCCCGATGCGGACACCTTGCCGCTGCTCGCGGAGCATCAAGGGGAATGGGGCAATTCGCACACCTACCAGGCCGTGGTCCCCTCCTCCGGGCTCGGCGTCGCCATGGTCATCAACGCGAATGACACCTCGGCCCCGTCGCGGCTCAAGGCCATCGACACCAACGTCCTGCGGATTCTCCACGGGCAGCAGCCGGCGCCGACGGTGGTGCAGGAGGACTGGCTCCAGCGCTACAGCTGGGCCGTCTCGCTGGGACTGCTGCTGGCGGAACTGCTGAGCCTGTGGCTGGCGCTCGCCGTCCTGCTCCGGAGACCCGCCGCGGCCGGCAGCCGGTGGACGCCGTGGGCTGTGGGCCTTGGGGCGCTCGCCCTCGACGGGTTCGCGCTGTGGCTCTGCTTCATCTACGCCCCCGCCAAGTTCGACACCCACCTGGCCGTCATCGTCCGCCAGTTTCCCGACGTCGGCGTCATGCTCGTGCCCGTGTTGGCGCTGGCCCTTATCTGGCCGCTCCCCCGAACCGTCTGGCTGTTCCTCAGGATGCGGGCACGCCCACACTCCCACCGGTGACTTACGCCGGAAAGCCTTGTAGTGTCGTGGCCACCGGGCGGGATGGCTGGCACGCCCCGCCGCAGAAGCCACTACCGAGGAGTGAACATGGCTGTCGACGACGACGAGGCACAGATCCTGGCCCAGTGGAGCCACCGGCTGGCGCAGGCCCTGCAGCTCTTGGACCTTGAATTCGACCAGGAACAGGTGCTGGATCTCGCCAGGACGTCGGCGCGGTCGGTGACCCACGCCGCCGCACCGATCACCACCCTCATGGTGGGCTACGCGGCGGGACTCGCCGTCGGCAGCGGCGGGGCTGACTCCAAGGAGTCAGCCGCGGCGATCGCGCAGGCCGCCGGCACCGCGGCGCAGCTCTGTGAGGACGGGCCCGACGGCGGTCCGGCCAGCAAAGGCTGGGCGGACACCGCGCAGTAGAAGCGGCGTCAACCTGCCGGTTTCCGATGCACCCGGCTGCTAGGAAGCCCAGCCGGCCAGTGCCGCTGCCGCTTCCGGCAGCTCCGTCACGCCGTCGACGTCCAGGAAGTGCTTGGCCCCGGGAATCACCAGAGCAGGCGCTTTGAGCCTGTCGGCCAAGGACGCCGAAGCGGACGGCGGCACCAGCGGGTCGTCATCGGAGTGGATCACCAGGCGGTTCCGGATGCTGCCTGGCAGGTCCTGCAGTTCCACGTTCTCCTCGAGGTATGGGTCTAGTTCCGGCAGTGATTCGAGTTTCCCGGTGAATCCTGCAACGAGGATGATCCCGCCCAGACTCCACGGATCTGTGCGTCCGGCCAGATGCCGCAGGAGGGTAATGCAGCCCAGGCTGTGCCCGATGAGATAGGTGCGGCCGTCAACCTGGCCCACCGCATCTTCCACCGCCCCGGCCCAAGGTCCCGCGGCCGGTGCGTCACTGTCCGGCAAATCCGCCAACGTGACGTCCCAGCCCTGCGAGGCCATCCGTTGCTGCAGCCACGGGAACCAGTGGTTCTCCGTGGTGGCCCCGTAGCCGTGGACGACCACCAGGCGTGGAGGGCGGCGGGAATATGACGCGGCGGCTTTTGTTTCTGGAGTCATTCGGCAACTGTAAACCGTGCCATCAGCGTGAAGGTCAAGGGAGGTAATGAAGATGGCGTTCAAGGGACGCGGACCTTCAAACTCCTGGTTTCGTCGATCAGATCGAGGCCAGGTCTGCGACTGCCGATGATGATGTGAGCCACTCATTGATGCGGTCGTTGTGCTCGCCCAGCTTGGGCGCTGGGCGGGGCTGCACGGAACCGGTCAGCCGGATTGGTGAGGCGAGAGTGGCGAACCCGTCGGGCTCGACTGCGACGAGTCCCCGTGCGCGGGCATAGTCATTGGTGAGGGCGTCCGTAACGGAGTAGACCTCGGACACGGGTACCTCGTGCTCCTGAAGCAGCGACACTGTCTCTTCGGTGGTGCGCGTGCTGAGGGCATCTTCCAGGGCCGCCCGGAATTCGACAGGGTGCGTGTTCCGACGCGTCTGTTCACTGAACCTTTCGTCCATCAGCCATTCTTCCCGTCCAAGGGCTTGGGTAAGGCGAGGGAAGAGCCTGTCACCGGCTATGGCGATGGCCACGGTTCCATCCTTTGTCCGGTAGGTGCTGAAGGGTGTGGACATGGCGTGATCATTGCCGCAGGCAGTGGGTTCCTCACCGTGCAGAGCACGCATTCCGACCGATTCCAGGATCGATACCAGACTGTCGAGCATGGCAATGTCGATGTGCTGGCCTTGTCCGGTCAGATGGCGCTCTTGTAGTGCGGCCAGGGCGGCGGTTGCGCCGTAGAGCCCGGGGATGAGGTCGCCAAGGCTGACCCCCGCCCGCGTCGGCTGGCCTCCCGGCCATCCTGTCACGGACATCAGTCCGCTCATTGCCTGCGCGATCAGGTCGTAGGCAGGGGCGTTGCGGAGGGCACTGTCCTGCCCGAAACCGCTGATGCTGACCACCACGAGTCGGGGATTGACTTCAAGAAGGGTGCTGGCAGCGATACCGAGCCGGCCCATCACTCCGGGTCGGAAATTTTCGATGACGACGTCGGCGTTCTTGACGAGGTCCAGGAGCGTGGTCCGGCACTTGTCGTCCTTCAAGTTGAGTGTGATGCCGTACTTGTTGCGGTTGAAGAGGCGGTAGTAGCCTGATTCGCCGTTCACCGTGGGGCCGAAGTGACGTGAGTCGTCACCGTCGGGGCTTTCAACTTTGATCACCTCGGCTCCCAGGTCAGCCAAGATCATGGCGCAGAAGGGCCCGGCCAGCACCCTGGACAGGTCGAGGACCCGGATTCCTTGGAGGGCACCCGCAGGTGTCCGGTTCTCCTCCTGGCCGGCGGTCCTGTCGGCTGCGGAGGGGGTTGGTTGGTTGGTCATTTGAGGTCCTCATCGTCGGCGGCTGCGGCAGGTATTCCGGCGGCCTTTTTGTTGTTTCCATCCCACCACCGGAGAGCCCAGGGAGCGATGGGAAGCACCTGCATCGTGTCCGGTATGCCGGACACGATGGGGCGTATTCTAGGATCATGAGTAGCTCATTGCTGCGTCCCAAAGCCCCCGCTGCCGTCCAGGTCCTCGCCGTTCTCAGGTACGTCGCCGAACAGGCCGGCCCGGTGGCCGCCTCGATCATCGCCCGTGACGTGGGATTACCTCGATCAACGACGTATCAGTTGATCGCGGCCTTGGTTGATGACGGGTTTCTGGTTCATCTTCCGGAGGAACAAAAATACGCGCTGGGTGTCACGGCACATGAACTCGGGACCGGCTATTCACGGCAGGCCCCTCTTCAGCGCATTGCCCGTCACCCGCTCGCGCGTCTGGTGGGCCGGACCCGTCGCACAGCCCACCTTGCGGTGATGCATGGCCGGGACGTCGTTTACGTCATTGAAGAACGCGCTCCCCGCCAGCGCCCTCTGGTGACCGACACCGGCGTCAGGCTTCCGGCCCATCTGACGGCCAGCGGCAGGGCGATGATGGCGCAAATGGATCCCGCCCAGGTCGCTGCGTTGTTTCCCGGTCCGGAGGCCTTCACAGTTCGCAATGACAATGGGCCGCAGTCCTTGCCGGCCCTGCAGGACCTGCTGTCGCGGGCGCGGTCCTTGGGCTACGCGTGGGAACAGGATGAGATCACTGTCGGTTTCTCTTCCGTTGCCGTCGCGGTCCTGGACCGGGAGCGTTATCCCGTGGCAAGCGTGACGTTGACGGTTTCCAACCGGGCGTTCCCTCCTGGAGGTGCACGCCGCGCCAAGGATGCCGAGACGGCGGAGGAACGGGCAATGCGAATTGAAGACGTGGCCCGCGAGTGGATTCCCGAGGTGAGCCGCTGTGCCCGCGAGATATCGCGCAGGCTGGGCATTCGCGGGTGACTGCCGGTTAACGGATGAGTGTCCCGGCCACGTATGTGGCCGGGACACTCATCCGGTATCAGTGCTGTTTTTCAGGGGCAGGCGTCTCAGGGCCCGCCCTGGCAGGCTAAAGGGCCGGGCTGCTGGGCGCGGGGTTCGCCACTTGTTGTAGTGCTTCAGTACCGGTTTCAGCCGGGTAAATCATGTGGGATGGTGCATTGGAGTTCCTCTTGGCCAGCGGGTAGAACACCAGGGCTGTGACCACCAGCCCCACGAGCCAGGAGACGTCAGCCCCGCCCAGGAGCTTAGTCATGGGCCCTGTGTAAAGGGCTTGGGCCAAGAACGGAATCTGCACCAGGATGCCCACCGCATAGGTGATCAGGGCCGTCTTGTTCCAACGCCCGTACCGGCCGTTCAGGTCGTACAGGGCCGGGATGTCGACTTTTTCCTTAGAGATCAGGTAGTAGTCGACGAGGTTGATGGAACTCCAGGGGATGAAAACCATGAGCAGCAGCAGCACGAAGTTTTTGAAGTTGGCAATGAAGTCCGGCGATGCCAGAACGGCGATGAGCACGGACAGCCCAATGAAGCCGACGACGTAGGCGAACCGGGTCCAGGTCGCTACACCGGTTTTGCGGGTGAACGCCGTGACCGAGGTCAGCATGGTCATGTATCCGCCGTAGGCGTTCAGCGTGTTCACCGTAAGCTTTCCAATCACGATAACCAGGTAGATGACCACGGCAATCAACCCGCCGCCGCTCATTTCCCCGAGGAAGGCGACCTGACCGTCCAGGAACCTCTCCCCCTTCGGCAGAGCAAGGGCGGCGAAGAGAGCACCGAGGGTCATGGACCATTGGGAGCCGAGCACCGTGCCGAAGTAGGACGCCTGGAACGTCTTGCGGGCCGGGGTGTTGGAAGGAAGGTAGCGGGAGTAGTCGGCCACGTACGGTCCGTAGGTCAGCTGCCATCCGGCGCTGAGGGAGATGGCGAGCAAAAACGTGGGGAATTCGAAATTCCCGGATCCCAGGAGGGCTCCTACGTCCTGGCTGGTGAACAGCCGGATGCCGAGGTAAGTGAAGCCGAGCACGCCGACGATCGTGGCGATGCGCCCCAGCATGTGAATGTACTTGTAGCCCAGCGTCGCGACGAGGATAGTCAGCGCACCAAAGATGACCATGCCCACAGCCGGCGTGCCGGTGTGCAGGATCTCGTCCACAGCCTGGCCGGCCAGCACCGTACCTGTGGCAGCGAATCCGAGGTACATGATGATGACCAGCACCAGCGGAATAACGGCACCGAGAATGCCGAACTGGGCCCGACTGGAAATCATCTGCGGAAGCCCGAGCTTGGGGCCCTGGGCCGCATGCAGCGCCATGACAGCACCGCCAAGAAGGTTGCCGATCAGCAAACCGATGATCGCCCACAGGGCGTCTGCTCCGAACAACACCGCGAGGGCGCCGTCGACGATGGCAGTGATCTGCATGTTCGCTCCGAACCACAGCGTGAACTGCTGTGCCGGGGAACCGTGACGTTCGTTTTCCGGGACGAAGTCGATGGAGCGGCGCTCAACGCGTGGCGCTGATCCCGTTTTTGTTGTGGCCTGCATGCTATTCCTCACTTTGACGACCGTATGGAGGTCCCCCAACCTTTGATTCAATCTGAGCACGGGCTGTGAGCGGCATCACCCGAAAGCCGCGACGTTTCGTCCGGGGTTTCGGACAATGGGGGCAAAACTGTGATTCAGCTCATTTCTGATGCGGAGCTTCGGATAGCTTCGATCCATGCCCCCGCGCCGCCGACGGAAGAGTCCGGAGCCGGGAGGCCTGGAAACTTCTTCCCTAATCCCTGACACATCCGGAGGCCACCTTGAGCCAGCCCAGTACCCAAACAACTGACCTGCCATACCCGACAGGGGACTTCTTCGACTTCGAAGGCCTCCTTCCGTCTCACGAACGCGAACGGCTGCACGAAGTCAGGAGGTGGCTTGACGCCGAGGTGCGTCCCATCGCCACCGACTACTGGAACCGCAGCGAATTTCCGATGGAGCTGATCCCGAAGATCGCCGCACTGGACATCATCAGCCCTGTCCGCAGACAGGGCCACTCGCATCTCTTTGCCGGCCTTCTCACCGCAGAAATCCACCGCGCCGACGCGTCAGTGGGAACCTTCATGAGCGGACAGGATGGCTTGTTCACCGGTTCGATCGAACTGTTGGCCTCGGAAGAGCAGAAAGCGGCATGGTTGCCGGACATCTACGCTCTCAAGAAAACAGGCGTGTTCGCCATCACTGAACCGCTGGCCGGTTCAGACGTGGCCGGCGGAACCCGCACGACCGCGGTCAGGGAAGAAGATAAATGGGTTCTCAACGGAGAAAAGCGGTGGATCGGCAACTCGACGTTCTCTGACTACGTGATCATCTGGGCCAAGGACATCGAGGACGAGCAGGTCAAGGGCTTCCTGGTCGACACAAAGACACCGGGATTCTCCGCCACGCTCATCCAAAACAGGATTTCCCTGCGCAGCGTTCAGAACGCCGATATCAAGCTCACAGATCTGCGCATTTCCGATGAGTTCCGCCTCGCGGGCGCCAACAGCTTCCGGGATACCAACAAAGTCCTCAAGTCCACACGGGCAACCGTCGGCTGGCAGGCTGTCGGCCTCCAAATGGCCGCCTTCGACGTTGCACGCAAATATGCCGTAGAGCGCCACCAGTTCGGCAAACCGCTGGCAGCGTTCCAGTTGGTCCAGGAACAGCTCGTCACCATGCTCAGCAACTCGATGAGCTCCATGGGGATGATGGTCCGGCTCGCGCAGCTCGAAGACGCCGGCGAGTCCAAGAACGAACATTCCGCCATGGCGAAGGCTTTCGCCACCAAGCGCATGCGCGAAACGGTCGCGCTCGGCCGCAGCATCCTTGGCGGCAACGGCATCGTCACTGACTACGAGATGGCGAAAATCTTCTGCGACGCCGAAGCAATCTACACCTACGAAGGCACCTACGAAATCAACACCTTGGTGGCCGGGCGAGCCATCACGGGCGTCGCCGCCTTCGTTTAAGCCGCGCCAGCCCTGTCCGCGATACCGGACAAGAACCCACACGTTCCCCTACCCCGGGGAGAGAAAATCCAGCCTACTTAGATCAGCACTTCAAACGGACGGGATCGGCAGTTGAGTCCGAGCATCCCGTCCCCCTACACCAACGCAGACCGCACTGGTCTGCAAAACCAACGAAGGAGCCCCTCATGGCACCCGCCGATTTCACTACCGGTGCCCGCCCGGTCAAAGCGGCCCGCGGCACCGAGCTCACCGCCAAGTCCTGGCAGACGGAAGCCCCGCTGCGCATGCTCATGAATAACCTGGATCCCGAG
>NZ_JAFHKT010000105.1 GCF_017052465.1 Arthrobacter pascens
GAGACCGAGATGCTGATCCGTTTCTCCTCGGTCGCGGGCGAGAACGGCTCCCCGGACACCTGGCGGGACCCGCGCGGTTTCGCGGTGAAGTTCTACACCTCCGAGGGCAACTACGACCTCGTGGGCAACAACACCCCGGTGTTCTTCATCCGCGACGGCATCAAGTTCCCGGACTTCATCCACTCCCAGAAGCGCCTGCCCGGCACGCACCTGCGTGACGCGGACATGCAGTGGGACTTCTGGACCCTCTCCCCCGAGTCCGCCCACCAGGTCACCTGGCTGATGGGTGACCGCGGGCTGCCGGCGTCCTGGCGGGAAATGCAGGGCTACGGCTCGCACACGTACCAGTGGATCAACGCCGCCGGCGAGCGGTTCTGGGTGAAGTACCACTTCAAGTCCAACCAGGGCGTGAAGACCATGTCCGGTGAGCAGGCCGAGGCCCTCGCCGGCTCCGACGCGGACTTCTACATCCGGGACCTGCACGAGAACATCGAAGCCGGCAACCTGCCCTCCTGGGACCTGCACGTGCAGGTCATGCCCTACGAGGACGCCAAGACCTACCGCTTCAACCCGTTCGACCTGACCAAGGTCTGGCCGCACGCGGACTACCCGCTGATCAAGGTCGGCACCATGGAGCTGAACCGGAACCCGGAGAACTACTTCGCGCAGATCGAACAGGCCACCTTCGCGCCGTCGAACTTCGTGCCCGGCATCGCCGCGTCCCCGGACAAGATGCTGCAGGCCCGGATCTTCTCCTACGCCGACGCGCACCGCTACCGCGTGGGCACCAACCACGCCCAGATCCCGGTGAACCAGCCCAAGAACCAGGTCAACAACTACAGCCAGGACGGCGCCGGACGCTACCTGTTCAACGCCCCGTCCACCCCGGTCTACGCCCCGAACTCGGTCGGCGGCCCCGCCGCCGTCGAGCCGCAGAACCCGGCCGGCGGCTGGGAGAACGACGGCGAACTGACCCTCGCCGCGCACTCCCTGCACGCCGAGGACGGCGACTTCGGCCAGGCCGGCACCCTGTACCGCGAGGTCTACGACGACGCCGCCAAGGCCCGCCTGCTCGAGACCATCACCGGCGCCGTGGGCGGCGTGAAGAGCCCCGGCATCAAGGAACGCGCCATCCAGTACTGGACCAACGTCGACGCCGACCTCGGCGCCAAACTCCGCGCCAACCTCGGCGCAGGAGAAAGCACCTCCGACGCCGAAGCCGC
>NZ_JAFHKT010000106.1 GCF_017052465.1 Arthrobacter pascens
AACTTACCCGGTTCCAAGACCCAAAGCAAATCAACGTTTCCGCGACCCGCCCCGCCATCAAAACCAGCCCCACCCGCAACCGGCACGCCAAACAAGCGAACCATTCACAGGCTGTTCAGAAGGGGATTTGGCCGCCTCCGGTAACCAGCTTCCCGCCGGCCCCCTCTCGGCGACTTAGAAAACAATACACCCACCCAACCCCCACCGCAAACCCACCCCGAACTGGCCTGTGGTGCGGCTAAAAACCGCGTGATTCCGCGGAACCGCAGGGGGATCTGATGACAAAACCGGGGGTCGGCGTCGTAATTCCGTTCTGTGTGGTGCGTCACGCGCAACCTAGCGCGGGATGCGCCGTGCGGAAACGCAAAAAAGGGCCGGCAACCAAACGGTTGCCGGCCCTTTTCAAGCAGCTGGAATCAGCGGTGCTGAATTACCAGGAAGACTTGGTGATGCCCGGGAGCTCACCACGGTGAGCCATGTCGCGGAAACGAACACGGGAGATACCAAACTTCTGGAAGGTACCGCGGGGACGGCCGTCGATGATGTCGCGGTTACGCAGACGGATCGGGGAGGCGTTGCGGGGCAGCTTCTGCAGGCCGAGGCGTGCAGCTTCGCGTGCTTCATCCGTCGCGTTGGGGTCAACCAGGGTCTTCTTCAGCTCGAGGCGCTTTGCGGCGTAACGCTCAACGATGACCTTGCGCTGCTCGTTACGAGCAATCTTGGACTTCTTAGCCATGTTTAGCGCTCCTCTCGGAATTCGACGTGCTGGCGGATCTTGGGGTCGTACTTCTTCAGGACCAGGCGGTCCGGGTCGTTACGACGGTTCTTCCGGGTGACGTAGGTGTAACCCGTGCCCGCGGTCGACTTGAGCTTGATGATCGGACGTACGTCCTTGTCCTTAGCCACTAGAGCTTCACCCCTCGTGCAAGAATGCTGGCAACGACTGCGTCGATACCGCGTACGTCGATGGTCTTAATGCCCTTTGCAGAGACCTGCAGGGTGACATTGCGGCGCAGGGACGGAACCCAGTAGCGCTTCTTCTGAATGTTCGGGTCGAACCGGCGCTTGTTGCGGCGGTGCGAGTGCGAAATGCTGTGTCCAAAGCCCGGCTCGGCTCCGGTCACCTGGCAGTGTGCTGCCATGACGACTCTCCTCTGAAAAATGATTGAAACGGCTGGCAGCGTTCTGCGTCACCGTGCGGCAGGCGGCGTCCGCATCCAGTCCCCATGCTTTTCGTCTTTCCGCAGGCATAAATTCTTCGGCAAGTCCGGGAATCCGTGCTGCGGCGAAATACGATGGGCCGCGGGCACCGGGCAATGGAAGCCACTGCGAAGTGCCGGGATGCTGGGCGAATACAGGAATGCACGCAACTTGAGCCCCTAACTACCGGCCTGCGGGACTGTTATTACTGCATACAGCCGCCGCCAACCGGAGCAATTGCACACGCTCCGCGCCACCTAGCGCCTACCAAGTCTACGAGACGTGCGAATTAAAGGCTAATCCGGCGGCGCAAACCTCAGAGGCGGGTGAGTTGCGGGTACTTCGGCTGGAGTCCGTCGCCTGAGGATTTTCCGGTGACGCGCCGGACAACCCAGGGCGCGGCGAACTCGCGGAACCATTGCGCATTCGCGCGAAGGGCTTCGACCCCTCTGAGCTCGGGCACCGGAGTCATGGGCGGAACGTCGATGGAGTGGTCATGCTCAAGCACGGTGAGGACGCGCTTGGCCATGTTGGCGTGCCCGGCTGAAGACATGTGCATGCGGTCCTTAGCCCACATGCCCCAGTCGTAATACTCGTTGAAGCGCCAATAGTCCACCAGCAGCGCTCCGTGGTCTCCGGCGATGCCGCGCACGAGTTCGTTGTAGATGGCAGTGCGGCCGCGCATGGTGCCGAACACCTTTGAGCCGCGGGCGTCGAAACCGGTGAACATCACCACCGTGGCGCCGGTCGCCCTGAGTTTGCGGATCCCGGCGTCGTACTCCTCGAGCAGGTTGTCGATGTCGACCTTGGGCCGGAGGATGTCATTGGCGCCGGCGTAGATGCTCACCAACGTGGGTTGCAGTTCGACGGCGGCATCCACCTGCTCTGCCAGAATCTGGCGTAGCTTCTTGCCACGGATGGCGAGGTTCGCGTAGCCAAACCCCGGATCGGCTGCACCCAGTTGCTCGGCAACCCGGTCTGCCCAGCCGCGGACGCCATTGGGGCGGGCGGGGTCGTCGTCACCGACGCCTTCCGTGAAGGAGTCTCCCAAGGCTACGAAGCGGGACATGAAATCCATGGGTCCAGTCTGCCAGCAGTTGCCGCGAGCAACCAAGGCGCGCCTGATCGTGGTGGCCGCTCCGGGGGCTACCGCCGGCGGCTACTTCCTGGGTGGCTGTTCGCGGAGGATCCAGTGGTTACTGTCCAAGCGAGCCACGATCTTTTCCCCGATGCGCGCAAGGTCCGTGACGTCTTGCTCGGTCAGGGCGTCAAGGAACAGGGAGCGGACTGATTCCACGTGACCCGGAGCCAGGCCCACAATCGTCTTCATGCCCCGCTCCGTCAGGTGCGCGGTGGTCACACGTGCATCGCCCGGGTGCGGCCGGCGTTCCACCCATCCGCGGCTTTGGAGTTTGGTGACCACGTGCGAAAGCCTGGAGAGTGACGAACTGGTCCGGGCGGCCAATTCACTCATGGGCAGGAAGCGCCCCTCGGCCTCGGAGAGCATCGCCAGAACGTTGTAGTCGAACAGCGACAACTTGCCGGCCGTGTGCAACTGGGTATCCAGGGCCGCCGGCAGCATGGTGTTAATGCTCAGCTGGGCGAGCCAGGCCCGGCGTTCATCGGCGTTGAGCCAGCGCGGTTCGGTCATGGCTCCATCCTAGGAGAAAAGAAGATTGACGGTTCAAGCGGCGCACCTTCCCGGGTAGGGAATCCGGGAGAAACGGTAGGCTGGCGGGCATGTACGTAGTTTCCCTGACATACAAGGTCGCCCAAGATATCGTGGATTACCACCTGGACGCCCACGTCGCCTGGCTCAAGGACGCCTTCGACGAGGGCGTATTCATGGCCGCCGGCAGGAAGGTCCCCCGCACCGGCGGCCTGCTGCTGTCGAAAGCCGACCG
This sequence comes from Arthrobacter pascens, assembly GCF_017052465.1. Taxonomy (GTDB): domain Bacteria; phylum Actinomycetota; class Actinomycetes; order Actinomycetales; family Micrococcaceae; genus Arthrobacter; species Arthrobacter pascens. The sequence goes on from NZ_JAFHKT010000106.1 coordinate 3,105, forward strand.
GCATACGCTGGACGCTTCCCTCGCGCAAGACCCGTTCTACGTCAACGGTGTGGCCGAGTTCGAAGTCATGGAATTCGCTGCGACCCGCGTGGCTCCGGGTTTTGAGAACCTGCTGGACCAGCCTGGGCCGCCGAACTAGCCGACTCAGCGCTCGGCCTGTTCGATCAGCTTCTTCAGGCCGCCCTTGCGGGGCACTTTCACAGGATCGGGCCAGCGCGGACTGAGGTTGTCTCCCAGCGTCACACCACGGAGTTTCCGTCCGAACAGCGGGAGCACCCAGTCGTTCACCCAGCGTCGTTGCCGTCTCTCCCAGTCGCGGAGCGTCATTCTCGACGGGGGTTCCCACTCCTTGAGGCTGATCTTGTGCGGCACGCCGAGGTGGTCCAGGACCTGGGCGGCCACATATTTGTGGCCGGCCTTGGACATGTGCAGGCGGTCCGCGTCCCACATCCGGCGGTCCTGCAGGGCATCGAAGCACCAATAGTCCACCAACACGGCCCCGTATTTGGCAGCAAGTTCCCGCACCCGTTCGTTATAAGCGGCGTTTCTCTTTTTCAGCGGCTCCAGCAGTGCGGACACCCTGATGTCGAATCCGGTGAACAGCACCAGGGTGGCACCGGTTCCGGCAAGCGTCGCCACGAGCGCCTCGTACTGGGCCATGAGCACGTCCATGTCCGTCCCGAAGTCCAGGATGTCGTTGCCGCCGGCATACAGCGTAATGAGTGTCGGTTCCAGGGCCAGCGCCGGTTCCAGCTGTTCGGCGATGACGTGGCGCAGCCGTTTGCTCCTGATCGCCAGGTTGGCGTACTCCCAGCCCGCCTCCGCCTTGGCGAGCCTCTCCGCCACGCGGTCGGCCCAGCCCCGCACACCGTTGGGCAGATGCTTGCTCCGATCCCCCACCCCCTCGGTGAACGAATCACCCAAGGCCACATATCGCCGTCGCCCATGCCGATCCGGAAGCAAAGGATAAGAACCCATCCGCACAAGGTACCCGCCCGGAGAAACGCGGAGGGAAACCGCAGGTGAACGCCAACGCTCCCTCAGATCCCGCAGCACCTCACCCAACGCTCCCTCACTCACACCCACCAAAAGTGAGGGAGCGTCAGGCAACACACCCACCAAAAGTGAGGGAGCGTCGGGGTTAGAGTTCGGCCTTCCCCTGCCGCCAGTACCCCATGAAGGCAACCTGCTTCCGGTCGATGCCAACGTCCCGGACCAGGTAGCGCCGCAGGTCCTTGATGACGCCGGCTTCGCCCGCCATCCAGGCATAGAAGGGCATGGCACCCGCGGGAACGGCCGGGTTCTTGGTGGCTCCGATCGCTGCCGTATCCATGCGCGCCGGCGTCTCCCACAGGATGTCCTGGTCGACGTTGACGTCCTCCGGCTCCGGGCCTGCCGCCGCGTCGGTGGACTTGATGCCCACCCAGCCCGGCACCGGGACGGCGGCGCGGACAGCTTCCTGGAGCAGTTGGCCGTGCGGACGCGAGCGTCCGATCGCGGCACCGCGGGCGAGCCAGGTGATGTCGACGTCGGCTTTTGTCTGGAGATCGAGGAAGTCACCGGCCTCCGGGACTTCCAGGAACGCGTGCCCGGTCATGTACTCCGGAAGGCTTTCCAGGATGGCGCTGATGGCCGGAACGGCCGTCTCGTCACCCGCCAAGAGGACGCGCTGTGCCAGGCCAGGACGCCACTCAATGCCCGAGTAGATCTCCGCCGTCACGCAGTGCGCGGCCCGGTTGTTCGGCCCGATGATGGTCAGGGCATCGCCCGGGCGGGCATTGAGCGCCCAGTTGGCCGCTGGGCCGCCATGACCGGCAGCATCGAAGTGCATCACGAAGTCGACGTCGATCTCGGGGTACACGGCGTCGAGCCGGGCCTGCCGCACGGTGTAGGTGCGCATGGAGCCACGGATCGCCGGATCCATGGCGAGCCACTCCTTGTACCAGCCGGTGTTTTCCATGTGGAAAGGCGGCAGCTCAAGCTGAGTGCCGTCGTCGGCCAGGGAAGGGATCACGAGCTTGATGCGCAGGTCCATGGTCCTGCCGTGCACGCCAAAGTCCCGCAGCGAGTAGCCACCGAATGTGATGCGGCGGAAGTTGGCGCCGAGCTCCTGGACGGCGCTGACCGTGACGTCGAAGGCGAGCGTCATCGGCTCGGTGGCGAACTGCGGCATGGCCCCGGACCTTTCTCGCGGCGTGGCCTTCGTGGCTGTTCCTGCCGGGCCGTTGACTGAGCTCATGAGACCAACTCCAGGGTTGTGGTTGCGGCTTTTGGGGCAGCGTGGTGGCGGCCGATCGGGATGATCAGCGGAGTGCCGGACACGGGGTCCGGCAGCACGCGGGATTCCAGCCCGAAAACGTCCAGGACGAGCTCCTCGGTGATCACATCGGCAGCTCCTCCCTCGGCGACGATCCGGCCGCCCTTGAGGGCAATGACGTGGTCCGCGTACCGGGCCGCGAGGTTGAGGTCGTGCAGCACGATGGCCACCGTGGTGCCGCGCTGCCGGTTGAGGTCGGTCACAAGGTCCAGCACCTCCACCTGGTGCGCGAGGTCCAGGTACGTGGTGGGCTCATCGAGCAGAAGCACGTCCGTTTCCTGCGCCAATGCCATGGCGATCCACACGCGCTGGCGCTGCCCGCCGGACAGCTCGTCGACGTTCCGCCCGGCGAGGTCCAGCGTTTCGGTGATTTCCAGCGCGCGCTGCACCGCGGCGTCGTCCTTCTCTGACCAGCTGCGGAAGAGGCCCTGGTGCGGGTACCGGCCACGGCCCACCAGGTCCCGGACGGTGATGCCGTCGGGGGCGGTGGGGTGCTGCGGCAGCAGACCCAGGGTGCGCGCCAGTTCGCGTGCGGGGACGGAATGGATGTCCTTGCCGTCGAGGGTGACCGTTCCGCCGGCGGGTTTGAGCAGCCGGGACAGCCCCCGAAGGAGCGTGGACTTGCCGCAGGCGTTGGCGCCCACGATCATGGTCACCCGGCCCTCCGGGATCTCTGCGGTGAGCCCCTCCACGACGCGCCGCTGGTCGTACTGCAGCGTCAGGTCCTTCGCTTTGAGAACAGCCATGTCAGGCATCCTTTCGGTTGGCGGTGACGAGAAGCCAGAGCAGGAAGGGGGCGCCCAGGGCGCCGGTGACCACACCGACCGGCAGCACCGTGCCGTCCAGCAGCAGCGGGGCGATGTTGGCGGCGAAGTAGTCGGCGGCCAGGACGATCAGCGCACCCACCAGGGCCGACGCCGGGAGGCTGGCTTTGCCGGCGAAGCGGCGGGCAATGGGGCCGGCCAGGAAGGCGACGAAGGCCACCGGCCCTGCTGCCGCCGTCGCCACCGCTGCCAGCGCGACGGCGGTGAGCACCACGCCCAGCCGGGTGCGGTGCACGCGGATGCCGAGTCCGGCGGCGGTGTCATCGCCGAGTTCGATGATGCGCAGCGGTCCGGCCAGGACCGCGACCGCGGGCACGAGGATCAGGAGGGCCGCCGCCAGCACGCCGGCACGGTCCCAGCTCGCGGCGTTGAGTGAGCCGTTGAGCCAGACGAGGGCATCGGCCGCGGTGCGGATGTCCGTGCGGGTCAGCAGGAAGTTCACCAGCGCGCCGAGTGCCGAGGCAATCCCGACGCCCGCGAGGATGAGCCGGTTGCCGGCGGCGCTGCCGGTTCCCGCGCCGGCTCCCGCACGCAGCGTGCCGCTGCGGGAGATGCCGTAGACCACTGCCGCCACGCCCAGGGCACCGCCCAGGGCCGCGCCCGAAACGGCGGCACCGGAGGCCCCGAATACGACGATGGCCGTGACGGCGGCGGCGCTGGCACCGTAGCTGATGCCGATGACGTCGGGGCTGGCCAGCGGGTTGCGGAGCATGGTCTGGAACAGGCCGCCGGACAGTCCAAAGGCGAGCCCGATCATGGTGCCGATGACCGCCCGCGGCAGTTTGCTCTCCATCACGATGAAGCTGGCACCCGGAATCTTCTCGCCACCGGCGAAGTGCGCGGTGAGGATCCGGAAGAAGTCCGGGATGGTGACCGTGTAGCTGCCGAGCAGGATGCCCGCGGCGAAGAGGATCACGACGGCGGCGCCCAAGATCGCTGTCCGGTTCAGCAGCGTCCGGCGCAGGAACGATGCGCGAGCGGGCAGATAATGCCCTGTTTTCGCGGTTTTGAGGGCATTATCTGCCCGTTCGCGCTGGGGGTGAGGGGCCTCAAGTGTCCGTTCGCGCTGGCCTGTTGGTGCGGGGTTCGTGCTCACAGTCCGGCCCCCTTGCCGCGGCGGACCAGCCACACGAAGACCGGGGCGCCCACGAGGGCCGTCATGATGCCTGCGGGAACCTCGCCCGGGAGCAGCACCACACGCCCGATGACATCGGACACAAGCAGCAGGGCCGGGGCGAGCACCAGGGAGAAAGGAAGGATCCAGCGGTAGTCCGGCCCGGTCAGCAAACGGACCGCGTGCGGAATGACGAGCCCGACGAACGCGATCGGACCGGCGAGTGCTGTGGCGGATCCGCAGAGCAGCACGATGCCCAGCGCCGTCACCGAACGTGACAGGCCCACCCGCTGGCCGAGTCCCCGGGCAAGGTCGTCGCCGAGGGCCAGGCTGTTCAGGATGCGCCCGGTGCAGAGCACGATCAGCGCCCCCGCGGCGAGGAACGGCAGGCCGGGGAGGATCACGGACCAGTCGCGCCCGGCGATCCCGCCCACCTGCCAGAACCGGAAGCGGTCCAGGGTGTCCTGGCTGGATACCAGGATGACGTTCATCAGCGAGTACAGGCCCGCGCTCAGGGCGGCGCCCGCCAGGGCGAGCTTGACCGGCGTCGCACCGTCCCTGCCCATGGACGCAATCAGGTACACCACGACGGCGGCGGCCGCGGCGCCGCCGAATGCGAACCAGATGTACCCGCTCAGGGAGGAGACGCCGAAGAGGTAGATTCCCGTGACCACGGCCAGGGCGGCGCCGGCGTTCACGCCGATGATGCCGGGATCAGCCAGCGGGTTGCGGGTCACACCCTGCATGGCGGCGCCCGCCATGCCCAGCGCCCCGCCGGCCAGCAGACCCATGACGGTGCGCGGGATGCGGGCGTGGATAACGGCGTGATCGCCGTCGGCCGGATCGAACTGCGTGAGCGCCTGCCAGACCGTGGCCAGGGAAAGGCCCCGCGCGCCCACGGCCAGCGACACGGCACAGGCAAGGACAAGTACGACGACGGCGGCGGCCAGCCAGGCGATCCGCCCGGCCGGCGCGCTCCCCCGCCACGGAGCGCGAACGGGCACTTGTGGCCCTTCCGTCTCGGCCGCAGGGGCCCCAAGTGTCCGTTCGCGCTGGGCGGGGGGCACCGTCGTCGTACGTGGTGTCATGGCTGGTTACTGGACCGCGTCGGCAGCTTTGCCCAGCTGCGGGAGGAACGTGTCCAGCGACCACGGCAGGCTCAGCGGGGAGGCGGCCGAGATCGAGAGGGTCAGCGTGTTGTCCGAATCGGCTACGAGGGCCCCGTCCTTGATGGCAGGGATCTGGCCGAGCAGCGGGTCCTTCTTGATGGCGTCGGTGGTTTTGGCATCCGGGACCCAGGTCACGAAGATGTCGGAATCCAGCTCGTTGGCCTTCTCAGCCGACCACTCCAGGAAGAACTCCTTGGAACCCTTTGACTTCTCCTCCACAACCGGCGCCAGCTGCATGCCAATGGAGGACAGGAACCGCGGGCGGTTGTCGTTGGCGGTGTAGACGTTGACGCCGTCGCCCTTTGCGGGCTCCAGGTTGCCGTAGATAAAGGTCTTGCCCGCGAGCTGCGGGTACTTGGCAGCCTTCTCCTTGATGGTGGCCTCGGTGTCGGAGATCAGCTTCGCTGCCTCGGCTTCCTTGCCGAGTGCCTTGCCGATGATGCTGGTGGAGTCCTGCCAGGAGGTGCCATAGGCGACATCGGGGTGGGCCACGACGGGGGCGATCTCGCTGAGCTTCTTGTAGTCCTCTGCGGTCAGGCCTGAGTAGGCACCGAGAATGACATCGGGGTTGAGCTTGGCGATCTCCGTGAAGTTGATGCCGTCCGCCTCGGAGTACTGGGCGGGGGCCTTGTCTGAGCCGAAGCCGGCGCCGAGCTTCTCGAGAGCGGCGTCCTTCCAGGGAGTGGAGCCCTTGTCGTTGCCGCCCCACTCGTTCTTCGGGATACCGACGGGGACCACGTCCAGGGCAATGGCCACATCGTCATTGACCCAGGACACGGTGGCGACGCGCTTGGGCTGCTCCTTGATGGTGGTCTCACCGAAGGCGTGCTTGATGGTGACCGGGAACTGCGTGCTGGAGGACTCGGCGGCGGACGAGGCCGAGGTTGAAGCGGCCGGGCCGGTGGAGCAGCCGGTCAGCGCAAGGGCTGCGGCAGCCGCCACTGCGGTTGCCTTGCCGGCGGTCTTGAGCAGGGCGCGGCGGGTGGTTCCTGCGCCGGGCAGACGGCCGGAGCCGGAGAAGAGGGGGGAAGTCACGGAACTCCTTAGATCAATGAAGCGAACGTGAGTAAGGCTAGCCTATCCTCGCTCCAATTAAGAAAGCTTCGTGTCACGTAATTACCTGCGTGACGCAAACGCAGGGGGTCCGCTTCCGCCCGTTAGCCCGTCACAGTTTGAGGGTGCCCCGGACGATGCTCACGCTCGAATGCGCGGGATCGCCGTCGAGGGGTTCGTCGGACACGTCCACGATGGGATAAGCGGACAGATCCAGCCCGGCCGGAACCTCAAAACGTCCCGAGGATGAGTTCATGATGCCCAGGCTGACAAGCCGGGAGAGGTCCGGGGCAATCAGCCACACTTCCTGGTAGCCCTTTGCCTCGGTCTTGTTGAGTTCCACCTCGATAGTGCGCGAGCCGTCCCTTGATTCGGTGACCTTGGCGGATCCTGTGGCCGAGTACTGAGCCAGCGGTGCGAGTTCAGCCTCGGCCAGCGGAGGAGCCGGCCGGCCAACAGACAAGGCGATTCCGGCGGCGACCACGAGTGCGGCGGCGGCTGCAAGCCAGACCATGGGCCGACGGAGCCACGTCACGTTGCTCGAACGTGTCCGGGACGGGACAGGGGCAGCAGGCTTCGCGGTCTCGGCGGGCTCGGCAGTCCCGGTTACGGCGGGAGCTGACGTCAACGGATCTCGCGCCACTGCCTCGGAAAGGCCCAGTTCGCGGTGGATGGCTGTCCAGACGTTCGCGCCAGGCGGTTCCAGCACGCTGCTGTCCGGCGTAGTCCTGACGGCGCTGACCGCCCGGCGAAGGGCCGCGTATTCCGCTGCGCATTCGGGGCAGGAACGGAGGTGTTCCATGGTCTGTTCGTCGCCCAGGGGCTCGTTCAGGGCGAGCAGGCTCAGAATTTCCGGGTCAGGATGCTGCATGGTCTACCTCCAATCTGCTTCTCAGGTGGGACAGGCTTCGACGAATGTGGCTCTTGACGGTACCAAGAGGCAGGTTCAGTTTTTGCGAAATCTGGTGGTGGGTCAGGTCCTCATAGAAGGCGAGCCTCATGATGGACCCCTGCGGCTCCCCCAGCCGCTCAAGCTCGCCGTCGAGCAGCAGCCGGTCCGCCAAGACTTCGGCCTGACCCGCGCCCGTATCCTGCTCACCGTCCGGCCGGACCTCGGCGGCGGCCATGACTTTGCGGGTTTCTCTGGCGGAGGCCGCCAGCGCGTCGGTGATGGCGTTCCTGGTTATTCCCACAATCCACGCCGGCAGCCTTGCCTTGTGCGGATCGAAGGTGGACCGTGACCGCCAGACACGGATAAACACTTCCTGGGTAACGTCGTCTGCCGCGGCGCGGTCCCGCAGGGAGCGGAGCGCAAGAGTGTGCACCAGAGGCGAAAACTGCCGGTAGGCCTCAGCCAGGGCCTTTTCATTTCCGGCGGCGAAGGATTCATTGAGCGCCGCGTCCCAGACAGGCGGTGCGGCCTCCGCTCTGCGGGGAGAAGGGGCTCCGGGGCCCTCTTCAGCTGGTTGCGCAGCTCCCGCGGAAGACGGGTCAGGAAGTGCCAAATTGGACTCCTTCCCGCCCTCGTCGGCAAGGATGAAAGCTACGTTGCGGCTCACGCAAGTACCGCTGTGACTATCACATTGTCGCTGTAGTCGAGTTTCTCGTCCAGCCATCGGCCGCCGCAGGTGACCAGCTTTAGCTCGTGCGGACCGTCACGCCGGAACAGGGCAGCACCATCGAATTTGTCCTTGGCCATCAGGTCCACCGAGACAACCCGGAAGTGAAGCGGCGGGGCGCCCTCGCGTCCCACAGTGATCCGGGTACCCGCGGAAAGAGACTTCAGCTGCGAAAAAGGGGCCAGATCGGATGTTGTGTCCACGTGTGCCGCCACTACCGCTGTTCCTGCCGTGGCGCCGGGGGCCGCTCCGTGGCGGTACCAGCCCGCCTCATCGAAGGCTTCCGGGATCTCCATGGCGCCGTTCGGCGTCACGCTCACTTCCACAATGTCCATGCTGATGGTTGTGCCTGCGACTCTCAGGAAGCGCGGGGCGGGGTCCGCCGGGACCGCTTTGGGCAGCGACGCCTGCCGAAGCGGAATCTCTGTCCTAGGCGGGGGAACGGGGGCGCTCGTGCGCGCAGGAGAAGGTGAAGCCAAGCGAGGTGCTGCTGCGTCGGCCTTAGCGGCTTGCGTGGTTCCCGTGGCAAGCGTCGATGCCGGCACGGCTGGGGTTTCCGGCACTGCGGAGGATGACGCGCAGCCCGCCAGGAAAGAGGCTCCCATAAGGAGGGCGACTGCGGCAGTCAGTGCCCGCAGTCCGGCACTTCCCAGACGTGGCGGAAGCACCAGGGGCTCCCGGGGCCCGTTCGCCGTCGTCGCGCTTTTCATGTCCCTCCGTCCGTGGTCAGGTTTCGGGTTTCGTTGAGGTGGGACAGGAAGGCCGGGCGCCCCGGCTTGAGGACGGCCGGCGCCCGGAGTCTTCCTGTCCGTTGAGACGGGAGTTACTTGGCCCTGCGGAACGCCACCTTGCGGGGGGCAGCAATGCCGCCCAGAAGGAGTGCCAGGCCGGCGGCACCGAAGCCGATGGTGGCTGCGGCCTGGCCTGTGCCGTCGTCAGCGGCGCCCGAGCGTCCGCCCGGAACAGAACCCGGAGCTGAATGCAGGCCGTCAATGGTCTGCACAGCGAGCTGCAGGTTCTTGTCCGCCAGGCTGCCCCAGGCGTAGACGATGGTGTGGGTGCCTTCCTTGACGGTGACATCGGCCGGGCCGATCACAGGCTGGGTTGTTCCGGCTGCTGCCACGGCGGCCGGGACGGTGCCGGGATCCAGGGTGAGGGTCTTCTCCTTGGGGTTCGAGAGGTTGGAGATCACGGCCGAGCCGCCGGCCAGGACGTCCACGGCGGGCGCTGCAGCCGTGTGACGGACAGTCAGTTTGCCCTTGCCTGCTGCTATCTGGGAGACATCATTGGTGAAGAGATTGGCAGTAGGTTTGCCGTCCGCTCCAAGGTTGGCCACCGCGGTGTAGTTTCCTCTAGCGGCCAGCTTGACCGTGACCGGCCCGATCACGGGGGCCGAGGCATCTGCGGCGTCAGCCGCAGTGATGGCGATGTCATAGCTGCCAGCCGGAAGAGCCAGCGGGCCGGCCAGGGTGCTGGGCGCGAAATCGTCCAGGGTGCGCTCGCCATTGACCCAGACGTCAACCGTCAGGCCCGGAACTCCGTGCAGCACGGAAAGCTGGGCGTCCCCTTCAGCGGCGTGGGCAGGGCCGGCGAAAGCGAGCGCTGCGGCCATTGCCAGTGCGCCTGTTGCGAAAATGCTGGTGTGCATGGTCTTCTCCTTCAAAGGCCCGCGGTGCGGGCGAGTTTTGCTTACACCCCTACTACCGGCGACGAGGCATGCATGGATGCATTCGCATGAATAATTTTCGAAGAAGTCTGAGAAAGTCCGCAGCCGATTTGATCATCGGAACAAACAAAGGCCCTCGTTCAGAATCATCTGAACGAGGGCCTTCAGCGGGCGGCAACCAGCGGACGACTTACCGGTAGGAGATGCTCAGCAGCAACGCCTTCAGCGCCTGTCCCTCCGCACCCGCCAGCCAGGCTTTGGCAGCCGCATCGCTGGCGAAGGGCTTCTCGATGAACTGGACCTCCGCCACGAGCACATCCTTTCCGACGCGGATGATGCCGTCCTGGGCCAGGTCGGCGCCCGACGGCGGCGCCCCGGCAGTCAGGTGCATGCGGTAGACCGAGTTGTTTTCCATCCGGTCCGCATAGAAGGAGTAGTGGGCGACGGGAGCCGGCTGCTTCTGCAGGCCCGGCACCGGCTGGGTTTCGAAGACGTCCCTGGTGACCGGGTGGGTCACGCCGTCGGCAATGTGCCCCGAGTAGATGGTGGCCTGCCTGTTGCCGTCGGCGTCGTAGACAGTCGCGGTGCCCGATACGGGGGGCGTGCTCGACCCGGTGAAGAGTTCCACCTTCCAGGTTGACGGGTATTTGAACGACACCTTGTCTCCCGGGAACGTAAAGGTGGCCAGGTCGGTGGAACCCGGCGCGGCAGTGCCGGCCCCGGCAGCACCCGACGTTGTAGGACTGGGCGCGGCAGCCCCTGACGGCTCCGCGCTGGGCGAGGCGGGTGCAGGCGTGGCGGTTGCGGCAGCCGTGGCGGTCGTTGCCGGCGCCGTGGCACCCGCGGCCGCAGCGGACGGTGTCGCATTGTTGGACGCCGACTGGGCGACTGCCCCGCAGCCGGCCAGGCTGAGGGCGGCGGCGGCCAGGGCGGCCACGACGGTGGCGTGGTGAGCAGAACGCATGATGGTGCCTTTCGTGAGGACGCCGTCAAGCTCGGCAGAGGGTGGCTCTGGCCCGCCGCGTGGGAGTGTTGATGACCCTGGAGGAGCTGTGGCGAAGTTTGGTGCCCACAGATTCGCACGCAAAAGTGGGCTCCCACTAGGGAACCGTCAATAAATCCATCGATTTGTTATAAAGGCGCCGGCAAGGTCACGGGGGTGTGGAGCCGAAGCCAACCTCGGCTCAGCGCAGCACGATGTCCACGGGGTTGGCCTCGGACCTCCATTGGCCTCCGGATCCGGGCCTGGCCCCAATCACGGGGGCGGTCAAAACGCCCGAGCGGTTGGTGCGCTTGTCCCGCAGGATCTCCGTCACGGAGCCGAGGTGCCGGGACAGGTCGATCACGTTCTCCGGGGCGGCCAGGAGCAGCTGGAAGCCGAATTCGTGCAGCGCCTTGATGCCTGCGCCGGCGAATTCCTCGGACGCCAGGACGAACGCTTCGTCCATCATCACGGTGCCGTAGGTGGTGAAGCCCTGTTCCGCGATGCCCAGCTGGTAGCTCAGCGCCGCCGCCATGATGAATGCCGTGAAGCGCTGCCGCTCACCGCCGGACATGGAGCCGGTGTCGGCGTGCATGAACACGTCGGTCCGCTTGCCGCCGCCCGACCTTCCGGCCGGCACATCCACTTCGCGGTGCTCCTTGCACTGGATGAACAGGTGGCCGCGCACATCGAGCACCTCCGCCCGCCAGCGCCGGTCCTCCGGCGCCTGCGAACCCAGCCGCTTCACGAGCGTTTCCAAGGACTTGTAGCGGTTGGTGAGCTCGGCGTCGTCGTCGGTTTCCGCTCCGGGGGCGGACTTGCCGTGGCGCGAATGCCGGGTCTTCAGCGCGTTCTGGATGGCGTCCTTGAACTGCTTGGCGGTGGCCGGGAGAGTCTGCTTGATGTCCAGTTCCAGGAAGCTGCCTTCATGGAAATTGACCTCGGAAAGAATGCCGTTGAGCGGCAGGATGCGGCTCGTGATGGAGCGGCGTTCCTCGTCCAGCAGGTGCAGCAGCGTGCTGAACGATTCGTGCGTGCGCTGGTTGAAGAACTGCCGGAACTCGGCCTCCTGCGCGGGCAGTCCGTCGCTGACAATCGCGTGGTAGCGGGCCTCGAACTCACTGGCGGCGCCGATCGAGGTGCCGTGGTCGGCCGAGATCGCCGTGCCCCATTCGCGCACGAAACCCTCGAAGATCCGGGTAAGCCGCTCGGACGTCGCCTGGCCGCGGGATTCCGCGGCGTGCAGTTCCCCCAGCAGCCGGGTTTTGACCCGGGCGGCCAGGTTGTCCAGCTCATGCATTTCCGTCACGTCGCCGAAGCCCTCGAAGTACGGCTCCAGCGCGGCGGCAGCGGAGTCCGACGGCGGCGCCTGGTTCAGGCGGGTCCGCGCCGCTTCCAGCAGCGAATCGGCAGCGGTGAGCTGGTGATCCAGCGCCTTGTACTCGCTCTGCAGCACGGCGGCCGCTTCGGTGCTGGACTGGTGCTTCTGGCGGGCCGCCTCGACGTTGGCACGCAGAGGTTCGAGGTCCGCCTGCGCCGCAAGGGCGCCCTTGAGGCGCTGCTCAATCCGGGCAAGTTCGTCCGCGGCGACCACCGCGGAGACCTGCTCCCAGGGGCGGTGGTCCTCGGCCACCCGGCGCAGCGCCTCGAGCTGCCGGGACATGCCCTGGTGGGATTCCTCCCTGCTCTGGGCGAGCTCGGCCGCCTTGGCCAGCTCCTGCTGCAGGTCGGCCACCTGTGCCGCGACGAGTTCCGTCTTGGAGGCGTTGTCGAAGCCGAGGATGTAGTCCTGGCGGCCGGCGAAGCGGTCGTCCTTCTCCACGGTGTGCCTGTTGCGCTTGACCACGCCGCCCAGGCTCAGGCCCTTGTCGAGCGTGGCAAGGTCGTCCGGATTTTCCACACACGGGTAGGCGAAGTCCAGGGCGATGCGTTCACGGATCCATTCGCCTGCCTGCGCGGAGCCGCCGTTGTTCCCGGTGGTGAGGATATCCAGCTTGGTCAGCAGATCGCCGTCGGACACGTCCTCCACAGCCAGCGCCCCGCCGGCGAGCGGCTTCGAGACATCCACGGCGCGGAGGGCACCGCGGACGGAGTGGTCGTTCAAATAGCGCGTGACGGCGGCGAAGTGCTCGCCCGGGACCAGCAGCGTGGTGGCAAGGTTGCGCAGCGCCCGCTCCGCGGCGGGCCGCCACTGTTCCTCCCCCTCGGCAAGGTCAATGAGCTCGCCCCCGAACGGCATGAGTTCCTCGGGGACGCCTGTGGCGGCCGCGATGGCAGCGCGGTTCTCAATGCTCGACGGCGGCAGCAGCGACTTGCGCGTCTTCAGGGAGACGAGCTCCTGTTCGGCCGCGGCGAGTTCACGCTTCTTGGTCGCGTGCCCGTCAAAGGCCTCGAAGCGGAGCTCCTTCAACGCCTCCGAATCGTCCCTGAGTTCCGCGGCGCGCGCGGCGGCCTGCTCGTGCGCCTGCTCCCATCCCTCGGCCGTCCAGTCCAGCTCCAGGCCGGCGTCGGCGAGCGACTGGCGGGCCGCCTCCTCCACCTGCTGGCGGAGTTTGAGGCCGACCCGGGCGTTCTCCAGCGACTGCTCGATGGAGGAGATGGCGTTGCCGCCCTGGTTGTTGTACTCAGCCTCGAGCTGGCGCAGTTCCTTGGCAAGGCCGTCACGGACAGCCCGCTCGGCGCCGAGTTCCTTGGCCTTGGCCTGCGCCAGCGCCTTGAACCGGGCGAGGGTCTTCTCGTGGATCGTGACGGCGAGCCGCTGCCGGTAGGCCTCGAACTCCTCGCCGGCGAGCTCCCGGAGCCGGTTCGCGTCCAGCAGGGACTGTGCATAGTCGCGGTTCAGCTCCGGCACCGGGGCCAGCTGGTCGCGTTGCTGCCGCACGTCCTCAAGGCGCTGCCGGATGGACATCAGGTTGCTGAATTCCTCCACGACGCCGTCCGCAGCGGCCAGCGTCGCCGGCGCATCCAGCACCTGGTCCCGGAAGAACGTGTTGACGCTGCCGCCCAGGCCCTTGCCGGCCTGGATCACGCGGAGCAGCGGCAATGCCTGGTCCGAGTTGATGCCCAGCAGGCGGCGGAACCGCTCGGCGAAGGCCTTGTGGACATCGAAGACCTGCGCGTCCGGGAAGATGCCTTCAAGGGCTGCCTTGGTGAAACGCTTCTCGGCGATGCCCTCGATCGCGGCAAGGTCCAGGGGCTCGTTGTCGATCAGGTAGTACCGCCCGACGCTGGACTCCGTGCCGTTCTTCGGCAGGTCGAACAGCGCGGACACCGTCACTTTGGTGCCCGCCGCGTTGTCGAACGTCAGGGCGACGGCGGACCACGTGGCACCGGGGCGCTGGAAGGCACTGGCAGAGCCCTCGCCCACGGCCTTGTCGCCGACCTTGCCGCGCATGTACGTGAACGTGGTCCTCTTGTCCTCCACCGACCCGCCGGAGCGCTGGGCAGCGGCTTCGTTGGAGCGCGGACGGGCATCAAATACCCGCAGCATGGCATCGAACAGCGTCGACTTGCCGACCCCCGAGTTGCCGGTCAGCAGCGTGCCGTTGCGGTCCACGTGCATCGTGTGGGCGCCGTGGAACGTGCCCCAGTTGACCACCTGCACCATGGCCAGGCGCATCTGGCCCGGGTTGGTGAGTTCGCCCATCGGCAGCATGGTTGCGATGCTCACTTGGCTTCCTCCATCTCGCTGGTCAAGCCTGTCGAGACCCGAGGTGCTTCAGCTGTGGTCACCTTTGACTCCGCAGCCGATGCTGCGTCGTTGGGAACGTCACCTTCGGCGTCGTCGTCCTCCTCCGCGGAACTGTCGCCGTCGAGCTCTATCAGTGCTTCGGTGCCCGTCGGGTCTGCTGTCGCCGCCATCAGGGCTTCGATCTGGGCCGGGATGTCGCCGATGTTTTCGAACGGGAGGGCCAGCGGGAGGGCGTTGGAGATCGTGTAGACGTCGTCCAGGCCGGTGGTGAGCAGGAGTTGGCGCGCGAGGAGCTTGGTGATCGCCCGGTTAACGACGTCCGAGTCGCGGAGGGCGTCCTGCTGGCCCGCCGGCTGGTAGTGCGCCACGAGTTCGGCGATTTCTTCACGCGTGATCGTGGGGTCGGTCTGGGCGGTGACGTGGCGGTCCAGGAGCAGCCGGAGGCGGAGCAGCACGATGGTTTCCACCCGGCTGAGGGCACGCTGCTGGCGCAGGATGCTGGAGCGGGTGCTGCCGCCGATGGCCTCGGGGTCGACAGGCCGCAGGACGGCGATCTTGCGCTCGTGGTCCAGCTCCAGGGTGAGGAACAGTTCGGAGAGCCTGCTGCGGAGGATGATCTGGTTGTCCAGCAGTGTGGTCCACAGCTTTTCGTCGCGGCCGCCGTCGACGTATGGGCCTTTCAGCAGCTTCACGAGCGCCTGGCGCACCCTCATGGCGAGCACGCCGGTGTCGCCGGGGAACAGTGCCGCGCCGTCGACGAAGGTGTCCCGCGGGCGGACTGAAAAGGGGTCCGTCCGGGTTTCGACTGGCTGTTCCAGCGGGGTCTCGACAGGCTCGACCACGGGGGCGGGCTCGACCACGGGGGCAGGCTCGACCAGCGGGGTTTTTTCAGTCATCGGAATCCTTCGTGAGGGTGACCACCGGCAGGTAGGCCTTGCGTGTGGTGCCGTCAATCTGTTCAAACTCGACGGCGTCCCAGGCTGCCCGGTCGAAGCCGGCGCCGTCGTGGAGGGCATGGGACAGCAGTGCGCGGATGGAGTTGATGTGCCGTTCCCCGGGAGGCAGCTGCTCCCAGGCTTCGGTAAGGGAAGCGGCACCCGCCATGGCTGCGCGGATGGCCTCCGGGCGTGCCTTGCCGGTGCGCGGCGAGCGCACGCGGTCGGAGTCGCTGAACGCGATCGGGTCCGCAAGCTTCGGCGGGGCCGCGAATTCGTCGGGATCGAACAGCTTTACCATGGCCAGGGATTCGAAGCCTGCGTTGAAGAGCTCCGGGCCGGGGACAAGGCCTGGCCGCTCCCGTTCGTACGGCAGGGACCGGATGGCCTGTTCGGCCTCGCGCAGCACCTTGCGGAGCCGGACGGACTGGCGGAAGTCATCGCTCTGGACGTAGGTGTTCAGGCTCTCGCTGAGCTTGCCGTAGATGCGCTGGATCTCGCTGTGCTGCTGGCGGAGCTCGGCCACGAGGTTCTTCAGCGTTTCGCGGTCCTCCGCTGAAAGGTCGTCCGCGAACTGCCGGCTGAGCACCTCGCCGATCGCCGAGCGGAAGCGAAGCTGCTGCTGCGGGTCTTCGAGGAAGGCCGTGAAGGAACGGAAGGTCCTGCCCTCCGGGCTTTGCCGCAGCCGTTTGTCCGCTTCCAGCACCTGGGCCATGGTGGCGCCCTTGGTCAGCGATTCCTCGATGATCTGGTTGCGCAGCTCACCCACAAGCTCTTCAATGCGGTCACGCATCTTCTTGTAGTCGGCCGGAAGGCTGGCCGCGAGGTCCAGGATGTTCCCGGCGGCTTCCACGGCTTCATCGTCATCGAGCAGTCCGTCAAAGTCCCCGGAACTGATGTCGTGGATGAGCTGTTGGCGCTCCTCGATCTCCTCTTCCAACGACTCCAGCCGTGCGCTCTGGTCCGGGTTGGTTTCGTTGGCGAGTTTCTCGACGTCGCCCAGCAGCGTGCCAAGCCGGGAACCGTTCAGCGTGGAGCGTTCGCTGGAAAGACTGTCCAGGAACGCCAGCACGCGGGCGGCCGGTTCGGTGACTTCGTAGACGATCTGGCCGGACTGGTTCCGTCGCGTCAGGAACTGCTTGCGCGTCCATTCATCGCCAAAGGACTTTCCGTTGGCCGAACCCCCCAGCCCCGGCTCCTGGCGGCGGAGCTGTTCAAGGAAAGAGTCGACGTCGGCATGGAACTCTTCAAGCGGAAGCTGCGGCCGGGTGCGGGTGAAGGACGCCTGCAGCACCGCAATCACCCAGGGGGCGGAGCGCGTGAGCGCCCAGGCGGGCCCCTTGGTCAGGAGCTCGAGGTCCCGAAGCCGTGCGCTGATGGCGTCAGCGGAGGACGCGGCGGACCGGGGCACACACTCTCCTTAGTTGCGACGGGAATGGTTTGGGCAGCGGGAAACCCGAAAACTGCCAAGTACAAGGTTAACGCAGCGCCCTCTTTCCGGCGGCGCCGGCTCCGCGTTGCCCAAGGGTTGCCTGCCGGACAACGGAACCTGTGTGACTGGTGTGGTTATTGAGACACGGCCGTGACCTACGGAGCAGTATGATTTCGATCCCGTATCAACCGGCCCGACCCGCTGAAAAGCTGTGGATGGACCCGGCTCCGCACCCTAGGCTCGTGCTACTGATCCAACCGCAGCAACGGCGCAGGGGGAAGCATGCAGTTTGACCTAAGTGCAGTGGAGAACGCCACCCTGGTGTTCATCGGAACGCTGGTTTTTGCCTTGGCACTGGTTCTGTTCGTGGCGGTGGCGGCGATGGCCGCCCTCGTCCTGGTGGGCGTCGGACGGCTGGCGTGGCTGGTCGTCGCGGGCACGCTGCTGGGCCTGGTGCACGGCCTCAACCACCTGTGGGATCGGCTGGTCCACCACGCGTCAACGGTCGAGCTACCGGGTGATTTTGCAGGACAGCCCTCCCCTAGCACGGGTACTTACCCGCGGGTAGCATTGAGGGACAGCTGAAGGGTCCCCCACCCACGGCGGACCCAGGGCTTGAGCCGGTCACCGGTTAGAGGAGATGCCCCGTGAGCTCCGCCACTGAGAGTCCCGCCACTGACAGTTCAGCAACGGAAAGTCAGGGCGACCTGCCGCAGGCCGGCGCAGTCCCGCCCATCGACAGCCTGGAGTCCGAAACCCCGATAGCGGCCGAGAAAATCGGAGCCGGCGCATCCGCCGAGGATGCCAGGGCCGTCGCCGAGGCGGCCCGCGAAACCGCGTGGGAGCAGCCGAGCTTCGCCAAAGGCCTGTACCTTGGCAGCTTCGACCTCAGCCTCATCCATCCGTGGCCGGCAGCCAAAGCCGATGACGTGGAGCGCGGCGAGGCCTTCATGGAGCAACTCACGGCGCTGTGCCGGACCATGTCCGGCCGGGTGATTGAGCGCGACGCCAAAATACCGGACGAGTACCTCAAGGCGCTGGCTGACCTCGGCGTGTTCGGCATGAAAATCCCGCAGGAGTACGGCGGACTGGGGCTGTCGCTGGTGTACTACGGCCGGGCGCTGGGACTGCTGGGCTCGGTGCACCCCAGCCTGGGCGCGCTGCTCTCCGCCCACCAGTCCATCGGCGTGCCCGAGCCGGTGAAGGTGTTTGGCACTGCTGAACAGAAACGGGAGTACCTGCCGCGCTGTGCCGCCGGCGCCATTACCGCCTTCCTCCTCACCGAACCCGACGTCGGCAGTGACCCCGCCCGGATGGGCAGCACCGCTGTCCCCACGGACGACGGCGAGGCGTACATTCTGGACGGCGTGAAACTCTGGACCACCAACGGCGTGATCGCCGAGCTTGTGGTGGTGATGGCCGTGGTGCCGCGGCACACCGGTTCCGACGGCACCGTCCACAAGGGCGGCATCACCGCCTTTGTGGTCGAGATGGACTCGCCGGGCATCACCGTGGAAAACAGGAATGCCTTCATGGGCCTGCGCGGCATCGAAAACGGCGTCACCCGCTTCCACCAGGTCAGGGTTCCGGCGGCCAACAGGCTGGGCCGCGAGGGCCAGGGCCTGAAGATCGCGCTCACCACGCTCAATACCGGACGGCTGTCCCTTCCGGCCCTGTGCGTCGCCACGGGGCGCTGGAGTTTGAAGATCGCCCGCGAATGGTCCAACGCGCGAACCCAGTGGGGGCGGCCGGTGGGCAAACATGAGGCCGTGGGCAAGAAGATCGCCTTCATTGCCGCCACGGCGTTCGCCCTGGATGCTGTCTTTGAACTGTCCGCCGAGATGGCCGACGCCGGGCAGAAGGACATCCGCATCGAGGCCGCCCTCGCCAAGCTGTGGTCCACGGAAATCAGCTACCGGATAGCCGACGAGCTGGTGCAGATCCGCGGCGGCCGGGGTTTCGAAACCGCCGATTCGCTGGAGGCCCGCGGCGAGCGGGCCGTGCCCGCGGAGCAGCAACTGCGTGACCTGCGCATCAACAGGATCTTCGAGGGGTCATCGGAGATCATGAAGCTGCTGATCGCCCGCGAGGCCGTGGACGCCCATTTGGCCGCCGCCGGGGCCCTCGCGTCCGCGGACGCCAGTCTGTCGGACAAAGCGAGGGCCGCCGTCGGGGCCTCCGGCTTCTATGCGAAGTGGCTGCCCAAACTGGTGGCGGGCGCCGGCATGGACCCCCGGTCCTACGGCGAGTTCGGCCGGCTCGCCAAGCAGCTGCGCTTCGTGGAACGGTCCTCACGGCGGCTGGCCCGCCAGACGTTCTACGGCATGGGGCGCTGGCAGGCAGGGCTCGAGCACAAGCAGGCCTTCCTGGGACGGATCGTGGACATCGGCGCCGAGCTCTTCGCCATGGCCGCGTGCTGCTCCCGGGCGGAGATGCTGCTTCGCACGGCTCCCGAGCGGGGCGCCACGGCGTTCGAGCTCGCCGAAGCCTATTGCGAGCAGGCCCGCGTCCGGGTGGACGAATACTTTGACCAGTTGTGGCGGAACACCGACGACGGCGACCGCGACCTTTCGCGCAAGGTCCTCGCCGGGGATTACGTGTGGCTTGAGGCCGGCGTGCTGGACCAGTCCGAAGGCACCGGGCCATGGATTGCCGACGCCTCGCCCCAAGCGTCCGTCAAGGAAGACCTGCACCGGAAATACCGCTGACCAGCGAAGGAGTAGGGCCGGCCGCGGGGAGAGCGGCACGAAAACCTAAATAGTAAGCATTCTTGCTACGGGGGATTGAACGGAGTTAGCTAGAAGTGAGGCCAGCGCCTTGGCCTCGGCATTGCGATGCCCGGCTTAGACCCTGAGCCTGGTCCGTTCAATGAAAGTGAGACGTTCGATGAGCAGCCCAATCGGTTCCGAGGACAGACGCCCCCGGCATACCCAGTCCGGGCGCAGGCCCGACGACACTCCGGTCTACGACGCCACCCAGTCGCGTGAAGGGGATACGCGGAACATGGACGCCGGCGCACGGGACACTGACACAAGCACCAGGGCCATGACCACTCAGGCCCCCTACGCCGAGCGGGAGTATGCTCCGACCCCGGAGGACGACGACGCGCGGCAGCACTCCGACCCCAACCTCGCCTCAAGGGAGACGGCTATCGCCCGTGAGAAGGAGGCCTTCGGCGGGGTCAAAGTAGGCTCGGCGTTCTTCGGCTGGCTGGCCGCCACAGGCATGGCCGTATTGCTGACTGCCCTCGTGGCGGCAGCCGGAACGGCCGTGGGCCTCGCCACCAATCCCGACGTCAACGCCGCCATCGGCCAGGCGGCGTCGAACGAGACGGTGGGCCTTGTGGGCATCATCGTGCTGCTCGTGATCCTCTTCGTTTCGTATTACAGCGGCGGCTACGTGGCCGGGCGCATGGCCCGGTTTAACGGCGCCAAGCAGGGCATGATGGTGTGGATCTGGGCGCTCATCGCCGCCATTATCATCGCTGTCCTGGGGATGATCGCCGGTGAACGGTTCAATATCCTGGCCCAGCTGAACAGTTTCCCCCGGATTCCCGTGAACGAAGGCCAGCTGACCACCACCAGCATCATCGCCGCCGTCGTGGTCGCGGCGGTGGCCCTGGTGGGCGCCGTCGTCGGCGGCATGGCGGGCATGCGGTTCCACCGCAAGGTGGACCGCGCTGGGTTCACGCCGACGGCCGACTACGAGGAGCGCTAGGAGCCGCCGCCGGGGCGGTGTCCCGCGCGCCGCGCCTTCCAGGGCCGCGGCGGGCCCCGCTACGCCTGGTGAAGGACGACGGCGTCAAGGTAGTACCAGCGGCGGTCCACCCTGAGGAAACGGCTGGTTTCGTGATGGACGCCCCGCTCGCCGTCCTGCCTGAAGTGTGCCCTGAACTCCACGGTCCCCTGGTTGTCCAAGGGGCCGCCGCGGCTCGTGGACACGATGTCCAGCCGCCGCCACTCGAGCCCGGGATCAAGGTCCAGCTCGGAGGGCCTGGTGTCCGGGTGCCACGTTTTCAGCAGGTAGCCTGCATCCAGGAGGACGAAGGCGCTGTACCGGGACCGCATGAGCTGTTCAGCCGTCGCGGCGTCCGCGGCTCCGCTGTGGAAGCGGCCGCAGCAGTCTGCGTACTGCTCGCCCGAGAGGCACGGACAGTTGCCGGAATAGGTCTGGGACTGGCTCACGGAATTCCCTGAAATTGTGGAGGTAAATTGCTGTTTCCGACTATATGCCCTAGTCGGCCGGCCCGTCCGGTAACAGGTTCGAAACGACACCCGCCGGGCCTTGCCATGCGGGCACGTCGGCAGTAAATAGTCCGTAAGGTGGTAAGGGCTGTTGCACGTAGGCAATGCCGCGGAATGCGGCAGCGGCGAGTTGGTAGGAGGGTGACGTGGAAGATCCGACAACGGTTGCACTGAACCTGACCTTTTTCGGCACGGTGTTCGTGGCCTTTCTCATGTCGCTGGGGCTGTCCATTGCCTTCATCGCGATGCTGGTCATCGCCGGCGTGGGCCGCCTGCTCGTGCTGATCGTGATGGCCCTGTTCGGCTGGTTCCCCAAGAACGACACCGTCGAAGTTGTGCGGCTGTCGGTCGGCCCCCAGCAGGAGGCTGCCCCGTCGGCAGCAGCCCGCCCCGGCACAGCACCTCCCGGCCAGGACCGCGCTGCCAAGTCGCGCCCCACGAAAGCGGCGAAACCGCTGCCCGCGAAGACGGCGAAGGAACGACCAGCGAAGGAACCCCGCGCCCCGCGCCCGGTACGGGCGCCGCGTCCTCCTGTGGACTGGAAGACACTGATGACCCGCGCCGGCATGCAAAGGGCGCTCCGCGCCGCCGTCGACCATCACCCGCTGCTGACAGCGGCACGCCCGGTGCCGCCTGTGCTGGCAAAGGATTGGGCGGAGGCGGTTGCCGCTGCGGATGCACGGGCCGTGGCCCGGGCACGGGCGACTCATCCGGTGCTCGAAATCCCGGTCCCGGACTCCCCCATCACCGACGTCGGAGAAGTGGTGAAGGTGGCACCGCTCGTGGAATCAGCGCTGCACGGCGGCGAACGCGGCCCCCTCACGAAGGTTCCGCCCCGGCCGTCGCGCGCCCCCGGAGCTGGCACGGCCAAGGGAGCCGGGAGTCCACAGCCGGTCCAGCCGGTCCAGGCGGTCCAGTCATCGCTCGCCACATCTGCCCAGCCGCCGCGCCCGGCCAAGAAGCCCGGCAGCGCCGGCCATATGGCCGTTCTGGACACAGGGTCCATGGTCTCGCTCGCGCAGCACACGGAAAACCGCGTCCGGTCCTAAGCGGAAGACTCTGCAGATCCTGCCCGGGCATCCCTTACCCTGAGCAACCATCTCCGCTAGCGTGAAACCCATGGACTTCAGATACCTCGGAAACAGCGGCTTCAAGATTTCGGAAATCACGTTTGGCAACTGGCTGACACACGGCTCCCAAGTGGAGAACGACGTCGCCACCCAGTGCGTGCGGGCAGCGCTTGATGCCGGCATCAGCACCTTCGACACCGCCGATGTCTACGCCAACACGGCCGCCGAGACGCTCCTGGGTGAAGCGCTGAAGGGCGAACGGCGCCAGTCGATCGAGATCTTCACGAAGGTCTTCGGCCCCACGGGCCCCAAGGGCAAGAACGACGTCGGACTGTCCCGCAAACACATCTTGGAATCCATCGACGGCTCGCTCAGCAGGCTGCAGACGGACTATGTGGACCTGTACCAGGCGCACCGCTACGACTATGAAACGCCGCTGGAAGAGACCATGCAGGCGTTCGCGGACATCGTGCGGCAGGGCAAGGCGCTGTACATCGGTGTCAGCGAATGGACTGCGGAGCAGCTGCGGAACGGGCACGCGCTGGCGAAGGACCTGGGATTCCAGCTGATCTCCAACCAGCCCCAGTACTCGATGCTGTGGCGCGTTATCGAAGAAGAGGTGGTCCCGGCGTCGGAGGAGCTGGGTGTCTCCCAGATCGTGTGGTCCCCCATGGCGCAGGGGGTGCTGAGCGGCAAGTACCTGCCCGGCCAGCCGCTGCCGGAAGGCAGCCGTGCGACCGATGACAAGGGCGGCGCCAGGATGATCCAGCGCTGGATGCGCGACGACGTGCTGGCCGCCGTGCAGGAACTGCGGCCGGTCGCCGAGGAAGCCGGCCTGACCATGCCGCAGCTCGCCGTGGCATGGGTGCTGCAAAACCCCAACGTGGCGTCGGCCATTGTCGGGGCCTCGCGTCCGGAGCAGATCGCCGACGCTGCGGCGGCGTCCGGAGTCACACTCGAGCCGGAGATCATGAAGAGGATCGACGGCGCGGTGGGCTCCCTCGCCGAGCGTGACCCTGCCCAGACCAAGTCCCCGGCAACGCGCGAGGCGTAGACGCGAGGCGTAAGAACAGGCGGGCAGAAAATGCATTGACGACTTTGCGGGCTCGGCGTAAACCTGTCAAAAGGGGATCCGCCCGCCCGCAGAACCGAGCAGAATCGCAAATGCCATGTCCAAGGTGATCTACAGGCGCCGCAAGTCCGTCCGGCCCGCGCCACATCCGGAGGAACCCACCTACGGTCCGCTGACCAGCCAGGAGTTGCAACTCGCTGTTCGGAACCACTCGATGCCGCTGGAGGTGCTCCGTGAGGATGTCACCCCGCCCGGACTGCACTATGTCCTGACGCACTTCGACATCCCGCACGTGGATACGGCGGCGTGGCACGTGCGGATCGGCGGTGCGGTGGAGCGGGCCATGGAACTGGGGCTTGCCGCCCTGAAGAGGGATCCGGCGATCAGCGTGCCGGTCACGCTCGAATGTGCCGGCAACGGCCGATCGCTCCTGAGGCCGAGGCCGCTGAGCCAGCCCTGGACCCTCGAAGGGGTGGGCACGGCCGTGTGGACGGGTGTTCCGCTGGCCTACCTGCTGGGACAGGCGGGGATTGATCCGGAGGCCACCGAGGTAGTGTTCACCGGTCTGGATGAAGGAATCCAGGGCGGCGTCCGCCACCACTACGCACGCAGCCTGCCCATCGCGGAGGCCCTGCGCGCCGACGTAGTGCTGGCCTACAAGATGAACGGCGCGGACCTGCCCCCGCAGCACGGCTACCCGCTGCGGCTGGTGGTTCCCGGCTGGTACGGCATGGCCAGCGTCAAGTGGCTGCAGTCCATCCAGGTGGTGGCTTCGCCGTTCCAGGGCTTCCAGCAGTCGGTCGCGTACCGCTACCAGCACACCGCGGAGGACGCCGGCACTCCGGTGACGCGGATCAGGGTCCGTTCCCTGATGGTTCCGCCGGGCATCCCGGACTTCTTCACGCGCCGGCGGCACTTGCCGCGGGGCCCGGTGCTGCTGCGCGGCCGCGCCTGGTCCGGCGAGGGCCCAGTGACGGGCGTTGAGGTCGGCATTGACGGCCACTGGGCACCCGCACAGCTGGATAAACCGGCCGGCCCCTTTGCGTGGCGCGGCTGGAGCCTGCCCTGGGTGGCAGACCCGGGCGACCACGAGCTGGTATGCCGCGCAAGGGATGCCACGGGCGCCATCCAGCCGCTCGAACAGCATTGGAACTACCAGGGCATGGGCAACAACGTGGCCCAGTGCGTCCGGGTCACCGTCGAATAGGCCGTCACCGTCGACTAGGCGCTGCGTGTCCTGTCAGTGCATGTGGCTTCCGCCGTTGATGTCGATCGTGGTGCCGGTCAGGTAGGCGGATTCCTCGGAGGACAGGAAGGTGATGACAGCTGCGACTTCTTCGGTGGTGGCGTTGCGGCCCAGGGGGATGCCGGCGTTGATGGCAGCCTCCTGCTCCTCGGTGCTGCCGACGCGGATGTTGGTGTCCACGGCGCCGGGGGTGATGGCGTTGACTGTCACGCCGGCGTCGCCGAGTTCGCGGGCGAGGGCCTTGGTGAAGCCGAGGATGGCGGCCTTGGCCGCGGAGTAGGGGACTTTGCCGAAGACGCCGCCGCCGCGCTGGGCGGAGACGGAGGACATGTTCACGATCCGGCCCCAGCCGTTGTCGATCATGCCCGGCAGGAAGGCCTTGGTGACAAGGTACGTGCCGGTGGAGTTCACGGCCATGACCTTGTTCCAAAGGTCCAGCGTGGTTTCCAGGAACGGAACGGGCGAGGTGATTCCGGCGATGTTGGCGAGGGCGCCCACCGGGGGAAGGGTGCCGGCACCGACTTCGGCCGCCACTGCCTTGTGGGCGGCGTTGACGGAGTCTTCGTTGGCGACGTCGATCTCGTAGCCGAACGCCGGGACGTTGAATTCGTTGCCGATTTCGGCGGCGACCTTCGCGGACTTCTCGCCGTCGAGGTCCAAAATCACCACTCCCCAGCCCTGGCTGGCGTAGCGGCGGGCTGTGGTGATGCCGATGCCCCGCTCGGAGGTTGCCCCGGTGAGGACGGCGGTGCGCTGGATGGTGGTGGTCATGATGGCTCCTTGGGTTTTTGGTGTCGTGTCGTGGATCGATTGCTCCGTTACTGCCGTTTTGAGGGCTCATAACGGCAGTTAGGGAGCAGTCGACGTTCAGATGAGGTCGGTGATGAAGCTGGCTGCCTTGGCAGCGGCCGCCGGACGTTCCTCGTGGGTCACGTCGCGGGTTTCGAGTTCCAGGCTGAAGTGGCCGGCGTAGCCCTGTTCAGCCAGCGAGCGCAGCCCAGCGGCGAAATCAGCCTGGCCGTTGCCGATACTGAGGTTGATGTTCCCCGGCACGGCATCGCGCAGGTGCACATGGGCTATCCGGCCCTCGTGGCGCCGGAGGTACTCCAGGGGATCCTCGCCGGCGGCGACGATGTGGCTGAAGTCCATCACGATCCCGACGCCGGAACCGGCCAGCCGCTGTGCCAGCAGTTCTGCCCGCTCCAGGTTCCAGCAGAACCGCAGGAAGTGCAGCGATTCAGTCCAGAGTTCGACGCCGAACTCCGCCGCCCGCTGGCCGGCCCGGATCAGCTGGACTGCTATTTCGTCCAGGTCCTCCTGGAGGCTCCGGACCGGATCGTGGCTCAGCGCACCGCAGGGAAGGACCAGGGCCTTGGCTCCGGACTTGGCCGTCAGGGTGAGCAGGGCATCAAGGTGACGGTCCCGCGCAGCCTGCCGGCCGCCGTCGAGCACTGCGTTCAGATCCCCAATGTCCCCATTGACCGAACGGACCCGCAGCCCGGATTCGGTCACGTGCTTGGCCACTGCTGTGACCGCGTCCTCGTCCAGCTGATAGGGAACGTGGTCGCAGACGCCGGGAAGGGCACCCAGGTCGATCTCCTCGAAGCCTAGGCTCCCGATGGTCCGCAGGGCGGTCGGGAGGTCCTGGTGCCTAAAGCTGATGGATGAGCATCCGAGTCGGGAATGGAACATCGTCGTTGATCCTCTGGTTCGTGCCCGGCAGGCAATAGTGATGGATCCCACAGTAGACGGGTTGACTGTTAACAGTCAACCTCCTAAGTTGACTGTTGACATTGGAAATGACCTGGGTCACACTGGGACGCATCTTGTTAACAGTCGACAGCGCTGATGCCTCTTCAGCAGCTCTTCGAAAGGGAACCACCATGAGCAACGAAGCTCTGAAAATGCGGGGCCACGTCCACGGCACCAAGGATGCAAAGCGCGTCGCCATCGGCTCTGGCGTAGGCGCCGTCATTGAGACTTACGACTTCATCGGCTTCGGCACCGCGGCCGCGCTGTACTTCGGTACGGCGTTCTTCCCGACCGGCGACCCCGTCACCGGAACGTTGGCCGCCTTCGCCACGCTGGGTGTCGGTTTCGCGGCCCGTCCGATCGGCGGCATCATCGGCGGCCACCTGGGCGACAAAGTAGGCCGCAAGCCCGTACTGGTCACCTCGCTCATCCTCATGGGCATCGCCACCTTTTTCATCGGTCTCCTGCCCACGTACGAGCAGGTGGGGCTGCTGGCTCCGGCGCTGCTGGTCTTCGTCCGCATCGTTCAGGGGCTGGCCTTCGGCGCCGAGTGGGGCGGCGCGATCCTGATGAGCTACGAGCACGCACCCTGGAAGTCCAAGGGCAAATACACCGGCATCGTGCAGGCCGGCTTCCCTGTTGGCCTGCTCCTGGCAAACCTGGTCTTCCTCGTCAGCGTGAACCTGGGCGGCGAGCTCGCCTGGCGCGTCCCCTTCCTCGCCAGCATCGTGCTGGTGGTTGTCGGCCTGATCATCCGCTCCAAGGTCCCCGAATCCCCCGTGTTCGACGAGGTCAAGGAAAGCGGCTCCATCGTCAAGTCCCCGATCGTCGAGGTCATCAAGACGGACTGGCGCAGCATTGTTCGGGGCATCGGCCTGCGCATAGCGGAGACTGCCGGGTACGCCGTATCCATCACGTACATGATTTCCTACCTTCACACCCAGCAGCTGGCGGACAAGACCCAGACCCTCGTAGCCCTCTGCATCGCCTCGGCCATCGGCATCTTCGCCACCATGGCCTGGGCACGCCTGACCGACAGGGTCGGCCGCCGGCCCCTTTACGTCTGGTCCTGCGCCTTCGCCGCGCTGTTCGGCATCCCCATGTTCCTGCTCGTGAACACCGGAATGTTCATCTTCGTCATCGCCACCATCGTCATCTCCTACGCGGTCTGCCAGAACTCCCTCGCCGGCGCCCAGGGCCCGTGGTTCCCCGAGCTGTTCCAGGCGAAGACCCGCTCATCCGGAGCCTCACTGGCCTACCAGATCTCCGCCATGGTCTCCGGATTCACCCCCTTCATCACCACCCTGCTGTTCGTTTCCCTGGGCTGGATGGGCCCGGCCCTCCTCTTTAGCTTCTATGCCGCCATCGGGCTTTGGGCCGCACTCGTCACCCGGGAAACCTGGGGCAAGCGCGAGCGCGAGCTTGCCGATGAAGTCACGAAAAGCACCCCGCAGTCGGTGAGTGTCTGATGACCGCCGTCCACGAAGTAGGCCCGCAGATGCTGCACACCCGAGAACTCCCCAAGAAGGAACGCATGACACAGGAAACTGCCGCAGAACGCCTCGAACGGGTAGGGGCCGCCGCCTACCGGATCCGGCACCACGCCCTCACCATGGGCGAGGTCCAGGGCCAGGGCTATGTGGGACAGGCACTCGGTGCGGCGGACATGCTTGCCGCCGTGTACTCCGACCAGCTCCGCTACCGGGCCGAGGACCCGGAGTGGGAGGGACGCGACCGGTTCCTGCTCTCCACCGGGCACTACGCCATCGGCCACTACGCGGCCCTGGCCGAAGCGGGCGTCGTCCCCGTCGAGGAACTCGAGACCTACGGCTCGGATGACTCCCGCCTCCCGATGTCCGGCATGTCCACCTACACCCCCGGCATGGAAATCTCCGGCGGTTCGCTGGGCCACGGACTGACCATCGCCGTAGGCATGGCCCTGGGCCTCCGGCACCAGGGCTCCGAGGCCAGGGTCTACAACTTCCTCTCCGACGGGGAACTGGACGAAGGCTCCACCTGGGAGGCCGCCATGGGCGCCCACCACCACCAGCTCGGCAACCTCACCGCCATGGTGGACATCAACGCCCTGCAGGCCGACGGCAAGACCGACACCGTGCTCCGCACCGAACCGGTCACCGAAAAGTGGGAAGCCTTCGGCTGGTACACCCAGCGGGTGGACGGCAACGACGTCGGCGCGCTGCTGGCAGCGTTCGACAACGCGGCCGCCCAGGCGGCAGCCGTCGGACGCCCCTCCGTGATCCTCTGCGACACCAAGGTCGGCCGGGGAGTCCCGCTGCTGGAAGACCGGGAGAAGGCGCACTTCATGCGCATTGAAGAACACGAATGGCAGCTCTGCCGCGAGCAGCTGACCGCAGGATACGAAGGAAAGGCCGCCCGATGAGCGCCACCACAGCAGTCAAGGGCACAGCCCCCAAGCTCAAGACCTCCGCCATGATCGCGTCCTTCGCCGATCCCGGCCAGAAGACGGCCCCGGCCCCCTTCGGACACGCGTTGGTGAAGGCCGCGCAGGAAAACGACAAAATCGTGGGCCTCACCGCCGACCTGGGCAAATACACCGACATGCACATCTTCGCGAATGCCTTCCCGGAGCGCTTCTTCCAGATGGGCATGGCCGAACAGCTGCTCATCGGCGCTGCGGCCGGGCTGGCGGAAACCGGCCTGGTGCCGTTCGCGTCCACCTATTCCGTGTTCGCCGCCCGCCGCGCGTACGACTTCCTCTGCCTGGACAGCGCCGAACCGAACCTGAACGTCAACATCGTCGGCGGGCTGCCCGGACTGACCACAGGCTACGGCCCCAGCCACCAGGCCACCGAGGACATGGCGATCTTCCGCGGCATGCCCAACCTGACCATCGTGGACCCCTGCGACTCGGTGGACATCGAGCAGGCGGTGCCGCAGCTCGCGGCCAGCGAAGGACCCACCTACCTGCGCCTGCTGCGCGGCAACGTTCCCACGGTGCTGGACGAATACGGCTACACCTTCGAACTCGGCAAGGCCAAGGTGCTGCGCGGAGGCAACGACGTGGTCTTCGTCTCCAGCGGGCTCATGACCATGCGCGCCCTGCAGGCGGCCAAGGCGCTGGCGGCACACAACGTCGATGTCGCCGTCGTCCACGCCCCCACCATCAAACCGTTCGACGCCGCCACCGTCCTGGCCGAACTCAACACCGACAGGCTCGCCGTGACGCTGGAGAACCACAGCGTGGTGGGCGGGCTGTTCGAAACCGTCGCCTCCGCCGTCGTCACCGCCGGCCTGGGCAAGCGGGTGGTGCCGGTGGCGCTGCCGGACGAATTCCTCGACGCCGGAGCCCTGCCCACCCTGCACGAACGCTACGGCCTGTCCGTGCAGCGGATCGTGGCCAAGGTCCTCGCAGAACTGGGCTGACACCCGCCGCCGAAAGAAGCGCGGGGACGGCACCTGCCGTCACCCGCGCTTCTGCCGTAGCATCTACTGTTAACACAGCGACTGTAAACAGTCGACCACTAACATTTGGGGAGAACCACCGATGGCCGCGCCAACAGCGTCCCTGCTGGGACTGCAGAAGAAGAGCCTCCGCGAGCAGGCGCTGGCTGCGTTGCGCACCGCCATCACCAGCGGCGCCCTGGAACCCGGCCGCCACCTGGTGGAAACGGAGCTCTCCGACATGCTGCAGATCAGCCGCGGAACCCTCCGCGAAGCCCTTCGCCAGCTTGAGCAGGAAGGCCTGCTTTCCGCAGGCCCCCGCGGCCGCCTCTCCGTCCGCCACCTCGATGCCAAGGAAATCCGCGACATCTACTCCGTCCGGGCCGCCCTTGAATCCCTGGCGGCCCGCACCCTGTGTGAGCTGCCGGACCGCCAGCACGTCATCGAGTCGCTCCGCGCCGCCATCCACGCCATGGAGGAAGCGACCAAGGGAACGCTTGAAGAGCGGATCGAATCAGATCTCGAATTCCACCGCACCATGTGCCGCCTCACCGGCAACGAAACCCTGCTTCACTCGTGGGAATCGCTGGAGGGGTCCATCCGGATGTCCATCATGTTCGCTGGCC
Organism: Arthrobacter pascens; assembly: GCF_017052465.1. Taxonomy (GTDB): domain Bacteria; phylum Actinomycetota; class Actinomycetes; order Actinomycetales; family Micrococcaceae; genus Arthrobacter; species Arthrobacter pascens. The sequence goes on from NZ_JAFHKT010000106.1 coordinate 33,340, forward strand.
TGGAAAAAGGCGTGAGGAACATGAGCGTGGCCCGCCACCACGACATCGTGGCCGCCATTGAAACCGGCGACGCCACCCTGGCCCGCAACACAATCCGCGAACACATGGACTCCGCCGCGGCCGTGCTGGTGGCGTAGGGCATTCCGGCCGGGTAGCAAGCGTATGCAGTCTCCAGCCGGACGCCCCCGACTCGCCGGTGGCGCGTTTAGAAACCAGGCCGCCGGGGTATCTGGACAGTGCAACCGTTCAGACTAATCGGCCCCGGGAAGGCGGTGGCATGAATCGCCACACTTGGGCGAGTCGCCCACCACGGTTACGGACCGCCGCGTGGAGGCCTTCGGCCTGGTCCTCTCTGACTCACACCGCAGGAACATGCCCTCCCCCTGATCAAGGAAAGGAACTGACATGAGCGAGAACCCGATTGAGGTTCACAAGTTTCTTGGCGGTATCGGTTACCCCGCCACGCGTGACGCCCTCATCGCGCATGCCCAGGAGTCAGGCGCGGACGGGAATGTCCTCACTGCGCTGGAAAGCATTCCGGACAAGGAATACGACAGCCCGACGGCCGTCAGCTCCGCCATCTCAGGTTCCTGAGCAACCTGCCCTCCTGGGGCCGCCGCTCCGGCAGGTCCGGGTTTCCGCACACCTCTGGCTCTCGGGGACGCTGGCAGGGAATATACTCGGCAGCAGTCATGAGCAGCCTTCCTTCAGCCCCGGCAACCGTCCGCATTGATGCGTGGCTGTGGGCCATCCGTGCCTACAAGACCCGCTCCGCGGCCACCGCCGCCTGCCGGGCCGGGCATGTCCGGCTCAACGGAAACCCGGCCAAGGCGTCGCAGTCGCTGGTGCCCGGCGACACTGTCCGGGTCCGCCAGCCGGGATACGAGCGCATCCTCGAGGTGCGCCGCCTGATTGCCAAGCGCGTCGGGGCGGAGGCTGCCTCGCACTGCTTTACCGATCACACCCCTCCGCGCCCGATCGCCCCGGCGCTCGGCCTGCCGCAGCGTGACCGCGGAACAGGGCGGCCCACCAAGAAGGACCGGCGGGAAATGGAACGGTTGCGCGGCGGCGCCTAAACCGGGAAGCCCCGGCGCGGCTCCTCCGGCAGAGGCGGCCTACTCCCTCACCTGTTCCCGGCCTTCCCGCACCTCGAACTCGCCCACTTCCAGCTCGCCGGCGCCGAAAGCGGTGGGCAGCAGGGTGAGGTGGACCGCCCCGGCGGCGGTTGCCTTATGCCCTGCGAGCGTGAAGGTAGACGGCACGGCACCGGCCTCGAAGAGGCGCTTGCCCTGGCCGAGCACCACGGGAAACACCAAGAGCCGGTATTCGTCCACCAGCCCGGCGTCGTGCAGGGCGCGGGCAAGCTGGTGGCTGCCGTGCACCTGGAGTTCGCGGCCGGGGCCGGCCCTGAGGTCGTCGATGGCTTCCAGGAAGTTGCCGGAGAGCACAGTGGTGTTGTTCCAGGTGGGGTTGCTGATGGTGTTGGAGACCACGTACTTCGGCAGGCCATTGAGGGCGGTGGCGACGGCGTTGTCCGGGTCCGTAACCTGCTCCCAGTAGGGCTGGAACAGCTGGTACGTGGTGCGTCCAAGGAGGATGGCGTCGGCTTCGGCGAACCAGCCGTCCACGAGTCTGCCCATGTCATCGTCCGCGTGCGGGACCAGCCAGCCTCCGAGCTCAAAACCGCCGCTGGGATCCTCTTCCTTGCCGCCAGGGCCCTGCATCACGCCGTCGAGGGTCAGGAATGTGTGGACCGTGAGTTTCATGGTGCGCCTTTCGGAGGATTGGTCGGCAGCGTTTCTCCCGGATCGGCCGGACCCAGGTCCAGGCGGAACGGCGGATACTCGTCCCGCATGAGTGCCACGTACGCGGTGACGCGGTAAACCCAGCGGTTCAGGCCGAGCAGCAGGTCGAACAGGCTCGGGAGATAGCGGCCGGTGAACAGCAAAATAACGGCGGCGATGAACGTCAGCAGTGCGATCAGCGAAAACGCACCGCCGGACGTGTAGCGCGCCCCGTACCCGGACCAGTCGTCGTCGGACGCCACCCAAGCCCGGGTCGTCCCGGCGAGCACCCCCACTATCAGCAGATGCGGGATGGCGAGCAGCCAGGACTTGACCAGCACCAGGCCGCGCGAGAGGCGCTCCGGGTAGTCGACGTCGAAGTCGGCCGGATAGTCGGTGCGGGCCAGGGTGAAGGGCGGGTAGCGGTCCGTGCCGATGGCCGTGAAGGCATAGAAGGACACCCGCCAGCTCCACCGCAGCACGCCCACATTGAAGTTGAACAGCGAGCGCGGATACCGGGCCGTGAACAGGATAGCGAACCACGCCACGATGGAGGTGACGATCAGGGCGAACCACAGGAAGAACAGCACGATGAGGTGCGGGATCGCCAGGAACCACTTGACCAGCCACATCCAGCGGGACAGTGCCAGGTCGAGGCGGCCAGTGAGGCGGGCGGGGTACGGCACGTTGGAGAAAAGCCCGGCGGCGGGCGGCGGGGGTGGCGGGGCCGCGCCGTTGCCGGCGGGGCTGGTGGTGTATGGGGATCCGGCCGCGGGGACAGCGGCGGGAGGTCCCGCCGTCGGACGTTGCGGCGGCGGACCGTGGCGACCCAGACCCATGGCACCCGCGACGATCAGCGGCACGCCGATGGCGAGCAGCACGAGTCCGGCGATCAGCAGTCCCACGAAGAGAGGCCACAGCAGATCGGAGCGGATGCCGCCCTGAAGGTCCGCCGCGATGGGGTCAGTGGCGTCAGCGTTCATCACCACGATGGCCCAGCTGCCGGGCCGCAGGCCCCACCGGAGTTCCTGGGTGCCGGCGCCCGTGGCGGAGGCTGCCCAGAAGGTCTGTGCTCCGGGGCGGGCGGGAGTTCTGGTGCCGGGAACGTCCCGGTATTCCACCCTGAAGGGCCGCAGTTCGAGCTCCCTGATTTCCGACCGCCTAACGCCGTCGAGGTACCGCGCCACATCCTGCTGCTCTGCGACACCAATGAAGATGTCCTTGCCCGCAGTGGCGGACGCTCCGCGGATGAGGATGCTGCCCGCAGTGTCCGACGGTATGACGTCCGGGAGGCGCTGGCCCACCATGATGTCCACCCCCACGGATGTGATGGCGTTGGAGCTGGCTTCGAAGCGCTCGGTTGACGACGTGAAGAAGCCCTCGTCCCGCTGCTGGATGTTGAGCCATCCGGTTCCCGCCGCAGCGGCGACCAGCCCCAGGCCCAGCAAAGCCGAGAGCGTGCCCAACACGAGCATCACCATGCGTCCGGGTTTCATACCTTCTCCTGCCTCTTGAAAGGCCGCCCCTTTGGCTGCCTTCTTTTCTGCTCGCCGTGGAGCGGGTGGGCAGCGGCGGCCTCCGCCGGGTGGCTGCCGTGTATGTGCGGCGGATCCAGGATCCGCAGCGGGCACAGCAGACCCTTGTTGCCGGACGTGATGGCGAGGCTGTTGAGCTGGACCGGATCGTGCAGGACGCTGACGGCGTCCGTGGCCGCCCGGGCATGCGTGAGGTCAATGACGATTTCGCGGCCGGGCAGCAGCGCGCTGGTCCTGCGGGCGATCACGTACAGGGCGCGGAGGTTGGCGACGGTAACGGTTCCGCGCACCTCGATACTGGCCGTTTGCAGGTGGTCATCGATATGGACGTGGACCTTGAGCCGGTGCTGGGTGACGGTGCGATCCACGGCGATCACACCTCCCGGACGGGTTGCGGCAAGCGGGGAAGAATGTGCTGGGTGTCGTCGGTGCTGTGCATGCGGCTGAGGTTCCCCATCTCCTGCTCTTGCGGGACGGCCCGGGCAGCCATGCCAGTCCCCAAATATGGCGAGACCGTTGACGTCAGCGGACCGCGGCCCCTCCCCCCGACGTCCTTGTCGGAACCGCGCGTTCAGCTCCAGAATGCACCCTCCAACCGTTGCTGTGAAGAGGCGGCCCCTGCGGGTCTTCGGGGCCGCGCCGAATTGCTGCCCGGCCGGTCCGCCCCTAGCCTGTTCGTATGCTTCCTCATGCCACGGGTCCCGCTCCGGCCGGCCTCCTGCTGGCTTCCGTCAGACAGCCCGGGGAGCCGGCGCTGCTGGATATCCGCGTTGCCGGCGGAGTCATCACCCACCTCGGACCGGCAGGAGAGGTGCCTCGCGACGCACCGGTAGTGGACTTGGATGGCCGGTTCGCCGTCCCGGGCCTGTGGGACGAGCACGTGCACATGACGCAGTGGGCCCTGGCCGCCAACCGCGTCGATCTTTCCCAGGCGGAATCCGCGCGGGACGCCGTCGAGGGGGTCCGGGACCGCCTTTCGGGCGCATCCCCGGACCGCACTTTGGTGGGTGTCGGTTTCCGGGATGCGGTGTGGGCAGACGCGCCGAGCCTTGAAATGCTCGACGCCGCCACCCGCAACGTGCCCACCGCCCTGCTCAGCCACGACCTTCACTGCGTCTGGCTGAACTCAGCTGCCGCTTCAAAGTACGGCGTGGGGGTGGATGCCAGCGGCCTGCTGCGCGAGGACGCGGCGTTTGCCGTGACGCGGGAGCTTGGCACGTTGCCGGACGACGTGGTTGATCCGTGGGTCCAGGATGCCGGCCGGGACGCCGCCGCCCGCGGGATTGTGGGCATCGTCGACTTCGAAATGACCTGGAACCGCGACGCCTGGCTACGCCGCGTGGCAGGCGGCTTTGCCGCCTTGCGGGTGGACGCGGGCGTCTACCCGCAAGACCTGGAGCGGGCGGCCGACGCCGGGATGCGCACGGGCCAGGCGCTCGACGGCGGAGCGGGACTTGTGCGGGTGGGCCCGCTGAAGGTGCTCATCGACGGCTCGCTGAACACGCGCACTGCCTACTGCGTGGACCCTTATCCACACGGCGGCCACGGGATGCTCACCGTGAGCGAAGCCGAGCTGTACGAGCTGCTGGTGCGTGCCCGTGACACAGGCTTTGTCCCGGCCGTCCACGCTATCGGCGACGGCGCCAACCGGGTTGCGCTGGACGCCTTCACCGCGGCCGGCATTTCGGGGCGGATCGAGCACGCCCAGTTTGTGCGGCGGGAGGACTTCGCGCGGTTTGGCGAACTGGGGCTGACCGCCAGCGTGCAGCCCGCCCATGCCTTGGACGATCGCGACACCGCCGAGGCCAACTGGAGCGGCCGGACGGACCGGGCATTCCCGCTGCGGTCGCTGCTGGATGCCGGCGCAACGCTGGCGCTCGGCTCCGATGCTCCGGTCGCCCCGTTGGATCCTTGGCTGGCCATGTCCGCGGCGACCACCCGCTCCCGGCTGGACGGCCGCGGGCCGTGGCATCCGGAGCAGGCTCTCACGCGGGAAGAGGCGCTCCGTGCCTCGACACGGGGGCGCAGCCGCATCCGCGTCGGGGACCCTGCCGACCTTGCGGTGCTCGACGGCGACCCGTGGGCTGTTCCTGATGCCGTTTTCGCCGAAATGCCGGTGGCCGCGACGCTGGTGGCGGGGCGGTTCACCCACCGGGGCCCCGGAGTTTAGGTTTCATAGCCCCGCGCTGTCCTCAAACGACCGATGGCACACCTGGCCATGCCGCAGCTCAGGGCTTGCCACCGGTTTCAGGTCCATCCTCTTCCGCGGCCTCACCGTGGTGCGGATGGTCTTTGTGGCGTGCTTCCTGAAGGTGCTGCTCCAGCTTCTCTTCAGCGTCGCGGCGGCGCTGACCCACAGTACGTATCTGCTGGGTCGTGGGCGCGGCGTGGGCGTGCTGGTGGGGGCCGTGATCCGGAGGGTCTGTTGTCTCGCTCATAGTGGAATCGTCCCACCGGACACGGCCATCAGGAAGCTGTCGTCTCTGTCATTGGCGGCGCGGCAGTGGGATTCTAGAGGGGTGACGGCGGCGGTCGACGGCGAGGTGCGTATCCGGCTGCTGGGCGGCTTCCGCGTGTCGGTGGGCGCGCGGGACATCCCGGACGGCGAGTGGCGCCTGCGGAAGGCCAAGGCCGTGCTCAAGCTTCTGGCGTTGGCGCCCGGTCACCGGCTGCAGCGGGAGCAGGTGCTGGATTACCTGTGGCCGGGCTTGGACCCGGAGGCGGCCGGCGGTCAGCTTCGCAAGGTGGTCCATGAGGCCCGCCGCATCCTGGATCCGAGCCTGTCGGCACTGGACCGGTACCTCATCTCGGGCGAGCAGTTCCGGCTGCGCCGCGAGTCGACGTGGGTGGATGTTGATGCGTTCGAGGCTGCGGCTTTGCGGGCACGCCGGAGCGGCGACCCGGCCGCGTACGCGGCAGCGATCGGCCTCTACGAGGGGGATCTGCTGCCGGAGGACCGGTATGAGGACTGGGCAACAGCCAAGGAAGTGTCACTCCGGTCAGATTTCCTCGCGCTGCTGGTCGAACAGGCGAGGTTGCTGGAGGCCCGTGCGAACTTCGACGGCGCCGTGTCGGCACTCCGGCGGGTCATCGCGGCCGATCCCGTCCACGAAGAGGCAGGCGCCGCATTGATGCGCGTGCTGGCGCTGACTGGCCGGCGGCACGAGGCCATGCAGGAACACGAGCGTCTGCGCGCAGCGCTGGACCGGGAACTGGGCGTCGAACCAGACCCCGCCACGGAACGGCTGTTCGAGCAGATCCGCTCAGGCCTCTCGGCGGAGCCTGAGCTGGCCGGAGAGTTGCTCGAGCAGGTCGGTGGCCTGCGGTTGATGTCGGGCGATTTTCAGGGTGCGGTCACAGCGTTCGCCGGGGCGATAACGCGCCTGCGCGGTTCCGGCGCCAATGCCCGCTCGGCCCGGCTGCACCGCAAAGCCGCGCAGGCCTGCCTCATGACGCAGGACACGGCCTCCGCTGAGAGGCACGTTCGGGCGGCCGAGGGCCTGCTGGCAGGCACGAAGGACGAGGCCGAAAAGGCGCGGGTTCTCGAGGCGCGCGCGAACTGGCTGTGGGCCGTGGGGCGCTACGACGAGGCGCAATCAGCAGCGGAGGCCAGCCTGGCGGCGGCCGGGGCCCACGGAACCGGCGAGGACGTCGCCGCGGTGCAGGAAACACTCGCCATCATCTGTCATATGCGCGGAGCATGGCGGCCCGGTCTTCAGGCCGAGATCGAGCGACTGGGTGATGCGGGCGAGCAGGATCCGCGGCTGGGAAGGATATTCGAATTCCATTGCTGCATCGGTGAGTACCACCTCTACGGGGACGGGCTGTGCGAGACGGTCGAAGACTATGCCCGCGGCACGCTGGCTCTGGCCATCAACCGGGGCGCGCGCCACGCCCAGGCGTTCGCGTGGTGCCTGCTCGGGGAATCGCTCCTGTTGCAGGGGCGCTGGGATGAGGCGGCGGGATGCCTGGAGCGCAGCACGGAACTGTACGCCGAGCTCGATACCCGCTCCGGCGTGCTGCCCTGGCAGCGGCTTGGCGAGCTCGCGGTCATGCGTGGCGACAGCAGCGCGGCCGCGGCGTACCTTCGTCACGGAATGGCGATCGCCGTGGTGTCGCCCCTGGCCCAGCACGCGTGGGGCCGGCTGTATGCGACGGCGGCGTTGGACGCGCTGGAGCGCGGCACTCCTGCCGAGGCGGTCCGCGTTGTACGGTCCGCGGCATCGGCGGCGGCGCGCTACGGCGAATGTCCGACCTGCACCGCCCTGCTGTATCCGATGGCGGCCGAAGCATTCGCGGCACTGGGTGACCGGGCGGGCGCAAGCGTATTCACCCAGGCGGCAGAGAAGGTTGCGCATTCCTTCCAAAGTTCGGCCTGGACTGCCATGGCCGAGTCCGCCCGCGGTTCGCTGGCGCTGGCCGACGCGGACGCGGGCGGGGCACGCGAACGGTTCCTCTCGGCCGCGCGCCTCTACGAACGGGCCCACCAGCCGTTCTGGTCCGCCCGCTCCAAGCTGCAGGCCGCACTCGCCGGCACGGGCGGCCCGGCTGACCGGCACCTGCTGGACGAAGCGGCTACAGTGTTCGAGCAACTCGGCGCGCTACGGACGCTCGATGCCGCACACCGGACAGCCTGATCGCCGGCCCAAGCCGCCCGCCAAGGGGCTGGGCGCCAAGGGGCCGGGCGTCAGAGCCGGTGCGTCATACGGTCGCTACCCGGTCGAAATCGGCACCGTTCATGTGCTCGCACAACGCAGCGCAGGCATCGAAATGGGCCATGAACTCCGGATTCTGCTTCCACGCATTCCGGGACGCCTCGTCGGTCCACTCCGCGAACGAAACATAGTGACCGGGGACGCGTCGGTCACGAATGAGGTTCGCCACCACGATCGACGGGTAGTTCACCCGGGACCACTGAAGGAACTCCGTCCACCGCTCGATGAACTCCTGGTCGCAGCCCTGCTTCACCTGCCAGGTTCCTGAGGCGTAGTGGTCTGCCATCGGTCTCACCTCCTTTCAGAATCTCGCTTTCACCGTAGGCCGCGACCGTTCCCCACGCGTTCCCCAGCGGAGCAGGGAAACGAGTGGGCGCCGAGGAAGGCGGAGCGTACCGTGGGTACTGCCCTAGGCGAAGAGTCCGGCCCGGCCGAAGGTCCGGATGACCCGGGAAAGGGATTCCCATGAAGGCGATCATTTGCGGGGCCGGCATCAGCGGGCTCGCTGCTGCGGCTTTCCTGGCGGGCGACGGCTGGGACGTGGTCGTGGTGGAGCAGGCCGCCGGACCGCGGCCGCAGGGCTACATGGTCGATTTCTTTGGTCCGGGCTGGCAGGCTGCAACGGCGTTGGGCATCATCCCGCGGATTCGGGAGCTGGGCTATTCGGTGGAACGGCTGGATTATGTGGACGGCCGCGGCAGGGCCCGGGCAAGCCTGCCCTTTGCCAGGTTCGCTCAGGTCGTCAGGGGTGAACTCGTCAGCATGCTGCGTCCTGATTTGGAACTGGCCATCCGCGAAGCCGTGCCGCCAGGCGTGCATCTGCGCTACGGCCGCACGGTGTTGGCCGTCACGCAGAGCCGCGCTTCCGTGACCGCCACGCTTGACGACGGGGCATCACTTGAGGCGGATCTCCTCGTCGGGGCGGATGGCATCCATTCAGTGATCAGGGAGCTGGTTTTCGGGCCGGAGCCTGAGTTCCTCCACTATCTTGGCTTCCACGTGGGCGCCTATTCCTTCCGGGACCCGGAGGTCGCCTCGCTGGTGGGTGACAGGTTCGCGGTCACCGACACCCGCAACGAGGCCATGTTTTTCTACCGGCTGCGAGACGGAACAATCACGGCGATGGCCGTGCACCGCACGGACGACCCGGCCCGGCCCGACGATCCGCAGGACATGCTCCGCTCCAGGTACGGGAGGCTGGAGTGGATCTGCCCGGCAGCCCTCCGCCACTGCCCGAGGGACCTCTACTACGACCAGGTCGCGCAGATCAGAATGCCCCGCTGGCATACGGGATGCACCGTCCTGGTCGGTGATGCGGCAGCCGCAGTGTCCCTTCTCGCCGGCCAGGGAGCCTCGCTAGGAATGGCCGCCGCCTATGTGTTGGCAGATGAGTTGAAGAAGCAACCGGACCTTGGACGGGCGTTGGACTCCTTCGAAACGCGCATCCGGCCTTTGGTCCTGGAGCACCAGAAGGCGGGCGTTTCGGCCGCGCACTGGTTCGTCCCCGCCACCCGCCACGCCGTGCTGATGCGCCGTGCGGTGATCCGCCTCGCCCGGATCCCCGGCTTGACGCGCCTGATCAGTTCCGCAGTGGTCGGCAAATCCGGCGCAGCACTTACGTCATCCCAAAATCCGTCACCGGAGTAAAGTCCCGCTGGCGGACCCGCAGGCATAAGCTACAAGCAGAACGTTCCCTAGACCGCCGGAGTGCTCGTCATGGACAGTGAATTCGCCGAAGTCATCGATCATGATGTCACCACCATCACCTGCGTCTGCGGCAACACTGTCAGCAACGAGGGATTGATTCAGGCCAACTCGGAGGGCATCCCCGTTTACATCGGCCGTAACTCCAATCTCCCCGGCGGATTGGCCGCCTGGCCCGACGACGAGGACCTCTATACCCTCTGCCCGTCATGCGGTCGCGTGTACCGTGACACGGTCATCGAAGAGACAGGCACCGCGCCCGTTGCATTCCGGGTCGACGTCGCCAGTGGCCCGGTCGCAGAGGCAATCCGGGTTCACTGGAGCCTCGACCTCTAAGCCGACGGGCAGTGGGCAGGCAGCCGAACTGGCCCGATGAATGAATCATCTGGCTTATAGGTTGAGATTGCCGTGATCAGCAGGGTTCGGCCTGATTTCCGCGGATATGGTGGCAGGCATGGAACCAGTTCTGAATTTTGCACGGCGTTGGGGCGCCCCCGTGGCGGCCGTCATCTTCTTCTCCCTGTGGTCTGTGGCCGAGGCCGGCAGAATGGGAGGGTCCTTCCTGGCGTGGCCCGGGAACTGGGCATTGATCCTGATGGCATTGGCTCTTGCCTCGGCAGCATGGAACCCGGCGGTGTCCCTGGGATTTACGGCTGCACTGCTCGCCGGGCAACTGAGCCATTCCATCCCCATGATGGCGTCCACTCACTGGGCCATCTATATCGGCTCGTTCATCGCGCTCGGCTTCACCCTGTGGACCGCCCCACACCGGATGCGCTACATCGCTGCGGGAGCCAATCTGGTGTTCGCGGCCATCATGACCTTCCTCATACTCTCGTGGAGATACGGCGGCGGTGTCGGCTGGTACGCGCCAGTGTATTACGGTGACAGGCCGACGCTCTTGGCCTATGGCTGGCAGTTGTTCGCTTTCCTCCTGCTGATCGCTGCGGCCTGCGCCGCCGTCGGGCTTCTGCTTGCCCTTTATCAGGAACGCGGCAACCTGTTCCGCGCCCGCGAGTTGGCGCAGAGCAGCCTGAAGGAAACCGAGATTGATTTGGTCGTCGAGCAGGAGCGGACACGCATCGCCCGGGATCTTCACGACGTCCTCGCCCATTCGCTTGCGGTCATAGCGGCACAAGCCGACGGGACCCGGTACCTCAGCAAGGACCAGCCCCCGGCCGTCCTCAACGCCCTGGACACCATCGCCCGGTCAGCCCGCAGCGCACTGGTGGATGCCCAACGTGTCATCGAGGGCGTCCGCGACGACGGGATGGTGACGCCCCAGCCTCGATTGAGCGACATCAAGGCGTTGATTGACGGCATGCAGCGAGGCAGCCTGAAGATCCGCTTTAGCGAATCCGGGACGCCTGTGGAGCTTTCCACCGGGCAGCAGGTGGCTGTTTTCCGAATCGTTCAGGAATGCCTGACGAATGCGCTCAAGCATGGCGGGCGCGGCACGGATGTGAGGATCCACTTTGACTGGACCGGACCCGGCCTGACCCTGCACGCGGCGTCGGCCACCGGACCCGGCGATCAGGAGGGCCCTGGCAATACGGCCGCGCCCCGGATCGGGCGGGGGCTTCCCGGCATGCGCGAACGCGCCCACCTGGCCGGAGGCTGGCTGACAGCCGGACCTGATGGCGACCACTTCCGGGTGACGGTCTTCATTCCCTTCGGAAGCCGGGAGGCCAATCCGGAAGACGATGCAGCTCCCTCGGCAGCGAAACAGCTTCTGACGGGAACAGGGCTGCCGCGGCTGGAAGCGGCTGAACAGGGAGCGGACGGCCGTGGCTGATGCCGGGTTGCGCATCACGGTGGCGCTCGTTGACGACCAGGCCTTGTTCCGCGCCGGCATCCGGATGCTCATTGAGAGCCAGGATGACATGCAGCTCTCGGGCGAAGCGGGGGACGGAAAACAGGCGATGACCCTGGCAACGGAACGGCATCCGGACGTCATGTTGATGGACTTGCGCATGCCTGTGATGGATGGCGTCGAGGCCACGCGGAAGATAGTTGAGGACGCCGATGCAGCCGGTATCGACAAGCCCAGGATCATCGCATTGACCACCTTTAACCGGGATCAGGCCGTGGTTCAGGCTGTGCAGGCCGGGGCCAGCGGGTATCTGCTCAAGAGCGCGGAGCCTGAGTTTCTGCTGGCAGCCATCCGCACCGTTCACTCCGGCTACTCGGTTATCGCGCCGGGATCTATCCATTCCCTCTTCGAACATGCCGCCCGCAACGCTCCCGCTCCAGGCCCGGACCTATCCGTCCTCGACGTCCTCTCCGCGCGTGAGCGGGACGTCTTCCTGCTCGCGGCCAAGGGCCTGAGCAATGGCGAAATGGCGGAGGGCCTGTTCGTCTCCGAAGCCACGGTTAAGACTCACCTGCGAAGCGTGCTGGACAAGCTGGGCCTCCGGACCCGCCTCCAACTGGTGGCGTTTGCCCACGAACGCCGCCTCCTCGGGGATTGAATAATCAGCCCCAGCAGAGGCAGAACGGATGCCCTGCCGGATCCGAGTAGACCTGGAAGCCTTCAGCCGATTCGGTGTCATCTGCCGGCCTCAGCAGCCGGGCGCCCAGTGACATGGCGTGATCATGGGCGGCTGCCAGGTCATCGACGTACAAGTCGAGGTGGATCTGCTGTTGCGTTCCGTCGGGCCAGTCGGGCGGAACATGATTGGGCGCGAGTTGAAAGCCCAGCCGCGGCTCCTCGCCGACGTACACAGTGTGCCAGTCGTCATCGGTCTCCACCGTGCCACCCAGGAGTCCGGCCCAGAAGGTGCTCTCGGCGGTAAGATCCGCCGCATCGAAAACGACAATCTGTCGGGTGATCTTCACCCCGTCATCCTTTCACGGGGCGTCAGATATTCCGAGGGCTTCACCCTCGCGGTGGGCCCGGCCACAGAATCTCGCCGCGCACCCAATCCGGCAAAAGCGTACAGTGGAACAAGACGCCTGATTCTGGACGCCTTGCTGCTGAGGGAGAGATCGTGACGATTGACTGGGACGAAAAAAAGGCCCTGCTACAGGAACCGAACATCGCGGCGGTAACGCAGCTGTGCGACGAACTCATGGAAAAGAAGCCGGGATCCATCGTTCCCTACATCGATCCCATCCATGACGAGGATGAGTGCCGGATCGTCAGCTTGCACGTCAGCCCGGGTAAGGGCACCGAATCAGGGTTTGTCTCGCACCTCAACGACGATGAAGCCGCCCGCCGGGCCACCCAGATCTACGAGCTCGCGGAACTTGAACCCCGCTACGTCATGCCGTGGAACGCCTACCCCTGGGTGCGCGACGCGGACATGCCGTCAGCGCTCAACGTCCAGGAAAAGACCGACGGACTGCGCCCCTTCCGCCAGTTCCTGAAAATCAACAAACGGGTCTCGGCCATCATTGCCCACGGCACGGATGCCTCCACTTTCCTGACCCTCTTTGAGAAGACCTACCACTCGTCCCTGAAGAACAACGGCATCAAAATCTACAAGGCCAGCGCGCTCGGCGGGCGGGCCTTTGCTGTTTCCGAGGCCAAGCAGGAAGAGCTCCTCGCCAAGAGCGTGGACATCTACAAGGACGCCATGCAGCGGGCGGGCATTCAGCACCTGTAGCAACAAAGCCAAAACACGACGGCGGGAGGCCGCCGGGGCGCCTCGTCAGTGCCCTCACCCTTCCAGCAGCCTCCGCCGGTGCTTCAGCTCCTTCACCCACGCCCTGGTGACCATGTCCGGAAAAGGCGAGCCGCCGCCGTCGTGCGTTGACGCAAAAGCCGTGCCGGCGTCCAGGTCCGCGGGCAGCGGGCCCGCCGCCTTCAGCGCGAGCTCCACCACCTGCGTCGCCGCGCGTTCCGTCAGGCCCAGGCTGGTGGCCCAGCCCAGGAAATGCTTCCGCGAGATGCCGCTGCGCTTGCCGCCGAGCGTCAGCGCGAGGGTCTTGTCGCCGTACACGACGGTGGAGGGAATGTCGTACACGGGCGCGATGGACCACTCCCCGTGTGGCTGCTGCACCATGGACACGTTTTTCGCGTGCAGGTCCCCGTTGCCGCTCAGCCACGCGAAGGCGGCCTGGATGGCCAGGTTCCGCAGAGCCGGCAGCGGCGCGGCGCAGTACTCGGCCAGGGCACGGCACACCGTTCCGAACCCCACGTTGTACTTGTCCGCCGGGTACAGCTTCAGCACCTGCGCCCCGTCCTCGACGGCGAGGCGGGCCACCTGGTCGGCGCCGCCCGCCACGGGCACACGGTCGAACCGCTCCACGAGCAGCCCCGGCCGGCCCGCCACGTCCCGCATCAGCTGCACCCGGCTCAGCGGAATCCGCAGCTTCGCCGCGTAGCGGAACATGATGAATTCGTTCTCCACCACGTGCGGGAATTCCGGCGCGTTGAGCTTGAGGATGAACCGCCGGCCGGCGCTGGCCACCGGCATGGAGATCATCCCGGCGGATAGCTTGTCCTGCACACCCGCGAGGGCCACGGGATCGATCAGGCCCGAGTCCCCCAGCAGCTCATCGAAGTCCACCGGCTTCCGCGGATCCACCTCGACGGCGTGCTCCTCCGGATCCAGCGGCTCGCCGTGCCCCACGATCTGCACGTCGCCCACCGGGTTCCCGCCCGCGGCAATCAGCAGCGAGAGGTCATCGTCCGCGCTGGTCTTGATGGACCGGCGCAGGGCGTTCAGCCGGCGTCCCTCCGGCAGCAGCCCGGTGAAGTAGGGCGGGGCCGCCCCTGCCGCGGACAGCACCGGTTCCGGCGTGAGCGGCAGCGAGCTGGCGACGGCGGGACCGCCGTTGTGCAGGTACGCGGGCAGATAGCTGAACCTGGTGCCGCCGTCGTGCCGTTCCAGCCGCGCGGCCAAGACGCCCCGCTTGTAGATGTCGGCGACCCGGTGCCTCATGGCCGCCTCTCCCCCCGGGCGTCGGCCGCGGCTGCCGCGTCTGACGCAACGTCCGACGGCGGAACGGCCGACGGCGGCTGGCTCACCAGCGCGCGGGCCGCTTCCCTCGCCCGGGTGGCGAGCCGCAGCTCCAGGCCCAGCGTCTCCAGCACGGCGAGGAGGGAATCCAGCTGCACGCTGGGCTTGCCCTGCTCCACGAACCGGACAAAGCGCTCGGAGACTCCGGCCATGTCGGCGAGGTCCTGCTGGCTCAGCCGGAGCGCAGCGCGGCGGGTGCGGACTTGCGCCGCAAGCATCCGTGGAAAACTTTCAGCCAATTGGGGCTCCCTCATAGGCACGTTCGTACCGATTGTGGATATTTCCCAGCCTAAACCCGTTAGTGGAGAAAGGATAGGGCCAAATCGGCACGAACGTACCGGGGCGATCACATGGCGAGGGATTGGCCGTTCGTATTGGATCCGCAGGGTCGATCCTGCGCTTAGGGTCGCCAGGTCGCGTGCCGAAGTTTTGCAGGGTTGACACCCCCGTGTGACCCGTGCCATATTCTTAACCGTGAACCTGTCAGACAGCCGGACAGCCGGACAGCAAAGCGGAGGACTTGCCTCCCCTCTTGCCCGCCTCAGCGCCGCCGAGGCGGTCTTCAACGCCATCCGCAGCGACATCGAAGGCGGCAGTCTCGCCATCGGCGCCAAGCTCAACTCCGAGGTTGCCCTCGCGCAGCAGTACGGTGTCAGTCGCTCCGTGATCCGCGAGGCCCTCCGCTCCTGCACCGCCCTGGGCCTGACAGTGACGCGCACCGGACGGGGCACCTTCGTCGTCGCCGACCACGTGGCGAACGACCTGGTCCTCGGCCAGTTCTCCGCCCGCGACCTCACCGAGGCCCGGCCGCACATCGAAGTCCCCGCCGCCGGCCTCGCCGCCGAACGCCGCACTGCCGAGGACCTGGATATCCTCCGCGCCATGGTGGCCTCGATGGCCGTGGAAACCGACCCCGAAGCCTGGGTGGTGCTGGATTCCGGCTTCCACGCCGCCATCGCCCACGCCAGCGGCAACAAGGTTTTCGAAAGCGTCGTCGCCGACATCCGGGACGCCCTGACACACCAGTCCGAAACCCTGAACCTGGTCACGGAAGACCGCCAGCACGCCTCAAACGTGGAACACCAGGCCATCCTCGACGCCATCGAAGCAGGTTCGGCAGCGGACGCCAGCGCCGCCATGAGCGCCCACCTCCGTGCCGTCGGCGAGGCCCTCGACGCCATCCTCAAGCAGTAACCTCAAGCAGCTATCCACCACCACAAGGACTCCATGCCCTCCCCCGCCATGCCGGCAAGCCCCTCCTTCACAGCGCCCGCCGCAGCCGTGCCCGCCAAGAGCAGCGCCTCAGCAGCAGTGCTGCCGCGCCACGAACCGGTTGCCGTCCAGACCCGCGACGGCCTCGTGGAAAGCATCCACTATGGCTCCCTCATCGCCACCGCGCCGGACGGCCGCGTCCTGTTCTCCGCCGGTGAGCCGCAGGCTTCGTTCTATCCGCGCTCCTCGCTCAAGCCGCTGCAGGCCGTGGCCCTGGTCCGCGCAGGGCTCGACCTTCCGGCCGACCTCCTGGCCCTCACCGCCGCGAGCCACTCCGGAGCGGCCGAGCACCGCGACGGCGCTGCCCGCATCCTCGAACTGCACGGCCTCACGGCTGCTGCCCTCGAAAACACCACCGACCTCCCCTACGGCGCCAGTGAACGCGAGGACTGGCTGCGCGACGGCGGCCGGGCCACGCAGATCACGCAGAACTGCTCGGGAAAGCACGCAGCCATGGCCGCCACCTGCGTCATCAACGGCTGGCCGGTCCAGGGTTACCTCGATCCCGGGCATCCGCTGCAGCAGCTCGTGGCCAAAACCGTGGCCGAGCTGACCGGGGAGGAGCCGTCCGGCCTCAGCACTGACGGCTGCGGCACCCCGCTCTTCGCCCTGACCCTCGCCGGAATGGCCCGCGCCTTCGGCCGGCTGGCGTCCGCAGGACTGCCGAACGGCACGTCCTGCGACGGTGCGTCCGCCCCGGCAAGTCCGGAAGCCGCCGTCGCGCACGCCATGCGGAACCATCCGGAGATGGTGGCGGGCGAAGGCCGCGACGTCACCGAGCTCATGCGCCTCATGCCCGGCCTGCTGGCGAAGGACGGCTTTGAGGGCATCCAGGCCGTGGGGCTGCCGGACGGCCGTGCCTTCGTCATCAAGATTTCCGACGGCGGCGACCGCGCCCGCCTGCCGGTCACCGTCCGCGCACTGGAAGCGCTCGACGTCGACACCGCGCCGCTCGCGCGGATCGCCACCGGCGCTGTCCTCGGCGGCGGCCGGCCCGTGGGCCTGCTCCAGGCCGTTGATTTCCTGTCTCCTTTCCCCGGCAACGACTCCGTCCCTGCCAACGACGCCAACTAAGGACTGCACATGACCGAAACCCTGCCCCTGCCGGAGGCGCAAGACCTGAGTGTCCGGTCCGAGCATGACCTGCTCGGTGATCGCGATGTCCCAGCGGGCGCTTACTGGGGCGTCCACACGCTCCGTGCGGTGGAGAACTTCCCCATCACCGGCCAGCCGCTCTCCACCAACATGCACCTGGTCCGCGGCCTCGCCGCCGTCAAACTCGCC
>NZ_JAFHKT010000107.1 GCF_017052465.1 Arthrobacter pascens
CCCCGCCCGGCGGCACTGCGCCGGTGGCGTCCTTCACTGCGTCGCCGACGTCGGGCACGGTGCCGTTGGCGGTGAGCTTCACCGATACCTCCACCGGCGGCCCGACGGCGAGGGCGTGGGAGTTCGGCGTCGGCGAGTCGGGCACCCTGCAGAACCCGTCGCACGCGGAGACCGCGGGCGGGACCTCGACCGCGAGGCTGACGGTGGTGGTGGCGGTGTCGGTGGACGCGGTCCGTGAGCTGCGCAGCGTGATCCCGGGTGACGTGCCACCGCCCGGATCCACGGTGATCGTCCGGGTGCTGGACGTCGAGCCGGCAGCGTTGGTCGC
>NZ_JAFHKT010000108.1 GCF_017052465.1 Arthrobacter pascens
AGGTAGTGGTCCGTGAGGATGATGGCGCCGTCGGCGCCGACAGCCTTGGAATGGGCATCGGACGTGACAGGAGCGCCGGACTGTGTCGTGGACACGGCAGGCGCAGAGATGTTCGAAGTCATCTTTCTCCTAATTTGTTGATTACTTGTCAGTTACGAAGGAAGTTTTTGGGCCCGCTGGCAGTCCCCGCAGATCCCCTGGTACATGACGTCCGCGATCTGGATGGTCATGGGATGGGAATCCTCGTTCCAGTGCGGGGTCAGGCACGGGGCATGGCCGACGGCGCAGTCGACGTCCTCCACCCGGCCGCAGCTGATGCAGATCGCGTGGTGGTGGTTGTCGCCCACACGGGTCTCGTACAGGGCAGGCGAGTGCGGGGGCTCAAAGCGGCGCAGCATGTGCAGGTCGGTCAGGTCGCCCAGCACCACGTAGACGGACTGTGCCGTCAGTTCCGGCAGTTCCTCGCGGGCGGCCGCCAGGATGTTCTCCGCAGGGGAGTGCGGGTGGTGTTCGACGGCGGACAGCACCGCCAGCCGCTGCTTGGTCACCCGGCGGCCGTGGGCACGCAGGGCCGCGGCCCATGCTTCGTGGCTTTCCGGGTGCTCGGTCATGACTCCATTGAACCACTTATTTTGAGTAGATCACAATAAGGCATGGCTAAGTTTAGGCCGCGGCTAGAGTTGCCGGGTGGGGAAATTACTGGCCGACATCAGTCCGCTGCGCGAAAGCCCGGACTTTCGGCGGCTTTGGCTGGGCTCTGCTGTCTCCAATGTGGGATCCCAGTTGACGCTGGTGGCCGTCAGCCTGGAGGTGTATCGGCTGACCCAGGACAGTCTCTATGTCGGGCTGCTCAGTATCTTTGCCCTGGTACCGCTGGTGCTGGGCGGCCTGCTGGGCGGATCCATCGCCGATTCCCATGACCGCCGCACGGTGGCGCTCCTTTCGTCCTCCGTGATGTGGGCCGCCGTGGGCGGGCTGGCACTCCAGGCGTGGCTTCAGGTGGGCAACGTCTGGCTGCTCTACGTGCTGGTAGCCGTGCAAAGCGGGGCACAGGCCATCAACCAGCCGGCCCGCAGCGCCATCATTCCCGCCCTGGTCCGACAGGAACTCCTGCCGGCGGCCAACGCGCTCAGCATGGTCACCTTCGGCCTGGCCATGACGGCCGGCCCGCTCCTGGCCGGGGTGCTCGTGGCCTCTGTGGGATTCGGCTGGACCTACACGCTGGACCTGCTGAGCTTCGCCTTCGCCTTCTGGGCGCTGCTGAGGCTTCCGCCGATGCCTCCCGGCAAAGAGGCAGGCAGGGCCGGCCTGCGGTCTGTGGTGGAGGGCTTCCGGTTCCTGGGAACGCGGCCCAACGTGCGCATGACCTTCATCATCGACCTCGTCGCCATGATCCTGGCGCAGCCGCGGGCGCTGCTGCCCGCCGTCGGCGCCGTCATGATCGGCGGCGGGGAAACCACGGTTGGCATCCTGCTGGCATCCACGGCCGTCGGTGCCTTCCTGGCCGGTCTCTTTTCCGGCCCGCTGGGCTCCGTGCGGATGCAGGGCACCGCAGTGGTCTGGTCCGTCATGGGGTGGGGCGCGTCGATCGCCGGGTTCGGGCTCGTGGTGGTGTTGGCCGGCCGGTCCGGCTCCGGGGGAGCCACGCTGTGGCTGCTGCCCGCCGTCCTGTGCTGCGCGCTGGCCGGGATCTCCGACTCCGTGAGTGCAGTCTTCCGCACCACCATCCTGCAGGCGGCGACGCCGGATCACCTGCGCGGCCGCCTCCAGGGCGTGTTCATCGTGGTGGTCGCGGGCGGGCCGAGGATCGGGGACATGCTGGCCGGCGCCGGCACTAAAATTCTAAGTGAAGGCTGGGTCCTGCTGCTCGGCGGTGTCCTATGCATTGGAGTCGCGTGGACGGTCGCGCGGTGGCAATCCGGCTTCCTGAAGTACGACGCGCGGAATCCCGTTCCGTAGCGGCGTTGCGGGAGTTCTGACTGGGTGTTCTGAGCTGTGGAGGGGAAAGTGCACAAACACTACAACGGCCTGAAGACCGCGGCGCTTTTCGGCGTGCTGTGGGCGGTGCTGCTGGGCCTGGGAGCACTGATCGCAGCCAACACCCGCAGCACGGCCCCCATTGTGATCATGGCGCTGATCGGTGTGGGCACCACAGCCTACGGGTACTGGAACAGTGACAAGATCGCGCTGCGTTCCATGCAGGCGTATCCGGTGTCCGAGGCGCAGGCCCCTCAGCTGTATCAGATGGTCAGGGAGCTGTCCGTACGCGCCAACCAGCCCATGCCGCGGATCTTCGTATCGCCCACCATGGCGCCCAACGCGTTCGCGACCGGCCGGAATCCGCAGAACGCCGCAGTGTGCTGCACTGAGGGGATCCTGCAGCTGCTGAGCCCCCGAGAGCTCCGCGGAGTCCTGGGCCATGAGCTCATGCACGTGTACAACCGCGACATCCTGACCTCGTCCGTGGCTGCGGCCATCGCCGGCGTCATCACCTCGGTGGGGCAGATGCTGCTGTTCTTCGGCGGCGACCGGCGGAACTCGAATCCGCTGGCCCTCATCGCCATGGCCCTGCTGGCCCCGTTCGCGGCGACCCTGATCCAGGTGGCCATTTCCCGCACCAGGGAGTACGACGCCGATGAGGACGGTTCCGAGCTCACGGGAGATCCGCTGGCGCTCGCCTCGGCCCTGCGCAAGATCCACCAGGGCGTCCAGGCGGCGCCGCTGCCGCAGGACCAGCGGCTGGTCAACGCCTCGCACCTGATGATCGCCAATCCGTTCCGGGGCGGGGCGATGACCAAGCTGTTCGCCACCCACCCGCCCATGCAGGACCGCATTGCCCGGCTGGAGCGGATGGCGGGCCGGCCGCTCACCTGAGGGCCGCCGTCGTACTCCCTGCACGTTGCGCGCCGTCGGGCTAGAGCGGGCGGGCGTAGCAGACGGATAGCGGTTCGCCGGCGTAGGGTCCGAAGTTTTCGATGAGCTTGTAGCCTTCGCGCTCATAGAACCGGATGGCGTCCGGCTGGGCGGTTCCGGTTTCCAGCTTGAGTACGCTCAGGCCCAGGCGGACGGCCTCGGCTTCGAGGCTGCGGAGCACGGCGGGGGCCACCCCGGTCCCTCGGTGGCTGGGCAGCACGAACATCCGTTTGATTTCCGCCGAGTCAACGTCGAGCTGCCGCAGCGCGCCGCAGGCCACAGCCATGCCCTGCACATCGCGGGCAACGACGAAGAAGGTGATGTCCTCGGCGGTGGGAGCTGAACCTGGTTCGTGGTCGTCGGAGCCGTACCTCGCGTCCAGCTCGGCGCGCTGCATGCCGCGCAGCCGGGCGCCGTCCTCGGTATCCCACGGCTCAGGCGTCACAGAGTAATTCACGCGTTTCCTATCGTTCGGCGCGGGACGCGCATACGGACTGGCGACACCCGAACAGGGGTGCCGCCAGTCCATTGCGTGTCGTGAAACCTTTAGCTGCGGAAGTTGACGAACTGGAGGTCGGCCTCGTCAAAGTCCTTCAGCAGAGCCATGGTGGCCTGGAGGTCGTCGCGGGACTTTGAGGTCACGCGGAGTTCGTCGCCCTGGATCTGCGATTTGACGGACTTGGGGGCTTCGTCGCGGATCAGCTTGTTGATCTTCTTTGCGAGATCCTGCGCGATGCCCTCCTTGATGGTGCATTCCAGGCGGAATTCCTTGCCAGAAGGGTACGGTTCGCCCTGGTCCAGGGACTTCAGGGAGATCCCGCGCTTGATGAGCTTGGACTGGAAGACGTCCAGCACTGCCAGAACCCGGTCCTCGGAGTTGGCCTTCAGCAGGATCTTTTCCCCGCTGAAGTCAATCTCGGCGCCGACGCCCTTGAAGTCGTAGCGCTGGCCGATTTCCTTTTGGGACTGGTGCAGTGCGTTCGCCACTTCCTGCTTGTCTACTTTGCTTACGACGTCGAATGTGGACTCGCCTGCCATGACTCTCCTTTTGCTCGTGGTTGCTTCGCCCGGACGGGGCGTGGATATCTGCATTCCAGCGTAGTACGGATGGGCCAGTTGTGACGGTGAATCCACTTTCACAGTTCACTCCTAGCTGAGGCACAGCGGGAACGGAGTCTGGCTGCGGACAGTTGTAGGAGTTGGAAGACCCCGGAAGGAACGCAATGACCCACCAGGCAGTCCGCTATGTCAGCCGCTCCACGGCAGCCGCCGCTGGAATGATCGCCACCGCCGCCACCTCGGTGACTGCAGCGGCTGTGGCAGCATCGATCATCCTGAGCCCGGCGCCCGGCGCCTCGTCGAGGCTGGACGGTGTCCATGCTGACCTCCAGCGCGCGGTGCAGCTGAACCAGATCACGGAGGAGCAGGCACTCCGCTTCGAGGCGAAACTCGCGGACCGCATCCTCGGCGAAGCCTGATTTTCCGCGGTTTTTGAGCGGTTTCCGGCTCGATTCGATTCTTCGGCAGAAGTTCTGTAAAGTTGTCTTGCCCGCGGTTGCTGGAAACAATGACCCGGGTAACTTCTTTGAAGTTCGGCAGATTACCCGAGCGGCCAAAGGGGGCTGACTGTAAATCAGCTGGCAACGCCTACGGGGGTTCGAATCCCTCATCTGCCACCCGCGGGAAACCCCGTCTGACCAGTGGAAACACCGGTCGGGCGGGGTTTTTCTTTTTTGTCCCAGGGAGCCGCGGCTATTGCATGGGAAGTGCTGCTGACATCCGGATTGCGCGGAGATAATCTTAAAGGTAAATCCCGGCTGGCGATTTAGGTCACAGCCGGCGGTTTCAGCCCCCAGCGGGTACATCCGAGGCAGGATAACCGAGGTGAACAGAACCAGAGGCCGCGCCAAGGTCAGCGTCCTCGCCGTAGCGGGGCTGGTTGCAGCCCTCCTTGCGGGCTGCACAAACGCCGGACCTGTTTCCCCGTCTAATGTGCCGGATACCCACGACATCACTGTCTGGATCACGGACACCCTGCCCGACCGTGTCGCCAGGATGCAGGCCATCTCCGCCGACTTCACCGCCGCCACCGGCCTGAAGGCGGAACTCGTGAGCGTGCCCGAGCACGAGTTCAACCAGACGCTGACGTCCTCGGCGGCGGCCGGCAACCTGCCTGACGTCATTGGCGCGATTTCGCTGGGGAACGTGCGCACCCTCGCCGCCGGGAAACACGTCCACACCGGAGCCAACGCCACGGTGGTCAGAAACCTTGGCGAAGGGACGTGGTCCCGGCGTGCGCTGGAGCTGACCCGCGACCGCGGCAGCCAGCTGGCGGTGCCCGCCGCCTCCTGGCAGCAGGTCCTGTATTACCGCAAGGACCTGTTCGCGAAAGCGGGCCTGGCGGTTCCCGATACCTACGCCGACATTAAGGCTGCCGCCGAAAAGCTGCACACGCCGCAGCTGGCGGGATTCGTCGCGGCCAACAAGGCAGGGGAGCCGTTCACGCAGCAGTCCTTCGAGCACATTGCGCAGGGCAACGGATGTGAACTGGTCAGCGCCAAGGGCTCCATTACTTTCGACAGCCCCCAGTGCGTGGGCGCGCTTCGCTTCTACAGCGACATGCTGAAGGACTACTCCGTGCCCGGGATCCAGGACATCGGCACCGTACGTGCCGCCTACTTCGCAGGCAAGGCCGCCATGGCCGTCTGGCCCACGTTCATGCTGGACGAATTGGCGGGACTGCGCAGCGACGCCCGGCCCAGCTGCCCCGAATGCAAGCTGGACCCCGGGTTCCTGGTCAGGAACACCGGTGTGGTGGCGGGCATCCTGGGAAGCGGCGGTACGCGGCCGGCGCACTTTGGGGAGATCACCTCGTGGACCGTCACGAGCGACTCCGATACGGACCAGGCCCGGAAGTTCGTGGAGTATCTGGTGAGCGGCGGCTACGCGGACTGGCTGTCCGTCGCCCCGGATGAACGCATTCCGGTGCGGGCCGGCACCGCCGCAAAGCCCACGGAATACGCGGATCGCTGGAAGGCGATGCCTGTGGGCATGGGCGAGAAGGAGCCGCTGGGCAAGTTCTACTCTCCCGACGTTCTCGGCGTCCTGCTGCAGGGCGTGAAGGACCTCGACCACTGGGGCATCCTGCAGGGCCGTGGCGATCTTGCCGGTGCCGCGATGGCTGAACTGCCGATCGCCGAGGCCGTGGGGGATGTCACCGCCGGTGCAGCGGATCCGCGGACTGCGGCCGCCAAAGCCGCGGCCACGCTCCGTTCCATCCTTCGCACGCTGAGATAGCCGGGCAATCCGGGTGCAGCTAAAAGATAAACCGCCGAAATGCGGTTTATTCGCTTTTTGGGTGTGATTGAACGTTGCATCAAGCTGCTTTAGCGTCTGCATTCTTTTCTGCAAATTGACGGCAACGACCGAGTTCGGCAGACCTGTCCTCCGCTCCGACAAATGCGGCATTCAATGCTCTTTCCAAACAGGCAAATTAGGGTCATGATTCTTGCTAAGCCTGTTCGGAAACAACAAGGTCTCAGGTTGAGGAGGCTGAACGCACCCTTCTGGTCGTTTCCTCGGTGAATCTCCCGAGAGACTCTGATATCGCGCTGCAGCGGGGCATGCCAATTGTCCGGCCAGGCGCGGTTCCGACAGCGCTGCCATCCCGGTGAGCGGCAAAAAGACGGCGGGCCGGCGGCAGTGGCTGAACGCAGTTAATTCCAACCGCGAAAGGCAACAGTGATGCGTCAGTCACGTAGACGACTATCAGCTTTGGGCTCTGTTTTCACGCTTCTTGTGGCGATCGCCACCGTGGCGTCGTGTGCAGCGCCAAATCCCGGACAGACTCCGGCCACAACAAGCACAACTTCGGCATCGCCGTCGGGGACGACGACAGCGCCAGCTGGCACCACCACAGCGTCGGAGTCCGCATCCGAGGCGCCGGACCCCACAGAACTGTGCGGTCCCGGATCTGCCATCAACTTCGACAGCGCCGCCTTCCCGGATGCTCCGGTCATAGACAACAAGTGGTTTTCCCTGGCGCCGGGAACCCAGTACACGACGAGCGGGAAGGTCGTCAGCGCTGACGGCACCACTGAGCGGATCGTCACTCACACCGTAACGGGCCTGACCAAAGTCATCGGGGGGGTCAAGACACAGGTGATGTGGGACCGCGACTACGCTGACGGGTCGCTGGTCGAATCCGAGCTGGCCTTCTTCGCGCAGGACAAGGCAGGAGCGGTCTGGCTCTTCGGGGAGTATCCGGAAGAGTTCGAAAACGATAAGTTCGTTGGGGCCCCCAACACGTTCATTCACGGGATCTCCGAGAGCCAGGCCGGCATCGCCATGCAAGGCGAGCCGCGCGTTGACACGCCGGAATATGTCCAGGCGCATGCGCCCTCGGTGGACTTCCTGGACTGCGGTGACGTTTTCCAGGTGAACCAGCGCGTCTGCGTTCCCACGGGTTGCTACGACGACGTGCTGGTGATCGACGAGCACAATCCGCTGGAGCCCGCTGTGGGGCACCAGCGGAAGTTCTATTCAGCAGGGACGGGACTGGTGAAAGTGACCGCTGTGGGCGGTGCCGACCAGGAAACCCTGGACCTCGTCAAGGTCGAAAAGCTTACCGACGCAAAACTGGTGGAGGTCAACAAGGAAGCGCTCAAACTCGACCAGCACGGCTATGACGTCAGTAAAGAGGTCTATGCGAAAACGCCGCGCGCCGAGGTAGCCACGGAAACCACGGGCGGGTACTGAGGAACTGCGCTGTCCGCGGGTGAAGGACAGCGCCGCGGCCCCCTCCGCTGATCACTGAGGCGGCGACCGCTCTAGGACGTCCGTTCGCTCCTGAGCAGCGCAATTTCACGGCGGAGGGCGGCCACCTCTGCGGCCAGGTCATTGACTTCTGCCAGGACAGGCTGTTCTGCTGTTTCGACGGCGGTTTCGGCGGTTTCGCTGACCCGCTGGACGAGCCAGGAGGCGATGGAGGCCGTCACCACACCCAGCACGGCAATGCCGCTCATCATGAGGGCGGCGGCCACCGCCCGGCCCAGGCCCGTGACGGGATACAGGTCTCCATAGCCGACAGTGGTGATGGTGGTCACCGCCCACCACACTGCGTCGCCGAAGGTGAGGATCTTCGCATCGGGAGCCGACTGCTCGGCGTCGAGCACCGCCAATGCGCCGACAAAGACCAAAAGGGTGGCGGAGCCCGCCACGTAGGTGGCAACGCGTCCGCGCAACGATTCGCCGACTGTCCGGTGCAGCACTGACAGCAGGGTCACCAGCCGCAGCAGCCTCAGGGGCCGGAATACCGGCAGGGCGACGATCAGCAGTTCATGAAGGTTCCAGAAGAACCAGCGGCGGCGGTTCTCCGCAAGCCAGAGGTTCACCGCATAGTCCAGGGCGAAGATGCCCCAGGTGATCCACAGGGTGGCCTCAAGCCACTCGTTGCCCCGGCCCTCAACCTTGCCCACGACCTGCCACGCGTAAGCCGCGAGGAACACTACAGCCGTCCCCATCAGCGGCCACTCGGCAAGGTCCCGGTAGCGTTGCTGCGTCATGCGCAAAATCATACGGGTACCGGCACAGCATTCCCCGTCACGGGCGGCGGCGGGAGGGAAGGGCGGGAGGCCCGCCCTTCTGCCCCTTTAGTTCAAGGCAATGACCAGCATTTGGGTGGTGCCGGGGATGCAGGTCTGCAGGACCGCCCGCGGGAATCCGCCGAATACGGCCGCAACATCGTTCGTTGTGCCGCCATTGGGTACCTGGCTGCGGGCCGCCACGGTATAGGATCCGTAGCCCGCGAGGTCCACCCGCTCGCCGACCTGGATTCCGGAGAAACGGGCCCAGCCGCCGCAGAAGTCGTGTTCCGTGATGAAGAGCGAGTAGCCGTCGGTCGGTGTGAAATGGATTGGCCCGATGCACCGGTCCACCATGTCCTGGCCTCCCGCGCCCGCCACGTAAATGGTTCGGACGAGCGGTGCCGGCGGCGGAGCGGGGGCGGCAGCGGGTGCCGGAGCGGGAACGGGAACTGGAGCGGGAGCCTTCACTGCGGAGGCCGGCACGGGCGCTGCAGCCTTCACTGCAGGCGCCGGTGCAGGTGCCGGTGCGGGGGCCGCAGCCTTGACTGCTGCCGGTGCGGGTGCCGCGGGCGCGGACCGTGCCTTCGCAGCCGGCGCCTTGGCTGTCGCGGCTGCGGCAGCCGGCTTCTTTGCGGGCGGTGCCTTGGCTGCCGGCGCCTTGGCTGCGGGTACTGAGGAGACGGGTGCTGACGCGGCCTTGTCCGTCACGGATCCTGGCAAGCCGGACCACGGAATGGCGTCGTCCCTGGCGGGGGCCGATATCACCTGGCTTGCCGCCGCGGGGGAGTCGTGGGCCGGAGCCGCGGACCACATGGGTGTCGCGGCGCTCAGCACCATGACCCCTGCGAGCACGAGTGCCCTGATGTCGAATCCCGTGGGCAGTGTTCCCGGCTGCGGCCCGAAAAGATAGACCGCTCCGCGGTGCCGGCTGGCTGTTTCCTGCTGATCCATGGCTGACCCTGAACCGTCGCGCGGCCGGCAGAATCTGCCGTCGCTTGCTGGGCGGTCAGGCGCAGAGACGGAGGCGCCCGCGCCGAATGGCGGGACCCCTTTTCGTTACGCTTGACCATTCAATTGAGAGAGGGACGCGCTCGCTAACGCGTCTGCCCAGCAGTGTTGAGTGTAGGAGGCGCGGTTCCGCGGCCGCACGGGTAGGCAATACCTGTCTTTCCCCGCAGCCCCTACTTGAATCCCGCAGGCCGCAACGCCACAGCGAATGTATGGGTGGCACGCTTGTTACTGGCGGGTAATATATGCGTTATGCACCTGCTTCTGCGCACACTCCTGCCGCTGGTTACCTCCTCCAAGCGCCCGCCGCTCAGCATCTGGGAAGCGTCTTCCCTTCCCCTCCGCGTGCTTCCGGCCGATATCGACATCGCCATGCATGTGAACAACGGGATGTATTTCTCGCTGATGGATCTCGGGCGTTTCGATCTAATGGTCCGCAGTGGCACTTGGGCGAAGATGCGCCGGCGGGGCTGGAGTCCGGTGGCTGCGGGCGAGACCATCACCTTCCGCCGCTCGCTGCAGCTGTGGCAGCGGTACACGATCGAGACCAGGATCATCGGACTGGATGCCAAGGCCATCTACTTTGAGCAGCGGATGGTGGTGGACGGTGAAATCTACGCCCGCGCCTACATCGCCACCCGGCTGGTGAGCAAGGGGAGGCCCGTCAGCCAGGAAGAGATCATGGCAGAGTTCGGTGCGCCTCCGGCGGAACTGGAGCTTCCGGACTGGATCCACGAGTGGCGGGAAAACAACGCGCTACCCGGGACACGCCGGCCAGCCCCGCACGCCTGGGCCTGAACGGAGGTATTCCCGGTGACGCGGGTAGCGAACAAAGAGCGCCCCGAAGGGACATCGGGTGCCGGCTCGCGTACCGTGGACACATGGCTACCGTAGACATTACAGGTGAACAGTTCGCATCTACCGTCGAGAACAACGACATTGTCCTCGTTGATTTCTGGGCCGAATGGTGTGGTCCCTGCAAGCAGTTTGGACCCACATATTCCGCAGTTTCCGAAAAGCACAGCGACGTCGTCTTCGCCAAGGTGGACACGGAAGCTGAGCAGCAGCTGGCCGCGGAGGCCGGCATCACGTCGATCCCCACGCTCATGGCCTTCCGCGAAAAGGTGCTGGTCTTCTCCCAGCCCGGCGCGCTGAACGCCCCCCAGCTCGAGCAGGTGATCGACGCCGTCAAGGCGCTCGACATGGAGGAAGTCCACGCCCACGTGGCGCGCTCGCAGGCTGAGGCAGCCGCGGCCGCAGGCACCAGCACGGGCAACGGCACGGGCAAGGGCTCTGGCCCCCAGGACGGATCACAGATCCCGGACTTCTAAGCCCCCAAAGCACAAACGCGGGGTCATTCCGCGCCCAGGAACTTCGGTTCCGGGCGCGGCGTGACCCCGCGTTTCTTGTGCTGGTACGGACTACAGGCGTTCGATCCTGACGGGCTCGGCGAGCAGCGCGCTGAGCGACTCGTTCAGGTCCTGCAGCGCGGTGCCCTTGGAGTGCTTGTCGAGGTCTTCCTGGGACGCCCACCGCTCAGTCAGGACCAGCTTCTCTTCGGTGGCTTCGGTGAGCTCGTAGCGGATGCAGCCGGGCTCGTTGACTACCTCGTCAATAGCGATTTCCAGGGCGAGCTTCACGCGGAAGAATTCGCCGTCGTTGGGGATGAACGTTGCCTGCAGGTCGATGGGTGCACTCATGGCTTTCACAATACCGGCCACCGCCGGCGCTCCCGGACCTGTTGACGCCGAACAGCCGACTGTTGCGCTTCTTTTGCCGCGGGCCAGTTGGTAGCGTGCCATCATGCGCGCTTACACAGCCGGGGACACTGACGTCCCGCTGCTTGATGAAACCATCGGCCGGAATTTCGAGCGGATCGTGGGGCAGTTCCCCTTCCACGACGCGCTGATCGAGGCGGCCGCGGTGCCCGGTGCGGACGCCCGGCGCTGGAGCTACACCAAGCTGAACGACGACGTCGACCGCCTCGCCCGCGCGCTTCTCGCGCTGGGGGTCGCGAAGGGGGATCGGATCGGAATCTGGAGCCCCAACTGCGCCGAGTGGACCATTCTGCAGTATGCGACGGCCAAGATCGGGGCGATCCTTGTCAATGTGAACCCCGCTTACCGCAGCCACGAGCTGGCATTCGTGGTCAAACAGAGCGGCATGCGCATGCTCGTCACAGCGCCCGCGGACCGGAACAGCGACTACGTGGGCTTGGCGCGGCAGGCCCTCGGCGAATGTCCGGAGCTGCGCGAGCTGGTGTTCCTGCCGGACTTTGAATCCGAGGGGCTCGACGGCGGCGTCCCCCAAAGTGAGCAGGAACTGACGTACGCGGAACTGCTCAAGCGGGCGGACGCCGTCGGGCATTCCGGGCTGAAGGCGCGCATGGCCGAACTGGACCCGCACGACTCCGTCAACCTGCAGTACACCTCTGGCACCACGGGCTTCCCGAAGGGCGCCACCCTGACGCACCACAACATCCTCAACAACGGCTTTTCCATTGGCGAGCTGCTGCGCTACACGGAGCATGACCGCGTGGTGATCCCGGTGCCGTTCTACCACTGCTTCGGCATGGTGATCGGGAACCTGAATGCACTCAGCCACGGTGCGGCCACCATCATCCCGGGACGCAGCTTCACGCCGGCCGCGGCCCTGGAAGCGGTGCAGGACTTCGGCGGGACGTCGCTCTACGGTGTCCCCACGATGTTCATCGCAGAGCTCGCGCTTCCGGACTTCGCTTCCTATGACCTGTCCACCCTGCGCACCGGCGTCATGGCCGGCTCGCTGTGTCCCATCGAGGTGATGAAGCGGGTCATCTCGGAGATGAACATGCGGGACGTGGCCATCTGCTACGGCATGACCGAGACCTCGCCGGTGTCCACCATGACCCGCGACGGGGACACCCTCGAGCACCGCACCCAGACCGTGGGGCGCACCATGCCGCGGCTGGAGAGCCAGGTGGTGGACCCCGCCACGGGGGACGTGCTGGAGCGCGGGGAGATCGGCGAACTGTGCACCCGCGGCTATGCCGTCATGAAGGGATACTGGGGCCAGCCGGACAAGACGGCCGAAGCCATCGACGCCGAGGGGTGGATGCACACCGGAGACCTGGCCCGGATGGACGACGAGGGTTACGTCGTGATCGAAGGCCGGATCAAGGACATGGTGATCCGCGGCGGGGAGAACATCTACCCGCGCGAGATCGAGGAGTTCCTCTACACGCACCCCGCAGTCCAGGACGTGCAGGTGATCGGCGTGCCGGACGCCGTCTACGGCGAGGAACTCATGGCCTGCATCATCCTCAATCCGGGGGCCGGGCCGCTGGACGCCGCCGCCGTGGCCGACTACTGCCGGGGGAAGCTTGCGCACTACAAGATCCCGAAGTACGTGGACGTCCGTGAGAGCTTCCCCATGACAGTTTCGGGCAAGGTCCGCAAGGTCGAGATGCGCGAGGAAGCAGTGGCCCGGCTGGGCCTCTGACATCAAGGGGCCTCAACTGTCCGTTCGCGCAGTGCCCTTGGCGGTCGAAGCGCGAACGGGCACTTACGGCCCGGCTCCTAGTGTTAGTTCGTGTTCCGGCTGATCGCCCGGATTCCGACTACCAGTCCGACGGCGGCCGTCACCACTGCGGCGAGCAGCCCGTACAGCGTGTCAACGCCGACGGCGCCCGCGAAGAGTTCGCGCTCGGCGTTGACCAGGTAGGTGAGCGGGTTGAAGAGGCTGGCCACCTTCATCCATTCCGGGCCCGCCTCGATGGGCAGCATGATGCCGGACAGGATCATCAGCGGGAACAGCAGGGTCTGCTGCACGCCCCAGAAAATCCATTCCTTGTTCTGCGACACCAGCGCCAGCGAGTATGACAGTGCTCCGAGCCCGATGCCGAAGATCCCCAGGATGATGAGCCCGAAGAGGACATGCAGCGGGTGGAGGACGAAGCCGAACGGAATGCACACCACGGATATCAGCAGGCCCTGCACCACGAGCGGAGCCCACTCCTTCAGTGCCCGCCCGATCATCAGCGACGAGCGGGACAGGGGTGTGGCCAGGATCCGCTCGTAGGAGCCGGTCATCAGCTCGTACTGCAGGTTGGACCCGGTCATGGACGTGCCGAACAGCGCGATCATGACGACGACGCCGGGTAGGAACCACTGCAGCGTGGACTGGCCGCCGAACGCCGGGGCTCCCACGGCCGAACCGAGCAGGGGCCCGAAAAGACCCAGGAACACCAGCGGCTGGAGGAGCGAGAACACGAGGGAGAACGGGTCCCGCAGCGGCAGCAGCATTTCCCGCCAGAACACATACCAGGTGTCCCGCAGTACCCGGTCCAGCCCCGGTTTCTGTTCGGCCTGCTCCACCCGTGTGTTTGCCATGCGCATCACACCTCAGCCCCTTCGCGGAGGCTGCGTCCGGTCAGTTCGAGAAACACGTCGTCCAGCGTCGGCGGTTTCAGTTCCAGGGACTGTGCGGGAGCGCCGGCGTCGTGCATCCTCCGCAGGAGCTCCGGCGCCAGCCGGGCACCATTGCTGAGCCGCAGCCGGAAACGGACGACGCCGTCGAACGCGTGTTCCTCCAGCTCGCCTTCGGCGGCGGCGCGCGCCAGCAGGCCGCGCACCTCGGCGGCGGAGGCCGCCGCGACTTCCACGGCCAGCAGGTCTCCGGCGAGGTCGGCCTTGAGCCGCGCGGCGGTGTTGTCCGCGATGATGGCTCCGTGGTCGATGACGATGACGCGTTCTGACATGGAATCCGCCTCGTCCATGTAATGGGTCGTCAGGACGATGGTGGTCCCGTGCTCGGCCCGCATGCGCATGATGTGCTCCCAAAGGTTCGCGCGGTTCTGGGGGTCCATGCCGGTGGACGGCTCGTCAAGGAACAGCAGCCGGGGCGAATGCATCAGGCCGAGCGCCACGTCCATCCGGCGCCGCTGGCCGCCGGAGAGCTTGATGACCGTGCGTTTTGCAAGGTCTGCGAGGTCCAGGGACGTGAGCAGTTCCTTCGCCCGCGCCGTGGCGTCCGTGGTGTTCATCCCGTAGAAACGGCCCTGCATGATCATCTCGTCGATCACGCGGTAGCTGTGGCCGCCGCCGTTGCCCTGGCCGATGTAGCCGATCCGGGCCCGCACTCCTGCCGGGTCCGCCACGACGTCCAGCCCGGCCACCGTGGCTGATCCGGAGGTCGGCCTCAGCAGCGTGGTCAGCATGCGCAGCGTCGTGGACTTGCCGGCCCCGTTCGGGCCGAGGAAGGCCACGAGTTCGCCGGGGGCGACGTCGATGTCGACGCCCTTGACCGCCTCCACCGTGTCCTTTTTGACTGTGAAGTTCTTGGTGAGTTTCCGGGTATGAATCACTGGATGCTCCAAGGGTTCCAAAGCCCCGGCTGCTGGTGCCGGGCTCCCTGCCGCCCACGGTATACCCCGCCGGTCAGGGCGTCCACGGCGCGTACCCGGCTGCCGGCACCACGCCCTCAGCCGGGGGCTTAACTGTACGTTCGCGCTCGGGGGAGGCCGCTGGGAAGGGGGGCTAGTGCCTGCGGTGGTCCTGGATGGTCATGCGCGGCCCGAAGGTGGGTTTCCGGAAACCGCTGAGCCCGATCATCCGGACCACGCGCTGCCGGTGGCCCTTCCACGGTTCCAGCAGGGCCAACATTCCGGCGTCGTCGGTCCGCCGGCCGGTCAGCGCCGCGCCCACATCGGCCGCAAGATGGTAGTCACCGACCGCAATGGAGTCCGGGCAGCCATGTGTCCGTTGCACCACCTCGGCGGCGGTCCACACCCCGATGCCGGGGATGCTCTGCATCCTGGCGGCGGCCTCCACCGCCGGAAGCGCGGCCAGCCGTTCAAGCGCGACGGCGGAACGCAGCGCCCGCATGACGGTGGCCGACCGCTGAGGCCCCACGCCGGCCTTGTGCCACTCCCAGGACGGGATGCGAAGCCACTGCTCCGGCGTGGGCCGGACCAGCAGGCCGGCAGGCGCGACGGTCGAGGCAGCAGGGGCGGGCGTGCCCCAGCGGTACATGAGGTAGCGGAAGCCCCGCCTGGCCTCAATGACGGTGACCTTCTGCTCCAGGATGGTGGGCACCAGGGAGTCCACGATGCGCCCGGTTGAGGGCAGGCGGAGGGTGAGGTTCCGGCGTCGTGCTTCACGGACCAGCCGCGGGAGGGTTGAGTGGAATACGGGCTCGTCAAAGGCGGACCAGTCGTCGCCGGCACCCAACAGCCGGGGCACGAGGGACACGGCGGCGTCGGAGCCGGGACCCCAGGCCTGCACATCGACGTGCGGGTCCGGGCCCTGTTCGGCGCAGGTGAGGCGCAGCGTTACCGGGCCGTCCGGCGTCGTGAAAGCCATCCAGAGACCGTCCGGGCGCGAGGCGAACGAGGGATCGCCATTGCCGCGCATGAGTGTGCCCAGGGTCTGACGCAGGCTGTAGGGGCCGCCGGCATACCATCGCAAGGAGGCGTCGGCGGCAGCGGCAACGCTGGCGGGGACGTCCGTGATGGTCATGGAATCATCGTCCCACGGACCGCTGACATGCCGGGGCGCCGTGCGCCGCTGGGCCAGCCCGCGGCCCCTTAACCCCCGCCGCGCGGAGGACTACAATCCCAGGTGTGGCGCGGGGCGTCCGCGCCGCTCAGCCTAACCCAGGAGGGCACAATGGCCGGCATAGTGCATTTCGAAATCCCCGCCGATGATCAGGGCAGGGCCACCGACTTCTACCGTGAAACATTCCAATGGACCATCAACGCCATGCCCGAGATGGATTACAACGTGGTGATCACCACGCCCAGCGACGAACAAACCGGGATGCCGAAGAGTCCAGGTGCCATCAACGGCGGACTGTTCGCCCGCGAAGGTGAACTGAAGACCCCCATCATCACGGTCGATGTCGAGGACATCGACGCAACGCTGGCACAGGTGGAGAAACTCGGCGGCTCCGTGGTCAAGCCGAAGGACGCCATCCCGGGAATGGGCTTCTACGCCTACTTCAAGGACACCGAGGGAAACGTTCTGGGGCTGTGGCAGAACCTCCCCGCCGGGACCGCCGAGGGAGCGGCCGGCTAAGAAGGGAACGTATCCCTGAACGTGCGGCGCTCCGTGCCGCCCGGGACGCCGCTCTGCGGGCAAGACGGTAAGTTTGTACCCATGAAGTACGCCCAGTCCGTTCTGGACCTTATCGGCAACACCCCGCTGATCAAGCTCAACCACGTCACCGACGGCATCCAAGCCACCGTCCTCGTGAAGCTGGAATACGTGAATCCCGGCGGTTCCATCAAGGACCGCATCGCGGCCAGGATGATCGAGGAAGCCGAGCGGGACGGCAAGCTCAAGCCCGGCGGCACCATCATCGAGCCGACCTCCGGCAACACCGGCGTCGGCTTGGCGCTTGTGGCCCAGCAAAAGGGCTACAAGTGCATCTTCGTCGTGCCCGACAAGGTCGGTGAGGACAAGCGGGCTGTGCTTCAGGCCTACGGGGCGGAAGTGGTGGTGACCCCCAGTGCCGTCGCCCCGGACAGCCCGCAAAGCTACTACAGCGTCTCAGACCGCCTCGTCACCGAGATTCCCGGTGCCTATAAACCGGACCAGTTCTCCAACCCCGCAGCGCCGCTCAGCCACTATGAATCCACCGGGCCGGAAATCTGGCGTGACACCGACGGAAGGGTGACGCACTGCGTCATCGGCGCCGGCACCGGCGGCACCATCACCGGGACGGGCCGCTTTCTCAAGGAAGTCTCCGCGAACCGTGCGGAGTCCGACGGCGGCCGGGTCAGGATCATCGGGGCGGACCCCGCAGGCTCTGTCTACTCGGGCGGCTCCGGCCGCCCGTACTTCGTCGAAGGCGTGGGCGAGGACATGTGGCCCGCCAACTACGACAAATCGGTTCCGGACCAGGTCATCGCCGTCAGCGACGCCGATTCCTT
This sequence comes from Arthrobacter pascens, assembly GCF_017052465.1. Classification (GTDB taxonomy): domain Bacteria; phylum Actinomycetota; class Actinomycetes; order Actinomycetales; family Micrococcaceae; genus Arthrobacter; species Arthrobacter pascens. The sequence continues at coordinate 17,419 of NZ_JAFHKT010000108.1, forward strand.
CGCCATGACGCGGCGGCTGGCCCGCGAGGAAGGCCTTCTGGTGGGTGGGTCCTCCGGCATGGCGGTGGTTGCCGCGCTGGAGACAGCACGCGACCTCCCCGAGGACGCTGTGGTGGTGGTGATCCTGCCGGATTCCGGCCGCGGCTACCTCGCCAAGATCTTCAACGATCAATGGATGCGCTCCTACGGATTCCTCTCCGGCGGTGAGGAGGCATCCGTGGGCGAGGTCATCAAGTCCAAGACTGGTGAGCTGCCGGACCTGGTCCATATCCACCCCAACGAGACCGTCCGCGACGTCATCAACATCATGAACGAGTTCGGCGTCAGCCACATCCCCGTGCTGTCCCAGGAACCGCCCGTGGTGATGGGCGAGGTCCTCGGAGCGGTGGATGAGCGCTCGCTGACCGCGAAGCTGTTCCGCGGCGAGGCCCAGCTGACGGACAAGATCTCCGAGCACATGGGGGAGCCCCTTCCTGTCATCGGCTCGCTGGAGACCATTTCGGCGGCCCGCGAACTGCTGTCCGACGTCGACACCGTGATGGTGACGTTCGTCGGCGCCCCCATTGGCATCCTCACCCGCCACGACCTCCTCGCGTACCTCAGCCACTAGACCAAGGAGCCCCATGTCAGTCTCTGAAAACCAAGGATTCAACACCCGGGCCGTGCACGCCGGCCAGGCCTTCGAGCCGCGCACCGGCGCCGTGGTGCCGCCCCTGCACTTCTCCTCCACCTACGCCCAGGACGGCATCGGCGGGCTGCGCGACGGCTACGAGTACGGCCGCGGAACCAACCCCACCCGCGACGCCCTGCAGGAACAGCTCGCGGCCCTCGAGGGCGGCACGCACGCCTACTCCTTCAGCTCGGGACTGGCCGCCGAAGATTCACTCATCCGCGCCCTGTGCCGGCCGGGCGACCACATCGTGCTCGGCAACGACGCCTACGGCGGCACCTACCGCCTGATCAGCCGGGTCCTCGGCGACTGGGGGATCGGCAACACCCCGGTGGACATGTCCGACCTCGACGCCGTCGCGTCCGCCGTCGCGGCGCACAAGACGCGCTTCGTATGGGTGGAGACTCCCTCCAACCCCTTGATGAAGATCACCGACATCGAGGCGCTCGCCAAGGTGGCGCACGACGCCGGGGCCCTCCTGATCGTCGACAACACCTTCGCGTCCCCCTACCTGCAGACCCCGCTCGCCCTGGGCGCCGACGTCGTGGTCCACTCCACCACCAAGTACATCGGCGGCCACTCCGACGTGGTGGGCGGCGCCATCGTGGTCAAGGATGCCGAACTGGCCGAGAAGATCGGCTTCGTGCAGTTCGCGGTCGGCGCGGTCTCCGGGCCAATGGATGCCTTCCTCACCACACGCGGACTGAAGACGCTGGGCGTGCGCATGGACCGGCACAGCGACAACGCCCAGGCCGTGGCGGAATGGCTGCTGGAACGCCCCGAGGTGGAGGCCGTGCTGTACCCGGGGTTGCCCTCGCACCCCGGCCACGACCTCGCCAAGAAGCAGATGAAGAAGTTCGGCGGCATGATCTCGGTCCAGTTCAAGGGCGGTGAGGCGGCGGCACGGAAGGTCGCCGAATCCACCTCGGTCTTCACCCTGGCGGAGTCCCTCGGCGGCATCGAATCCCTGATGAACTACCCGTCCGAGATGACGCACGCCTCCGTGAAAGGCACCGAACTGGCCGTCCCCGTCAATCTCATCCGGCTTTCCTGCGGCATCGAGGACGTTGAGGACCTCATCGCCGACCTCGAGCAAGCCTTCGCGTTCATCCAGTGAAGGTGACCCCGGAGGCCACCGGCCAGACGCTGGACGCACCTTCAGAGGCGGCAAGTTCCAGGGCGGCAGGTTCCAAGGCGGCAGCGCCCAACGCCGGCCGCGGCCACTCCGCGTTCGGATGGCTGGCGACGGCGGGCGGCGCGGTTGCCGTCCTCGTTGCCCTGGCGGTGCTCTACTCCCACTACGCCCCGGTGATGAATGACTTCGAGGTGTATTACTACGGCGGCACCAAGGTGCTGCAGACCGGTGAGGGCGGAGTCGGCGAACTGTACGCAGTCCGCGACGGGCTGCCGTTTACCTATCCGCCGTTCGCCGCGCTGCTTTTTGCCGGCCTCGCGACGCTGACGTTCGGCCAGAGCAGCGCGCTCTTCATCGGCGCAGCTCTCGGGGGAGCCGCCGTGGTGTCCGCCTGGCTCAGCCGCCACTACTTCGGCCTGGGCCGCTGGCGCGAGGCAGCGGCGGACTGGCGCTTCCGGACGGTTGCGCTGGCAGGCACCGGGGCGATCCTGCTCCTGGGGCCGTGGCGCGACACGTTTGTGTTCGGACAGATCAACATCATCCTGATGGGCGTGATCCTGACCGACTTTGCCCTCCACGGAAAGTCCCGGGCCGGCGAAATCCGGTGGCCGGCCGGCCTGCTGATCGGTCTCGCCGCAGGCATCAAGCTGACCCCCTTGGCGTTCGGCCTGTACTTCCTGGTCCGCCGCGACTTCAAAGCCCTGGCCTGGATGGCCGCCGGATTCTTCGGCTCCATCGCGCTCGCCTGGGCGGCACTGCCGCACGCTTCGGCCGCCTTCTGGACCAGGATCCTGCCGGACACGGGCCGCATCGGCGGGCCCGCTTACGTGGACAACCTGTCCGTCAAAGGCCTGCTGCTGCACTTCGGAATGCCGGACTCCGGCCTCACCAGCGTGCTGTGGCTCGTTCTCTCGCTTGCCCTGGTGGCCCTGGCCGCGCTCGTGATCAAGTGGGCGCTTGCCGTCGACGAGAACTTCGTGGCGGTGTCAGCAACGGCCGTGCTGATGCTCCTGATCAGCCCGGTTTCCTGGTCCCATCACTGGGTGTGGATGGCTGTGGCGCTGCCGTCCATGGCGTTCGCGATGCACCGCGTGCCCACGCGGAGCGGGAAGATGCAGCTGGCCGGCTGGATCATCGTGGCGGCGTCCGCCGTGGCGTTCTACCTGGCGCCCAAAGACCTTGCCATGATGGCCGGAGCCGAAGAGTGGGGGAAGGACCCTTCGACCCAATGGCCTTTGATGGCAGCCAGCCTGGGCGTGCTCTGCGGCATTGCCCTTCTGGTGTATTGGGCCTTGGCCTACCGGCCTTCGAGGACCCTCTTCTCCGCGCCGAGATGACACTTCGCGCGTAGCTAGCTTTCTTCAAGAAAGTCAGCTAGGGTCGCAGCATGGCTCTCCGCTCCGACTGGTCCCAACGTACGTGCAGCATGGCCCGCGGACTCGACATCCTCGGCGACGCCTGGGGGATGCTCGTCCTGCGCGAAGTGTTTTTCGGCAACGGCCGCTTTGACGCCATACGGGAGCGCCTCAGGGTGGCGGACTCCGTTCTCACCAAGCGGCTTGCAGCCCTCACTGACGCCGGGCTGCTGACCAGGAGGCCGTACGACGACGGCGGCCGCACCCGCCAGGAGTACGTGCTCACCGCTGCAGGCGAGGACGCCCTGCCGGTGCTCAACGCCGTCGTCATCTGGGCGGAAAAGCATCTGCCTGCCCCGTCGGACCAGGCCCACATGTATGTCATCCATTCGACGTGCGGCCGCCGGACCAGTTCGGCGGACACATGCACGGAATGCGGCGAGCGGCTCACTGCGGAAAACACGAGCTGGCACAGCCTGGCCCGGACCGGCGCGCCGGTACAGCTGGCAACCGCCGCAACCAAGGCCGCCGGAGCAATCAAGGCCACCGGCGACACCAACGCCACTGAAGACAAGGGGACAGCAGCATGAGCAGCAGCCAACGGACGCGGAGTTCGAGTGTTCGGCCCGGGATCCCGCCGGCGACGCCGCGCCGCCGGCTGCACCCGGCCTGGATCGTGGCGGCCGTGGCGTTCCTGGCCCTCGTGGGCGCGGCCGGCTTCAGGGCCGCTCCGGGGGTGCTCATGGTGCCGCTGCAACAGGAGTTCGGCTGGTCCACCACAGTGCTGTCCGCGGCTGTCAGCATCAACCTGGTCCTGTTCGGGCTCACCGCCCCCTTTGCCGCCGCCCTCATGGAGAGGTTCGGCATCCGCGCCGTCACTGCCTTCGCGCTCATGCTGATCGGCGCGGGCAGTGCCCTGACGGTGCTGGTCAACCAGTCATGGCAGATCCTGCTGACGTGGGGCCTGCTGATCGGGCTGGGCACAGGTTCCATGGCGCTGGTCTTTGCGGCGACCATTGCCAACACGTGGTTTTCCAAGAGCCGCGGACTGGTCATCGGCATCCTGACCGCTGGCAGCGCCGCCGGCCAGCTGGTCTTCCTGCCCTTCATCGCCATGCTGGCGCAGGATCCCGGCTGGCGGCAGGCCTCCCTTCTGATCGCAGCGGGTGCCCTGGCCGTGGTCCCGCTGGTGCTGAAGTTCCTGAAGAACTCACCGGCCGACGCCGGGGTGCTGCCCTACGGCGCGGAGGCCCCGGCACCTGAGGCCGCACCGGAGTCCGCGTCCCCTGCAGGGGCGGCAGGCGCGCCGGCGTCGGACACACCGGCGGCCCGTCCCGCCGGCAACGCCGCCGTCCGCGCCCTTCAGGTACTCAAACGGGCCAGCAAGGTGCGCACGTTCTGGGCCCTCGCCGCCGGCTTCGCCATCTGCGGTGCCACCACCAACGGACTCATCGGCACGCACTTCATTCCCTCCGCGCACGATCACGGCATGCCGGAAACCACCGCGGCGGGCCTGCTGGCCGTCGTCGGGATTTTCGACATCCTGGGCACCATCGCCTCCGGCTGGCTGACCGACCGCTTCAACCCGAGGATCCTGCTTGCGGTGTATTACCAGTTCCGCGGCATCGGGTTGCTGGTGCTCCCGCTGCTGCTGAGCGCCACAGTCCAGCCCAGCATGATCGTGTTCGTGGTGATCTACGGGCTCGACTGGGTGGCCACCGTGCCGCCCACCGCCGCCATCTGCCGCCAGGTGTTCGGCGCCGACGGCAGTGTGGTGTTCGGCTGGGTGTTCGCCGCCCACCAGCTGGGTGCCGCCGCAGCGGCCCTGGCCGCGGGGGCGATCCGGGACGCCACCGGCCACTACACGTACGCCTGGTTCGGCGCCGCCGCGATGTGCACCATTGCCGCGGTCATCAGCGCCACGATCCGCAAGGACGCGTCGAGGGCGGGGGACACGGGGCGCCGGGCTCCGTTGGAAGCGGCCAGCCCTCAGTAGAATGAGCGCGGGCGCCGCCCGGCATTTGACCGGGCCCGGGTCCTTCGGCACTGACGGCATCACACCACGGGGGACACTGAATGGCACTGCTCGACGCCCAAACCAAGGGCGGTCCTCCTGACGCCCTTGCTACTGGCGCCCGCGCTCCTGACAGCCTGGCCGGTGACGGCCCGGCGGGAACGGTCACCAGGCAGGAACGGCTGCGCGATCCCCGGATCTCTGTGGTCGCCGCCGAGCTGCTCACCGTCGTCGCCGTACTGGTCGCCGCCGTTTTCATCTCATCGCGACTCGGCGACTGGAGCGAGAAGGGCGGGCTGGACTTCAGCGTCTACTGGCACGGCGGCAGGGTGCTTCATGAGACCGGCCTGGACCCCTCGGGTCTCTACCGCCTGACACTGGAATGGGCCGGCGGCCCGCAGCTGCCCTTTACGTACCCGCCGTTTGCTGCGCTCCTCTTCAGCCTGCTCGCACAGCTGCCGCAGGCAGCTGTCCTGATGTTGTTCAACGCCGCCGGAGTGGCTGTGGCCGCCTGGGTGGCGGCGAGGGGTGTCCGCTACTGGAACGCCAAACCTGACTGGCGCAGCACCTTTGCCGCGGCTACATGGCCCTCGCTGCGGAACCGGCTCGGGGCGGTGGTGCTGCTTCTGGCTGTCCTGAACCTCGGTCCGTGGCGGGAGACCCTGGCCTTCGGCCAGATCAACATCCTGCTCATGGGGATGATGGCGGCAGACCTGCTGGGCCGGAACGCCCGCTGGAGCCGGGGCCCGCCCGGGAGCGGATTCCTCGTGGGTGTGGCGGCGGGCATCAAGCTGACGCCACTCGTGTTTGGCCTGTACTTCCTGATGCGCAAGGACTGGCGCGGCCTGCTGAACATGGGCGCCGGATTCGCTGCCACCGTGCTGCTCGGCTGGTTCCTCCGCCCCGCCGAGTCCCTGCGGTTCTGGCTCGAGATCCTTCCTGACACGTCCCGGATCGGCGGGGCGGGGTACGTGGACAACCTCTCCATCAAGGGTGCGCTGCTCCACTTCGGCGTCCCCGCCGCCGGCGTCACCGTTCCGTGGCTGGTCCTGAGCCTGCTCGTGGTGGCATTGGGCGCGGCGGTCATCAGGACTGCCAGCGGGCAGGGCGTACGGGTGGTGGCCATTTCCGCCACGGCCCTCACTATGCTGCTGATCAGCCCCGTGTCCTGGTCCCACCATTGGGTCTGGATGGCCGCCGTGCTGCCGGCATTCGCCTGGACCCTGCGCCAAACGCCCCGCCGGCACAAGGCGGCGCGCTGGCTCATGGGAGGCCTGCTGGGTGTGTCGATTGTCGTGTTTTTCTTTTCGCCCAAGACCATCGGCTCTGCGCTGGGAGCGGAGAACCTCGACCTCCAAACGCCCGGGCTGTGGATCATGGCATCCAGTGCCGGCGTATTTTGCGGGCTGGCCATCCTGGCCTGCTGGTTCGTGGTGCTGCGGCGGGGCAACCACAAGGAGCTGCCGGCATGAGCCACGGTGTGGAACCCCAGCCTGCAGAACACCAGCGCAAGATGGCCCTGGTCACCGGCGTCGGCCGGCTGGCCGGGATCGGCGCCGGCATCGCCCGGCAGCTCGCCGCCGACGGCTGGGACCTGGTGCTGACCTACTGGCAGGACTATGACGCCAGGATGCCATGGGGGATCCAGCCGGACGACGTCGAACGGCTCACCGCAGAGCTGGAGGCCATCGGCGCCAAGGTGGTGGCCGTGCCAGCGGACTTTCAGGATCCAGAGGCCGTGGACCGGCTGATGGCCAGCGTCGCGGAGCAGGCCGGCACGCTCCAGGGCATGGTGCTGAGCCACGCGGAGTCCGTCGATTCGGGGGTCCTGGACACCTCGCTGGAAAGCTTCGAACGCCATTTCGCCGTGAACACCCGCGCCAGCTGGCAGCTGGTGGCTGCGTTCGCCCGGCAGGCAGGGCACGACGGCGGCGCGATCGTTGCGCTGACCAGCGACCACACAGCGTTCAACCTTCCGTACGGCGCGTCCAAGGGGGCGCTGGACCGGATCGTCATTGCCGCCGCCCGGGAGCTGGGGCCGCTCGGCATCAGCGCGAACGTGCTGAACCCCGGGCCGGTGGACACCGGCTGGATGGGCGAGGAAGTGCGTGAGGAGGGCACCCGTCGCCAGCCCGGCGGCAGGCTGGGAACGCCGGCGGACGTAGCGGGCACGGTGGCCTTCCTGCTGTCCCCGGCCGGCCGCTGGGTCTCCGGCCAGCTGATCAAGGCCGACGGCGGCTTCTCCGCCTGACTTCCGCCTGACCGGGCGGGCCAGTGCCCCTTAGCCGGTTTGAGGCTGCCGAAACAGGTTTCGATGAACTCAACCAGCGGAGGCCGACTCCGGGGAAACCGGCCGCCAGGGGGAGAACCGGGGCAGCCAGCGCGGGACGTTCTCCCTGTAGACCTGGTAGTCGGCCCCGAATTTACGGGCCAGCGCAGGCTCCTCATAGAACTTCACGAACGCCGACACCGGCAGGGCGCCCAGCGCGGTGGCCACGAGGAGCTTCGGCTGGCCCAGCAGCAGCCCCTGCCCGGTCACGGCGGCACCAATCGCCACGTACATAGGGTTCCGCACAAAGCGGTACAGGCCTCCGACCACGAGGTGTTTCGGCGGCGCAAACGGCGCCGGCGTTCCTACTGCTTCCACGGCAAAGTGAACGAAGGAGTTGGCGATCACGGCCGCTCCGGCTCCGACCAGCAGGGTCCCGGCCAGCTGGGCCGGGGCGCCGCCGGGGACCGGGGTTTGCACCTTCCACCGGGTCACCAGCCAGGGAACCACTCCGGCCACGGTCGCGGGGCCGAGGGCGAATATTGCCGTTCCTACCGCAGCACGCCTGCGTTCACTCCTGGAATCGCCGGTCTCCGTCATGCCGGTAATTCTGAACCGGCGTCCGGATGGCCACAAGAGTCTTGCTTACCGGAAGGCGGACAGCCCGGTGATGTGCTGGCCGAGGATCAGCATATGGACCTCGTCCGTTCCCTCGTAGGTCCGCACCGACTCCAGGTTCGCGGCGTGCCGCAGCGGAGAGTAGTCCAGCGTGATCCCGTTGCCGCCCAGGATGGTCCGGGCCTCGCGGGCCACCTTGATGGCCTCGCGGACGTTGTTCAGCTTGGCCATAGAAATCTGTGGCGGCTGCAGCCGGCCGGAGTCCTTGAGCCTGCCCAGCTGCAGGGCAAGCATGGTGCCCTTCTGGACCTCCAGCAACATGTTCACGAGCTTTTCCTGCGTGAGCTGGTATCCGGCCAGTGGTTTGCCGAACTGCTGCCGGTCCATCGCGTAGTGCAGGGCGGCCTCGTAGGAGTCGCGGGCAGCGCCCATCGCGCCCCACGCGATGCCGTAGCGGGCCTCGTTAAGGCAGGAGAACGGTCCGCTGAGTCCTCGCGCACCGGGCAGCAGTGCCTCCGGTCCCAGCCGGACGCCGTCGAACGTGATGTCGCACTGGACTGAGGCGCGCATCGAGAGTTTCCGCTCAATGGGCGTGGCGGTGACCCCATCGGTGCCGGCCGGGACGAGGAAGCCGCGGACGCCGTCGTCGGTCTTGGCCCACACCACCATCACATCGGCAATCGAGGCGAGTCCGATCCAGCGTTTGGCGCCGTCCAGGATCCAGCCGGCGTCCTCGCCCGTGCCGTCCTGCCTGGCCACGGTGGCCATGGACGACGGGTCCGACCCGGCGGAGGGCTCGGTCAGCGCGAAGCAGCCGATCAGCTCGCCGGCGGCCATGCGGGGGAGCCATTCCTGCTTCTGGTCCTCGGAGCCCCACTTGTGGATGGCAGACATGGCCAGCGAACCCTGCACCGAGACGAACGTGCGGATCCCGGAATCACCGGCCTCGAGCTCCATCGCCGCCAGCCCGTATTCCACCGCCGTGCGGCCGGGACAGCCGTAGCCTTCCAGATGCATGCCGAGCACGCCCAGCTCACCCAGTTGCGCGGGCAGGTGACCGGGGAAGACGCCGCGGTCGTACCAGTCCGCGATGTCGGGCCGGATCTGCTGGTCCGTAAAGTCGCGGATCCGTTGCCGCAGCGCCAGCTCCTCAGGGGTCAGCAGTGAGTCCAGGGCCAGGATGTCTGAGGGGTCGGGAAGGCCGTACTCGGCCGTTGCTGCCGCGGGGTCAAGGGCGTCGTTGCTCATGCCAGCATCCTACGGTGCATACGTCATCCGACGGGGCCGCCCTGGGGTCCGGACGCAACGGGCTGCCTGCCTTGGAAATAGGCTCGCGTGGACGGCAGGAACCGGCAGACCACGGCCAGCACCACGCCCAGGCCCAGCAGCACCACGCCGCTGACAAACGCGCCCCCGACGCCGAAGATCTCGGTGTCCCCGTAGGCCGGGTCCCACATCTGGACAGCGGAAACAAAGAACGCGGCGGTAAGGGTGAGGGCGCCCACGAGCGGCAGAACGCCGCGGAGCCAGAGGTTCCTGGCCGAGTCGCGGAGGGTTCCGCGGAAGTACCAGACGCACGCGAACCCGGTCAGAGCGTAATAGAACGCGATGAAGAGGCTGATCGAGCTGATCGAATCCGAGAGCAGGTTTTCGCTAAGAAAGCTCATCGCCACGTAGTACACGACGGCAGCGGCGCCCATCACCTGCGTCGAAAACCCGGGGGTCTGGTTTCGGGCATGGACCTCACCGAACTTCGGCGGCAACGCGCCGTGGACACCCATGGAGAGGGTTCCGCGCGCTGTCGGAAGGATGGTGGTCTGCGTCGAGGAGAGCACCGAAGCCAGGACGGCGACGACGATCAGCCAGCCCCATGGGCCCAGCACCACGTCCTTCATGGCGAGGAAGACGTCGTTCTGGTTTTCACTGTTGCCGAGGCCGATGCCCTCTGACCCCACTGTGGCGTACATCATCACCAGGAGTGCCACGGACACGTAAATGGCCACCAGGACGAAGGCCGAGATCACGGCGCCCCGGCCCGGGGTGGTGGAGGGGTTCTCTGTTTCCTCGTTCACCGCCAGGCAGGTGTCCCACCCCCAGTAGATGAACAGCGCCAGCAGGGCTCCGTGGACCACCGCGCCCGGATCAGCGAAGGCCCCCACCGGATTGAACCACTCAGAATCGAACGCCTGGCCCTCCGGCGCCCCGCCCGCGATCCTGAAAATAATGGCGACGGCAAAGATGCCCAGCGAGATGTACTGGACGTAGGTCAGGGCACGCTGGACGTGCTCGCCGAGCCGGATCCCGCGGTAGTTCACCAGGGTCATGAAGGCGATGAACACGACGCCCGTCGCGGTGACCACCAGCTTGTTCTCCGCGACAGAGCCGTCGCCGATCAGCAGCCACAGGTACTGTCCCGCCACCTGGGCAAGATTCGCCAGGACGACGACGCCGGCCAGCGCCACGCCCCAGCCGCCCAGCCAGCCGGCCCACGGACCAAAGGCCCGGCGCGCCCAGATGAAGGTGGTGCCGCAGTCCGGCATGGCGCTGTTGAGCTCCCGGAATGCGTAGGCGATGAACAGCACGGGGATGAAGCCCAGGACCAGGATCAGGGGAGTGTAGTTGCCGTTCACAGCCACGATCAGGCCCAGGGTGGCCGCCAGCGAGTAGACGGGCGCGGTGGAGGCCAGGCCCAGCATGACGGAATCGCCCAGGTCCAGGATCCCGGCGTGCAGCCCCTTGGCGGGAACCGCGCTGCCTGGCTGCTTCCCGGCGCCGCCGCCCGCCGTCGTGGTTCCGGTGCTCATAGGGCGATACCTGCCTTGTTGGAGTGGGCCTGGGCCGAGAGGGGCGCCGGGGCGTCGATGGTGTTGGGCACGAACCGGCAGAAGTAGTCGGTGATGGGGCCGTCGGATTCGCGGATGCCGCAGCCCACTGATTCGCCGTCCACCACCCACAGGCCAAGGACGGGGTGGTTGCCGTCAAAATCGGGAAGCGGGTGGAACTGCTGGTAGCACCAGCCTTCGCGGCCGTACCCGCCGGGCTGCTCCATGCTGATGCCTTCGGCTCGGATCTTGATGTTGTCGCCCTCGCGGCCGTGCAGCGGCTTGGCAGCCCACTCCCTCAGCGGCCCCGGCTCATTCAGGTAGGCCGGCAGCAGGTTGGGGTGGTCCGGATACAAATGCCAGAGGGCGGCCAGCAGCGCCTTGTTGGAGAGCAGCATCTTCCAGGCCGGCTCGACCCAGCGCGGATTGTGGGCACGCTGCAGGAGGCGGTGACCGAACGGCTCCTTCAGCATCAGCTCCCACGGGTAGAGCTTGAAGATGGTGCTGATCATGAAGTTGTCCAGGTCCACGAAGCGGTTCAGGTTGGGGTCCCAGCCGATGTCCGACATGTTGATGCCGATGGTGGTCCACCCGGCCTGGCTTGCCACGTCCCGCATGTAGGCCGCCGTCATCCAGTCCTCGCCGGACTCCTCGGCCTCCGAGTGGGCGATGTGGAGCGTGCTCATGCCCGTGCGGTACTGGAGCTTTTTCCACTGCCGGATGAGCGCCTCGTGGATGCCGTTCCACTGGTCCTTCTCGGGAAAGACATCCTGCAGCCAGAACCACTGGGCCACGGCCGCCTCGATCAGGCCGGTGGGTGTGTCGGCGTTGTACTCCAGCATTTTGGCGGCGCCGCCCCGGCCGTCATAGATGAAGTCGAAGCGGCCATAGATGTCCATATCTCCGGCCTGCAGAGACTCGGCCGCCAGCTCCAGGCCCTGCTGGCCGATGCCAATGGGTCCCATGGCGCCGGTGGCCAGGAACTTCGCGGCCTCCAGGCACATCGTGTGCATTTCCTCAGCCGTGACCTCGAGCGCCTCGACCTCGTCCATGGTGAACTCGTAGTACGCCGATTCGTTCCAGTACTCGATCTTCCTGCCGTCCGGCATGGTGGTGGTGGAGAACACCAGGCCCTGCTCTTCGATTTTCTGTTTCCAGTCCGGCCGGGGTTCTGACAATAAGCGCTTCACTTAGCCCCCCGTGCTTCCGCCCTTGGAGCTGCTGCCGAAGCCGCCCCTGCTGACCGTGCCGCCCTTGGTGCTGTACCCCGTGGACGCCTTGGCGCCCTGCGGAACAGTCCTGGTGAAATTCGGATAGGCGTTCCGGCTCTGCCCCACGCCCGGAACACTGGCGCCGCGGGCGTAGAAGTACCAGGCGTAGAGGGCTCCGCCGCGCCCCGCGCTGCTGTTGCACTGGGTGTCCTCCACGCGTTCGCCGGTTTCCTCGTTGAAACACACCTGCGCGTAGTCGGGTTCCTGTTCGTTGCTGGCCACGATCGCCGTGATGGTGCCGGCCAGCAAGGCCGTCACGCCAAGGCCCACCACCACGGTGCGGCGCTGGGAGCGCTTCTTCCTGGCCGCCGCTGAGGTCAGTTCGCGCTCGCGTTCCCGGGCGAAGGGGTCGATGATGGGGCTGGGCTGCGGCGGCCCGGACTGGTCTTGCCCCGCTCCGTCTTTTCCTGACCCGGTTTGCCCCGCCCCGGCGTCCAGCAGCTCGGGCCGGAGCTCCGGCTTGGGCACCTGCCAAGGCGGGGGCTTGGAGGCGCCGGCGGCAGACGCGTCGTCGCGCGCATCGCCGTCGCGGTCTTTGGGCTGGTCTTTCTCCGGGTCCATGGTTCCCCCTGCTGGTCCATGCCGATCTGTTCCTGGCTGATGTGTTCCGGCTGGGCGATCCACGCCGTTGGCGTTGCCGTCCTTGGCGGGCCGAAACCGCACGCAAATCCTGCTGCCAGCCTAGTTGCTGCACCGCCACGCCGCGAACGAATTAATGTGGGCAGATCTCGCCAAGGGTCCGCCGGAACGCCCGGCGGACCGAGAACCTAGACTGTTGCCATGGACACAGCCACTTTGCTAGCCGTCTGCCGGGTACACCAGCTCCTGCCTGATGAGGGGAGCGTGGGCGTCACCGCGATCGACAAGCGCCCTGTGGAGGGGCCGGTGAAAGTGCACAAGCTCGGCGTGCATGGTGACGTCCAGGCCAGCCGGATCCATCACGGCGGCGAGGACCAGGCCCTGTACGCCTATTCCCAGGCTGATGCCGACTACTGGGTCGGCCAGCTGGAGCGTGAGCTGCCGCCGGGCATTTTCGGGGAGAACCTGAGGGTCTCCGGCATCGAGACCACCGGCGCCGTCATCGGAGAGCGCTGGAAGATCGGCCTGGATGTGGAAGTCGAGGTCACCTCGCCGCGTGTGCCGTGCGCTGCCTTCCAGCGGCGGATGGGGGAGAGCCAGTGGGTCAAGCGCTTCACCGAGGCCGGACGTGTTGGCACATACCTCCGGGTGATCCGGACCGGGTCCATCCAGGCGGGCGACCATATCCACCGGCTGTTCGTGCCGAGCCACGGCGTGACCATCGGACGTTGGTTCAGCACGCCGGACGTTGAAGCCATGGAGGCGCTCCGGGACGCCGAGGCGGACGGCGAAGTCAGGCTCCAGCCCGAGTACCACGACGAATTCGAGAAGCTGCTCCGCCGCGTCGGCAGCTAACCAGGATCCCGCCCGCCGGCATTTCTGCACCGCTTTAGGCAGCCTGCGGGGAGCCGGCCCTGGAATCGGCGCGCGAGCCGTATCCGTCCGCGCCGGAAAGAGGTGCAAATCTGCGGCGATTCCGCCGGAGGAGGCCGGAACACAGGGCTTGACCGCTGCTTGTGTGGGCAAGCTCACCGGCGCTCCGGGCCCCTCGGTTACCCATGGGCGGGAGTATGCCCTACACTTGAAATATCCCCCACTCCGGAAATCCCTTATTCCTGCCCAATTTTTGAGGCAGGACTGGCAAGTGTTGGAGTCCGCAACTGTGATGCGGGCATTTTCATAGGGAGAGCCGGCTAAAGAAAACGCTGTACAGACTGCTGGGATAGCAGCCAAGAGATGCAGCGGGAAGTCCTGCCACGGGATTGCGAAAGCGCCGGACTTCTACGTGACCGGCCGGTCAATGTATGCCCGGCAACCACGGCACATGTACTGCGGCTCCGCTCACCTCGGGTTGTGCCGCCTGGCCCCCTATGGATGAGGAAACTTCCCTATGCCCGAAAACCACAACGACGCCATCGACACCGAAACGGCAACTGCCGAAACCGCGACCGTCGAATTCACTGAGGCCGCTGCCCCCGCAGCGGAGCCCGCCCCTGCCGACGCTCCGGCCAAGGCTGAAGAGGCCCCCAAGGCTGAGGAAGCCCCTAAGGCTGAAGACACCGAAGAAGAGGGCATCAAGTTTGCCGATCTCGGCATCGACGGCCGCGTCCTCGCCGCCCTGCAGGACGTCGGCTACGAAAAGCCGTCCCCCATCCAGGCAGCAACCATTCCGCTGCTGCTTGAAGGCCGCGACGTCGTGGGCCTCGCCCAGACCGGCACCGGTAAGACTGCAGCATTCGCAGTACCGGCACTGTCCCGCCTGGCAGAACTCCACGACCTCAACGGCCCGTCCCGCAAGACGCAGGCCCTGGTTCTCGCCCCGACCCGTGAGCTGGCGCTCCAGGTTGCCGAGGCCTTCACCTCGTACGCCAAGCACATCGATGACTTCACGGTCCTCCCGGTCTACGGCGGCTCCGCCTACGGCCCGCAGCTCGCTGGCCTGCGCCGCGGCGCCCAGGTTGTTGTCGGCACCCCCGGCCGTGTGATCGACCACATCTCCAAGGGTTCCCTGGACCTGTCCGAACTGCAGTACCTGGTGCTGGACGAGGCCGACGAGATGCTGCGCATGGGCTTCGCCGAAGACGTGGAGCAGATCTTCCAGCAGACCCCGTCGGACCGCCAGGTGGCACTGTTTTCGGCCACCATGCCGAGCCAGATCCGCCGGATGTCCAAGCAGTACCTGAACAACCCGGCCGAGATCTCGGTGAAGTCCAAGACCACCACCGGCGCCAACACCCGCCAGCGGTACCTGCAGGTCATGGGCCCGCACAAGCTCGACGCGCTGACCCGCATCCTCGAGGTGGAAGAGTTCGACGGCGTCATTGCCTTCGTGCGCACCAAGATGGCCACCGAGGACCTGGCTGACAAGCTGAGGTCCCGCGGCTTCCAGGCTGCCGCCATCAACGGCGACATCCCGCAGCAGCAGCGCGAGCGGACTGTCGATGCGCTGAAAGAAGGCCGCATCGACATCCTGGTGGCCACCGACGTCGCGGCCCGTGGCCTTGACGTTGAGCGCATCAGCCACGTGATCAACTACGACATCCCGCACGACACCGAGTCCTACGTCCACCGCATCGGCCGTACCGGCCGTGCAGGCCGCAGCGGCGACGCCGTGCTGTTCATGACCCCGCGGGAAAAGTACCTGCTGCGTTCCATCGAGAAGGCAACCCGCCAGCCGGTGGAGCAGATGCACCTGCCCACCGCCGAGACCGTCAACACGCTGCGCCTGGGCAAGTTCGCCGAGCGCATCACGGAGACCCTCGAGTCCGAAGACGTAGCAGCGTTCCGCGACCTGATCGCTTCCTACGAGGAAGAGCACAACGTTCCGGCTGCAGAGATCGCTGCCGCGCTGGCCGTTATGGCGCAGGGCGGGCAGCCGCTGCTGGTCAAGGAACTGCCCGCAGCTCCTGAGTTCCAGAAGCGCGAACGCTCCAAGGACGGCTTCGGCTCCCGCGGCCCGACCCGCACGCTCACCGAGGGCAACGCCACCTACCGGATCGCCGTCGGACGCCGCCAGCGCGTCATGCCGGGTTCCATCGTGGGCGCCATTGCCAACGAAGGCGGCATCTCCTCGGCCCAGATCGGCGGCATCGACATCCGCTCGGACCACTCCCTCGTGGAGCTCCCGGCGGACCTGAGTGCCGACCAGCTTAAGGCCCTGTCCCGCACCCGGATCGGCGGTGAGCTGATCCACCTCGAGCTGGACAACGGCCGCAAGCCGTCCGGTGGCGGCGGCGACCGCGGAGGCTACCAGGGCAACCGCGGCGGCGACCGTGGCGGCAACTTCAAGGGCGGCGGCGGCTTCAAGAAGGAATTCCGCAAGAACGACGGCGAACGTTCCTCCGCGGACCGCGGCGGCCGCTCGTACAGCGATCGTTCCGAGCGCAGCTTCGGCGCTGACAGCGGTGCAAGCCGCGGCCAGGCCAGCGACTCCCGCTTCGGCGGCCACGGCGACGGCGCACGCAAGCCCCGCCACGGCAACGAAGGCGGACACCGCGACTTCAACCGCAAGGGCAAATGGTAATCACAGCCAAGTGGTGACCACCGCCCAGTGGTGACCTCGGGCCCGGGGGACTAGTTCCCCGGCAGTGGTTTCCGGCGACACTCAGGGACCGGCTTTCGAGCCGGTCCCTGAGTGCTTTAAAGGAGCTGCATCTCACAATCCGGCCAGCCCCGGAGAGGCCTTAGACGGCCGTTCTGAAGCCCATAAAAACCGTTCGTGCGCAACTGTTTCGACAGCGCCGGAGCCGTCCTTCCGCCGATTTGTTGAGGATGAAATCTTCCGGTAGAGTATTTACTCGTTGCCCCCCTAGCTCAGTGGTAGAGCGCGTTCTTGGTAAGAACGAGGTCACCGGATCGATTCCGGTGGGGGGCTCTGAATGAGGGCCTGTGTCAAGGCGGTCTTGACCGGCTTGACACAGGTTTTTCTCATTCGTGGCGGTGTAGCTCAGTTGGTTAGAGCGCACGACTCATAATCGTGAGGTCGGGAGATCGAGCCTCCCCACCGCTACCAAACAGAACCCCCGGAATCCGCGAGATTCCGGGGGTTTTTCTGTCAAAGCTGGCGTGCGATCAGCTCACGGTACAGCTTGAGCCATCGTGCCCTAACAACGTCATAGGGCTCTGTCCACTGAGTTTCTACTGTCGCAACACGGATACCGAGTTCTTCCAGGAGAATCTCGGCCCTGATCCACAGAGGAGAGGGCCGGGGATTTTCCGAGAAGCGCGAGGCGACTTCTTCGCCCAGGGCAGTGTCGTTCAGCGCCAGGGCATGTAATGCCAACAGCTCGGCCTCCTGAGCTTCGAGAGGCCCGGCGACCGTCTGCACGGACTGCAGTTCCTCAGCGATGGAGGCGATTTTTGAACGGTCCGTGATGCAAAAGTAGCCGAGCGCTGTCAGTGCGTGCTTCCGTCCGACACGGAAGCCCACGGCCGTCACATAGTCGTAAAACTGGCGGGTTTCACTTTCGTTGCCGGTGCCGCACAGAGCACGGGCACGCACGAGGCGGCTTTCGAGCTCGAGATGGTAGCGCCGGGTCCGTTTCGCCGTGACATCGGCGAGGCGCTGGCTCGTTGATTCCATGAATCCCGAGAAGTCTCCGTGGAACTGACGAATGTAGTCCCGGGTACTGCCTCTTGGCTCCGGGTTGAGTTGGTCCGCGGCGGCCATTCCGTCCTGGAAACGCCGGCCCATCGCGAGCGTGATGGCGCTTTGTCGCCGCAACAGGTCTTTCCTGTCCGGCTGGGTGTCCATCAGCGCGGCGATCTGCTCGCTGGCTTCAGCGAATCTGCCCAAGGATCGCAGCCTGTACGCAATCCATAACGACGCTGACCGTGCCATGCAACCGCCACCTGATTCGAGGCGTTTGAATACTTCCAGGCTTTCTTCGGTGGAACCCATCTCATGGGCTGCAACGTACTCGAGGGTGTCTTCTACTTCGCGCGTCAGTCCCTGGGTCCCGCGGCTTGGCATGACGTCCTCCATGCCGGCAAATGATGGGGTGTGTGGCACGGCCTCGGTGAGCCATTCATCCCAGAGGCTGTAGTCCTGGCAGATGCGCAAGGCAAGCCCGAGTGCGCGGATCATGGCGGCGTCGTCATGGAGTGCCTTGCCGGCGTCGTAGCGGCTGTGTGCCTCGGCGAGTCCCCTTCGGGCAGCGGAAGCCCAATCCCGTTCGGACCACCCGCCTGACGCATGGGGACCCGCTGATTTGACGGCGTCGCGGACGGCGTCGTGGACCCGGAAGGGGTACATCCTGGCAGAGGTCTTGATGATGATGGCACGGCCCGTGAAGCGGATCACCGCGCCCTCATCGACGTTTCCCACGGCTGCAGCAAGGGCGGTGTCAAAGAACGGAAGCAGGCATGCTGCCTGCAGTGCCTTCGTTTCGTCATCGGGCAGGTCCTCGACAAGGAGCTCCATGATCGTGGTCAAATCTCCGCGGACATCGTCCACTCGGACCCGCCGGCCGTCGGCTGCGACGTTCCTGATGTAGGTAGCAACAGCATCGATGTGAATGGGCCATCCCCTGGTTGCTGTGACTATGGCCTCCACCACGGCAGGCTCGAGCGCTATGCCTTCAATTTCCGCACGCTGGGTGACCACGCTCCGGGTGTCTTCCTCGGATAGGGATCCGACGAGATGTTGCCGCGGATCCTCGGCGGCTCCTTTGACAAGGCCAGGCCAGGCTGCGGCCCCGGCCTTGGGCAGGGAGAGTCGCGAATCTGAGTCCCAGTCCATCCGATTTCGTCCCGTGATGACGAACAGCACTCCTGGCAGGGCATGGATACAGGCATTCAGCAGTTCCTCGCCGAGCCTCCGTCCTGGAGTCTGTACCTTCTCGAAATGGTCTATGAAGATCACAGGTACTGGACGTTTGCCCACCGGCAGGGCATTCATGTCCAAGGTCAGCATCGACATGATGTGGGGAACCAGATGCGGCATTTGATTCTCCGGAGACGGCTCCCGTGAACATCTGTCAAGCAGGCGGTCCAGCTGGGGCGCGTGCTTAAAGGCCTGGTGCCGCCGGGCCGCGACCCGCAGGACTTTGATGGCGCTGCGCAGAAGACCGCCTCCGGCTTCGGACACAAGGTTTGAATAATCCAATTCCAGATCGCTGCTGAAGTCCTTGAGGTCCTGCACAACGTTCTGGGCCAAAGTTACGACGCCCGATTCCACGGGCGCAGTGTTTCCTGCCAGCTCGGGCAACGGCTCCCCGGGACGGATACTGCTGAAGTAAGAAGAAAACGCGACGTCGAAAGCGGGCCAGTTCCGTTGGGACTTGCCCATGGTGTCGCGAAGGTCGATCAGCAAGCGTGCGGCGGAGAGGTTGCCGTGCGAATTGTTCAGTTCCCAGCGTCCCGTCACGATGCGATCGACATCCGGGGGCTTCCCCCACTCGCCCGGGTCTTCGAGTTCACCCTTGATCCACGCTTCGAGACGGTCTGACAGCGTGGTTTTGCCGATCCCTCCGATTCCGAAAAACATCAGTACGTTTCGGCGGTTTGGGATCGCCGTTAGATTACCGGAGGACCGGTTGGCGTGGAACTCCAAGGCTGCCGCCATGGCCACGCTTTGGGGGACACGGTCCGCGAACGCGGTAATGGCCTGCTTCTCATCGAAAAAATTCACGTCGTACACGGTGTCCCCCAAGGTGGCGTAGGTAGCCTCAAGAGTCCTTCGGGCGACATTGCAGAGTCAACAAAAAAATCGAGTGTTTCAACGCCAAAGTGCGATGTGACTGGCAGTCAGCAACGGCCATGTGCTGACGGGTGTGCTTCCATGGGGCTTGAGCGTTAACGCCTGGGGACCATGGTGCAGCACTGGGTTGTCATCGACCCGCGCAAACGTGCCCAGGGATGACAGAGTATTCATGGTGACGATCCGGCAAAGGAGGAGAACGGGCAGTGACGTCGGGTGAAGTTAATCGGCCCGCTCCGGCCGAACCGGACCATTCCCGGCCGGAGAGCCGGACGGAACGCAGGCAGAGCCGCTGGGCCACCGTGCTGGCGGTGCTTCAAAGGGTGCTGTACGGGGCCATTACGGTCGCAGTGGGCTGGGCGGTCTACTACTTCCTGCTGGCACGCCTGGCGCAGGGCCCTGAACAGGTGTGGGTGTTCCTGCCCGTGTGGCTGATCCTGGCCTATGCGCTGTTGCCGCGCATCCACAAGATTCTCAGCAGCCTCTACATCCCGGATTACTTCATTGGCCGCACGCGCACCGGTGACGGGGTGCTCGGTGATCCGGTCAATCTCGCGGTCATCGGTCCGGCGGAGGAACTGCGGCACGCCATGATCACGGCGGGATGGGTGGAGGCTGACCCCGTTACTCCCGGCACTGCCTGGCGGACCCTTGAATCGACCGTTCTGGGACGCAGTTATCCGGCCGCGCCGGTGAGTTCCCTGTACGTGTTCGGGAACAGGCAGGACATGGCGTTCCAGCGGGAGATCGAGGGGAATCCCCGCAAGAGGCATCATGTCCGGTTCTGGAAATGTCCGGAGGGCTGGATGCTGCCCGGAGGACTCGCGGTGGACTGGGTGGGCGCCGGCACGTACGACCGCAGCGTCGGGCTGTCCCTCTTCACCTTCCAGATCACCCACAAAATCGCCGACCGGACCGACGAAGAGCGGGACTTCATCATCGAAACCCTTCGGGCGGCCAACGCCGTGGAATCAGTGCACGTGATCCGGAACTTCTCCTCCGGCTACCACCACCGCAACGGCGGCGGTGACGCCATCCGCACAGACGGCCACCTTCCGATCATCGACCTCAACCCGACAGGCCGGCCGGTGCAGGCGCCAGGTGCCCCGGCGTGAAGGTGCCGGCATGAAAAGGCCCCGCGCCGCCGTCGGGCAGCGCGGGGCCGTTCTCCCTCCACCGGTAAGCCCGGGCAGGAAGCCCTGGCCTTACCGGCAGCGGCGGGAACCCCTATACCCTGGTGACGCTGACGCGCACATTCGGGCAGGAGTCCGCGTAGCGGACCAGCGCGGCCTTCTCCACGCTGTCCACCCGCAGGCCCCACCGGATCTTTACCGCAATCCACTGGCCGATGTAGGCGCAGCGGTTCGCGGGAGGCATCCAGGATTCCGGGCCCCTGGCCTGCTTGGCGGAGTTCAGCGCCGCCGTCAGCGCGTTCAGGGAACGGGAGTCGCCGAGGTCGTTGTAGAACGCAACCCGCCGCGCCTGGGACCAGTACCGCGCCCCCGAACCCCACGCCTCATGGACCGGCACGGTGTGGTCGATCTCCACGGCCGACGCGGAGGAGTGGACCCGGTTGTCCCAAGGGGAGACCCAGCGGCCGGTGCGCAAGGTGCACCGCCGCGCCGTCGTGTAGGTCACGGCCGACTTTGTCTCCTGAAGGAGAACTTCGGCCCTGGTGTTCTGGCAGTCGCGGTTGGTGTCATTCCAGTAGCCGAAGTAACGGTTCCTGTCGTACCCGGCGTTGTTCTCGGCTGCCACCGCAAGCGACCGGGCGGCGGTCCGCAGCGGCGCCGAATAATAGGAGGCGGCCTCTGCGGGGACAGCCACCCCGGCGAGCAGCAGGCCGCCCGCCACGGCGGACGCGGCAAGGGACCTGCCCCAGACGGCGGGGCTGATGGATGCGGCGAGTGATGCCGCCCGTTTTCGGACGTGCTTGAACCGGCCTGCCGGCATGATTCCCCCAAGAAAGGCTCGTGAAGAGTGGCGCAACGATTGATGCGAACACCAGCATTACAGCCGCGGCTGCCCCGGACCTGAATCTTGACGAGGTCTTGAGGCAATCCTGTGCCATTGCTGCGACTGGCCCCGAAAACCCCGAAGCATTGTCATCCTGCCGCGGGAGATCTAGGGTCGGGAGCCTAGGCTCGGACTGCATCAGGCATACACGGGAGGCCCGTCATGGCCAAACTGATCTACTCGTTCATCATGTCCCTCGACGGCTACGTGGCTGACCGTGACGGCCGTTTCGACTGGGGCGAACCGGACGAGGAAGTGCACACCTTCGTCAACGGGCTCCAGCGCGGGATCGGCACCTATCTGTTCGGGCGGCGCCTCTATGAGGTGATGGTGGCGTGGGAAGACCCCTCCGCCTTCGCGCAGGAACCTCCCTACATCCAGGACTTTGCTGAGCTCTGGAAGGCGGCTGACAAGGTGGTGTTCTCCCGGACACTGGACAGGCCGTCCAGCGAGCGGACCCGCATCGAGCGGGAGTTCGACGCCGACGCTGTCAGGCAGCTCAAGGCGGATGCCGGGCAGGACCTGGCCGTGGGCGGCCCGGAGCTCGCCGCCTCCGCCATCCGGACAGGCCTGGTGGACGAATTCCAGATGTTCATCTCGCCCGTAGCGGTGGGAGGCGGCAAAAAGTACCTCCCCGACGACGTCCGCCTGCGCCTTGAGCTGTTGGAAGAACGGCGCTTCGGCAACGGCGTCGTGTTCCTCCGCTACGCCAACCGCACCTGACGCGTACGGCTGCGTCCCAGCGTGCGGCTGGGACGCAGCCGCACGCTGGGACAGAATGGGGGCATGACCCGTATCGCAATCATCGGCGGCCACGGCAAAGTGGCCCTCCAGCTGTCCGCCCTGCTCACAGACGAGGGGCACAGCGTCACGTCCTTCATCCGCAACCCCGACCACGCCGCCGACGTCGCAGCCACCGGTGCGTCGCGGTCGGTCCTTGACGTGGAAAATTCGACGACGGCGGAAATCGCCGCCGCGCTCCGGAACCACGACGCCGTGGTCTGGTCAGCCGGCGCCGGGGGAGGAAACCCGCAGCGCACCTACGCGGTGGACCGCGACGCCGCCATCCGTTCCATGGACGCCGCTGTGGAGGCCGGCGTGAACCGCTACGTCATGGTTTCCTACTTCGGCGCCGGCCCGGACCACGGTGTGCCCGCGGACCACAGCTTCCATGCCTATGCGGAGGCCAAGGCCGCGGCGGACGAATACCTCCGCGGCTCCGGGCTTTCCTGGACCATCCTGGGGCCCGGTTCGCTGACGGACGGACCCGGCAACGGACTGATCGACGTGGACCCGTCCGACGCCTCCTCCGGCACCCAGACGTCGCGGGCAAACGTGGCGATCGTCGCCGCGGCCGTGCTGGACCTGCCCGGCTGCGCCGGAAGGACCATCGAATTCCGGGACGGCACCCTGCCGGTTTCGGCCGCGCTTGAACCGGTGAAGTAAGGGGCATATGGACCAGCTGGCACTCATCGTCGGACTCCTGCTCGCCACCGTGGTGGCCGTGGGCCTGGGGGACCGGCTGCGCCTGCCGTACCCGGTCCTGATGCTCCTCCTGGCCGTGGCCCTGACGTTCATCCCGGGATTCCCGGACCTGGAGATTCCGCCCGAGCTGATCCTGCCGATCTTCCTGCCGCCGCTGCTGTTTGCCACGGCCCAGCGCAGCTCCTGGGCGGTCTTCCGGGTCCGGTGGCGCACCCTCATCATGCTCGCGGTGGCCCTTGTGGTGATATCCACGGCTGTGGTGGCCGGCGCTGCGTGGCTCATGATCCCGGGGATCGGCATCCCCGCGGCCATCGCGCTGGGCGCCATGGTGGCCCCGCCGGATCCGGTTGCGGTGGAGTCTGTTGCCGGCCGCGTCCACATGCCTCGGCGCCTGATCACGGTGCTGCAGAGCGAAGGCCTGTTCAACGACGCCGCGGCCATCGTCATCTTCCAGGCGGCCCTTGCCGCGGCTGTTGAAGGCACCAAAATAGGGCCCGACGTCGTCCTGAAGTTCGTGGTGGGAGCGGCACTTGCCGTCGTGGTGGGCATCGCCATGGGCTGGCTGACGTCGCTGATCACCCGGCTGGTGGCCTCCATGGTCGCGCGGAGCGCGGTTACCCTGGTGGTGCCGTTTGCCGCCTACATCCTGGCGGAGGAATTCCATGCATCCGGTGTGATCGCCGTGGTGGTCACCGCCCTGGAAATGCAGCGGCACGCCCGGCCGCAGGACGCCGCCGAGCGGGTCACGCGAACGGCGTTCTGGGACGTGGTGGAGCTCCTTGTCACCGGGCTGGCCTTTGGCCTCGTGGGGCTCGAAATCCAGGACGTCATCCGCACGGAGGGCTCGGCGGTCCTCGGCATGGTGGGGACGGCGGTTGTGGTCTGCATCCTGGTCTTCGCGGTGCGGTTCGGCTGGCTGGGGCTGCTGGCGCTGTCCGCCCGCAAGCGGAAGAACGTGCTGCAGCCGACCTCCGCAAAAGAGGTTCTGATCCTGACCTGGTGCGGCATGCGCGGCCTCGCCACGCTGGCCCTTGCGCTGGCGCTTCCGCTGACCCTCGCGGACGGCACGCCGTTCCCGGCCCGGGACCAGCTGCTCGTCATAGCGTGCGCGGTGCTGCTGGCCACGCTGGTGCTGCCCGGGCTGACCCTGCCATGGCTGATGAAGGTCCTGAAGGCCTCCCAGGACGGCACGGAGGAGCGGGATGCGGCGCGGGTCCTGGCCCGCCGTGCTCAGGCGGCGGCCGTGGCGGCCCTGAAGGACCACGAGCTGGTGAAGGAGCTGCCGCCGGAGAAGGTGGCCCTGGTGAAGGAGAAAATGACCAGGCTCCACGCCGAGCTGCTGGACGGCAGCCTCCGCAATGAGAGCCTGGCCGAGAAGCGCGAGCGGGGGAGGGAGCTGGCCATCACCGTCCAGACCATCGCCTTGGACGCCGCGCGCCAGGAGGTCGTGGCGGCCCGCAATGAGCCGGACACGGACCCCGAGGTGGCCGACAGGGTGCTCCGGCAGCTCGACCTGCGGACCATGATCATGCCGGAGTAGGACAGCCCCGGAGCAGAACGCGCTGTTTGGGGGGGTGTGGTTGGCGGTGGTCTGCAGGTGCCCGCGACGTGGGTTAGGCCGGCAGGGACAGTTCCAGGTCCAGGCTGTTTTTCTCCACGTAGTCCAGGGCGCACCTGACGGCTCCCACGGTCACGATTGAGTCACCCAGTGGGGACACGGCCAACCTCGGCGGCGTGACGGTGAACTTCTTGAGCCGCTCGGCGATGTCCTCCAGCAGCACCCCGGCGGAGTTTGCCACGGCACCGCCGATGACCACCAGCTCGGGGTTGATGACAGTGGCGACCGGTGCGATCACGCGTGCCATCCGGTCGGCCAGCCGGTCCAGGATCTTCAAGGCAACGGCGTCGCCCGCAGCTGCAGCGGCGAATACATGTTCCGCTTCGGGGCCTTCGGCGGCATGCGCTCGGAGCGAGGTTTTAGCCTTGCCCGCGAGGGCCTCGGCGGCCCAGACCCGGGCCAGGGTGGCAATGCCGTAGGTGTCTCCCACGCCTTCCACCATGTCGAGGAATGCGAATTCGCCGGCGCCGCCGCCCACGCCGTGCAGCAGGCGCCCGTCGTCGATGACCCCGGAACCAAAGCGCTCACTGGCCAGGATGACCACGACGTCGTCCACGCCGGCGGCCGCGCCGCGCCAGCGGTCTCCCAGCGCGGCCAGGTTGGCGTCGTTTTCGAGGAGTACCGTCCACCCGCGGAGGTCCCGGAGCGCCGCCTTGAGCCCGACGTCGAACAGCCCCCAGAAGTGCTGGGTGACGAGAACGTCCCCGTTGCGGTCCACCGGCGCGGCGATGCCCGCGCAGACGGCGAGCACCGACTCAGGCGAGGCGCCCACACTGTGCAGCGCCATCATGGCCGTGCGGTCAATGACCGCGATGCGTTCCTCGGCCGGGATCTCGGCGCCGGCGAACGGCTGGCTGGACCGCCCCAGCGCTTTTCCGCGGAGATCGGACACCACCACGGTGGCCTTGGAGATGCCCACGTCCATGCCAAGCACGTAGCCGGCGCGCTCGTTGAGCTCGAACCGGCGCGCCGGCCGTCCCTTTTGGTAGCCGCCGAAGGCCCGCTGGTTCTCCAGCTCCGTGATCCAGCCGCGCTCCATGAGGTCCTCGCACACGGAGATGGCTGTGGCCCGCGTGAGCCCCGTGGCCTGCATGACTTCGGTGACGGTCACTGCCTGGGAGGCGCGCATGAAGTCCAGGACAGCTCCGGCACTCACCCGCCGCAACAGCTGGGGCGTTGCCGCCGTCATCTCAGACATGGTGTTGACCTCCTTGTGCTTTTCACCACATAATACTTGAGGAACTAAATTTAGATCCAAAATAAACTTAGAGCATGGTGGGCCGGACGGCCGCCGACCACTGGCTTTTCTTCCAGTCCTTCACCCAGCCTTTTGCAAAGGAGCAACCGTGAACAGCATCCTGAAGCACTGCCCGCCCGGACCCCAGCCCCAGCAGCCCCGCCACGCCCGCTCGTCGGTTTCCGCCCTGTGAACGCGGACGCTCTTGGCAGAACCGCCCCGCTGAGCAGGCGCGCGCTGCTGAAGGCCGCCGGCCTTGCCGGCGCCGCCGCCATGCTTCCGCTCACCGGGTGCGGCGCCACGCCCAGCACGCAGAACGGGGTCACCACCCTGCGGTTCATGCAGAACAAGCCCGAGGTCGTGGCCTACTTCAACCAGGTCATCAAGGACTTCGAAGCCCTGAACCCGGACATCCGCGTGATCCAGGACTTCAACGAAGGCAACTTCGTGCCCGGACTGGTGCGCAACGATCCGCCGGACGTGGTGACCCGCGGCTTCGCGCAGGCCACCGCCGACTTCGTCCGCAAAGGCGTCTTTGCCGACCTGTCCGACATGCCCGTGGCCGCCTCGATTGACCCCAAGATCCAGGACCTGGTCAGCTCCTGGGGGCAGTACAACGGCAACGAAACCAGCGCCCTGCCGTTCTCCCTGGCCGCAGCGGGCGTCATCTACAACCGGGACATTTTCGCGGCCCAGGGGGTGCAGGTTCCCACCACGTGGGACGAGTTCATGGCCGCGTGCGAAACATTCAAGGCAGCCGGCATCACGCCCATCTACGGAACGTTCAAGGACAACTGGACCCTGGGGCAGGGCATGTTCGACTACGTTGCCGGCGGCATGCTCGACGTGGGGGACTTCTTCTCGAAGCTCACCGCACGGGGAGCCAACATCACCCAGGGTGCCCCGGAGTCCTTCACCAGCAATTTCGGCCCGGCACTGCCCAAGATGCTGCAGCTGGCGGCCTTCTCACAGAACGGCGCAGCCAGCAAGAACTACGCTGACGGCAACGCCGCATTCGCGAAGGGGCAGGCAGCCATGTACCTGCAGGGCCCGTGGGCGCTCTCCCAGCTGGTGGCAGCCAACAAGAACGTCCGGCTCGGGTCCTTCCCGCTGCCGGTCACCAACAACCCCGCGGACACCAAAGCCCGCGTGAACGTGGACATGGCGCTTTCCATCACCCGGAACACCCCGAACATGGCCGCGGCGCAGCGGTTCGTCAGCTACCTGCTCGAACCGTCAGTGGTGAATACCTACAACGAGAAGAACGCCGCGTTCTCACCCCTCAAGGACGCTCCCGCCGTCGAAAATCCCCAGATCACCGGCCTGAGCGCCTCGGTCACCGAGGGGCGCTACTACCAGGGAGCCACCACGTACTTCCCGCCGTCGGTGCCGCTGTACAACTACGTGCAGTCCTTCGTGTACGGCAAGAACGGCCAGCAGTTCCTCGCCGCCCTCGACGACGAATGGCGCCGGGTCGCCGAGCGCACCGCGGTCTGACCCCCACCCCGATTTCAGGAGCCCCAATGACTATCACTTCCCGGGTGGCCCAGACAGCCCGTCCCGCAGGACGCCAGAACCCGACCTCCGCCTCCGAAAAGACCGGAACGTTCCGGTCCAAGAACACCATCGATCCCACGTACTACTGGATGGTTCTGCCGGTCCTGGCACTGTTCGCCTTCTTCATCACCCTGCCGGCACTCGTGGGCGTCTTCTTCAGCCTCACGAACTATGCCGGCTACGGCGACTGGAAGTTCATCGGACTGTCCAACTACGTCAACATCTTCAAGGACCCGGCGGTCCTGCAGTCCTATGTCTTCACGTTCGTTTTCGCCCTGACCACCACCGTGGTGGTGAACGTTGTGGCGCTGGCCATCGCACTCGGCCTGAACGCGAAGATCAAGTGGCGCACCGGCATCCGCACCGTGTTCTTCATCCCCATGGTGCTGTCCGCCCTGATCGTGTCCTTCGTCTTCAACTACCTTTTCTCCAACTCCCTGCCGGTGCTGATGGAACGGCTTGGCTACACACCCCTGGCCACCAGCATCCTGGCCAACGAGAACCTCGCCTGGATCGCCATTGTGCTGGTCACGGTCTGGCAGGCAGCCCCCGGCGCCACCATCATTTACCTGGCGGGCCTGCAGAGCGTGCCCTCCGAGGTGTATGAAGCCGCGGACCTGGACGGTGCCGGCAGCTTCCGGCAGTTCCTGAGCCTCACGCTCCCGCTGATCATGGGGTACCTGGTGATCAATGTGATCCTCGGGTTCAAGGGCTTTCTGGGCACCTACGAGATCATCGTGGGCCTCACCGGCGGCGGCCCCGGCATGGCGACGCAGTCCGTGGCCATGCGCATCTTCTCCGGCTTCACCGGCGGGGACTACTCCTACCAGATGGCCAACGCGGTCATCTACTTCCTGATCACCTTGCTGATCTCCGTCATCCAGCTGCGCCTCATCCAGCGCCGGGGGGTTTCTCTCTAATGACCGCATCCACACTTTCCAAACCGGTGAACAACACGAACCCGCCCCGCCGGAAGAACTTGTCCGGCAGGACCCGCAAGTCCAGCCGCGAAGGCTACAAGGTCAACTGGTGGCTCACCGCGCTGATGCTGGTGGCCTCCCTGACAGTCCTGCTGCCGCTGTACTTCACCGTGGCCATGGCCCTGAAATCCCCGGACCAGATCGGCGGGACAGGCCTGGCCTGGCCGAACCCGATGAACTGGGAGAACTTCGCCGCAGCGTATGTGGCCACCAACTTCCCGCGGGCCTTCATGTCCACCGCCTTCGTCACGGTCTTCAGCGTCCTGGGATCCCTGGCCTGCAGCTCCCTCGTGGCCTACGCCATCGCACGGAACTGGAACCGGAAGTTCTTCCGCGGGTCCTTCGTGTACCTGCTGTCGGCCATGTTCATCCCGTTTCCGGTGATCATCCTGCCGCTGATCAAGCAGACGGCACTCCTAGGGCTGGACAACCCCGCAGGCGTCGTGTTCCTGCACGTGCTCGGCGGCATCTCCTTCAACACCCTGCTCTACATCGCGTTCGTCCGCTCCATCCCGGTGGAGCTGGAGGAATCGGCCCGCATGGACGGCGCCACCACCTGGCAGGTGTTCCGCAAGATCATCTTCCCGCTGCTGGCCCCCATGAACGCCACCGTAGGCATCTTCGCCTTCCTCGGCTCGTGGAACGACTTCCTGCTGCCGCAGATGATGATCGCCGACCCCGCCCTGCAGACCCTGCCCGTCGTGCAGATGCTCTTCCAGGGCGAGTTCAACACCAACTACAGCCTCGCATTCGCGTCGTACCTGATGGCCATGGCACCCACACTGGTGGTTTACATCCTGGCCCAGCGTTGGGTACTGTCCGGAGTCATGCGCGGGGCCGTCAAGTAGACCTAACAATCCACCCAGCAACAACCCCAACCACAAGTAAAGGAATCATCCCTTGTCCACCACTGCCACACTGGCAACCCTGTCCGATTCCGACCGTCTGGCCGATCCGAACTGGTGGCGCCAGGCATCTGTCTACCAGATCTACCCGCGCAGCTTCTCCGACTCCAACGGGGATGGCCTGGGTGACATCAAGGGCATCACCGCCAAGGTTCCGTACCTGAAGTCGCTGGGAATCGACGCTGTCTGGCTGAGCCCGTTCTACCCCTCGGCGCTCGCCGACGGCGGCTACGACGTCGACGACTACCGGGACGTGGACCCGAAACTCGGCACACTGGAGGACTTCGACGAGATGGCGGCGGCCCTGCACGCTGCGGGCATCAAGCTGATCGCGGACATCGTCCCGAACCATTCCTCGGACCGGCACGAATGGTTCAGGGAGGCCCTCGCGTCCCCGAAGGGCTCCGCCGCGCGGGACCGCTACATCTTCCGTGACGGCAAGGGCCCGAACGGCGAGTTCCCGCCGTCGGACTGGGACTCCGTCTTTGGCGGTTCCGCCTGGGAGCGCATCACCGAACCGGACGGCACGCCCGGCCAGTGGTACATGCACATCTTCGCCAAGGAACAGCCGGACCTGAACTGGGCCAACCGGGAAATCCGTGACGACTTCCTCAAGACCCTGCGTTTCTGGTCCGACCGCGGCGTGGACGGCTTCCGTGTGGACGTCGCGCACGCCCTGACCAAGGACCTCACCGAGCCGCTGCTGTCCAAGCTGGAACTGAGTGCAGCCAACACCGGCACGGACGGGTTCAACGACGGTTCACACCCGTTCTGGGACCGCGATGAGGTCCACGAGGTCTACGCGGAATGGCGCGAGGTGTTCAACGAGTACAACCCGCCGCGCACCGCGGTGGCCGAGGCCTGGGTGCACGCCACCCGCCGGGCCCGGTACGCCAGCCCTGAGGGACTGGGCCAGGCCTTCAACTTCGACCTCCTGCAGGCCGACTTTGACGCCGAGGAATTCAAGGAAATCATCACCCGCAACCTGGCCGAGGCCGCCGCCACCGGAGCCTCCTCCACCTGGGTTTTCTCGAACCACGACGTCGTCCGGCACGCCACCCGCTACGGCCTGCCCAAGGGAACCAAGGGCACGAAGGGCACGCCCGCCAAGGGCCAGGACGGCAAGGCCTGGCTGCTGGCCGGCGGCCCCAAGGCGGACCTGGACGTGGAGCTCGGCGAGCGCCGCGCCCGCGCCGCAACCCTGCTGATGCTCGCCGTGCCCGGGTCGGCCTACCTGTACCAGGGCGAGGAACTGGGCCTGCAGGAAGTCGCCGAAATCCCGGAATCCGAGCGCCAGGACCCCTCGTTCTTCCGCAACAGGGGCGTGGAAGTGGGCCGTGACGGCTGCCGCGTGCCGCTGCCGTGGAAGGTTGAAGGGACCTCCTTCGGCTTCGGCGACGGCCGTGCGCACCTGCCGCAGCCGGACTGGTTCAGCAAGCACGCAGTCGAGGCGCAGGAGGGCACCGAGGGCTCCACCCTCGAGCTGTACCGTACGGCGCTGAAGCTGCGCCGCGAACTGCAGGCTGCGGAAGAGCTGGAATGGATTGAAACCGGCAACCCGGAGGTCCTGCACTTCAGCCGCCCCGGCGGCTGGCACTCCGTCACCAACTTCGGCGACACCGCCGTCGAGCTTCCCGCCGGAACCGTGCTGGTCAGCAGCGCCCCGCTGGACGGCGGCAAGCTGCCGGCCAACACCACGGTCTGGCTGCGCTAACCGCAGCCACTGACCGCAGCAGCGAACCGCAGTGAAACCGTGCCGGTGGCGGTGCCCTTAGCCAGGGTGCCGCCACCGGCGCATCTAACCGGCGCATTCAACTGCTGGGACTTCTCCGGCGGAAGTGAAAGAGTGATGCAATGACTGAAGAAACTGCAACGGCTTCCGACCAGGTCAACAGCGGACGGCTGATCTATGGATGCATGGGCCTGGGCGGGAGCTGGTCCACGGCCCCGTACACCATTACCGACGTCGAAACCGCTGCGGCGGCGGTCGAGGCCGCGATGGACATCGGCGTCACGCTGTTCGACCATGCGGACATCTACCGGAACGGAAAATCCGAGGCAGTCTTTGGCGAGGTCCTCGCCGAGTCTCCCGGGCTGAGGGACCGCATCCAGTTGCAGACCAAGTGCGGCATCCGGCTCAACGAGCGGGGCCTGGAGACCCACTACGACCTGAGCGCGGACGCCATCATCGAACGGGTGAACGGCAGCCTGGAACGGCTGCGCACCGACTACGTCGACGTCCTCCTGCTGCACCGCCCCGACCCGCTGATGGACCCCGCGGAGGTGAGCTCCGCCGTCGGGAAGCTGATGGCGGACGGCAAGGTGCGCGCGCTGGGTGTGTCCAACATGTCCGCGGCCCAGATCGAGTTCCTGCAGGACAGCCTCGAGACGCCGGTGATCGCGAACCAGCTCGAACTGAGCCTGCTCAAACGCGACTGGCTGGAGAGCACTGTGCTGGTCAACCACCCGGGCGCCGCGGACTACAGCTTCCCGCACGGCACCCTTGAATACTGTGCCCGGCGGGGGATCACCCTGCAGGCCTACGGTGCCCTGGCGCGGGGTCACTACACCGGCAATCCGCCGGAACGGCCCACGCTTGCCGAAGAGGCCACCGCCCAGCTGCTCTCCGACATGGCACGGGACCGGGAGACCACCCGGGAGGCCGTGCTGCTGGGATGGCTGATGAAGCACCCGGCCGGGATTGCTCCGGTGATCGGCACGGCGAACCCGGACCGGATCCGGGCCTGTGCGGGGGCGTCCAGGGTGGCGCAGAGCATGACCCGTGAGGAGTGGTACCGGCTCTGGATCACGGCCCGCGGGAGCGTCATCCCTTAAACCTGCCTGGCCCAACCAGGTCGCAGTAGATGTCGTCAACCACTCAAAACGACGTTAACTGCGAGCCAGCTGGGCCAGGACGACGGCGGCGCGTCAGTTCAGCGGCGCAACCTCCGAGTATGTGGACGAGTCGCCCTTCAGCGCCTGGCTCGGGGTGCCGTCCACGCTCACTGGAATGTCCCCGGCGATGGTCACGCGGTTGAGCTTGCGCGGCTGGCCGTCGTAGTTGTCCGGGGCGTAGTGCTGGGTGATCCTGTTGTCGAACAGCACCAGCTGGTTGGGCTCCCAGTTGACCCGCACCACGTTCTCGGGCCGCGTGACGTAGGCCTGGAGCAGCCGGATGATGTCCCTGGACTCCGTGTTGGACAGCCCGACGATCCGCAGGCGCTGCGCGAAGCCCCCAATGAACAATCCGCGCTCGCCGGTCAGCGGGTGGACGCGCACCACCGGGTGGGCAGTCTCGAACTTGAGCCGGGTGAACTCCTTGCGGCGCTCCTCGGCATTGGCGTGCTCCAGGTTCTTGGGCACCGAGTAGTCGTAGTCGTTGGTGTGGATGGCCCACAGGGTGTCGGCGAAGTTCCGCAGTTCAGCCGGCAGGTCCCGGTACGCCGCGGCGGACGAAGCGATCAGTGTCTCGCCGCCGTACGCCGGCAGGTCGATGCTGCGCAGCGTGGAGGCCTGCGGCGGGTTGACCACGAACGTGACGTCGGTGTGCCAGTTGTTGGCCGAGCCGTTCTCGCTGTCCACCGGCAGGACGTTTTCCTCGCCTTCCACGGAGGCGACGGTGGGGTGGG
Source organism: Arthrobacter pascens (assembly GCF_017052465.1). GTDB lineage: Bacteria > Actinomycetota > Actinomycetes > Actinomycetales > Micrococcaceae > Arthrobacter > Arthrobacter pascens. The sequence goes on from NZ_JAFHKT010000108.1 coordinate 50,279, forward strand.
CCTTGGTCAGCGGTCCGAAGTGGCTGGCGAATTTCACCTGGGCCTCGTCGGAGCGGATGTTGGCTTCCCGGAAGACGAGCGCCTTGTGTTCGTTCAGCGCCGCGCGGATCTGCGCCACGGTCTCCGCCGGGAGGTCCCCGCTGAGGTCAAGGCCGCGGATCTCGGCGCCGATGCGGGAGCCCAGTTTGGCGAATTCGAGCTTGGTTTCGGTGATGGCGGTCATTGTTCTTCCTTACTGTTGTGTCGCTCTGTTTGTCCCTTGTGGGGCATTACGTGGGATGCGCTACTTGGAGATGAGGCCGTTGAATTCGTTGGTGTAGAGCTTCTTGGGGTCGAGGTCGTCCTTGATGATGCCGACGGACTTGAGGTAGTCATTCCAGCGGGTGAAGTCCTCGTCCTTGATCTCACCCTTGGCGGGCACGCCCACGCTCTTCCAGTACTGCAGCGCGGCCGGGTTCTCATTGCGGCCGCGCTCCTTCAGGATTTTGGTGAAGCGCGCGATCACTTCCTTGCGGGGCGTGGTGCGCTCCCACTCGATCGCCTTCGCCACGGCGGTGGTGAACGTCCTGGTGGTGTTGGGGTTCTGGGCGATGAAATCTTCGCGCAGGACATACGGTCCGCCGGCGAAGCTGCCGAACAGGTCGAAGTCGCTGAAGACGGAGCGCAGCCCGCCGTTGGCGATGGCCCTGTCCTGGAGGATGCTGCCGAGGGAGCCGGCGTCCACCTGCCCGCGGCGGATGGCTTCCTCGGTGTCGTTGGGCGGGACCACGACGAGTTGGACCTGCTTGATTTCCTCTGCGCTGAGCCCGTTCTTGCGGAGGTATGTGTTGATGACTGCCTCCGAATGGGCCCCCAGGGTGTTCACGGCGATCTTTTTGCCGATGAAGTCCCTGGCCGTCTTGATGGGGCTGTCCTCCTTGACGTAGAAGCCGTTGAAGGTCAGCTTGTCCTCGCCGTAGTAGTTGATCACGGCCTTGACCGGTGCCCCGGCCTCGACCAGCTTCACCACGGCCCCGGCAAATGCCCCGCCGAAGTCGGTCTGGCCCGTGGCCGCCGACTGGATGTCCTGCGGGCCGCTGATGGTGTTGCCCACCCAGTTCAGCTTCACGTCGCCCAGGTAGCCCAGGTCCTGCGCCAGTTCGGGAAGTGTCACCGTGTTGGCCCAGCCCTGGTACCGGAGTTCCTTGACCTCGTTGGCGCCCGGCGCGCCGGTGCCGCCTGTGTCATCGCCGGCGGCGCCCCCGCCGCAGCCGGACACCGTCAGGGCGATGACGACGGCGGCCGCAGCACTCAGGATGGTCAGGTGTCGTTTCATGGAGGTTCCTTCGGTGGGTTGGTTCTGTACAGGCGGTTGGCCGCCGGGGTTCTGTGCGGGCGGCTTGGGGCCGTTCCTAGTGGCCGCCGCAGCGGCCGATGGATCGATGTAAGCGCACTTCACGTCCCGGGAAAAGCGCCCGGTTCATGGCGGGAAACCCTTGGAAATCCGCGGAAACACGGCGCAACGGAGGGTCATGAGACCTTCAGTTGCGGCGGATGAAACCCTGTGACGGGCGGTGTGCGGAACTTCCCCGGTGAGCGTAGGATCACGCTTTTGGTCGTATTGATCACCGCCGGAGGCCGGTCATCTTCGCCTTAGCAGGTGAAGGCCAGATACGGTAGATGTATGACGTCTACTTCCACCGCCGAGATCACCCGGCACGAACGCAACATCCCTGCCGAAATCGCCCGTTCGTGGCTGCTGGTCAACGCAATGAAAACCGAGCTCTTCGACCAGTCGGCGGTGTCCCGAGCGGATTCCATCATCCTGGACATCGAGGACGCGGTGGACCCCTCGCAAAAGGACACAGCCCGCGACAACGTGGTGAACTGGCTGACCGGCGGAGGCCAGGCCTGGGTCCGGATCAACGACGCCCTGAGCCCGTTCTGGGCCGACGACCTCGCCGGCCTCCGCGGCACGCCCGGCCTGCTGGGCGTCATGCTGGCCAAGACGGAATCCGCCGACCAGGTCACGGAGAGCTTCCACCGCATGGACGGCAAGACGCCCGTCATCCCGCTCGTGGAGAGCGCCGTCGGCATCGAGGAAGCCAACAACATCGCGAAGGCCCAGGGCGCGTTCCGCCTCGCCTTCGGCTCCGGCGACTTCCGCCGCGACACGGGCATGGCCGCAACCGCCGAAGCCATGGCCTATCCCCGCGCCAAGCTCGTGGTCGCCAGCCGCGTCGGCAACCTGCCCGGGCCCATCGACGGCCCCACCGTCGGCACCAACCACCCGATCCTGCGCGAGCAGACCGGCATCACCGTGATGATGGGCATGACCGGCAAGCTGTGCCTGGCCATTGACCAGACCAGCGTCATCAACGAGGTCATCAGCCCCACACCGTCCGACGTCGCCTGGGCCACCGACTTCATGGCCGACTTCGAAGCCAACGGCCGCGTCATCCGCGACGGCTCCGACCTGCCCCGCCTGGGCCGCGCCGAGAAGATCATGAAGCTCGCGGTAGCCTTTGGGGTGCAGCCGGCGCTGTAGCCCGCACCCGTACCATCAGGAGACCCCGTGACCGATACCCGCTATCTGGTCCACGGGGTCTTTTGGGATGGCCCGCCCGCCGCTTCCGGGAGGTCCGACGGCGGCAGCCCGGTTTTGCGCCTCCAGCAGCTTTCGCCGGGCCACGGGTTCAGCGAGCTACGGCTCCACGCCGGCGCGCGGCTTGGATTCCGGGTCGCGGACGGCGCGAAGCACTGCCTGGGGCACACCAGGGTCTTCTCCGCATCCGAGCGGGAACATGTGCCGTGCCCGGACCGGTTCCCGGCCGCACGGGGCAGCCAGTGCGAGAGCTGCTTCGTGGTGGACGATTCCCGGCTGATCCACGATTTCCACCGCGGCGGCCGCGTGCCGCCGGGGCTGCGGAGCTACCTCATGCAGCCACACTGGCTGTACGTGGCCACGTTCGCCCACGGCGCCAGCAAGATCGGCACGGCATCGCAGCCCCGGAAATGGAACCGGCTGGCCGAGCAGGGTGCCGTGGTCGCCCGGTACGTTGCGCTAGCCGAGGACGGCCGGGTGGTGCGCCTCCTGGAGGACATGGTCACGCGCGAGGCCGGACTGGCCCAGCAGGTCCGCGCCGCCGCGAAAACCGCGGCCTTGACGGACCCGCGGCGCGGGGACGAGCTCGACGAACTGAACCGCCGCCTCGCGGAAAAGGTGCGGTCGCTGCTGGCGGGCACCGCCGTCGGGGGCTTTGAAACGGTGGACGAGCAGTGGGTGCGCCCCGGACAGGCCGCCGGTCTGTGCCAGGCCACACCCCGGCACGCGTATCCACACGACATGGACGGCGGCAGCCACGGCTTCACCCTCGGGGCTCTGTGCGGAAGCCACGGCCTGGCTGCCATTGACGGCTCGGGTCTCGACTTCGTGGTGAACCTGGGGCTGCTGAAGGCGCGCCTGATCGAGCCGGGGGAGTTCAGCTCGGAGGTGCCCGCGGTGCAGGAAGCCCTGTTCTGACGGGTCGGCCGCCGGAACTCGGTAAACTGGCACGGTGCTGAACGAATTCTGGGCCACGGCCCCTGCCTCATACAAAGTCCTGGTATTCAGCGCGATGGGCCTGATCGCTGCGGGCATCATTCTCAACCTCGCAGGAAACGGCACGCACAACCAGGGGCTGATGATCGCCTCGCTGCCGGTAATCGGCCTGGGGCTGGTGTTGCACATCATTGCGCTCGTGGTGCGCGGCCAGCAGGTCCGCAAGAACCTCCGGAAGTAGCCGCCAACTGGGTGGTCCGCGCCGACCCCGATAGGCTTGAGGCCATGACTATCAATCCGGATCTGCAGGGCCGGAGCTACCCTGCCGCAGAGGTGTACGACGTCGGCCGCGAGAAAATCCGCGAGTTCGCCCGGGCCGTCAAGGCCACCCATCCCGCCCACTTTGACGTCGACGCCGCGAAGGGCCTGGGGCACCGCGACCTCGTTGCCCCGCCCACCTTCGCGATCATCATCGCCCAGCGGGCCGACGCGCAGCTGATCGAGGATCCGGAGGCCGGCATCGACTTCTCCCGCGTGGTCCACGCCGACCAGCGCTTCACCCACCACCGCCCCATCTTCGCCGGCGACCGCCTGGTGGCGGAGCTGCACGTTGACGGCGTCCGGGCCATGGGCGGCGGCGCCATGATCACCACCCGAGCCGAGATTTTCGCCCTGACCGACGGGGACGGCCGCGAGCCCGTTTCCACCACGAAGTCATCCATCCTGGTCCGCGGAGAGGGACAGTAACCATGAGCCCCACATTCGAAGAACTCAGCGTCGGCCAGGACATCGGCAGCAGCAGCATCGAGGTGACCCGGCAGGACCTGGTCAAATACGCCGGCGCGTCCGGCGACTTCAACCCCATCCACTGGAACGAGAGTTTCGCCACCAGCGTGGAGCTCCCCGGCGTTATCGCCCACGGCATGTTCACCATGGGTGCTGCCGTGCAGCTGGTGACCGACTGGGCGGGCGACCCGGCCGCCGTCGTCGATTACCAGACCCGCTTCACCAAGCCGGTGCTGGTCACCGACACCACGGGCTCCCCGGAACCCGGCGCGGTGTTCGACGTCAGCGGCACCATCGGTGCGCTCGACGCCGATGCGCGCACCGCACGCGTGGACCTCGCCGTCGTGTTTGACGGACAGAAAGTCCTGATGAAGGCCCAGGCCCTCGTCAAGGTGGCCTGACGCGTGATCGGCTCTTGAGCACCACCTCCGTCCAGGCACCCGAGGTCACGCACTGGCGGAACGCCGTGGTGGTGGCCTACGCCGCCAGCGGCCTCGCTTTCGCCTCATGGGTGGCGCGGCTGCCCGCCATCCGCGACGGGCTGAACCTCACACCCGCGACCATCGGGCTGCTGCTGCTGTGCATGTCGGCCGGGTCGTTTGTGTCTGTGTCCGCCTCCGGGCTGATCGTGCTGCGGCTCGGCTCCAGGCGGACCATCCGAACCGGCAGCATCATGGTGGGCGTCGGGCTCGTCCTGGCGGGATTTGGCACGTCCGTGCTGGCAAGCCCGCTGGCGGTTGCCGCCGGGCTGGTTGTGATCGGCCTCGGCACCGCGAGCTGGAACACCGCGTCCAACATTGAGGGCGCCGCCGTGGAGCGTGCCATGGGACGCCACATCATGCCGCGGCTGCACGGCGCCTTCAGCCTGGGAACGGTCGCCGGTGCCGGACTCGGGGCCTGGGCGGCGGGTGCGGACGTGCCCGTGTTCTGGCACCTCGCTGCCGCCGGGCTGGTCGTGGCGGGTTCGGTGACGACGGCGGCCCGCTGGTTCCGTGCGGACGTCACGCCGGTTGAGCGTGCGGCCCCGTACCGCCCCGACAACTTCGAGGACCCGTCCACCGGACCGATCCCCATCATCCGTCCGGGGACCGAAGACGGCGCGGCGCCGCTGGACAACAAACGCAAGATCGCGCAGGCCTGGCGGGACAAACGGACGCTGCTGCTGGGCGTCATGGTGCTCGGCCTGGCGCTGGCCGAAGGCGCAGCGGGGGACTGGGTGGCGCTCGCCCTCGCCGACGGCCACCACCAGTCCGACGCCGCGGGAGCCGCCGGCTACGGAATCTTCGTCACCTTCATGACCATCGGCCGGTTCGCCGGCACCGTGGTGCTGGACCGGTTCGGCCGCGTTCCCGTGATGCGCTGGTGCTCCGCCCTGGCCGTGGCCGGGCTGGCGCTGTTCGTCTTCGCGCCGGTTCCGTGGATGGCCTACGCCGCGCTGGCCATCTGGGGGATCGGCGCCTCGCTGGGGTTCCCGGTGGGGATGTCCGCCGCCGCCGATGATCCAGCCAAAGCGGCCGCCCGGGTGTCCGTGGTGTCCACCATTGGCTACGGCGCCTTCCTCTGCGGGCCGCCGCTGCTGGGTCTCCTGGCCGAGCACGTCGGGATCCTGCACTCCCTGCTCGCCGTCATGGCGGTCCTCGTGGTGAGCTTCCTGCTGTCGCCGGTAGCGCGGAAACTTCCGTAGCGTCACCCATGGCGGACCGGATAACAGGCACCCCGGCAAACCCGGTTAAGCTGGACAGGTGACTCCCACCATGCTTTCCGACCTGACCACCGCTGCCGTCGGCGGCCCCGCCGGCAACTACATAGAGGCCCGCACGGAAGCGGAGATCATCGAGGCTGTGCGCTCGGCGGACGCCGCAGGGGAGCCGGTCCTGATCAT
>NZ_JAFHKT010000109.1 GCF_017052465.1 Arthrobacter pascens
GACGGCCTGGCCCTTGAGGTGGTTGGAGATGGCCCAGACTTTGAGGTTGTACTTCTCCAGCACGGCGAGTTTGGATTCGGCGTAGCCGGGTTCGTCCCAGCGCCAGGCGTCCAGGTGGTCCCCGGACACGGCGATTTCGAGGCCGTCGTAGCCCCAGCCGGAGGCCAGGCGCGCGACTTCCTCGAACGGCAGGTCGGCCCACTGGCCGGTGAACAGGGTGTACGGGCGGGGCATGTCAGGCTCCTTCGGCGGGGGAATCGCTCACCGGGACGGTGAGCTGCGGGTGGACGTGTCTGGATCAAAGGTGTCGGTCCGGCTATTGCAAAGCATGCTGCCTTTTCGGATTTCCGTTCTTGAGGCCCGAGGACTGCAGGTCGGGTACGGCCGGGATAATACCGGCGATTGCCGCTGCAGGCCCCGGACCATGTGGTGAGTCCGGGATTCTCAGATGGCTTGGGCTTTCTTCATGCAGTCCCTGACATAGGCGTCGGACGCGCGAAGGTGTTCACCGATTTTTCCGAAGCTCCATCCCTGCGTTCCGTGGCATTTGAGGCTGGTGACGCCTTCATACCCAACCCTGTGCAGCGTTCCCAGCATTACGGAGTGGTCAAGTGTTCCGTCGGGGCGGGGAAGTTGCTGGTCGGCGGGACCGAAGTTCAGCCCGTCTGTGCCGTGGCGGTAGGCGCGGTCGATGTCCCAGATGTAGTAGTAGAAGAGCCGTTTGCGTTCGGCGAGGAACGTGATCGCTTCGCTGATGGTGTCCTGCATCACCCACAGGTGCGGGGGGGCGATGCAGACGCCGAGGTAGGGGTCGTCGATGTCGCGGATGAGCCGTTTCATCTGGGCGAGGGTGTCAACGCCTTCGTCCCATCGCTGGTCTTCGTTGGCCCCGGATTCGAAATCGGCGGCGAACGGGACGGTGAGATGGTTTTCGACCGCGATCCGGACTCCGCGACGTGCTCCTGCTTCGACGATGGGTGGCAGGAAGGTGGAGACGAAGTCGGGGTAGTTGGCTTCGCAGTCGAAGATGAGGGTGTCGATTCCGAGGTCTGCGGCGAAATCGACACGTTCCAGGATTTCGTCCTGGGTCTTTCCGTAGACGGTGAGGCCGCAGGGTTTGATGCCGTATTTTTCCAGCACTCCGAGGATCTTGCCGGGGTCATCTCCCGGGTTGACGTGGTGGGCCAGCGGTGCGGCGGAGGACCAGAGGTTGACTTCTTTGAAGCCGATGTCGGCAAGGTCGCGGATCGAGTCTTCAAAGCCGTGATCATGGTAGGGGACGAGCTCGGCGGCGTATCTGAACATGGGTTCTCTCCTTCGGAGGGTCTGACGGGTTTACCAGACGAAGACGGCTTTTTCGGTTTCGCGCTGGTCGAAGGCGCGGAAGGCTTCCTCGGCCTGATTGATGGAAAAGTCGTGGCTAATGAGCTTTTCGACCGGAATTTTCTGGTCGATGACGAGGCGCACGATTTCTTCCCAGTCGCTGATGGGGAAGTACCAGCCGCCGACGACGGTGAGTAGTTTTCTGAGCATCTGGTCGCTTGGATTGATCTGCGTTGCCCGCGACTCACCGACGAACGCGACGGCGCCTAGCTTGGCGGCGGCGTCCAGGGCCGAGTTCTGCCCGGCGGGATTGCCGGAACAATCAATGCAGACGTCCGCTCCTCGGCCTTGGGTGAGGTTCCGGATCTGCTGAACGGCGTCGGCTGTTGTGCTGTTGATGACGGCGTCGGCGCCGAGCGAGCTCGCCTGTTCGAGCCGGTGGTCGATGACGTCGACGGCGATGACGCGGGCGCCGAAGGCTTTGCCGATGAGTACCGCGGCCGATCCCATTGGTCCCATGCCGAAGACGGCGACGGTTTTTCCGCCGGCCACTCCGAGCTGCTTCTGCACGTGGTACTGGCTGCCGACCATGTCGGTCATCACCGCCCCGGCGCGGAAGCTGAGTTCGTCAGGGAGCTGAAGACAGTTGCGCTCGGGCAGCACGAAGTAGTCGGCGTCACCGCCGTGGACGTCGAAACCGAAGCATTTCCACTGGTTGCACAGCATCATGTAGCCGCTGAGGCAGTACTCGCAGAAGCCGCAGCCCAGGGCGAGGTAGCCGGCGACACGGTCGCCTTCCTTGACGTGGGTCACGGCGTTTCCGACCTTGACGACTTCGCCGGCTGCCTCGTGCCCGGGTATGACCGAACCGTGGCCGGCACCTTCGCCGCCGACGATCGGGTTGCCGTAGTAGATGCTCATGTCGCTGCGGCAGATCGCGGAGGCACGGGTCCGCACTAACACCTCATGCGGTCCCGGCTCCGGGACGTCGCGTTCCGCGACGGTGACTCTTTTGTCGCCGGGGAGGATTACTGCTTTCATCGTTTCTTCTCCAATACTCATTTACTTGACTGCACCGAAGGTGAGGCCAGCGACCATCTGGCGGCGCAGCACGACCATGAGGACCAGGATCGGCGCAACGATCAGGGTCGCGGCGGCGGTGATGTTGCCCCAGTCCGTGCCGTACATACCGGTGAACTGCTGCAGGCCCACCGGAGCGGTCTTGGCTCCGCTGCGGGTCAGGGACAGGGCGAACAGGAATTCGTTCCAAGACAGGACGATGGTCAGTACGGCGGCCGTGGCGACGGACGGCACGAGGAGGGGCCAGATGATCCGGCGGAGGACCTCCCATGTTGAGGCGCCGTCGACCATCGCTGCTTCCTGGATCTCATAGGGCAGCTGCAGGATTGAGCTGCGCAGGATCCAGACAACGATGGGCAGGTTGAAGGCAGCGTACGGGATGATCAGGGCCGGGTAGCTGTCCATGAGCCCGAGCTTGCCGGCGAAGACGAAGACCGGGATGACGGCGACGATGGGTGGAAACATGTAGGTCGACAGGATCCAGGATGAGAGTCCCTTGCGGGCCCGGAAATCCCTCATGGTCAGGGCGTAGGCGGCCGGCACCCCCACGATGATGGCCAGTGCGGTGGCACCGAGGCTGACCACTGCACTGTTGGTGAGCAGCTGACCGAAGCTTTCGGATTTGCCGCCGCCGGCTGAGAGCACGGAGGCGTAATTATCCAGGGTCGGCTGGAAGAACCAGGCCGGGGGGATCTGGTTGGCGATCCCGGCTGGCTTGATGGACGTGATGAACATGAACAGCAGCGGCACGAGGCCGACAAGGAGCCATGCCCACAGAAAGGTGCGTCCGATGATGACGCGTGCCACGGCGCGGCCGCGGCTGATTGATGATGTCGTTGTCATTACATTTCCTCGGGGTCTGCTCGGCGGCCGATGATGCGCAGCATGAAGGGGATAAGGAGCGAGAGGATGATCAGGAAGACCACGCCCAGGGCACAGGCGAGACCGACGTTGAAGCTTTGAAGGCCGACACGGAATATGCCCAGGTTGATTATTTCGGTGGATTCACCGGGGCCGCCGCCGGTGAGGATCTTGAAGGAATCGAAGGTTTTGAAGGCCTGGATGGTCCGCAGCACGGCCGCGATGGCAATGAACGGCACCATTGCCGGGAAGGTGATGTGCCGGAACATCTGCCATGGGGTGGCTCCGTCGACCATCGCTGCTTCCCGGGGTTCCCCCGGCAGGGACTGAAGCCCGGCCATCAGGATCAGGGCGACGAACGGGGTCCACTGCCACATGTCGAGAATGACCAGGACGATCCACGCGGATGTCGGATCACCGAGCAGGTCGATGCCTTTGGGAAATCCGAAGACGCCGAGGTAGTAGCCTACCCATCCGTAGTTAGGGTTCAGCAGTTGCTTGAACACCATGGCCGCAACCGCAGGGGTGACGGCGAACGGCAGCAGCATGAGCGCGGCCCCGACTTTGTTGGCGCGGGTCTGGGCCGCGAGCGGGAGTGCCAGGGCGAAGCCCAGGATCATCTCCAGGATCACCGCGACCGCGACGAAGCCGAAAGTGATCAGGAATGCGTGCTGGACCGAGGCGTTGGTGACCACCGTGATGAAGTTGTCCAGTCCGACGAATTTGCCCACGCCCCCGAGGATTTTGTCGTTGCGGAAGGCCGAGTAGAAAATAAATATGGCCGGGGCCACCGTCATCAGCAGCAGGACAAACATGGCCGGGGCCATGTAGGCCCACGGGGTTGAACGTTTTTTCCAGGTCAGCGGCTTCCTGCGCTGCGGGCCGGCCGTGGAACGGCTGGCCGCGCGGTGGGAAGCGTCAACCGTCAAAGTCGCATCCAATGGTGCGGCGGTTGCTTTCATAGTCGATACTCCTTGGGCGACCTTGAACGGTCCGATGGGTTAGTAGCCGGCCGATTTAAGGAGGGCCGAGACCTTCTCCGACGCGGACTTGAGTGCATCCGATGGCGAGGAAGCACCGGTTGCGGCGTTGTTCACTGCGACGGCCACCTCGTGGCTGACTTCGGTGTAGTTGGTCAACCGGGCACGGCCAACGCCTACTGCGAGGGATTTTCCGAGGGTGTCGTAGAAGGGTGCGAGGGGGTTATCGTTCTTGATTTCGGCAAAGACGGAGGTCCGGCTGGGGTGAAGGGACTTGGCGGTCATCGTCGTTTGCTGCTCTGCGGCGGTCAGCCAGCTGATCCCTTGGTAGGCCCATTCCTTGTTCTTGGAATTCTTGTTGACGCTCAGCATCCAGGTCCCGAAGTGGGGTCCGGCGGCTTTCGCGCTGGGCACCGGGGCATAGCCGATGGTGCCTCCCTTGACGTTGTCACCGAGCTTGAGGTCGTGGTAGTTGATCGTCATCGCGGTCAGTCCGCTGCCGAACGATTCGGCGGTTGTACCCCAATCCGCTGACGCGCTGCCCGGGGGGACATGTCCGCTTTGCGCCAGCTTGGCGTAGTAATCCAGCGCTTGGACTCCTTCGGGCGTGTCGAACGTGGGCTTGCCGTTCTCGTCCGCCAAGGTCCCGTCCCCGCCCTGGGAGGCGAGCAGGGTCTTGAAGTCATCGGTGGCCCAGTCGCCGACACCCGCCATGACCGTGGTGCCGTAGAGCTTCTTGTCCGGCTGGGTAAAGAACTCCGCCACTTGGGCATAGTCGTCCCAGGTCTTCGGGACCGTGAGGTCCTTACCGTACTTGGCCTTGAAATTCGCCTTCTGGGCCGGGTCGTTGAACAGGTCGCTGCGGTACGCCATGACAGCCACATTCGACTGGATCGGCATCCCGTACACGTCGAATCCCGCGTTCTTGATCGCGGATACGTCGGGCTTGGCCGTGGGATCCGGGTAGCGCTTGATCGGAGAATCAGCGTTGTAGACGGTCGTGTCATAGAACACCTTGGGGATGAAGTCACCCACGTTGGACTGCGGGCCGTCAGGGTTCAGGGCCCCGTTCTCGAGGTACTGGCTCAGGGGCTCGAGGTTCTGCACCAGGGCCGGCGCCCACGGAGTGTCGACGACGACGATGTCGTAGTAGCTGCTGCTGGAAGCGAACTCGGAGAAGACCTTCTGCTGCAACGCGTCGTACGGCTGGTTGTCGATCTTCAAGTCGATGCCGAACTTTTCCTTGAACTCCGGCACAAGCGACGCGACGGCGGCGCTGTTGGCTTCATCGGTGGTGTAGAGCATCCGCAGCTCTGCCGGTTTGGCCGCCGCGGTACTGGGTACTGATGACCCGCCCGTGCATGCGGTTGCCAACAGGGTTACGGTGAGCGCGGCTCCCAAGCCCGCTACGATGCGTGACCGCTTGACGCGATCGAGAGATCGGATCATCCTACTGCCTTCCTTATGCCTTGGGCGCCCCATGCGCCGAGGCAGACTTGGATAGTTTTCATTACTGCACTCCTTCTAGTTCTTTTACGTCTGGGACGTCGACCCACTCGCCGCCCCTGCTGGATTCGATGATGCTTTCGGTGAGGACAGCGGACCTGAGGCCGTCCCGAAAGGTGGGCAAGCCATCACGGAGGTCTCCGTCGATTGCGGCGTAGGTATCGGCGACAAATGCGTTGAAGGCATCCTGATAACCCTGCGGATGCCCTGCCGGTAGAACACTGAGCCGTGCCGCTTCGGGGCTAAGCGCGTCCGAGTCGCGGACAAGCAACTGGGAACCGGCCCGTTTGCCAAGCCACAACGTCTCTGGCGCTTCCTGGTCGAACTGGAGGGTGCTCTCAGAACCAGAAATCTCGAACATCAGGCGGTTCTTCCGCCCGGGCGCAACCTGGCTGACCAGGAGGTTTCCCACGGTGCCGTTCTCAGTCGCGAATACGGCCGCAGCGAGGTCCTCGGTCTGGACGTCGGTGTGGTTTGCCCGGGCGGAAAAGAGAGTGCGGCTCAGGGCCCCGACCTGTGTTATCCGTTCCCCGCTCACGAACTCGAGGAGGTCGCACAGGTGGGAGCCGATGTCGGCGAACGCGCGTGACGGTCCTCCGAGACCGGCATCCACCCGCCAGTTGTCGTCGTCCCGGGACAGCAGCCAGTCCTGAAGATAGGACCCTTGGATGGTGGAGATCCGTCCCGTTTGGCCGGATGCAATGCGTTCCCGGGCTTCCCGGACCATCGGGTGGAACCGGTAGATGAAGGGAACGGTCGCGACCGTCCCGGCTGTAGCCGCCAGCTCCACCAGATGGGCGGCATCCCGCGCGTTGGTAGCCAGAGGCTTCTCGCAGACAACGTGTTTGCCTGCCTTCAGCGCCGCCTCGGCCAGTGCGGCGTGCGTGGCGTTCGGGGTGCACACGTGGATGACGTCGATCATGTCGTCCTCGACGAGGTCCTGGGCGGAGGCGTAAGCCTGCTCGACGCCCAAGCGGTCTTTGGCGCGGGCGGCACTGGCAGGGCTCGAGGATGCGATGCCGGCGATTTGCGCCCCGGCAGCACGGGCGGCTCGGCTATGCACCTCGGCCATGAACCCGGCACCGACGAACCCGGCCCGTAACCGGGTAGGGGCTGTCGTGGTTCTGTTGTTTTCCATGCCGAAACAGTGACATGCAGCACGTGGCTTTCGTCAGTCAATCAGCAAAAGTCTGCACCTTTTGACGCTCTTGAGGACGGTTTGCCTACCGAAGCTGCACTTTGTGATGCTGTGGGCCTCGGCGAGTGGACGGGAGTGAGTGGGCACCTTGACACTGAGTGGAGACGAGGCCCCCTCGGGGTCCTGTGAGCCTGAGGCGTTCAAGTCCTCAGTCTCACTATTCACCTCTTTCGAGCCCCGAAATGGAGAGACATGGACAACGGCGGTCCCGGCGAACTTTTGCGCATCCTGCGGGACGGACGCCCGCGAACCAGGGCAGACCTTGCCGGAATAACGGGCTTGGGTCGAGCTGCCATCAGTTCTCGCCTTGAGCCGCTCCTAAAACTGGGGCTAGTTGTACCCGTGTCAGATGCGGCTTCCACCGGAGGCCGCCCGTCGGCGCGACTAGCCTTCAATCCCGGTGCAAGGCTGGTCGCTGCCGCTGACGTCGGCGCCACACACGCGACCGTGGCTCTCACGGACCTGTCGGGAAGGATTGTCCGGGAAACCACTGAACGACTTGAGATTTCGTGCGGTCCGGAAGCTGTTCTGGACTGGCTGGCGATGACTCTGCAGGGTCATTTGGAAACGAAGAAGCGTCCGGCAACGGACATCATCGCTGTCGGGATCGGGCTGCCCGGTCCGGTAGAACACTCCACGGGAAAGCCGACGAGCCCTCCGATCATGCCGGGGTGGGACGGATTCGATGTTCCCGCTTATGTTCAGCAGACCTTTGACGTTCCCGTACTCGTCGATAACGATGTCAATCTCATGGCCCTCGGTGAGCGGGCGACCCGCTGGCCCAATGAGGACAACATGATCTTCCTCAAAGTCGCCACCGGCATCGGCTCCGGGGTTGTTAGTGGAGGAATATTGCAGCGAGGCGCGGCAGGAGTAGCTGGAGACGTTGGCCATATTGCTGTTTCCAGGGCGGCAGGAATTCAATGCCGCTGTGGAAAGACCGCCTGCTTGGAGGCCATTGCAGGCGCTCCGGCCGTCGCCGCGCAGCTCCGCGAAAATGGACTCGAAGCCACCACAGGAAACGACGTCGTCTCGCTCGTCCGTTCGGGCGATTTGGCTGCCATTCAGGCCGTTCGGCAGGCTGGTCGCGACATCGGGGAAATGCTCAACATGTGCGTGAGCTTCATCAACCCCTCACTGATTGTCGTGGGCGGATCGCTTGCACAATCCGGAGAACATCTGATCGCCGGGATCCGAGAAACGGTCTATGCGCGCTCAACGCCGTTGGCGACCCAGCACCTGAATATCACTCAATCCGCAACCGGCCCGGAAGCTGGAGTCGTCGGGGCCAGCATCTTGGCCGTCGAATATGCCCTCGCCCCTCAACGAGTCAATGATTTCGCGACCAGGCTGCACCCCGGCGGACACCAAAATACCGGTGATCTGCAGAACGTGGAACTCATCGCCCAAAGTTCCCCGACCGCTCCGTGACGCCGTGGCCAAACAATTGCACCCCGCATTTCCTCGACCACGTCTCCAAACGGAGATGTCGAAGAAGGGCACGCCAAGGTGTGGAGTGCGCGATAGCGTCGTTTCTCCGCGCCCGTGCCCTATCCAACGGCATGTCATCCAAGCCAAAGCGGTGGCCCATACCGGTCGTGTCGGGCGCCGGCACTAAAGCCATAGACGCACCAAACAAAACGTACGCAGGTAAAATACACCTAACAGCTGAGGTCCTTCTGGTCAGTCCTATGAGCCACCGTAACCGCTTCCTCAGACGTCGTGGCCACCCCAGGACCGCCAGAAAGGTTCAGCTGTGTAAAGGAGGATGGCATGCCTCAATCTGCTTCCGAGAACAGCGGTCATCTGCGACGATATGCGGTGCCGGAGGGGCTTAGTCCCGAACAAAGGTTCGAACATTGGCGAACGTGGTACGGCAGTGCTGTCGAGACTCCGATGCGGTTGGAAAAGTTGGCACATGCTGCTCCCGTGCCTTTCACCCCTTCGGCCATTAGTCTTGCCGGGCCAGGTTTCAGCCTCATAGAAATGGTCAACGCTCCGGCTTTGGGCTCGTGGGCGCCGAATCCTGACACCAGGGATCTGCGACTGGCCTACTTCAGGAAAGCGCCCGCCCTAATTCTCGCTCTCAACGGCGTGCCTGAGCCAGTATCACCGGGCGCCGTCAGGTTCATCGATACCTCGCTGGGCGGCAGTTTCGATGCGCCCGAGGGCTTTCACGCCTTGCAGCTCAACATCGACCGCAGCAGCCTGAATGTGAGCGAGGCCCAACTGCGCTCCCTGCTTCGCCTGCCTGACCTCGCAAAGCATCCGATTGTGGGCACTTTCGTGATCCCTGCGATGTTGAGTTGGAAACGGTCGGGCATCGACCGGGAGGCATCGGGAACCGGAGACATTCTCCGATCCGTGATGGCGACCCTAGTGGGTTCCCTGCTTGAAACGCCGGTCGGCGATGAGGCGCAGAAACCGGCCCTAAGTCGGGCGGTGAAGAAATACCTTGATGCCAACTATGACAACGCCGATCTGGACGTGGCAACGGTCGCCGAACGGTTCAATCTCTCCCGTCGCACTCTGTTCTACTTTTTCGAGAATGAAGAGCTCCACCTGGGTGAGCGCATACGCGCCTTAAGAACGCGCAGAGCGCTGGAGCTCCTCCTTCAGGCCGACGGTCAAAAGATAACCTACTCAGAAATTGCGGCATCGTGCGGATTCACCAACATTCAAAGCATGCGCCGTGCGGTGAAAGAGTTTACCGGGATGAATGTAAGGGAGATCCATCGATCTGAGACCGACGTTCGTGTCGCCCTGCAACAACTGCGCGAGTCACTGAACCCTAACGCCTGATCGTGCTGAATAGTCAACATCCCCAGCACTCGTCAGAGCCTGCTCATGGGTCGTTGAAGAGCAGACTCAGAGACGCATGTACATGGGCCGCGCGGCCGAGTTTGGACACATATCACGGATCAACCAAACCAGGACAGCCCGGAAGAAAGTCCGGATCCCACACCACCTGCACTCTGTCCTGTACCGCCGTCGTCCTCTGTCCGGTTCTTGTTCCTACTGGTCGGACGGCGGGTCCGTACCGGCCGCTGACACAAGCGGTCCCAGCATCAGACTTCCTGGGGTGAACTCCTCACCGCATTCCGCACACGACACCACCGGTTTCAGGTCGGCCCCGCAACTGTGCCGGTAGGAGGCACGGGGTGTCTCGTCGCGCATCCATGTACTGCTCCACGCTGCGAGTGAAATGAGGATGGGCGCGACTTCGGCCCCGGAAGTTGTGAGGTGGTACTCGTAGCGCGGGGGGCGCTCGGAGTACTGGACGCGCTCGATCACGCCTTGGTTTTCGAGTGTGCGCAGTCGGCCCACCAGGATGTCGCGGGACGCGCCGGTATTACGCGCGATCTGATCGAACCGGTGAACGCCCAAGGACATCTCGCGAAGCGCCAGCAGCGCCCACCGCTCCCCGAGCACGTCGAGCCCCGCCGCGATGAAACACGCCCTGGGCGCATCTACTGCCTTGTCGGTCGGCCGATTCATCGTTCACCTGCTTTCGGTACTTTCTTCAAGTATACAAGTCAGTTGGAAAATCAAACTCACTCGGCTACTCTGATGCTCTGAGGTCGCGACTACCCCGTCGCCGCCTATCTGAGATCAGGAGAATCCATGCCACTGCTATCTGGCGCCGTCGTCCTCGTTACCGGTGCAAATGGAGGCCTGGGCCGCGAGCTCGTGGAACAGGCCCTCGCCCGGGGTGCTGCGAAGGTGTACGCGACGGCCCGCCGCCCGCAAGAGTGGAACGACTCCCGGGTCGTCTCCCTCGCCCTCGATGTCACCAACGTTGACTCGATCCGGGCCGCCGTTACCCAGGCCCAGGACGTCACTGTTCTGATTAACAACGCCGGCATGAGCGTCGAATCGGACACGTTCTTGGCACTCCCCGACGAGAAGATCCGTGAGGTCATGGAGACCAACTTCTTCGGACCGGTCGCCTTGACCAGGGCATTCGCACCGGTGCTCGCCGCCAGCGGCACATCAGCGGTCCTCAACATCCACTCGGTGCTCAGCTGGATCGCACTCACCGGTGCCTACAGTGCATCAAAGGCCGGGCTGTGGTCGGCGACCAACTCCTTCCGCGTGGAACTGGCCCCCCAAGGCACGCAGGTCACGGGTGTTCACGTCGGCTACATGGACACAGCCATGGCCAAGGGCGTGAATGCCCCGAAGACCTCCCCCGAGGAAGTCGCGCGGAAGTCGTTCGATGGGCTCGAACAGGGTGATTACGAGGTCATCGTGGACGAAATCAGCGCCGGAGTGAAGCGCGGCCTGTCTGGCTCGATCTCGGATCTGTACCCAGTACTGGCAGCCAACACCCCGGTATGACCGCGACAAACCCTGAAGACCTGCAGAGCTCTAAGGAGGAAACCCCGGTGTCAACCAACAGCTCGGCGCAACGCTCGGCAACCTTCACTTGGATTGATCCGGCAATCGCCCTCGAACAGCTGCCACGGCTGTCGGGTCTGGACTACTTTTCCGGCCTCCGCGACGGCAGCATTGCGCCGCCGCCGATCGCTTCCCTCATGAATTTCGATCTCGTCGATGCGAGGTACGGACACGTCGAGTTCCAGTGCTGGCCGGGAGAAGCGCACTACAACCCCCTCGGAATGGTGCACGGCGGCCTGGCCTGCACGCTCCTCGACACGGTGCTCGGCTGCGCAGCACACAGTACCTTGGAAGCAGGGATCGGCTACACCTCTATCGACCTGGCGGTCAAGTACCTGCGACCCATCACGCTTCAGAAAGGTGCTCTGCGCGCAGAGGGGTCAGTCGTAAAAACCGGCCCGCGGGTGATCTTCACCGAAGGCCGTCTCAGCACCGCCGACGGAGAACTCCTCGCCACCGCCACGAGCACGCTGCTCATCTTCGCCCACCAACCGGGCGCTCTGACAACATGACTGATACCGGCACCGCCGTTGCCCTGACGCCTGCCGCCCAGGACCGCGCCTTGCCCCAGGCCCCCCTTTCGGGAATGGCCGCGTTGAGCCGCTTCGGCATTCCCTTGGGGCTTGCCGGCCTTGGCGGCGGCTGGTCCGCCGCGAGGAGCTCTCTCGGGTCCCCGGTGTGGCCGGAGGAAATCCTCTACGGGGCAGCCAGCTCGCTGTGGCTGATCCTGACCGCCGTCTACGTGTTTCGGGGCCTTCGCCGGAAAGGAGCATTCCGGGCCGACCTGCGACACGAAGTGGCGGGGCCTTTCGCGTCCTTCATCCCGCTAGTGGGGATCCTGCTTTCGTCCCACTACAGCCAGTATCTGCCGCCATGGGGCGCCTGGCTGTGCATGGGTTTCATTGCCGCCCTTGCCAGCGTCGCCGCCCAGCTCCTCGCCCACTGGGTCACCGGCGGGGTGTCCATGCAATCCATCCATCCCGGCTACCTGCTGCCCGTCGTGCCCGGATTCTTCGTTGCCAGCATCGGATTCTCAAGCATCCACGCCCGTGATGCAGCCATGGCCGCGTTTGGCATTGGCGCATTCTTCTGGCTGGTCGTGGGAACCGTCGTCACCGTCCGGGTGATGACCGGCGGCGAGCTGACAGCAGCCGCCAAGACGGGATTGTCCGCGTACCTGGCTGCGCCTGCAACGGCCAACATTGCCTGGATGCTGTCACATCCAGGACCTGTGGGGGCCGTCCAGCTTGGTCTAACAGGCGTGCTGGTGATCATGGCACTGACGCAGGTCATGCTCCTCCCCGAGTACCGCAAGCTTCCCTTCACGCAGATGTTTTGGGTGTTCACCTTTCCCGTTGGTGCCA
Organism: Arthrobacter pascens; assembly: GCF_017052465.1. Lineage (GTDB taxonomy): Bacteria > Actinomycetota > Actinomycetes > Actinomycetales > Micrococcaceae > Arthrobacter > Arthrobacter pascens. The sequence goes on from NZ_JAFHKT010000109.1 coordinate 12,714, forward strand.
CCGCGAACTATTCCATCCGCTGGCTTGCGACAACCGACCTCCCCGGCCGGGAAATTTACGCATTTACGATTCTCGGCCTCGCAACGGCCTTCACGTTGGTCATTGCCGCTCGCTCCGTCCTAACAGCCATCGCCCCAAAGTCAGCGAGACTCGCCACACCACAGAGCACAGAAGTGCGGTGAAGCTCCTGCTTCCTGAAACCGGCCGCCTTTGAAACGGGCAGATGGACCGAAAGTTCCGGGCCGGCGCAGATCTGTTGTGACCGTAAACTTCGGTTGGCGGTTAAATCGCGGCCTCACCTGGTTTCCTGGATCAGGTTCCCATTCCCAGGTGTGCTCCTCCTGCCACATCGAGGGACACGCCCGTGATGTAGCGGTTCTTTGGGTCGGCAAGGAAAAGGATCGCGCGGGCGACTTCGTCCGGTTCGGCGAACCGGCGCATGGGAAGTTGCGCGGCGCGCTTGGCCCGGTTGGCGGTTGCGTCCGGTCCTGAGTCTTTTGCGAACTGTGCCCACATGGGAGTGTTTACTGGGCCTGGCGCGATGGCGTTGACCGATATGCCGTTGGGGCCGAGCAGCTCGGCGAAGGACCACATGATGTGAAGTACTGCGAGTTTGCTTGCGTTGTAGGGCAAGTAGTTGAGGCGGGCTTCTTTGGCTGCAACGGAGGAGAGGATCACGATGGCACCTGGAGTTCCGGTCCCAATCATTGATTGTGCGGTTTCCCGGACCATGGAGAACGTGCCGGAGCCGTTGATCCGCATGATGAAATCGAATTCTTCGGTCGTTGTTTTCATGATGTCCGGCGTGGTGCCCAGGACTCCAGCTGCGTGGACGAGAGCGTCGATGCGCCCGTACCTGGTTGTGATGTCACGGACGACTGCGGCGCATTGTTCTTCGGAGGTGATGTCGAGCGGGAAGAAGCCGGCCAGACCCTGGCCCTCCTTCGGGGCGCGGTCGGCACCTATGACGAGGGCCCCTTCGGCTGTGAGTGCGTCGACGACTGCATCGCCGATTCCGCCGCTTGATCCGGTTACCAGAACGACTTGGTCTTTAAGGCTCATCTAATAACTCCGCTTGTCCGTTGCTGCCCTGCGGTTGGCTGGTGGGCTGCTCTTATCATCTTTCTAGGTCCTTACTTGAGGTGTTTTCAAAGGGTGTGCCATCGCTCCGGGCGCGGCTGCTTCAGTGGGTGTCGCTCCCTGCCCTGACCTGCTGCTGCCCTGTCGAAGCCCGGGTTGTCTGCCATCCCCGGTCCAGTGTGGAGCACGTGCCCGTGCTGATTAGCTGTTGCCGCTCGTGGCGTGGCTTGCCCATTGCCGGCCTTCTTGTTCTTCTGCGGGCAGTCCGGAAGCGGCGAGGATCCGGTCGAGCAGCCGCTGGGTGTGGACAGCTTCGCGGCCGGAGGTGAGCGGCTCTGCCCTGTCCGCGACCCGGTCCAGGAAGTGGTGGACGGCCGCCGAGAACCCAAGTGTTTCGGTGGCAGTCGCCCAGCCGTAAGCCTCCGCGCTCAGCTCCCGTGACGTGGTGACTCCCCTGACAGTGGTCGACACTGTTTCGGGTGCGCGAACCTCCACGGTCTTACCGTCACCGTAGGCGTCCAGTTTCTCATTCCAGGCACCAGCTGTCCGGGCAGCCATGAGCACTCCGGTGTTGCCGGTGCTGAAACGGATCAGGGCTGCGACGCCGTCTTCTTCCCAAGGGTCATCACCGGCGGCGTGTGCGGCCACGTCCACGGGTTCGCCGCCGCAGTACCAGCGGAGCAGGTCGACCATGTGAATGGCGTTCTCGAACGTTGCGCGGTACTCCGATCCGGGGCGGTTCTTTTGCGCGACGCAGAAGGTAGCGCCTTTCGTGCCGAACAGCTCACGGCCGGCGGTGTAGACGGGTGCATAGCGGCGGTTGAAGTCGACCATCAGGATGCGGCCGCGCTCGTCGGCCAGGTCCGCCAAACGTTCTGCCTCCTCGGTGGCCGGGGCCAGGGGCTTTTCGCAGAACACGTCGACGTCATTGTTAAGGCACAGTTGGACAGCGTGGGCGTGTTCGGACCGGGGCGTGAGGACGAAGACGGCGTCCAGATCCCGAGCATCCAGCATGTCCTCCACCGACCGGTAGGCGGCGCCGAAACCCCAGCGCCGGACCAGGCTGCCCGGGTCCTCGCGGCGGGACACCAGGGCTGCCAACTCGACATCATCGCGCTGGACGAGTGTGGGCAGTTGGGCGATGGTGGCGATATTGCCTGCGCCGATGACGCCGACGCGGAGGCGCTGCCCGTTCATCGGGCGTTCTCCATTTCAGCGAGATCAGCGAGCATTCCGCGCAGTGCGGCCGCGGATTCCCGGAATCCGTCCTCGGGGGTCGGGAGGTCTTGCGGGTGCCAGCGGTACTCGTACTCGATGCTCAGCAGGTCATCGTAGCCGTGGCGCAGCAGCGCCGCGAGGATCTGGGGCCAGGGAAGGACGCCGGTGCCGATGACACGTGATCGGACGGCGCGCTCGGACGCGTCGACGCGGGCAGTTTCCGTGGCGCGGAAGGCCGCGTTGGGATCGGTGAACACGAGGTCCTTCACGTGCACGTGACCGATCAGGTCACCTTGAACGGCAAAGGCCTCCTCGAACGTCTCGTCGTGGGTGAAGGTGAGGTTGGCCTGGTCGTAGAGCACACGGACGGCCGGGTGGGCAACCTCCTGCACGAGGGCGGCGGTTTCTGCCGCGGTCTGGGTCATGGTGCCGAAGTGGTTCTCCACGCACAGCCGCACGCCGGCCTGTTCCGCCTCGGGTGCCAGGGTCTGCAGGGCCTCCCGCAGTTTCGCCCATCGCCTGGCATGATCGGAGTCGCCCGGATGCCAGGACCCCGCGTACACGCGCACCCGGTCGGCGCCTAGCATATGGGCGGCCTCAATTGCGCCGCGGAATTCGTCGACTCCCCCGCGCCACTCACTCTCGTCCAGGGCATTGATGGCTGTGGTGTAGGGCGTGAGGCCGATAATGGGCAGACCCTCACCCTCCGCCGCCTTCAGTGCCTCCAGGGCGGCGCGCCGGTCCCCCTGAGGCAGACCTGAGGTGTAGCCGTCCTGGTAGATGACTTCGGCGGCATCGAGTCCTGCGGCCCGAAAAAGTTTCAGTGCCTGAGGGACCGTGTGGTCCGGAGTGCCTAGTGTGTGACCTGCAAGCCTCATTGTTGATTGTCCTTCCTGAAGATGTCTTGTGTGGCTGTCCAGTCCGCTGGACCGACGAGCCGGGGTGGGGATGCGACGCGGGATCGGTCGACGATTTCCATCAGCAGCCCCCAGGGGGTTATGAAGTAGGTCCAGCGGTTGCCGGCCACGCGCGGACTGTCGCCGGCGACTTCCTTGCGCTCCCCGAGCACGCGGACTCCCGGGGTTTCCTGCAGCACCGCGAGCGCTTCGTCAACGTCGTCCACAACGAAGCACAGGTGGTGCCCGCCCGCGTCGCAGTGCCGCGGCGGGGTTTCCCGCCGCTCAGCGCTGCTCCATTCGAACAGCTCGATGTTCAGGTTCGGGGGCAGGCGGAGCATGGCGAGGGTGAGCCGGGCATCGGCAGGGACATCGAAGTTGGTGGGCATGAATTCTTCGTCGGGTCCGCGGTCGGAGCGGTACAGCTCCTCGGCGCCGAGCACCTCGACGAAGAACCTGATGGCGTCCTCGAGGTTCGGAACTGTCAGGCCGACGTGGTCGGTGTGCCGCAACCCGGGCAGCCGCCGAAGGGTTCCTTCGTTGGCCCCGTTCATTTGCGCGGTCCAGAGGTGGAGGCGCGCACCAGAAGTTCAGGTTCCAGAACGACGTGGTCCACCGAGCCGTTCAGGTTCTGCTTTTCTGCCAGTTCGATTGCGATGTTTCCCATGTCTGCGATGGGCTGCCGCACCGTGGTCAGGGGCGGGTTGAACCGGGCCCCCAGAGCGAGCCCGTCGAAGCCCATGACCGATACGTCCTCCGGTACGCGGATGCCGCTTTGGCCCAGGGCCGAGACCACGGCGAAGGCGACCATGTCATTGGCGGCGATAATCGCGGTCGGTGGATTCTCCATCTCCAGGTAGTGTTTGGCCGCGCGTGCCCCTGCGTCCGGATCGGAGCCGCTGTCGAGCACAAGGGGCGTGCTGTTGCCTTCCGACGACAGCTCCAGATAGGCGTCCATCCGGTCCTGGGCGGTGTGGGTTCCGGAGATACCGGAAACGTAGCCGATCGAGGTGTGCCCCAAGGAACGCAGGTGTTCCAGAGCGAGCGTTATTCCGCGGCGGCTGTCGACGGTGACCGTTGGAACCGAGGCGTCGTCTTCCACGCGGTCGATAACCACCACCTTGTGGCCGAAATCGAAGCGTTTCAGGGCGTCGGTGTCGACCTTCGTCGAGGGCGCGACGATGCCGAAGGGCGCGTACATGGCCTGCATCGCGGTGAAGTACCCCTCCGTCTTGGCAGGGTCTCCGTTCGTGACGCAGAGCAGCAGCTGGTATCCGCGGTCATCGGCCGCCTGGGTCATGGTCTTGGCAAGTTCGGCAAAGAACGGGTTGGTAATGTCAGGCACGATCAGCGGGACGAAGGTGCTGGTCTTTCGGCGCAGCGCCTGGGCGAGTGGACTCATCGTGTAACCGAGCCCCTCGGCGACGCGGAGGATGTGTTCGCGGGTTTCGCTTTTCACCGCTTCCGGCCGGGAGAATGCCCGGGAAACCGTGGACCGGTGCACGCCGGCCGCCTTCGCAACAACATCGATACTCAGGTCAGCCATTTTCTTCTCCTCCATGATGGTCGTCATACGCCTGCCAAATTGGGCGCATCACATCTTCGAGCTCGGCGAGCGTCGGTAACCCCCGGAATCCATCTTCCAGCGTCTGCGCGACACGGCGTACAAACGGATCATAGAGAGGGTCACTGTCCACGTCGATCACGGCGGACTCCGTCGTCCCGTCCAACGCGGTGAACGTGGCAGAACCGTCGGAGTCAACGGAGGCGAATCCCGCCTCGCCTGCCGACGTGTAACTGCAGTACCGCTTCAACGGCGAACCCGGGAAGGCGTAGCCCACCTCCACGATGGCTTCACATCCGCTAGGGGTGGTGACGATGAGGCTGGCATGGTCCTCAACGGCCCCGCCGTGCAGGGCCGACGAGAGCCGCGAGTGGACACTCACCGCAGACTCGTCACAGGCCTGCAGGAACAGGTCCACGAAATGCGGCCCCAGGTTCGCCAGGCACCCTCCCCCTGCAGTGGCAGGGTCCAGCATCCAGGGATTGCCGTTATCCAGGTAACGCAAGGGCGGTCCGGCGATGAAGGAGATCCTCTGGTATGCGGGCCGACCAGCCTTGGCCAGCCACCGGTCGGCGGGGCCACCCCGCTGAATGAGCGGAACCGTTGCGGCCACGCCGGCCGCGTCCGCAGCCTTCCGCACCTGCGCAAGTTCCGCCAGGGACGTTCCCAGCGGCTTCTCCACCACGAACGGAATGCCACGCTCGATCAGGGCCAGACACTTTTCCGTCATTCCATTGTGCGGGCCGAAGACATAGGCGAGCCCCACCTCCGGCAGATCGAGCAGCATCCGCCAGTCCGCCTCAACGGGAGCGCCCCAAGCCTTCGCCAGTCCCTGGACGAGCGGCACGTTGTCGTCACTGATGCCGACGACCTGGTGTTCTTCGCCGATTGCCCGGGCGTACAGCGGAACGTGCCAGTGTGAAGCACCAAGAATGATCGTGCGTGTTTTGCTCACCCTGCCAGCTCCTTTGCTAAGTATGAAATCTTGCTGTCCGCTCAGTTTGAGATCGATTGCTGAGATCGGTTGCAATAACAGTATGGATGGTGGGAGAGTTTGTCAACGACACTTCAACAGCGGCCCAGGGACGCCCCGCAACAAGGGAAACTGCCTGGGCCAGAAGAAAGGCCAGCAATGCATAAAAAACTTCGCACCCTGAAGACCATTGACCAGTCCGGGGCCGTCCTGATCGTGCGCTTGGAAAGCGCAGAGCTTGCAGAACAGGTGGCCGAAGCGGCAATCGCCGGAGGTTTTCGGGCCCTTGAAATCACGCTCTCGATCCCGGGTGCCGTGGACGTAATCCGCCAACTCTCTGCCAAGCACGGGCCCAACGGAGTCGCGATCGGAGCCGGAACGGTTCTGGACGAGCACTCAGCCTACGAGTGCATCCGAGCCGGCGCTGACTTCCTGGTCAGCCCCCAGCTGAACCCGGCGATGATCCGGACAGCCAACCGGTACCAGGTTCCGACCATCAGCGGCGCATACACGCCGACGGAACTTGTTGAGTCCGCCGAAGCCGGCGCTGACATCCTCAAGCTCTTCCCCACCGAAGCCGGCGGCATCCCCTACGCGAAGTCGGTCCTCGCCCCGCTGGCACACCTGCCGATCATGCCGGCAGGCGGCGTCACTCCCGGGAACGTCGCCGAATGGTTCGCTGCCGGCGTCACCTGCGTCGGCGTCGGCAGCGCCGTGACAAAAGCCTGGCAACCCGACGGCGACTTCTCCCGCGTCACCGAGGCCGCCAGGGAATTTCTCTCAGCAGTGGCAGAGGCCCGCCAATGACAGCCCCCAACGTCTTCATTGTCATCGGCCCTGCCGGATCCGGAAAGACAACCATTGCCCAGCAAACAGCAAAGGAGCACAATGCCGCGTACCTGGACAAGGACCGGATATGCGGCCGCCTTGTCGAGTTCGCATTGGAGGCAACGGGGCATGACCCCGCCGACCGGGAATCCAACACCTTCTACCGGGAAAATCTGCTGCCCTTGGAGTACCAGACACTCATGGATGTCGCAGGAGTGAACTTGCGGCTGGGACGATCGGTCGTACTCGACGCACCTTTCGGCGCGTACTTCGCCGTACCGGACTACCTGGCGCGCGCCGCAGAAGAGTTCCACTGGCCCCCCTCGCAGACCACGGTGGTGCGGGTACAAGTCTCCCAGGACGTTCTCCGAGAACGACTTATTCGAAGGGGCCTGGAAAGAGATCGGTGGAAACTTGCGCATTGGGACGAGTACTGGGCGGCGCACGGCAGCCTGGACTGCGCCTGGTCCGAGGTCCATTTCCTTGATATCAACAACGAGAAGCCCCTGCCAGCTGAGGGATAACGGCTCAAGGCACGTTCCACGCGTTCCTGCCCGGTCGCTGACCTCCCCCGGCCCAGCAGAGGTCGAGTAATCGGCAAGCTTCCGACGGCGTCGCGCACCTTGGCCTCGGAGGGTCGGGGCCGGTTACCGCATTACCTCGACCCAACCCGGAGCGTCACCTCTTTGACGCAATAGCCTTTGCCGCTAAGCACCAGAGGCAGCCCCTGACATCGAACGACACCCGGGCCGCCACCGCGGGCTCTGCCAAGGCCCCCCGCCCAGCCCGGTCCGCGTCGGGCCGTCGAACAAGGGCGGCCGCAGCTCCTCCTATCAGCCACTGACGCAAGATCGGGACCCCCGTTTCCGAACCAAAAAAATTCGTTGACAGACCCCGCCTTCCTACGTATCGTTGCTTGCAACCGATCTCAGCAACCGATCTCAGCGACGTGGTCACTGCAATCGATCTCATTACTACCGGGCAGCCGCATCGGCCTCCCCGGAGTTTGCCGTTAGCAATACCTTCGAGCGAGGTACAGGCGGGCAAGACCGGGCCACCACGTCGTTGCGGTTGTCCCAAATATTCCAATACCCCTCCCCAGCAAACGTGAAAATATGGAGAGTTCAATGAAGACCTCAAAAGAAGCCTTCGGCAGCAAAGACCCTTCGGAGCTTCCCGAAGTGTCCGAGCGCCCGCGCCGCAACATCAACATGGTGGCAGGCACGATCGGCCACTTCGTGGAATGGTACGACTGGTACATCTACGGGCTGCTGGCAGCGGTGTTCTCGTCACAGATTTTCCCCAGCGAGTCCCCGTTCGCATCCCTGGTCGCAGCACTGCTCACTTACGCGGTCGGGTTTGTTGTACGCCCACTGAGCGGAATCATCATCTCTCCCCTGGCCGACCGCTACGGCCGGCGGCTCATCCTGACGCTCTCCATCTCCGGGATGGCGCTCGGCGCTCTGATCATCGGCCTCACACCTCCATTTGCGACGATCGGCTTCGCAGCACCAGTTCTCTTTCTGGTTGCACGCATCCTCCAGGGAATCTCGGCCGGCACTGAGCAACAGAGCGCCATCGCGTTCATGGTCGAACACGCTCCCGCGAACCGGAGGGGCCTGTTCGGCTCTTTCTCCAACATGGCCAGCGGGCTCGCGACCCTCGCAGCGACCGGCGCCGCGGCCATGGTGACATCATCCTTTGCTCCAGACGACCTCGCCGCCTGGGGCTGGCGCATCCCGTTCCTCGTGGGCGGCGTCCTCGGCGTCGTCGGCCTCATCCTGCGGGCCCGCGCAGACGAGACCCCTGAGTTTGAGGCAACGGCCCTCGTCGATCACAAGTCCGCCTGGGCGCGCCTAATGGACCTGCTCCGCGAACACCCGAAGGCTCTGCTGCAGGCAGCGGCGCTCTCTGCCCCGGCCGTGGCCTACTACACCTGGGCCACTTTCCTCCCCACCTACGCCAAGCTGACCACCGGCCGGGACCTGTCCTCCACCCTGGCCGGGAGCGTTATCGGGCTGGCCTTGCTCGTCGTCATCGTGCCGGTCTGCGGCGCGCTCTCGGATCGACTAGGCCGACGCAAGATCTTCCCCATCATCGGTGCCATCGGCATGATCGTGCTCTTCTACCCCTTGCTCCTGCTGCTGAACCAGCCGGGCTTCGGCGTATACGTTCTGGTATCGGCATCCGGATGGGTGGTACTCGGTATCTGGCAGGCCGTCTACCCGACCATTCAGGCCGAACTGTTTCCAGCAGCAGTCCGGGTATCAGGCATCGGTTTCGCCCATCAGATCGTCATCGCCGTCTTCGGCGGCACCGCACCACTGATCGCCGCCGCATTCGTCGGCGCCGGACAACCCATGTACGTCGCGGTCTACATGATCGCCATTGTCGCCCTCAGTCTCGTCGTCTACTTCACGCTCCCGGAGACTGGCAGCCGGGGCGGGCGGGCGACCGTAGCTCCGGCCGACCCCGAGGTACTGGAGGGGGAGCACCTGCTCTCCGAGGCTGCACCGGGCGGGATCCAGGCGAAGGGCTCCGGGTCCTAGGCGTCCTTCTCGTACTCTCGTGACCATGTAACGCCCCGCACTTCGGGGATCGCCCTCGACCGAAGCCCGGTCGAGGGCGACCCCATGTCCAGCCAGGGCCAGCAATGGGCTGGTAATCAAGCCGTCAACGGGCGTGGTGATAGACGCGATAAGGCGGGGACGGTCCCGGCGTCGAAGATGCGCTTGCCCTGCCCGAGCGTGATCGGATAGAGCCAGAGGTGGAGGCGGTCGGGCACGTCCGTCGCCAGTATCGACCGGATGAGGATGCCGCCGCCGAACCTGTGCACCTCGTCTAACTCTTCACGGAGCCGGCCCACGGCCTCTGCATTTGGCAGCACCTTGGTGCCCGCCCACGCCGGAGCCACCCGTGAATTGGAGACGACGAACTTGGGCACCCGGTTAAGCGTGCCGCCGATCTCGTCGGACTGGTGCGGCCAGTTTGTCGTAGGTCTTCCGGCCGAGGAGCAGGGCGTCGATGCGGCCAATCTCCTCGCCGATGGCAGCGCCGGCCTCGTCATCGGACACCGGCGCCTGCCAGCCACCGAAGGAAAATCCGTCCGCGGTATCTTCGCTGCCGCCCGGTGCCTGGTAGACGCCGTCGGGGTGACGAACAGGTTGGCGATGATGATTGCCACGCGCAGGGCCTAATCGCGGTCCATAGCCAGCGGCCGTGACAGACTGATGCCATGCTGCTCGACGTGCTCGTGAGGACATTGGAAGCCGTCGCGGCCACCCGCTCCCGGCTCGGCAAGGTCAACGAACTTGCAGACCTGCTGCTCCGGCTCGACCCCGCGGACATCCCGACGGCGGTCGGCCTGCTCACCGCTAAGCCTCGCCAAGGCCGAGTCGGGATCGGCTGGAGCGGCATGAGGGCGGCCAGGGGCGAGTCCGCTCCTGAGCCGAATCTCACTATTGCCCACCTCGACGCTGCGTTGGACCGGCTGCAGGCAACCGCAGGCGCTGGCTCGACCGTGGAACGCGCCGCCACCCTTCGGACTCTGATGGAGGAAGCCACCGAACGAGAGCAGGCCTTCATCGCCGGCGTGCTGCTCGGAGAACTTCGTACCGGTGCACTCGAAGGCGTACTGACGGATGCGGTCGCCCGCGCCGCCGGCCGGCCGGTCGAGGCCGTACGCCGCGCAGCGATGCTCTCCGGCGATCTCGGCTGGGCCGCCCTGCTGGCGATCACAGGCACCGCGGCCCAGCTTGACGCTGTGGGCCTCGTCGTCGGGCGTCCCGTGCAGCCCATGCTCGCCGCAACCGCGGCCAGTGTCAGCGAGGCGCTGGAAGCGACGGGGGAAGCGTCGGTGGAATACAAGCTCGACGGCGCACGCATCCAGGTTCACCGTGCCGGCGACGACGTGCGCATCTACACCCGCACCCTGGCCGAAGTGACCCATCGGCTGCCTGAGGTTGTGGAGGTGGTGCGCGGACTGCCCGTGCGCGATGTGATCCTCGACGGCGAGACTCTAGCCCTAGACGAGGACGGCGGCCCCCGGCCGTTCCAGGAGACCATGTCACGGTTCGGGGCGAACGCGGCGCGCACCACGCCGCTGCATCCGTGGTTTTTCGACGTGCTGCACATCGACGGGCGTGACCTGCTCGACGAGCCGCTGTCCACGCGCATCGGCGTGCTCGAGCGCATCGCCCCCGGCTACCGCATCCCGGGGAAAATCACTGTGGATGCGGCTGTTGCCGAGAGCGTGTCGCGCGATGCGCTGGCCGCCGGCCATGAGGGTGTGGTCATCAATTCCCTGTTGAATTAGCGTGTTGATGCGGTTCAAGAGGGGTGTGAGTGGTGCGAGGATGGCGTATTTTCTGGGTGCCGGCGGGGCGGTCTGTCGAGTCGAAGCGATTGCCGGTCTTGGGCGGTTGGGATGGCCTGGCGGAGGACGAGGAGCGGGCGGGTGTCCGTCCTGGGACGCCGATCCTGCTGTCGCCGGACTGCCAGATCGATGGACGATTGGCCCGTTTCCTGGTCCGTTCGTCCTTCGCCCGGCTGGAGCAGGAGACGAAGCGGAACTATGCGACGGACTATTGCGTCTTCTTCGACTTCCTGTGGCATCGAGACAAGAACTGGGATGAGGCAGACCCCGATGACCTATGGGACTTCGAGGACTGGCGCACGAGGTCGCTGAGCAACCCACGGCGGGTCGGCGGTGCCCGCTGGAATCGAGGCCTCGCGGCGTTGGGCCGCCTGTACTCGTGGGCGGTCAAGCAGGGATACGTGTCCGCGAGCCCGATTGAAACACGGGAGGCGATCGGGCGGCACGGGCAGGCGGTGGAGGTGCCTGCCGCCCGGGCCAAGGATGCGAGGTCCAGTGATGTGCGCTGGCTGACGCCCAGGATGTTCCGGCGTTGGGTGGATGTCGGCTTGCGCGGATTCTCCGCAAATGGTGTGCCGGCGGCGGCATGGGGCGGGCGGATGGAAGACCGGAATTCGGCTTTCGCCCACCTGCTTTTCTCATCGGGTCTGCGGCTGACCGAGGCCGCCTCGCTTCTCACTCTCGAGGTCCCGCAATCAGAGATGGGAGACCGACGGTATTATTCGGGCCGGCTGGCCCCGGTGGTGACGAAGTCAAAGCGTGCCCGCACTTTCTATATGGCAGCACCGGTGGTAGGCGAGATCGAGGCGTACAGCGATGCGGGCAGGGCAAGGGTGATCCGCCGTGCCCAGCGGCAGGGCCGGTATGACGTGCTGCCGCGGATGCGTCTGGTGACGTCGGTCTCCGGGCACCGGATGAAGGTCCTCCACTGGCGTGATCGCGACGGAATGCTCGGTGAGACGGCCCTGGCCCGGGCAAGCGTCGAGGAACGGGCGATTCTTTTCACTGAAGGACCCGAGGGGCCTGAACCCCTGTGGCTGTGGCTCAACGAGTCCGGTCTGCCGTTTCAACCGGCATCCTGGGAGGGCGTGTTCCGGACCGCCACGGAACGGTGCGCGAGGACACTGTCGGGAGAAAAGGGTGATGCTCCGTTCTGCACCCCGCACATGTGCCGGCATTCCTTCGCGCTCTACATGCTGGTCGCGCTCCACCACGCGATGGATGTCCGGCTTGGCCTGACACCGAAGGAGCGCCGTGATTTCCGCCTCCTCTACGGGGATCCGTGGCGGATGGTCCAGGACCTTCTCGGCCACGCGGACGTCGAAACCACCCGCCGGATCTATCTGGCCCCGGTCTCCGACCTCCAGCTCCACTCGCTGATCTCCTCGCCTGCGCCTGGTTCGGGGGCCCCGGAGGGCGGGGCGGCCGACGATGTCTCCTGGATTCTCGCCCGGCTCGCAGCCGAAACGGGCACGATCCAGGACCTGATTGACGAAGAGGCTGTCCTGTGAGCGGCCGAGGGCAGCGTGCTGCCCTGCCGCTGGAGCCCCACCACCGGCCGGTTCCGCGGCCCCATGATGGGCTGAAGGTCGAGCACCGCGACAGGAAGGGACGGGTGGGCACGTTCGACTTCGACGAAATCCCGGTGTGCCCGGAGCTGCAGCGCGCCTTTGCCCGGTGGTTCGCCGAGAAGTGTGCTCCGGGCGGCGGGTGGGACTCGCTCCCGTCAAGCAAGGCCATGTGGTTCCGCCTTACCGCATTCGGGCGCTTTTGCGCCGAACAGGACAATCCGCCCCAGCGCCTCGTCGACATCACACCGGCGTTGTGGAACAGGTGGCGGATGCGCCGACCGGAAGGCATCTACGGCTACTCACAGGTGATCGCACTGGGTGGCTTCCTCAGGAGACACGACGAGCTGAGCGAGGCTACGAGGTCCGCGATGGCCAAGCGGCTTCCCCTGGTCACGTCCACGGGACGGGCGTTGGCCCCGGACGAATTCGAGGAAGTGCGCGCCGCAGCCCGGCAGATGTTCCGCTCCGCCCACCTGAGAATCCGGGCCAACACAGAACATCTACGGCGATGGCGTGAGGGATCCTTCGAGCAGCAAAGCCCGGACTGGATCATCGGAGAGGCCCTGGACTCGCTCGCCCGCACCGGATATGTCCCCTACATGCTTCGCGAAAGCGGGACCAAACGTACTATTCACCGTTACGTCGCAGTCCTCGGTGGAGAGGCCCCGCAGTACACGTGGATGCGGCTATTTCTGAGCCGGTCCGAAGCGTATGCGCTGGCCGTATTGCTCGTGATGGAGTTCGGACTGAACGCGACCGTGGTGTCGGAAATGCGCACGCCGCGGGCCTTGCAGCACGGCGGATCCGGTGGCTTCCCCATCTACCGGTTGGAGCTGGAGAAGCGGCGGCGGGGAGCCGGCCGCCACTTCGAGACCCGGAATGTCCCGGACACCGGCGCCGACACACCAGGGCGGCTGATCTCGAAGGCTCTGGAGGCAACTTCTCACGCGCGGGCCTTTGTCACTGCCGCCGACAGCGCCCTGGACTTCCTGCTCATCTGGCGGAACTCCCTGCCGGGGCCCAGGAACGCGTCCGCCGTGACGCCATTCGGGATCGGCCTGACGAAGAACGCGGCCGACTCCTGGCTCCGGGAAACCGGCCTAACCGGCGCTCCCCTGCAAAGACTGCGGAAGACGGTCAATGTGCTGCACCGCAGGGAGCCCGGCCAGAACAGCCAAGACACCCACGACGCGGTCTATGTCCTCCCCGAACCCCAGGTGCAGCAGGCATCCGTCCCCATCGTCGCAGAAGGCGCCGAGAGCGCACTCGCCCACGCCCGGCACACCGTCCTGCGCGCTCAGCTTGCCGACGCGGCCCGCCCGGATTCCCAGGAGACCCCCACTGCCGCCTGCTGCGACTACAAGAGCAGTCCATTCAGCCCCCATGGAACGGGATGCCGGGCCTCGTTCCTGATGTGCACGGCGTGCCCGAACGCGCGGATACACCCGAAGCACCACCCACGCCTGGCATACCTGCACCGCTCGTTGGCCAGCTTGCGTTCGGTCCTGGGCGAAGAGACCTGGGCAGCGGACTGGGGCAACCCGTTCACGCGTCTGGAGGACCTCAAGCGCAGGCTCGGTGACCAGGTCTGGGCGACCGCCCTGGCCAGCGTGACCTCCACCGACAGAGCAACCATTGGCAGCCTTCTGGAAGGACAGTACGAACTGTGACCCTCGCAATCGAAGAGAGCGCTTCGCGCCCGGCACCGAATGCCCACGCCGTCCTGCCCGGTCTGGTCGAGGAGGGCTTCGCTGGCCCGGTCCCCCGATACGGGGACCCGTCATGGAGCCTGGAAGCACTGGCGCACGGCCCCGGCGTATCGCGCACGACGATCCACTGGAAGACTGTGCCCGCGGCATTCCGTGAGGAACTGCGGCACCTGACATGGCTGCTGATCAACACTTCGCTGCCCGCCAGCTTCCTGATCGGCAAACACCCCCGGTGGCGGACCACCGTATCGCCCCGACACGTATATCCCACTGTGGCGGCCTGGAGGGCATTCTGCCAATGGCTGGAAGAGAGGGGAAGCTCATCCCTCCGCGACTGCACTCCGCCCGACCTGCGAGCCTACGCACTCCACCTCGCAACGGACCGGCGAATGCCGCGCAACCCCGCCCAGAAAGTCCTCGCGGCCTTGACAAGGCTCTGGGCACTGGACTCCTCGAACCCCTTCCCGGTCGGCCTCTGCGAACCGCCATGGCTGACCGAGGGCGCCGATGATTTCCTTCCGGCAGGGTCTTCCACGGGCGAGAACTCGACAGAGCCAATCACCCCGGAAACCATGGGACCACTGCTGATCTGGGCCCTGCGCGTTGTCGTCGATTTCGCCGAAGACATCCTCACCGCCGTACAACGGAAGGAAGAGATCCTCGCCCAAAGCAAGCAGACCCCCAACACTCCAGAAGGCCAGGCCGCGCTCGAGGACTACCTGGGACGCGTCATCGCCGCCGGCGAATCGCCACCGAGCATGGCAGCCGGGAACAAGAGCGGACTCGCCGCGACGTACATCTCCTTCGTGACGGGGGCATCGATCCGTCAGGTCCACCATCAGGTAATCGCAGGGCGTTGGCGGGAACGGCTCTTGTCCGCCGATGGTCCCGCTCCCGTCTTCAGCGAGCTTTCCGGCATGGTCGATGGCCGCCCCTGGAAGAAATTCATCGACTACTCCGAGGCGGGCACCCTCAAGACCCACCTGACGACCGCGGCCTACATCGTGGTGTCGTACCTGACGGGAATGAGGCCCCGTGAAATCCAGGGACTCGAAAGGGGCTGCTGCCCGGAGCCGGAATCAGGGCGCTACCTGATCTACGGCCGCGTTTACAAGACGGCCGTCAACGAAGCCGGGAACCACGTCCCGCAGGGAATCATGCGCGACGTTCCATGGGTGGCGATCGAACCGGTGGTCCGGGCCATCCGCACAGTCGAGAGGATCAACCCCGACGGGTATCTGTTCGGCGGCCTGCCGCCCGACACCATGAATCTGCGCGTCGAGAAGTTCATCGCATGGGCTTCGGACCTAGCCAAGAGCCTGGACCGGCCTCACGAGATGATCCCTGAGGACAGGTACGGCTCGATCGGCGTCTCGCGGTTCCGCCGGACGCTGGCATGGCACATCGCCAGGCGCCCCGGCGGGCTCGTCGCCCTCGCCGTTCAATATGGCCACATGCGCACCGCCATGAGCGCCGGCTATGCGTCCCGGAGCCGGAACGGAATGCACGACCTGCTCGACCTGGAAACGGCTCTCGCCGCTGCCGACACCCTCGCGTCGCTCAACGAAGACCTCGCGAACGGGGCAGGCATCTCAGGCCCAGCGGCACGCAGGGCCATCAACGCCGCCCGGCACGCCCCCGAATTCGTGGGCACCATCGTCAACGCGAGACAGGCCCGTGCGCTCTTGGAGAACCCATCGCTGACCATCTACGAAAACCCGTCCGCGATGCTCATGTGCGTCTACAAACCAGACCGCGCCCTTTGCAACCGCATCACTGAACGCGAAGCACCGCGCCTTGACCGCTGCGTCCCATCCTGCGCGAACATCGCACGAACCGACTCTCACGCACACCTGATGCGACAAGAGGCCGAAACCCTGGAGAAGCAGGCTCCGAACGCCCCCGAGCCTCTCGGCCACCGGCTGGAAGCCCGGGCCAAGCGGCTCCGTCAGGAAGCCGACCAGCACGACCATTCCCGCATCATTCCCGAGGAGACCAAATGAGCCCCTCGCACGACGAACGCGCCCGCATCCAAACAGCCATGGAACGAATCCTCGGCGGAAAACCGGAAACCTCCAACGGGGCCCTGACCATCGTGGCCCTCGCCACAGAAGCAGGAGTCCCCAGAAACGCCCTCACCCAGCGACACATGGACCTCAAGAACCTCTTCTACGAGAAGGTTCGCGCGAGCGGCAGGACACCCGACAGTGAAAGACGCCTCCGTCGGGAAACAAACAGGCTAAAACGGTTGCGGGAGGAGGACAGAAAAGTGATCCAGCAACTGAAAGCAGACAACGAAGCCCTCATCGGAGCCCTCCACCTCGCACAACTCCAAAACGAAGAGCTCCGACTGCAACTGACAGAGCCCGGAGGCACGATCCACGCCATCGGCAGGAGTTGACGCAGAGACCCGAATGAGGAAGCGTCCCGCCATATATCTGCGTCTTCTACGGGGAGCAACGGCCCAACGGCTCTTGACTAGCTCGCCCGTGCTGGGACTGTTGTGGATTGCAGACAAATGATGCAGCCAGGGGTAGGTGGTCGGTGAAGTGTCCCTCACGGACAGTTCGCCGGGACTGGTTGGTGGTGTTGGCTCCGGCGTAGAGCTAGCGGTTGTCCTCCTGTTCGGAGAGTCAGGCTGGGTGGAGTAGCGGGGGGCGAACTTTATGAGGCCACGCCACTACTCTTCTTCGGCAGGGTCCTCGCCTTGCGTCGACCGCCTGCGATCACCTAACCATTTGTCCCGATATTCGTCAGTTTCCCGCGCTACACGGTTTCCGCTGAAGTAGGACCAGACCGCTATCAAGCTGACAGCTAAGGTACCAAGCACAGCGACAACAGCTTCGCCCGCACCAAACCAGATCCAGACGACGGCGCCAATGATCAATATGATGGAGCCGGCTACTGCGATGGTTTTACCGCCCAAAGTTTAGTCCCGCTATCTTGTCTAGGTAGAAGTCAGTTGCACCTCGTGCCGCTCCACTGATGGCTCCCGTTATCCCTCCTTGGAGAGCAGCGTCCGCAACCTGTTGGTTATTGCCTCCATCGATCCTTGCACCGACAGCCTTACCCGTCAGCCCACCGATGCCACCAGCTACCGCGGCGACTGCCACCGCTCCTAGCAATGTACATCCGCCGAGTGTCGCTGCACATACCGCCCCGAGGAAGACGCCCACCACCACACCCTGAATCCCGAATGAAACTGCTTCCCCGAGGAATGAGTATCCCGTGGGATCAGCAAAGTTGATGGGGTTGGCTCCGGCGTAGAGGTAGCGGTTGGCTTCCTGGCCGGAGGGGTCGGCTTGGTTGAAGCGGCCGAGGAGGGGGGCGTCGTAGCGGGCGCCGAATTTGGTGTAGCCGGTGGCGTCGTCCCGGTCGCCTCCGGCCAAACGGGCGATTTTCAGACCCGACACCAACGCTCCGAGACCTGTGGAGTCCAAGAAGTCGGCGCCGGCAAGATCCACGACAATGAGGGTTCGGCCTTCATTGCCTACGATCTGTGCCACCAGCTCGCGGAATCGGGGTGCAGCGACCATGTTCAGCTGCCCGCTTACACGTATTACCGCGCCGTCATAGCTCGTTGGTTCGACGTCGAACTGCATCTTCCTCAGCTTCTCCCTGCAGGCGGCCCCAGGCCCATTCCAAGCGGCCGAACCGCCATCCCAGACAATCCTCAAAGGGAGGACGGCCAGCTATTGGCTTCACCGGGAAAGCCTTGCGAAAGCCTGTGGAAGCCAGGAGCAAACTGCGAAGATCCTTGGAAAGTAGCAAACGAACAGGTTCATGGACTATCTACGGTTTCGAGTAACGGACGTTGTCAGGGGCCAGGCCGGAACTGTCCCCTGCCGACGTCACCCTGCCGGCCCTTTTAATATCGCAAAGCGAGTCCGCCTCCTGACACTGCAACGGGACGGCCAAGACTCGGAAGACGAGCTCTGGCGCCGCACTCGGTGCCCAGAAAACTAAGAACGGGACCAACCAGCGGATGTACTCGTGCAGGGCTGATGCAAGTGCCTCGGTATTGAGGAATCAGATGCGGCGGAAGAGTCTTCCTTCAGGTGTCCAAAGAAGTTCTCCAGAACGGCGTTGTCGTAGCAGTTGGCTTTGCGTGACATCGATTGGAGCGCTGGCGTTCGCTAAGAGTGTGCGCCAGGAGTTTGCTGATATTGGAATCGCTGGTCGGAGTGCACGAGGGGTTTCTGGCCGTTCCCCAGCATGGCTAAGGCGCCGCGCTTATATGGAACCGGACCGCGCGGCGCCGAGCTCCTTCACAGACCCACGTCTCTGCGCCGCGATAGTGGACCGGCTGACCTTCAACGGCACCATCATCGAAGCCGGTACCGAGTCCTACAGGCTCGCCCACAGCATCGCCCAACAGGCCGTCACCTAATCACGGTGGCAAGACCGGGTGGGTCACCCAACTGCGAAGTTGCCTAAGGCAATTGTGACGCCGATGAAGATCACTATAATTCCGAATATTGCCATTCCTACTGCCAAAAAACGCGTAAGGTGCTTCGATTTCAGCTCTCCCTTAAAGCCGCGCATTTGCTCCATCATTGAATGGGCGAACCGATTACGAGCCAGTACAATAAGGGTGCCAAAGATTATGACAATGCCGCCATTTATGAGGCTTTCGACATTCACGTCTATGATCCTGCTCCCCAGAAGAATTCGTAGACCAGCACCGCTGCTCCTCCGACAATCGCGAAACCGGCCAACAAATTTTTATAGAGCAACTTTCGACGCATGTAACGGTGAACATCCCCATCAGGGTGGCTCCGCAGATATGATCGGGCCGCCCACCCCTGCAGGAGGCGCCCCAGTACAAGCATGGCAAATCCGCCAACGAGCCAGCCTAAACCAACCAACGTTGCTTTAGACATCTGATCCTTTCTGTGGCTAGTAACTAGTAAACATAAGCGAACATCCACCTCCCAGCCCCACTGCTCCCCCTACGTAGGACCCGATTGGGTTCGGCAGCGCCACTCCAATTGTCTTGCCCGCAAAAGGAATATTTGAACACTCTGCTGCAATGGAATCAGCACCTCCCGCCTCGCCCAAGGGGCTGACGTCAATGCCAATGCTTGCCTCTCCCCTAAAACCCACGCCAGCCGTGCTTCCTACGTAGAAACCATTAGCGGCGTCCCAGCCGAAGGAGCCTCCTGCACACCCGAAAAAGCAAAGGGTCCAGCCGAGTTGGATGTAGAAGTACCCCGTGGGGTCGGTGTTGTTGGTGGGGTTGGCTGCGGTGTAGAGGTAGCGGTTTGCTTCCTGTGCGGAGGGGTCGGGTTGGTTGAACCGGCCGAGGAGGGGTGCGTAGTAGCGGGCACCGAATTTGGTATAGCCGGTGGCGTCGTCCCGGTAGCCGCCGGCGTACCGCCATGGGTTGGCCGCGGCCTGGGTACCGGTTTGTGTGGTGACGCCCCAGGAGTCGTAGGTGTAGGAAGCGACCACGGCCTGGGCGCTGTCGGTGAGGGCGATGACGGAGCCGAGCGCGTCGGTGGTGTAGTAGAAGCACGCACCGGCACTGTTGCGCATGCTGATGAGCGTACCGTCAGGGTCCCGGATAAACGAGGTGTCTGCGCCTGCGGTGGTTTGTTCGGTGATGCCGAGGGAGCCGTTGAGGAAGGACGTGGCTCCGGAGGTGAGGCGTTCGTCGTTGCTTTGCCCGGCGTAGGTGAAGTTGGTTGTCGTGCCCGAGGAGATGGAGGTCATCTGGTTGAAAACGCTCCAGGTGATGGTCGGGGTGCCGGCTTTGGTCGCGTTGCCGTTCCCGTCGAAGATGTATGTCGCCGCGCCCACGGGTGGGGCGGCGCATGTTCCGGCTAGTGCTCCGGTCCAGCAGAGTTGGTCGGCGGCATTGTAGGCGGAGTGGACCGTGGCGGTTCCGGTTTTGGCTGCGGTGAGGCGGTTGCCGTTGTTGTCATAGGTCCAGGATTCAGTGACGGCGCCGGTCACCGCTGAAAGCAGCCGGTGCATGGTGTCGTAGCCGTAAGTAGTGGTGGCGTTCGTCTCGGTGGTCATGGTCTTGCGCAGCACGCCGTCCCGGCCGGTGGCGGCGGTGACGTTGTAGGTGTAGGCCCGTTGGGCGAGGATGGTCGCGGCGGTGTTGGTTGCGGTGATGGAGGTGGGCCGGCCGGTGTGGTCGTAGAGGGTGGTGTTCTTCACCCCGTTCGGGTACTTGGTCTCGGTCCTGCGGTCGTTGTTGTCGTAGGTGAAGCCGGTGCATTTGGTGCTGTTCGGGAAGGCCGGGGTGGCGGGGCAGGATCCGCCGGGTTCGGCCAGGGCGGTCAGCCGGTCGGCGTCGTCGTAGCGGTAGTTCACGGTGCCGGTCGGGTCGGTGAAGCTGGTGACGTTCGACGCCGGATCGTAGGTCAGGGACGTGGTGGCGCCGCCGATGGTCTTGGACGTGGGCCGGTTCTGGCTGTCGTAGGTGTGGGTGGTGGTGCCGGAGCCGTCGACACGGGTCGTGAGGTTGCCGTTGGCGTCGTAGGTGTACGTCACGCAGGTCGCGGCGACGCAGGTGGCGCCGAAGCGGGTCTGCAGCAGCCGGTCGTTCCCGTCGTAGGCGTAGGTGGCGGTCTGGCCCTTGCCGTCGGTGCTGGTCGCGACGCGGCCGGCGGCGTCGAAGGTGTTCGTGATGGCCCCGAGCGGGGCCGGGCGGGTGATGGTGGCCGGGTAGCGGGCCGTGTTGTAGGTGATGGAGGTGGTGTTGCCTTTACCGTCGATGTTCTTGCACAGCTGACCGGGCAGGCCTCCGCAAGTGGTGGCCGCGGCATCGCCCTGGTACTGCTTCTTAGGGGTACCGCCGACGCCGTTGGGAGTGATGATCTCGTAGGGCAGGCCGAGGACGGTGTCGTAGGTGAATTGGGTGAGCTTGTTCTCGGCATCGGTCGTCGATTGCGGGTGGAATTCCAGCCACGCTTCGCCTGGGGTGGCTGTCGGGTAGGTGTGGGAGACTCTGGTCCCGGTTCCGGTCGCGCCCGCGACCGGGGCGGTGATGGTACTCAGCGTGTTGTTCGGGTTGTAGACCGCGGTGGTCGTCTTGCCCAGGCCGTTGACGTTGGTGAGTTGGTTGTCGTGGGTGTCGAATGTCTTGGATGCGACGTGCCCGAGCGGGTCGGTGATGGAAGTGATCTGCCGGGCCGCGTTGAACTCATACGTCGTCAATCGGCCGTCGGTGTCGGTCAGGGTCGAGGTGGTGGCGTCCACGGCGTTCAGGGTGTGGACCGTGGGGGCGGTACCGTCGGCCTGTTCGGCGATCTGCCCACCGGTGGTTTCCCAGCGCTCGGTTCAGCCCGTCGGTGCGGTGGCGGCGGGGTTGGAGCTGTCGAAGCCGAGGCCGCCGATCAGCCGGGCGCCGTTGCTGGCGGTGGTGATGCTGCCGACGGTGATGCTGGTGGCTGAATAGGTGCTGTCCACAGCGGTCGCCACGGCGCTGTCCAGCGGTGTGGTGTTGCTGACGCCGGTGTAGGCGGTGATTCCGCCTCCCCACTTCCTGCCGGTGCTGAGGGTCCAGGTGTAGTTCGCCGGATCGGAGGAACCGACCACCCGGTAGTAGGCGAAGACGCGCGCCCCCGAGGTGTCTGAGCTGTTGATGGACAGGGCGTTGACGATCGCGGTCCACGGAGACACGATGTGCAACCGTCGGATAAGCAAGCACGTGGCTTGCCCCTTTTTTTGACAGCGCCTGAGTCAGCTTCCTGATCTGTAGCCCCACGCCCGCCAAAGAAGTATGACCACCTGGGGCTCAATACAGCCTTCCGGCTGGGGCCAGAAACAGTTGACACGGCCAGTTGGGGGCCTGATTCGGATTCGAGCCAAGCCCGCACAGCTTCAACACGCTCAAGTTGACAGGGAACGTGAAGGCGGTGGGCTCGGCCTACGCCGCCGGGCGGCGGGGTTCGAACTGGATCAAGGTGAAGCCGGTGCTCACCTACGACCTGGTGGTGCTCGCCTGCGAATGGGGGTCAGGACGGCGCACCGGGCTGCTGTCGAACCTGCACCTCGGAGCCCTGGACCCTGTTGGCGAGTTCGGCGAACCCGGCGGCTACGTGATGGTGGGCAAGACTTTCAAGGGCCTCACCGATGCGCTGCTGAAATGGCAGACTGAAAGGTTCCAGGAGTTGGAGGTGCGGCGTACGGCGGGTACGGTGTGGACCGAGCCGGTCACCGTGGTCGAGATCGCCATCGACGGCGTCCAACACTCTCCCCGCTATCCGGGTGGAATCGCCCTTCGGTTCGCACGCGTCAAGCGCTACCGTGACGACAAGACGGCCGCGGAGGCCGACACCATCCAGACGTTGCGCGCTCTGCTCCATACCCCAGGGGGCAGAAAGGTATCGCCCCCGCCGGCGGAGCCAGTTTCGGGAAGAGAAGCCCCCCTCCCGTAAAATTGGTGGTTTAGCGTTTTCCGTGCAGGCGCGTGCACGAGCTTCAGATCCCGGCAGCGGCATTTACCCGTTAATTTTTGTCCCTCGCGCGTGGGCCAGGATGGGTTGCCGCGTTCAATACCTGGGAATCGAGTACTACAGTGGATGCATGGCTGCCAGCCGCCATCCGCTCGACGACCTGCGCGAAACCATCGGCCATCTGGCCGATCAGCTCAAGCTGCCCGGTTCGGAGCGCGTCGACGACCTGGTCGGCGATCTCATCGGTGCGAGGCCCGGGCCGGCCCGGCCGCTGTCCGAGGTGCAGGCTGAGCTCGACGCGCTGGTCGGACTGGAGACCGTGAAGGAACAGGTGCGGGCCCTCGTCGCACTGCTCCAAGTCCAGGCCCGCCGTAAGGCGCACGGCTTGCCGGAGGTGGCCACATCACAGCATCTGGTGTTCCTCGGAAACCCGGGCACGGGCAAGACCACCGTGGCGCGGCTCCTGGCCGAGATGTACCGCGCGGTCGGTCTGCTGCAGAAAGGCCACCTGGTCGAGGTCGACCGTTCGGGCCTGGTGGGGCAGTACGTCGGAGCGACCGCCATCAAGACGGACCGGGTGATCCGGCGTGCGCTGGACGGCGTGCTGTTCATCGACGAGGCCTACGCGCTGGCCCCGGAGGACGGTCGTACGGACTTCGGCCCTGAGGCGATCGAGGTCCTGCTCAAGCGGATGGAGGACCACCGCCACCGCCTGGTCGTGATCGTGGCCGGGTACCCGCGGCTGATGGAGGCCTTCTTGCTCTCGAACCCCGGACTGCGCTCCCGGTTCGCCCGCGAGATCACGTTCCCTGACTACTCCGTCGATGCACTACAGACGATCTTCCACCAGATGCTGGCCCAGCACGAGTACACACTGGAGCCGGGTGCGGACCAGATGCTGCGCCGTATCCTCACCGGGCTCCACGCGGGCGAGGACTCCGGCAACGCACGGTTCGCCCGCACGCTGTTCGAGCAGGCGCTCAACCGCCAGGCGCTGCGGCTGTCGCTCGACGAGAAGCAAAGTCTCGACGCGCTCGATCGTGAGGCCGTCATGACGCTCACCGCGGACGACATCGTCGAGGCCGCGCTGGCCTTGGGCGAGGAGCCGGAGCCGGAACCGACGCCGGAACCGGAGCGGTCACGCTGGTGGCGCTGGCTGGTTTGACCGGATCTGCGGGCGGCTGTCAGGCGAATGCCCGTCCCGCCCCGAGCGGGAAAAGCACAACTGTTCCGCTCTCGTGCAACCGGAGGACAGTTTTCCTACCCATCCGAGCTTGCTCGCCACGGCCCTCGACCCCCAACCGGTCGCGGACGCGGCTTCGCGCTGCTCCTCAGACAAGGGTGCTTGCGACAGTCCACGCAACTTCGCCCTCTTTCTCTGTCTCGCAAGTACCCTGAGTTCTCGGAGCCTCAGAGACGTCTCGAGACAGCCTGGTGAGACAACGACGGACCAGAATTGTCAGCAACGCCGGTGTCACTTTCGGGTGGCCCGGCAAACCTACAGTTGAAAGTCGAGCGGGGGTAGGTGCGGCCGTCACTCCCCCGTCGTCCTCCGGCCGAGCCAAGCCGACGTGTGGCTCGTTCTCAGAGTTAGTCGCCGTCCGCCTGCATGTTTGAAGCACATCAGTCCCAACCCTCAGCCAGGCAGTCATGCAGTTATCCGGGAACTGTGCTGTGAACAGTAGTGAAGGTAAAAATATGCGCGGACAAGTCACGGATGGCACCCAACTCCTAAAAGTCATGCAACTTCAACCCGCACCCACCATGAGAAGCAGAACAGCCACCAACAGCCGCCAAGGAGGAACCTGTGAACACCCAAGGATGCAACAAAGAAACTTGCACCAGATTTTTCTCAGGTCATGTTGGCCGGGCCATGAAGCCCATGAACTGGTATCGAACGACAAACTATCGCTGCCGCACGGAAGGAGCCAACCGGCAACGGCCACCAATGAAAAAGTCCCCGAAGGGGCCCTTCACAACACAACTTGTGCACACTCAGATGCTAAAAAGCCTCTGAACAGGGAAAACACGTGCCCGAGGTGGGACTCGAACCGGGCGCCAACCCTTGAGAATCCGCCACTCCGCTGAAAACATCGCCAATCTGAACCAATCCGCACAGCTCTCCCTTATCGGCTACGACAACACCTATCTGGCCGGAATCCGGCGCCTATCCCTCACCAGCGTGGGCCCAGTAAGCCGCGACGTCGGCGTCCGCGGCGCCCGGCTTCTCCTTGAACGCATCGCAGACCCCTCCCTGCAGCAACGCACCGAAGTGCTGCCCCTCCGCCTGGTGGTCCGCAACTGTCCCGCCCGGCCCTGCAGGGCTGACGCGCCAAGCCGAAGCTGCCCTGCAGGCCTCGCGGCCATCCATCCAGCATTGCCTCCATGTCCCTGTGATACGCATCATGGAAAACTATTGACAAACTTGTACAACTATTTCCATACTTGAGGAGAAGAGTTTCAACGAGGCAACTGGAGGACTGATGTCGGCAAAACTCACGGACGTCGCAAAGCTGGCAGGGGTATCGCTGGCAACAGCGTCCCGGGCGTTCGGGGATCCCGGGCGGCTGGCAGCAGACACACGTCAAAAAGTCATGGCAGCAGCCACCGAGCTGGGCTATGACGTACCAGGGCTCACCGGCAGAAGGACCTTCGGCGTCATTGTGCCCGACATCTCCAACGCCGTCTTCGCCGCGCTCATCAAGGCCATCCAGAACCAGGCCTGGCACGGCCGCCACCGCATGGTACTGGCCGATACTGCCGAATCCTCCTCACGGGAACGCGAGCACTTGGAGTCCTTGGCCGCCGGAGTAGACGGCATCATCCTCTGCTCTCCCCGTCTGCCCTCGGACCAGATTCACCAGCTTGTGGGCAACGCGCCGCTCGTGGTCATCAACGGCGAAGCCGATCACGCAGCCCGTGTGCTGATGGACGCCGGAGAAGGCCTCCGCCAGGCGGTTGAGCACCTCCACGCCTTGGGCCACAGCAAACTTGCGTATATTCCGGGGCCGGCCTCGTCCTGGGCAAATGGCCAGCGGCTTGCAGCCATCACCCGCTTCTGTGCCGAGCGGGGCATCGAACTTGTCACTGTGGGAAACCAGAATGCTACGGTCGACGGCGGGCTCGCGGCTGCGGCCTCCGTGGTCGCCAGCGGCGCCACCGCCGTCGTTGCCTACAACGACCTCGTGGCCATAGGGATGCTCGCAGGGGCACGGTCGCTCGGTTATCACTGCCCCGAGGACATCAGCGTGGTGGGCATCGATGACCTGGATATCGCCGCTGCCGCTGAACCCGGCCTCACTTCGATCCGGGTTCCCATCGAGCGAAGCGGCTCCCTGGGACTCGAGCTTCTCCTCGAGCAGGTGGCCGGGAAGCCGACTGCCACCGAGGCGGTCCACCTCGGTTCACAGCTCATCGTGCGTGGCTCCACGTTCGCTGCACGCACTGCAGATCACGCAATCCAGGGAAAGTAATCATGAGAATCGTCATCGCCGACCCCAACCTGATGTCCCAACGATCCACCTTCGAGGCCGCGTTACCTGACGGGGCAACCGCATCCTGGCACGACAGTTGGAACGAACACTCGGTCCTCACGGACATCAAGGACGCCGACGTCTACGTGGGACCGAGGTTCACGGAAGCCATGGGCGCGGTTGCGCCGAACGTCCGCCTGGTTCATGTGGCGGGTGCGGGCTATGACGGCATCGAGGCCGGTGCGCTGCCGGCCGGAGCTGTCTGCGCCAACACGTTCCACCACGAAAGCTCCATTGCCGAACACATCGCCACCGTGCTCGTTGCCCTTCGACGGAACCTGATCGGACAGGACGCCGCCCTGCGCACGGGAGTTTGGTCCTCCTCCGTTTACTCCCCGGAGATCCGCCAGCCTGAAACGTTGCGCGGAGCCGTGGTGACGTTTCTTGGCTTCGGCCACATCGGCAGCGCCGCCTGGAACCTGCTGCAGGCCTTCGGGGCCGAGGGCATCGCCATCACCCGCAGCGGCACGGTGGATCCGCTGGCGAACTCGCTCCGCTGGACCGGCTCAACCGACCGGCTGGCTGAGGCACTCAGCGAATCGGACATCCTGATCATCAGCATTCCGCTCACGGAAGAGACCACCGGCTTGGTGAGTGCCGCCCAGCTCGACGACCTAGGCCCGGACGGGCTGCTGGTCAACGTGGCCCGCGGTCCGATAGTCGAGGAAACTGCGCTGTACGAGGCACTCAAGGACCGCCGGATCGCCGGCGCCGCCATCGACACCTGGTACCAGTACCCTGGCCCCAACGGCCGCGGCGAGCCATCCGCCATGCCTTTCGGCCGGCTGGACAACATCATCATGACCCCGCACTCCTCCGGCGTTACGGCAGAAACCTTCCGCGGCCGCGCCCGGGAGATCGCCGAAAACATCACCCGCCTGTCCAAGAACGAACGACTCAAGAATGTTGTGATCTCCCGATGACCCGAAAAATCGTCGACGTCGACGTCCTGGTAACCAGCCCCAGCCGAAACTTTGTCACGCTCAAAATCACTACCGACGACGGCATAGTCGGCTGGGGCGACGCCACCCTGAACGGCCGCGAACTGTCCGTGGCCAGCTACCTGCGTGACCATCTGGCCCCTGCACTGCTGGGCAGGGACGCCGACCGGATCGAAGACACCTGGCAGTACTTCTACCGAGGCGCATACTGGCGCCGGGGACCGGTCACCATGGCCGCCATCGGCGCGATCGACCTCGCCCTCTGGGACATCAAGGGCAAAGCCCTCGACGTCCCCGTCTACCAGCTCCTGGGCGGTGCCGCCCGCGACAGGATCCTCACGTACACCCACGCCACCGGCTGGGACCTCCCCGAACTCCTGGACTCCGTTGACCACCGCCGTGAACAGGGATTCCGGGCCGTCCGCGCTCAGTCCGGCGTTCCCGGCCTGGACAAGGTCTATGGCGTCACCAAGGGCGCCGCCAGCTACGAACCCGCCGGACGCGGCGCCGGCCCGGTCGAAGAGGACTGGGACACCTCCGCCTACCTGCGCCACGCCCCGAAAATCCTCTCGGCCGTCCGCGAGCACGTCGGACCGGAACTGAAGCTGCTCCACGACGTCCACCACCGGCTCAACCCCACCGAAGCCGCGCGCCTGGCACGCTCCCTCGAGGACGTGGACCTGTTCTGGCTCGAAGATGTGACGCCGGCCGAAAACCAGCGGCTGCTCCGCACCCTGCGCCAGCAGACCACCATCCCACTGGCCATCGGCGAAGTCTTCAACACCATCTGGGACTGCGAACAGCTCATCACCGAACGGCTCATCGACTTCATCCGCACCGCCGTCGTCCATGCCGGAGGCATCTCCCACGTCCGCAAAATCCTGGCCCTGGCCGAGGTCTACCAGATCAAGGGCGCCCCGCACGGGCCCTCGGACGTCTCCCCCATCAACCTCTCCGCCTCGCTGCACCTGGGCCTGGCCACCAGCAACTTCGCCATCCAGGAATACATGGGCTACGACCCCCTGGTCTCCGAGGTGTTCCGTTCCAGCTTCCGCTTCGAGGACGGCTACCTCCACCCCGGCGACGAACCCGGACTCGGCGTACAGGTGGATGAAGCAGCGGCTGCCCGCTTCCCCTATAAGCAGGCCTACCTGCCCATCGCCCGTGAGCTCGACGGCTCCATGAAGGACTGGTGACCATGACACGCCCCCAGCCTGCACCATTGACGGCATCCACGCCCGGAATCGTCCGGCGTGACGCAGTACCGGCCCCCGGCATCGTCCACCTCGGAATGGGAAACTTCCACCGCGCCCACCAGGCCGTCTACACCGACGCCGCCATCAGCGCCCACGGCGGCGACTGGGGCATCATCGGAGTATCCAGCCGTTCCAGCGCCGTCACCGACGCCATGCATGCCCAGGACATGACCTACACGGTAGTGGAGATATCGCCCGAAGGATCGACCTTCTCCACACCGCGGGTGCACTCGGACGCCTTCGTCGCGGCGGAAAACCCCGAACGCGTTGTCGCGGAAATCGGCGCAGCCACAACCCGGATCGTGTCCCTCACTGTCACTGAAAACGGCTATACCTACAGCCCCGCAACCGGTTCGCTGAATGTGGCCGACGCCGACGTCCAGCACGATCTGGCGCACGCCGCGGCCCCCCGCACGCCGATCGGCCAGATCGTCCGCGGCCTCCAGCAGCGATCCCGGACCCATGGCGAACCGGTCACCATCCTCAGCTGCGACAACCTCTCGGACAACGGCCACCACACCCGCCGGCTCGTCCGCGAATTCACCTCGCTGCTGCCGGCCGCGGAAGCTACCGAGACACTTCGGTGGATCGACGCCAACGTGACGTTTCCGTCCTCCATGGTGGACAGGATCGTGCCCGCCACAACGGACCACTACCGCACGCTCGTCGCGGAGCAGCTCGGATACACGGACCGGATTCCCGTCCCCGCGGAGCCGTTCACGATGTGGATCCTGGAAGACAACTTCATCGCGGGCCGCCCGGCGTGGGAAGCCGGCGGCGCGATCTTCACCGACGACGTTGCGGGGTACGAACAGCTCAAGGTGAGGCTCCTGAACGGCACCCATTCGCTGATCGCCTACCTCGGCGCACTCTCCGATGCTGCCACGATTCCCGAGTCCACCGCCTTGGACTACATCGAGACCTCCGCGCGGACCATCCTGCGGCACGAGTACCTGCCCAGCATCAAGGTGCCGGGCGATGTCGACGTCGACGCCTACGAAGCCCAGCTCTTCTCGCGGTGGCGGAACTCGGCCCTGGGGCACCGGACCAGCCAGGTGGGATCGGACGGATCCGTCAAGCTCCGCCAGCGGATCCCGCTCCCCGCGCTGCAGATGCTCGACGCCGGCGTCATGCCCCACTACCTCGCCCTCACCACCGCCGCGTACCTGTCGTGCATCGCACCGCTGGACGGATTCGACCCCGGCATTCACGCCCATGAGATGCAGGACCCCGCCAGGGAATCGCTGCAACGTCTCGCCGCAGGGTCCGCCTCCGGCCGGGAACTCGCTGGAAAAGTCCTCGGCCAGCTGCATCTCCTGGGTGACGAGCTCGCCGCCCGCGACGACTTCATCCACCGCACCGGTGACCTGATCGACATCATCCGCCAGCACGGACCCACGGCCGCAGCCCGGGCCGCGGCCGAGTCCACCGCCCTACTTCCCGCACAGAGCCGGAGCATCACATGACCACGCAAGCCGTACGCCGCCCGGACCAGCCGGCGCTGCCGCGCACCACTGAAGCCGCCGTCCTGCACGGCGCCAAAGACCTCCGCATTGAGCAGAAACCGTTGAAGGCACTGGGTCCGAACGACGTCCTGGTGGAAATGCGCTCCGGTGGCATCTGCGGCTCGGACATGCATTACTTCGCGGACGGTCGCAACGGAACCAACGTACTCCGCCAGCCCACCGTCCTTGGGCACGAGGGCGCAGGGGTGGTCATCGCCGCCGGCGAGACCGCCGCTGTCGCCGCGGGCACCGCCGTCGTTATTGAACCTGCGCTCCCCTGCGGCACCTGCCCCACATGCGTTTCCGGCCGGTACAACCTATGCCCGTCCGGCACGTGCTTCGGCTCCCCGCCCACGGACGGCCTCTTCGCCCGCCACGCGGTGGTGCCGGCAGCTGCACTCCATGCGCTCCCGGAATCCGTCCCGGCGGAGATCGGGGCAGCGATCGAACCGCTCGCCGTCGCCGTTTGGGCCGTTGAACGGGCCCAAGTGCAGCCCGGACACCGTGTGCTCATCACCGGCGCGGGGCCCATCGGCCTGCTCGTGGCACAGGTTGCCGCAGTGCGGGGCGCAGCGGAGATCATCATGACCGACGTGAACGACGACCGCCTCGCCGTTGCTGCGCAGCTCGGGGCCACGCGCACCATCAATATCGCTGCAACAACCCTCGAACTGACCGGCATGGACAGGCTGATCGAATGCTCCGGAAACACACGGGCACTCATTGACGGCATCCAGACCTTGGCGCCGGCGGCCCGGGCCACGGTAGTGGGCCAGGCACGGCCCACCGTGGACGGCATCCCGCTCGGCTTCCTCCAGCGCTACGAAATCGACCTTGTCACCGCCTTCCGGTATGCGCAGGCGTTCCCGACGGCGATCGAACTCGCCTCATCCGGCAAGGTGGACCTGCGGTCCATCATCACCAGCACCTACCCCCTGGCCGATGCCGCGACCGCCCTCACAGCCCCGGTCACGGACCCCACCAACCTCAAGGTCCTCATCAGCTACTGATGTACTCCCGCCTCTGCGGAGCTTCAGACCGTCCATGCAGGACATCCATTCAAAGGAGTATGGAAATGACCACAGAACATCCCCAAGCCACGGCGGTAGACCAGAAGAAGGTCCGGAAAGCGGCCCTGGCGGGCCTCATCGGCACCACGCTTGAGCTTTACGACTTCGTTATCTACGGCACGGCCTCCGCGCTGGTCTTCAGCCACCTGTTCTTCCCGAACATTTCACCCGCGGCCGCCCTGCTGGCCAGCTTCAGCACCTTCGCCGTCGGTTTCCTGTTCCGCCCGCTCGGCGGCATCTTCTTCTCCCACTTCGGTGACCGCCTAGGCCGCAAATGGATCCTCGTCACCACCCTGCTGCTGATGGGCGGCGCGACCCTCGTCATCGGCCTGCTGCCGACCTTCGAACAGGTGGGCGTCCTCGCCCCGCTCCTCCTCTGTCTCTGCCGTGCAGCCCAGGGCTTCGGCGCCGGCGCCGAGCAGTCCGGCGGCGCCACCCTGCTGACGGAATCGGCTGCGCCGGGCACCCGCGGCAAGCTCGCCTCCCTGATCATGGTCGGTGCCGCCGCCGGGACCGCGCTGGGCGCCCTGGTCTGGATCGGCGCCCAGGCCCTTGCTCCGGACGACATGATGACCTGGGGCTGGAGGCTCGTCTTCCTTTCCAGCATCTTCGTAACCATCGCCGCGCTGGTCATCCGCCGCAAGCTGGATGAATCCCCCGTGTTCGAAGAAATCAAGCAGGCCCGCACCGAGCCGCCGGCACCGCTCCGCGAAGTCGCGAAATTCGGCAAGGCCAACGTGCTGCGCGTCATCCTGATGAACTTCGGCGTCAGCACTCAGTCCTACACCATCCAGGTGTTCATGGCCTCGTACCTGATCACGGTGGTCGGCACGGATCCCAAGTTCATCCCGCAGGTCCTCCTCATCGGATCACTCTGCGGCGGCGTTGCCGCCGTGGGCTTCGGCATGCTTTCCGACAAGATCGGACGACGCCGCGTGGTTTCCATCATCACCGGTGCACTGGTCCTCTTCCCGGCCCCGGCCTTTATGCTCCTCACCACCGGTTCTCCCATCGCCATCCTCCTGGTGATCATCGTCGGCTTCATGCTCGCCTGCCAGGGAGTCGTCGGCGTCCACATGAGCTACTTCCCGGAAATCTTCGGCAGCCGCTACCGCTACGCCGGAGTCACGCTGGGCCGTGAATTCTCCTCCATCATCGGCGGCGGCATCGCACCGATGGTCTGCGCCGGACTCCTGGCAGTCTTTAGCAACTCCTGGATTCCCGTAGCCATCTACATGTCCCTCGTCATGGCTGTCAGCTTCATTGCCACCCGACTCTCGCCGGAAACCCTCAACCGCGACCTCACGGACCCGGAGGATGCCCGCCGGCTCGGCAGCGGACCGGCGCCCGCTGCCGCGGCCGAGTTAGCCGACCCCGCGCTGGCTGACGCCCGCCACGCCAAGTAAAGTCCTCCGGCCCAACCACCTCCGAAAAAGGAACCCATGCTGCGCCTCGAACACCAGGGCACGATCTCCCGCCCGGCTCCGTCCTCCATCCTCCGCGCCACGAGAGTGGTGGCCGTCCTCCGGGCCACGCACGCCAGGGAGTATGCCCCGGTCATCGAGGCACTGCAGCAGGGCGGTGTGCTCAGCATCGAACTGACGCTGAGCACACCGGGGGTGTTCGACGAGCTCCCCCGCCTCCAGGAACACTTTGGCGCCACCCTGGAAATCGGCGTCGGGACCGTGACTGCGGCGGACGAAGCAGAAACGGCACTGGACCTCGGCGCTGCCTACATCGTCACCCCGGTGACGGACCCCGACATCATCGCGGCGTGCATCCGGCGCGGTGTGGCCGTCTACCCTGGCGGTCTCACCCCCACGGAACTGCATGCCGCCTGGAAACTCGGCGCAACCGCGGTGAAGGTTTTCCCGGCATCCGTGGTCGGCGCTGGCTACGTTGGCCAGCTCCGCGGCCCGTTCCCTGACATCCAAGTCATCCCCTCCGGCGGGGTAGACATCGAGGACATACCGGGCTGGATCAGCTCGGGAGCCCTCGCCGTCAGCCTCGGCGGGCCGCTCCTCGGCGACGCCTTCAGGGGCGGGGACCTACGCGAACTCACGGCCAGGGCACGGCGTGTCCGTCACCTGCTCGACCAGACCACAGATCAGATGGGCGCGCAACCGTGAGCGCCTCCCCTGCGCCTTACGTCCTGACATTCGGCGAAACCATGGCCCTCATGCGGGCCGAGCAGGTCGGCCCCCTCGCCCACGCCTCCACCATGGCACTGGGCATCGGCGGCTCAGAGTCCAACGTCGCCATCGGACTGCAACGGCTCGGCGTACAGGCCGTCTGGTGCGGACGCGTGGGAGTGGACTCCCTTGGCCAACTCGTGGAACGCGAAATCCGCGCCGAAGGTGTGGACGTACGCGTCGCCGTCGACCCTTCCGCCCCCACCGGCCTCATGATCAAGGAACGTAGAACGCCTGCGACGCAACGCGTCAGCTACTACCGCAGCGGGAGCGCCGGCTCCCGGATCAGCCCCGACGACATCGACGACGAGCTCATCCGCGAAGCAAGCCTGCTGCACGTCAGCGGGATCACACCCGCCCTCTCAGCGCAGGCCGAAGCAACTTTCGGGTACGTGATCGAAACAGCAAGAGCCGCAGGCGTCCCCGTGGCCTTCGACCTCAACTACCGGGGAAACCTCTGGTCCGCCGAAGGCGCTGGCAGCGTCTACCGCGACATCATCCCACTCGCCGATATCGTCTTCGCAGGCGAAGATGAAGCCGCCATCGCTGTAGGGGTCGGCGAACCGGAGGAACTGGCCCGGCGGATAGCAGACCTCGGACCCCGCCACGCCGTCATCAAACTGGGCGCCCACGGCGCCCTTGCACTGATCGACGGCGAAGTGCTCCGGCAGGAGGCCGTCGCCGTCGAGGCCGTGGACACCGTCGGCGCCGGCGACGCGTTTGTGGCCGGATACCTGGCCGAATACGTCACCGGCCGTTCCCCGGCAGAAATGCTGGAGACCGCCGCTACAACAGGCGCCTTCGCCTGCCTGGTCCCCGGCGACTGGGAAGGCTTCCCGCGCCGCAATGAACTGACACTTCTCGGGGCCAAGGAACCGGTGTTGCGCTAACGGGTCATCGCGCCCCTCCCCCACTCCTGCCCGGGATGGAATTCATCACTGGCATGATCTTCAGCGCGGCGACTCGTCTGTCTCGCTCACCCAAATCTGCGGAAACTCTCAGCCGCCGGGCGCTCCCAGATGGCTGCCCGCCATCGCGACGAGGTTGGGCACCGATTGGTTTTCGGATCACGCTCCAGGGAAACAGTGTGTGCGGCCACTTCGCCGATACTGCCCTGCCTCCGGGCGAGCCGGTGACCCAAGCCAGAGTGATGCCACGGAATGACCAACGGCTTCGTTTCACCCTGAACGGCGGTGCAGTTCCAGGCGCTTTATTTGCAGAAGTGGGCGTCGACCGTTGGACCGGGTGTAGGTTTTTCCCAACGAGAAGAGGCGGTGCGTGCATTGCGGATAGGGCATCTACTAGCCGGACTGGGACAGGATGTGTTGTCGGGGCTGATCTGTCCGCAGGGGTTGGATGTCGAATTCCATCGCGTCGTTGTTGCCGAGATAGAGGGGAGATAGAGCCTGGAGACCTCGTTGTCCTGCCTCCTGATGTCAATGAGTTCCAGGCTGCGGCCGGTGGTATTGGGAACCAGCTCCGGTGGATCAAGTCAGCTGCCGGTCTCGGCGCAGCTGCTGTCGTGATTACGTGCCCGTCGTACTTGCTGGTCAAGCCGCGACGCGGGTGGTTTTTGTAGTGCGCCTTCCGCGCCATACCCTGATGCTGTGGAGAAGCTGCTCTTTGACCAGGTTGTTGAAACCGACTACGGGCAGTTCGACCTCGTCTGGAGTCGGGACGGCGGTTTCGATGGCGACTTCGATCGGGTTTTTGCCGGCCAGAACAACGGCTTGGTCGGCGCTGCGGATCCTGACGGGGTGTACATCAACCTGGCCCGCCGGTCAGGAGGGTCGCCGGTACGCATTGTGCTGATGGACGAACCTGCAATGGATGATCCTTCTTGGGAGGACGTCGTGGAAGTGTGCTTTGCCCTCCCGGAAGGACACGAGATGCAGTGGAGCACCTGGGCGGGCGCTAACCGGGGAACACTGGAAGGCCTTCCGCCGGGCACTTACCGGTTGCGGGTCAGCGCTACGGGAAGAGACCAGGGGCACGCCGGTGAGTTCGCTGACCACCCGGTCGATGCCTACCTCCTCCAGATCTGGCCAGCACCCCCGCAGCCAGACAGCATCCTGCGCATTGGCAGCGAGGAAGCACGATACTGGCACCGCGAAGTAGGCAACCGTCGCTAACTGATGCGCGCAACGACAAGCTTGGAAAACCGCCTGCGTCTCATGTCGTTTTCAGTGGAGTGCAGCACAAATGTCTGAACCCGCCGGCATAACCGTTCCCTGCCCGAACGCGCGGTCTTCCTCACTTCCGGCCCAAACAACACCGCCTCCAGGGCAGGGCATCGCCTCGAACGCCAGGCCATCACGCTGGGCCCGCAGGTGGCGCCCGTCATCCTTGACCACTTCCCAGCCCGCCGCTGGCAGTGCTGCACGATAGTGCTGCAATACATCGCCGTCTCCTGAGAGAACAAACCAGCGGGTACAGCCGCCGACACCACCTATGCCGCCACCCCTGAAATGGCCGATGTGACTGATGGAATCGAACGCCTGCTGGGACTCACGATCTGCGCTGGCCATCGGCTCGTCCGTGCCCTCGGTCACGCATTGCGGAGCGGAAACAAATTGTTTCTCCATCTTCTGCCCCAGCGCCGCGGGGGTGACAGCGAACATCCCGATCAGCATAAGGACCGGGATGGCCACGGCCGTCAGCCGCATCCATCGTCGTGTCGAGAGCATGAAGCCGATGATGGCAGCCACCGCGACCAGACCGAGCGCCAATCCGGAGGGCCCGGCAGTCAACCCCCACGTGAGCCCCTCCAACGCAGTACCGCTGACATCGCCATATATACGCATGAATTCGTAGTGGGCCAGCACAGCCAGCAGGGCCAGTCCTGCCCCAATGACGAGCAGCACCGCGGCAGCGACGGCTCGGCCGGTCACGGGCATGGCTCATTGTAGACCCGCTTGATGCACCCAATGGACCGCATGGTGCCGGTCGCAGGAACTTCCACCCCCGGAGAGTGGGCCTATCGCCATATCCTGAGGCGTCTAAGAGCTGAAGAGCTGAGCTGCCATTGAGTAGATCCCCCACAACCCGACTGCAAGCAGGATGCCCAGGTACGCCAGGACCAGCCTCGTATCGCGGAGGTAGCACTTCGATTTGGTCAGTCCCCGCCGTCGTGCTTTCCAGTAGCCTGCGAATCCGATCGCAGCGAACACGGCCAGTGCCGCCGGGCCGGCTGCCCAGCCGAGCAGGGCAATGGTCGCGAAGATGCAGAGCCGCAGCGGATCGAAGGTCTGCGGTGACAGCGGATCGGCGTCGGGGTCAGGCCCGTGTCCGCGCCGGGTTGCGTGCCTGGCGCGCACCAGCTGCGACGGCAAGGGCCCGGCGGCAATGCGCCGAGCATCGGAAGCAGAACTCATCATTCCTCCTTATCCCTGACTCAGACCTGGCGGACTGGGAGGAGCCGCGTGCCCGTGGCTGTGCTCATTCGTTGCCTGGCCAGGGCCGGCCATGCCTGAACAGCACAGAACGGAGCGCACTGATGATCGCCGGCGTCGCTCTTTGTGCCCACGTGGACGCAGCATTGTGTGAGCCGTTCCTCGATCATGGTGGAGATGTCCATGAAGGGCTTGACCATGATGCGGGTGATCCGTTCTCCGAGAAGCCGACGCAGCCGCTGCTGCTGCCCTGGAAGCTTACCGGCTGCCAGTGTAGTGAGCGTGCCGATGCCGAGGTCGCACTGCGTGCAGATGTTCTTCCAAAGATCCATTGTCCGCGGGTGGGACAGCGAGGACTGCTCGCTCAGCAGGTCCAGCAGGGAAGACTTCATCAGGGTGCGCAGCTCGAGCGGGATCGCGCTGTCAGCGATGCGGTTGGCGATGCTGTCGGGATTGAGTTCCAGCCACGCGAGCAGCCGATCATGCCCGATGAGGGCTGTCAGCGAACGCCAGACCCCCGAGTCGTCCTTCAGCATGTAGCCCACGGATGCGCAATGCGGATGTGAACACGGGAGTGCTGTCAGGTCGTGCCATGAGACCACCCCGCCGGTTTGCTCCGCGAGACGGTCCAGCACGCCCGTGTGGGTGAGCCTGTCCGTGGGGTCGATGCCGTGGCCGCGCCCTGAACCGAATACCGGCTGAAGTGCAACGCCACCCACGAACGGGGTCTCCAAGGCCCTCATGACGACGGCGCCGACCTCGCCGTCGTTGACCCCGAGTGTCGCTGTCATTGTCAGGGTGGTGAAAACACCGGCCTCGGACAGACGCGCGATGGCCATGTCTTTGAAGCGGGTCAGGTCTCCCCCTCGATGGTGGATGGATGCTTCTTTGGACGGGCCGTCGTATTGGAGGTACACCTCCACGCGGTCCCGGTGCCTGGCCAGCAGTGCGAGGAGTTCGTCGTCGGTGGCGATCAGCATGCCGTTGCTGTTCACCATGATCCGGACGATTGGCCGGGTGACGAGCTCATCCAGAAGTTCGGCCAAGTGGGGATATAGCGTGGGCTCGCCGCCGGAGAGCATCAGCACGTCCAGCCGCCCGTTTTCGCGGGCAAGCCGGGTGTCGATATTCGCGAGCACCTCGCTGAGCGGCGCCACTCCCTGAAGCTGGGGGCCGGAGGCCGTGAAGCAGGTGGGGCAGCGCAGGTTGCAGTGCTCGATGATGTCCTGCAGGAGGATGCACGTGTGCTGCGTCTGCATGGCGGGCAGCCCATACGCGTAAGCCTCCGGTACCTGGCGGTAATTGCCGGCCTGGTCCGGGACATGTTGCTTGGTCGGCGCCTGCCACTTCTCCAGGTAGCGCAAAATCTCGGGGGACTCGTCGTATAACGTCCTAACGAGTCCGTGGTCCGGGCAGCCGCGTTCGAGCCAGACCCGGTCATCGCGGATCAGCAGCGCGCCGGAGAGGCGCCGGACCTGCGCGAGCGGGGGATTTGTCTCGTGGCAGTGGGGACAGAAGGCTGTGACGTACCGGTGAATGCGGTCCCCGCGGAGCGGCTGGCCGGGGCCGGGCAGCGACTGCCGGGAAGAGAACGGTGACGGATTCATATCCGGCTACTCATCTGAGAGAGGGCCATGACGCAGATCCCGCCGCCGAGCAGGATGAAGATCCCCAGGCCAATCAACAGCCCTGCACCCCATCGGGAGGTGCGTGGCCAGATTGCCAGGGCACTGGCAATCGCCAGATACGCGCCAATTGGTATGAACGCTCCAGGCCCGGCGAGGAAGGTCTTGTAGCCTTCATCCGGAGCGATACCGGCTGTTGTCCCGAAATAGAGGGCATAAAGGGCAACAGTTCCGAGCAGGATTCCGAGCACCATGGAGCCACGTCTTGGTTCAAGGGGTGGATCCTCTTCCCGAGGCGGTGGCAGTGGGCTCCAGGCTTCCTCGGGGTTGTCAGCGCTCATGCCACACTTCCTTCCATGTTGGGGCGGAGTGGTTTCCCGAAGACCCGCAGCATCCGCCAGAACGGTGGGGGACATATCTCAGGCTCCCATCTGCGCGAGGGCTCCGACGCAGATCCCGCCGCCGAGCAGGGTGAAGATTCCCAGGCCAATCAGCAGTCCCGCACCCCACCGGGATGTGGGTGGCCAGACCGCCAGAATGATCGCTATCGCCAGATAGCCGGCGACAGGAATGAAGGCGGACGGCCCGGTCAGGAAACGCATGGAAGAGGGTCCTGAACCAGCCTCGGATTGCAGCCGACCGAAAGCACTAGGGCCCAAGAGATAGAAGGCATAAAGGGCAGTAGTCCCCACCAGGATTCCGAACCCCATGGGGCCGAGCCCCGGTTCAGGGGGCTCCTCTTCTTTTTGGGGCGGTGGGTTGTCCTTGCTCATGCCACCCTTCCTTCCACCTTCGGGCGGAGTGGTTTCCCGAAGACCCGCAGCATCCGCCAGAACAGCAGTGGGAGAATCGCCAGAAGGAACCATTGGGGACGGCTCATCCCCAGCCAGAGCACCTCATTGCCGCGGACGAATTCGACGCCGAAGCGGAACAGGGCGTAGAAGGTTACGTAGCAGATGAAGAGGTCACCAGGACCAGGGAGGCGATCCCGGAAGCGCCACATGAGCGCGAATGCAGCCGCGTGGAACACGATTTCATAGGCAAAGGACGGGTGCAGTCCCACCCCGGGAAGTCCGCCCAACATTTCAGCCTGTCCGGGCGTGAGCGAAATCCCCCATGCTCCCCCCGTCGGGGTGCCGGGCAGTTCCGTAAGGAGACAGCCCACCCGACCGATGACCAGCGCCAAGGCGACCGCAGGCGCGAGCAAATCGCCGGTGGATTCGCCGTAACCAGTCAGCCGTTTACCCAAATGGACGCCGAGCCACGCGCCAACAAGGCCCGCGAGGATGCTGCGGTCTCCGTTGCCCCACCACTCCGCCAGGGAAACCTGCCGGGAAAAATCCCATGTGAGGACCCTTGAACCGATCGCCCCGAATGCGACAGCGAAACCGGCAATGGGCCACAGCCGCGGGTCGGACAGGCCGCGCCGGCGCTTCTCGAAGGCGTAGAACAGCAGGGCTGCGAGGATCCCCAGCCCTAACGCGCCGGCGTGCACCAGCCCGTCTCCCGCGAAGGGAAGCCCGACCATGAGCAGAGTGTAGCAGCGACAATTCCTGTCCCCGCCGATCCTCCAGCTGGACGCTCCCGCGGAACTGCATGTGGACGTGGATTGGCCGTGCGGCTTCAGAGATAAGAACCCCGACAACGACGGGTACACGGTAAACGCTGACGACGCCCAGATTTGCGACTCCACGCCCCGCTACTCATTTCCACAGCCCGCTGCTCACCTTGCAGTGGCCACTGGGCTTGGGGTTGGAGGTTCCAATAGCCGGCATTTCTCCACCAGGATTGGCCACGTTTCGCCGCCCTTGTCCCGCCAGTAGCGAGAATCCGGATGGAGGTTTCCCTCTGTGTGCACAGAAAACGAGCTTTTGTGCACACGCTCTTTTGTGAGCATTTTGAGCCGCGACGGACCGGCGTGCGACGGTCCCTCCGGACGTGGGGAATCCCTCACCACCGCCGGCCGCCACTCGCCCACATTCCCCGGCACAGCTTGAATCCGATTCACGACCTGAGCCAGGCATTTCGGTCCCGGGCAAGCCGGCTGCCGGGGTTCAATGAACGTCATAGCGTTGCGACCTCCCTCAAACATCTCATGGGCGGGACAACCGAAGAGAGCATGACCGCAAAGCCCCCAGCGCCGGACAGCGGCAATTCCAGCGCCGGTTGGACGGAATCCCGTTAGCGGCGTTCGATCTGCTTGTCACCAAATTCGGGAATCGTGCATCTGCCTACCGGAATATTGCTGCAATAAGCCTTCACAATGCGACCGGATGCAGCCTCAAGGGACGGGAGACTGAAACATGAGCATTCAAACGACGTGGAGTAATTGGGCGGGCACTCAAAGTTGCCAGCCCGAGGCGGTCATTCAGGCCGTTTCTGTAGAGCATGTGAGCGAGATAGTCGCCGACGCGACCAAGCGTGGGATCTCGGTTCGTCCGGTCGGGACCGGCCATTCGTTTGCGCCGCTGGTGCCTACGGAAGGAATCGTGCTTGATATCTCAGCAATATCCGGCATCGTCGACATCGATCAAACTGCGGCACAGGCCTTGGCATAAGACGGAAAGAACATAGCCGGGACGGCCCGCCTAAAGCCGGCCCAACAACCGACGCCAGGCAGGGACGGGCTTAGGCCCGTCCCCTGTCGTGTCCGGGCGGGAAGGCGACAGTGCCCTCAAAGATGCTGCTCATGCGGCCGACTCGACGAGTTCGGGACCGTGGTTCCGGACGCTGTTCACCCGCTTATCAGTAGTGCCCGGGTCCAGCCAGTCGCCACCATCACGATGAGCGATGATCCAACGGCTGCGAACGCTGCTAAAGAACTCGCCGGCCTCCTCACGAAGGAAACCGGCCGCGAGGTCAAGGTTCTAAGCGATTTGGAGGTGGGGGTGGTCCACGGACGCGCTCGTCTTCCAGCACTGGCAGCGAGCGCCTTCCGGGTCATTGGTTGAGCCTAGGCAAGCCGGGGCCGCCGAATCACCGGGAAAAAGGTCGCTCTCGGACAACGAGATGTATGTTGCCAGGGGGCCTTGCCCGGTGCCGGGCAATTCCCAATGTATGCCTTGTTGCCGTGGCGTCGGCGCCTGCCTTGCTCCGCAGTCTCTTTTCTCCGCCACCAGAACCCTCTTCTTCACGGCTTATTCTCCTGACCATTCCGTTTCGGTTTGGCCTTAGTGGGAGCAGCCAACAAGGGGCTGCCTACTGGGCCTCGGATTGTTCAACAATCCTCTTGTTGAACAATCTACGCTCCCTCGGCCGCACGATCAATAGCTGACCCGAATTTTCCGCCGGGGCCATGTCAAGCCCAGAGGTGAGGCGGGCCGCCCGCCGTGGCTGCCGGTATCGATCGGGACCGGAGAAGACCTTTTATCGGCGCTAAGTAGGACGAGTAGAAGTTGCCAAGGGCCTTGGACAGCAGACCGGCTTGAAACCAGCTGTAATAGGACTTGGGCGTCAGCTTCAGCAGCTCGGAGGCCAGCACTGCCGCAAGGACCGCGTCTCCGGCCTCATCCGCAGCCTTCCGGTCTGACCACACATCGTGAGGTGTCCGCTTTTCCTTAGCCCCGCCCAAGTTCGTCCCATCATCCGAACAGCATTCAACGCGCGCGGCTCCGCCCGAACGCCACGCGCAGCACGAAACCACACGAGCGGGGTGTCAGAACATCCCCTGGTGGCCACAGCGCGGAGCCCACTGGCCACCAGGAAATCCCTCCGCGTTCGTGTCTGGCTACTCTCACTTGTATGGATACTCCGTATCAACCGAACGGGACAGGCTTCGATGCTTTGGACGAACTCGACCGGGTCGACTGGAGCCAACTGGAGCACTGCTACGGAAAAGGCGTCGTTTCGCTGGGCGTCGCCGGGGACGTGTCAGTCGCCATCGCAGGCGACGTGTCGCGATCGTTGGCTGCGCTTCGAGCTGATCCTTCCCTAGCAATCACTGACGGGCTTTACTCGAACATCTGCCATCAGGGCACGGTCTATCAGGCAACGGCCTTTGCGGTGCCGTTCATCGCAGCTGTCGTGGCCGGCGATGTTCCGGACGGGATCCGCGTACCTCTGCTAGCGCTCCTGGGCGACATCTCGATCGGAGGGAGCTATGTAGCTCCCGATGGGTCTCACGCGGGCGCCCTCGGAGACCACGTAGACGACCTCGTCACGGAATCGCTTGCCACTTCGATGGAACGCCTTTCAACGATTCGAACGCCCAGGCTTGTGGCGCTGATCCAAGCTATCCAGTCGCTTCTTGTCCAATCGACCGACGCTCGCCGCGATGCAGTCGAGTTCGCCATCGACGTTGCACTTACGCCACCGGCCTCACCCTAGGATCGTGGCCCGTAAGCCGGTCGATCACCGTACTCTTGGTGCACGTTAGCCGAACCCAGACTGCATTGGCCCAGGCCCGATAACCCCTGTCGGGCGGAACCACGACACCCGACCGGTTCGAGTTCCCCAAAATGGCTCTTTCGAGGCTGCTGATGCCGTTGAGAGGCGAAGCCACAGTTTGGGGAAACCTTCAGGGAGTTCCCCTCAGCAGAGAGCCTGGCTTCCCGCATGCCGGGTATCTCGCTTGACCGCCGAGACGCGGACTGGATGTTTCTCTGCGCCCCAATTTGGAACCACAGAACCGAGCCAAGTACCGGTAACGCAAGAACGATGAGTGCCCAAGTTTTTGTGCGCACTCTAAGCCTCAAACCGCTTTGACCTGCGAAAACACTGTGCTCGAGGTGGGACTCGGAACTCCCCTCTGACCAGCCACTTTGCTTCAGCATGAGGCGCGGCAGAGCTGCGAGACCCATCCCAGACAGTTCGCCAGTGAATGTTGATTTAGGAGGTGGGTCTACCTAGGTAGAATCTCCCCTGCTTGCCGAGCTGCACGCCGACGCCTGAGGTCGCTAATTCAGCGATAGAGGATCTCAGTTCTTCGACCACCGTGACCGGTAGTCGACCGGTTTCTGCGCACCCCGGGCCGTGGAGGTGCCCGATGACAAGGGCCACGGACTCGTCGAAGAAGTCGCCAGGGAGACGTGAGTGCGTGTCCGCTCTGCTGCAGACGCCAACGGCTCAAGACTGTTCGTTGCCCGCGCCTTCGCACCTGTCCTGTCCGCGAAGGATGACTCGGTTATCATCGACATCCACTCCGCAATGAGCCGGTACGCCGTCGGCGGCATTTACAGCGCCACCAAGGGCCGCCCTCTGGTCGGCGACCAACTCGCTGCGCCTGGAACTCGCCCCGAACGGGTCCATGTGGTGGGCATTCACGTCGGGTACATCG
This sequence comes from Arthrobacter pascens, assembly GCF_017052465.1. GTDB lineage: Bacteria > Actinomycetota > Actinomycetes > Actinomycetales > Micrococcaceae > Arthrobacter > Arthrobacter pascens. Next base: position 56,128 of record NZ_JAFHKT010000109.1, read on the forward strand.
ACACAGCGATGGCCGCGAACGCCACCGATCCCAAGATGAACCCGGCCGATCTCGTAAGCACGGTGCTGGATGCCCTCGAAGCCGGCGAGTACGAGGTCCTGGCCAACGAGACATCTGTGCAGCTCAAGGCCGGACTTAGCGCCCCATCGAGGCCCTCTACCCCCAGCTGGCCGCCAAGACCGCCTAGAACACGCTTGGCGCCGTGGTCATGAAGAACCACTCACATGACGGCGGCGCTTCCCAAACCCGGATCATCCAACCGGTACGCGCGGCTGCGAGTAGGGAAGGGGCCACGAATACCCCGCTTCACACGCAGTATGAGCGGTCCTCGGGTCTCCCCTACTCGCAACGAGCAGGCTTCCCTTTGACAAGTATCTGAGTTCAGTCATAATTGATTATGATCATTTTTTGCTCGGCCAGTCCAAGGGGTGCCCGTACTGACAACGTGGCCGGCGCGGCAGGATGGTGCCCCCGGCATCCCGCTGCACTAATGGCGGCAACTACTAACCAACACCCCTAGAAGGAGCATCACGGCATGCGAGCGTTCGTAGTCACCAAGTACAGGGAGCCGCTGCGCGAGGCGGACGTCCCTGAGCCAATCGTCGGGGACCGCGATGTCCTCGTGCAGGTGCAGGCAGCGGGCCTGAACCAGTTGGACGAGAAAATCCGGCTAGGCGAGTTCAAGCAGATCCTGCCCTACAAACTCCAGCTGATCCTCGGCAACGACGTCGCCGGCACCGTCCTCCAAGTCGGGGCAAAGGTGCGCGGCTTCAAGCCCGGCGATGAGGTGTACGGCCGCCCCGACCAGGACCGCATCGGCACCTTCGCCGAGCGCATCGCCGTCGCCGAGGATGACCTTGCACTGAAGCCTGCGTCGGCCAGCATGGAGGAGGCGGGCTCGCTGCCGCTGGTGGCGCTGACGGCATGGCAGGCCCTCGTCGAGCAAGGCAACGTCCGACCCGGACACAAGGTTCTCATTCACGCCGGCGCCGGCGGGGTCGGCTCGATCGCCATCCAGCTCGCCAAGCACCTCGGCGCGACAGTTGCGACCACCGCGGGCGGCTCCAACGCCGGCTTCGTGCGCGACCTCGGGGCGGACGTGGTGATCGACTACCGCACCCAGGACTTTGAGCAGCTCCTCAGCGGGTATGACCTAGTGCTGGACAGCCTCGGCGGGGAAAACCTCGAGAAGTCACTGCGCATCCTCAAACCCGGTGGCAAGGCTATCGGGATCTCCGGCCCGCCGGATCCGGCATTCGCTCGCAAAGCCGGGCTGAATCCCGTGCTGCGCCTGGCGACCACCGTTCTCAGCAGCAAAATTCGGCGGCAGGCCAGGAAACTCGGCGTCAGCTATGAGTTCCTCTTCATGCGCGCCAGCGGGGACCAGCTGCGCCAGATCAGCGCCCTGGTCGACGACGGCGTGCTGCACTCAGTCGTGGGGAGGGTCTTCAGCTTCGACCAGACCCCAGAGGCGCTGCAGTCCCTGGCCGCTGGCGGCATCCGCGGCAAAGCAGTGCTCAGTCTTACCGCCTGAACCCGCCCCAGCCTTTCCACCTCGCAGACCACCCAGGAGAACTAACAGTCATGGACAACACCGGCACGCCGCACGACTCCGTCGTCACCTCGTACGCGAAGGCACCCACCAGCACCATCACCGTCGAAGGTGTCACCTACGCATACCGCGAGCTGGGGCCCAAGGGCGGCATCCCCGTCGTGTTCTTCGTGCACCTCGCCGCCACATTGGATAACTGGGATCCCCGCATCATCGACCCCATCGCCAAGAACCGCCACGTCATCACCTTCGACCAGCCCGGTGTCGGCGCTTCCACCGGACAGGTTCCCGACAACATCGAGGCAATGGCCGACGACGCCTACACCTTCATCAAGGGCCTCGGGTTCGACAGGATCGATGTCTTCTCTTTCTCCCTGGGCGGCATGATCGCCCAGGACCTTGCCCTCAAGCATCCCGACCTTGTCCGCAAGCTCGTGCTCACCGGGACCGGCCCGAGGGGAGGAAAGGATATGGACAAGGTGGTCGGCACCACCTACCGGGACATCCTCCGGGCAACCCTGACACGGTCCGATCCCAAGGAATTCCTGTTCTTCAACCGCAACACCACCGGCAAGCCGGCCGCGAAAGCGTTCATGAAACGCCTCCAGGAACGCACCGTCAACCGTGACCAGCCGATCAGTACCCGTGCATTCCAAACGCAGCTGAAGGCCATCCAGTCGTTCGGCCGCTCCGCCCCGTCGGACCTGTCCACGCTCACGCACCCCGCCCTCATCGCCAACGGCGACAACGACCGCATGGTGCCATCCGTCCTCTCCGAAGACCTGCACCGCCGCATCAAGGGATCCGAACTGATCATCTACCCAGACTCCGGCCACGGCGCCATCTTCCAGTACCACGCCAAATTCGCCCCCGCCGCCGTCGAATTCCTCGCCAACTGACCATCACCGCTCGAGACCAGGAGGCACAATGGGCGCCTCACGTCACAAAGCAACTCGTCCCCGGCAACTCACGCTTACAACACAGACACCGGCGCTTACCTGCGTGAAGCACGGTCAAGCCCTCCCACTGCGAGAAGTAGACATGCCGGGGATGCCCTCGGCCCTCCGCGGTCGTTACACTCATAACTGAGTCCAGTCAGTTACGCCCAGAGGAACCTTCATGCCCGTCGCATCCCAGCCGCTCGGACGACGCGAGCGGAACAAGCAGCAGAAGCTTGACCGCATCACTGCCGCGGCCAGTGAACTGTTCGCGGAACACGGGATCGAGGAGGTCACAACCCAGCAAATCGCCGATAAGGCCGACATCGGCACCGGAACCCTATTCCTCTACGCAAAGACCAAGGGAGAACTCCTTCTACTCGTGCAGAACGCGCACTACGCCGAAGCGCTCGAGCGGGGCCGAGCCAATGCTGAAACCATCCCGGATGCACTGAATGCGCTGATGGCCATCGTGCGGCCGATCGTGGAGTGCAACCGCGTCCAGGTCGAGAATGGGCGCACCTACCTGCGGGAGATGGTCTTCGGGGACCCGACGGAGCCACACCACAGTGAAGCCCTTTCCATCGTCGCGCAGACCGAGGAGGCCATCGCTGCCATCCTGGGCCGCGACGAACTTGTCAATGCCGATGATGCCGCAACAACCGCACGCATCGTCTCGGCCATCATGTTCCTCAGCATGGCAGTGAGTGCGAATCCCGCTCTCGACACCGAGGACATTGTGCAGGACATCAGGACCCAGATCCGCCTGCTCCTGCCCCAATGACGCAAGAACTTTCACGTATCACCACCAGGCTTGTCGCATGTCAACTGGAACTACACCCCAACCTGACGGCAGGCAGGAGCCCCAAACCGTCAGGAGTGGACTTGATTTCCCTATAGCCAACAAATTAGCCAAGCAGTTCTGAGACACAACGCGACGATTCACGGCCCGACTCCGCTGCTACGGGCAGTTTGC
>NZ_JAFHKT010000110.1 GCF_017052465.1 Arthrobacter pascens
ATAGCCAACAAATTAGCCAAGCAGTTCTGAGACACAACGCGACGATTCACGGCCCGACTCCGCTGCTACGGGCAGTTTGCTGCTGCTTGTCGAATAGCGCGTGCATCTCAGGCCCTCAGGCCCACCCAACGGGTCCTGCATATATACCTTGGAGTCCAATAGGTCAAGCTTTGTCCACACTCTGCGCGAAAAAAGCCTCTGACCTGCGGAAACACTGTGCCCGAGGTGGGACTCGAACTGCATGCCGGCCCCTGCAAATACAGGGAACCGGCGAAAACATGCGGAATCCGGTCCGAACCAAACCCAGTACCGCCCAGTCTGAAGCCAAGGGTGTGGACATTGTCCACACCCTTAATTCGTCCCCCATGCACCTTCGAACAACACCACTCCCGACTTGTCACGTGAGTAAGACGTGGCGTTTCTGACGCGTGCAGGGACCAGCGCGTCCATTTGCAGCTCGACGCTCTGGCTAAAAGTACTGACACGGGTGTGCCCCAGTTGCCTCCCCAGGCCATTCTGGCTCGAAAAGCCCGGTCGAAACAGTTGCACGATGAGGCGCGTTTCCGGGACGCAGGGGCTGGCATGCCCGTCCTCCCGACCTGCCAATTTCAGAAGCCATCTGTACCAAGTGTCAGAAGTCGTCTGCACTGGCTGGGAGTCTTTTAGCGTGCGCCGCGTTCAAGATCGGCGAGTTCGGATTCAAGTTGCTGTGTCAGGTTGCGTAGGCGCCGGATGTGTTCTTGGGATACGCGTCCGGGTTGTGATGTCACTTGCGCGTCGACATCGAAGACGGTGTTGGGGCTGTGCCAGACGTTGAACCATTCAAGACCGTGGCCGAGCGCGTCACGGGTTACCCCTTGAAGCAGAAGCAGGGGTTCGCGGGTACCGGTATGGAGTTTTTGAGCCAGGTCGGCACCTGCGGCCACGGCCTGGACCTGCCTGGGTCCGCCTGCCGGATGGTAGCCGTGCTCTCGCATGAGGCCGAGTAGTGAAGCGTTTTCCAGCAGTTCCCTGGTGAAGTGCGGGAAGAGGTCACGTGGCACCCAGGTGCGCATGAAGGCTACCGGGACCTCTTCCAGGTAGCGGATGCGTTCAATCTTCCATGTGTTAGTGGTGTTCAGGGCTTCTACCGCCGATTCTGGCGGGGCTGCCTGTTCGACGGCGATGACGTGGGTTCGCAGGCGCTGGCCGTGCGCGGCGGCCTGTTCGTCCAGCCCGCCGGCGCGCTGGATATGCCTGCGGAGGACCGGGGCGGCGGCCACGACGCTGCCGCGGCCGCGCTGACGGCGGATCAGCCCGAGGTCTGACAGTCCGGACAACGCTTGGCGTACCACGCTGCGGGAGACACCGAACTGTTTTTGGAGTTCCTCTTCGGTCGGAAGGGGAGAGCCGGGGAGCAGTGGCCGTTCCAGTATCTGCCGGTGCAGGATGTCCCGAATCTGCGCATGAAGGGGCGGCCCCTCCTCCCGGTTCAAGCCGTTAGCCCGCTCTCGGGGCTCTGCTCCGGCTGGTTGCACACTCACACTGACTCCTTTACCGCTCGAGCACATCATAGCCCGCGGTTGCTGCATCTCCCGCTTGACGGGTGATTCACACCACAGGTAATGTACGTACTAATTGTACGGACTTGATCCGGCGACTGGAACATACAATGACGTAGAAAGGTCGAGTAATGACGCAGCTGCACTTGAGGACCGGGCGCTCACGCGTACCGATGTTTGCCTTCCTCCAAAAGGTCCCCGCAGGCATGATGCTGATCCCGCTCATGCTGGGCGTGCTGATGAACACTTTTGCGCCCGAGGCCCTGAAAATCGGCGGCTTCACCACCGCGCTTTTCAAGGAGGGCGCCCTGACGCTGATCGCCGTGCTGATCCTCGCCACCGGCGCGCAGATCACCGGCAGCCACAGCGGCAAGGCCGCCGCCTCCACCACCACCGTGGTGCTGGTCTGCAAGACCCTGATCCCGGCCTCGATTGCGGTGATCCTGGGCCTGGTGGTCGGCATCGAAGGCATCGCAGGGGTATCAATCCTGGCGATGCTGGCCATCTTCGGCAACAGCAACGGCGCCTTGTGGCTGGCGTTCGCCGGCCAATACGGCGATGAGCGGGATACAGGCGCCTACGTCGCCAGCGCCTTTGATGACGGACCATTCCTGGCCCTGATCTTCCTGGGCGCATCCGGGCTGGGCGACATCCCGGTACTTGCCTTCGCCGCGGCACTGATCCCGTTCATCATCGGCCTCATCATCGGCGCAGTCGACCGGGAGTGGACGAAGGCCCTGGACCATGTACCGAACATCGTGATCCCGTTCATGTCCTTCGCTGTTGGTACCGGCATCAATCTGAAGACCGTGCTCACCGGCGGTTTCGCCGGGATCTTCCTCGGCCTGATCGTCGTCGTGTTCACCGGAGGCCTGACCTATCTCGGGTACCGGTTCATCCTTCGGCGCGGCTCCAAGAGCGGCATCGGATTCGCCGCCGGGACCACAGCCGGCAACGCCGTCGCCGTCCCCGCGGTAGTCGCCGTCGCCGACCCGAGGTTCGAACCCTTCGTCGCCTCCGCCTCAGCCCAGGCCGCCACCGCCGTCCTCGTGACAGCGCTGCTCGCCCCGATCGTCGCGTCCTGGGCCCTGAAGCGGGCCGGAGGCCTCCAGCCGGCCGATCCGGTCGTTCCCAGCTCAATCTGAACAACCCTTGAACAATCCCTTTCTGGACGGAGAATCCATGCGCGACCCGCGCTCGGTGCGTTGCACCTACTACCTAGAGTCCGAGATTGACCCCGAGAAGGCCGCAGCCATCATGGCGGGCGAGCAGTCCAGCGGCACGTTCCTGCCGGTCCCCGGTGAGTCGGCCCGGATCCGTGAACGGCACGCCGCACGTATCTCGAATGTGCAGGAGCTCGGCTTCTGCCGGCCCTCCCTGCCATCAAGGTCAACTCCCGAGAAGGTCCGGGCGGCCCTCGTCACCGTCGATTTTCCGATGGAGAACGTCGGCACGGACCTGGCCACCCTGCAGACCGCCATCGCCGGCAACCTCTTCGAACTGGGCGATCTCTACGCCTGCCGCCTGCAGGACATAGCCCTGCCCGAGGACTTCGTCGCCGCCCACCCCGGCCCGGCCTTCGGCATCGAAGGGACCCGCAAACTCATCAGCCACGTCCAAGGCGTCATGGTCGGCACCATCGTCAAGCCCAACGTCGGACTCTCCGAAGAGGAATTCCGGCTCGTGGTCCGCGACCTGGCGATGGCCTCCATCGACCTGATCAAAGACGACGAACTGATGACTGACCCCGCCTACCTGCCCCTGGAACGCCGGGTCGCGGTGGCCACCGAAGAAATCCGCGCCGCCGAGCAGGTCACCGGCCACTCCACCATGTACGCCTTCAACATCACCGGCGACCTCGCCGGACTGCGCAAGCGCCACGACCTCGTCGTCGAAGCCGGCGGCCGGTGCGTGATGCTGAACATCCCGGTCATGGGCCTGCCCGCCCTGGCCCTGCTGCGCAGCTTCGCCGAGGTACCGATCCACGGCCACCGCGCCGGGCTTGCCGCCTCGATGCGGTCCAAGGCACTGGGCATGGATTACCGGGTCTGGCAGCAGATGGCCCGCCTCGCCGGCGCCGACCACCTGCACGCCAGCGGACTGGGCAGCAAGTTCTACGAACTGGACGAAGAGGTCGCCGCGAACATCCGCAGCCTGCTCGAACCCCTGGGTGCGACCATCGCACCGCTGCCCGTCCTGTCCTCCGGACAGAACGTCACCACCCCCGGACCCACCTTCGATGCCGTGGGCTCCACGGACCTGATGATGCTCGCCGGCGGCGGCGTCGCCGCGCACCCGGACGGTCCCGGGGCCGGGGTGCGAAGCCTGCGCCAGGCATGGGAAGCGGCAGTGGCCGGCGTACCCCTCCAGGCGGCAGCGGACGAGCGCTCCCGGGCCGGGGACGATGCACTCCTGCACGCAGTCCAGACTTTCGGGAAAGGTGCCTGACATGCCCGCATTCGGTTTCGTCGCAGATGACCTCACCGGAGCCGCCGACGTCCTCGCCCAGTCGCACCGCTACGGCCTTGAAGCGGTCCTCGTCATCGGCGACGCGCCCCTGCCCGCTGATGCTGACGTCGTCGGAATCGCCGGGCCCTCCAGGTCCCTGGCCGGGGAAGCATTCGACACCCTGGTCCGCAGGGACCTGGCAGGCATCGCCGCTCTCAACCTTGAGGTGCTGCTCTACAAGGTCTGCTCCACCTTCGACAGCTCCACCACTGTCGGCAGCATCGGCCGTGGAATCCAGCTATTGCATGAGCAATTTGCCCTGCACGGGCCAATCCCCGTCGTTCCGGCCCAGCCAGCCTTTGGCCGCTACACCGCCTTCAGCAACCACTACGCGACCCATGCCGGCCAAATTTACCGGCTGGACCGCCACCCGGTCATGTCCCGGCACCCGTCCACCCCCATGGCCGAGGCCGACCTGCGCCAGGTCCTGGCCGAGCAGCTCGGCACCGGGGAAGTTCCCGGTGCCATCCACCTGCCCGTCTATGAGGACGGCACCTTCAAGGACGCCTGGGCCGACCGCCGGCGGGAGCTCGGAGCACCTGCCTTCGTCGTGGACGCCGTGGACGAACGGCACATGGACGCCGTCGCCGAAGCACTCACGCGGGAAGAACACGGGCACGGTCCTTCCATCGTTGTTGGCTCCGGTGGAATCATGGCAGCACTGGCGCGATCCATCTCGGATCAGACTCCGCGCACACCTGGACCGCAGCGGCCGTCAGGACCCGTACTGGCCATCAGCGCTTCAGCTTCCAGCACCACAGCAGAGCAGATCAACGACGCCATAACCCACGGTTGGGAGGACGTTCCCGTGCCTGCCGAACTGCTGCAGCGCCATGACACGACGGCCGTAGCCGCCCTGGACCGGCGCGTTTCAGCAGCCCTTCAGAAGGGCCGGAACGTCGTCGTCCACACCACCCGGGGTCCTGGAGATCCTCGCTATGGAGCCGCCAAACCTGCTGATGCCGGCTATGTCGGAGCACTGATCGGAGGCATTGCAGCCCGCATGGCGACAGCCGGCCTCACCCGCGACATCGCCGTGTGCGGAGGTGACACCTCCAGCCACGCACTCATCGCCATGGGCGTGCGAGAACTGCGCGTTTCCGACCAGTTCGTCACCGCGGGCCCAATCCTGCAGGCCGACGGCCGCTCCGCGGTCGCCGGATGCCGCCTGCTCCTCAAGGGCGGACAGGTCGGCCCCACCAACATACTGCGCCGCTTCGCCGGCCAACTCCCCGACTGATACCCATCCAGGCATTCCCCACGCATCACCAGAACCAACGAAAGGCGGCCCCCAATGCGGGCAGTAGTCAAAACCGCGGCCGAACGAGGCGTCACCTACGTCACCGACGCCGGAGACCCCAAAGCAACAGAAGGTACAGTCGTCATCCAGGTAGGGGCCGCATCCCTCTGCGGCACAGACCGGGAACTCTACGAATGGACCCCCTCCGCCCAGGCCTTCAACCTCAACCTCCCGGTCATCCTGGGCCACGAAGGCGCAGGCACCGTCGTCGAAGTTGGCCCCGGCGTCACCGGCCTAAAGGTCGGCGACCAGGTTGCCCTCGAAAGCCACCTCACCTGCGGCCAGTGCTTCCCCTGCCGCACCGGAGACGCCCACACCTGCGAACGCACAGGCATCCTGGGCATGCACATCGACGGCGTCTTCGCCCAATACGCCGCAGTCCCCCAGGACATCTGCGTCAAACTCCCCACAGGACTGTCCCTTGAATCCGGTGCCCTGCTCGAAGCGGCCGGGGTCGCCGTCCACGCCATCCAGCGCGCCGACTACTCCGTCGCAGGACGGGCCGTGCTCGTCAGCGGCGCAGGACCGGTCGGCCTCGTCGTCGTGAACCTGGCACTGCTCATGGGAGCCAGCCATGTCATCGCCGTCGACCCCAACCCCTACCGCCGCGCCCAAGCCGAAAAACTTGGCGCGACCGCACTCCATCCCAACGACGGCATCATCGACCGCTGCCGGGAACTGACCGGCCGGCGCGGTGGCTTCGACGTCGCCTTCGAATGCTCCGGCGCTCCAGGCACCCTGGCAACCCTCTTCGAAGCCGTCCGCCGTGAAGCCACCGTCATCACCGTCGGCCACCCCAGCCGCCCCGCAGAAGTCGACATCGCAGCCCACATCAATAAAAAGGGCATCACCCTGCGCGGAATCTTCGGCCGCCGGCTCTGGGAAACCTGGGAACAAAGCCTGCTGCTGCTGGACTCCGGAAAACTGGAACTCGACTGGCTCATCACCCACCGCATGAAACTCAGCCAAATCGACGAAGCCGTAGAGCTGCTCACCGGAGACGCCTGCAAAGTGCTGCTGATACCGGACCTCGGCTGATCGAGCCGCCTACGGAATTGCCCACCTAAAAGGCAGTACCAAGGTGACCAAGCGGGGCGTGCATACGACAGGCACACCCCGCTTTACCCTTCACATACAGATGCCCCATCTAACGGCCGACGCTTCTTTTGGGTCGGGGTTGAGGGCCTCAGCCGAATCCTGATCTTTCAAGGTGATGGAACGGTAATTCACAAAGTCCTCCCCCAACCGCGCATAGAGGACATGGCGGGCGCACAGCCCTGTCCAGATTGAAGGTCCAATTCACCGATAGAAGAAACCAACCTCTCTCAGCAAAGGGCATATGAGGCCGGACAGTAGATAATCCCCGCGTGAGCTAGTAGAAACCTCCCTTATCCGTGCGCCCCGGAAGCTGGGGTGCCCATGCATCGTGCTGGTCCGGAAATCTGTTTTCCGAACTGCTGCTAACGGAGGCTTCAGAAACGGTCGTTATGATCACCCGGCTTGGACGACGTCCGCGGCGTGTTCGGATGTCTTGGCCAAGGCTCGGCGAATTACCAAGACCAAGCATTGGCTTCCGGGCTGCCTGCCGCCCGGAAGCCAACGTGCATCATGGCGTTGCGCCTCCTTCGAACATGTCATGGCCGAAGAATAGAAGCGTGCATGACCGGGCGCGCCTTCCAGGAGCAACAGTGCTCGAAGCCACGCGGTGGGTTCTCCACGCTCGCCAACGAACTGACTTCCTGTAGCCGCTTTCACTTCCACCTGACCCCCCGGCCGCTCTTATGTCGGTGCTCTCGGCGGTGATTGTCCGGTGCCTGCATTCCCCATTCGAAGAGCCCGCCCCGCAGTGGCCATCCCGCCGGAGCGCATGCGCCACGACATCTCGGAGGACCGGATCCTCCTGCGCACGATCCAGACGGCGGAGACGTTCGGGGCGCTCCTTGCCAACGAAATGCTCAAGCCCAACCCGGCCATGGCTGAACTGCCGCTGCACGCGGACGGCTACGACTGGATGTAGCGGCAGATGGATGCACTGGGCACCCGTTTCCAGGGAACGTCACTGGTGAGCAGCTTCCCGAGGGATATTTCATTCCAGACCACAATCTCGACGAGCTCATGAACAGCCCATCTGCACAGGAAGTTGGCCGCCGTCCTTCGATAGATTGATTCGGTAAGGCTGGCCACTGGTAACCCGACTCATTTGGAGAAGACGTGAAAGCGATTGTGTACGAAGAGACAGGTTCGTCCTCAGTGCTAAAGCTTCAGGACAAGCCGTTGGCTGATCCCGGCCCTGGTGAGGTCCGGGTCCGCGTGGTCGTCTCCGGGGTGAACCCTACCGACTGGAAGTCCCGGGCAGGCGGAGGAGGAAGCACCCCGCTGGCAGCACCGAAGGTTCCTAACCAGGACGGCGCAGGCGTGATCGATGAAGTCGGCTCCGGAGTGACAGGACTCAGCATCGGAGACCGCGTTTGGCTCTGGGACGTCGCCTGGGGCAGCAATGAGGGCACGGCACAGGAGTACGCGGTTGTACCGGCGGCCAAAGCAGTCCCGCTTCCGGATGCTGAATCCTTCGACACAGGCGCGTCCATCGGCATCCCCGCTTTGACAGCGCACCGAGCACTGACCTCGAACGAGGACGGCCCTGCCAGGCTCTCCCCCGGAGCCCTGGCGGGACGAACGGTACTGATCACCGGCGGCGCAGGCGCAGTGGGACACGCTGCCATTCAGCTCGCAAACTGGACCGGAGCAACCGTCATCACCACCGTCAGCGGAGACCGGAAAGCTGAACTCGCACGCCTCGCCGGAGCCCATACAGTCATCAACTACCGAACCGACGACGTCGTGACTGCCGTCCGCGAGGCAGCCCCCGGGGGAGTCGACACCATCGTTGACGTAAACGCTCCAGCCAACATCCACTCAGACGTGCAGGTGCTCAAGCCAAGCGGAACCATAGCCATCTACGCCGCGAATCCCGGAGAATCAGTGACGGTTCCCATCCGTGAAAGCATGACGAAGAACATCCGCTACCAGTTCATCCTCACCTACACCGTCACGGACGAGCAGAAACAGCACCGCCGCGGCCGCTGTCTCCGAGGCGTTGAAGGCCGGTGCGATGCGCGTCGGCGAAGAACACGGCCTGCCGCTAACCCGCTTCCCGCTCGAAGCGACCGCCGCGGCACACGACGCCGTGGAGCAGGGCACCATCGGAAAGGTGCTCATCGACGTCACACCATCATCCTGACCCATGGCCTCCCGACCCATCAGAACGGGCCAATCGGAGCCCGACCAGAACGAGCGGCAGTTCCATTGAAGCCGGAGTTGTGCATGGTGGCCGTGCGTCCTGGCGGGGCCAAATCGCCCACGCCGCAGTTGACGGAATCTCCATGTTCGGCGTTCCAAAGTGCGCCTAGATAGGCGCAGGGTTCTCCCCGGATTGGCGTCCTCAGCGTCGACCCCGGCCGACGCTCTTGGGGTCCGGTGAACTCCCAGCTCGCTGTTCTTCCTGATGTCTCTCCACCGGGCTCGCAGGACAGGCCCAATGTTTCGAAGCAATAGACAGACCGGTCTGTCTTGCCCCCCGGGGGATTGGTATTATCCGTGTGTGGAAACTCCAGAAAGTGGCGCTGAACAGTCAGGGCGCCCTGCAACGGACAGTCCTCGAGAGAAGATCGTTGCCGCGGCTTACCAACTGTTCGCCCGTCGCGGGATCCGCGACGTCGGAGTCGACGAACTGATCCGCGCATCAGGCGTGGCCAAGGCAACCTTCTACAGGCACTTCCGCTCCAAGGACGATGTCGTGCTGGCCTTCCTCGAGCAGTGGTACCTGGAACGCACGGTCGCGATCGAGAACGCAATCGCCCGCCGCGGGACCAGTGACGAGGCAGCCATGCTGACCATCTTCGACGTCTTCGACGACTGGTTCCGCGAGGGCGCGGCCCAGGTAAGCTCCTTCCCGCACGTATTGATGGAAATGGGTTCCGACCACCCCCTCGGGAAAGCGAGCATCCAGTACCTGGACAGGACGCGGCAACAGATCGCGGAACTCGCAGAATCGGCCGGGCTCAACGACCCGGACGACTTCGCCTGGTCTATTCACATCTTGATCAAGGGAGCCATCGTCGCCGCGGCCGAGGGCGACTCCCGCGCCGCTGGCCGCGCCAAGACCATGGCCAAGTTGCTCATGGACCACCACCGGTCGTACAAGTAGCTGCGGGAACTCCCGCACCTCGGAGAAACCAGATGGGCCCTTTGCTAGCGGCACACCCCCCCAATCCCAGCACGGCCATACTTGACGAAAGGCCCGGTTATCGGTGTGTGACACAGGGGGAGTAGCAACTTGCGGGCCGGGTAGTTCGACGTGAGATTAGCAGGAGCTTTCCGTCTAGCTCCTGGTACCCTGGCGGCTCACGCCCGGACGTGTCGTCCGCAAGGCACTCGTACCGCTGTCGGGGATCGTGTGTGCCGTGCCTTACAAGCTCGAGCGATTACGTGAGAACGGGCAGGTGCTGCGAGACAAGGTAGTAAGACACCGCTCCCCGGATTCGCAGATGAAGCGAGGTCCAAATTTTTCTGTCCCGCATCCCTCGCTTTGAAATCCGGATCGATAGCCCGGACGCTGGTGCCTTGGTTAGCGGTGCCATTGCAGCAGACTACTGACTAAGTCTTTCGGAAACCTGCGGAATCCGGCCCGAAGGTTGGCTCTGGCGACACCTCCTTCTCCCATCTCATGGGCCGCTCGGCAGACACATGACGCAGCCAAAGAAGTTGAGGTGGCCATCCGGCTCGGCTCCACAACCGGACGCTGCTATACCGGAGGCATTCAGTGCCACCCGGTGCGTGATCCCAGAGCCGGCGGCCCGTTTAGTGCGGCGAAGAAGGGCGGCCACGCGGACGTGTCGCCACCTTCTGGACCTGCTGGCCCGTCGGCAACGAATGGCGCCATGCGATTTCAGAGATCGTCTTCGGGTCGGGCGGCGAGGATATGATTGGCCCTGACCTGCAGGATGCCGAGCGACTCCTGGATCAGGGGCGATGCGATGCTGCCCCTGCGCACCGCAGCGACAATACGGCGCGCGGGCTTCCCCTTGCCAGTAATGCGCAGTCGAACCACGTTTTCGGCACTACGCAGGGGCGCCAGCCGCGGCAGCAGGCCCACGCCCAGCCCCGCACCAACGAAAGCGATCTGGGTTTCCCATTCCACGGCCTCATGGGCAATCCGCGGCGTCACCCCGACTGCCGTGAACGCCGCGGTGAATAGGGAATGGTAGGTGGAACCGGCGGCCTCGGTGATCCAAGGTTCCGACGCCAACTCTTCGAGCGTCACCGTTTCCCGCGATGCCAGTGGATGGTTGGAGGGAATGATCACGTCCAAGGGATCGTCGAGCAGAACGGTCTGCTCGAAGCGCGGATCGTCCTCACCATAGGTGTCGGACTGCATCGCGACGACGACCGCGAGGTCGATTCGCTCGGCAACCAACAAGTCGAAGCAGCGGGCCGGGTTGGCCTCGAGTACCTGCACCTCCAGCAGGGGGCGTGTCGAGCGCAGCGTGGCGGCCAGCGGCGCGAGCAACTGGGCGGCCGCCGTGGAGAATCCACCGAGGCCAAAACGGGACTGCACCTGGTCGCCGGCCTCCATAGCCGCGGCGCGCAGGCTCTCCCATTCCGCAATCAGGGTGTCCGAACCCGCCACGAGAAAGCGGCCCGTGGCGGTCAGCCGTACACCGCGGCCGTCCTTCGTCAGCAGCTGCATTCCAAGCACGCGCTGGAGCTCCCGCAATTGTGCGGAGACGGCGGAGGGAGAATAACCCGTGAGCTCCGCGGTTGCGCCAACGGTGCCGCACCGGGCAAACACCCGAAGTGTGATGAGCCTTGGATCGATCATGCATCTATTGTGCACGGTTATCTCCTAAATCTTGCGCTTTTGTTGCAGATCAATACTCCCTAATCTCGTAACTAGAAACGTTCTCGACAACGCCAGCTGCACCCACCCACCCGTGGTCCCCACGAATCGCACACTACCCAGGCCCCCCGGGAGGAAACACATGTCTGTTCCAGTGAACTTGCCCCTCAATTCACGCGGAAAACTCGCTTCATCATTGCCTACCGAGCAGCTGGCGGAAATCACGGAGTTGTTCGATTTCCGGCGCGTGGGATATTCCCTCGACGCCCCCTTCTACACCGATCCGACGATTTTCAACATCGACATGCAGGCCATTTTTGGCAAGCACTGGATCTTTGCTGCCAGCATCGCCGAGCTCCCGGAGCCGGGCGACTACGTCACCGTGGACTACGGGCCTTACTCGCTGATCGTTCTGCGCAACGACGACGGCGGCGTGAACGTCCTGCACAATGTGTGCCGCCACCGCGGCGCCCGCGTCCTGACCGAACCCGCGGGGTCAACGGGAAACCTTGTATGCGGCTATCACTCCTGGACCTACTCCCCCAACGGCGATTTGATCCATGCCTCGGCACCGGGGGAAACGAAGTTCGACAAGGGCTGCTTCGGCCTCAAGCGCGCCCACAGTCGCGTGTTCGCCGGACTCATCTTCGTCTGCATTGCGGACGAACCGCCGACGGATTTCGACGAAACCGGAAAGATCTTCGAGCCTTACCTCGCGCCCCACGATCTGTCGAAGACGAAAATCGCCTACCAGCAGAACATCATCGAGGAGGGCAACTGGAAGCTCGTTATGGAGAACAACCGTGAGTGCTACCACTGCGACGGCCACCCGGAGCTCGCTTGTTCCCTCTTTCCCACCTGGGGCCTGACGGAGGGCCTGGTCCCGGCCCATCTCGAGGAAGTGTGGGACCGCAACAAGGAAGCGCAGTCCTCGCTTGAGGAGCGTTGCAGGCGCTATGGCCTTCCCTATGAAGTCGTCGAGGAGCTCGACACGCGCATAGCGGGAATCCGCATCTCACGGGAATCGCTTGACGGTGAGGGCGAATCGTTCTCGCCCGATGGGCGCAGGCTCTCCAAGAAGCTGCTCGGTGACTTGCGGGACTTCCGCCTTGGCCGCTGCTCGATGCACCTGCAGCCTAACAGCTGGTTCCATTTCCTCGGGGACCACGTCATCACCTTCGCCGTCTTCCCCGTCAACGAACACCAGACACTGGTACGCACCACCTGGCTGGTGGCTGACGACGCCGAGGAAGGCATTGATTACGATCTGGAGAAACTCACCTACACCTGGAAGCAGACAAATCTGCAGGACAAGGCGTTCGTGGAGCTGTGCCAGAAGGGCGCCAGCAGCCCCGCCTACGAGCCCGGGCCCTACATGAAGAGCGAATACCAGGTCGAGGCGTTCATCAACTGGTACGTACAGCGCGTGCAGGAGCACTTGGCATGACTGAACTCCGCACCGACACGGCAATCCAGGAACCACAGCGCATTCGCGGTCTTGAGATGCCGTGGAACAGAGTGATGGGCAGCACCGAGGGACCCGCCCGCGCTGCCCACGCATTGGGCCCCTGGCATCCGCAGGAGTTCACGGCGGAATGCGTCGAGACCGTTCCCGAGGCGGGCGGCATGATGACCTTGGTGTTCCGCCGCTGCGACGGTGCGCCCCTGGCGTTCCGTGCGGGCCAGTACGTGAACGTCGCCTTTCCCGTAAACGGCGAGGACCAGGATCCGGTGGACCGCAGCTACTCGCTGTCCAGTTCGCCCACCCAGCCGTGGACCTTCAACATCACAGTCAAACGCGACCCCACTGGACTCGTCTCCCCCTGGGTGCACGAGAACGTCAAACCCGGCACCGTCCTCGAGATGCTCGGACCGGTCGGGGCATTCCACCTGCCTGACGCCGACCGCCGGGCGCGGTACCTCCTGCTGGCCGCCGGCGCAGGCATCACCCCCATTATGTCGATGGTGCGGACCATCCACTCCCTGCCCGGACAGGCCGATGTCGTGGTGCTCTACCATGGAGCGGAGGCCGGAGGATATGCCTTCCACCAGGAGCTTGCCTACATCGCCTCCGTGGACTCGCGAGTCAAGGTCTTCTACGCCCTGGGTGACCGCAGCAAACCCCAAGAGTGGGAATGGCTCAGCGGAAGGCTGACGGCGGCCATGCTCGACGAAGTTGCCCCCGATGCCAACGGCCGCCAAGTCTATGCCTGCGGCCCCGAGGGTTACCTGAACACCGCCACCGAGCTACTGGGGAAGGTCGGCGTCGACGACACCTCCATCAACATGGAATTCTTCTCGGGAGATCGCCAGACGATCCTTGAATACCAGGCGGAGATCGCGCTTGCAGAGGACATTGCCGAGGAAATCGCCGAGGAAATCGCCGATTCCGCCGAGGACTACTATGAAAGCCAGCCCACAGCGTTCGGGCTCTACGAACCCAGCTACAACGCCGAGGGACCCCTGAAGGCCACGGGGCTGCCGCTGGAAATCATGGACACGGCGCCCTATTCCGAAGCCTCCGACGGAAGTTCAGGCGTGGGGCCGGAGGCCGTGTCCCCTGATGCCTCGAGCTTCGACACGGTCGGAACAGGAAGCCTCACCCTGTCCTTCATGCGCACCGGCATCAATGTGCGCATCGACCCCGACGAACACATCCTCGGGGTAGCCCAGCGTGCGGGCGTCAGGATCGGCGCGAACTGCAAGGAAGGGATGTGCGGCTCCTGCAAGGTCGTCAAGCTTTCCGGAGACATCGAGATGAACCACCAGGGCGGGATCCGGGCACGGGAAATCGATGCAGGCAAGTTCCTGCCCTGCTGCTCCACCGCGCGGACCGATTTGGTGATCGATGCCTAACCGCTTCCAGCTGCTCTAGGCCAGACAGCATCAGGGATTGTTTTCACGGCAAGAATACAAGTGCGAGAATGCCACGCGTGGCCTTCAGCTTGCCCCCATGGATGCGCGGGCTCCCCCGCGACGCAAACCGCGGTGGCGGTAGCAGACGCGCCTTTTCCGATCCGGCCAGAAGCGACACCAAAGCACTTGGAGAAAGCCGCCCGTATCGGTGGGATCACACGGGTTAAGCCCGCTGCGCGCACCAGTGCCTTATCAAGATAAGTCTGGATGGAGTACACCCCAACCTGACAGATGGTGCATGGCTGGGTCTTAAAAGCGACGGCCTGAATCTGCAAGCCGCGGAGAAACGCGGCCCCTACCGCCCACACCTGGGGAAAATCCTTATGGGGTTATCCACCGCTACTGCTCTAGGGGAGCTATCCCAACGGCTCCCTCAATATCAGCCGTGGATAACCCGAAATGACCCCAGCTGTGGACGGGACAGCCGAACCAAAGGGAGCTTGTCCGAGCCCAGTCAGGTTGACGGGATTGCGGAGGCCGGCACAAATCGCACCGCAGGCCCGGGTTCTGCTTTTCAACAGGCACGGGGGCTGTCAGCATCCAACTTTGGACAGGATCGCCGTCATAGCAGCCCGGACGCCAGTGCTCAGGGTGGGTGCCAGGGCGGGGGCGAAATGTGGCGAGTGGTTGCCGGCGATGTGCCCGCCAGCCCTGAGCGTCTCGGCGGTATAGCCTCCGAAGGTCCAGTAAACCGAGGGGGCAGAGATAGCTGTTGCGAGGGTCCCGAAGTCTTCACTGGCCAGCATCGGCGGAATCTCGCGGACCTGTTCCTCTCCGATCATGGCCCGAAATTCCTGGAGAAGTTGATCTGTCGCCGTGGGATCGTTGTAGCACAGCGGAAAAGAATACAGCTCCTCAATCTCAGGGGGCGGCGCGGAGGAGGCTTCTGCCTCTGCGCGGATGATTCGGCGGATTGATGTCAGCACGGCCTCGTGCACTTTCTGGTCGAAGGTCCGTACGTTTATGGTGAACTCGGCCATGGCGGGAATGATGTTTTCCTTCACGCCCCCGTGGAAGGTTCCGATTGTCACGACTGCGGACTGCATGGGGTCCAGCTCACGCGAAACGATGGTCTGCAGCCGGACCAACATGTGGGCCCCGAGCACGATCGGGTCGATCGATTCTTGGGGCTGGGAACCATGCGCCTGACGCCCATGCACGGTGACCTTCCAGGAATCGGCCATGGCCATAGCGGTACCGCGGCTGATGCTTACCGTGCCCGCCAGGCTCGGCACGACGTGCTGGCCATAGATTATCTCCGGTTTGGGAGCCCGGTTCCACAGACCATCGTCGACCATCGCCTGGGCTCCGGCGGCCGTTTCCTCCCCCGGCTGGAAGATGAAGACGACTGTCCCGGTCCAGGCATCGGTGGCATCCGCGAGCAAGGCCGCCGCAGTCAGCGCTGCGGTGATGTGCATGTCATGGCCGCAGCCGTGCATTACCGGAACCTGAGTCCCGTCAGCCAGGGCACCGGTGGCCTGGCTGGCGTAATCAAGTCCTGTTTCCTCCTTGATCGGCAGGCCGTCGATGTCGGCCCGGAAACCCACGACTGGCCCCTCGCCGTTGCGCAGTACGCCAACGACGCCCGTCCCGCCACAGCTAAAGGTCTCGGCTCCGATGGCACTAAGATGGTCGGTGATGAGCCTTGCGGTCCGATGTTCCTGCATTGACAGTTCGGGATTGGCGTGCAGATGGCGGTACAACTTGTGCATCCGGACAGTCTCCTCGTCGGTGAGTTCCAGATCCCGCAAGGCATTGCCAATCATGTGTTGCCCTTCTTCGATTGAGTATTTTTCTGTCCGCAGGAGTTTTAGTCGCGTCCGCCAGCCAGCATGGGCGTGCTATGGAGCGCTTGAGGGATGGCGGCAGTCGGCTGTGCGCGCTCCAACCGCTGGGAAGAGCCCGCACAGCGGGGTCGGTGGAGGGTGATCCCAGGCTCCAATGCGGTGGCCTCGTCATAGCCTGGGCAGCTTCCTCGCTGATTTTGCCCGCCCTACGCCAGCGACAGACATCAGCGCTGGTGGGCGATTTCTGCGTGCCGCAGGAACGGACCGATCAGATCTTGATTCGCGGCCGCCTCCGTATCTTCCAGCACCCGGAGGACATTGCCGAAAGCGAGGCTGCACAGATCAGGAGGGGACCAGCCCCGTTCGGCTAGTGCTTCAATGACCGCCGGGTAGCTTGATACCCCGGAAATTCCGCGGGGCAGTTGTTCGATGCCATCGAAGTCCCCTCCAATGCCAAGATGCTGGGGTCCTACTACTTCGCGTGCATGTTCCATGTGTCTAACGATGTCGGCGATGGTGGCCTGCGGAGCCTGGTTCTGCGACGTCCACCGGGCAAATTCTGCGGCGGCCGCGATGTCCTCTTCCACCTGGCCTGCGTGGAACCCTGTCCGAAGGCCGAGTCTCTCCCGGACTTCATCAGCATGTCGCTCATAGTCCGCGCAGGCCTCTGAGATAAAGGCAGGAACGAAGGTAAGCATGAGCACACCGTTGTTTCCAGGCAACCTCTCAAGCACGGCATCCGGCACGTTTCTAACGTGGTCGGTGACGCTGCGGCAAGACGAATGGGAGAAAATTACAGGAGCAGCGCTCGTATTCAGCGCGTCATGCATCGTCTGCTCTGCTACGTGAGATAGATCCACTATCAGCCCGAGATCGTTCATTTCGCCGACCACGCGTCTGCCGAAATCCGTGAGCCCATGGTCGACCTGTTCGCCCGTCGCCGAGCGCGCCCACGGCGTGTTGTCGTTATGTGTGAGAGTCATGTAGCGGACGCCGACACGTCTCATCATCCGAAGCACCCCAAGCGATGCGTCGATGGAATGCCCTCCTTCTATGCCCATCAGCGAGGCAATTTTTCCCTCTGCGGCGGCGGTTCTTACGCCGGCGGCAGAGTCCACGAGGCTGAATGTCTCGGGATTCTTGGAGATGATCCGGTGTACGCAGTCGATCTGTTCGAGGGTCGCCACGACGGCGTCGGCCGGCAGCATGTTGGACGGGACGAAGACCGACCAGAATTGCGCACCGACCCGGCCTTCCCGGAGCCGCGGAATGTCTGTGTGCAGGCGGGGCTGGTGCTGCGATAAGTCGATCTCCTCGACGCGGGAATCGAACTTCTGCCGCAGAGCCCAAGGCAAGTCGTTATGGCCGTCAAATACCAGGGTGTCGGCCAGTGCGGAACGAGTCCGAAACGATGTCATCGGGCGGCGCTCAATTCCTCTAGGGCAACCCATGGCTCATGGAGTCCGAAAGCCTGGGGGCCAAAGACTTGCAGCGCTTCCGGGGTCCGCATGATGGCAGGAGTCGAGATTCCGTAGACGGCAACCCGCTGTCCGAACCGCAGGGCCTCGGAAGTGATCGGTGTGCCCAGATCAACATCAACTATCGTAATAAGATCCGGAACAATGGCAACCACTGCACCATTCTTGTGTGCAATGACGTTCTCGTTCCGGAACTGGATCCGCATCTCGTGGCCACCATCAAATGACTCCACAGTGGCAAACCCTTGGGTGAACCCGTCCCTAACGAACCTCTCAACGTCAACGATTTTTCCCCGCATGAGCACGGTTCCATGACCGTATATTGTGTCCTTCAGGAAGGCACTGAGTTCTGCCAGCGGATCAAGATGTTTGTCCTTGGCCTTACGCAAAGTCCGGCCGATATTGAGGGCCAGTGTGACGGTGTTGCGGATCGCAGTACGCTTGACGTCTGCTCCGCTCATTGGATACTCGGCGATGTATGCCGCGCCCCCCATCTTGATGGTGACCGCGCGGGCGAAAGTCTCCATCCTCTGGTTGTCCTGGCCGGTATCGACGATGCACGTGTGCCCGTTTTCGTCAGAAACAGCGAGCGGTGATCCGGACACTCCATAGACTCCGAACGTTTCCATTTGAAGCTCCGGGAAGGCTCGCCCCATTCCGTCGCCGTCCACCACCGGGATACCTGCTTCGGCGGCGACGACCAGAGGAATCATGGAATTCAGTCCGCCGCACTCCATGGGGATTGTTGCATCGGCTGTTTTTCCGAGGTGTTTCTCCAAGGCACGGAGCGACCGGACTGCCTCAGAGCCGGCGGGGACTTTCTCGACTACGACAGTCGGAGCGCCCATCATGGCCGTGGCAATGACAAAGTCATCGTCATCAATTTCGGTCGGATCGAGGATTTCGATCTTCTTTCCGTTTTTGAGGCATTCCTCGACGAGGAGCCGGCCGATGAGCGGATCTCCTCCGCCGCCTGTACCCAGTATTGCCGCGCCCCGTGCCAAGTCAGGTACGTCGTCTAGTGACAGATAGAAACTCATGTTGTTCTTCCTTCTACTTCTTGCAGTCAGCGTTCGCGTGTGGCTATTTCGACGCCGGCAGGTCGCCGACCGCTTTGACGCGTACCCGGGACGCGTTTCCGGGCAGATAGGCCAGGGGCAGCTCGTCGATCTCCACGATTTGGACAGTGCTGGCTTTGGCTCCGGCAGCTATGGCTTTGCTGATTGCTTCCTCCCTGGCCTGATCGAGCACTTCTTCGCGCTTTCCTGCCGGGATTGCAAAGATACGGTCGACTTCGCCACCGACTTGGGCAATGGCGGCGCCGATGGCATTCGCCACTCCGGAGTGCCCCGGACGGGCAACGTCACTGGCGCAGGCCATCTGTTCTGGTACCAGGAACGCACCGCCGCCGACTGCGACCACCGGGACGAGGTCGGAACTCGTGCGCATCCGGTCTACCGTCTCCGCGATCCTGCGGTAGATTTCTACTTTGGCCGCCTTCACCATGGAAGGATCCAGATGGCTGACGAGGCCGGGGTCACCGATCTCCGCATCACCCGCCGCAACCATGATGTCGGTCGCCGTCAGAGTTTTGCCTCCGAAAACGAGTGCCTCCTCCGTGACTCTGTAGCCAACGCTGTCCGGCCCGACTGTCACACCGTTGTCGAACCTGATGCGGCTGCCGCCACCGAGGCCGACGGACAACACATCAGGCATACGGAAGTTGGTTCGGATTCCCGCCACCTCGATTTCTGTTGCCGCCTCGCGGGGAAAGCCGGACTGGAGAACTCCGACGTCCGTCGTTGTTCCGCCAACGTCCACTACTATGCAGTCTTTGAGACCGGAGAGGTAGGCGGCGCCGCGCATTGAGTTGGTCGGTCCTGAGGCAAAGGTGGCCACTGGGTATTTTCGGGCAAAATCGACATCCATTAACGTGCCGTCGTTCTGGCTCAGGAACAGCGGGGCGTGGATGTTTAGCGCCACCAGGGATTGATCGAGTGAGGAACACACATCTGCTGAAAGCTCACGAAGGGCGGCATTGATGATTGTTGCATTTTCCCTCTCGAGGAGCCCCACCCTGCCGATTTCGTTGGAAAGGCTGACCGGAAGTTCCGGGAACTCGGCGTTTATGATTTCCGCTGCCCTCTGTTCAAACTCCGAGTTGACTGGGGAAAACACGGACGAGATTGCGAAGCTGCGTGCCCCTTTGGCTACGGCGTCCTGGGCTGCCCTGCGTATCTCGTCAGGATCGATCGGAGAGATTTCCCGTCCATCGAACTCATGACCGCCGTGGCACATGTAGGGCAAGGCGTGCAGCGCTTCAGTAATCCGTGCCGGCCAGCCGACGAACGGGGGCAGTCCGCCCGTTGCAGGAAGTCCGAGCCGGATTGCCGCCGTCGGTGCCAGCCGCTCCGCTTCGACAAGTGCATTGATGAAATGGGTGGTGCCGATCATGACGGCGTCTATGTCGGCAGGATCAAAGGAGTACGCACTCTGTAGTCGGCGGAGGGACCCGGTAATCCCCTGTCCCACGTCACTCATTGTCGGACTTTTTACACCTGCGAGAACCTCGCTTCCGTCAATGAGTACCGCGTCCGTATTGGTCCCGCCGACATCGATGCCTATCTTCACGTGTAGTCCTCCTGCAGTGCGCGTTCTTCAGTAATCGATCGGCGTGATAGCGCCTCTTCGGATGTGCCTTTGATTAGGCCGAGTTTGCCCGCGATGACGTAGAGAATCAGGGAAGCGCCAAGCGAATTAAGGGATCCTACCCCCCACGGCAGGAACGTTCCGATCAGCACCGAGGCGGCCCAAACCACCAGGGTCCCGATGACCCACGTTGGCTCTGTTGCCGGCAGGCCGGGGGCAGATGCGGATAGGACGCTTCGCCATTTCTTTACGATGTAGTATTCGGCGACCATGATGCCGGCGATGGGGGGAAACGTGACTCCGAGCAGGATCAGGAAATCCACAAAGTAGTTCAGTATTCCGGCAGCGGCGAGTGCGCTGCCCAGGATCCCGATAAAAATGGTGACGCTCGTGCGGCTCACTCGCTTCTTGAATACTGTCTCGACGAAGTTCACAATGCCTAGGGATGCCGAGTACAAGTTCCAGTCGTTCATCTTGATCGTGCCGGCAACGATGATGATTGTGCCGACGAACCCGCTGCTGGACGTGACAATTGCGATGATGTCGTTGGTCTTGAGTGCATGGGCAAGGAGAACACCGGCGATGGCCACCATGAATTCCCCGAGGGTGACGCCGAGCAGTGTCTGCTTGATGACATCGGAAGGTTTGCGGTTGAAGCGCGTCATATCAGGGGTAATGACCATGCCGACAATGAATCCCCCTGCCACCAGTGTTGTCCCGGCGGCCAGGCTAAGGACCGGTCCCGGGGCCGGCTGGTTAACCAGATCGCCGAGGTCGTGCCTTTGCAGCTCAGAGACAATCGACCAACCGGCGAGCAGGAGGAACGCGGGGATCGTAATGTAAGCGGTCCAGGCCATGCTCTTGAAGCCGTAAATGACTATCGCGGTCACAGCACCACCGACCACAAGGGCCCACGCCCATGCGGGGATAACGGGCGCCAGCTTGGCAAGCCCTTCAGCGGCCACGCCGCTTTGGACACCAAACCATCCGACCAGGCTAAGTGAGATGAACAGGGCGATGATGCTGGATCCATGGCGTCCAAAGCCGGTCCATCTAGCGAGAATCGAAGTTGAGAGGCCTTCTTTTTGGCCAAGGATTCCCGTCATGATGGCAACCACCTCTAGGATCACTGATCCAAGGAAGATGGCGAGCAAGGCGGTGGGAAAGTCCATTCCAAATCCCAGGGCTGCACCCAGAAGGAACTGGGAAAGCGCTGACATCTGGCCGAACCTTTGAACGGCCACCGACCACCAGCTGTATCGGGCGTGGTCGGGAACACGCTCCAGGGCGTAGTCCTCCTCCCCCGCGTGTTTCTTATCAGTAGTTGTTGCCATCGGTGCTCCTTGGCTATGAGGTCCTACCCGGGAAGAGATTCGGGGATAGGAGGGAATGAAACGAAGCTACGGCCCGTGGCCGTCGATATCAATGGTTGCTCTGACTACTAAATGCCCTCATCATGTGCATACTTAACACATTCGTCCCCCACGCACCCACATTCGAAGGAGGAAGCCATGTCTTGGCTTCTAACGGCCACGGACCTGGAAGCGCTGGAGTTTGGCGCGAGAATGCTGGGCTCGGGTGGGGCCGGTGACACTCACGCCATGTCTCTCTTGACGCGGAATCTGTTGGAACATTGCGGCGGCGTGACCGTATTTCCGCCAAGTAAAATCCTTTCTGGCGATGTCGTAGTGGCCGTGGGCCTGGCGGGGTCGGCGTTGGCCTTCAGCGAAAAGCCCAGCGGATCGGAGCCGTACGTAAGAGCTTTTGATGCGGTTGCCCAGAAATTTCCAGGGCGGCGAGCACTTGTTTGTGCCTTCGAAATGGCTGGGATCAATGCCTTTGCACCGATCCTTGTGGCGGCGGCCCTGGGCATCCCGCTGGTCGACATGGATGGCATGGGGCGAGGACTCTCAGGACTGCATCAGACAACTTTCAACGCGCATAGTGTCTCGATGACTCCTTGTGCCTTGGTCGACACTTCAGGGAGGTGCGTCGAAATTTCAGGATCAACTGCCGAGGAGGCCGAGCGTTCCCTGCGCGTTCTCATGGAATTGTTCGGCGGCTGGGTGGCGTTCGCGGGGTACCCCATGGATGGGCGACAGGCGAGGGAAGGCGGCATAAGCCGGACGCTTCGACGAGCTTTGGAGCTTGGACGCCAGTTCCAGCAGTCGAGGAAACTAATTCAGTCCGTGAGTGATGCGATATCCCATTTTTGTTCCCACACTGCGGGGTGCCTTTTTGTGGGCCGAGGGAGTGTTGTGGACGTTCACTGGGAACCTGCCCCCCGTGATTCCGGTGCCGGGGTACAGGCCAAAGGAACGATGATTGTTCGGGCCGCAGGAAGATACCTTCGAATCGAGGCACAGAACGAATTCCTGCTGCTCATGGACGAAGGCCGGCTGCTTGCTAAGGCCCCCCAGATAATCTGCCTCCTGGACAGCCATACCGGCATTCCCCTCCTCAGCGAGCGTATCCTGCCCGGTTTCGGGGTAGATGTCGTTGTCTTTGAGGCCCCGGGCGAATGGAGCGAATATGCTGCGCAGGCCTTGGTCGACATTTCCGGTTACGGGTACACAATCCCTTCCCTTGGAGACTCGCTGTGACAGCCCGGTTGACCCTTCGTGAACTGCTGCGGTGTCCGATGCTGCTGAACAGCTCCGTGATCTTGGAACACCCCGTTTCGAGCTTTACGTTCATCTGCACTAACGAGATCAGCGCCAGCGGCGCCGCCACCACTGCCTATCTTGACCCACCAGACGAAGTGCAGGTCAGCAATCTCGAAGGCATCTGGATATCCTCTTGGATTCCCTCCTATGCCCTGGAAATTCTGCTTCCACAGCTGAAGCGAAAGGGCGTGGGCGTAGTGATCCTGATACCAACCACGCCTCAGGATTTCCAACCACTCTCGGAGTTCGGCCTTTCTACCCTGGAACTTGCGCGAAAACTGAGAATGAACGTGGTTGCGCTCCACCAGCCCCAGGCGACTGTGGCCGTGGCCGCATCCCTCAGCAGGTTCATGGGATCGGATCTCTGGGCACGGTCCATGAATATGACGGCCTTCACCCACGCCGCCCACCAGATGGAGCCAAGCCCCGAGGGCGTCGTTTCTGAACTCAGAAAGTATGTCAACGCGCGGATAGCAGTGATCAATTCGCTTGGCCTGCCGCTCGCGGGCGCAGTGGACCGGCCGCTGGCATTCGGCAACATCGGGGCGTCGCCCGTGTTTGACCCCAGCCAAACTCCAAACCTCATATCGGTTCCGTTGCCCCCGCTCATGGAGGACGACGTTCCAGCGCTTTGGATACTCGCGGAATTCCAGCCCGACGCCCCGTCCTTCGAGCTGGAGGCGGCACAAGAACTCATGGAATTAGGGGCCCTTTCGTTGCTCAGGTGGCTCAGCCGTCAACGCTTCGCGAGCGAGCAGTTTCAGTCCGCAAGATCAGCGATCGTTTCACAGCTCGCTGTCGCTGGCGGAGCAATTCCCGATCACGTCATCTCTCAAGCTCTCAGCGTCGGCTGGAACTTAAGCGGATGGCACACCCTCATAAGCGTTCGTGCCCCACGGAAATCCCTGGCCCACGACATCGGACGAATGCTTCCAGCCGCTTTGACCCGGTATGACTACACAGTGGACTCGTCCGAATACATCGATCATTGGCTTGTCTGGGAAACACGGCAGGACCAACCATCCCGGCGAGACTACAGGGATTTCGTCGCCGCTCTGGACTCCCTACGACCACCGCCAGAAACAGGAATCGTTTTTGGCGTCGCTAGGCCACGCTTTGGACCGGAGGGATTTGCAAGAAGCATCGCCGAGGCTGAAGACTTCGCTCGACAAGCAGGCTCCAGCAAAGGACGCCGGCAGATTGTTGACGCTCAGGAATCCGTCGCCACCCAGTTGATCCGCACTACGCTCCATGATCCGGCACTGGTTCGCCAAGCCACGAAGTTTCTAAAACGACTGTCTGAACCAGACGCCGGCTATCTGAGGAAAACGCTGAACACCTACCTTCAAAGCGAATCTAACCTCGCGGAAACGTCGCGCGCCCTAGAAGTCCATCGAAACACGGTGGTCAAGAGCATCGAAAAAATCGAGGAACTACTGGATGCTCCGCTTGAAAACCCTGACACCAAATTTGCCTTACGCATCGCACTCAGAATCCTGGAAATTGCCGCCACCGAGTAGCCGCATCGTCGCCCGACAGCAGTGAAAGGCTCCGCGCTTGATCCTAGATGAAAGCTCGCGTCCCTGAAGCCGTGGGCCTGTTGTTGTGGATGTTCTCGGCACATTCATCGATATGAGACGTTTCGATGCATGACGGCAAGGACTGAGAATCAGAGGCGTGCCAGCCCGTATGCCCCTCATCGCTTACCCTCCGTATCAAAAGTCTGCCGGCGGCCCACCCCCGTTACCTTTTTCGTAGCCCCAGTCCTGTTGCATGGGTGGTGCGAATAGCTATCGATCGCCACGGAGCGCCCCCAAAGTTCCTATCGGAGCAGGATGGTTCCCTGACGTGCGACTCCCGGGTTAGCTGTTGAGATGGGTGGGTCAGCACACTCTTGACGTGTGCGTGGAATCATATTATCGTTGACCCTAATCCTTTAGGTAACGCGATTGGGACTTCGCGAAGCCTCTCCCTAAACGATTAGAAAGTAGTGGGGAAAATGGCGAAGAAGCCCACGTTGCGGGACTTGAGTGAAGTCACAGGCTTGTCTTCCTATACTGTTTCGCGCGCCCTGAGTAACGGGGCCGATGTCTCGGATGCGAGCCGGAAGCTGGTGTTGAAGGCCGCCCGGGAGCTTGGTTATGTCCCGAACCGTGCCGCGCAGGAGCTCCGGAAGAAATCGCGCAGTTCGGTTGCGGTCATCACGGCGAGCACCTCGAACTACTACTATCTGGACCTGATGAAGGGCATTCAGCGGGTTCTGCGCGGATCCAGCCGGAATGCTGTGGTGGCCGACATTGCCGCGGAAGGCGTGTACACGCCGGAGGTGGAAGATGCCATTGTTCAGGATCTGATCCAGTCACGGACGGCCGGCGTCATCACCACCCTGACGCTGAGCGCCGAGAACGTCAAGCTCCTCGAGAGCTGGGACATCCCGGTGGTATTCGTGGACTCGGCACCGCCGGAGGACGCGACGCGGGTTCCGAGCATCCTCACGGATAACTATGCGGCGAGCATAAAGGCTGGAGGGCATCTGGCTGAGCACGGGTATACGGATTGGCTTTTCCTGGCCTATCCGGGCCGTTGGTCAACGCGTGCCGAGCGGGAGCGTGGTCTCCGCGAAGCGGCCGATAAGCACGGGGCCGCCCTGCAGGTGCTGGAGACGGAAAACGACTCCGACTCGGCACGTAAGACGCTCTCCGCCTATTTGGACACCCCCGGCGGGGCCTTGCCGAGGGCGATCATCGCGGGCAATAACCCACTGCTCCATGGTGTCCTCACCGTGCTCCAGCAGCGTGAAATTGCTGTCCCCACCCAGGTGGCGCTCATAGCGTTTGATGAGTTTGCCTGGGCGCCCTTGCTGGATCCGCCGCTGACAGTGGTGGATGAGGACAGCGAATCGATCGGCGTTCTGGCCGCGCAGACGCTGACACGAATCCTGGATGGGCAGCTGGAGGCCGAACGGCGGGGCGAACCCCCGGTGCCCGACTACCGTCCCGAGGACCGCCGGGAGGTGACCGCGGACCTGATCGTGCGCCAGTCATGCGGATGCTGAGCTCCAGCTCCTCCTGACAACAGACGCAACAAAATTCCCGTCTTTGGCTCAGAAGGGGGCCTCGGCGGCAGACGTGCCAGGTTCTCCACCTGGGCACCTGATAAGGGCCGACCCCCGGCCCGCCCCACACAAGCACCCTTGCCTTGGTACTCCGAGACGATACCGGCAAGGCCTGGTTCCACCGGAGACGACTCCTCAGAGGCCCGTCATGCCGCGGGAACCGACCAGAAAGCCCGGTCTTCGCATCGAAGTGAGCCGGCGTAACAATCACTACCCAATTCCATCGACAACGTTTTCACGGACATGGCCCCGCCGTCACGGCATCGCCGGATCCGCTTCAAAGGAGAATCGAAAATGAATCAGCTCGTCAAGAAGTCGGCAGTCTTCACCGCCGCCGCGTCACTGGCCGCGCTCAGTCTGACGGCCTGCAGCTCTGGCGACACCCAGGCCGGCACTAACAAGCCGGCAAAGATCGAGAAGATCGGTCTGATGGTCCAGGACATGTCCAACCCGTTCTTTTCGGCGATGGACAAGGGAGCCAAGGAAGCCGCAGCGAAGATCGGCGCCACCGCGAACACCCAGGACGCCCAGCTTGACCTGGCGAATCAGAATACCCAGATTGATACCTTCATCCAGCAGGGCGTGAACCTGATTGTCATCAGCGCGGTGGACGAAAACGGCATCCAGCCGGCGATTGAGCGAGCGAAGCAGGCGGGCATCATTGTCATCGCCGTGGACACCCCTGCCAAGAGCGCCGACGCCGTGGTGATGACCAACGCAGTCCAGGCCGGCGAAAAATCCTGCCAGTACCTGTTCGAGCAGATGGGCGGAAAGGGAAATGTTCTTCTGGTGGACGGAACCCCGCTCCAGACGATCCGGGACCGTATCACCGGTTGCAAGAACGTCGTGAAGAAGTTCCCTGACATCAAAATCGTTGGGCAGCAGGCCTCCAAGAACGACCGCGCCTCCGGTCTCGCCGTAACCACCGACATGCTCACGGCCGCCCCCGATGTCCAAGGCATCTTCGGCATGAACGACCCGTCTGCCCTCGGTGCTGTTCTGGCCGTCCAGCAGGCCAAAAAGAGCGCCACTGTGAAAGTCACCGGCGTTGATGGCAGCCCGGAGGCCGTGGCCGAACTCAAGCAGCCCGGATCACCTTTCATCGGAACCGCGACGCAGAATCCCGCCGAGATGGTCCGCAAGGCCGTCGAGGTCGCCCAGAACATCATCGACAACAAGCCCCCGGCAGAAACCACGATCCTGATCCCCAGTGAGCTCGTGACCCGGCCGAACGTCAGCCAGTACAAGGGCTGGTAAGGCTCCCCCACTGCCGTGTGGGGTCGCTCCGCTCCCGGAGCGGCCCACACAACCGGACCGAGAATAGGCCGCCATGACCACAACTTCCTCCCGCCAGCCGCTGCTGCAGCTGGAAGGCATTACAAAGCGCTTCGGTGCCACACTCGCGCTCAACAACGTCCACTTCGACCTGCATGCCGGTGAAGTACATGCCCTGATGGGCGAGAACGGGGCCGGTAAATCCACCCTGATGAAGATCCTGGCCGGGAACGTTGCCCGCGATTCCGGACGCATCCTGTTGGACGGCACCGAGATCGACATCCGCTCCCCGCACGAGGCCGTGTCCAACGGCATCGCCATCATCCATCAGGAGCTGAACACGGTGCCGGCGATGACAGTTGCCGAGAACCTGGCCCTCGGACGCGAGCCGTCAACCAGATTCGGGGCCCTGGACCGCCGCGCCATGATCGCCCAGGCCCGTGAGAAGCTCGCCCGGGTCGGTGCACGGATTGACCCACGCCGCGAGCTCGGCCAGCTCAGTGTCGGCATGCAACAGATGGTTGAGATTGCCCGGGCTGTCAGCGAGAACGCCAGAATCCTGGTACTCGATGAACCAACGGCGGCCCTCTCACGGAACGAAACGCTCCACCTCTTCGCGATCATCAATGAACTGCGCGACGCAGGTGTCGGGCTCGTGTACATCTCCCACCGGATGGAAGAGGTCTGGGAGCTTGCCGACCGTGTGACCGTCTTCCGCGACGGTACGTACGTCGGTACCCGGGGGAAGACGGAGATCAGCCCTCCCGATGTCGTAAAGATGATGGTGGGACGCAACCTTGAGGACCTTTACCACCACGACCGGCACAGCCCGGGGGATGTCATGCTCGACGTCAAGGGACTCACTGACGGAGCCGGAATCGGGCCGGTCAGCTTCCAGGTCCGCTCCGGCGAAGTTGTCGCCCTTTCCGGGCTCATCGGGGCCGGCCGCACGGAAACGGCCCGGATGATCTTTGGCGCCGACCGTTCCCGCGGCGGCACCGTCACCGTCCAAGGCAAGACCGCAGTGGCCTCCAGCCCGGCTCAGGCGATCGCCCGTGGAATCGCCATGGTCCCCGAGGACCGCAAAGACCAGGCCTTGTTCGTGTCCCACAGCGTAGAGGACAACATTGCCGTCAGTTCCCTTGGCGGGCACGTAAACGCCGGCGTGCTCCAACGGGCCAGAATCCGGAATGCCGTGAAAAAGCAGATGGAACGCCTGCATCTGCGGCAGAACGCCCTGCGCCTGCCGGTCAGCGCGCTTTCGGGAGGCAACCAGCAAAAGGCGGTTCTGGCCCGATGGCTGATGCGCGAATCCGACGTGCTGATCCTGGATGAACCCACCCGGGGTGTGGATATCGGCGCGAAAAGCGAAATCTATGAAGTCATCAATGACCTGGCCAAGGCCGGCAAGGCCATCCTGGTCATCTCATCGGACCTGCCCGAAGCGATCGGCATCAGTGACCGGCTCCTCGTGATGCGCTCCGGCCGGATCGTACAGGAACTCAACTCACGCACCGCCAGCGAAGAGGACGTCATGTCCCACGCGACCGGTACCGCAGCACAGACAAACGGAGAATTCCATGACTAACCAGGCTCTCAACCCACAGGACGCGGACGTCCGGCCAGAGGCCGTACCTGCGCCCGCCCGCGGCTTCGACTTCGCCTACTGGTGGGACCGCGTCGGCATCCTCGTAGTCCTGATCGCACTCGTGGCGCTGATGGTAGTCATCGCCCCGAACTTCGCGAGCTTCAACAATCTGCTCAACATCGCCCGATCTATCTCAATCAACGCCATCCTGGCGGCCGGAATGACATTCGTCATTCTCGCCGCCGGAATCGACCTCTCCGTCGGCTCCATCTTGGCCGTCTCCGGGGTCGCATCGGTCATGACTGGCATCGCAGGACTGCCCGCACCCGTCGCGATCCTGGTCGGAGTCTTGACAGGGGCGGTCGCAGGACTTATCAACGGCATGCTCAGCGCCTACCTGGCACTGGCCGCCTTCATCGTCACCCTCGGCACCATGACCTTCCTGCGGGGCTTGGCATACACAATGACCGACGGGCAACCCATCGTCTCGAACACACTCAGTTTCCGGGACATCGGCAATGGCTACCTGGCCGGCATTCCGGTGCCGGTGGTGATCATGATCATCGTCTACGTCGCGGCATGGTTCGTCCTTGAGCGCACCCGCTATGGCCGGCACGTCTACGCCGTGGGCGGCAACGCAGAAGCCGCCAGGCTGGCAGGCATCAACGTCAAACGCGTCATCACCTCCGTCTACGTCATCGCCGGAGTCTGCGCCGGACTCGCAGGCGTCATCTTCTCAGCCCGCGTCGTCTCCGCCCAGCCCACAGCCGGCACCGGCTACGAACTGGACGCCATTGCAGCCGTTGTCCTGGGCGGCACGAGTCTCGTCGGCGGACGCGGACGGATCTACGGCACCCTGATCGGCTCCATCATTCTCGGTGTCCTCAGCACAGGGCTGATCCTGATGAACGTCCAATTCTTCACCCAGCTGCTGATCAAGGGCCTCGTCATCATCCTCGCCGTGGCTATCGACAGCCTGAAACAACGCACGCTCCGCCTGCCGTGGTCCAGGGCCATCGCCGCCCAGACACCCGCATAAGGCAAACCGACGTAACCCGCAGCCGCATCCTGCCTGCCCGCCGGGACATTCCGGCCGCTTTCCTAGAGTGGCCGGGTAGTAGCCCAGCGCCAAATTTGAGAGGAAAAGCCAGTGGCATTACCCACCATCACCGTCCAGGACCCACTTCCCGGCCGCCGAATCAACGAACCAGTGACCTTCACTGTCGACGCCGAATTGACCGAAAACCTCTGGACCGCAACCACCAGCGCCGGAGAGACCCTCATCTGCCAGCGGCTGCACACCCAGCCCGAACCCGGCAAAACCACGTTCATCACCGTCGTGACCTTTGAAGAAAGCGTGGAGCTCACCCTGGCCGCACCCGTCACAGGACGCGTCGACGGGATCACTGAACGGGAACCCGTCGAATCCGACGCCTTCGTCCGCCTGGACACGGGATACTTCGACCTCGAAATGTGCTCGGGGACCGCCGAGGGCACCGGCTCCTCAAAGTGGGGACTGCGTCACTTCGCAACCCTGAAAGAGGGCATCGACCTGCTGCCCTCGGGCAACAACGCCATCGGCGGCTTCTACGGCCCCTTCTTCACCCCCGAAAACGGCCTCATTAACCCGCCCGAACACGCCACCGTAGAAATAGAAACCATCGAACACGGTCCGGTCCTGCACCACTACCGGATGCACGGCACCGTCCCCGACGGCCTGCTCGAGGAGCTCAAGGGCAAGACGTTTTCCATCGACTGGAAATTCACCCACGGCACCCCCTACTTCACGCGCAACTACCGGGTTGATGACTTCCAGACAGTCATCAACGGGCGCTCCATAACCAACAAGATCACCGTCGGCGACGAATTTGAGGCCGGCCAGGGCGATGTGGTCTTTGACCGCTTCGAAGCATACGGCGGCACACGATATCGCGCCGGGGACCCCTACGCCGCTGAACTCGCACACATGGTCGATGAAACCATCGCGAACTCAACGTCCAGCACTGCGAAGTTCCAAGACTTCCGCCGTCAGCTCACCGGCAACATCGAAGCCGCGCACTGGGATCTGTACTGGCGCCTGTTCTGCAGCTGGGAAGGCGCCCTGGACAACGAGGAAATCCGTGCACGCCTCGCCCGGGTCAGGGCAACCTCGCACGTGCTCGCCGACCTGCCCGAGCGGCATTGGACGATAGCGGATGCCCCCGTCGACGTCTCGGCCGTGCCGCACGAAACCATCTTCGCCGGGCCGACCTCCAAAACCGCCGAATTCCATTCAGAACTCGACAGGACCATGGTCTGGTGGACCTCCGAACCCTCCGGTGCCTTCCAGATCGTCCAGCGCCGGCAATCCGGCTGGGTCAACTGGGGAACCAACGGCGAAAACGAGTGCCCCGAACTTCCCGTCGGCGTCCAGATCAAAACCGCATACGGAATGTTCAGCGACGGCTGGCAGCACGTGGCAGACCAACTGGAGAGTGCACCCACGGTCCACCAGGCCTAAAGGCTGGCCGATGGGCCTCTGGACATGGCAGCGGCTGCCAGTCCCCGACAAGATATGAATTGAGGTGAGCCAGACGGGCAGAACGATGGCCGAGGCCAATGACATCATTGAGCCCCGCGTCAGCTCGCATTCGGATGTGGTGGGAGTAGCCAGGCCGCGGATGCGTGATGTGGCTGCCTTGGCCGAAGTAGGCATCAAAACCGTATCCCGAGTCATCAATGACGAGCCTGGTGTTTCTGAAGTCACCCGCCAGAAAGTGCTGCAGGCGGCGCAGCGGCTGAACTACGAGCTGGACATTGCAGCCCAAAGCCTCCGCCGGGCCGGCCGACAAACACTGTCCATCGGGCTGCTGCTTCCCAGCGTTGCCAACCCGTTCCATGGGCAAATTCATCGGGCCCTGGGGGATGTTCTCGCGAGTCACGGCATGGCGGTCCTCGCGGCCAGCCTGGATGATGACGCTGCACGTGAAGAGGCGCTCGTCAAGGCGTTTCTCCGGAGGCGTGTGGATGGACTGGTTCTAACCCCGGTCGCCAAAAGCCAACGATACCTGCCGGAACATTCCAGTGACCTTCCCATGGTCTTCATCGACAGGGAACCGGTCGGCACCGACGCCGATGCAGTGGTCAGCGATAACGCCGCAGGCGCCGCCAAGGCCGCTGCCCACCTCATTTCCCAAGGCCACACCAAACTCGCCTACCTAGCTGGCCGCACCGATATCCAAACCGCGCGGCAGCGGCGGCGGGGCTTCACCGACGAGCTGGGCCGCGCAGGTATTTCCCCCGACACCGTTCACTTCCTGGAAGGACTGCGCAGTGAGGAATCGGCCCGGAAGGCGGTAAGAGAGTTACTCACGGGCGCTGAACCGCCGACGGCCATCTTCTCTGCACAGATTTTGGTGACCTTCGGTGTAATGCGGGCGTTACAGGAGCTGGGGCTGAACCGGGCTGTGGCCCTGGTCGGTTTCGGCGACTTCACCCTCTCGGACATGATGGATCCTGGCATAACGGTGGTCGCCCAGCACCCCGAACATATCGGCCGGGTAGCGGCAGAACGGATTCTGGCCCGTATCAATGGAGACCAGCAGGAACCGCAAACTTACATCGTCCCTTGTGAACTGATCCTCCGAGGGTCAGGTGAAGTTCCGCCGCCCCCGCCTAACCGGTGAGCCGCACGACGCCTCACTTCCCACTTCCGGTACCCCCATTTGGACGTTCTTCTGGAAAGGCCCTAGAACTCAAACTGACAGATTGTGGGTTTGGAGGCACTGGTGGCTGGACAGCGGATCGTGGCATGGGCCTGTCGGTCCAGGGTCATTTCCGCGTAGTTTCCGGCAACGCCAGCATGGCGATGCCGGAAACCGGGATCGGATTCTTCCCCGATATCGGCGCCAGCTACTTCCTGCCGCGTCTCTCGGGCGCAGTGGGCATGTACTTGGGATTAACGGGAGTCAGAATCAGTGCGGCAGATGCGATCTATGCTGGTCTGGCCACACACTTCATTGACAGCAGCACCATAATTCCGTGCCTGCAGCCCTGGCATGCAGGCCCGATATGCCCGTCGACCAGATCCTGAGCTCCCTCGGACCGGGAACCCCGGGAAGAGAGAGCGACCTGGCCCGCCAACGGTCGCATATCGACTGGTGCTACAGCGCCCCTACGCTCAATGGCATCGACGAGAGATTGGCCGCCATCCCCGGGCCCTGGGCCTCAGATACCCGGAATACCCTGCGCAAGCTTTCGCCCCAGAGCCTGCGACTGACCTACGACCTGCTCGCGTGGGGCAAACAGCGCAACCTGCGCGACTGCCTCGCACTGGAAATGCAGTTGACGCGGCAAGTCATCAAGACCGCAGACTTCATAGAAGGAGTGCGAGCCGCGGTCGTCGACAAGGACCGCAACCCCGCTTGGGAACAATCCCGTTCCCTTCAGTTGTCACCCGACGGCATGTCCATCGGGAGCACTGAAAGTGCTCAGAAATGGTTTTCTCCGTCTTCGGCGGTGACCTCCGTCCGGCGAAGTCTGTCTCTGAAGGCTGTACAGGTGCCTCGAGACCTGTCTCAAGAAGAGGATCGACAGTCTCACATCACGGCGTCGGCAGGCTGCTTGCGCGCTGGGGCGTTTAGTCAGCGCTGCGATTGCAGCAAACTACCGGATAGCACTTCTCTCCTCAGTTGACGCGTTGAAGTACACCCCAACCTGACGCCGCTCCGTCATGCAGTCAGACAACAGGCTGGCAATGAACAGACATGAAAGACCAGCCAAGCAGCAGTACCTCGCTTCCGGACATCGGCAAAAAAGTCACAGCGTCATGTACTCGACTCCGACGGCACCCATGGACGGTCATGGACGGATAAAGCCTCGATCCATGGAAGACGGGCGGTGAGCATCATGGGCCACAACGTAGACCAACGTTGCCCCGCTGGCGGTCGCTATCGGACTGCCTGCGGGAGCGACTCCGGTTTCCTACCGGTTGGGCGCAGGTCATGTCATCCTCCACCGCACCCACCATGAACGAGCAGAACAGCCACCAGTAGCCGGTCAGGAGGACCCTGGTGAACAGCCAACGACGATGCAACAAAGAAGGCCGCACCGTATTTTTCCCGGATCATGTTGGCAGAGCCATGAACGCCCATGAACTGGTATCGAACGACAAACCGACGATCCAACTAGGCAAGGAGGCCCCCGGCCCCAGCAACGGCCACCAACAAAAATGGCCCCCGAAGGGGCCCACAAGTTAAGCCTTGTACACAGTCAGCAGCAAGAAAGCCTCTGACCTGCGGAGACACTGTGCCCGAGGTGGGACTCGAACCGCATTCCAACCCCCGCAAACACTTGGGAACTCCCGAAAACATACCGAATCCGGCCCAATCCGACCGATGTACGACCCAGTCCGAAGCCAAGAGTGTGGACAATGTCCACAGTCTCTTTTTGCCACATTCCGGCGACCCAACAAGCGGTGCCGCGCCAGCCGCCTCCCAGAAGGGTCGAATCACTTGACCCCTGTCTTCCCTCACAGGGACGGCCCCTTTCGTTCCGGGAGCCGTTAGCAATCAGGCTGCACTAAGGCCACGTAGTGTCGAAACCGTCAGGCAAAAGTGCCACTGCCCACCGGCGGCATTCGGAGCGCTTCCGTTTTGTGACGGAAGGCCGAATTTCGGCGTTGGAAATGCGTGGGGAGCGCCTGTAAAAGGGGCGGTTTCCTGCCCACGATTCGTGGCGCTTTTCACAGGGCTCTGGAAAGTCGGAACCGCTCAGCTGTTGGGACGCAGATGTCAAAGGCGAACCGCTTCTTTGGCCGGTCTGGTTCCACTAAAACTAATCAGGCTGGTAAAGGCATGATTTCTGTGACGCTCCGGCCCCCGGTCCGCCGTAAGTCCTTGGGGCCGTGATGCTGACCGGTTCCAACCGTCACCTACGCTGCAGGGCTGCTGCTTCTGCTGCGGTGGCCACCAACTGGCGGGCAGCTTGGTCCCAGCTATACTCCCCGGCGCGGGCCATCGATTGACGTGAGGCCTCCCGGCAGTGATCCACGTCGGTCAGTTCCTGAACGGCTACCGCAAATGCCGTGGGCGACTGTGGGTCAACCTAGGAGGCGGCGTTGGCGCCGACCTCGCGGAAGATCGGGATGTCGCTGGCAATCACCGGGGTGCCCAGCGCCATGGCCTCCACCAGCGGGAGGCCGTAGCCTTCGGCCTTGGACAGGCTGACCAGCGCGGTGGTGCGCTTGAGCAGTTCCATGTACTCGTCGTCGGTCACCCCGTTATGGAACACCACGTTGGCCCCGGAAGGGATCTGCCCTTCAAGCTCGGCGCGGCGGTGCGGTGTGATCCGGCTGAGCAAGTACAGCGTGTAGTCAGGCAGTTCGGCCATCCCTGCGAGCATGGTTTCGACGTTCTTGTAGGGCATGAACGAGCCCATATAGAGCAGCGTCTTATCCGGTGCCGTTTCGGGGTCGCGGGACTGCTGGGCCGGCTGCGGCGCGTTGCTGATGATGCGCACCGGACGGCTGGTCAGGCGGTACTTGGCCATCAGGGCTTCTGTGGTCCTGCTGATGGTGGCCACCACGTCGGCACGGTTCAGCAGCACCCGCTGCGGCCAGTACGCCTTGTGGTACAGGCGCCAGAGTATCCGGATCGGGGCGGGCAGGAAGCCGGGGGGTGCCGCGTGTTCGTAGTAGATGAGGTCGTGCAGGGTAAGCACCAGGCCGTACTTGCGGCCCCATGTACCCATGGTCTGCATGGGGCAGACCACGACGTCGGCGTTCAGCTGGTTCACCTGCCGTGCCACGAAAGGCTCCGCCGGGGAGAGCGGGCTGCTGATCAGCGTGTACGGGACGTCGGGAAGCAGCGCGAGTTGCCGGGGATGGCTGATCAGCATCGACACATCGGCGATTTTGGCCGCGGCGGCGATGAGGCTGGCGCCGTAGCGGCTGATCCCATCGTGGTGATCCGTCCGGGTAAAACGAGCGTCAATCACAATCTTCACGCGGGATGGTCCCTAAGGAAGGCAAGCAGGACGGGGTCATTTCCTAGCCGGCATTTGGACGGAAGCAGGACGGCGGCCCTCAAACCGGCACCAGGTTCAGGGCAGACGCAAGGAGGACAATGACCCCCGCCGCGGCGAGGAAACCTGCAGCAGCGGCAGGAGAGACCTCGACGAGGTCAGGCGCGGATCGGGCTGAGATGGGGTAGAGGATGGGTTGGTCGGCCACCGGTCTGTTCTTGCCCGCTCTTGCCCGTCCGGTACGCCTATGCACCGTTTGGATTACAACAGCCGCCGCCATTAGGAACAGTCCAACTATTACCGCGTCCAGGTTCGTCACGATGATGCCTCCGAAGACTCGCTAGAGCTAGAGGCCTACAACTGACAGCATGATAATGAACAAGCCGGCGGCAGCCACCAAGAGAGCCACACTCTTTCCAGGGACTGCATAATCATGGGGCCTGCTTGAAAGCAGGACCGTTCCCAGCGGGCGAGTCGGCTCAGATGTGGCGTGCAGCCGCCAGATGCCGAGCGCGAGCAGAACAAGGAAGATTCCGAAAAGAGCCATGAAGAGACTAGACATCGCTTTATTCCTAACTATTGCTGGCAGCTCACCGTCGAGGTGCCATAAAAGTTCGCAGCTTTTGGCATACGGTGCCATAAATATGCTTGAGATCACTTTACGGTCCAGTCAGGGAGCAAACAAGGAATTTTTTGCCGCCCGACAGCGGGCCATCGGACTCGCCACTAACTTGGGCCGCCGAGAGACCCCCTGGAAACCGCAGCGGAGGCCAGGGTGTCGCTGCAGCCTGTGGAGAAGGTCCTCTGTTGGCTGCGGATGAATCCGGCTATCCTCTCCCCTATCAGGATGGCCGTGGCCGCAGGGCCTCGGGTCGGGGCGGTGGGCAAAATGGACGTGTCGGCTACTCGAAGCCCGGTCACCCCGTGCACGCGGCCGTACTGATCGACGACAGCATACGGGTCATCTGCGGCGCCGAATTTGGCGCTTCCGCAAAGGTGAATAGCCGTTCCGAGATGCGCGTGCATCCAGAGGTCGAGGCGGTCATCGCTTTTCAGGATGTCCTCTGTCAGATCTGTAAGTTGTTTGAATATGGGCTCGAAAGCCGGCGACTGAAGGAGCCCAGCGGCAACACGGACTGCTTCACGCATCCGTCGCACGTCAGTCCCAGTGGACAGGTAGTTGAAGTCGATGCGTGGAGGAACGTCGGGATCCGCTGATTCCAGGGTTATCGTTCCGCGTGATGTCTCAGCTTGCAGGGAGACGAGGAAAGCAAGGTCGTCCTGGTGAAGCACGTGTTGGGTGAACTCGCCCGGCGAAACACCCTTCATAGCTTTCCGGAAGCCTGTTTTGTGTGGAATCAGCTCGCGCGCTCCCATGCCTGCGTTGTCAGGATATCCGGTCAGCATATAGCCCATGGGTTTGAGAAGCGGGAGTATCTCGAGGTCGCCGGGGCATGAGGAGCCGGTGGCGGTGAAGTTTAGGACGCCCGCCATGGACTGCGGCGTACGGTAGTCGATCAAGGGTATCTTGGGCCTCCAGCCAAGGGCGATGCTGGGGTGATCGCTGAAGTCTTTTCCGACGCCCGGCAAGTGCTTGACGACAGGCACGCCAAAGCGCTCCAGCTCCGCTTTGGGTCCCAGCCCGGAAAGAAGCAGGATGTGTGGTGTCTTGACTGCTCCGGCCGCGAGAACGACTTCGTTGGCTTGAATGGTGGCGAGCGTGCCGTGGCGGATGACTTCGACGCCCGTTACACGGTTGCCCTCAAACAACACCCGACGTACGCAGGTGTTTCCCTTAATGGTGAGGTTGCGCCGGTACCGAACGGGGTTGAGGTAAGCCATACCCGTGTTGATCCGTAACCCGTCAACGCTGTTGGTTGGCATAGGGCCGTACCCGGGCTCAGCCTGATCGTTCTTGTCCGGTTCCAATGGGAATCCGGCCTCTTCGGCTGCCCGTGCAAACGCAATCGTGGCGGGATGGTCCTGCCGGGGACGGGAGACGGGCATTGGACCGTCCTGGCCGTGCCCTTCCATCCGCCCAAATTGAAGATCGTCCTCAAGTCTTTGATAGAAGGGCAGCACCTTGGGCCAGGACCATTCGTCATTTCCTCCAGAGGACCACTTCTCAAAGTCGTTTTTTCTCGCACGGATGAAGTAGGTGCCGCTGATCGCCGTTGAGCCGCCGAGGATGCGTCCGCGGGCGATGGAGTAGGGCCGATCGGGTGTGAGATGGCCCATGAATGACCAGTTGTTGGGGTGGCCTGGCATGGCGCCCTGCACTGTGCCGGCATTGAGCAGTTCCGGCGGGAAGGCTTCCGGGTTCGCCGGGACGGGCCCGGCTTCCAGGAGCAGCACCGAGCGGTCGGGGTCCTCGCTCAGCCGCGCTGCGAGTGGGGCCCCTGCTGCGCCGGCTCCCACCACCAGGACGTCGTACTTCATCGCGTGGTCCTTCAATTGTTCACCTTCATGAGCCCAGTCGGCGGCCTCCATGATGTTCCTGGGCCGAGGCCCTGCCCCGATGTGCTATTTGGGGTTTCTCCTTACATCGGGCAGCAGACACCGCAGGGATCTTCCTTTCAGGGCGCTGTACCAAACACCGGATCCGTAGGCGATATCGTCGAGACGGCGTGCCAGGGCGAACCGGAAGGGATCGAGTTGGGGGCGGGTGCGGCGGTACTCCCACAGGGCATCAACCAGGCAAGAGATGAGGAGCGCGCGACGGAGCCTGCGGGAGAAGATGCTGGCGGTTACGGCCAGGGGCCACCAGTGGCGGACCAAGAGGGCCATAGTCTGTGTTTGTGCTGCCATGAGCCCGCGCGCCGTCAGGCCCGCGCCTACCCGGACTGGGTGCTTGCTTCGGCTGAGCTTCCTTGAGATCCGCCATCCGGCGAGGGCGGTGACTGCCCCTGCCGCCGGGACCGACCAGGGACGCTGGAACAGGATGGCGGCCACAACCGCAACCGACCAAGGTGCAAAGACCGCTGGTGCTATCGCCTCGGAATGCCGGAGGGCCAGGACGTGCGCGGAAGTTCCATAGAAGGCCTTTCGGGACAGCCAGTCAACAACGCTCTGGCGGTGCTCGTGCCAAACTTTCGCCTCGGGTTCGAAGCGCACCCGCCAGCCCTGTTCAACCAGCCTCCAGACGAGGTCCACGTCCTCCCCCACCCGGCTGCCGGAAGCAAATCCTTCCCCCATGGCGTCCGTTCTGGCGAGAAGGAAAGCCCCCGGAAGCCATGAAACTGGCGACCGCGGACGGACTGTGGCCGGGTAGATGCCCAGATCAAGCGAGGACCTGGCCTCTTCATACCGCTCAATCCAGTTCATTCCTCCGCCGTCATCCAGACCGAGCACCCTGGGGCCTGCCAGGGCCACGTGGGGGTCATTGAAATGCTTCAGGAGCAGCGCGATGGTGTTCGTGTCGGTGACAACGTCCGAATCGGCGAAGGCCACGTACGGTGTAGCTACGTGTCTGAGGCCTTCGTTGCGGGCCCGTGCCGGGCCGCCGTTGACGGCCAGCCGCAAGAGCTGGGCATTGTGCTTCTCTGCCACTGCCTTGATGGGTTCCGGCTCCGGCGAGCAGTCATCAACCACGATGA
The DNA here is from genome assembly GCF_017052465.1 of Arthrobacter pascens. Classification (GTDB taxonomy): domain Bacteria; phylum Actinomycetota; class Actinomycetes; order Actinomycetales; family Micrococcaceae; genus Arthrobacter; species Arthrobacter pascens. Next base: position 39,321 of record NZ_JAFHKT010000110.1, read on the forward strand.
CCCGGTGTCGGCTTCCGATACTGGTGAGCAGTCTGTCCAGGGCAAGGGGGCGGCCGTAAACGGGAACGACGACAGTGACGGTTGAGAGGTCAAGGTCCGGCAGGGACGTGAGTACCGGGTCGGCCATACCCGCTTCGAGGAGGCGGTCGGCAAGCAGGCCGGTGCCGGCGTCAGTGACCGAAACTGTCCTGTTCACGATCATTCGGCTGGCTGCTTCCGACAGATAAAGGACCCGGGTCGGTGAGCCGCCGATGAGTTCCCTGCCGCCGCCGGAAATCTTGACGCGCCGGTTCAGCCTAACGGTGGTTCCCGTAACGAGCTCTGGTTGGGAAGTCATTTGATCCCCCGGTTGCCTGGGGAGCAGGGGGAAAGCGCCCGTGCTTCCAGGGTGTGGACCGTGAAACCGTCGCCCTGCCAGATCAGTTCCCTGCCGGCGTTGCCCAGCGCCGCCAGCCACAGCCCGGACCCGTCGGGCATGGCGGCATCCACCCACGCCTGCCGGTACGTCCGGCCGTTGCGCTGCACTTTTACAAGCTGGCCCTCGAGAGTGTGCCATTCCGGATGTCCCGCGGGAGGTTCAACCGGGTACTCGCCCGGCATCGGAGCCTCATGCGCTTCGATGTCCTGCGGTGCCGGCGGTTCGTTGCCGGCGTGCTGAGGAAACCCGTTCATGCCGGCATCCGCTCGGTCGCCCGCTCATGCACGGCAAGCATGCCGTGAACATCCGCGGCCCCTTGTGAAATGCGCAGGAGGGCGTCCTCGACCATCAGCTCCAGTGAACGCTGTCCTTCTGCGGCGGAGGCGCCGGCTGGATCGCCCAGCACTCCGGTGGGCGAAACGGCGCGGACACCGTGTGCCTTCAGGTCCGGAAGAATATCCGCTAAAGACCGAATGTCCCCCGCCACGGCTCTTTCCGCCTTGACAGTGTCCGGGAGGAGGTGAAGCATCAGCGAAGTCTCCATCCGTCCCGCGTGGAGATCCCCGCCGTCGGTGACACAGGGCAACCAGGCGACGTCACGATTCTCTGCCCTGAGCTGGCGTACGGCCGCCGCGAGGGCGGCGACGTTTCCGCCGTGGGCATTGATGAGGACGACGCGCCCGGCCCAGGCTGACAGGGACCGGACCAGCTCGACGACAAGGAACCGCAGGGCCACGAACCCGATGGAGGCCGTGCCGGCGAAGGATTGATGCTCTCCGCTGGATCCGTAGCTGATTGCAGGTGCTACCAACACCCGTTCTCTGGTTCTTAGGGACACAGCATCGGCCACGGCGGCGGTTACGGCCGTGGCGATAACGGTGTCCGTGTCCAAGGGCAGGTGGGGTCCATGCTGCTCCGTGGAACCAACAGGCACTATGACCATCGGCTTGTCGGGAATGTCGGGCCAGGTGAGATCCCCCAGTCCGTGCTGGGTGAGAGTCATGCCCGGACTGTCGCAGGGAGGCCCAGCTCGCGGGTAAACCCGGGAGGAATGACAAGGTGTTCGGGCCGGAGGTCCTGCACTGAGGGGACACTCAGACCCATCAAAGCAGAGTCGATGCCTCCCCGCAGGATGTCGAGGACGTTTTCCACTCCTGCCTGTCCGTTAGCGGAAAGCCCCCAGAGGTAGGCGCGTCCGATCATCACCGCGCGTGCCCCCAAGGCCAGCGCCTTGACGACGTCGCTGCCGCGGCGGATGCCGCCGTCGAGCACGATCTCCACCTGGTCCCCTACCGCATTGGCGATTGCGGGAAGAACACGGATGGGGGCCGGTGTGCCGTCGAGGTTGTTGCCTCCGTGGTTGGACACCGAGATTGCGGTGACGCCGGCGTCGACGGCTCGCATCGCGTCATCGACGCGGCATACGCCCTTCAGCATGACGGGCCCTCCCCAGGCGGTGACCATCCATTCGATGTCCTCCCACGTCGGCGGAGGGGTCTGCATCCATTCGTAGTATGCGCCGAAGAAGGTGGGTCCCTTCTCCCCTGGCGGGGCGAGATTGGGGGCGGTGAGGTCAGGCAGGTTACGGGCGAACGACGCCAGCCACCGGGGCTTCAGGGCAACCTCCGGGGCGAGCCTGACAGCGGCCTTGAGATTGACTTTCTCGGGGATCTCCGGGCTGCCCCAGTCCCTTCCCATGGAGAACGACCAGTCCGTGGTGATGATGAGACCCTTGGCGCCTGCAGCCCGTGCACGGTCCATGCGGCTGACCATCTGCTCCCTGGTTCCGGTCCAGTACATCTGGTAGAAAGTCTTGTCGTTCGCGGCCGTGACCTCCTCCACGGGTTTGGACGCGAAGGAGCTCAGTCCCACGATGGTTCCGCGCGCGGCAGCGGCGCGGGCAACCGCCACTTCACCCTCCGGGTGCACGGCCTGGACACCGGTCGGGGAGATGATGACGGGAAGGCCAATGTGCTGGCCCATGACTGTGGTCGCGAGATCACGTTGTGCCGGCTGGCCGACTACATGGGGGGCGAACCCGAGTTCGCCGAAGGCGGCGGTGTTGTCATCGAGCGTGGTGCCGCGTTCCGAGCCGGCCACAAGGGCGGCGTAGACGGATGCCGGGAGCCGCTTCTTCGCACGGCGCTGGGCCTCGGCTACGGACTCGAACCAGGGGTTCTGCGCCCAGGGATTCTTAAACATGCTTGCCTTTCAGAGTGTTTGCGTATGGTGGCTAGGGCTGGAAGCCGGCCAGTGGACTGGCGGCGCAGGCCGATACAGGTGGGGCCGTGATGTCCGGCCGCGTGAGGCTGAGCTGGACCATGACGGGCTGTGCGCGCTTCGGGAGGGCGGCACGTGAATGGTCCTGGCTGGGCTGTGGACGGTTGCGGTCTCCGGCAAGGGCGGCTTCGCCGTGGCCTTGAACGCATTCCGGGTCAGGGCCGTCCAGCGGCAAGCCGGTGAAGAACTTGGCCGCCATGCAGCCGCCGCGGCAGCTGTCGAAGAAGGCGCATTTGGTGCACGCCCCTGAGGTCTGCGGTGAGCGGAGCTCGGTGAACAGGGCCGATTCCTGCCAGACTTCCTTGAAACCTCCCTCGTTCAGGACGTTCCCGGCGAGAAAGGTTTCGTGGATCGCGAAGGGGCAGGCGTAGACGTCACCGACAGGATCGATCAGGCACACGACCCTGCCGGCGCCGCACAGATTCAGCCCCGGCAGGCTCTCTCCAAAGGGTGCCAGATGGAAGAAGGAGTCGCCGGTCAGGACGTTGTCGCCGTTGGCGATGAGCCAGTTGTAGATAGTGCGTTGCTGTTCGGGCAGGGGGTGAAGTTCATCCCATACGTCGGCGCCGCGTCCGGAGGGACGGAGGCGGGTCAGCCGCAGCGTGGCACCGTGCTCGTCGGCGATCCGTTTGAAGTCATCGAGCTGACCGACGTTTTGCCGGGTCACGACAACCGAAACCTTGGCGTCCTTGAAACCTGCTTCCTTCAGGTTTTTCAGGGCCCGGATGGCTGTGTCGTACGACCCGGGCCCGCGGACGTAGTCGTTGACCTCCGCCGTGGCGCCATCGAGGGATATTTGGACGTCGACGTAGGGGGTGGAGGCGAGGAAGGCGGCCTTTTCCTTGTCGATGCGGATGCCGTTGGTGGAAAATTTCACGCCCACCTGATGGTCGACGGCGTACTGCAGCAGATGCCAGAAATCCGGGCGTACTGTCGGTTCTCCCCCACCGATGTTGACGTAGAACACCTGCATGCGCTGCAGCTCGTCGATCACGGCCTCGCACTGCTCCGTTGTCAGTTCGCGCGGGTCGCGTCGTCCCGAGGATGACAGGCAGTGCACGCATGCCAGGTTGCAGGCGTAGGTCAGCTCCCATGTCAGGCAGATCGGTGCGTCGAGCCCGAATTCGAACTGGTCCACCAGGGATCCGCCCGTCGGGCGCGCTACGGGTGTGCTGATGACGTCGGTCATTGGTCTTGTCCTTCACTGGGCCGGATCATGTCGGTGGCCGCGAGACTGCGCAGCGCGCCGATGTAGGCAGGCCACTGGGATTCGGGGACACCTGCCTGGGACAGCGCCTGCCGCACCGTCTCACTGTCCTGGAGGTACTGGACCACCCGGACGAGCTCCGGTCTCTTGAGGAACGTCAGCTTGCGGTTGCCGAAGTGGTAGGCCATGGCGCCGAAGGGTTCCGGCCTCAGCGCGACCGCCGGCGACAGCCTCCACTCCTCGTCGCGCATGGTGTCTGTGCTGGTCGTCTTCACGGGTCTGCCGTGGTCTTTAGTAGACGCCGCACATGCCGTCGATCGACACGTCCTCGACGAGGTCTTCGATAACCAACTCTGCGGTGTCCTCGGAGGCTGCGCTTTCGAGGTTCGGGTTTACGTATTCCACGGTTTTCTCCTGTCCTAAGGGTTCTCCGAACGGTCCGGAGGATGTACGAATCAGAATAATGGCACTCAGCGCCAAAAAGATAGGGGGATTGGAAAGACTGCTAAATTGATCTCACGATGACCGCCACCACGAACCGCTCCCCAGGCCGCCGGGCCGTCACGGACCACGGCGCGATTGAGCGTGCCGCCTTTAGGTTGTTTGAGGAACAGGGCTTTGACGAGACGACGATGGAGCAGATCGCGGAGGCGGTCGGCGTGGGCCGCCGCACCCTGTTCCGCTATTTCCCGTCGAAGAACGACATCCCGTGGGGCCAGTTCGACCAAAGCCTGCGCGCCTTTGCCGCGCAGCTGGCCGATGTTCCATCGGACGTGCCGGTTGCCGAAGCAGTTCACGGTTGTGTGGTGGCTTTCAATGACTTTGATGAGCAGTCATTGCCGCAGCACCGGATACGGATGCGGCTGATTCTGGGCACACCGACGCTCCAGGCCCACTCCGCCCTCAGATACGCCGCGTGGCGGGGCGTCATCGAGGACTACGTGGCAGCGCGGCTGGACGTGGAGCCGGACGCGCTGCTGCCCCGCCTTGCCGGCCACGTGAGTCTGGCACTGGCGGTCTCATCATACGAACAGTGGCTTCGTGAACCCGGCAGTGACCTGACCCGCATCCTGCAACTGGAAATGGAAGCGCTCCGCTCGTATCTGCGCTAAACGTCCCTGGAATCCCCGCTCACCTGGGAGGCGATCTGCATGGCCGCGACATCGGCCGCGGCAGGGCGCAGCACATCATTGACGTAGCTGCGGTGGTTGGGTTCCTCGCGGTAGGCAAGGTAGTCCTCGGCGGTAGCAAAGTCGGCCACTACCGCGAAGTCATAGGTGGGGTGTCCGAGGCCCAACGCAGGACCCGCTTCGAAATGCAGAGCATTCGTTCCCTCCGCTATGGCCGCTAGTTCGCGGGCAACTTTGTCCGGATCCGGACGCGCTCCTTCCTTCCAGCGGAACAAGGCAATATGGCGGACAAAACGGGTCTCACCCATCATGGATCTCCTTAAGAGGAAAAGGTTGCTTCGGGGCGGATCCGCCCCGAAGCAACCTTTTGTGTTGTTTAGCTGCCCAGGCCGAGCTTAAACTCGTTCCAGATCTGAACGCGCTTGCCGGCGTCCTCAGGTGTCTGGCCAAACTTCATCTTAGAGAAGAACGCATCCCCGTCCTTGGTGGCCGGGATCAGGGTCGCGCTGAGCACCTCATCCGTGACTCCGGCGGACTTTGCCTCGGCCGAAGTTGCCTGCTGGTAGTCGAGGATGCCGTTGTTTCCGCTGGCTGTGACGAATTTGGACTGCCAGTCCATGGTCTGGGTGTAGTTGATGAACTCGTAGGCGGCGTCCAGCTTCTTGGAGCCGCCTTCCTTTACGATGGAGTAGTTGTCGCTCCAGGCCGGCACGCCCTGCTTGATGATGTTGTTGACATGCAGGGTCTTTCCGGCCGCCTTGACAGCCTTGAGGCTGGCGATGTTGTTCAGGTAGGCGATGCTGGCTTCACCGCCCGCGAGCTGGTCGGTCTGGTCGTTGAATCCGCTGGTCAGCCGTTTGATCTGGGGACGGAGTTCCGCCAGTTTTGCCTTCATCTGGTTGAACTGCTCCTCCGAGAGGTTGAACGGGTCCTCGAAGCCCAGTGTCAGGGCGACCATGTTAAGGACCGCTTGGGATTCATCGAAGATGGAGACTTTGCCTTTCAGGGCCGGGTCCCACAGCACGTTCCAGTCGTTGAACTGTCCCTTATCGTCTTGGTACTTCTTCAGGGCCGGGGAGGCAAGGGCGGCGTCGTCTGTCCAGGCCAGGGGCTGGTTGCCCCAGTTGTACAGCACTCCGTACAGCTTTCCGTCCTTGCTGCTGGCAGCGGCCTGCCAGTCGAAGCCAAGTTTCATGTCCTTCAGGGCTGTCACGCGTGCGCTGTCGATGGGCTCCAGCAGGTTGGCATTGGTGTAGTTGTCGTACCAGCCTGACGTGACAAGAGCCAGGTCCCATTGGGACGGCGCAGACTTTACCTTGGCGAACATCTCATCGGGGGAACCGACGTTGACGACGTTGACTTTGATGCCGGTCTTTTCGGTGAAGGCGTCCAGTTGTTTTTTGTCGTGATAGGTCTCCCAGGACAGGACGTTCAGGGTCTGGTTCTCGGTGCTGGCCCCCCCGCTGGGCCCACCACACGCGGTGAGCGCCATGGCCACGGACGCCGCTATTGCACCCGCGATGAGCTTCAGTGATGCATGTTTACGCATTTTGTGTCCTCTTATATGGTGTGTTATCGATGGGTTGCCGGTTCCACGGCGCCAGGAGCGGGGATGGGCCCCGTGCCGGCATGGCCGAGTTCGCGCGCCAGGTCCTGTTCCTCGGCTGCTTCGACCAGGTTTGAGGTGAGGCTTGCTCCGCGCTTGCGGGCGTTGAACCACAGGATCATGCCTGCCAGTGCGATGCAGGTCAGGGAACCGCCTCCGATCAGCGTGAACGCTGCGTTGACTTCGGGTGTGAAGCCGAACCGCACCAGGCCCCAGACGTACACGGGCAGGGTCGGCTCGGTGCCGGCCAGGAAGAATGTCACTGCGATTTCATCCATGGACATGGTGAAGCCCAGAAGGGCCGCAGCGACAAGTGCGGCACGGATGCCCGGCAGGGTGACGTGCCAGAAGGTAGCGATCCTTCCAGCGCCCAGGTCAAAGGACGCCTGCTCCAGTGACGGGTCAGCGACTTTGAGGCGCTGAAGGACCAGGAACATGACCAGCGGGGTGATGAAGGCGGTGTGTCCGATGACGATGGTCCAGAAGCCGGTGTTGATCTTCGCGTAATTGAAGACGGCCAGGAAGGAGATGCCCAGCACCATGCCGGGTGCAACGAGAGGGCTGGTCAGGAGGAGGTCCAGCAGCTTCCCTCCCCGAATCCTGACGCGGTGGGAGGTGAGCGCAAAGACTGTCCCCGCAATGATGCTGATCAGAACGGCGGTGAAGGCTACCTGGAGGCTGTACAGGATCGCGGAAATCATCTGCGGGTCCTGGAACAGGTCCTGGTACCAGCGCAGGGTGGGCCCGACCATGGGGAGCGTCTGGATCCGGCTGTCGTTGAAGCTGAACAACGCAGTCACGATGAGCGGCAGGTAGAGGAACAGGTACACAAGCCCCAGACCGAGGAGGCCGAAGGCTGTGCCGATAAACGCGAGGTTCCGCGGTTGGCGTCGGGCGGTGCCCGCATGGTCAGTCAAGGGGTGTCTCCAATCTCGTGAACAACGACACAATGGCCAGGACGACGAGTCCGGTGGCGACGATGGTCAGGCCGATTGCCGCTCCCATGGGCCAGTTGTTGGCTGCTCCGAACTGCTGCAGTACAAGCGAGCCGAGCATGGTTCCCTCCAGGCCACCGACCATTGCTGGCGTGACATAGTCACCGAATGTCAGTACGAAAGCGATGCCGAAGCCCACAGCTGCCCCCGGCCGGCTGAGTGGCCAGACGATGCGACGGAACGTTGTCCATGCGTTCGCGCCGCAATCTGCGGACGCCTGGAGAAGGTGCCCGGGGATGCGGTCAAGTGAGGTGTAAACGGAAAGAAACGCGTAAGGAATGGCCACGTACGTCAAGGTGATGATCACTGAGGTCTGCGAGTAGAGAAACGCCTTGGACGCCTCACTCATGCCGAGGGTTCCGGCGAACCCGGCCAGGACCCCCTCCTCGCCAAGAATGATTTTCCAGGCGAACACACGCATGAGGTAAGACACCCACAGTGGTACGAGGATGAGCAAAGCGCCGAGCGTTTTGTATCGGCCAAATGTGCGAACGACAACGTAGGCGGCGCCGTAAGCGATCACCGTCGCTATCAGTGAGGACGTTATTGCGATGAACAGGCTGCGCCCAAACAGGCTTTGAAAAACCGACGAGGAAAATGTCGCCTGGAAGTTCTCCAAGGTGAACTCGGGAGTGACAGTTCCAAAGTCGTTGCTCCAGACGCTGTAGAGCACCAGGAACAGGTTCGGCAGCAGCACCAGGACGATGACCCAGATTATTGCCGGGGCGGCCAGGAGCTTGTGCTTCCAGCCGTCCCGCGGGGCCGGCCGGGACGGAACGGGACCCAGCCTCTTGTCGGGCCGTGGCCTGGTGAGGGTCGTCATGGCTTCCCCTCGACAATGACTGATGCCTCGGCGGGCCATCCGACCGTGATGTTCTGGCCCCGCTGTACGTCCACGCCTCTGACGCGGGCAACGAGCGGCTCGCCTTCCACCAAAAGGGAAAGCTCCTGCTCATGGCCGAAGTAGATGACTTCCTCGACTACAGCGCTGAACTGGTTTTCGAAGGGTTGTGCGGCGCCGCCTACCTCGATGCTTTCCGGGCGGACACTAACCGTTGCCTTTTCGGAAGTCAGCTCAGCGGATACGACAATACGAAGGTTCCCGATGCGGGCAATGTGAGCCGATTCCCGGCCGCAGTGGAACAGGTTCGTCTTCCCGATGAAGCTTGCAACAAAGGCGGTTGCAGGGTTTTGGTAGATTTCCTTGGGCGAACCGATTTGTTCGATCACGCCGTTGTTCATGACTGCAACCCGGTCACTCATGGCCAGCGCTTCGCCCTGATCGTGAGTGACGTATACGAACGTAATGCCGACGTTGCGCTGGAGATTTTTCAGCACAACGAGCATGGTTTCCCGCAGCTTCAGGTCCAGGGCCCCCAAGGGCTCGTCAAGCAGCAGCAGCTTCGGACGGCCCACCAGGGCCCTGGCCAGAGCGACGCGCTGTTTTTGCCCACCTGAGAGCTGATGGGGCAGGCGGTTGTCGTACTCGGCCATGGCGACTTTGGACAGGGCTTCGTCCACCCGTGGCTTGATCTCGGCCTTGGGGACGCGAGCCATTTGCAGCGGATAGGCGACGTTCGCTCGGACCGTCATGTGCGGGAAGAGAGCATAATTCTGAAACACCGTGTTGACGTCGCGCTTGTTTGGCGGGACGCCGGTGACGTCCTTCCCGTCGAGCAGGATCATGCCGTCGGTTGGATGTTCGAAGCCGGCGATCATCTTGAGCGTGGTTGTCTTTCCACTGCCGCTCGAACCAAGAATGGAGAAAAACTCTCCCTTGCGGATCGAGACGTCAACGCCAGCCACCGCGGGCTTCTCGGTGCTGGGGTAGGTCTTCCTGACTGAGGCGAGCTGCACTACCACCTGAGAGCCTTCCAGATTGTGTGCGGCGCTGCCCAGCGATTCACTGCTTTCAGCCGGCAGATCGCCTGCCGCAGGCATGTTTTGCATGGGATGGGTCATGAATATCTCCTGAGGAGCTGACGGGGGCCGGAGTTGAAGGGTTAGCGGGACTGGCCTTCAGCAGGAAGGCCCGTGATTGGGGGTGAGGATGCCGTGTGAGCATTTATCCCCGAGTTCTCTGCCACCGGCACTCCCGGCGTGTTCGTGTCACTGTTCGCGATACAAGCCAGGACCCGAGGGTTGAACGTTCGATACGCTCGAACGCCGCTTAGCATCTTTGCTTCGCTCATGTCTCAACGTTAAGTTCGGCTACTGGCACCCGTCAAGACTTTTCGCGACTTATTGTTCGATCAAACCGAACACGGTGGCCAAATATCCCCAAAACTGTTCGATATCCATGGAGCTAGGACTAGCCGAACTCTTTCCGCGAGTCCTTCAGGGCGATAAACTCATATCCGGTGGTACCGAACAAGGCCTGCTGATTTAGCTGGCAGCTCCGGTGCGCCGGCATTCACGCCGAGAGATTTCTCGGTCGCTGGGCAGACATCGAAAGGGGCGGCTATGACCGACATTTTTGAGCTTGACGACGAGGCCGAATCTGCAGATCGCATTGGAGAACGCCTGCATGAACTGAGGATGCAGTATAAGTACAGCATCAGGGGGCTCGCGTCCAAGGCAGGGGTATCGGCGTCGCTGGTCAGCGACGTGGAGAAAGGGAAAGTTGAACCGTCGATCTCGACGCTGAAGCGCATTGCAACTGCGCTGGGGACAAACCTCACGTACTTTTTCTCTGAACAGACCCAGGACAAGGGTCGGGTCATCCGGTCCGCGGAGCGCACGCAGCTCTCCGGCATGGCATCTACAGGAGTTCGTTTCGAACTGGCTACTCCCGCCGAATCCGTGGCCCTGGAGGCGATTTACGGGCGGTATGAGGTAGGGGCGTCAACCGGAGAGGAACCCTACACGCACGAGGGTGAGGAGTGGGGCATGGTGCTCTCGGGCCGGCTCAAGGTCGTGCTCGACGACCAGGTCTACTTTTTAGAGCCAGGGGACTCCATCTGGTTCCACAGCTCGCTTCCGCACTACATGGAAAACGTCGCTCAAACCGTCACTGAGTACATCTGGATCAATACGCCGAAGAGCTTCTAGCAGGTCCTGCGTGCCATGGCCATGAATCGGGCCAGCGACTTCGTGGCCGAGTTCGCGGCAAGTGGACCTCGCCCGTGCGATCAGGGCGCCAACGCTTCAATCCCGCTCTTCAACCGGTCGCTGGATGATTGGCGATTGGCCATCGAAACGCTGGATCGGGAATCCGCACGTGCCCAAATCTGGTTCTGGTATCAACTGCCGCGGATTCACGCCCAATCACTCTGCCCTACCTGGGCAATCACGTTTCTAAACACGTCGTGGAGCGTATCTCCGCTCATCCGCCTTTCCTGCGGGCGCTGCTCCGTTGCAGGATCGTCCTCCTATGGGATTCGTGCGAAACACGGTTATGGGACGATTCGGTGAGGGCCAGCGTTATCTAGACCTCAAGAGTTCCGGGCTGCGTCCAATAGTTTCGCTGGCCAGAGTCCTTGCCATTCGGACAGGCGATGCCTACGGTTCGACGGTTCAACGACTGGACTGTGCCGCCTCCGCCGGATTACTGAGCCGGGACGAAGCAGACACCCTGACCAGTGCGTTCACTATGTACATAGCCTTCTCACAGATAGAACGGATTCTGGGTATGAAGCGGTCAGAAGCGCTGAAGACATTTATTGCCCCGGCCCAGCTGGACCCGCTGACGCGCGCTGTCACCTTCGGGACGGATTCCGCGCAACCGCGCAGGTTCAGGAACGGGGCGGTAAAGAGCTTACGGCTATGTACAGGCTCTAGTTGTCCGCTTCCGGGCAGCGGAGACAGCCGCTCTAACGCATGCGGCCCTGCCGGCACCAGGTATCGGTGCTGACAGGGCTGCACGGGAACCGGACTCGGAGGATCAGAGCCTCATGCTGACGGCATTACTCCCCTTCGAAGCTTTTCCGCTACTTCGATTGCATCGCCTTCGGGGGCGGTGGAGTGGCGGTCTGGTTTGGCCAGCAGCAGGTAGGCCAGGCCCGTCAGGGTAACGACTGAAAAGCCGAGGAGGGCGATCCATTGGTCATACCAGGGCAGACCTTCCTTGCTGAAGTCTGGTTTGCCCAGCATCAGCATGCCGGCGAGCAGGTACAGAAGCGCCCCAACGTTGGCGATGAATCCCCATCGGCCCAGCGTGAATTGACCTGCTGGCCGCCATCCGTTGATTCGGGCACGCAGGGCTGCCGTCATGACGATGGCGAAAGCACAGTAACCTGCGAGCATCTGGAAGGCTGCAATCCGGAACAGTGCGTCAGGGGAGAAAAACACGTACACCACGAGGAGCACGGGGAGAATGTTCGTGATGAGCAGGGCGTTGCGTGGCAAGTGGGAGTTGCTGGTCTTGGCAATGAGGTGGCTGCCCGGGAACATGTCGTCGCGGGCAAATGAATAGACCAGGCGTGAGACGGCTGTTTGCTGCCCCATCACTCCGGCGAGGAAAGAGATCAGAACGATCACCAGGAAACACTTCATTCCTATGGTGCCCAGCGAGCTCTGCAGGATGGCAGGGATCGGGTTAACGTCCTGGCCACTGACGATCTGCGCCAGGTTCGGTGCAGCCATAATGTAACCGGCGAATGCGAAGACGGCGGCCACCGCACCCACGCCGACCGTGAGCATCATGGCCCGGGGAACGCTGCGGGCAGGGTTTGGAGTCTCTTCGGCGACCTCACCGCAGGCCTCAAAACCATAGAACATGTACAGGCCAACCAGGGAGGCTCCGATGAACACTCCCAGATAGGATCCTCCGCCTGCCGTGCCCATGCTGTCGAAGAATACGGACCAGTCGTTCTTGCGCTGGAAAATCATGAGGTAGAGACCTACGGCGATAATCCCGATCAGTTCTCCGGCGAGGGCGATCTGGCTGATTCGTGCCAGCGCCTTGCCGCCGCTGAGGTTGAAGAGCAGCGCTAGTGCGATAACGCAGAGAGTGATGACCAGCGTTTGGGTGGGAGTGGCTTCAACTGAGGGTTCCTCATTGGTGCCGAAAAGCAGGCTGGCGATGAAGCCGGAGCTGAACAGTGCGGTACTGGTGATGCCGACGGTGATTCCGCCGATATAAATCCAGGACATCAACCACGCAGCACGGCCATTCCATAACCGCCGTGTCCACTGGTAGAGGCCACCGGCGATAGGGAACTGGGAAACGATCTCACCGAACACCAACGCCACGAGGAACATTCCCAAGCCGACGATGAGGATCCAGAAGATGGAGGGCGGGCCTGCCTGCGTAAGACCGAGGCCAAAGATGGCGACAACACTGACCATCGGCGACAGGTAAAGGAACCCAAGCGCAAAATTGGCTATCAGGTTGATTTTGCGGTCCAGCTTTGGCTCATAACCCAGCGCGCGTAGATGGTCGTCGTCACTGTGAGCTGTGCTCTCGGTCGAAAGGTCGGGGTGAGACATCTGTCCTCCTCGAATAGTGATGCTCTGAATAAGAAGTTGTCTGGGCCCGGCTGCTGGCCGGCGCTGGCCAGGGAAAGTTTGAAGGCTCCAGCGAGTGTCGAAAGTATCGTTCCGCTTATCATTTCCTACAGCCGAGAACATCGATAATCCAAGGCCGATCCATTGTGAGCGTTCTTAAGATTCTGCACACGACTGTTTATCAGCGCGCGGTGCTCGACGGTGCGAGCAAAGTGGGTGACGCGGGCAGGGCAAGCTCATCGCGCGCTCTCTGCGGGCCAGGCCGTCGACGCAGCTCTGCCTATTCGTCTCGAGTTTGCGACTTTCAGGCTCGTGCTTTGCTGATTACGAGCCTATCAGGAGGAGGAATTTAGCCTCCCCGGTGCCGTCGAGAGCGCCTAGGGCATGACCCGCCCCAGTCGTTCGCGTGGGTGCAGAAGAACGTCGCCGTTCGGTTGGCTGGCGGTGCCTGGGGGTTCAAAAGATGGATTTGTCCGCGGGCAGTGGTCGCGACTTCAACTCCGGCACCACCAGGTTTCGGTGGTGCCGGAGTTGAATGTCCGCCGGATAGGTTAGGCCTTCAGGTCGAAGGCGCGCTGGGTGATGTTGACCTTGACGTTTTCGAGTTCGAGGATGGCTTCGGCGAGGTAGGTCGAGAAGCGTTCGAAGATCTGTTCGCCCTTTTCGGCAGTGGCGCGGAAGGGGTTTCCGATGA
>NZ_JAFHKT010000002.1 GCF_017052465.1 Arthrobacter pascens
CCGAGGCCGCCGATCAGCAGGGCCCCGTTGCTCGCGGTGCTCACCCCGGGAACGGCGTTGCTGGTGGCCGAGAGCGGGGCGTTGTCTGCTCTGGAGAGGGTTCTGTCAAGCGGCGTGGTGGTGTTCACGCCGGTTTATGCGATGCTGCCGCCGCCCCACTTCACCGCCGTGCTCATCGTCCAGCTGTAGGTGCGGCGGTCGGAGTAACCGGCATCCAGGTAGTATGCGAAGACGAGGGCGCCTCTGCTGATGTTCAGCCCGTTGGTGATCGCGGTCCAGCCGGCCGGGACGGTGGCGGTGGGGTTCTTGTCCGCGGTGAACGAGGC
>NZ_JAFHKT010000111.1 GCF_017052465.1 Arthrobacter pascens
AGCGGGCCTACTCCAACGACGTCCGCCGGGAGGTGCTCCGGCTGCGCGCGTCCAAGGGCATGGTCCTGGACCCCGCAGACCGCGACACGTACTCCACCGGGTCCTTCTTCACCAATCCGATGGTCCCCGAAGAAGTGGCGGGCGGCCTGCCGGAGAATGCGCCCCGGTACCCGGGTGGTTCGGACGGCCTCGTCAAGCTGTCCGCGGCGTGGCTGATCGACCAGTCCGGGTTCGGAAAAGGCTTCGGGCTGGACGCCGGCAGCGTGTCCGGCGGCCGGGCTTCACTGTCCACCAAGCACACTCTGGCCATCACGAACCGCGGCTCCGCCAGCGCCGCCGACATGATGGCAATCGCGCGCGAGGTGCGAGACGGCGTCGTCGGGCATTTCGGCATTGAACTCCACCCGGAGCCCCTGCTGATCGGCGTCGAACTCTAGATGTACTGACCCAATAGGTTTGTGGCCCGGCTAATTGATGCGGCCACCTACCTGCACCAGGCCTCAGGTTGGTGACAGTCGCGTGGTCGGAGTGGCCCTGATGGCGGCGTGGATGCGTTGAGTGTTGTCGTAGTTCAGCCAAGGGTCGAGTACCGCGGCTAGTTCGCTGTTGCCGGCAAATGGCTTGGCGTAGCCCCATTCTGCGGCAAGGGTCCGGTTGAAACGCTCGATCTTCACCGTTGACCCAAGGCAGTGGGGTTAAGTGAACCGCTATTGCGCGCCGAAGTGTGTGGCAGCGGCCTTGAAAGCCGGGGACTTCCGGTAGGCGAAATGCGTTGTCGGTGATGACGCGTTGGATTTCCCGATACCCTGCGCATGGAAGAAACACAGCGGCTCTGAGGAGGAAGCGGCCGCGGTCGGCCTTTTCGTCCGTCGGGATCTCGGTGTAGGCCAGCCGGGTGCGGTCATCGATGGCTGGATGGATGTAGTCGATTCCGATGCCGCGTCCGCGGACTGTTAGCGGCCATGAAAAACTGCCCATAGGGGCCACGAAAATGCCCACTGACGGCCAGTAAAACTGCCCAC
This sequence comes from Arthrobacter pascens, assembly GCF_017052465.1. Classification (GTDB taxonomy): domain Bacteria; phylum Actinomycetota; class Actinomycetes; order Actinomycetales; family Micrococcaceae; genus Arthrobacter; species Arthrobacter pascens. The sequence goes on from NZ_JAFHKT010000111.1 coordinate 1,023, forward strand.
CGGTGGCCATGAGATCTGCCCACTTCCTTACTGAACCTGCCGCGTCTTAAGCGGCGGGGGCCTCTCCCCGGGATTTGATGACGGTGTCTAGTCGCACCAAATGTCGCCCCAGGAAGAGGCCCTGTATGAAGCATGACGGAGAAATCATGGAAATTCTTGCTGCCTACGATCTGACCGGATCGTTGCGCGCCACGGCGGAGCTCACGGGATGCTCGCACCACACTGTTGCCAGGCATGTCGCGGCGCGGGACGCCGGCCGGCCTATCGCCGGACCGGCACCCCGACCCCGGGTCACGGACGCCTACCTGCCCAAGATCGAGGAATGGGTCGAGGCTTCCAAGGGACGGATCCGCGCTGACAAGGCCCACGAAAAGCTCCAGGGCCTGGGCTATGCGGGTTCGGAACGCTCGACCCGCCGGGCGATCGCGCAAGTCAAGGCCGCGTGGCGGCTGGGCCATATCCGTGTCCATCGGCCGTGGATCACCGAGCCAGGGATGTGGCTCCAGTACGACTTCGGCGACGGGCCCCGCGTCGGCGGGGTGAAGACCATCCTCTTCGTGGCCTGGCTGGCGTTCTCGAGGTTCCGGATCGTTATCCCGTTGCGGGACCGGACCGCACCGAGCGTGTTCGCCGCCCTGGACCGCTGCTTCCGGGTCCTGGGCGGGGCACCGACCTATGTCCTGACGGATAACGAGAAAACTGTCACCAGCGTCCACGTCGCCGGGGTGCCGGTGCGGAACCAGCAGACCCTGGACTTCGCCCGGCACTACGGGATCACCGTGCTGACTTGCCAGCCCGCGGACCCTGCCACGAAGGGCGGAATCGAAGCGTCCGTGAAACTGGCCAAGGCCGACCTCGTGCCCACGGACACCAACCTCCGCCCGGATTACGGTTCTTTCGCCGAGCTCGAGGTCGCCTGCCAGGCGTTCATGGACGAGGTCAACAACCGGGAACACCGGGTGACCCGGCGCAAACCGGCGGCCCTGCTGGCCGAAGAATCACCCCGGCTGCACCGCATCCCTGAGACCGCGCACACGGTCGCGTTCGGACTGGCCCGCATCGTTCCGGAGAACACGCCGATGGTCACCTTCGAGAACGCCCAGTACTCCGTGCCCGCGCAGCTGCTCGGGGCCCGGGTGTTCGTCCGCGCCCATGGCACCGGACCCGACGAGCAGGTCATCATCGTTCACCACGGCGCGTCCGGACCGGTGGAAGTCGCCCGGCCTGACCGTGCCAGGCCGGGCAGCCCAGCGATCATCGATGAACACTTCCCCGGGCCAGGACCCGAATCCCGGGTGACTACACGCCCCGGGCCCGCAGCGCTGACGAGGCCGCGTTCCTGGCCATCGGTGAAGGTGCCAGGACTTGGCTGTTGGAAGCCGCTGCGGCGGGCACGGCCCGGATGAACGTGAAAATGGCAGAGGCCGTGACTTTGGCCAAGATCGCCGGCGCCGAGGCGGTGGACCGCGCCCTGGGCGACGCCGCGCTCCACGGCCGCTTCGCCCACCAGGACCTGGCCTCGATCCTGAACGCCAACAGCCGACGCACCACCACCCATGCCGCGGACGAAACCCGGTCACTGACCCAAGGCACCGGCGCCTGGGCGGGCCTGGGCACCGGAACTTCCGGCACCGTGAAGGAGCAGAGCTGATGAGCCCGGTCAGCACCACGAACACCACAGCACCGGCCCTGCCCGTGGACTTGGAAGCCCTGATGCGCCAGCTGAAGATGCCCCACGCCCGTGCACTGGCCCCGGAACTTATCGCGACCGCACGCGCCCAGCGCTGGGAACCGGCCGAAATCATCAAGGCCCTGTTCACCGAGGAAGCCGCCGGCCGGGCCAGGTCCATGCTCGCCACCCGGCGCAAAGCAGCAGGATTCCCAACCGGGAAAACCTTCGATGCCTGGGACCCCGCAGCCTCCTCGATCCCGGCACCGACCCAGCAGCCCTGCGCACCCTGGAATGGATCACCCGGCGGGAAAACCTGGTCGTCTGCGGACCCTCCGGCACCGGGAAAACCTTCTTCCTCGAAGCCCTCGGCCAGCAAGCCGTCGAAGCCGGCATGCGCGTGGCCTGGTTCCGGCTCGAGGACCTCGGCGCCCTGATCCGCGCCCACCGCACCGACGACAGCGTCACCCGGGCCGTCGCCAGGATCCTGCGCGCCGAACTCGTCGTGATCGATGACATCGGCCTGTTGCCTGTGGCCACCGACGCCGCCGAAGGCCTCTACCGGGTAGTCGACGCAGCCTACGAAAAACGCTCCGTAGCGATCTCCTCGAACCTGCACCCGGCCGGCTTCGATGAGCTCATGCCCAAAACCCTCGCCACAGCCACCGTTGACCGGCTCCTGCACCACGCCCACGTCTGCCAAACCAGCGGCGACTCCATCCGCCTCACCCAGGCCCTCGCCGGAAAAGGAGTCACCCAACTGAACTAACAAGACCCAAACGATGGCCAATCCCGCCGAAGCACCTGGTGGGCAGATCTATTGGCCATCACCGGGCAGTTTTACTGGCCACCAGCGGGCACATTAACTGGCCGCCCGTGGGCAGAAGCTAATGGCCATTGACAGCGGACCTCCTCCGATCGGAGGAGGACATCCGAATCTGCGTCCGGCGCTCCGCTCACCGAACTTCAGCTCCAGAAAGGAACCCTGGACGAGGGCTGCCCTACGGACCGGCCAGATCAGTGGCTAATCCTTCAAAACGCCTCACCCGTAGCCGTGTCACCAGCTATCCGACCGAGTTGAACATCTAGACCTACCAGAGCCGTCCTGACGTCCCACGCGCATTCCGACGTCCCGCATGTTTATCTGTTCGTGCGTCCCAGGTCTCGCGCCAGGGGGTTCTCAGCCCACCAGACCGACCGTTGTCATTGCGTGGATAGCAGGTGTGCTCACGCTGGCACCTCAGGATGTCCGCTTTACCAGTTCATGACCGAGCACTAACAGGCCTTTGAAGTATCGACCAAACAAACGCGAGGGGCTTTGCGCCAAACGCCAAACCCACTCCCCCCCCGCCCTTTGCACCCACCGCGGGGCGCGTCGTTCCTTGCCCGTTAAGAATCCGAACCATCCACCACAGGTAATGACAACGCAATCCGGAAGTTGTAGATAATGATTCTCGCACCATTCCATTTCTCTGGGTGCACCCATACCGACGAATAGAACGTCAGGCGTCGCAGTCTTGATACTTGCCAAGGCAACATCGTAATTAGCCTGAAATCCGCTCTCGGCATAGACCGTTTTGCCGAGACCCTTATCACTCAAAGCGTGGCCGGCTGCAGACGCCAATCCTGGCGGCCCGCCGAGAAGCGCAATTCGCGGTGGTTCACCCTCCCGAGCCCACCGCCTCAAGAGCTCAGGGGCGATGTCGGTCGTTGCAGAGCGACCGAGACGACCACCCCGCGACCTACCGAGCAATACAGGCCCAATTCCGTCGGCATAGATAACCGAGGCTTTATCCATAGTCTTGCGATATTTGTCGTTCTCTCGAAGGGCAACAAGCCCGCCGACATGTAGGGCATATGCCAGTAGTGGTTTAGCCGGATTTCTCTGGCTAGAAAGCCAATCCACGAGCTCTTGCTGAGTTGCGTCCGCAACAGACAGCCCGGAAATGAGCACCGTTTCGCCCTGCCAGCCTGGGGCATCATCCTTCGTTGGTTCCGTCATTGAGTCTCCTGAATCTTCGTCGTAGCGACTTTTTTCTGCCACGGCGTGGCATTAAAAGGGGTGAATCGGCTTGTTCTCTGCTCAGGATTGGTCGGGGCTACCCGGGAATTTTGCAGCCGACCGGGTTCTGTTCTCCACCACGTCATCGAAAAACACTGGGTCGGTGACTTCCGACGCGACTCCAACATCAGGCCCCGCAATTGGACGGCGTTCCGCTGTGGCCGCTCGGCGACCCCCTGCCCACCGTGACTTCGTTGCAAAAGAACTTTCAAGCATGACTTCGTCCGATCTTGCAGCATAGGCAGGGTAGGCGTAGCTGTAGGCGTCAGGACCCTTTATTGGAAGTCGATTCAAGACGATGCCAAGTACGTGAGCGTCAACCATCGTCAGCGACTGCAACGACTTTAAGACGTTCATCCTGGTCGTACTCTTGCTGTCAACGACCAGGATCACACCTCCTACGTTTTGAGACAGGACGCTGGCGTCGGTCACGGGGAGGATAGGAGGAGAATCAATAATCACCACATCGAATGTGTTCTCGAGTCGCTTGATAATTTCCACCATGGCTTCCGATCCGAGGAGTTCGCTAGGGTTCGGTGGAATACGGCCAGAAGAAACGACATAGAGGTTTTCCTCACCCCAGGGCTGCAATACGTCACTCAATTCAGCTGAACCGACAAGAACGGTCGTGAGTCCGACGTTTCGCTCCAGTCCCAAATATTCGGATACCATCGGCCTGCGCAGATCTGCGTCCACCAGCACTACAGACTGACCTGCCTGGGCAAGCGCGATGGCCATATTGGTTGCTGTAGTGGTCTTGCCTTCTCCTGGCAGAGACGACGTGATGAGTACCGCAGTGGATTTCTGTCCGACTGTCGCAAATTGCAGATTTGTACGTAATTGACGGAACGACTCAGCACGCGGGCTCTGGCCAGGTATCTGTGTAATCAGAGGCTTGTTCTTGGCATCCTGCTCGAAGGAAATTCTTCCCAGAACTGGCGACTCGGTGATATTCCGAAGATCTGACTCCCCACCTATCCGGCTGTCCATCCTCTGTCGGAGTACCGCTGCGCCAAGGCCAACGATTAGGCCACCTAAGAGACCCACACCCAAACTCAGCTTGGTGTTGGGACTTGATGCCAGAGTCGGGGCTACTGCAGGCGTGACAACCGACAACTTCACAGGCGACTCAGATGTCTTGCCGGAACGTTCTAGGGAGTCCACCACATTATTCAAACTTGTTCCCGTGGCTTGCGCAATCGCAGCAGCCTGCACAGGCGAGGGATCCTCGACTGTGACACTGATTAAGACGGTATTGAGATCAGAAGTGGCTTTGATCCGTTGCGCTAGTTGCAAGGGAGTCTCGGACAATCCAAGGCTGTCAATCACTGGCTGCAGGACGGCCGGCGTAGCGACAGTCTTGACGTAAGACTGAACTCTAGCCTGGCTAAAAGTATTGCCCTGCTGCAGCTCTTGGACTGTTCCTGAGTTTTGTATTGCTACAAAAAGCTGTACCTCAGATTCATATGTTGGTTTCACAACCAGCGCCGCTGCTCCACCCCCGAGGAGCCCCAGCAGGGAAAGGCAGGTAATCAGCAGCCAGCTCCGGCGCACGAGCACAACGTAGTCTTTGGGTTCCAACAGCAGAGCCTCTCCATAGTCTCGACGGCGGCTGCGCGAGCCAGCCCCGTCCAAGTTTACGCGTTGCTAGGCTAGCCGGATTCCAAGGCGGCATCATGCACATTCCGCTACCATTGCGGCCACATTTTATTATGGGAGGCCAACCCGGTTCAGCTTATGCCACTGCAGAACATGGTCGGCGCCGAATCTATTCATGGTATTAGTGGATGCATGAACAAGCAGACAACCGCAGACGCTGGGGTGATCGTGCGCCGCGCACGCTTTGAAAAGGGATGGACTCAGGACCAGCTTGCGGCTGAATTAGGCACGACGAGTGTCACAATTCAAAATATTGAAGAAAACCTTCAAGACCCTGACACAAAAATGCTCCAGGGCCTGGAGGCAATCTTCGGTCGAAGCTTCGCATCGCTCGAAGTTGGTGCCAAGCCGCAGATCACGCACCTGCGCGTTCATGGCGGCCGACAGTTGTCGGGGGCCGTCGACGTCAACTCCAGCAAGAACGCCGGTGTAGCCCTACTATGCGCAAGCCTACTAAACAGGGGAACGACTACGCTCCGTCGGCTTGCTCGCATCGAGGAGGTCAACAGGATTGTTGAGCTTCTAATTAGCATCGGTGTGGAGTGCAAATGGCTTAATGCTAACGATCTTCAAATCCGCAGGCCTGCAATGTTGGATCTGGAGTCCATGGATGTAGAAGCAGCCAGGCGGACTCGTAGTGTGATCATGTTGCTTGGACCACTTCTAGATGAAAGCAAATCTTACAGTCTGCCTTATGCCGGCGGTTGCGACCTGGGCACTCGCACCGTGCAACCGCACATGCACGCGCTACGCGAATTCGGGCTCAGGGTCGACGCCCATGCCGGCTCATATGAAGTCCATGCTCCGGATCCCGACGCCCGCGACAGGACATTCGTGCTTACGGAACGGGGCGATACTGTCACTGAGAATGCCATCATGGCAGCCGCGCACCGTGAAGGCACGACAACTATAAGAAACGCTAGCTCAAACTACATGGTCCAGGACCTTTGCTTCTACCTGCAAGAGCTTGGCGTCGATGTGACGGGCATCGGAAGCACGACGCTGATAATCCGAGGCCGATCACGCATCGACGTCGACATAGAATACTCACCGTCTGAAGACCCAATCGAGGCGATGAGTCTCATCACCGCGGGAATCGTGACAAATTCCGAGGTGACAATCCGCCGAGTTCCTATCGAATTCATGGAGATAGAACTGAGCGTTCTAGAACTTATGGGTTTGAAATACAGGAAATCCGATGAATATGCGGCACGCAACGGCCGAACGCGTCTAGTCGACATAACGACGTTACCATCGATTTTACGGGCTTCGACGGATAAGATTCATCCCATGCCTTTTCCTGGCCTCAATATCGATAACCTTCCATTCTTTGCCGTTGTTGCGGCGTGTGCTGAGGGCTCGACTCTAATTCACGATTGGGTCTATGAGAATAGGGCGATATACCTTACCGAGCTGAACCGGTTGGGGGCTGGAATAAGACTTCTAGACCCACATCGGATTGACGTTTCCGGACCGACGCGGTGGCGTGCTGCAGAAATCGGATGCCCGCCGGCTTTGCGGCCAGCCGCCTGCCTCCTGATTGCTATGCTAGCTGCAAAGGGGACATCTGAACTGCGGAACATCTACGTCATTGAACGAGGGTATGAAGACCTTGCCGAGCGGCTAAATGCAATTGGCGCCGCCATCGAGTACTTCCAAGATTAGGGCTTCGGGTAGGTCTTTGAGCTGAGTCAAAGGCCTACTCCGACCAACATGACTTTAGTTCGGATGGGCGGGCAATGGGAAGCAGCGCTTCGTAGTAGACTGCTTTTGCTCCTGCCCCGGCGAGCTTGACAGGGTACCCGCATGCCCGTCCGCAGCGCCAGTTGCTTGTAACCCTTGAAAAGAGCTGAACTTGCTGCAACATCGAACGCCCAGAGATAGTCGCTCTGGGCGTAATTTCGTGTCCGGAAGAAGGCTGGCACTAGATCGAGTATCGCCGATTTACTTGGCCTTCGGAGTACTGGCCTTCGGTGCGGGCACTGTAGCAGGCCACGGGTTGCCGACTGCCGTGGCAGTCTGCGGAGGCCTGGTTCTGCTTACCCTGCTACTAAAAAACGCAGTGGTCGGCTCGGCGGTGGTCGTTTTGGCCACACTGTGCATTGGCGCCGTTGAACCCCCTCGTGTTGGCGGCATCACTCTCATTAACGTTTGCCTGGTTGTTTGTCTTTCAGTTCTCGTTCTTCACGATGCTGTTGGAAGCTCACGAAGCACAGTGGTGAGGTGGCCTATTTGGTCACTACTGTTTGGAATCGTCATATTGATAAGCCCGACTAACCCGTCATCCCTTTCGGGTTTATCGACGCCTCTACTCACAGCAACTGTGGTTTACTTTATGGTCAAAAAGAACATGGTATCTATTTTATGGATACTGGGCATAGCTGGTATTTTTCACGCCGCGATCGGATTCTACGAAAGCATCTCCCACACATCCCTTATCTACACTGCATGGAAGGACCAAACCGCGGCTGATGTCGGGGGGATACGTCGAGCCGCTTCAACGATCGGGGACCCAAACTACCTTGCTGTTACCCTACTTTGTGCAGCCCCTGGTGTAGCCGCTATCGCTCGAAAATGGGAACTCATTCCACGGCTTGCAGTCTGGACCCTTTATTCATCCGCTTTCATTCTTACATTTTCTCGCGGCGCATTCCTCGGAGCACTGATAGCGGCGTCTTTGTATATGTGCCGAAAGTATTCAAAGATCATGCGGCCATCCCGACTCGTAGGAATTGTCTTAGGTTTCAGCGCCCTAGCTTTGGTCCTCGCCTTTTCGCCTGTAGGTCAGCCTCTAATCGACCGATTCTCAGGGGTCGACGCCAGTACACGCTCGCGGTCTGTCCTTCAGGCTGCTGCCTTGGAACTCTTTCAAGATAACTGGCTCACAGGTTTGGGCTTCGGCAACCTACAGTCGTACCTTGCGCCGTTAGCTCACGCACTTGTGCCGCTGAATGCGTCCGGTGTCAGCGCCTTCCTACCCCAGACAGACCCGTTGAACACATACTTGCTCGTCGGCGCCGAAGGTGGAGCTGTAGCACTACTGCTAGTTCTTACAGCAGTTTTTGTTGCCGTCGCCCGAACCATCCGTGTGGCGCCAGGTTTGGCTTCAACCGTCGTTGGGCTATCCGCGTCTGCGGCCACACTCGATCTGCTTCAGTCGCCGGTGGTTTGGTGCTTAATGGTCCTTACGGTTCACTTCTGGAAGGGCAGACAGAACTCACCAACAGTGGGTGCCAGTGAGTCCCTCGACGATTCTCTGGTAGTCCGCGGTCCGAAGGTCAGGCAAGGCAGCCGCCACCGTATCTCCGAAGGGCGCGAGTGACTAAACCGAGCACACTCAGAGCAAGTGGCTGACTCTGGGGAGAACGAACAAGAGGGACTCCGCGGGCCAATCCGCGATACGCGCAGAATAAGAATTTTGCGAACCCGCGATGGTTCCGTCTTGCACTTTTAGACCTCCATGCCGCCGTGTTTTCCAACTGCAAGCGCACAGGTTACGGCGACGCGGCTTGACTTGGCCTCCGCGTCATTTCTTCGGATATCATTCACGGGTGCGAACGCTGCGCGGCGACCAACACGTCGTCGCCTAAGTACGTGCGGCACATAGAACTTGAGGAAGTAACAATGTTGCAGAGCGGGATTTCGGTTAGCATCGTCACCTATAACACGTGGGAGCGGACGACGACTTGCATCGCATCAATCATTGATTCGCACAGCGACCTCCAAATTGAGGTATTAGTTCACGATAACGGATCCGAACCCGCGCCAGGAGCCGACTGGCCTGACTATGTGCGCATCTTCAAGAGCCCCAACAACCTCGGATTCGGCGCAGGACATAACGCAAACTTGAACCTTGCGAGCTATGACACGTTCCTGATCCTGAACCCAGACGTTTCCATCGACGGCGCAGCCCTCATCTCGCTTTCATCCGCCTTACGTGAGGACCAAACGGTCGGCGCGGCCCCACTCCTAATCTACCCCGATGGCACAGAGCAGCTATCTGTCCGACGCCTCCCCTCGGCCCGTACTGAATTGGCTCGCATGATAGGAGCTGACCGAAGGCCGAATTCGCGGTGGTCAACCCTAGTTCGCGTCACTCCCGGCATTGGTCCTCTTGAGGTCGAGCAACCTGCCGCAGCTGTCCTAGCAGTGCGAACAGAAACGCTGCGCGCAATTGGAGGCTTCGATGTCGCGTTTCCGATGTACTTCGAAGACGTTGATTTGTGCGCACGTCTGAGAACTAAGGGGCGAATCGTGTTGCTAACAGACAGTCAAGCCATACACGATGGCGAGGGCACCGCGAAACATTATCGAACCGCGACCACATTCTGGATTGAGAACAGTCGCCGGCGTTATCACCGAAAGTTTGCCTCTGGCCCGATCCGTCCCGTAATTCTTACGGCGGCCTGGATAAGTGTACTGACCCACTTCACTGCACTCACTGCCAAGGCTTGGCTTCGCTCTGGCGATGAGCGCAGTATGCTCTTCGCAAAGGCCAGGGGATACGGACTTGCCCTTGTGGCCACATTTGCTGGTTCTGACGATTATTGGAGAAGAAGATTTCTAAAGAGCTGAGACGCGCCCACGTCCTTACAACTTACCCGAAAAGCGATGCTAGCCGTCGGCTGCGGATTGAGCCCCTCGTGGCCGAGCTGACGCGGCAGGGCGTCAATGTTACCATCCATGAACTGTTTTCAGACATAGCCTTTTCTCGGAAAAATGAACGCGGGATTGCGCGAGTTTATGCGGCAACCGCGTTAATGACCAAGATCGTGTCCCGCGTTTTCTTCATACTCAAGCGTTGCGATATTCTTATTGTCCACAGGGAGGCATTCCCTTTTTTCACGCCACTTCTAGAACGTCTTGCCGTACGACGCTCAACCTTGGCAGTTCTGGACATCGACGACGCGATCCATGCTCATCCTACTCACATAAAGGATTGGCGAAGCCTGCTGCGCGATCCAAGTAAGGCTCTCAAATTTCCCGATATTTTTGACCTTATCCTTTGCGGGAATGAGGCCTTGGTCGAAACATATGGGACTTCAACGGCTCTGTCCGAGTATCAGCCGACTTGTCCGCCCGTGAGTACCTTTGATGTATCCCGAGATGAGCCTGCAACGATTTCATTGCTTTGGACAGGAAGTCAGAGCACTCTCGGGAGCCTCAAATCTGTGCTCCCGGAAGTTCTTGAGGCTTGCGATCAAGAGGACATCTATCTGGATGTCCTGGGTGGTGCCAACGTCAATGATCTGCAGGCCCATCCTCGCCTCCGCGTGCATAGATGGTCAAAGGACCGAGAGGCCAAGTTGCTCGGCGAGGCCAGCATTGGGCTCATGCCACTCCCTGATACGGAATGGGAACGTGGGAAATCTGGGTACAAGGCTATTCTGTATTTGTGCGCAGGAATGCGCGCGATCGTGTCACCTGTTGGAATGAATGCACGCCTTTGCACTGAGTACGATGCTATCTCTCCTTGTGATAGCGGAAAATGGGGCTCAGAGATTCGACGTGTCGTTCAAGACATAAAGGGAAACCGAATAGATTTATCGTCCCGGGACAAAGCAAGGCTCCATTTTGACGCTGATCAAAACGCAAGACATGCTGCTGCAATCATTCTGCGGATGCTACAGGAGCGCGCTCCAATGTTAAGCAACGCACTCAAGTGATTCTTACTGTCACGAGCGGCGGCAAGTTGAGATGCGAGAGCATGACTTCTGGGGCAAAGGGCAGCCTTCCATGAGGTTTTAAGGACATCGACTATCGATGGGCCCTTATCTACTCGGCTGGGGCGTCGATATAGCCGTTCCTCCAAACTTTGCAAATATTACATACGGGGAAAACTTTTGGGGAATGGCATGGATTGGCGCACAAGAGCGTCGCGCACACTTCGAATTGTGGACGGCTTCGTCATAATCTGGGCGGTTTACGGGGCATACGTAATTCGATTCGGCATTGAACCAGGATTTGTTGTCTCCGGACAAGAAGTGAACTACGCATGGCTGTCTGCGGCTCTCTCGATCGTCTGGTGGGCCATGCTGGGTGCTTGGCATAGTCGGCAGAGCCATGTTCTGGGCGCTGGCCCGGAAGAGTACAAGAGAGTCGCTGCTGCGTCGCTTTGGTTGTTTGGGTTGCTGGCCATCGTTTCTTATGTGCTACGAATCGACACTGCGAGGGGATACGTCGGCGTTGCTCTACCGTGTGGACTCGCTGGTCTTCTAGCTGCACGGTGGCTAGTGCGACAGCATCTAAGCGTTGACAGACAACGGGGATCCAGTATGTCGAGACTCCTGTTGATCGGTGGTCGAAGCGCGGTAGCGCATTTGGCCTCAACGCTTGCCACTGCCAAGCATGCAGGATACCTTCCAGTTGCTGCATATGTGCCCGGGAACCAGGACCCCGGTCTTCCCAACGTCGAGGCAGGGCTGCCCATCCTCGGATCCGACTCCACGACGCGGTCAATATTGCGGGCAATCGAAGATTGTGGCGCGGATGCTGTTGCTGTCTCCGCCGGTGTCCAACTGCATCCGCAGACCCTCCGGCATTTGGGCTGGGAACTTGCATCGCGAAATGTCGGTCTCATCATGGCCCCTGCGCTCACGGATATCGCTGGTCCGCGAATCCACACTCAACAAGTAGCGGGGCTTCCCCTCATTCACGTTACAACTCCATCGCTTGAGGGAGGGCAGCGTGTAGCCAAGAGGCTGTTCGACCTTCTGATTGCGGGTCTTCTTCTTATGTTGCTACTGCCTGCCATGGCTTCTATCGCCATTTTGGTGAAGCTAAGCGGGCCCGGCCCCGTACTATTCAGGCAGGAACGCGTGGGAATTGAGGGAAATCATTTCTACATGCTCAAATTTAGATCCATGGTTGCCGACGCGGAGACCAGGCTTGCTGACCTTGCCAGTCAGAATGAGGGCAATGGTCTCCTTTTCAAGATTAAGGACGATCCGCGCGTGACTCCGATCGGACGTCTCCTTCGGAAATTTAGCTTGGACGAACTTCCTCAACTGTTGAACGTCCTGGCTGGATCGATGAGCCTTGTTGGACCCCGTCCGCCTCTCCCTCGAGAAGTGGAGGCATATGAGAACGACGTCCGGCGCCGCCTGCTAGTGAAGCCAGGTCTCACTGGTCTGTGGCAAGTGAGCGGGCGATCGAACTTATCGTGGCAGGACTCCGTTCGGCTTGATCTCTATTACGTTGAGAACTGGTCCTTGGCTGGCGACGTAATCATCATGTTCAAGACCTTCCGCGCCGTGTTTCATGGCACGGGCGCCTACTGATTTTCGCCACTCTACGCATTGCACACAGGAAGGCCGCCGCGCTATGACGGAACCCAATAATGTGAGACACAACAGTCGCGGAGGTGTCTCACTGTGGCCTACGCCCGTCTCCGCGCGTTCTCGGAGACGGCTGAGCATAGTATCCTTCTCAGTCTTCGCATTTTTATCGCTCACGGCGGCCGGCACTTGGCTTGGCATTACGGCCACAACCATAAGCAACCATCTCGCAGCAGCTGAGAACCTCGTTCCCAGGCTGAAGGGGGATATTATCCGGGACGACTCCGCTGCGGCCACTCTCGCACTCGACGAATTGAGGAGCCACACCGGAGTGGCGCGGCAGGCAGCTTCCGACCCACTGTGGACAATTGCCGGGACGCTCCCATGGATTGGTCCTAATATCCAAGCCATTACCACGGTTGCGACGTCAGCCGACGATGTTGCCACTTTAGGCGCCGGCCCGCTGGTTAATGCCTTTCAATCGCTCGACTGGGAGTCCCTTGCGCCGAGTGGAAAAGGCGTGGACCTAGCCCCATTGGTGGCAGCACAGCCCAGGCTGATGTCCTCCGCTCATGCTGTCAACCAGTCTGCCGAGAGGCTGAATAGTTTGGACGCAGACTCCTTGCTGCCGCAAGTTTCCGCGCCGCTGATTAAGGCCCGCGATCAGCTCAACTCTTTGCGCGGAGACCTCGACGCGGCAGCGGACGCCGCCACCATTGCGCCCAACATGATGGGAGCAACAACGCCCCGCCGATACCTGCTGCTTATCCAGAACAACGCCGAATCTCGCGCCACGGGAGGGATTCCTGGAGCACTCGCGGTACTGGAGGTCGACAAGGGGAAACTAACTTTGACTGCTCAAACCAGTGCCACTGAATTGGGGGTGATGTCACCCGCAATCGAGGTCGAGCCAGAGCAGCAGCAAATATACTCCGGACGCATGGGTAAATTCATGCAAGACGTAAACCTCTCGCCCGATTTTCCGTCCTCAGCAAGTACCGCAGTGGCTATGTGGAAGCAAAAAACCGGAACTGCCCTCGATGGAGTGATTTCAATTGATCCGGTTGCACTTAGCTATCTACTCGACGGGACCGGACCAGTCCGTCTGGAGGGTACTGAGCTTGAGCAGCTGATTCGTAATGGATTACCTAGTGAGCTCACGACCAAGAACGTGGTCAAAACCCTACTTTCGGACGTATACGCTGACGTCCCAGAGCCGGCGATGCAAGACTTGTACTTCGCTGGAGTCGCAAAGGAAATTTTCGAAGCGCTGTCAGCAGGAAAGAATGACAATCGGAAGTTGATTGCAGGCGCCACCAAAGGCGTCGACGAGGGCAGAATCTTGCTCTGGTCGGCCGTTCCTAGAGAGCAGTCGGTGATATCCGACTACGCTATTGGCGGTTCCATCGCTGGAAAAAATATATCGCCGGCACAGTTTGGGGTCTACTTCAACGATGGCACTGGCGCCAAGATGGACTACTACGTGAAGCGGACCGCTCAGTTGATCCAAGAATGCACCACCGACGGTTATGTCAAACTTAAGGTCAGGGTGACTAGCACCAACCTTGCCCCTGCGGATGCCGCAACCTCGTTGCCCACATACGTGACGGGCGGAGCTGCCTTCGGGATACCCGAAGGCACTGTACAGACGAACATCGTGGCCTACGGTCCAGTCCAATCCAATATCGAAGAGACGTTCTTGGCAGGGAAAAAGACTGCATTTGCCTCGCAGCGGCACCAAGGTAGGCCCGTAGGCGCCCTGACCGTGCGGTTAGCGCCGGGCGAAACCTCCGTTGTCGAATTTTCGTTTGGCAAGATAGTGCAACATTCCGAGCCACGACTCGCCGTGACCCCCACTATTCAGACCCGCGAGGAAGTAGTTTTGGACACAGTTCAGGGGAACTGCGTCCCCGCCTCATAGCCAGCTGATTAACAGTATGTAAAGTGTCTGGATTCACTTTGGAGGCGCCGCCTTCGGGGTGATAACCTCTCATTGGGCAAGACAACGAGATTCACCCCACGGTCACATGGGGATGGGGAATCTCCACAAATAATGTGACAACCAGGTAATAAGGTCTCAGGGGGACATAAATGAAGAAGTCTATTGCTGCGCTCGCGCTCGCAGGTACCATCGCACTCACGGGAGCGGTACCGGCCATGGCCGCACGCTACCCAGCACCGCCTGCCAACGCCGCCGTTTCTGACGGCGTTGTTGGACCCGGTGAAGCCTTTACTTTCTCGGCACGTAACTTCCGCGCTGGCGAGCCCCTTATTATCCGCGTTACGCCGGGTGTCCCGCCGGCATCCAACGGCGCAAGCATCGCTAATGGCAGCCGCTCGGTTCCCGGAAAGATTCAGGTTGTCCTCGCAGCACAGGAACTGCGTGCCACCGCAGATGCCTCCGGCGCAGTCGCACTGCCGCTGACAATCAACGAGCCCGGCGTATACACGATCACGGCAACCGGCCTGGAATCGGGCGTCACCAGCGATCCGGTTACAGTAACGGTTGCAGGGGCGGCCACCGACCTGTCCAACACGGGCGGCAACTCCGGTGCCGGTCTGGCCAACACCGGTGGCAACGGGGCGGCCCTTGCTAACACTGGTGCTGACTCGAGCCTGGTCCTGTGGTCGCTCGTTGGTGGCGGCGCACTGGTTGCCGGTGCTGCTTCGGTGGTAGTAGTTCGCCGCCGTGCCAACGCCGAAGCTTCGGCCTAAGCGCTAAGTTACACACGCTCTAAAGAAGCGGGTGGCTCTCTGGGAAACCGGAGAGCCACCCGCTTTTCTGTGTGCCGTGCAGCCTGCAGACAAAAAGAGGCAGGCCATCCGCGGTTCTCCGCGTAGAGCCTGCCTCAATTCATAAGTCGTTGAATGCTAGCCGCTGAACGTCTTCATCCAGGTCTTCAGGTCCTCACCAAACTCGGCACGTTCTGAAGCCAGGGTAATCACGGCTTTGAGGTAGCTCAGCTTGTCGCCAGTGTCGTAGCGGCGGCCGCGGAAGACAACGCCATAGACGCCAGAGCCCTCCCCCTCCCCTGCGGCGAGCGTCTGCAGGGCGTCGGTCAGCTGAATTTCGCCGCCCCGTCCAGGTTCCGTCTCTTCCAGAACGTCGAACACCGCCGGGTGCAGCACGTAGCGCCCGATGACGGCCAGGTTGGACGGCGCCTCGTCAACGGACGGCTTCTCCACCAAGCTGTTAACCCGTACGTAGTCCTCACCCTCAATCGCCGAGATATCAGCGCAGCCGTAGGCACTGATCTGGGACGGCTCCACCTCGATCAGGGCAATCACCGAACCGCCGGTTTTCGCCTGGACGTCCATCATGGTCGTCAGAAGCTCGTCCCGCTCGTCGATGAGGTCGTCACCCAGCAGGACAGCGAAGGGCTCATCACCCACGTGCTGACGGCCGCACAGGACAGCATGCCCCAGGCCCTTGGGCTCGCCCTGACGAACGTAGTGGATGGGCCCGAGGCCCGACGCATGCTGAACGGCGTCCAACCGTACCTGGTCGCCCTTAAGTTCCAGCGTGCGCTCCAGAGCGGGCGCGCGGTCAAAGTGATCCTCCAGGGCCCGCTTGTTGCGGCCCGTGATCATCAGGACGTCAGTGAGGCCAGCCGAGACGGCTTCCTCCACGACGTACTGGATGGCCGGCGCATCCACCACCGGCAGCATCTCCTTCGGCATCGCCTTGGTGGCTGGCAGGAAGCGAGTGCCCAAGCCAGCCGCAGGAATGACGGCCTTACGAACTGATTTCCCCAATGTTTTCATGAACGAACCCTATAAATTGACTTGCCGAATACAAAATTCGAGTCCACGGATTTCGACGCGGACAAAGAGTCCCGTAGCTTTTCCTTATGGGTAAATGGGAGGACTTCGACGCCGTGAGCGTGGCGCGAAGCCTCTTGGCCATCTACCTCACCGGCCTGGCCCTAGTGGCGTATTGGCCCTCCCCCGTTGACCGGCCGGTCGCTGGCAAGCTGCAGGCAGCGCTCTTCGCCCTCCACGCGGCCGGTCTCCCGCAGCTGATCAACTACAACTTCATTGAGTTCGCGTCTAATATCCTCATGTTCGCGCCGATCGGGGCGATGGCGGCGTTGGCTTTTCCGGCATTCCATCGCGGACGGATCATCATGGCTGCTTTCCTGGCGTCCTGCTGCATGGAGGCTGGCCAGCTGCTGTTCTTGCACGACCGATTCCCGAGCGCCATGGATCTCGTGGCCAATACCAGCGGCGCGATGCTGGGGCTTTGGATCTTAGGCGAGGTGGAGGAACGGTTTCGACAGGCTGGTTTCGACAAGCTCAACCACCGGTGGATTCGACAGGCTCAACCAGCACTGCCGCCTAAACCCGACCGGCCTCCGAAGATTGGTTTCGACTAGCTGGTTTCGACAGGCTCAACCACCGGTGATTTCGACAGGCTGGTTTCGACCAGCTCAACCGCCAGGGCTCAATCACCAGCAAATCTGGGTTCGCGCTTTTCCTGGAACGCGCGGAAGCCTTCGGCGTAGTCCTCGCTCTTGCAGAGCCTTGCCTGCTCAGCATTTTCCTCTTGCATCGAGGTCCACAGGCCCAGGCGCTGGTCGCGGATGTGCGCCACCAGCTCCTTGCTCGCCTTGAAGGCGCCCGTCGCGCCGGTGGCAACCTTAGCGACTATGGCTCGCGTCGACTCCAGCAGCTCGCCGGCTGGCATCGCCCGGCTGAACATTCCTTGGGCCACTGCCTCTGCCCCAGAAATCAGCTCGGCTGTGTAGATCAGGTCCAGCGTGCGGTGCATGCCCAGCCGCTCCGTGTAGTACCAGTGCCCGCCGGAGTCGAGCGTGGCGCCCAGCTTGGCGAACGGCGAGCCGAACTTCGCGTTCTCCGCCACGTACACCACGTCCGTGGCCAGCAGCAGCCCGAGCCCCACGCCCAAACAGGCTCCCTGGGCGGCGGCGAACGTGGGCGCCGGGAAGGAAGCCATCTTCTGCAACAGCGGCTGCACTAGCCCGCCCAGGTACGCCTCGGCATCGTCGCTCTCCGGCGTCACACCCGCAATGTCCCGGCCCGCACAGAAGGCGCGTCCCTCTCCCCTGAGCAGCAGCGCCCGCACCTCACCGCGTGACGCGGCGGCAGCGGCGTCGTCGTACGCCTGTGTTAAATCCGCCAGCGCGTGCTCGTCGAGGGAGTTCAGCTTGTACGGGGCGTTCAGGACGACTTCGGCGACGCCGTTGTCGATGGAGAGGGAGATCATTGTTTCCTTCTTTCGGGTTTCGGCGGGCTCGACCGGCGGTATTCGATTTCTTGATTTCGACAAGCTCAATCAGCGAAACCACCGGTGTAGTTACACGTCGAAGTCGACTGTGACTTCCTTGCTGGTGGGGTGCGACTGGCAGGTCAGGACGTAGCCCTTGTCCAGCTCATCCTGCTCCAGCGCGTAGTTTTCGTCCATGGTGACGCTGCCGGTGACCACCTTGGCGCGGCACGTGCCGCACACTCCGCCGGCGCACGCGAACGGCACGTCCGGGCGGACGCGCAGCGCCGCGTTGAGGATGGACTCGCGGGCGTGCGTGGGGCTGGCCACCTCGCCCTGCAGGCCGTCCAGCTTGAACGTGATCTTGTACGTCTCCTTGGACTCGTCCTCGACGACGGGACGGCCGGCGTTGCCCTCGGGCCGGTCCGGCTTACCGGAGGTGAACAGCTCGAAGCGGATGTGCTCGGGCTTCACGCCGCGCTCGGCCAAGGTGTCCCGGCACAGCTGCACCAGCTCGAACGGCCCGCACAGGAACCACTCGTCCACGTCGTCCGCGTGGAGGGCGGTGCCCAGCAGCGCCCGGAGCTTCTCGGCGTCGATCCGGCCGCTCAGCAGCGGCGCGATCCGCTGCTCGCGGGACAGCACGTGGTGCAGCGCCAGGCGCGACGGATACTTGTCCTTCAGGTCCGCGAGCTCCTCCAGGAACATCACGTCCATGGCGGCCTTGTTGGCGTAGATCAGGTCGAAGCGGGTGTCCGGGTTCGCGGCCAGCAGCGTGCGGGCGATCGCGATCACCGGGGTGATGCCCGAGCCCGCGGCAATCGCGACGAACGTCCCCGGCTCCCCCGCCAGCTCACTTGCCATCTCCTGCGGGCGGTTCATGGAGCTCATCACATTTTGCTCCACGGCCTGGCCGTCGCGGCCGTGCTTGGAGACGAACGCACCCATCGGGCTCATCACGTCCAGCGTGTCCCCGGCCTTCAGCTCGGCGTTCGCCCACGTGGAGAACAGCCCGCCCAGGTCCTTCTTGATGGCCACGCGGATCTCGCTGCTGCCGTCCTCGAAGCTGCGCGGCTCGGCGCAGATGGAGTAGCTGCGGCGGATCTCCTTCGGCTCGCCGGTCTCGTCCGGCAGCGTGGTGCGCAGGGCCACGTACTGGCCCGGCAGGTAGTCGAAGTGGCCGGCCAGCCCGGCCGGCACCGCGAAGGTCACCTCAATGGCGTCCTCGGTGAGCCGGCGCACCTCCGCGACGGTGAGGGTGTGGAAGGACGGACGACGGCGGCCGGTGGCCTGCGCCGTTTCGGCGGCAGTCTGGCGGACAACAGGCATGGGAGTTTCCTTACAGGACTTTGAAGTAGTCGAACGGTTCCCTGCAGTCCTGGCACACGTACAGCGCCTTGCAGGAGGTGGAACCGAAGCGGGTGAGTTCCTTGGTGTTCAGCGACGAGCACTGCGGGCATTTCACGGCGATGCTCAGGCGCACCGGGCCGTTGTGGCCCAGCGCAGCGCGGCCGCTGGGAGGGGCGATGCCGTACTCCTGCAGCTTGGCCTTGCCGGCCTCCGTCATCCAGTCCGTGGTCCAGGCCGGGGCGAGCACCAGCTCAACGTGGACGCTGGGGTAGCCCTCCTTGTGGAAGGCCGCCTTGAGGTCGTCCCGGATGGCGTCCATTGCCGGGCAGCCCGAGTAGGTGGGCGTGATGGTGACCTGCACAGCGGGCACCAGCCCGCCGTCGTCGAACAGCCGCACCGCGCGCAGGATGCCCAGGTCCTCAATGGTGAGCACCGGGATCTCGGGATCGCAGACGGTGGCCGCGATGGCCCACGCCTTCTGCTCGGCGGTGACCCCCGCGTGACGGGTGCCCGGCTCCTGAACGTACACGACAGTCACCAGCTTGCTCCGGGATGCTCGCGGGCCAGCACCTGCATCTCGGCGAGGATGTAGCCCAGGTGTTCGGAGTGCTTGCCGCGGCGGCCGCCGCCCGGCGCTGCCGGAACGTTGGGAACCTCCAGCTCCGCTTCGGCGAAGACCGCTCCGGTGAGGCGGTCAAAGTCAGCCCTCAGGCTGGAAGGCTCGACGGCGGTGCCGGCCTCAGCCAGGCGGGAGGTCAGCTCGTCGTCCACGAAGAGCTCCTCGACGTACGGCCAGATGAGCCGCAGGCCGTGGGTGATGCGGCGCCGGGATTCCTCGGTGCCCTGGGCCAGCCGGAGGATCCACTGCGCGCTGTGGTCGCGGTGGTAGTCCACCTCCTTGACGGCCTTGGCGGAGATCGCGGCGAGCGTGGCATCCGTGGACTCGGTCAGCCGGCGGTAAAGCTCGAACTGGTAGTAGCTCACCACGAACTGGCGCGCGATGGTGACGGCGAAGTCCCCGTTGGGCTGCTCGAACAGGTGGGCGGAGCGGAACTCATGCTCGCGGCGGAAGTACGCGAGCTCGTCCTCGCTCTTCTCCCACGCTCCCCCGGCGTAGCTGAGGAAGGACCGGGCGTGGCCCAGCTGGTCGAGCGCAATGTTGCCCAGGGCCACGTCCTCCTCCAGCTCCGGTGCGCGGGAGATCCAGTGGCCCAGGCGCTGGGCCAGGATGAGGGCGTCGTCGCCCAGGCGCAGGGCGTACTCGGCCGCGTCCTCGGACGGCTTCACCAGGCCGGTGCGGACCTCGAGCGCGATGTCCTCCGGCCGGAGCGCGTTGCCCGGCGTGATGCGGGTGGCGCTGGCGGAGGAGTCGCCACTGCCGGCGACGCCGACGGAGATGTCGCCGTGGCCTTCGGTATCAGGGGCCACGCCGGCGAGGGACCCGGTGCGAGCTTGCGAGCTGTGGGAGCCGGTGGGGATCACAGGTGCTTCACTCCTTCGCTCTTGGTGTAGTACGTGGCGTGGCGGTAGTCCTTGCCCTGCGGGGATTCGAAGAAGGAACCCTTGGCATCGGGATCGCTGGCGGCGATGGCGTCCGCCGGGACCACCCAGATGGACACGCCCTCGTTGCGGCGCGTGTAGAGGTCGCGGGCATTGCGGAGGGCCATGGCGGCATCCGGCGCGTGCAGGCTTCCCGCATGAACGTGGCTGAGCCCGCGGCTGGACCGCACGAAAACCTCCCACAGCGGCCAAACGCTGCGGGGGGCACTGCTCTCGCTGCTAGTTTCCGGGCCTGCCGGGACCTTGGCCGCTGTGCTTTCTACTGCTCCGGCGGAGCTGGCCGGTACTTCCGGGTTGCCGTGGGGGCTCATGCTGCGAATTCCTTTTCTGCGTGCTTGCGTGCCTGTTTTGCCGCATAGGCGGCCGCTGCCTCGCGGACCCAGGCGCCGTCGTCGTGCGCTTCCCTGCGGCGTTCCAGCCGCTGGGCGTTGCAGGGGCCGCGGCCGGCGAGGACTTCCTTGAACTCCTCCCAGTCCAGCGGGCCGTGCTCCCACTTCTTCGTCTCTTCGTTGAAGCGGACTTCGCTGTCCGGGAGGGTGAGGCCGAGGACCCTGACCTGCTCCACCATCATGCCGACGAAGCGGCTGCGCAGTTCGTCGTTGCTGAAGCGCTTGATGTTCCAGGCCATTGACTGCTTGGAGTTGGGCGAATCGTCGTCCGGCGGGCCGAACATCATCAGGGCCGGGGCGTACCAGCGGTTCACGGCATCCTGGGCCATCTGCTTCTGCGCGGGCGTGCCGTTGGAGAGTTCCAGCAGGATCTCGAATCCCTGGCGCTGGTGGAAGGACTCTTCCTTGCAGATTCGGACCATGGCGCGGCCGTACGGTCCGTAAGACGCGCGGCACAGCGGCACCTGGTTGCAGATCGCGGCACCGTCAACCAGCCAGCCGATGGCACCCATGTCGGCCCAGGTCAGAGCGGGGTAGTTGAAGATCGAAGAGTAGCGGGCCTTGCCGGCGATGAGGTCGTCCATCATCTTGTCGCGGCTCTGGCCCAGCGTCTCGGCGGCGGAGTAGAGGTAGAGCCCGTGGCCGGCCTCGTCCTGGACCTTGGCCATGAGGATGGCCTTGCGCTTCAGGCTCGGCGCGCGGGAGATCCAGTTGGCCTCCGGCTGCATCCCGATGATCTCAGAGTGCGCGTGCTGCGAGATCTGGCGCAGCAGCGTCTTGCGGTACGCCGCGGGCATCCAGTCCTTCGGCTCGATCCGGGAGTCCTCGGCCATGACACGGTCAAAGTACGCCTGCCCCTCCGCCTCGAGCTGTGCCGTCTGGTCCTGAGCGTCGCCGGCCCCGGGGCCCGCCGGCTGGTCAGGCACTGACTGCAGATTCTGCGATGCCATGGTTGCTCCTATGCATTCACGTCCGTACTCGGAAATTATTTACCGACCGTTCGTTCAGGATATGCGGAAGCCGAGGAGGGCGTCAAGCACAGAGCTGAGACAAAAAAGCGCCGCTGTCTTCCCTTGAAGACAGCGGCGCTACACGGCAACGAACCGGTTTGAGTTGTGTGGGCCTACTTGAGATATGCGGTTAGAGCCTCGCCGGATTGCCGGGGAGAGAAGCCTGCAGCCCTGATCTTGCTGAGTTCCAGTGCACTGTTCAGCGGCCGGGGCGCGGCTGCCTTGCCCTTAAAGTACTCGGCGGTGCTGACACCCGTTACATCGTCCCTGGAAGCACCGGTCAGTTCGTATACGTCGGCAGCAATTTCTGCCCAGGACTGCGGCTCGCCGTCATTACTGAGGTTGTACGTCCCGTATGCCGCATCACTGTCGAGCAGGTGCCGTATGCCGGCCGCAATGTCTTGAGCGAAGGATAGGCGTCCCACCTGGTCATTCACCACGGAGGGACGGATACCCTTTTGCGCCAGAGTGGCCATGGTGCGGACGAAGTTGTTCCCTTCTCCGATGACCCAACTGGTGCGCAAGATGTAATGGTGCGGCACCACGCTGACCACTGCGTCCCCTGCCGCCTTGGTCTGTCCATAGACGCCCAACGGAGTGAACGGCTCGCTTTCGCTGTGCGCCTGAAGAGTGCCATCGAAAACGTAGTCCGACGAAACATGCACAAGGGTCAAGTCATGCTCCACAGCGACGCGGGCCAGCCGGGCTACTGCATTGACGTTGACCGCCCACGCCGCGGCGCGGCCTTCCGGAGTCTCCGCCGTGTCGACTGCCGTGTATGCAGCCGCATTGATAATGGTGCTGTAGTTCTTCCAATTCATGTTGCGGAATGACTCTTCGCAGGCTAGATCAAACTGAGACCGCCCCACGAACTCAACCGACGTGTCGCCGTCGTAGACCTGCCGAAGCGCCTTGCCTAGTTGGCCGCCTGCTCCGAGCACCAAAATCTTCTTGGGCGCCATCGGTCGAACTTGGGCCAACCGTGGGTGGGCCTTGTCCTTGTCCGACAGTTCCGCCTGGCTCAGTGGAATCGGCCATTGAACGGCGGCTGTTTCATCGGCCAGGTTGAGGAATGTGTATTGACCCTGCGCATCAGCGGACCAGTGGTCGTTGACGAGGTAGGTGTACGCCGTATTGTCTTCGAGTGTCTGGAATGCGTTGCCCACGCCGCGCGGGATGAAGATTGCCTGGCTGGCATCCAGTTCAGCTGTAAATACCGCACCGAAGGACGGACCTTCCCGCAGATCAACCCACGCCCCGAAAATTCTGCCGGTGGCGACGGAGATGAACTTGTCCCACGGTTCGGCGTGAATGCCGCGCGTGGTTCCTGCCTTCTCGTTGAAGGAGATGTTGTTCTGGACAGGTCGGAAATCGGGCAGGCCAAGGTCGATCATCTTCTCGCGCTGCCAGTTTTCCTTGAACCATCCCCTGTTGTCCCCATGCACAGGGAGGTCATACAGGACGACGCCGGGAATAGGCGTTGTATGCGAACTGAGGGGCTTCGAAAATTCGAGTGCCATGCCCTATTGGCCCTGTTCCTTGTACTTGGCTTCGGTAGTAGCCTTCTGGGGTCGCCACCAGTCCTCGTTGTCTCGGTACCAGGCGATGGTGTCTTCGATGCCAGCCTCGAAATCTGAAAATTGCGGCTTCCAGCCCAACTCGTCACGGAGCTTCGACGAGTCAATGGCGTACCGCAAATCATGGCCTGCGCGGTCCACCACGTGCTCGTAGGCCTCGGGCGACTCTCCCATGTGCTTAAGGATCAGCTCCACAACGTCCTTGTTGTTCTTCTCACCGTCGGCACCGATCAGATATGTTTCGCCGATCCGGCCCTTCGCGATGATGGCTAGAACCGCAGACGAGTGGTCGTTGGCGTGGATCCAGTCCCGGACGTTTTCACCCTTGCCGTACAGCTTGGGGCGGATTCCGTCGATCACGTTGGTGATCTGGCGCGGGATGAACTTTTCCACGTGCTGGTAGGGACCATAGTTGTTCGAGCAGTTGCTGATCGTTGCCTGAAGGCCAAAGGACCGAACCCACGCCCGGACCAGCAGGTCCGAGCCGGCTTTAGTTGAGGAATATGGGCTGGATGGGTTGTAGGGCGTGTCCTCGGTAAACCGCTCCGGATCGTCCAGCTCCAGGTCCCCGTAGACCTCGTCGGTGGAGATGTGATGGAAGCGCTTGTTGTGCTTCCGTGCCGCCTCAATCAGCGTGTATGTGCCGATGATGTTCGTGTCCAAAAAGGGGCGCGGATCATGCAGGGAGTTGTCGTTATGTGACTCTGCCGCGTAATGAATTACCACATCGCAGTCAGCTACCAAGGGGTCAACGACGGATGCATCTGCAATGTCCCCTTCGATGAGGTGGAATCGATCGGCCGGCAGGCCAGCGAGGGAGGCCCGATTTCCCGCGTAAGTGAGCTTGTCGAGGACCGTGACATGGTTGTCCGTGTGCCCCAGAACATAGTGGACGAAGTTGGAACCAATGAAGCCTGCGCCACCGGTCACGAGGAATTTCTGCATGATTTCCATAGTTCCATAACGCCGCTGATTTGGTTGAACTTGGAATGACCCGGAAACTTGGAATCATGCGCGGAATTATCCTCGCCGGGGGGACCGGTTCAAGACTTCATCCGATTACATTGGGCATCAGCAAGCAGCTGGTCCCGGTTTATGACAAACCAATGATTTACTACCCGTTGTCCACCCTGATGCTCGCCGGCATTCGCGACATCCTGATCATCACCACTCCGCACGATGCCGACCAATTCCAGCGGTTGCTCGGTGACGGCAGCCAGTTCGGCATCAACATCACTTACACCCAGCAGCCCTCTCCGGACGGACTTGCCCAGGCGTTCGTCCTCGGCGCAGAGCACATCGGCGACGGTCCTGTGGCCCTAGTTCTGGGCGACAACATATTCTACGGCCAGGGCATGGGCACGCAGCTCCGGCGCTTCTCCAACATTGATGGCGGCGCAGTCTTCGGCTACCGTGTTGCGGATCCCACCGCCTATGGCGTGGTCGAGTTCGACGCGACCGGCAGGGCGATCTCGCTGGAAGAAAAGCCCGAAAAGCCGAAAAGCCACTACGCGGTACCGGGTCTCTATTTTTACGACAACGATGTTGTCGAAATCGCGCGGAACCTCAAGCCCTCCCCGCGTGGTGAACTCGAGATCACGGACGTCAACCGCGAGTACCTCGAGCGCGGCAAACTCCAGGTCGAGATCCTCCCGCGCGGGACTGCATGGCTGGACACCGGTACCTTCGACTCTCTGAACGAAGCCTCAGAGTTCGTCCGTACTGTTCAAAAGCGGCAAGGACTCTCCATTGGCTGTCCCGAAGAAATTGCTTGGCGCCTGGGCTTCCTAAGCGACGACGAACTGCAGGAACGAGCTGAGCCGCTGGCCAAGAGCGGTTACGGGCGGTATCTGCTGGATCTAGTTGTCGAAGGTGCTGCAGAGCGCCTCGAGTTGTCCCTCCGGTAACCACAGCTTTTCAACGAAGTCAGGAGTCGCCCGCTGCTGACACGGTTCGTCACCGCTTGGGCGCTTGCTCAAGATTGTTCTAGCCCAAGACGCTGCCTAGGCTGGCGGCTGGCGGAGTGGCCACAACCTCTGCTGCCGGGCTAGGAACCACTCAGCGGTAGGACACCGGCAGGTCGGGGTCGAGGGCGGCGGAGTCGAGCGCCTCCACGGCGCCGAGGTCCGGCCCAGGGACAGCGCCGCCGCCCGGCTCCCCGTTCACCCGGGGGGCAATTTCCTGGCTCATATCGTTGACCGCCCGCCAGAACCTGGGGTCATGCCAGTAACCGGTGTGGCTCAGCACCGGAGGACGTGGCTGGCCGAACACGAACCTGTCGGTCGCAGGATCGGCCAGGCGCACGTCGATGTTCCGGACCTCCCAGCCGTCCGTCACAACAGGCCCGCCAATGTAGTCCGTGGCGTAGTAGACATTGCGCCACCGGACCTGGGCAGTTCCGCCTCTGCCCCGGGCCAGGTTCTGCAAGAGCTCATCGCTGAGCAGCGCGGGAAAGGCCCACCGGTACAGCTTTGCCAGAGGCGAACCCAGAGTTACCAGCCCGACGGCGGGGTCCTCCGGTGAGCGTTTAGACTCGCGTGCCAGCACGGCGGCTGCGAGCGCGCTCCCCTGGGAGTGGGCCACCAACACCACCGGACCCTCGAAATCATGCAACCACCAAATGCGGCGCGTCAGCTCCGGCACCGCCCGCTCGGTGTACGACGGCGGCGCGAACGGGTGGAAGGAACGCGGAAAGAAGGTCCCCACGTCAAACGCTGACATCAGCGCCTTCCGTACCTTCTCCCGCCGGAACATTGCCCTGACCACCGCCCCGTACAGCAAAGGCAACAGCACACTTACCGACGTCGTCAGCCCTATGACCCAGGGAGGAGGAACATAGACCCTGGTGATGAAGAGGGCCACGGCGACGGTGCCCCCCACAGCGATTCCGATCGTCAGCACGGCTGCAGCGGCGGGAGCCCACTTACCGATAAGGTGAGCCCGGGCCACGCCCCGCACCCATGCAGTTGGACGCGGGCTGCTGCTGCTTCTTGCAGCGTTCTGTGACTGAACGTTGTCAATTCTGTCTCCAGAAAAGTCCACTTCGAACGCAGAGACATCCCATGCGGCTCTGCGCTCTGCGGACGATCCCTCCCAGAATTCCTGATGGGCGAAACGCACTCCCGCCCGCCTGTCTTCCAACTCGTAGTCACCTTTCAACCGCTCCATGACTTTCCGAGCCGTTATTCTCGATCCGATGACCAGCGCGAGCAGGACGGTGATGCCGAAAAGCGCAAGCACAATGATCAGCGCGAGTGACAGCGCCGCGGTGACCTGAATGATGGGACCAGGGACCCACAAGATTGGACCCGAGCCGTCTCCTCCCTCTGGTGCCGCGCCGCCTCCTGAGAGCAGGGGCTCGACGTCGTGTGGCCCGTAGCCGTACCTGACCTCGCCCAGGCCCTGGATCACCAGCGCCATCAGTGACAGCAGCACGGCATTGGCAACAATGAGGGCCACAACATTCAAGACCAGGGGAGCCGCAAACGGGAACACTTTGAGTGAACCGTTTGCCTGTTTTCGCGCCGCCCTCAGGCGATGGGTTTCATGCTGCGTCTCCCTCCACGCTTTACGCCAACGGGCGCCCCAGGCATACACGAGGTGGGCGCCCAATAGGACCAGCAGAAACAGGACAAACATCCACGCCACGGTGACCGACGAGCCGAGCCCTGGCAGCACTCCCGCGGGCTGAGCCGAGACCCCTGTTCCACCCTGGGCAGCAGATCCGCTCGGGGCAGCCGTGAATCCGGGAAGCAGCCCTGCAGCAATGACTGCGAGCAGCAGGATGAGCCAGGAAACGATGAGTGCGGCCTTGGCACAGTCCTCGCGCACGTTGTCCCACCGGAGCATCAGGGACACAGCAATCAGCATGGCAACCGAGGCGGTGACGGCAAACAGGGCGCTCCCGGCAGCATCAGCACTGGAAAGGGGCCGGAACTCTGCGAGCTTGAACACGCCCCACCCCAGAAGCCCGGTGGTTACCGCCAGGAAGGCCGCGAGGTGCAGGTCCGACAGGTGCTGATGCCACCGGCGTCCCGACCAGAAGTCCACGTGCCGCAGCCCTCCCTTCTGCGCGGCCGCGCACATGCTGCTGGGAGCAGGCAAGGAGTCTTCCGGAGTCGGCGGTTCCACGCGCTCATAGCTGTTACGGGATCTGAGTGACAAAAAGTAAAAAAGAACGGCAATGGCAACGGGCCCGGAGATACCCACGGCGAGCCGCATACCCGGACGCTCGGGTGCCAGTGTGGCCAGCCACGGAATGAAACCCAGCCGGGCGCGGCAGGCGTCCAGCCCCAGGCATTGGTAGGCGATCACGTCAAAGCTAAGGATGGACACCATCACCGCGCTGCTGATCGTCAACGCCAACGCTGCCAGCCGGGCCAGCCACCGGAAAGACGGCGTGGTCGGCTCTGCGGATCCTTCATGCTCGCCGGATTTCACGGACCGGCGTGCCATCCATCCCGCCATATTTGCCAGCATCGACGGCAGCAAGGCCGTCCACAGGACACGAAGAGGTGAGTGTGATGTCAGCCCTCCCCATGAGTAAGCCTCGCGATGCCGTCCCCCATCGTCCGTTGTCCGGTAGAAACCCGCAATTTTGTCACCCGCCACCTTCTTCGGGTGCATATCGACGAGAATTTCTTCCGGTGGCGTTCCGCCCACCCCATGCACGCGTATTTCCGTCAGAATGCCGGAATTCTTCCGGGATTGCTGCGCTGAGTTGACGCTCTCATTCATCACTTACCCTTATTTGTCATCAGTGAACGGGGCCAAGTGCTGTGGCTTGTGAGGCAAATCTTCGACCTCAAAGATTGTCTTGTCCAGAGACTTAACGCTTCGCAGGAAAAGCAAACCACCCGACCATGTGAGCGCCGCGGCGGCCCAGAAGGTCCACAAGAGGGGAATGGGGGGCTGCCGCCCCCCATTCAAGGCTGGCCCACGCACAAGTTTTTCTGAACGGACTGCCTAAATACTTCGACTGAAGCAGCGGACAGGACGCTTTGCAGGCGCAAGTTTCTTGTTTTCGCGGCTATTTTTCACGGCGTCAGAGTCTCACTCTGTCCGCACAGTGAATCACTTTTCGGTTGGTAGATTTTCGGCAGGCTGCGGGGGCCAGAAATGAAACACTTAAGAATTGTCCTGTATTCGCATGATTCTCTCGGCTTGGGCCACGTGCGGCGAAACCTTTCACTGGCCAGCGCCCTGAGCCGCCGGCTTCCGGGTCTGACGGGGCGGCAGGTCACCGGCATCCTGGTGGCAGGGACTGCCCTCGCGCCGGGATTCCGAATCCCCGCCGGATGGGACTGGGTGATCCTGCCCGGAGTCATGAAGGGGCCCGGCGGGTATCAGCCCCGGGACCTGTCCGTTCCCATGCAGGACCTCGTGTCCCTGCGCGGACAGCTGCTGGATTCGCTGCTGCGGGGCTTCAACCCGGACCTGGTCATTGTTGACCGGCACCCGACGGGAATCCATCTGGAACTGGACGGAGCACTGCGCCGGCTCCGCGCCCGCAGTTCAGCCCGGGTGGTCCTGGGGCTGCGCGAAGTTCTCGACTCCCCCGAAGCGGCGATCGCCGAGTGGGACTGCATCGGCGGAGCCCGCCGGGTCCAGGAACTCTTTGACGCAGTCTGGATTTATGGAGACCGCCTGGTTCACGATCCTGTGGCAGCCGGTGAGATTCCGGCCGCGTTGCGGCGGATGGTCAGTTACACCGGCTACCTGGCCGCCGGCCGCCCTGAGGGTTCCGGAAAGCTGAGGATTACCGGCAGGTACGTCATGACCACCGTCGGCGGCGGAGCCGACGGCTACGCGCTGGCCCGGCTGGCCGCAGCCGCACCGCTGCCCGCCGGACTGCGGCACCTCATTGTCGCCGGACCCCAGATGCCCAAAGCACAACGGCATGATCTGAGGCGGCAGGAGCGTCCCGGCGTCGTCATTGTCAAGGCACTCGACGACATGCTGGCGCACCTGAGCAACGCTGACGCCGTCGTCTCCATGGGCGGGTACAACTCGGTCTGCGAGATCCTCAGCACGGCGGCTCCAGCCCTGATCGTTCCGCGGGACCACTCCCGCAGTGAGCAGAAGATCCGGGCCGCCTCACTCGCCGCCGCCGGATATTTGGAGCAGCACGACCTGGCCACACTGACGCCTGACGTGCTGGCAACCTGGATCGCCGGCCGGGCGGGCACCCGGGTGGACCGCCGATCCGCGCAACTCAACGGGCTGGCACGGGTGCCGGGACTCGCCGCAGACCTCTTGCAGGAACCCGGGCTCATTCCGCCGCTGCACGACGAAATCACAAGCGACCGGCTCAACAGGCTGGCGCAGAGCCTACGGAAAGGTGCGGCACATGCAGCCGTCTGAGCCGGTGACCGCCTACGTCCTGAAGGTGTATCCCCGCTTCTCCGAGACGTTCATTGTCTCGGAAATCCTGGCCCGGGAGGCCCGTGGGGAGCGGATTGAAATCTTTGCCCTCCGTCCCACCACCGACGCCAGGTTCCATCCCGAGCTGGCGCGCGTCAAGGCGCCCGTCACCTACCTTGGCCGGCCGCAGTCCAGCAGCGGGGTGTGGGAGAGCTTCCGGACAGCTGCCTCGGCAGGCCTTACCGACGACGTGGCGCGGGCCTTCGGCGAACTCGCCGCGGCCGACCCCGACGATGCCGTCCAGGCCATCAACCTGGCTACCGAACTGCAGCGTCGCAACGTCCGCCACCTGCACGCACACTTCGCCTCCGCAGCAACCGCCGTCACCCGGCTCGCCTCCCTGATCACCGGGATCCCCTACTCGTTCACGGCGCACGCAGCGGACATTTTCCGCGACACCGTCAGCCGGGAGGACCTGCGGGCAAAGCTGTCCGACGCCCACCACGTGGTCACCATCAGCGACTACAACCTGCGGTATCTGCGCCACCACTTTCCGCAGCAGGCCGACCGGCTCCGGCTGGTCCGGAACGGCCTGGAACTGGCCCGCTTCACCTACCGCGACCCCAGGCCGGTCGGCACCACGGTGCGGATGGCCGCCGTCGGACGGCTCGTGGAAAAGAAGGGGTTCCAGCACCTCCTGCCGGCGCTGGCCTCCCTCATCGGCTCGGGTGTCCGTGCCGACGTCCGCATCGCCGGCACCGGCACGATGGCCGAGGAACTGCAGTCCGCTCTCGACGGGCTCGGGCTCAGCCGCCATGTCCGGATGCTCGGCCCGCAGACCCAGGACCAGATCCACGAACTGCTTGACTGGGCCGACGTCTTCGTCGCACCGTGCGTGGTGGGTTCGGACGGCAACGCCGACGGCATCCCCACCGTGCTGCTCGAAGCAATGGCGACGGGCACGCCCTGCGTTTCCACCACCGTTACCGGGATACCCGAGGTCATCCGCGACGGCAGCACCGGTGTCCTCGTCGAACCCGGCAACCCCGCCGCGCTGGCCGCGGCGATCCGGCGGATCACCTTGCCCGGGGCGGACCGGACGCTGCTGGCCCGCAACGCCCGGGCCCTCATCGAGCAGGAGTACGACGCCGGGCGGCAGGCCACTGCCCTGCGTCGCCTCTCGCTCCAGACACTTCCGCAACGCCCCGATCGTCGCGAACATCCAGAGGCGGTGGCCTGATGCGTGTCGCCTACATCTGCGCGGACCCCGGAGTGCCTGTCTTTGGCACCAAGGGTTCCTCCGTCCACGTCCAGGAGATCGTTCGCGCCTGGCGCCGGGCCGGGGCCGAGGTTACGGTCTACTGCACCCGGCGGGGTACTGAGCGGCCTGCGGACCTGGCGGACCTGCCCGTCGTCGAGATCCGGCCGGAATCCGCGTCCGGGGCGGGGCGGGAAAAGGCCATCCGGGAAGCGGCCGCCGCGCTCGCCCATGCTGTTGTGCGGGACGGCTGCGACCTTGCCTATGAACGCTATTCGCTGTTCAGCGCCGCCCTTGCCACGGTCACTCAGGTCCTCCGGGTCCCGGCTGTGCTGGAGGTGAACGCGCCGCTGATCGAGGAGCAGCAGCAATACCGTGAGCTCCACGATGCCGGGCTGGCGAAAGGAATGCTGTGCACGAACGCCGCCGCGGCCACTGTCGTCGCGTGCGTCTCGGAGCCCGTCGTGCAGTGGGTGGAGCGCAGGGTTCCCGGGGCCAGGACCCTGCTGGCTCCCAACGGCGTCAACACCGAACGCGTCACGCCCCGCGTCGTCGGCCGGAAACGCTCCGGCCCCCTGACCGTAGCTTTCGTGGGAACACTCAAGCCCTGGCACGGCGTCGGTTATCTGCTCGAAGCCGTGGCCCTGGCCAATGCCGGCACCGCCCGCCACACCTGGTCGGCGACGATCATAGGCGACGGACCATGCCGCCAGGATCTCGAGCGGCAGGCCGCGGAGCTCGGCGTGGAGGCAGAGTTCACCGGGGCAGTACCTCCGGCCGCCGTGCCGGGTTTGCTGCATGCGTGCGACGCCGCCGCCGCGCCATACCCGCAGCCCGTGCCCGGCCGGGATGACTACTTTTCGCCGCTGAAGGTTTACGAGTACCTGGCCGCGGGCATGCCGGTGATCGCCTCGGAGGTCGGGCAGATTCCCGCCATCCTGCAGCACGGGCACACCGGGATCCTGGTCCCGCCGTCCGATCCCGCTGCACTCGCGGCTGCGCTGGCAAGGCTGGCGTCCAGCGAGGAGCTGCAGGCCCGCCTCGGCGCCCAGGCGAGGGCCGCCGCCGTCGCGCTTTACAGCTGGGACAGCGTACTGGCAACCATCCACCAAGCACTGATGAATGACATGAGGGTGGCCTGACAATGAACCTAAAAGCACAGAAAAAGCGCCCGGCCCGCGGCACAGAATCGGGGCTGCGCCGCACACTGCGGTGTGTGCGTCCGCACCTTCGGGGCCACCGGCTGTTGATGTCGGGCGGCTTCTCCGCGCTCGCATTCGATGTGGTCTTCCGCTTGGTGGAGCCGTGGCCGGTGAAGCTGGTGGTCGACGCCGTCTCCCGTGCCCTGGGCGCGACCCTGCACAAGCCCGGTCCCGCCATGGAGGCCAGCCTGCAGGCACTCGTGCTGTGCGGCGCAGCCGTGGTGGCCATCGCGTTGGGCCGGGCGGTGGCCAATTACTGGTCCGCAGTCTGCTTCGCCCTCGTCGGGTCCCGGATGGCCGCGGACCTGCGGGCCCGCACCTTCCGCCACGTCCAGAGCCTGTCCATGCGCCACCACACCCGTGCCTCCACCGGCGACACCGTCCAACGCTTGGTGGGCGATGTCTCCCGCCTGCAGGAAGTCGCAGTCACCGCTGGGCTGCCGCTGCTGGGCAACATGGTCACCCTGGTCCTGATGACCGGCATCCTGCTTTGGCTCGACCCGTTGCTCGCCCTGGTCGTGTTCCTCGCCGGAGGAGTGTTCGTGCTGCTCTCCCGCGCCAGCTCCGGCCAGATCACCGCCGCGGCAGGCAACTCCCGCAAAGGCGAAGGACAACTCGCCACCACCGCCGCCCAAACACTCGGCGCCATCCGCGAAGTCCAGGCCTACGGCCTCGAGGACACCATCAGTTCCGGCTTCCGCAAGAGCAACCAGGCCGCACTTGGCACCGGCGTCGCTGCGCTGCGGCTGGCGGCCGGACTCGAACGGCGCACCGATGTGCTGATCGGCGTTGCCACCGCGGTTGTCCTGGCCGGAGGCGGCTGGCGCGTACTGGAGCACGCCATTACCCCCGGCGACCTCGTGGTGTTCCTGATGTACCTCAAGACCGGCATGAAACCGCTCAAAGACCTCGCCAAGCAGACCGGCCGGATCGCCCGAGCCACTGCCTCCGGCGAACGGGTAGCCGACCTGCTCGAAGCCCAGACCGACCTGCCCGAGGCCGCCCACGCGCGGCACCTGAACAGAAGCCGCCCGGACATCGTCCTGGACAACGTCTCCGCCGGCCACGGCGAAGGGACCGTGCTGCACGGCATCGACCTCACCATCCCCGCCGGAGAACATCTGGCTATCCTAGGTCCCTCCGGCGCGGGAAAATCCACCCTCGCCAGCCTGATCCTGCGCATGATCGATCCGAGCAGCGGGTCCGTCCGGATAGGCGGGGACGACCTCCGCGACCTCACTATCGCCTCCGTCCGCTCCCACGTGTCCATCCTCCTCCAGGACTCCGTACTCTTCGGCACGTCAGTCCGGGACAACATCCGCTTTGGCCGGCTGGATGCCACTGATCACGACATCGAGGAGGCCGCCACTCTGGCGCAGGCCGACGGGTTCATCCGTGCCCTGCCGGACGGATACGACACCGTCCTGGGCGAAGCTGCCAAGGACCTCTCCGGTGGCCAGCGTCAACGCCTCGCGATAGCCCGAGCCATTCTCCGGCGGGCGCCGATCATCATCCTCGACGAGGCCACTGCCGGGCTGGACCCCGTTTCACGGAACTCCGTCCTGCAGGCCCTCGCCGCCCTGACCCGGGACCGGACCTCCATCACCATCACCCACGACGCCCACTCCGCCCGCTCCTGTGACCGGATCATCTGGCTGGAACACGGACGCATCTTGGAAGCAGGGCGCCCAGAGGAACTGCTCAGGGACCCCGTGTCCAGGTTCGCCCGCTGGATTGAGGACCAAGATCCCGCCCAGTACGGAGGCGAAAAGACAGATGACGTCACGGTGAATGTGCCATGAGTGTCCTGTCGCCCGCCGCTACCCACGCTGACCGGTCTCTCGCCCACCGCGACGCCGCGCTGCCGGGCCTTCCCTGGCTCCTGGACAATACCCGGCTGTCCGAACTCCTCGGCGAAACCGTCCGCGTCACCCGCGTCCGTTACAAGCCAGGACACTCTCTGCTCGTGGCCTTCCGCCGCCTGCGCAACGGCACGTTCGACTATGGCTGGGCGTACACGATGACCGCCCCGGCGGAGAAACTGCTCCGCCGCGAAAGCACCTCGCGGTCCCGCGGCGGCAACATGCGCATCCTCCGGATCCAACACAGCCGGGACGAAGTGCTGGTGGCGGTAGGTGAAATAGGGGACGACTGGGCGCTCCGCAGGAACCTCAAGTGGCTGCGCCAGAGCGGCGCCGAACAGCTGGGGCTGCACGCCGGGGCGCGTACCGCCCTGCCCGGCGGCAGCGCCGTGCTGCGCTACAAGCCGGAACGGCGCCTGGTCCTTCTCGCCCGCAACGCGAGCGCCGACGTCGTAATCAAGACCGCGGCCGAGCGCGCCACTCCCGGACAGCAGGCCGCGTTCCTGGACCGGCTCCGCCACCACGGCGTCCCCATCCTTCCCCAACTCGCCAACGCCGAATGCCTCGCCCACGGCGTCAGCGCCAGCACCGCCTGGGGCA
The DNA here is from genome assembly GCF_017052465.1 of Arthrobacter pascens. Taxonomy (GTDB): domain Bacteria; phylum Actinomycetota; class Actinomycetes; order Actinomycetales; family Micrococcaceae; genus Arthrobacter; species Arthrobacter pascens. The sequence continues at coordinate 36,088 of NZ_JAFHKT010000111.1, forward strand.
CCGGCGACCTGAGTGCCTCCAAGGGCCACACCGACGCGCTCGCCTACAAGGCCGGTCAGGCCCTCGCCGCACTGCACCGCTTCCCCGCCGCCGATGCTGCCGGCACTGCCCCTACCGGTTTCCCTGAAGCTGCCGGCAACTGGCTCCAAGACCACACCGCGCAGCTGAAGGCCACCCGCACCATGGTTTCCGCGCTGCTCCCGGAACAGGAACCTCTCGCCCGGCAGCTCGAAAGCAGGCTCGCCAGCCTGCTGCTTGAACGTCCCCGGACAGCGCCGGTCCTGGTGCACGGTGACTTCTCCGCGGACCAAGTACTTGTGGGGGATTCGGAGGTGCGCCTCATCGACTTCGATCGGGCGCGAACTGGAATGGCCGAGGCCGACCTCGGATCGTTCGCCGCCGCGGAAGAGGCCGGGCTGTCCTCACACTCCGGTTCTCGGGCCCGCGGAGCACCCGCTGGTGGGCCCAAGACGGCCCTCCTCGCCGATGGCTACCTCGACGCCGGCGGAAGGCTTATCCAGTCCGAAGTGGACGTGTGGGCAGCTTTCCGGCTCTTCAATAGCAGTGTCGACACCTTCCGCGACCGGGCCCCGGAATGGGCCGCTGACATGTCCTGGCACTTGAGCCGGGCAAAGGAGTTGATCCCATGACCTGGCATCCGCCCGTCCCCCACCAGGTAAGCGACACGGCCGGAACGGTGTGGTCGGTGCAGCGCGCCTGGCCCGACGCTTCAGCGGGCACATACACCCTGGAAGTCCGCTCACCACTCCAGCCGGGCGTGCAGGCGGGGTTCTTTAGCAAGGGCAGGTTCGAAGCCGTTACCGTGAATGACCGCCGGCTTCCCGCACTCGCCGCAGAGTCAGCCAAGGGCGAGCTTGTGGTCCACCGCGCCCATAAACGGGCCGTCCTGCGCACGCCCGACGCCTACATCAAAGTGTTCCGGTCCGGCCGGGCATCCGCCGCTGCCGCCAGTCACAGGACCACCGCGGCCGCCCTGACCGAAGGCGGCTTCGACACGCCGCACGTGATCAGCGCCGCTCCCGATGTCCTGGCCTTCAGTCCTTTGGCAGGCCGGTCCTTCTACGAGCTCGGCCAGGACCAGACCGGAATCACGGACGCCGCGTTTGCCTCCATGTGGGCGGGATGGTCACGAGCCTGGATCAAAACCCTCGCTTCCGCCTGCCGCCCACAGCTGGACAACAGCCTGGGGCAGCTACCGCTCCGGGATGCCGGAAAAGAGGCATCGAGCCTGCGGCGCTGGGTCGATCACTGGCTCCGGCACAGCGAAGGCGTTCCGGAAGCCGCTCCTGCCCGCGCCACGCTCCTCGCCCAAGCCCGGGCGGTCACGGACTCCCTGCTCAGCTCTCCCCCGGATCCCTTGGGCTGGGCCCACGGCGATCTGCACGACAAGCAGCTGCTGGGGGGACAGGAGTCCTCCGCTGCATCCGGTAGCCGTGGAAACCCGGGCCTGCTGGATTTTGACGAGTCCTGCAGGGCCGAGGCCGCCCTGGACCTGGCCAACCTCGACGTGCACCTGGAACTGAGGTGGCGCCAACATCTGCTCACGGCCCGCAGATACGCCGTCGCCCACGCGGCGGTCATGTCCGCGGCCGAACACCTGCATGTAAGCCCTCACCGTTTCGCCGCCTACGCTGCCTCCACCCGCCTCCGCCTCGCGTGCCTCTACTCCTTCCGCCCGCCATGGGGGCCCCACGCCGCCAGCTACCTCATTTCCCTGGCCGGCCCTGTCCTGCCCAGCCCAACCCGATAGGAGCCTGACATGAACATTCCGTCAACCGCGGCCATGGCCGCACCATCAGCCCCGGCAGGATCAGGAGCCGCCGAAAGCCTTTCCCTGTCCGTGATCGGGACCGGTTACCTCGGGGCCACGCACGCGGTCTGCATGGCGATGCTGGGCCACCGAGTGGTGGGCATCGACGTCGACGGCGAGAAGATCCGCTCCCTCGCCACCGGGCAGCTGCCGTTCTACGAACCAGGACTGAACAAACTGCTTCGCCGGATGCTCGACACCGGCCGGCTGAGCTTTACCACCGACTACTCGGCCGCCAGCGGCGCCGACATCCACTTCCTCTGTGTCGGCACCCCGCAGGAACCCGACTCACCGGCCGCGGACCTGCGCTATCTCAATGCCGCCCTGGCCCTGCTGGCCCCGCACCTTCACAGTGACTGCCTCGTCGTTGGAAAGTCCACGGTTCCGGTCGGCACCGCCCAAGGCCTCACCGCATACCTGCACCGCAATGCCCCGGCCGGCACCCACGCCGAACTCGCGTGGAACCCCGAATTCCTGCGGGAAGGCCACGCCGTCGAGGACACCCTGCACCCGGACCGGCTGGTCTTCGGCGCCGCCACCGAACGCGCCCGGACGCTCCTCGCCGCCTGCTATGCGCCGATCATCGCGGACGGCGTGCCGGTGGTGGTGACCGACCTCGCGACCTCCGAACTCGTTAAGTCCGCCGCTAACTCCTACCTCGCCACCAAGATTTCCTACATCAACGCCATGGCCGAGATCTGCGAAGCCACCGGCGCCGACGTCAACCAACTCGCCGCAGCCCTCTCCTATGACAACCGCATCGGCGGCCGCTTCCTCAAACCCGGCCTCGGCTTCGGCGGCGGCTGCCTACCCAAGGACATCCGCGCCTTCACGCACCGTGCCAAGGAACTGGGCGTCGGGCAGGCCGTCGGCTTCCTCCAGGAAGTCGACGCCATCAACCAGCGCCGCCGCCAGCGCACGGTGGACCTCATCACCGAAATGGCCTGCGGCGACCTCACCGGCGTCCACGTCGCCGTCCTCGGAGCCGCGTTCAAACCCGACTCCGACGACATCCGCGACGCTCCCGCCCTCGACGTCGCCCGCATGCTCCACCAGGCTGGAGCCAAAGTCACCGTGTACGACCCCAAAGCCATGGACAACGCCCGCCGCAGCTATCCCGAGCTCACCTACGCCGGAACCCTCGAAGCCGCCGTATCCGGAGCCGAAATCGTTGCTCTCCTCACCGAATGGGACCTCTTCCGCCGCGCCGACCCCACCACACTCGGGGCCCTGGTCCGGCTGCGCAACATTGTCGACGGCCGGCACGCACTCGATGCCGAGGCTTACCGCGCCGCCGGTTGGGACTACCGCGCTCTCGGCACCCCCAACCAGCTCCCCACGCCAGTACCAGGACAAGTCTTCACACAGCGAGGGCCAGCATGGAGTATCCGTTGCGGTACAGACGCGCCTAGCGCAGAACTGCTTCCAGCTCATCGATGAGCCCGTCCACACCAGGGGAAGCGGCAATCGCCGCCCCGATGTGCTGGCTCGCGGCCCGGTAGCGGCCGTCGCTGAGGACTTTTTGCACGGCGTCGCGGATGGCCTCCGGCTTCGGCCGGCCCGTCTTGAGGTTGATGCCCGCGCCGGCCCATGCCACCCGCGCTGCACCCTCCGGCTTGTCCTCGGTATCCCCGGCAACCATAATGGGCACGCCGTTTTCCATCGCGTAATGCAGGCCGCCGTAACCGCCGTTCGTGACGTAGACGGCCACCTTCGGCAGGAGCTCCGCATCCGGGAGGAATTCCGCGGCGCGGGCATTGGCCGGGAGCGGAGGAAGCGCGGCCAACGGGCGGCGGCCGCTGCTGACCACCACGGTGACGTCCTCGTCGGCAAGCCCCTCGAGCGTGGGTCCCACCAGGGCAGTGAAGTCCTCATTCGAGACGGTTCCCTGCGTCACGTACACCACCGGCCGCGCGCCGTCCAGGTCCTCCCACCAGTCCGGCTTCGCGCCTCCCGAAACCCCGTGCCGGGCCATCGGCCCGAAAAAGCGCAGGTTGTCCGGCGCATCCGAACGCGGATACTCAAACTCCTCCACCGTGAACTGGGCGAAGAGGTCAGCCTTTGCGTGCCCAGTCGAGGAAGAACGAACCGTCGGGCTCCACTCCCCCGAGCTCGCGCATCTTCTCATTCACCTGCCGCTGCGTGTCCTTGAGCGCCACGTTGGCCACGAACCAGTTGAGGGCCCTGTTCCGCAGCCGCGACAGCGGCCCCTTGCCCGGATTCAGCCCCATCCCGAAGGGTGCGCAGTCCCGGCTGGAGAGGGTCAGCGGCAGGATTCCGCAGGCTATCACCGGTGGCCGGCTCTCCCGGGGCTGCCGGGAAAGGATGGACGCCGCCATGAAGCTTATCTCCGCCAGCACGGCGTCCGTCGGCTCGGCCGCGACCGCGGCCATCAGCGGCTCGTACTGGCCCCGGGCTGGGTCGACGACCAGCAGCCGCACACCGTCGCGGATTGCCTGCATGCCCGTGGCGTCAGTGGACTTCGGCGGCTCGTCCGCCCCTGGCCCGAGCGGCAGGAACTCGGCGCCGGCAGACCGGACGGCCTCTGCGTACTTTGGTCCGGTCAGGAACCGGACCCGGTGCCCGCGGGCGATCAGCCGCCGCGCCACCCCCAGCATCGGTGAAACGTGGCCGTCATGGGGAGCGCTGCACACGATGATGGAAGCCATGGCTGGAGCCTATGCCCCTGCGGGGAGTTGGAAAATAGAGCGCGGGCTTCTATTTCAGGCGGCCCGCCCGGCGTCAGATAATGGCAAGTGCGCCCTTTGCGCTTTCCACCAGGACTTGGGTGGCCGCGGGGAGATGCCTGACTTCGCCGTCAATCTGGCAGGGGACAGCGTTCCGCGTGGTAAAGGCGTAACTGCTGACACTGGGTTGATTCCCGAGCCCCAGCGTCACGGCCCGAAGGGTCATTAGCGCCATCTTCCAGCGCCCGGAGTGGGGAAGGGTCACTACCTCGAACAGACCGTCGTCGGGATCGTCTGACTCGCTGACCGTCCCATACTTGGCCATTCGCGAAATGTTGGCCAGGATCAGGCTGTCGAACGTAGCGGTGGCTCCGTCTGCCCGAACGAGCTCGAACGGCCTCAAATGAGAGAGCGTCCGAGCGACGGACACGAGTTCGAGGAACTTTCCCTTTCCGCCCTGCTCGATGCCGATGGCCATCAGCGGCGTAAGCCCGAACCCCACATAGGAGTGGGCGTATTGGACTTGCCCCCAATGCGCCCCGCCAAACGTTATGCGCAACAGGTCGATACGATGGACCCGCCCTTCGCGGATCGCCTCCATCAACGGTCTTGCCGGCATGCTCCTGTGATGATCATTGGCGTTGCCTGCTGGAAGCACAGTGCACACCGCACTGCTGGCGGGAACGTCCATCACCCCGTTGACCACCTCGTTGTACCCGCCGTCGCCGCTGACAGAGACTATCAGCGGGGACCCTACCGCGGCCACGGACCGCGCAAGATCTCGGGCGTGCCCCGCATACTCCGTCGGCAGCAGGTCAACCTGCCAATCCGACAGTTCGGCGGCCAGATCCCGCTGTAGATCGCGGATCCGGTCGGCCATACCGGCCTTGGTCGGATTGAAGATCAGTGCCACCCGATCAAAGAGGGCGGCACCTGCCTCGAAACCGGCCATGGCACGTCCTTCCAAGTCCTGTTGCGGGACACCGCTCTCCGCTCCCACGGTTACCTCCAGCGTAGTTCCCGAGGGCCTCGCACCGTCAACCAGCCAGCCAATCGCACCCATGTCCGCCCGGGTCAGGGCCGGGTAGTTGAAGATCGAGGAGTAGCAGGCCTTGCCGGCGGGAGGCCCTCGCTGCGGGTCCACCTCCACAAGACCAGCCGCGTCTCGCGTGTCAGGTTCACCCGCGTAACGTGCGCGCAATTAGCGCACGAAACATTTGCATAATTAGCGATACTGGGTAATCTTCTCAGTTAGGTGAGCCTTACCTCGCTCTCACGAGCCAAGGTGCACTGCGGGGGCGGCGGTGCCCTAAGGTGCGCGCCAGCGCAGTCGCCGCCATCCCCTGGGCTCCCCGCAACACCGCACCTCCTCTCCCCAACAGTTACTAAGGATTTACGATGCTTCGTGCCACCCTGACCGTCCTGTCCGTCCCGCTTGTCCTCGCTGCACTCACTGGATGTGGCGCCCAGGCCGCCACAAAGGACGATGGTTTCGCCGTCCCGGCCGGCGTTCAGGAGCAGTACCAGGTGCTCGCCGATGAGATCGCCGAAAAGGGCAAAACAGTCGAGTCCGGAGAATGGACCGTCAACCTGATCACCGAGGCTGCCGAACCATGGTTCGACAAGCACGGCGCACATTTCCGCGCACCGAAGGCTGGCGAGACCCATCACATCGAGATCATTCCGACCGAAACCTCGACCGGCCGGATCGTCCCCAACGTGCCGATCACACTGGAAGTGGTCGACGCAAAGGACAAAGTCGTGCAGAAGCTGGACCTGAACTTCTACTACTCGACCTTCTACCACTACGCCAACAACTTCACCGTGCCCGAGGCCGGGACCTACACACTGCGCGCCACCCTCGGCGTCCCGACGTTCAACCGCCACGGCGAGGAGTCCGACACACCCGCCCTGGCCAAGGGCACGACTGTCGAGTTCAAAGACGTCGAGCTGACCAAGGAGTGAAGGCCTAACGTCCGTCGAGGATCAAGGATCATGATGACTTCATCCACACCATCGCCGCTTTTCAGGGTTCAGCCCGCTGACGGGTTCCCGCGATGATGGGCATGGCACCGGTCCGGACCGGCCCACCCCAGCCACAGCCGGCAAGCCTGCCTGCATCACTGACGCGGCGCCAAAAGCAACGGTTGGTCGTGCTTGGAATGCTGTGCACGGCTGGATGGCTGGCTTCGGTGCTCGTCGGGCATTATGTGGACTGCGGACCTGAACTCCACCGGATCGGGCTTGCCGTTCATATCCTGGCTCTGGTGCTGTCCTTTGGCACCATCCTCGTGGTCGACTGGCTGGGATTGCTGTGGCTGTTTGGCAAGGTGGAGATGCACGCGTCCGGGAAGCTTGAGGCCGCTGCGAAGCCGCTGATCTGGGGCGGCCTGGCCCTGCTGCTGATCTCCGGTGCCCTCATCGATCCCGATCTAACCAGCCTGGTCACAGTGGTCAAACTCGTTTGCGTCCTGGTACTGATGCTGAACGGCCTCAGCATCGCGCCGGCCATGCACCTGCTGCTGGCGCTTCCGCCCAGCACACGCTTCACCGAGCTGACCCGCAGACTGCGCCTTCGGCTCATGATTGCACTCACCGTCTCCCAGACCTGCTGGTGGACCGCCGTGCTCATCGGCCTCATTAACAGCACGCTGCGTCGTTGGACGGGTGCTTGAGCGGCGCCGGATGAAAAGGCCGCCGGGTGTGGCATTGATGGGGGGAGCGCCGCCACACCCGGCGTACTGGTCGAAGCAGTTTCGGGTTCAACTCCCCCGACCAGATACCGACAGCCTGACTCAATCACCTTGCGGAAACCCGACAAACCCTATGAAGCTGAGTCCGCGCGCTCCGTGCGACCAGAGCTGCTGCCGGTTACGGGGTCAGCGGGGCGGTAAGTCCATCCGTCGAGGTCCGCGGTGCCAGTCGGCTGCCATCGGCTACGGGGAAGGGGAAGCCAAGAACCTCGAGCCGGCCGCGGACCTGGTTCTCGGCCTGGCAGTCCTGCACGCAGTCGGTCGGCGAGTTGGCGACTTCCACGGCATCCTCACCGGTGACCATGCCCATTCGGCCGCCGCTGGCCACATCCCAGATGGACATGCCGCCGCAGTGGTCTCGGGTCTCCGGGAGGCCCAGGCTGTTGGCGAAGTCCGGGCCGCAGGCAGGCTGCGGGACACGTTCGGCCACCTGGGCGCTGTCGCGGACGGCAAACTCGGCCGAGACGCTGTTGCCGATGTTCACCCGCGGCCGAACCTGCACGCAGAACTGGCTCGGCGGCCCGGTCTGCTCGCTGGTACAGGCGGAGCCGACAAAATCACCCAGCCGGGCGCGGAAGTTGCGGTTGTCGAAGTAGAAGGCTTCGGCGGCGAGTCGGTGCACAATCCGGGTCCGGGTCTCGTCGCCGCGTTCGGGTTCCATCTGGAACAGCCCGCCCTGGGCGCAGTCCTTGGCCTGGATCTTCATGGCCAGCCCGCCGGTGCCCGTCCGGAACAGCGTCATTTCCTCGTCCTTGACCTCCAGCGTGATGCTGCTGGTCAGCGCGAGCCCGCGGTGGTCCGGGATCTTGCTGGCATAGACAGGCGTCGCCCGGCCTCCGGTGATGTCCAGTTCGTTGGCGGCCCCGGTGAAGCCGTAGTTGTAAATCGCGAAGTTCGCCGGGTCCACCTCGAACCTGACGTACTTGCCTTGGACCAGGAACCGGCTGCCCGGGGCAGCAACTGTGCCGTCGAACTCGCCGGCCTGCCCCAAAACCTGGAATCCGCCACCCACACAGCCCTTCGATGACGCCGCCTGGGCCGGGGCCGTGACCGTCAGGAATCCAGCGGCCAGCCCTGCCGCGGCGACGGCCGCGGCAGCCGCCCGGGCCGCCGGCTTTGGTAATCGGCCTGACCGCGCCCGGGGCGTGGTGTGCCTGGGTGTGGTGTGCTGTGTGAATCGATCGTTGAAAGTCATCTCGCTTGCTCCGTTCCTGAAAACGCGCAAGCAACAAACCGGTCCGGCCAGCACCTGCGCTGAAAACAGGTCAACGGCGGCCGCGACGCCGGAAACCGATAACGTTTCGGATCCTACGCCGGCAGACACATCATGACAACACTTGTAAATCCATATTCCGTATGCGCCATGCCGGGCAGGCAGAGCGGAAAATGGCCGTCAAATCTATGCTGGAGGCCTGAACTCCGCTACTTTTTCCAGGCTTCGAACGAGACCGCCTCGGACGCCTTGCTCCGGCAGATGACGTCGGCCTGCCCGTTCTGGCTCTCCACGATGCTGGGGTAGAAGCAGACATAGTCGCTGGTTTCCATGTTCCGGGCGCCCTGGAAGGTGCCGGTCTTTTCTACGCGGGCCAGGACGGCGATGGCCTCCTCACAGCTGAGTCCGGCGATCTTCTCGTACCGGTAGCGCTCACCGAGGCAGCCTGCCTTGACCACCCTGTCCGTGTTGAGGCGCAGGGACGTGAGCACCTTGGCGGTTTCCCCGAACGCGGCGGATCCCGCAAACTCCGCAGCGGCGCTGAACAGTTCCTCCTTGCTCAGCGTCTCTACGTCACGCCGCAGCGGCACGAAGCCGCTGAAACTGACGTAGTAGCCGCCCTGGGTCACTTCCACGGCGGATCGCCCGATCGGTTCGGGGTCGTTGATGCTGCTGACCGCGTACATAGCGCCCTGGCCACCCGGGGCTTGGCCGAAGACCCCGTGCACAACAAGTTCAACCTCCCTGCCGTCCGGCCCCGTGACGCCGGGAACGGGGGCCCGGAAGCCGCTGTCCAGCCCGGTGGGCACACTGACGTTCGGAAGGCTCTTCAGCTTGTCCCGCAGTGTGGCACGCGTGGCACCTGCCTCGTCCGTCACGGCGTAGGAACCGCTTTGCCCCGCTACCGCCGTGACCTTCCACGCCGGCGGGTAGGTGAAACTCAGGGAGCCGTCCGGCGTGGTGAAGGTGGCCAGGGCCGGCGTGGGCGTCGGAGTGGGGACGGACGACGGCGACGCTGCCGTCGTCGTCGTTTGTGCAGGTGCGGAAGTGGCGGGAGTGGCGGAAGAACTGCCGGAAGCTGCCGGCGGCTGGGATGCTGCACCCCCGGAGGCAGGGCCTCCGCCGCTGCATCCCGCCATTGATAGCGCCAACAGTAAACTGACCCCTACGGCCCCCAATTTTGTCATCCCGCAGTCTAACCCGGTCAATTCATGTCGATGGAAAAACTGCGTGGAGCGGCCTACCGGAAGATCTTGTAGGCCCCCCACCCACCGCCCTCCATGGTGCGGGTTCCCCAGGTTCCATTGTGGATCGGATAGTAGGCGAGCCTGCCGTCGGTCAGCCGGGCCATCAGCCCGTACGTGCCGGCGCCTTGGTAGCCTTCGAGCCTGGTGATGCTGTTGGTGCTGTTCCAGCCGCCACCGACGACCGGGTACGGGCCGGGCTGGAAGGTTCCCAAGCCGGTTGAGCGGTACAGCACCAGGCTGCCGTCGCTGCGCTTAGCCAGGATGTCCTGGGCGCTGTCCCGGTTGTAGTCGGCCATGGTGAGGTAAAGCCCCTTCCAGCCGCCACCGATTCTGATGCGGCTTCCGAAGGTCTTTCCTGTGGTGTTGGGATAGTGCCAGAGAGTGCCCGCGGCGTCATAGGCCACCACGCCGGGGTAGGTGTCACTCTTGCGCCAGCGGCCCACCGTCACCTGGTAGCTGCCCCAGCCGGTGCCGATGGTCTGTACTGGGAGGAACCCTCCTGTGGTTTTTCCCTGGTAATAACTCATCCGGCCGTCTTTCCATTGGGCGACCAGGTCGAACACGCCGTCCTGGTTCCAGTCCGTGACGAATCCGTCCTTCAGCCCGTTCCAGCCGGAGCCGACTCTGGTGCGCGGCAGGAATCCGCCGTTGCCATTGGCCGGGTAGTTCCAGAGCACCCCGTCCGGTCCTGCGGCCAGGGTGTCGGCCGGTCCGTTGATGGAGGGTGCGGGCGGCGTGTCCGGGGTGGGGTCGACGGTGATCGTCGTGGTGCTCGACGTCGAGCCTGCTTCGTTGGCGGCGGTCAGCGTCGCCGTGTAGGTCCCGGCCGCGGTGTAGGTGTGGGACGGGTTCTGCGCGGTTGCCGTTTCCCCGTCACCGAAGTCCCATGCCCAGGACGTCGGGCCGCCGGTGGAGGTGTCCGTGAAGACCACCGTCAAGGGAGCCGTGCCTGAGGTCGGCGTCGCAGTAAATGAAGTCACCGGAGCCGAAGGATCTGGCGGGGTGCCCAGGCTGCGGTCCGAGAACCAGTAGCGCTTGGCGACGTGGTCGCTGGCCATGACCACCAGCCCGGTCGCAGCGTTCACGCTCTGCTTGGTGCTGGTGACGTCGTTCATGTTGGCGGACGCTTCGTCTTCAATGACGACCGTGCCGCGGCCGTTCTCGAAGACGGGGTTGTCCATCGAAGCGGTTTTTTCGTAGATGCTGCCGGCAACGCCGCTGAAGGCGCAGCCGCTCACCGAGGTCGAGGGCGCCGTGTGGAACGCGCGAATCAGGTTGTTGGCGGTGTCGAGCATGATCTGGGGACGGGAGACACAATCCGCGGCCCTGGTAATCACCGTCTGCTCAAAGGAACCCGTGCCGGGCTTGAACACCACCAGCACCAGCTGGGCCGCATTAGGGTCGTGCAAGCCTTCGTCGAGGGCGGTTTTCACTACTGCGAACACCCGTCCGGCGGGGTCGGCCTGCAGCGATTTGATGTTCAGATGATCATTGACCATCTTGTTTCCCGTGATGGCTTCCTTCACCTGCCACGATGAGGCCGCCACTGGATCCTCGCCGTCCTTGTGGGTAGCCCAGTAGGCCGTTCCTGTGGCCTGGTCGGTCCACATGACCCCGATTTCGTCGCCTTTGAAGGCGATGATGGCCGAGAGGTCGTCCGGCGTCGGGTTCGGATCCGCCGCGGGCACGACGAACGGTGTCCCCCACCCGGTGCCGCCAGGCAGGGAGTGGTTGACGTAGACCGTGCTGGTGGTGGCGGTCGTCTGCGTCCAGGTGGCCCAGATCTTGCCGGTGGAGTCCTGGGCAATGGTCAGCGTCTCGCTGCTGCTGCCCGAGATAACGGTGGGGAAACTTACGTCCAGCGTGTAGGTACCGGCGGAATAGCTGTAGCGGTACAACCGGGCCTGGGCTGTCACGGAGCTGCCTGTCGTCACGTAATTGGAGGCGATATACAGGTGGATGCCGTCCCAGAGCGTGTCCGACGACGTGGTACCCCGGCTGTCGGTCCGGACCCCGGTGTCCACCCAGGTGGCTGTGCCCCGGTCCAGCCGGTAGATCGACCAGCCGCTTCCGGTGGTCCACATGTTCGCCCACCAGGAACCGTCGTTCCACCACAGCTTGCTCTGCGGTTTGTCCGCCGTCGGCGGATTATTGACACCCGAGTAGGTGATGCTCGGCGTTCCGACGGTGGCCGCCTGGGCGGCGGTGGAGATACCCACCAGGCCCCCCGCGACGACGACGGACAGGACGACCAATTGGCTCAGCCGGCGGAGGGTCTTCTTCATTTTGTTCGGCGTTCTGTTGGGCGGTGAAAAGTATCTTTTCATCCGGGTCGGGGAGCGCCCGATCCGGGACTGCGATGGCAATCCGTGTTACCGGAAGATCTTGTAGGCCCCCCAACCGCCGCCCGCCATGGTCCGGGTGCCCCAGGTCCCATTGTGGATCGGGTAGTAGGCGAGCTGGCCGTCGGTGAGCCGGGACATCAGCCCGTACGTGCCGGCGCCTTGGTAGCCTTCGAGCTTGGTGATGCTGTTGATGGTGTTCCAGCCGGTGCCGACGACGGGATAGGGGCCGGGCTGGAAGGTTCCGAAGCCGGTTGAGCGGTACAGCACCATGCTGCCGTCGCTGCGTTTGGCGAGGATGTCCTGGGTGCTGCCCTGGTCGAACTCGGCCATGGTGATGTAGAGCCCCTTCCAGCCGCCACCGATTCTGATACGGCTTCCCAGGGTCCTGCCAGTGGTGTTGGGATAGTGCCAGAGGGTACCTGCGGCGTCATAGGCCACCACGCCGGGGTAGGTGTCAGCCCTGCGCCAGCGGCCCACGGTCACCTGGTAGCTGCCCCAGCCGGAGCCGATGACCTGTCCTGCGGCGAGTCCTCCCGTTGCCTTGCCCTCGTAATAGCTCATGCGGCCGTCTTCCCACTGGGCGATCAGGTCAAACACGCCGTCCTGGTTCCAGTCCGTGACGAATCCGTCCTTCAGACCATTCCAGCCGGAGCCAATCCTGGTGCGGGGCAGGAATCCGCCGTCCCCGTTGGCCGGGTAGTTCCAGAGCACGCCGTCCGGTCCTGCGGCCAGGGTGTCGGCCGGTCCGTTGATGGAGGGCGTGGGCGGCGGTTCCGGGGGGTCGGCCGGGCTGACGGTGATCGTGGTGGTGGCCGTTGACGAGCCTGCTTCGTTGGCCGCGGTCAGCGTTGCCGTGTAGGTCCCGGCCGCGGTGTAGGTGTGGGAGGGGTTCTGCGCGGTGGCTGTTTCGCCGTCGCCGAACTCCCACGCCCACGAGGTCGGGTCGCCGGTGGAGGCATCCGTGAAGGCCACCGTCAGAGGCGCCGTGCCCGATGTCGGATTGGCGCTGAATGACGCGACCGGCGCAGTGCCGTCGGGCGGCACCGTGCCGAGGCTGCGGTCCGAGAACCAGTTGCGCTTGGCAACGTGGTCGCTGGCCATGACCACCAGCCCGGTCGCGGCGTTCACGCTCTGCTTGGTGCTGGTCACGTCGTTCATGTTCGCCGAGTTCGCGTCCTCGATCACCGGCGTGCCGCGGCCGTTCTCGAAGACGGGGTTGTCCATGGAGGCGGTTTTTTCGTAGATGCTTCCGGCCACTCCGGTGAAGGTGCAGCCGGCGACCGAAGTGGAGGGTGCGGTGTGGAACGCACGGACCAGGTTGTTCTGGGTGTCGAGCATGATCTGCGGGCGGGAGACGCAATCACCGGTCCGGGCAATCGTGGTCTGCTCAAAGGAGCCGGTGGCGGGTTTGAAAACCACCAGCACCAGCTGGGCCAGGTTCGGGTCGGACGAGCCGTCATTGAAACTGGTCTTCACGGCCGCGTAGACCCGGCCGGTGGGGTCGGCCTGGAGCGTTTTGATATTCAGGTGGTCATCAACCAGCTTGTTGCCCTTGATGGCTTCCCTGATCTGCCATGAGGAGGCGCTCTGCGGACTTTCACCGTCTTCGTGGGTCGCCCAGTACGCCGTCCCCGTGGCCTGGTCGGTCCACATGATCCCGATTTCATCGCCTTTGAAGGCAACGATGGCCGAGAGGTCATCCGGCGTCGGGTTCGGGTCCGCGGCCCCGGGCACCACGAACGGAGCCCCCCAATCGCTGCCGCCCGGGACGGAGCTGTTGACGAAGACGGTGCTGGTGGCGCCGGCCACCTGGGTCCAGGTGGCCCAGAGCGCGCCGGTGGAATCCTGGGCAATGGTCAGCGACTCACTGCTGTTGTTCGAGATGGTCTCGGGGAACCCGCTGTCCAGCGTGTACGTGCCGTCCGAGTAGCTGTAGCGGTACAGGCGCGCCGGCTGCCCGGCCGCGGAATTGCCAAGGGTCACCACGTTCGAGGCGATGTACAGGTGGGTCCCGTCCCACAGCGTGTCCGACGACGTCGTGCCCCTGGTGTCGCTCCGGACCCCGGTGTCTACCCACGTGGCGGCGCCCCGGTCCAACCGGTAAATGCTCCACCCGCTGCCGGTGGTCCACATGTTCGCCCACCACGACCCGTCGTTCCACCACAGCTTGCTCTGCGGCTTGTCCGCCGTCGGTGGGTTGCTCACACCGGAATACGTGATGCTGGGTGTGCCGACCGTGGCAGCCTGGGCCGGGCCGGCGCCGAGCAACGCTCCCGCGGCGGCGACGGATAGAACGATCAGTTGGCTCAGCCAGCGGAGAGTCTTTTGCATCTTTGTCGCCGTTCAGTCGGGGAGTGAACGTCTCCTCATCCGGATCGGGCAGCGCCGGGTTCCGGAATCAGTGAAAGCCGCATCCAACTCATGACCGGGCCCACGGGAACTGCAATAGCAATTCATCGTGCGTCGGCGAGCTTTAGAAAACCTTGGAGAGCCCCCCCGTTGTCTGGGGGGGCGTGGCGATCAGTGCCTAGGCCTGTTTGAGCCCGTCCTTGTATTGGGCGTCCGGGCCCACGGTCCCGGCCGCCGGCAACGTCCGCCGCTTCTGCGAGCGCAGTCCGGCAGGCAACACCGGCGCCGCCGCCGGCCGCTTCGGCCGCAGCACCTCAGGCCGAGGCCCGTATTTCCGCCGAATAATGGGCGGCTGTTGCTGCAGCCACCGCAGCACCCACGGCAGGAAGTAGGTCCTCGCCCAGACCAGGTCGCCGGCTCCGGCCTGCCGCCAGCTCCTCTCCGGCAGTTCCCGCGGCTCGAGGGGCTGGAGGGTGTGGGGCACGTTCAGGGTGTCCAGCACCATCATGGCGATGGTGTGGTGGCCCAGCGGCGAGAAATGCAGCCGGTCCGGGTCCCACATCTGCGGGTCCCGCAGTTCGCGCAGCGCCCACAGGTCGGCGACGATGCAGTGGTGCCGGTAGGCGATGGCGCGCACGTTCTCGTTGTAAATCGCGATCTTGGCCCGGTTCCGGCCCAGTACGGGCGTGTGCCACCAGTCAGGCCCGGTGAAGAGCACGATGGTGGCCCCGGTGGTGCTCAGCCGCTCCACTCCGGCGTCCAGCCGTGCGGCAAGCTTGTCCGGGTTGCTGTTGTGGAACACCATGTCGTTTCCGCCGGCGGAAAGTGTAATGAGGTCCGGCTTCAGCGCCAGGACCGGCTCCGTCTGCCGGTCCAGGATCTCCTGGAGCAGCAGGCCGCGCACGGCCAGGTTGGCGTAGGAGAAATCCTCGTGGCCCGCGCTCAGTTCCTCGGCCACGCGGTCTGCCCATCCGCGCAAACCGTTAGGGCTGCGCTCTTCGGGGTCACCCACACCTTCGGTAAACGAATCTCCCATGGCTACGTACCGGCTCCAGGGGTGCGGAGCCTGACGCGTGCCGGAACCGCTGGGGGTAAAGCGGCCGACGGCGTTCATCGCTTCTTCCTCTCCCTCGCCGCCCGCAGGCTCCCCAGCAGCTTGGGGCGTTACTGAGGTAACGCTTTCGTTTGGTCAAGAATTCCGCATAATGGCGAAAATTCACCGAACGAGACTCTCTGCCCCGCCCCGCTCCCCTGAGCCGGCCAGTGCACACGCGTTGCTGGTGTGAACGCTGCTTCCAGCGTGACAAGTGTGGCGCAAGAGTACTTAATGGAGTCATGCCTTCCCCCGAGCTTCGCCGTGCCGTCGTAATCGAAGACGATCCGGATATCCGCGGCCTGCTCATCCGCATCCTCAAGAAACAGGGCTTCGAGGTAACGGGGGCGGGCGACGGCCTCGCGGGCATCGCGGCCGTCCGTGCAACAAAGCCGGACCTCGTCACACTCGACCTCAACCTCCCCGACCTGGATGGACTTGAGGTATGCAAGCAGCTGCGCGAATTCTCCGAAGCCTTCATCATCATGCTCACCGCCCGGATGGACGAACTGGACAAGCTGACGGGCCTGGACAGTGGAGCCGACGACTACATCAACAAGCCGTTCAGCCCCCGCGAATTCCAGTCCCGCGTCAATGCCCTGTTCCGCCGCTCGCGCACCCCTGCCGCGGATGCCCAGGCACAGAGCGACCTCATCCATGCCGGCGAGGTGCAGCAGAGCCTGCTCCCCAAGGAAAAAGTGCAGCTGGAGGGTTTCGACGTCGCCGGTGCGTTCCGCCCGTCCCGCGCCGTGGGCGGTGACTTCTACGACTGGTACGAGATGCCCGACGGCCTTCACCTGACCTTTGCCGACGCGATGGGCAAGGGCATGGGCGCGGCCCTGGTCGCTGCGACCACCCGTGCCGTGATGCGCTCCGTGCGCTACGTGCCTGACCTGGACACAGCCTTCAAGGTTGCCAGCAAGTCGATCGCTTCGGACCTCGATGCCCTGGGCTCCTTCGTCACCCTGTTCCACGCACGCGTGGACGCCGCGTCCGGCACGGTCCACTATGTCGATGCCGGCCACGGCCTGGCCCTTCACGTCGGGGCCGGCAGTGAGGTCCGGCGCCTCAAGTCCGCCGGGCCGCCGGTCGGGGCCTGGCCGGACTCCCGCTGGCAGGAAGCGGAACTGCAGCTTGCCCCCGGGGATTCACTCGTGATCGTCAGCGACGGGATACTCGACGCTTTTCCCTCCCTGGAGGACTTCACCGCAGCCGTCCAGCAGGCAACACTCAACCAGCCCACGGCCGGGGCCACCTGCGCCGCGCTGCTGGCGCTGGCCCCCGCGGAAACCGCCGAGGATGACGCTACGGCCGTGGTGGTGCGGCGCCTTGCAGGCGGAGCCCATCCGTGACCCGATTCTGGACGCGGCTTATCGTCGTCCTGACAATCGTCCTCGGCATCAACTACGTCGCCTGGCGCTGGGCGGAATCACTGAACTGGGACGCCTGGTGGATAGCGGTGCCGTTGGTGGCGGCGGAGACGTACAGCCTGATCGACGTCGTACTGTTCGGCATGACCGTGTGGCGCCTGAAGCTCCGTGAGGGTGCTCCCCCGGCACCTCCCGGCGCCACCGTGGACGTCTTCATCACCACCTACAACGAGCCGCTGGACCTGGTGATGACCACCGCCCTCGCCGCGAAGCACATCCGGCATCCGCACAGCACCTGGATTCTCGACGACGGCGCCCGCCCCGAGCTGCGCCGCCTCGCCGCGCAGCACGGGCTGGGGTACGTCACGCGCAGCGAGGACTGGAAGGACATGCCCCGGCACGCCAAGGCCGGGAACCTCAACAACGCCCTGATGGTCACCGAGGGCGAGTTCCTGCTGATTCTCGACGCCGACCAGATCCCCGAGCCGGAAATCCTCGAGCGGACGCTGGGGTACTTCAACAGCCGGGACGTGGCGCTGGTGCAGACACCCCAGTACTTCAGCAACGTCCCCACCGACGATCCCCTGGGCAGCCAGGCGCCGCTCTTCTACGGACCCATCCAGCAGGGCAAGGACGGCTGGAACGCGGCGTTCTTCTGCGGCTCCAACGCCGTCCTCCGCCGCGAGGCCCTCATGCAGCTTGGCCTCGTGGGCTACGTCAAGGAGACGGAAAAGAGCATCCGGCGTGCCCTCGCGGCGTCCCAGTCGGCCATCCGCAAGGCGCGCAAGTCGGCCGATTCCGCGTCACCGCTGGTGGCGCAGATGCTCGACGAGGTGGAGGCCGCCACCCGGGAGGCGCGGCAGCAGCTGGACGGCGGCGAGTCGCTCAGCGAGATCACGTACCGGGTCCGCCGGAGGGTGGACCAGGCCGTCCAGGCACTCGTCCAGGCGGATGTGTCCGCGCTGCAGGCCGACCTCGAGGAAATCGCCGCCATGGAACTGGCGCATGTGGGCGAGTCGGGCGTTCCCGTGGTGGCCGACGATGCCGTGAAACGCATGTCCGCCCGGGACTGGTCTCCGCTCGGTGCCATCGAATCCGTGCAGGCCGTGCTGGATGCGCTGTCGGTGGAGCGCACCGGCGAGGCCCAGCCCGTCATGCCGTTGGCCACCATCTCCGTGACAGAGGACATGGCCACTGCCATGCGCATGCACGGGATGGGGTGGCGCAGCGTCTACCACCACGAAGTCCTCGCCTACGGCCTCGCTCCGGAGGACCTGGCCACCATGCTGACGCAGCGCCTGCGCTGGGCGCAGGGCACCATACAGGTGATGCTCCGCGAAAACCCGCTGGTGCAGCGCGGCCTCAAATGGGGCCAGCGGCTCATGTACTTCGCCACCATGTGGACGTATCTGAGCGGATTCGCCGCGGTAATCTACTTCGCCGCCCCCATTGTCTACCTGCTGCTCGGGGTTCTGCCGGTCACCAGCCTCAGCACCGACTTTTTCATCCGCTTCATTCCGTTCATGGTGGTCAACCAGCTGCTGTTCGCCGTCGCGGGCCGCGGCATTCCAACCTGGCGCGGGCAGCAGTACAGCCTCGCGCTGTTTCCCACGTGGATCAAGGCGTGTACGACGGCGGCCCGGAACGTCTGGTTCGGACGCCCCCTGGGGTTCGCCGTCACCCCGAAGGACCGCCAGACCGGCGGCCCCAGCTGGAGCCTGATCCGGCCGCAGATCGTGGTCTCCGTGCTGCTGGTGGTTTCTGCGGTGGTGGGCCTGGCGCGCCTTGCCGCCGGCCTGTCGGAACCCATCGGTACGCTGGTCAACGTGGCCTGGGTGGTCTATGACATCACCGTGATGAGCATCCTGGTCAGGGCTGTCCTGTACAAGGGATTTGAACCGGACACCGTTCCGGCCGAGGGTTTGATCGACGAGAGGAAGACCAGTGGAACTTAGCTATGAGGTCAAGGACTCATACGCCGAAATCAGGGCGGCGGGACGCCTCAACATGGTCTCCGCCCCGAAGCTGCGGGAGTTCGTGGCCGGCGTGGTGGCCTCCGGCTCCAGCCGCATCGTGGTCAACCTTGGGGAGACCCCGTTCATGGATTCCTCCGGCCTTGGCGCGCTCATCGGCTGCCTGAAGGTGGCCCGGCAGGCGGGCGGAGACCTGCGCATAGCCGTGGTCCAGCCCCAGGTCCAGATGGTGCTGGAGCTGACCAGCATGGACCGCGTCCTCACTGCATATGCCTCCGCTGACGAGGCGTTCGGCGATGACTAGCGTCCTCGCCCGCCGGACCTTTCGCGACCGCGCTGTGCCCGAGGCGGTCGAGGCCGTCCACGCGGAGCTGGACGGCCTGTGGGATGACGCGCCGTTCGTCCCGGACATGGACCGCATGACGTTTGCCACGGCCGTGATCGAGGCGGCCACCAACGTGGTCCAGCATGCCGTGCCGGAATCCGCAGCCCCCGTTGAACTGGGCGTGGACATCAGCGTCCGGCAGTCGAGCCTGACCGCCACCATCAGTGCCTTCGGCGCCGCCCACCCCGAGCTCCACGGGACGGAAGTGGGGATGCCCGCGGAAGACGCCGAGTCCGGCCGCGGCCTGGCGCTCATCCGTGCCCTCGTCACGACCGTGACGTTCACGCGCCAGGACGGAACGAACATCTGGGTGCTGTCCAGGGACGCCACGCCGAAGCTTCCCGGCGGGCCCGGGGACAAGCTCGGAGGCCTGGGACTCTAACCCGGCAGTTCCGATCCGAAGACCGGTCCCGCCACTGGCCTCTTGGCCCTGAGCTCCTCCTCCGTCTGGTGCCGGATCCGCTTCAGCACCCAGGGGACCAGGTAGTTGCGCGCCCAGACCAGGTCCTCGGCGCGGGCATGGCGCCAACTGCTCTCCGGCAAGTCTTTGGGCAGGTTGGGCTGGAGTGTGTGCGGGACGTTGAGGGTGTCCAACACCATCTTGGCGATGGTGTGGTACCCCAGCGGCGAAAAATGCAGCCGGTCCGGATCCCACATGCGCGGATCGGCGAGCTCCTGCAGCGCCCACAGGTCCGCGATCACGGCGTCGTGCCGGTGGGCAACTGTGCGGATGTTCTCGTTGAAGATGGCGATCTTCGCCCTGTTGTGCCCAATCACCGGGGTCCCTCCCCAGTCAGGCCCGGCGAACAGCACGATCGTCGCTCCCGTGGCACTCAGCCGTTCCACGCCGGCATCCAACTTGGCGGCAAGCTTGTCCGGATCGGTGCCCCGGAAGACAAGATCGTTCCCGCCCCCTGAGAGTGTGATCAGGTCCGGGTTCAGGGCCAGCGCCGGCGCTGCCTGCTGGTCCAGGATCTGCTCCAGCAACAGGCCCCGCACGGCCAGGTTCGCGTAGGCGAAATCCTCATGCCCCACGCTCAGCTCCTCCGCCACACGGTCCGCCCAGCCCCGCAGGCCGCCCGGGCTGCGCGGCTCGGGATCTCCCACGCCTTCGGTGAACGAATCCCCCAGGGCCACATATCTGCTCCACGGGTGCGGGGCGGCCGCCCGCTCGACGGGACGGCTGGCGGCAACGCCGGCGCTACTCCCGCCGTCGGTGTCTGTTAACGGAAGACGTACGACGCCGGCCCGGTCACCTTGGGAGGTGACCGAACCGGCGTCGTACTTCTTGAATGGACGATGCATTGGACTGTCAGGTTTCTGCCTGGTGGGCGTCCGCGTGTTTCAAAGAGCGATTGCCCCATAATGGACCCGGCCGGTCAGGAAAACCTTGGGATAACCTTGCAGCCACCCCCAGCAACGATCCCCCACAGTGGTGGGTCCTAGCCCTTTGCGACGCTCCGGGTCCGCATCAGGGCGGTCACGCCGGCGGCCAGCCCCAGGAGTCCTGCACCAAGCCCGGCCCATCCCAGGGCGGCAGGCGTGGAGTCTTCCGCGGGCGAGGTGGCGGACGCCGGAGTGGTGTCTGCGGCAGGCGCTGCCTCGGCGGCGTGCGCACCGGCGCCGTGCTCGCCGGCCGGTGCCGTGGTGACGAACGACGGCGCCGGGTGATCCGGCTCTGCCTGCCCGGCGACTTCGGCCTGGTTCCAGTTCACGACAGTGCCGTCCGTGTAGGCCTGGGCGGCGGGCAGCACCACCGTGGTGCCCGCCTTAGGAAGCCGGCCCACGGAAATGGAGAACGTCTGGTACTCGTGCTGTGAAATCTGGTGGGCGGCGTCGGCCGTCCAGGTCACGGTGGCGGCAGCCTTGGTGATGGTTGCACCGTTGGCCGTTACGGGCTTGGGAAGGTCGGCTTCCTTGATCTCGGCCTTCCAGCCGTCCATGGGCTTGACCGAAACGGACGTGAAGGGGGTGTCCCTCGGCAGCGTGACGGTGAGCTTGGACGTCTTGGCCGTCTCGGACTCATTGGGAACCCGGAAGGTCAGCTGGGAGTAGCCGCCCTCGGAGGTTGAGGCGGGGTCCACGTTCACGTGGGCGGACGCGGCTCCGGCACCGAGGATGGCCAGGCCGGCTGTTGCGGCGAGAACCGCGCTTGTCTTGAGGGCGTGGAGGGCTGGGGTGTTCATGGTGGTATTGCCTTTCGCTGGCGCCGGCCGATGTGCGGGGACGGCGCATGGGTGTGGGGAAAGCTGCTTCCCACGCACCCACCTGCAACCTCCTAAGGGGTCAGACAACCTCGGGAGGAGTCAGCAACCTCCGGGGTCAGCAGGGAAAGGCACGCGGGAGGGCCGCGGCAGGCGGTCCCCGGAGGCTGTGCAGGCGCAGGTTGCGCCACGGCGCAGGGATGAAGACGGGGTTGCGGGCAAAGGTCGTGGGGCCCGCAACGGGGATGGCGACCGGGCGCAGAATGTGGACCAGGGGACGGATCCAGGCCAGGAGCTGCCACAATGAGGCCTCGCCGCGGCGCAGGAACCAGGCCGTGGCTAGCACCGCCAGCACGTGGCCGGCCAGCATGGCCATCGGATCAGCGCCGGCCGCCGCGTGGGCGTCCATCCCTGCTGAAGCGCCTGCCGAAGCGGACGGGAGGCAGTGAAGGGTGGACGTGCCCGCATGAAGGTGGCTTCCGCCGGTCACCGGGGTCTGGCACACGGCGCTGACGGACAGCGTGCTGAACGCCTCGTGCAGCACCAGCTGGCCGGCGCCAAGCAGGCCAAGCAGGGTGGTGAAGGACAGTTCGCGCCGCGTCAGCCAGGTGACGGGGACCAGCACCAGCGCGGCCAGGGCCACGGTGATCATCGGCGCGGGAAGATTGCCGCCGCCGAACAGGTGGCCTCCGGCTGCCAACCCGACGATCACGCCGGTGACGATCAGGGAGCGTAACAGGCGCAGAGGCGCATGGGGTTGCATCTGCTCCTCCTGTCTCCGGCTACGTGGCGTTCCAGCTAGGCCCAAAGCTAAGAAGCGGAGGATGGAAAAACCCTGCGCGGCGGCGCCCCCAAATCGGGGCCCAGACCTTGGGGCACGCCGGAACATAGCCGCTGAACGGCTGCTTCAGACGCCCGTCCAGCATACCGGTTGTGGGAGTTTCCCGCCGTCCCGGCCGCCTCAGCTGCCCGTCTCGTAATGAGGCTCGGCGACGGGCTTGGACTCGGCGGAACGGATCTCCCGCAAATAGACCGAAGCCCCGACGATGACTGCCACGGCGAGGAACTCGCTCTGCCAGTTCTGGAACGACTCAAACCAGAACTGCGACGTCCCGAGGTACTCGAGGACAGTCACGGCTGGCTGGCCGTGGGACCGCTGCTCTTCGCTGTAGGCCTCCGCACCGCCCACAGCGTGCAGCGCGATCGATCCCAGGAAAAGGAGCAGGAATAGCCCTGAAAGCGAGTGTTCGTAAACCTTCAGGACCCAGCCTCCCCGGCGGACCGGCCAGGGAGTGTGAGGGCCCTTCTTCGCTGTCCTCGGGTCCTCGTCCTGGGGCGCCGCCTTGCCGACGGGCTTGGACTCCGACGAGCCCTTCTGGAACAGATATGCCGTGAGGACTACGTACATTCCCATCTGCAGGAACTCCGATTCCCAGTTCTCGAATGTGGCCTCGAGGAAAGCACCCGTGCCCAGGTACTCCCCCACGGTCACCGCAGCCTGGCCGTGGGCTACCTGGTCCTCGCTGTAGGCAGCGGCCCCGGTGAAGATCATGGCCCCGAAAAACACGAGGAACAGCGCGATGTTCGCCAGCAGCAATCCATGGTTCCTGGCCCATTCCCGCATGTGTCCTCCTCATTCAGGTGCAGCGGCTCGTTCTGGTGCAGCGGCGCACAGGCGCGCGCTTTGTCCATCCCCGGTTCCATCTAATCAGCCCGGGGTCTTCGCCACCGGGAAGGCGAGTCAAGTCGGCTTCCATCCGGGGTTTACACCCGGGGTTTACTCAGGGGTTTACTCAGGGGAGCCCGCGGGGGCACGATGGCAGAAGGCGCCAGGGGCTTGCGCCCACATTCAACATGGTCAGCATGCAGGGACGGGCCAGGAGGGATCATGGCCGGGAAATTCCAGGGCTCAGGAGCGGCCGGCATGAACACCATCGGGGCTTTGACCGCCGGGGCGGTGGCCGGCGCCGCGGGCACCACCGCGCTGAACGCCGTCACGTACCTGGACATGGTCTGGCGGGGCCGGCCTGCCAGCAGCACACCGGAAGCCACCGTCCGGAAGCTGGCCGACGTGACGGGCATTTCGATTCCGGGCGCCGAGGAGGAACGCACGAACCGCATAGCCGGCGTCGGTCCTTTGCTGGGCATCCTGGCGGGTGTCAGCGTCGGCGCGGCTCTCGGTGGGCTCCGTGCCGCCGGCTACCGGCCCGGCCTGGTTGGCACCTCACTTACCGCTGTGGCAGGTGCCCTGGTGGTGGGCAACGGCCCCATGACGGCCCTCGGCGTGACAGACCCCCGCACGTGGTCCCGGACGGACTGGCTCAGCGACGTCGTCCCGCACCTGGCCTACGGCATCGCGGCCGGTGCAGCCCTGGAAGCACTCGATCCAGCCCCGCGCTCAAATGCACACGCCCAGGGTTGGAACACTTCTATTACGACTCACTGACTTACCCAGACGGTGACGACAGTTCCATCGTCGTCTGTATCCTGGCCCGCCCGGGTGTAGCCGGCACGTTTGGCCACGTTCTCGCTGGCGTGGTTTCCTTCCATGGTGTGCAGGCGGACTACAGGGTGGCCGGATTCCACCGCCCACTGTGTCAAGGCTCTGACAGCCTCCGTGGCCAGTCCCGCACCGCGTCCAACCGGCAGAAGTGCGTAGAACACTTCGGGTCCGCGCTCTGGAAACGCAATGCCTGCGGTGCCCAGCGGCTTCTCATCAACCTCCACCACGTACCGTGCTGCGGATCCAACAGCTGCCTTAGGCGTAGCCGGTGACGCGCAGGTCCTTCGCCGTTGCGGCGCCGCCGATGGCGTAGAGGGAGACGTCGGTGCTCGTGGCGGACGGAAAGATCAATTCGGTCAGGGTGACCTGGCCTCCCTGGGCGAAGACTTCCACGGAGCAGCGGTCCACATAGATCGTGAGCTGGTAGGAACCGTCCAGAGTCTGGATTGGGGCGCTGTCGATAGAGGCGAAGGATTCGTGGAAGTCTGTTTGTCCGGAATGCCGGCGGTCGACGAAGATGCGTCCTTCCGCGGGGCGGATGCCGATCCGGGTACCTTGCGTTTCGCCGCCACGGACCACCAGTCCGAATTCATCGGCTGTCCCCTGCAGGATGGTGACCTGGATGCGCTGGACACTGCCGGCTGCGCCGTCGAGGACGTGCTGGCCCTCGACAATGCCGACAGTTTCGAGGCGCAGTGTCGCAGCGGGATCAGCCCATGCGGTGAGATCCCCGGCAACCTGCTGCGCGAGCCGCGGCTCTCCTTCTATGGTGGTCAGCGATATTTCGCGGACCAGGGACATGGGGCTCCGCCAGGGCGAGGTGGGGATCTGGTTGGCGTATTCCCAGTTGTTCATCCAGGCAATCATGAGACGTCGGTTGCTGGGGGCGTCGCTGAAGGAGACAGCGGCATAGTAGTCCCGGCCCCAGTCCAGCCACTGGTACTCGCCCAGCCGGGCCGGGTCTTGGAGCCCTTCGGTCACGGTAGTGGCCGAGGTGAACGTCGTTCCGTCGAAGTCCCCGACGAAGTACTGCCCGGCGGAGCCGTTGTTGGGTCCGCCCGGGTTGAGGTTTACGGTGAGGACCCATTTGAGATTCTCCGGGTCGCCGTCGACGGGAAGGAGGAACAGGTCGGGGCATTCCCAGACGCCGCCGGTGGCGTTGGCCGGGCCGAACGTGCTCAACAGCTCCCAGCTCTTCAGATCCTCGGACTTGTAGAGCACCACCTGGAAGTCTGTGGCTTCCACGGCGACCATCACCCAGTAGCTGCCGGTGTTGCCGGTGTAGCGGATGACTTTTGGGTCGCGGAACTCCGCGGATCCGCGATTCAGGACGGGGTTGGCGCTGTGTTTGGTCCAGGTGTATCCGCCGTCGCGGCTGTAGGCGAGGGACTGGGCCTGGACGCCGTGGTGTGCGGAGCCGGGCTTGAAGGCGCTGGTGTAGACGGCGACCAAGGGCGGAGCCGAGTCGGTGCCGAATCCGCTGGTGTTGTCGCGGTCGAAGACGATGCTGCCGGAGAAGATGTCTTCGTCCTCGTCACAGGAGATGGCGACGGGGTGTTCGGTCCACGTGATCAGGTCCGGGGAGGTGGCGTGTCCCCAGGACATGTTTCCCCAGACGTTATCGAGGGGGTTGTTCTGGTAGTAGAGGTGGTAGACGCCGTCGTGAAAGATCAGGCCGTTGGGGTCATTGAGCCAGGTGTTCCGGGCGGCGTAGTGCAGGGCCGGCCGGAAGGTGTCGGCCGTGGTGGCGGTCGCGGCAGTCATGAAGGTGAGGTCTCGTTTCTGTGCAGGTCTGCGGGTGAACCCTTGTTCACAGGGTTCCCGGAGGATGGGGTGGGCCGGTTACGCCGGCCCACCCCGGTGGTGGCGCTAGGAGTTGTTCTTGTAGCGGTCGTAGGCCTGCTGGTAGACCTCGATCATTTTGTCGACGCCGACGTTCTGGAGCTGGGATACGTAGCCGTCCCATTCCTTCTCGATACCGCCGGAGACGATCCATTTGGCCATGTTCTGCTTGACCAGTGAGGTGGTTTCGGTCTGGATGGTGCTGATCTGCTGGAGTTCTTCGTTGGAGAGGGCGACCGGGGGGTAGCCGTCGTTGCCGGCGAAGGGCTTGTAGAGTTCGTTGACGGTTTTCTGGCGTTCGGCGGCGCGTGGTTCGGGTGCGACGACGGTGGTGAAGTTCTCGGCGGTGTTGGCCTTCGGGCCGCCCGGGGCGACCTTTTGGCGGCGTTCGCCTTCGCTGGTTCCGGCCGGGGCGGGGATCTGGGTCAGGAGGCCAGTGGCGTCCTTTTGCAGTGTTTCACCGATAGGCCCCCAGTTGGCCTGGGCGGACTGGATGGGGTCGTAGAGGTTGTCGGCCCAGCGCATGGTCGCTGCCGGGTATTTGTTGTTCCGGGTGATGGCGAAGGCGCCGCGGGCGATTTCCTGGTTGTTGGACTGGCTGGCGATCCGCTTGCCGTTCACGCCTTCCAGGACCGGGACCAGGGCGTAGTTGCTGGCGCGGTTCGCGCCGACCATTTCGGGGATTTCCCACCAGACGAAGGAGCCGAGGTTTTCGGTGGCGGCTTTGCCCTTGGCCAGGTAGGCCTTGTCGTCCTGCGAGAAGGACTCGGGGTCGATCAGGCCTTCCTGGTACCACTCGTGCAGGGTCTGGATGGCTTTTTTGTAGCCGTCCTGGGTGGGGGTGAAGATGACTTTGTCGTCCTGGACGATGCGGTGGTCCATGTTGTCCGGCACTCCGCCCAAGGCCGCGATCAGGTCAACGATGTCCCCGCACCAGGAGCCGGGCATGAAGCTCAGCGGTATGGTCTTGCCGGTGCCGGAGGCGTCCCGGGTTTTGAAGGCGAGAAGGGCGTCGTGGAACTCGTCGACGGTTTTCGGCATCGGGATGTTGAGCTTTTTCAGCCAGGAAGTGTTGATGGCCAGTTCGTTGGGGAACTGGACCAGGCCGAGCTCTTCGATCGATGGCAGGGAGTAAATGTGCCCGTCCGAGGAAGTGATTGCGGCCTTGATCTCCGGCCGGTCAGAGAGCAACTTGGAGAGGTTGGGTGCGTTCTTCTCGATGAGCCCTTCGAGCGGGATGAGTGTGCCGCTGGCGGAGTAGGTGGCGATCTCGGCGTCGGTCAGCCCGGTGTTGAAAAAGGCGTCGGGGAGGTCACCGCTGGCCAGGATGAGGTTCTTTTTTTCCTGGAAGACCGTTTCGGGCAGGTTCTCCCAGTTGATGTGGACGTTGGTGGCCTTTTCCCATTCCTTCACCACGGTCATGGTGTTGTAGTCCGGGGCCAGTGCTGCCTTGGTGCCGGAGAACGTCAGGTCGAGTTGCTTGCTGACGATCGGTAAGCCTGTTTCCTGGAAGCCGAAGTCCGCGGAGGCGTCTTTGATTTCCGTGGTTCCTGAGCCGCCGCCAGCGCAGGCGGTGAACATCAATGTTCCAGCCAGGACGGCGCCGAGGGCGGCGAGTTTGCGGCTAAATGCCATGGTCATTCCTATTCTGAGGTGGGTGTGCTGCCGTCCGATGGCGGATGCCTGGGCGGAGGATACTGCGGGTATAGAGCTATTTGACGGCGCCGATCATGGCGCCCTTGGTGAAGTGCTTCTGCATGAATGGCAGGGCAATCATGAGTGGCAGGCTCGAGACGACGATCATGGCGTACTTGGTGAGCTCTGCGATCCGTTGCGCGGCGGCATAGGATTCGATGTCTCCGCCGGTGGTTCCGGTGGATGAGACATCTGACTGGATGAGGATGTTGCGCAGGACGAGCTGCAACGGGTACTTGGAGTCGTCGTTGAGGAAGATCAGTGCGTCGAAGAACGAGTTCCAGTGCGCCACGACGTGGACCATGATCATGAGCATGATCAGCGGTTTGGACAGTGGGAGCACCATTTTGAAGAAGAATTTGAAGTCAGTTGCCCCGTCCATCTGGGCGGCTTCGCGCAGTTCGTTCGGGATGGTGTGCTCGAAGAAGGACCTGGCGATGATCAGGTTCCATACACCCACCGCCCCGGGCAGGACCACGGCCCAGACGGTGTCCAGCATGCCCAGGTCGCGGACCACCAGGTACTTGGTGATGAGTCCGCCGTCGAAGAACATGGTGATCACGAACAGGAGCATCAGGATCTTCCGGCCGGGCATGTCCTTGCGGGACAGTGCGTAGGCGCCGCACAGGATGGTGCTGACGCTGACGGCGGTGCCGAGCACGGTGTAGACCACGGTGTTGCCCAGGCCGTTCCAGATCCGGCTGTCGGCGAAGATCCGTTCGTAGCCTTCGGTAGTGACCCCGGAGGGGAACAGCCAGACCTTGCCTTCGTAGACGGCGTTGGGGTCGCTGATCGAGGCGATCACGATGAAGTAGAGCGGGTACACCACGGCCAGGATGGACAGCAGCAGGACAGTGGTGGCGGCGATGTTGAAGGCACGGTCACCGTACCTGTCCCGCAGGGTCCGCTTGGGGCTGGGGAGGCGGCCCTGGCTGACGGCCCGGTTCGGGTTCTCGGTAGTGCGGGGGTTGGTTGTCAGAGACATTTCGGCATCACCACAGGGTCGCTTGGTTGGCCCGGCGCGCCACCGTGTTGAAGAAGAGCAGCAGCGCCAGGTTGAGGAGGGAGTTGAACAGGCCGATGGCGGCCGAGTAGCTGAACTGCGCCTGCTGCAGGCCCGCGTGGTAGACGTAGGTCTGGATGATCTCCGAGGTCGAGAGGTTCAGGGGCGTCTGCATCAGCAGTGCCTTCTCGAAGCCGACGTTGAGCAGGTTGCCGATGGCCAGGATGAACAGGATCGTCACTACGGGCATGATGCCCGGGAGGTCAATGTGCCGAATGCGCTGCAGCTTGGAGGCCCCGTCGACCTTGGCTGCGTCGTGCAGTGCCGGGTCGATGGCCGCCAGGGCCGCGAGGTACACGATCATGGAGAAGCCGGCGTTCTGCCAGACATCCGAGATCACGTAGATGGGGCGGAACCACTCCGCCGAGCCCATGAAGAAGATCGGCTCACCGCCGCCCAGCTGGATCGCGTTGTTCACCAGGCCGGACCGGGGGGACAGAACCACGAACATGATGCCCACCACCACGACGGTGGAGATAAACGCTGGCGAATACAGCACGGTCTGCGTGAACTTCTTGAATCTCTCGCTCTGGAGCTGGTTGACCAGCAAGGCCAGGATGATCGGGATGGGGAAGGCTATGAGCAGGCCCAGGACGGCGATCCACAGGGTGTTGCCGACGACCTGGCCGAACTGGTAGGAGTTCACGAACCTGATGAAGTGGGTCAGGCCCACCCAGGGGCTGTCCGTAAATCCGTCCACCGGGTTGTAGTTCTTGAACGCGATCTGCACGCCGTACATGGGCCAGTACTTGAAGACCAGGACGTAGACGATCGCAGGGGCTAGTAATACGTATAACTGCCAGGCACGGGAAATCCTCTTTAGGCGGAGCGAAAGAGAATTTTTTCGTTGCGGCAACGGCGCCGCAACGGGACGACGCCCGCGTCGGGCCGGGATGGTGCGGCTCATGGCATCTCCTTAGGGTGAGTCACTGAGTTCCGTTCGATCAGAGGGCAGTCCATGAGCTCGACCCGGCCATCGGGTTCCGCGTCCTGGAGGATGAGGTCAACCGCGCGCCGGCCCATGGCGACGAACGGTAATTCAAAAGTGGTCAGTCCCGGGCGAAGAAACGGCGCCAGAGTCGCCTGATTATCGAACCCCACGATCGAGACGTCCCCGGGGATGGAGAGGCGCAGGTCCGAGACGGCCTGGTAGGCACCCCAGGCGCCACGGTCATTCGCGCAGAAAATCGCGGTAGGCGGATTGTTGGAGGTCAGCAGCTCCATGGCGTACTTGTAGCCATGGAGCTCGCCGCCCTGACCGAAGCGGACCAGCGATGGATCAACGTCCAGCCCCGCTTCCTCAAGTGCCGCACAGTAGCCGTCATAGCGGCCGACGGCGGCAGGAAGGCCGCTTTCGAGGGTTTCGATATTGATCAGCCCCACTCTGGTGTGCCCCGCCTCGAGCAGTCGGCTGGTGGCCGCGTACCCGCCTTTGACCTCGTCCGGGGCGACGCTCGGGACCCGGCCTGCCCGGTCCTGCGAATTGAGCACCACGGACCTGACGCCTGTCAGGGCCTCCGGAACTTCCAGCCGTCGGTGGTACATGGCGGCGTAGACCACGCCGGCAACCTTATAGGAGAGCATGGTGTCTAAAGATGCGGCTTCGAGCTCCCTGTCACCACCGGTGTTTACCGAGAGCAGAAGGAGCCCGTCCTCCCACGCCCGCTGCTGCGCGCCTTCGATGATGGCGCCCGCAAAAGGAGTAGTGGCAACCGAATCGCCGATGAAACCGATCATGCCGGCCACGCCCTCCCGAAGGACCTTGGCGTGGGCGTTGGTGCGGTAGCCGAGCCGGTTCACGGCGTCCCGGACGCGCTTACGCGTATCCTCGGAGAAACGCGACCCGGAGGCCGAATTCAGCACCAGTGACACAGTGGCCTGTGAAACACCGGCAGCAGCAGCGACGTCGTGCATTGTCGGTCCTGACTTTGGCCGCGATCCAGCCATAATGGACACCTCCTTGGGCCACTCGATAATTCCTTGGTTATTCGTATAACTTCTGATGAACTGTATCGTGCATCACACGGGGCGTCAACAGGACCGGAAAGTCGCAGCGCCTCGGCGAGCTGTTCCGAAGAGATCAACCAGGCAGCAGCAAGGGACACTGACACCCTCAGAGCCCCGGTGCTTTGCCCTCGCCGAACCGGTGGTCGGACGTAGCGGGCCGGCATTTGCGGAAGACGATTCATACTCATTAAATGTGATGGCCTTTAATGTCGGACCCCCCAGCGACACTTGAGCTATGGATGGTAATGGGGGGTCTGAAGGGGTTCCGGTCGGGGACGTGGCCGATCAGGATGGTGCCCGGCTGATTGATGAGATCCGGGCACTGGAAGTGGAAAAGTCTGCCTTGGCTGCCCGTCAGGCCCGCCTGACCGTCGCCTTCGATCAGCTGCAGCGCCGGCAGCAGGCCGACGCCGGGATCCCCGCTGATGAGCTCGGGGCGGGCATCGGAGCGCAGATCGCCCTGGCGCGTGGCGAATCCCCGGCCAAGGGCAACCGGTTGTTGGGCCTGGCCAAGGCCCTGGTGACGGAGATGCCGCACACGCTCGCTGCCGTGGAGACGGGGCAGTTGAACGAGTGGCGGGCCACGTTGCTGGTGCGCGAAACGGCGTCCCTGTCCGCCGCGGACCGGTCCAGCGTCGATGAGGAACTCGCCCCCGACACCGGAACGCTGACCGGTGCAGGAGACCGGGCCGTCGTGGCCGCCGCCCGG
>NZ_JAFHKT010000112.1 GCF_017052465.1 Arthrobacter pascens
CAGCAGGTACGGGAACTCATCCCCAATACCGCCCAGCTTGTAATGCAGATCCGTATGGCACACCCCGCACGTCAGGACATCCACCAAAGCCTCCCCCGGCCCCGGATCCGGCACCAGAATCGTCTCCAACGACACCGGAGCGTTCTTCTCCCTGACAACAACTGCCTTGACCTTATGAACCATTAGTTCGTGTTCCTTTCCTGGATCCGGGGACCCACGGGTGACGGCACCAGTGCCAATCTAGCTGATGCGTTGGGGTACAAGACGCCCGCCACTGGGATCAGTGCCTCGTGCGGAACGGTCGTTGTGCGGAACCGGCGCCCCTGCACCGGCTTGGCCTGAATCGTGAAGCCGACGAACTGAAGCGTTGGCGCCGCCCCAGCGGGAATTGCGTAATACACAACGTGATGCGCATAGCGCGTACAGAACAATATGGCAGCCGTCACATTCGGGTGTCAACAGATGACGCCATCGCGAAGCACCCGACCCGGAGAGGTTGAGACGCACTCATTCCATCTGACGCAACACATCTTCTCTCAACGCAACGCTGCCTGGCCATTTAACGCTAATTGAAACTCGAGGTGACATCTAACTGAGACGCCCACTCTTTCCCCGTAGGCGAGCAAAAGGGGTATTGACTGTGGCGTCAGTCACGCATACTCTGGTGCAACAGCGTTGCACTCACTGCAACCCCAAAACACTTGGTGGATCTATGAGTAACGAAACTTCCTCTCCCGCTGCTCTTGCGCAAGGGTCTGGCCGGGAGTCCAATGGCGGACAAAACGGGACACCCTCCGGAGACAGCTCGATGAACGGCCACAACTTAGACCCTGCCGACGGCAGTGTCAGCAGGGACACGCGACGACGCGTCGTTGCCGCCAGCTTTATCGGCAACTTCGTCGAGTGGTTCGACTACGCCGTGTATGGCTACCTGGCCGTGACGATTTCCGTGGTCTTTTTTCCCGAATCCGATCCCCAGACCGGACTTCTGCTGACCTTCGCCCTGTTCGCAATATCGTTCCTGGTGCGGCCGCTCGGCGGCTTCGTCTGGGGCCACATCGGCGACAAGGTCGGCCGCCGTACCGCGTTATCCCTGTCGATCCTGATCATGTCCGGGGCGACGTTCTGCATCGCGTTGATCCCGGGATATGACACGATCGGCATCTGGGCTCCGATCCTGCTGCTGCTCATCAGGGTCGTCCAGGGTTTCTCAGCCTCCGGTGAATACGCCGGCGCGTCGGCCTTCCTTGTGGAATACGCCCCGTCGAACAAGCGCGGCCTGTACGCCGCAGTTGTTCCCGCCAGCACCGCCGCCGGCCTGCTCCTCGGTTCCCTGTTCGCGGGTGTGCTGACGGCTCTGCTCACTTCCGAGGCAATGCAAAGCTGGGGCTGGCGCCTGCCGTTCCTGCTGGCCGCTCCGATGGGACTGATCGGACGCTACATCCGGACCAAACTCGAAGACACCCCGGTCTTCCGTGAACTGGCAGCCGAGGACGAGACCGTCAAGGCCCCCGTCAGCGCACTGTTCCGGAACCACTGGCGGCAGCTGCTGCAGGCCGTCGGAGCCGTGCTGCTCAACGCCGTCGGCTTTTACGTAATTCTCAGCTACATGCCGACGTACTTGTCGGCGGAACTGGGCCTGGGCGAAACCGAATCCTTCCTGGCCACCACCATCGCCTTGCTCACGTACATCGGGTTCATCTTCCTGACCGGGATGCTCTCGGACCGCTACGGCCGCAAGAAGGTCCTCATCTCCGCATCCATAACCTTCATCGTGCTGACGGTGCCCGCGTTCGCGCTGCTGGGCACAGGGAACTTCCTGGTGATCGTCCTCATCCAGATCCTGCTGGGCGCCATGCTGACGCTCAATGACGGCACGCTGCCAAGCTTCCTGGCCGAAATGTTCCCGACCCGGGTCCGCTACAGCGGCTTCGCGGTCAGCTTCAACCTCTCCAACGCCCTCTTCGGCGGCACGGCTCCGTTCATGGCCACCCTGCTAATAGCGGCCACTGCCAACGACTTGGCTCCGGCCTGGTACCTGGCCGGCGCAGCCGTCATCTCCCTGGTCGCCGTCGCCCTCTCCCGCGAAACCTGCAAAGAACCGCTCCGCTCCGAATAGCACGGCGGACTCCAATTCCCCATCCGATAAACACCGCATTACAGAAAGGCATCACCACAATGACGACCACAGCATCCGAGAACGCCACGTCCATCGCCGAACTGGAGCGCCTGAAGGTCCTGCACAACGGCCAGAAGGAAAAGCTGACCTTCTCCAACGCCGAGTTCGAGCGCCGGCTCGCCGGCCTGCGCAGGATCATGGCCGAGAAGGACCTGGACGCCGTCGTCCTCACGAGCTACCACTCGATCAAGTATTACTCCGATTTCCTCTTCACCTACTTCGGCCGGTCCTACGCGATGGTCGTCACCAAGGACGACACCGTCACGGTCACCGCGAACATCGACGCCGGCATGCCCTGGCGCCGCAGCTACGGCGACAACCTCGTGTACACGGACTGGCGCCGGGACAACTACATCCACGCCATCCAGGAAGTGCTGCGCACCCGCGGCATCAGCGTCCGTCGACTAGGCGTCGAGGACGACTCCCTGCCGCTGGACAACCGCAACAAGATCCAGGCCGCCTTTGAATCCGCCACCCTGGTGGACGTGGCCCAGGCCGCGATGCGCCAGCGCATGATCAAGTCCGCCGAGGAGATCGAGGTCATCAAGCACGGCGCGCGCATCGGCGACCTGGGCGGTGAGGCCATCCGCAACGCCATCACCGCCGGCATCACCGAATACGAGGTGGCGCTGATCGGCACCGAAGCCATGGTCCACGAGATTGCCCGCACGTTCCCGGACTCAGAAATCCGGGACACCTGGGTGTGGTTCCAGTCCGGGATAAACACCGACGGCGCACACAACTGGGCCACCACCCGCAAGATTCAGGAACACGACATCCTGTCGCTAAACTGCTTCCCGATGACCTCCGGCTACTACACGGCGCTGGAACGGACCCTGTTCTACGGCGAACCCGATGCCCGTTCCCTGGAACTGTGGAACATCAACGTGGAAGTCCACAAGCGCGGCCTCGAACTCATCAAGCCCGGCGCCGTCTGCAAGGACATAGCCGCCGAGCTCAACGAGATCTACGTGGGACACGGCCTCCTGGCCAACCGCACGTTCGGCTACGGGCACTCCTTCGGCGTCCTCAGCCACTACTACGGCCGGGAGGCCGGGCTGGAGCTCCGCGAGGACATCGACACCGTCCTCGAACCCGGAATGGTGGTTTCCATGGAGCCGATGATCACCGTCCTGGACGGACAGCCGGGCGCAGGCGGATACCGCGAGCACGACATCCTGGTGGTCGGCCAGGACGGAGCGGAGAACATCACGAAATTCCCGTTCGGACCCGATTACAACATCATCGGGGCCTGACCTCACCCGCCCCCCGCGGAACTCAACGGGAGTGGCGCCACTTTGGGGGTGGCGCCACTTCCGTTCCTTCATAGGGAATGATGGTAAGCACCATGAGCCCAGCAGAATCTCCTGACACCACCGGCACCGGCGAAGCCAAAGGAACCTCCGTCATTGTCAACGCCGTTGCCGTCCTCCGCACCTTCACGGCCGACGAGCCGTTGCTGGGGGTCACCGAGATCGCCAACCGCGTCGGGCTTCACAAGAGCACCGTGTCAAGGATCTTGGCCACGTTCGAACAGGAACACCTGGTGGAACGGGACCCCGAGACGAAGCGGTTCCGTCTGGGGCTGGGCCTCATCGCCGTGGCCGGACCCCTGCTCGCGGAGCTGGAAGAGCGTCGCGTGGCCTACCCCGTCCTTCGGGAACTGGCTGAACAGACCGGTGAAACCAGTGCGCTGATGGTGTGGAACGGCTCCGCTTCGATGTGCGTGGAGCAGATCCCCAGCCATCACCAGATCAAACACACAACGCCCCTGGGGGCCCAGTACAGCGACGCGCTTAGCGCCTCCGTTCAGGTCTTCCTCGCCGCCGAAGCCCCGGACCGCGTCCGGACGTTGCTGCGCAGCGGAACCATCACCTATCCGGGCCTCGATGAAACCAGCCTGGAGGACTATCTGGTCCGCCTCAAGGAAGTGGGCCAGCGCGGCTGGGCCATAAACTATGGCGACACCTCGCTCGATGAGGTGGGAGTGGCGGCTCCCGTCTATGACCACCGCGGCGATGTTGCCGCCGCGGTCCTCATTCCCGCTCCCCGGTTCCGTGTCTCTCCGGAGACACTGCAAAGCCTCGGCGAATCGTGCTCGGCTGCCGCCCGCCGCGTCACCTCACGGCTTGGCGGCACCCTTCCCGGGTAGCCGCTGCCCGGCCGTTAACCGTGGCCCGCAGCCCGGAACCGCACACAGGCATCCAGGCCGCCGTTGGGCGGCGTGGCCGGTCGGCATTCCGGGCAATAAAGCAAACTTTCCGTATGCAGGCGGGATTCCTTTACGGTCACGTACACTCTTGCAATGAGGCTTCTGTACGTGACAGAAAGTATGCCCAACCGGGACCCCGTGTTCGGGGATGGCAGCTCTATGATCCCTTTCGAGTTCCTCCGTAATCTTCCCGATGACGTCAAAGTCACCCTCGTGACGTTTTCGGGGCCCGTAGGGCTTCCAGAGGAAGTAAGGGAACGCTGCGAAGCAGTTCATATCCTCGCTCCCCGTAATCGCAAGTGGGCATTCTTTCGGTCATTCTTTGGATTGAATGGCTTGGGAAAGCAGGAGCGCTACACAGCGAAAGCAAAAGAAATCACTTCGCGGCTTTCTGCGGAAAGCGACGCGACGCTGATACACGGTCCTCATGCGCTCCCCCTCGCCCATCACGTGCAGGGACCGGTGGTCCTGCAGACGGTGGACCCCTGGTCGATCCGGGCCGGCATGGACACCGCCATCGCACGGAGGTTGCGGCCGGCGTACCGGGCCCGGGA
Organism: Arthrobacter pascens; assembly: GCF_017052465.1. GTDB lineage: Bacteria > Actinomycetota > Actinomycetes > Actinomycetales > Micrococcaceae > Arthrobacter > Arthrobacter pascens. The sequence goes on from NZ_JAFHKT010000112.1 coordinate 4,946, forward strand.
GTACCAGGCACTCAGGGCCGAACGCCGACTTCCCCCACGGGCGCGGCTCCTCACTGTTGGTGCGCAGGACGCCGTCGAATGGTCCAGCCGCCTCGGGCGGAACGTGAGGAGCATCCCGAACGGCGCCGAAGTGGCGGTCCGCTCCGGCACCCGGGGGGACAGTCCCGTAGTCTGCTTTGTCGGCAGCCTTAACTATGGTCCGAACATCGACAGTGCGGGCGTGCTCATCAACAAAGTGGCACCACTGGTGTGGCAGCAGGTGCCGGACGCCAGGTTCGTCATCGCCGGCCGCCGTCCCGCACCCCCGGTCCTCGAACTGGCCGGGCCCCGGGTGGAGGTCCTGGCGAACGCGCCCTCGGTCCTGGATGTTTTCCACGCCGCCGATGTGGCCGTGTTCCCTGACGAGCACGGGGTGGGCATTCGGAACTCGGTGCGCGAAGCCCTGGCTGCCGGCACTCCCGTGGTGGCGACGCCAGTGGCCGCCCGCGAACAGGAGGCCCACCCTCTGCTGACCGTCGAGGAGGACATCGGCAGCCTTGTGGAACGTGTGGTGGGCTACCTGGCTGCGCCTCGAACGGAGCACCGCGGGTCAGGAGAAGCCGCTGTCCGGACCTGGGATGTGGTCACGCAGGAGTATCTCGACGAGCTTCGCACGGCCATCAGCCACGACTCCCACGATCCGCAGCGCCGAAGCTCGCCGGCATGAAATACGCGCCCGGGGAACTCGCCCAGGCTGGCGCCCGCGGAGCAATGTGGCAGGGACTGGCTTTCGTGGCCGGCAAGGTGTTCGTCCTCGTCACCATTATCGTGCTGGCCCGGCTGTTGTCGCCCGAGGAGTATGGACTGGTGGCGCTGGCGCTGGTCCTGATGGCCTATGCGGAAACCATTGCCGATGCCGGTGTCGCCCAGGCTCTGGTTTACCTGCCGCACACCGGCGAAGTCGCCCGGTCCGCTCTCCTGATCTCAGTGGTTCTGGGCTGCCTCCTGGCCTCGGGGGCCGTCCTCGGCGCGCCCGCCATAGCCGGTGTCTTCAACCTTCCCGAGGTGGCACCCCTGGTGCAGGTCCTGTCGATCTCGCTGCTGGCCACAGCCCTGGCCGCTGTCCCCGAAGCGCTGCTGCGCCGCGACCTGCATTTCAAGCGCCAGACGGCGGCTCCTGTTCTTCGTGCGGCCACCATGGGCGCCGTCACCCTGTCACTGGCATTTGCCGGGTACGGGGCCTGGTCGCTGGCCATCGGCACCGCCGCCGGCTCCGTGGCCTACGCCGCCGCCTGCTGGTTCCTGCTTCCTGGCCGGGCACCCTGGCAGGTCTGGCGCGTCACCAGGGATGCCCTCCGGGCCAACCTGCAATTCGGCGCGCCGGTCGCGGGCAGTTCATTGCTGGCCCGGTTGATCTTTGACATCGACTACCTCATCATCGGCCTGTTTCTGGGGGCGAATGCGCTGGGGTTCTACACGCTGGCCTTCCGCGCGCCCGAGTTGGTGATCATCAACGTATTCTTCGTCCTGTCCACTGTCCTCTTCCCGCTTTACGCCAAGGTGCGCGGTGAACCGGACAGGCTCCGCAGCGGCTACCTGAAGAGCGTCGAACTTCAGGCGCTGTACGGGATGACCGCCGGCGTTGGCCTGGCCGTCACGGCACCCATTCTGGTCCCCGTGGTCTTTGGGCCACAGTGGGGGGAAGCGGTCCTGCCGCTGGTCTTCCTGTCCCTGTACGCAGCCGCCCGTTCCCTGGGCGCCGGGGCCAATGACGTGTACAAGGCACTCGGCCGCCCCGGACTCTCCATCCGCATTTCCCTCGTCCGGCTGGCGGTCCTGGCCCCGGTCCTGCTTTTCGCCGTCCAGTGGGGCATTGTCGGGGTGGCCTGTGCACAGCTCGCCGCCGCGCTGCTGTTCGCCCTGGGGATGCAGCTGGTGGCCGCCAAGGTCATGGACCTGCAGTTCCGTCAGCTCCTCCGGGCCATCGTGCCCGGGGTGGTCTGCGGTGTTGCGGTGGCAGCGGTGGGCCTGGCGGGGTTGGCCCTGCCGCTCGCCGACGACCTCGTCACGATGCTCGGCATTGCGGCCGCCGCCATGGGACTGGTCTACATCATCCTGCGCTGGGGCTTCTCATCCCTGCACAATGAACTGCTGAAGCTGGTCCGCCGCCCTTCACCGTGAGCGGCACCGGAAGGCTTAATTGGGCCCGCCGCATAAGGCCCGCAGCGTCCCGGGCGTTAACGCCGCGGCCAGGTGTCCACCACGTGCCGCCACAGCCAGAAGTCACGGTCACCGAAAACTGCGGCCCGCATCTGGTTCCTTCCATGGCCCGGACCCCGTTCGCTTTCCAGCCTGTACGCCAGGGTGGCCGCAGACCTGGCCCACACCGCGATGACCAGCAGCGGAAGCAGATCCGGGTTCACACCTCTCAGCTGCAGGTGGCCGCGGAGGGGATCCAGGGCCCACCCGCTTGCACCGAACGCCTTGTCGAAGGCCGCGAGCTGTGCCAGCCGGGAGAACGCCCGTTCGCTGGATTCGCTGAGGTACTGAAGGTAGAACACGAGGTCGTGCCCTGGCACGCCGTCGGTCCGCGACCGTTCCCAGTCGACCACCTGCAGTTGGCCGTTGGGCTGCAGGAAGAGGTTTGGGTGGCTCATGTCGCCATGCTCGACGACGGCGGGAAGGTCCACCGAGCGCAGCGGTTCCAGCATCTCGTGAGTGCGTTCGACGAGCGCGGAAACGTCGGGCTCCATCGGCAGGAGGGACACGAGGTCGCTCAGGGGACGGCTGATCGTCCGCTGGTACCAGTCCCCGTTGGCGGGTGCCGTGAGCGTGCAGGGCAACGCGGCCACGAACGCTGTCCCCGCGCTCACGGCGGCCGGTACGTCGGCGCCCACCCGTTTGGGGTTCAGGGGCGCCCCGGTCACGGCGGTTTCGATGAGCACGGCGTGGGGTCCGGCGTCGAGCACGGCCACCACCTCCGGGACGCCGATCTCCGGCCCCGCCCCGAGGGACCGGAGCTGGTCCATCACCTGCGCTTCATGCCGAACGCTGTCGTTGTCCCCCGGCTGCCGCGGAACCTTCACCACAAGGCTGGGCTCACGCGCCCCGGACGCGAAGATCAGGGCCACCACGTGGCGGGACGTAACGAAGCGCGGTGTGAGCAGCACGGTGGCCCATTGCCGGCCGATGCCATACCTCGCCAGCCCCAGCTCCTCGTAGTGGTCCGAAACGATCCGGTCAATGAAGGTCATCGCCGTTCCTCCCGTCGCCGCGGCGGCCCATGACGGTGCCTTCGGGAATCGCCGCATCAAACAGCCGCAACGCGAGGGCCAGGCGGGCTATTGCGACCTTGGACCTGCGGAACCTGATGGCCTCCTGGAGCGACAGCGTGTCCCGGACGGCCGTGGCGGACGCCACCGGCACAATACGCGCCGTGCGCTCCAGGTTCGGAGCGTGCCAGTAAATGGCGACATCACTGAAGCCCTTCCGCTCGAAGACGCGCTTCCAGCCCCCCACCGTCCGTGGGCCTGAGCTGCGGAGCAGCGACCGGCTGACCTGGGCGCACACCCACCCGCCAGGCTCCACCGCTGCTGCCGCCTCCTCAAAAAGCCGGAGGTCAGGTGCAGAAAGCAGAACGACGTCGAAATCACCCGCCGCAGCACTCTGGCGGTCAGCTCCAATGCGGTCAGCTTCAATGCGGTCGGCTCCGATGCGGGCCGCGCCGGGGTCCAACAGGTGCAGTGCCGCCACCATATCCCGCCCCATGTCCCCGCCGTAGCCCAGGCTCCTGGGCTGCACCACGGGCAACAGGAAGCGCCAGTCGAGCAGCCTCCACAAGTGCAGGTTCAATTCCACCGGGCCTGCACGACCTGCTTCGGGAGCACTCGCAGGGCCGGGTGACGTGTGGCGCCAGACTATGTCCGTGGCCTGTCGCTGCACCTCGTCCTGCGGCTGCACAGCGTCAAGAACCCGGGCCTGGGGCAGACTGTCGGCCAGCTGCAGGTAGGCCTGCCTCCGGCCCTCCAGGATCTCGGCAGAATGTTCGCCCTTCCTCGCAAACATCACCTCACCCGGGGCATCCAGCACCAGGAGGACATCCGGATCCGGCACCAGGTAAAAGGCCATGGCATTGGTTATCCTGCCGAGCACGCTGTTGTCGGTTGAACCGGGCAGCACAGCATCGTAGGCAACACGGTCCATGAGCACCACCCGCCCACGAAGGGAGTGATACCGGGCGGCCAGTCCGCCGCGGACGAGTCGGAAAACCTTCTTACCCAGCCGGCCGCCGGGGATCCGGCTGAGCCAGGCATCCCAGGGGCCCGCACCCCACATCCCCATGTACACATAGCTGCTGGGAAGGGGGACAGCTGGGCCAAGGCTCCGGAGCAGGGTGGTCTTGCCGGCGCCGTCCGGTGCCATGACCCCCACCACCGGTGCGCGGCCTCGCAGTCTCGGGGTGAGCAGGCGCTGGGCCCTGTTCGCCACGGCAAGGAGGCTGGGGCGCCGTTGAGCCGACATGGTCCATGCGGACCGCATGCGGGCCGCCATCGCGGGCACTTGGTCAAATCTGCCGGCCCGGACCAGGTTTAGCAATTGCCCCGCGGCGCCGGGGCCCACACGGCGGTCCAGGAATTCGGCTATCACGTCGCCGGTCGAGGCAGCCGACGCCGCCCTGCTCGCAATGCCGACGCGTTCCGGGCGGACCTCGCCTTTGTCCAGCACCAGGTGGAGCAGCTGCAGCCACGCCTGGTCTGCAGGATCCGGCAGCCAGAACGGCCCGTTTCGGACGCGTCTGCTGAGGCACCCGGACGCCAGCGCGGTGCGCCACTGTTGATACGGGCCGAAGGAGATGTCGGATACGAAGTCCAGCTTCAGCCACAGGTCATCCGGGCCCGCATAGGCGAAATAAAACCGGTGGCTGCCGTGCCCGGACGCCAGGACGCGGCGAAAACCTATGCCGGCCATCAGGTGGTCAAGGCCCGGCAGCTGTTCCCTGGCGACCAGAATGTCCACGTCGCCTGAGGGGCGGGCAAGGTCGTGCTCGCCCCTCACCAGGAGCCATGGCAGACCGGATCCGTCCAAGGCATCAAAGACCTTTGCCACGTCCGGATGCAGAACCGTGGGCAAGAGCCCCGGTTCATGCACGCTGTGGTGTCCCTCGTCCACAGTCATCCGTTCCTCCCTGATTCCAGACCCGAAATTGCCTGCCTATGGAGTTCCTGCAATTTGATATATCCGAACAGTTTCACTCTCGAACACCCGCGAAGCCCTATTGTCGAAACTCAGGTCCCGCTCGAAGTTGGAAACCGTTCCGGACGGTGACAGCTTGGCCGCAGACTCGTCTTCGCGTTTATTATCCGAAATGACAACATAGACATTGGATGTGGGCTTGATGCTGTCAGCGTATTTCTCAATGTTTTCCGCATTGACCGGCCCCGTCAGATTCTTAATGAGGCCTGAAAGCGGCGCCACCCTGATTGTCCGGTAGTAATTCGGATAATTCGGTCCGATCAGCGTGGGGAAAAAGTAGCCCGGTTCGAAGATCACATCACCGGAACGGGCGCGGGAGTCTATCCATTGGCTGGCAACCACATCGCCTTGCGGGATCCGGTGGTCCTCCTCCGGCTGGAAGTACACGACGCTGAACAGGAGTGCCATTGCGCTCAGGGAGGCAGTGGCTCCCAGCAGCGCCTTCCGCGTGCGCAGGGGTCCCGACCAGAACAGCCAGGCCACGCCGATGGCAAGCCACGGCAGGGCGAAGAGATAGATGCGGAGCCGCGCTTCTCCGCCGTAGGACTGGCCGAGCAGCCCGAATGCGGGGGCCACGGCCATCCACGCAACCATCAGCGTGGTCCGCACTTCACCCTGCATAAGGCGCCGGACGAATCCGGCGAGCGCCAGAACCCCCGTCAGGACCGACAGGAGCACGGCTGCACGGGCCATCCACCGGGTGGTCATCAACCAGGCCGCTGGATCCGTGAATGTGTCACTTCGCGGTTGGTATCCGGCGTTGGCAAGGGGGTCGAATCCGGTGAACAGGCCATATTTTTGCTCTATGAAGCCAATGTTCGGAATGAGATAAAGGAGGGTCATGACCACAAGCGCCGGCGCCAGCCACCGCGGCCGAAAGTATCCCAACAGGAAGAGCGGAACGAGCCCCAGGAGGGCCAGATAAGGGGTCAGCTGGTGGCTCACGACGATCGCGGCCTGCAGGAGCAGCACGGCGACGATGGCGGTGACCCTCAGTGAGCGGCCAATAGGCCTATCGTACGATTCAATCACCGGCAACTGGGGTCTCGTCAGGCGTTCTTCGAGTACCTGCACCACCATGATGGGCGTACTGCGCAGGAAGGTGAGCACAATGAGGCACATGGTCAGGTACAGCGTGTATCCAAATGCCTGCGGGGAGTAGTAATTCTGGTTGACCCAGTTGGCCAGGACGAACACCAGCGTCGCGGTCCAGTACACGCGGGGATTCCTGGAGAGTGCGCGGGCTATGGCCAGAACGGTGACGACGTTCAGGAGCGCGAACCCGATCTCCGCCCATGCGGCATAGTCCAGGGCGTCCCGGAGTCCGATCGTCTCTCCAAGGAACGCACTGCTCGCGAAGAAGCCCGGCCATCGGTTGTAGATATCCACGGACGGGTCCATCTGGCCCGTGGCGCCAATGAAGTCTGTCACCGCAATGTGCTTATAGCTCCACGGCAGGCGCGGCACGGCTGTCAGCAGGTTCGCCGACGCATAAAGCATGACGACCAGGCCCGAGACTGAGGCGATCAGGAACCGTGCACGGATTTCCCGCCGTGTTCCGATCCCCCAGATGCAGAGACCCAAAACCGCGGCCACGGCAAGGTACCAAGTGGCCGGGTATTTGGTCAGCAGGCCCCAGGTGTCCAGGTCCCCGGAACCGGTCATTGCGAGCGAGATGCCCCACATGATCAGGGCGGCTCCGAGGACCAACCAGGGCAGGAGTTCCCTCAGGCTCCGCTCACGCAGCCGGCCAAGCAGGCGCACCCGGTCCAGCGGGATCAACTGTCGCAGCGGACGCAACCGCCAATCGAACGGCCGGGAACCGAACCCGTGGACGGCCGGGAACAGAACAATGGCTGCCGACGAGGCCACCAGTCCGGCCGCGGCCACAGGCCGCGGATGCCAGATGCCGGACCACGCCATGAAAAATGCGAACACCGTGAAGAGCATGGCACTCGCCACAACAGTCCAGACCAACCGCGCTGCAGGGTCGGCGTCAGCAAGGCGGCTCACAAGGACCCATCCCGGCAAGGCCAGGCACATGATGAGTTTGAAGGGCGCAAGAACTGGCCCGCCGGCGTCCAGCAGAATCAGGAGTGCTGCCATCAGGCCCAGGGCCCCGATGACTCCATCCCACGACCGGAATGAATTCAGGGCCACCTCCCGGTAAATGAGCAGCCTCGACGTAACGACTTCCTCCTGCAATGACCGACTCATGTGGCTGAACCCTTCTGGTCCGTTTGAAGAAAATGTGGGGAGACGCGAACGGGAACCTTGGGCGGTTCGGCGCCGCGAAAGACGGCCGCAGGACTCAGGTCATGAGCGGCGCTGCAGCAGGTAATTCAGGGGTCCGCGGGCAACCGCAAGCAGTTCCAGCCGCAGCACCTTGGCAAGCTGTGGATCCCAGGGATCGAAGGCACCCGTTCCGCCGGCAGTCGGTTCCACCGGATGATGCCGGGCGTTCGTCAGCAGCTGGCGGACCGCATGCGGCGTCCGCGCCAGGGCGAGCCGGGCAGTACGGGGGTTAAGAAGGATCTTCGTGAGCCATGCGCCCAATCCGCTGCCGTAGCTGCGTGCCTGGGCCTGCAGCTCCTCCAGGCCGTCGCGGTGACGGTGCCAGACGATTGCTGAGGGATGGACCACCAACGGGTGGCCCGCAAGAATCACCCGGGTGAACATGTCGATATCTTCGCCTCCGCCGGTACGGGTCCCGGCCCCCAGAGCGGTGTCGAATCCGCCGAGGCTGAGAGCAGTTCGGCGGTCCAGCGCGAAATTGGCCCCGGTGCCGTAAGCACCGACGCAGAAGGGGAAGTTCGGAAGGTCGGCAGGAGGCGCGGCGAGGGAGTACACCTTTGGCGTGATGCTCTTGGACCAGCTCACCCGGTAATCGAAGTAGCCCTGGGCGCGCGACCGCACCTCCCCGGCCGGCACCAGCCCCGTGACGCAGGCCGTGCCAGGGGCACGTTCGAAGCCCGCGGCGATCTCCCGGAGCCAGGCGTGGTCCACCACGACGTCGTCGTCCGTAAATGCGACGATGTCCCCCCGGGCGTGCTCGAGCCCGGTGTTGCGCGCGTGGGACAGTCCCGGCACAGGCTCCTCGATCAGCCTGATGCGGGGATCCTGGAACTCCTCCCGCACCATGTCTTTGGTTTCGGTGCTTCGCGCCGCGTTGTCGACCACCAGAATGTCGTAGTCCGGGTAGTCGAGGCGGAGCAAAGCCTCGAGGGCACCGCGCAGCACGGAGGCCCGGTCCCTCGTGCAAATGATCACCGTGATGCGAGGAGCCGACACCGCGGCGGAAACCGGCTCGGCCTCGGGCAGCGCAGCCGTTGCCGAATCCAGTGTTGCCCGGTCCAGGACGCCTCCCGGCGCTTCAACATCTACGAAACCCCGCACGGATGAGCCTTCGCGCACCAGCAGCCGGGCACGCTCGTATCCCTCGGAATCCCGAAGCTTCAGGCTTTTGTGCCCGTTAAGGGAGGTGAGGTCCACGGCGCCAATCCACCGGGCTCCGGACCAGTCCGGGCGGACAGGGCTCTCCATCGCCCGCGGCAGTTCCAGGACGAGGTGCTCATGGCCCTCTTCCCGATGAAACGCGGCATCCAAGGGGTCGCTCACGTCAAAGCCCTCCACGACGTGCACCCGCTGCCCCGCGAAGGTCTGCCCTGGCCCACGGGCTCTGCATGCGGCGCTGGAACTGCACTGGGTATGGACACGAGCCTCACCGCTTCATAAGGTAGCGACTTCTGGAGACGCCGGCGGAATCCCCTTATCGGGCGACACCATCGGCAACTTGCGGCACTATCTGGCGTGTATCCGCGGCGACGATGCCTCGTCGCCACAGATAAGGCCTTGTGGGCTAAAAGCCTATGATTGGGCCCACTTAGTGTCACCAGTAGGGGATACCTGTTTTTCGCAGCGAAAATCAGCTTTCACCACTTGGTTTGCAACAATGCAGGGCTAGGTATTGGCCCGGGCTCTCTTGACATTGCCGGGGCCGTTCCGCTTCACTATTACGTATGCTGAAATAACAGTTCCATGATGCGGAAGATCGAAGCTCCAGATGGAGTTCCGGTCTCGCCGGGAGAAGACCCGGCATCCCGCATAGCCGTCACCGTGGATGCCAGCACCAGCACGAGGGATCATCAAGCATGAAGCTTGCCGAATTCAATGAAGCGGACCGCGACGACGCCAGTGCGGTCCTCCGCCCCTGCATCGACGTCCAGCGCTGGGTGGACCAGATCGCCGATGCCCGCCCCTTCGCCTCCGGCGATGCGCTGCTCGGCTTTGCCCGTGACGCCGCCTCGCCGTTCACTCCGGACGAGGTCGACGCCGCCTTGGCGCACCACCCCCGGATCGGTGAACGCCCGACGGCGGCAACCGCGGAGGCGTCCATGTCCCGTTCGGAGCAGGCCGGCGTCGACCCTGCGGACGCGGCGGCCGCGGAGGCACTGGCTGCCGGAAACCGCGCGTATGAGGAGAAGTTCGGCCGCGTTTTCCTGATCCGCGCAGCCGGCCGCACGGCACCGGAAATCCTGGCCGCACTGAACGAGCGGCTGGCCAACAGCCCCGCCCAAGAAGACGTCATTGTGGCGCAGCAACTGCGCGAGATCGCCCTGCTGCGTCTCGAAGGAGTGATCAGCGAATGAGTGTTTCCCACGTCACCACGCACATTTTGGACACCGGCGCCGGACGCCCGGCGGCGGGCGTCGCCGTCGTGCTTTACGCCAGCGACGGCGGCCGCTGGACACAGCTGGCGAGCAGCACCACCGATGCGGACGGCCGCGCGAAGGACCTCGGCCCCGAGGAACTGGCCCCGGGCAACTACCGGCTCAACTTCGCCACCGGCGACTACTACGCCGGCAGCGGCACTACAACGTTCTTTCCCGAGGTGGACCTCGTCTTCGAGGTGACCGGCCCCGAGCACTACCACGTGCCGCTGCTGCTGAGCCCGTTCGCCTACTCCACCTACCGCGGAAGCTGAAAGGACAAGCATGCGGCTGATGCGCATTGGCACAACCGGGAACGAGATCCCGGTCATCATCGACGACGAGGGGAAGGCGCATGACCTGAGGCCCGTCACCGCCGACATCGACGGCGCCTTCCTGGAAACTTGGGCGCATCGGCTGGACGACCTTGACCTGACGGGCCTGCCGCCCGTCTCCGTCGAGGGCAAACGGATCGGCGCCCCCATTGCCCGCCCGTGTGCGGTGATCGGCGTCGGGCTGAACTACGCCGCGCACGCCGCCGAGTCGGGCCTCCCGGCGCCGGAGCGGCCCATCATCTTCTTCAAGCATCCCAACACCGTGGTGGGGCCCAACGACGACGTCGTGATCCCACCCGGCGCCCAGCGCGTTGACTGGGAGGTGGAGCTCGGGGTGGTGATCGGCCAGCGGGCCAGCTACCTGGAGTCGGACACCGCAGCCGCTGCCTGCATCGCAGGGTACGTGCTGTCCAACGACGTCTCAGAGCGCGAGTACCAGCTGGAACATTCCGGGCCGCAGTGGTCGCTGGGCAAGTCCTGCCCCACGTTCAACCCGCTGGGCCCGTGGCTGGTACCAGCCGCCTCGACGGACGCCGGCAGCATCGAGCTCGCATCCTGGGTCAACGACGAGCCGCGGCAGAAAAGTTCGACCCAGGACATGGTCTTCGGCGCGGCCGAGCTGGTCCGCCGGCTCTCGCAGTACATGGTGCTCGAGCCCGGTGACCTGATCACCACCGGCACTCCGGCCGGTGTAGCGCTCTCCGGCCGCTACCCGTACCTCAAGAACGGGGACGTGATGCGGATGTCCGGCGGCCGAGTGCTGGGCGAGCAGCGGCAGCGGCTGGTGGACGTTTCTGTTCTGGTCTGACGCGGCCCGGACAGTAGGCTAGATGGCATGGCCTCTGACGACCCCACCCCCGAACGGCGCGAAATCCCTGAACGGCGCGAGATCACCGTACGACGCGCCCCCAAGTACGTCCCGTTCCTGATTCTGGGCGGGCTCGTGGGCATTGCCGTGGCGGCAGTCGTCGCCTATGCGCTGCCGGGCAACGCCACCTACGACCCCGGCACCGTCTTCGGCTTCTTCATGGTCCTGTGCGGGGCCGGCGGTGTGATCCTCGGCGCAATTGCGGCGCTGATCCTGGACCGGCTGAGCGTCAGGCGGGCGCGGCAGGGCGTCGTCGAGGCTGTCCCGGAGGCTGGGCCCGAGGCCGGGCCGCCCCTTCCTGACGCGGAACAGCCCGGGCGTGGCACGGACGAGCACCCTGCTCCCGGGCACCGGCAGGACAACGGCAACGAGCCGGGCCTCCGGTCATAAACCGGCCGCCGGAAGTTCCCTACCCGATGACGTGAGATAATCGACCAGTGGCACGCGGCGATGGAAAACTCTCTCATGATCTTCTCCCTGGCGAAAAAGGCCCTCAGGACGCTTGCGGCGTCTTCGGGGTCTGGGCACCAGGTGAAGAAGTAGCAAAACTCACCTATTACGGGCTGTATGCACTGCAGCACCGCGGTCAGGAGTCGGCTGGTATTGCCACCAGCGACGGCAAGCGGATCAACGTCTACAAGGACATGGGCCTCGTGTCCCAGGTCTTCGACGAGACCACGCTGAACACCCTGACCGGGCACCTGGCCGTGGGCCACTGCCGCTACTCCACCACCGGAGCCAGCCACTGGGCCAACGCCCAGCCCACGCTCGGCGCAACCGCCACCGGCACGGTGGCCCTGGCACACAACGGCAACCTGACCAACACGGCCGAGCTCAACGCCATGATCAACGAGCGCAACGGTGGCCAGCTCAGCGGCGAAATGAAGCAGGGCAACACCTCGGACACCGCACTGGTCACGGCACTGCTCGAAGGCGAAGAGGGCAAGACCCTCGAACAGACCGCCATCGAGCTGCTTCCGAAGATCAAGGGCGGCTTTTGTTTCGTGTTCATGGACGAAGGCACCCTCTACGCGGCCCGGGACACGTTCGGCATCCGTCCGCTCTGCCTCGGCCGGCTCGAGCGCGGCTGGGTGGTCGCCTCTGAACAGTCCGCGCTCGCCACCGTTGGCGCCAGCTTCATCCGTGAGATCGAGCCCGGCGAATTCATCGCCATCGATGAGCAGGGCGTGCGGTCCCAGCGCTTCGCAGAGCCGACGCCCGCCGGCTGCGTCTTCGAGTACGTCTACCTAGCCCGCCCCGACGCCGCGATCGCCGGGCGCTCCGTGTACGAGTCCCGGGTGGAGATGGGCCGCCAGCTTGCCCGCGAAAACACCCAGGAAGCGGACATCGTCATCCCGGTGCCCGAATCCGGGACCCCGGCCGCCGTGGGCTACGCCGAGGAATCCGGCATCCCGTTCGCCCATGGCTTCGTCAAGAACTCCTACGTGGGCCGCACGTTCATCCAGCCTTCGCAGACGCTCCGCCAGCTGGGCATCCGGCTCAAGCTCAACGCCCTGGAATCCGTGATCCGCGGCAAGCGCGTCGTGGTGGTGGACGACTCGATCGTCCGCGGCAACACCCAGCGCGCCATCGTCCGCATGCTCCGCGAGGCCGGCGCAGCCGCCGTGCACGTGAAGATCTCCTCCCCGCCCGTCCAGTGGCCCTGCTTCTACGGCATCGACTTCGCCTCCCGGGCGGAACTGATCGCCAACGGCGCCACGATCGAGGAAATCTCCCAGGCCATCGGCGCGGATTCGCTGGCCTACATCTCCGAGGACGGCATGATCGGCGCCACCCGGCAGCCCCGGGAACGCCTCTGCACCGCCTGCTTCACCGGCAAGTACCCCATCGAGCTTCCCGGCTCGGACAAGCTGGGCAAGAACCTGCTCGAACGCACGGACCTCGGCGGGCTCCCCGCCGCCGGCGCGGCCCGCTCCGGCGCCGCCGCAGCTGCCCCTGGACCGGCCGCAGCGACCCCCGGCAACCCGGACAGCATCACCGTCACGGAAGACCCGGCGGAGAAGCCCGGCGCAACGGGCTGCGACCCGGGACCGGATTCCGAATTTGAGAACCTGCTGACCGAGGCCGACCGCGTGCCTGACGTCCACCACGACGCTGCCCCCGTCGGCGCTGACAAGAAAGAGTCCGTATGACTTCCGCCTCCCCCACTGCTGACATGAACGCCGCCCAGAACGGTTTGGCCCAGAACAACGGCATCACGTACGCGTCCGCCGGCGTCGACGTCGAAGCGGGAGACCGCGCCGTCGAACTCATGAAGGATGCCGTCAAGGCGACGCACAACGCCTCGGTGATCGGCGGCGTCGGCGGTTTTGCCGGACTGTACGATGTCTCGAAGCTGCTGACCTACAAGCGGCCCCTGCTGGCCACGTCCACGGACGGCGTGGGCACCAAGGTGGCCATCGCGCAGGCCATGGACATCCACGACACCATCGGTTTCGACCTGGTGGGCATGGTGGTTGACGACATCGTGGTGGTGGGCGCCGAGCCGCTGTACATGACCGACTACATCGCCTGCGGCAAGGTGGTCCCCGAGCGCATCGCCGACATCGTCCGCGGCATCGCGGCAGCCTGCTCCGTGGCCGGTACCGCCCTGGTAGGCGGCGAAACGGCCGAGCACCCGGGCCTGCTGGGCGAGCACGAATACGACGTCGCGGGGGCCGCCACCGGCGTTGTTGAAGCCGATGCCCTGCTGGGCCCGGACCGCGTCCGCGCGGGCGATGTGGTGATCGGCATGGCGTCCTCCGGCCTGCACTCCAACGGCTACTCGCTGGTCCGCCGCGTCATCAACCACGCCGGCTGGGCCCTGGACCGGCAGGTTTCCGAACTCGGGCGCACGCTGGGTGAGGAGCTGCTGGAACCCACCCGCGTCTACGCCGCCGACTGCCTGGACCTGGCCCGGACCTTCCCGGTCACCACTGGCCTTGCCACGGGCGGCGGAGCCGTGCACGGCTTCAGCCACGTCACCGGCGGCGGACTCGCCGCAAACCTGGCCCGTGTCCTGCCGCAGGGCCTCGTGGCCACGGTGGACCGCGCCACCTGGGAGCTGCCGGCCATCTTCAAGCTGGTGTCGGAGCTTGGCCGCGTCCCGCTGGCTGACCTCGAGCGAACGCTCAACCTCGGTGTGGGCATGGTGGCCATCGTCTCCGCCGACGTCGCTGACGCCGCTGTGGCCCGCCTGAACGAGCGCGGCCTGCCGTCCTGGATCATGGGCACAGTCAGCGCCGACTCTGACGACATCCTCAAGACCGGCCCGGACTACGTCCAGGGCGCCAAGGGCGTGGACGGCGGCGCCGTCCGGATGGTCAACACCTACGCTTAAATACGTCATCGAGTGCTCTGTAACTGCCCTTTTGGACCTTCATAAGGGCGGTTACGGAGCACTCGATGCGCTTTTAAACCTCCAGGACGCTGAACACGCCGCCTTGCGGGTCCTTAAGCGTGGCGATGCTCCCGGCATCCTCGTCGAATTCCGGCTCCACGAGCACTTCGGCGCCCGCCGTCACTGCCGCCAGCACTGCTTCCTTGACGCTGGAAACTCCGAAATAAACCTGCCAGCCCAACCGGGCGCGGAGCTCGCCGTCGTCCGGCGCGGACGCTTCCTCCGGACCTGCGCCCCCGTCCGCATCCTCGTCCCCGTCCTCGGGTGCGGGGGCAATGCCGGCCACCTCCGAGCCGCCGACAATCAGCGTGGTGTACGTCCCGCCGTCGTCCTGCGGATATTCGGTGACCTCGTGACCGAATATCTGCTGGAAGAATCCGACGGCGGCCTGCGGTTCGGGCGTCAGGAGTTCGGCCCACGCGAACGATCCAGGTTCGTTGTGCCGCCCGCTGCCTGCGTGCGTTCCGGCCTGCCAGACGCCGGTGGTGCCGCCCCCGGGCGGTTCCAGGAACACCATGACGCCGGTGTCACCCACTTCTTCGGGGCCGAACTGCACTGTCCCGCCCGCGTGCGGTGCCTCCTCGGCCACTTCCCGGGCGTCATCCGCGCAGAAGTACACGTTCCACTGCGCCGGCGTGCCCGACGCCTGCTGGGCGGGGTTCTGAGGCGCCACGACGGCTACAAGGTCACCGTCGATGAAGGCCTTCGAGTAGCTGCGTCCGTCCGGCGTGGGCAGGTCCTCATAGCGCCAGCCGAACACTGCGGCATAGAAGGACTTGGCCGCCGCAACATCCGGAGTCTGGACGTCCGCCCAGCACACCTCCCCTTTGGTGTAGCCGCTTCGCTGAACCATGCTGCTGCCCATCCCTTTCGCCGGACCAAACCCCTAACAGCCTAGACGTGAACGGGCACGGCGGAGAAGGCCCGGACCAGGCACCACATAGCCGGGGCAGCAGAAAACCCGCCGGGCACGCCAATGGCTGGCATGCCCGACGGGCCTGGTAATTGGTGCGGCGCCCGCTTGAGAGGGAGCCTTCTCAAAGAAAGCTCCTTCGGAAACGAAGGGTGCCGAAATCTGACGACGGGACAACGACGAACAGAAGGGTACGACGCCGCGCGCAGCCGAACGCCTTACGGCAGCTTCCGGCTGTTACGACTAACCGATCCGACGGGTGTCTACCTCGTCGTCGTCGTCTTCCAAATCGTCCGCGTACTTATCCACGTAGGCTGAATAGTCCGGTTCGACCGGTTCATTCGCGAAATGGCTCGTGGCACGACTGCCCGGACCCGTGAGCTCACGCTGAAGGGCCGAATAATCAGTGTTCGGGGAGTAGTACTTGATGTCCCGAGCCTGCTTGGTAGCTTTTGCCTTTTGACGGCCGCGCCCCATGGCGTGACCCCCTTTTGTACTTGGACCGGAGGTGGTCACCTTGGCTATCGGTGAGGCCCCGGAATGTTTGGTCAATTTGTCGTATCCCTAGATTACATGCTTTCGGCGGTGACTGCTCGCCACGGGCGCGTCGCACGGGCCTGCGTCGGGGCCAAAACCGCGGCAATCATGGGGTTGGAGGGGAATTTTTCGGTAGAGTCTCCTGAACGGGTGAATAGAGGAAGCAGGGTCCGAGGCCGCGAAACCGCAAGGAAGGGGCGCCGAGCCAGTGAATGAAGGCAATCCAGTCCCCGGCGCCGGGCCGCGGCCCGTCCCGCCGCCCCCGGCTGTCCCGCCGCGAATTGCGCAGCCTGATCCAGCGGTGAAAGCTGACCCGCGGCGCTCCGGTCCCGAGACCTCCAGCCCGCAGGACGTTCCCTCAGATTCCGCAGCGAATGCCGCCGACGAGGTCCGGCCCGGCCTGCAGCAGAACTTCATGAAAGCGGGCTTTTTGGTCGCGTTGCTCGTGGTGGCCAGTCTGCTCCTGTGGATCCTCGGTTCGCTGCTCGCCGGCGCCACCCTGCAGACCATCGGCGACCCCGGCCCCGCCGCGGCACCGGCGTCCTCTGCCGTGCCCCAGGCAACAGCCCGCCCCAGCCTTCCCGTGAAGGGCGTAAGCCCCCTGGACTTCAGGATTGGGGACTGCTTCAAGGATTTTGACGCCTCGGCGGCCGGCGCCACTGTGGTGGCCTGCACGTCCGGGCATTCCGCCCAACTTGTGGCCGTCCACAGGTACCCCGCCGGGGATTCCTACCCCGGAGCCAAGGCAATGAAGGCAAAGGGTCGGGAGGCATGCCAGGCCGCGGCGCTGACCAGCAAGACCAACGCCTACGTCCTGACGTACCAGCTCGCCTACCCCAGCCCCGACAGCTGGCGGCAGGGGGACCGCCGGGTGGATTGTTACGTTACTTCCGCGTCGGGAAACATCATCAAGACCAGCCTTCTCCCGCAGGGCTGACGGCAGGACATCCCTGCCGCCAGCCCGCTGGGCCCGCCGCAGACTTAGCCCTTGCGGCGCACCGAGAGTCCGCTTCCGGCGGGGGTGCCGCCGTCGGGCGTTCCCATGGCTTCCAGCCCCTCGATGGTGAGTTCGTCGACGTCGGCCGCGGTATCGACGAGCACCGTGTCGCCGTCGGAAATCTCCCCGGCGAGGATCGCCTTGGCCAGGCGGTCGCCGATCTCACGCTGTACCAGGCGACGCAACGGGCGGGCTCCATACGCCGAATCGAAGCCGGACATGGCCAGCCAGGCGCGGGCGCCCTCGGTCACCTCGAGTGAGAGCCGCCGTTCGTGCAGGCGGCTGGAAAGATCTGCCACCTGCAGCTCGACGATCCGGGCCAGTTCCTCCACGGTCAGCGCATCGAACAGCACCACTTCGTCCAGGCGGTTCAGGAACTCCGGTTTGAAGGACGCGTTCACAGTGGCCATTACGGCCGTGCGCTTGGCCTGCGCATCCAGGGTGGGGTCCACCAGGAACTGGCTTCCGAGGTTGGACGTCAGCACCAGGATGACGTTGCGGAAGTCGACGGTGCGGCCCTGGCCGTCGGTGAGGCGGCCGTCGTCGAGCACCTGCAGGAGGATGTCGAAGACCTCCGGGTGGGCTTTTTCCACCTCGTCGAGCAGCACCACCGAGTAGGGCCGGCGGCGGACGGCCTCGGTCAGCTGGCCGCCCTCCTCGTAGCCCACGTAACCCGGAGGCGCGCCGACCAGCCGGGCCACGGAGTGCTTCTCGCCGTACTCGGACATGTCGATCCGCACCATGGCACGCTCGTCGTCGAAGAGGAAGTCCGCCAGAGCCTTGGCAAGCTCGGTCTTACCCACACCGGTGGGACCGAGGAACAGGAATGAGCCGGTGGGCCGGTTGGGGTCGCTGATGCCGGCACGGGCCCGGCGCACGGCGTCGGACACCGCCTGCACAGCCTTGGACTGGCCGATCAGGCGCCTGCCGAGTTCCTCTTCCATGTGCAGCAGCTTCTGGCTTTCGCCCTGCAGCATGCGCCCGGCCGGGATGCCGGTCCACGCCGAGATGACCTCGGCGATGTCGTTCGCGGTGACTTCCTCCGCCACCATTTGCGAGGACTTATCCACGACGGCGGCTTCTGCCTCCGCGGCGGCGTTCAGCTCGCGCTCCAGGGCCGGAATTTCGCCATAGAGGATGCGTGAGGCAGTCTCCAGGTCGCCCTCACGCTGCGCCTTGTCCGCAGTGGACCTCAGCTCGTCCAGCTTGGCTTTCAGGTCCCCCACCCGGTTCAGGCCGGCCTTCTCCGCTTCCCAGCGGGCATTCAGTGCGGACAGCTCCTCCTTCTTATCCGCCATGTCCGCCCGCAGGGCAGCCAGCCGCTCCACGGAGGCGGCGTCCTTCTCGTTGGCGAGGGCCAGTTCCTCCATGGTCAGCCGGTCCACCTGGCGCCGCAGCTGGTCGATCTCCTCCGGAGCTGAGTCGATCTCCATACGGAGCCGGGAGGCGGCCTCGTCCACTAAGTCGATCGCCTTGTCCGGCAGCTGGCGCCCCGAGATGTAGCGGTTGGACAGCGTGGCTGCGGCTACGAGGGCGGAGTCGGCAATGGCCACCTTGTGATGGGCCTCGTAGCGTTCCTTGAGGCCGCGGAGGATGCCGATGGTGTCCTCCACGCTGGGCTCGCCGACGTAGACCTGCTGGAAGCGGCGTTCCAGGGCCGGGTCCTTCTCGATGTTCTCCCGGTACTCGTCAAGCGTGGTGGCACCGATCAGGCGCAGCTCGCCGCGGGCCAGCATGGGCTTGAGCATGTTGCCGGCATCCATGGAGCTGTCCCCCGTGGCGCCCGCACCCACCACCGTGTGGAGCTCGTCGATGAAGGTGACGATCTGCCCGTCCGAGTTCTTGATCTCTTCCAGGACAGCCTTGAGGCGCTCTTCAAACTCGCCGCGGTACTTGGCGCCCGCCACCATGGACGCGAGGTCCAGGGCGACCAGGGTCTTGCCGCGCAGGCTCTCCGGGACGTCGCCGGCCACGATCCGCTGGGCCAGCCCCTCGACGACGGCCGTCTTGCCGACGCCCGGCTCGCCGATGATCACCGGGTTGTTCTTGGTCCGGCGGCTCAGCACCTGGATGATGCGCCGGATTTCGGCATCCCGTCCGATCACGGGGTCCAGTTTGCCCAAGCGGGCCGTCGCCGTCAGGTCCGTGCCGAACTTCTCCAGCGCCTGGAAGGTGTTTTCCGGATCCGCGCTGTTGACCTTGCGGTCTCCGCGCACGCCGGGCAGGGCGGCGAGCAGCGCCTCATGCGAGGCTCCGGCGTCGCGCAGGAGCTTTCCGACGCCGTCGCTTCCGGCCGAGAGGCCGAGCAGCAGGTGCTCGGTGGAGACGAACGAATCCCCCAGGCGGTCGGCCTCGTTCTGCGCCGTCTGGATGGCTTGCAGGGCGGTGCGCGACAGCTGCGCCTGCTGGACTGAACTGCCTGATGTGGCCGGCAGGTTCTTGATGGCGCTGCTGGCCTGCACGCTGACGGCGTCGGGATCCGTGCCGGTGGCACGCAGAAGGGCGACGGCGACGCCCTCGCGCTGATCCATCAGCGCCTTCAGCAGGTGCGCCGGCTCAACCTGGGGGTTCCCCGCCGTCGATGCATTCATTGCGGCCGCCGAAAGAGCCTCCTGGCTCTTGGTGGTGAATTTGGCGTCCAAAGAGAGCTCCTTTCAGTATGGGATTACTAAGTTGAGTCTACTACGCTCAACTTTGAGGGAAGCGTTCCTGGATCCACGTTTGCCCACAGCGAAACGGCCCCGCAGGGCAGATGAACTTCGGGAAAACCATCGCCCTTGAACTGTATCCCTGCCGCCCGGATCCCCCTAGGATCGACCTGTGACCAGCGACGACAGTTAATCGCATACTCGAACCGAGGAGCCGCAATGAAGAAGTTCGTTGTTCTTTACACCGCCCCGCAGTCGGCGCAAGCGCAGATGGCAGAAAGCAGCCCTGAAGCCGCCCAGGAAGGCATGAAGGCGTGGATGGAATGGGCGCAGCGCGCAGGCGACGGGATCGTTGACATGGGAAATCCGCTGGGGGCCGGCAAGGAGATCAGCGCCACCGGCACGTCCGACACCAGCACGCACGTGGGCGGTTACGGTATCCTCCAGGCCGAGGATGAGGGCGGCGCCCTCGCCCTGCTGGAAGGGCACCCGCACCTCATGATGCCCGGTGCCACCATCCAGGTCTACGAAGCCCTGGATCTGCCGGGGATGTAGCCCGTCGGACCCCGCTCAGGTGCCAGAGTCAGGCCCCAGAGTCAGGAGCCGATGACGCCGCTGATGCGCGTGATCCAGTCGAGGTTCCGGGCTATGGACGCATGGTCGCTGTAGTACTGGGAATAGTCGGCGGTGGTCCCGGCGGGCAGGACGCTGGATTCGGAGAGAACGCCCGCCAGCTTGCCGTCGACCATCAGCGGACCGCCGGAGTCGCCGCCGATGGGGTGCCCCGACTGCGACCGGGTGCTGACCGACGCCCCGCCGTAGCTATCTGATCCCGGGCCGGTGACAGTGACATCGGCCGTCTTCAGGAAATAGGACATGGAGCCGGATCCCTCAGCCTGGTAGCCCCAGCCGTAGACCTTGCCCGCCGTACCCGAGGCCGGCAAGGAAGCGGAAAGGCCCACAGTGGCGCCGGAATATGGCGTGGACAGCCTAAGGAGCAGAAGGTCACCCATGGGTGACGCGTAGCGGGCAGCCACTGTCCGGACAGCGCCGTGCGCCTCCAGATACGTGCTGCCGAGGCGGACCGACTTGAGGCTCGGCGAATTGCAGTGCTTGGCCGTGATGACCCAACTGGCCGAGATCTGGCTTCCGGCGCAGCGCACGTCGGTGCCCGCTCCATCGAACGAGATCTGGGCCGCCGCGGGAGCCGCGAAAATGGAGGTCGGGCTGCCGCCGGCAACCTTCCGGTTCATGGTCCTGTCTCCGCTCCCCTCTCCCGTGGCGGCGGGGTATGTCTCCCCCGTGGGAGCTGCGGCGGCGGGCAGGGGTGCCAGCATGGCGGCGGCAACGGCAACAGCGGCCAGGGCATTGGCGGTCTTCAAGAACTCTCTCCTTCGCAAGGGGCCGGACGGTCGGCAGTGGTCATTCTCTGGGCATGCCCGCCTCATGCCGGGTAGACGGACACGGCTCCGGCCTTGATCACAAAGAACACGGCCATTCCGGGCGCGAGCCCCAGGTCTGCTGATGCAGCGGGCGTGACGTCCGCGGAAAGCTCCCCCGCCCGGACGCGGATCTGGTCGCCGCGCGGCTCCAGGTCCGTGATCGTGACCGGAAAGGAATTCCGCGGGCTGCCGTGGGCTTCGGTCAGGAAAACCGAAACGGCCGACGGCGGGAACACGGCCACGCCCGCCTGGCCGGGAGCGGCGGCCCCCGCGTCCAAACCAGACCATTCTTCCACGCCGGGCCCCGCGGCAGCCGCTTCCGTGTCCAGGATGGAGTCATGCTGCCCGGCAATGTCCTGGCCGGCGGCGGTCGTGAGGCCATGTTCCGTCAGGGTGCCGGGTATCAGGTTGAGGCCGGCCAGACCGGCCACGAATCTGCTCCGCGGCCGCTGCAGAATGTCGCGCGTGGGACCGGACTCGATGATCCTGCCGTCCTCGAGGACGATCACGCGGTCTGCCAGCATCAGCGCATCCAGGACGTCGTGCGTAACGATGATGGCCCGCCTCCCGGCGAGTACCCGCTTCAGAAGCCTGCGCAGCAGCGGGGCGGCATGGATGTCCAGGGCGGCCATGGGTTCATCGAGCAGCAGCAGCCCGGGATCGGCCGCCAGCGCCCGGGCTACGGCCACCCGCTGGGCCTGGCCGCCGGAAAGCTCGGCAGGCCGCCGTCCGGCCAGCCCGCCGGCATCCACGGCACCGAGCCAGTGAAGCGCCGTTTTCCGCGAGGCACGCCGGGATTCACCCCGGCTTCGGGGGCCGAACGCCACATTCTCCAGGGCGCTCAGGTGCGGGAAAAGGAGTGGCTCCTGGGCCAGCAGGGCGGTGCCGCGGTGATGCGGCGCCGTCCACGTGGACCGGCCGGAGCCAAGGTCGAACAGGACCCTGCCGCCCATTTCAGCCCTGCCCGAGTCCGGGTGCAGCAGCCCGGCGATGACGGCCAGCAGGGTGGACTTTCCTGCACCGTTGGGACCCATGATTGCCACGGTCTCCCCAGGGCCGACGGTGAGGGCCAGATCAAAACCCCGCGCCGCCACCGCGGCCTCCATCCGGAAGCTCACTGCACGCTCCTGTCCCGGGCGGGCACCGCCGTCGTGCGCCTTTCGGAACCGAAGGGTCCGGCCGGCGGCCGCCGCGGGCCGCGATAGGACACCGCGACCACGGTGACCGCCACCGCCACCAAAACGAGGGAAAGCGCGACGGCGGCGTCGGCGTCGGTTTCGCGCTGGAGGTAAATCTCAAGCGGCAGCGTGCGGGTGACACCCTGCAGGCTGCCCGCGAACGTCAGGGTGGCACCGAATTCACCGAGGCTCCGCGCGAACGACAGCACGGCTCCGGAGGCCAGGCCGGGCAGGACCAGGGGAAGAGTCACCCGGCGGAGCACCGTACCGGGACGTGCGCCGAGCGTTGCCGCCACGGCCTCGTACCGCCCGCCGGCGGTCCGCAGCGTGCCCTCCAGGCTCACCACGAGGAACGGCAGCGCCACGAACGTCTGGGCGAGGACCACGGCGGCGGTGGAGAAGGCGATCTGGATCCCCAGCACCTCCAGGCTCCGGCCCAGGAGCCCCTGCCTGCCGAACGTGTAAAGGAGCGCGATGCCACCCACCACAGGCGGGAGCACCAGCGGCAGCAGCACGAAGGAACGGAGCAGCCGCTGCCCGGGAAAGCTGCCCCGGGCCAGCACCAAAGCCAACGGAACGCCGAGCACGATGCACAGCAGCGTGCTGGCCGCCGACGTGCGCAGGCTGAGGCCCAGGGCGGTGAGCGACGACTCTGACGTCACCAGCGGAATGAACTGTGCCCAGTTGACCTTGGCCACCATGGCCGCGAGCGGGAGCACTACGAGCAGTCCGCCCGCCGCCGCGACGACGTAGATCCAGGATGGAATGCCGGTGTAGGCGCCGGGGCTCCGCCGCTGACCGGCCTTCATTGGCTCGGGCGGACTTCAGCCGGCGGGGCGCCGAAACCGGCGTCCGCCAGGGTCTTCTGCCCGTCGCTGCCGGCGACCAGGGAGATGAATGCCGCCGCCAACTCCTTGTTTCGGCTGCCTTCGAGCGCCGCGATCGGGTAGGTGGTCACGGCCTTGCCGGCCTCGGGGAACGGGATGCCTTCGACCTTGCCGCGGGCGCCCTTCACGTCAGTGGCGTAAACCAGGCCAGCGTCGGCCTCGCCCGAGACGACCTTGCCCAGGACATCGGCGACGGATGATTCCTCACTCACGGGCTTGAGCACCGTCCCGGCTTCCCGTTCGGCGCTTTCCGCCGCCGCGCCGCACGGCACCTGGCTGGCGCAGACGACGACTTTCACGCCCGGCCTGGCGAGGTCGGCGAAAGACGAGATCGACGCCGGGTTGCCTGCCGGGACGGCGATCTCCAGGACGTTGGTGGCAAAGTTCACCGCCTGACCGTGAATGAGCGCGGCGTCCGAGAGGCGGGCCATGTTGCGGGTGTCGGCCGAGGCGAATACGTCAGCGGGGGCACCCTGGGAGATCTGCGTGGCCAGGTCCGACGACCCGGCAAAGCTCAGCGTGACCGTTGTGCCGGGATTGCGGTTTTCAAATTCAGCGGCGAGCCGGGTGAAGGTTGCCTTGAGGGAAGCGGCCGCGAATACGGTGAGGGTCCCGGAACGCTGAGGGGTCCCACTGGCCGCAGGGTTTCCGGACGGGCCCGGGGCGCAACCGGACACAGCGGCGGCCAACAGGGTGGAAGCGGCCAGCAGGGCGGCGATGCGAAGGCGGCGGAACGTCATCAGGCGCTCCTCCCCCGGGGCGTTTCCACAATGACGGTGGTGGCTTTGACGACGGCGGTGGCCACAGATCCCAGTTCGAGCCCAAGTTCACGGACGGCTTCGCTGCTCATGAGGGACACGACCCGGAAGGGCCCGCACTGCAGTTCCACCTGTGCCATGACCTTGTCGGCCGTGATGCCGGTGACCAGTCCCACGAAGCGGTTGCGTGCCGAACTGCCCGCCTTGGACGGGTCATCCGGCAGGTGCGCCTGCTTGCCGGCAAGCCGGGCCAGTTCCAGTCCGTCCACGGCCAGCCGCCCGGACGCGTCCCTGTGCGGCGTCAGGCTGCCGGACTCAGTCCAGCGGCGGATGGTGTCGTCACTGACGCCCAGGAAGCGGGCGGCCTCGGAAACGCGAAGCATGGCCATTTCCCGAGCATAGCCCGATTTTGCGGTCCTCACGGTAAAATTACTCCGCAGGTGCGTCACAAGCATTCGTTGGACACAGGCGTGCGCTCTCCCCATACTCAGGTGTTCGGGCAGCGCCCTGATCTCTGGTTTGGGCCGGGCCTGCGGCGTTACGCTAAGCGTAGGCATGTTCATGCTTTCGCCTCAGCCTGGTCTGCGGCGCCAGGTTCCGTTAGCCGATGCGAGGGATCATGACTGGACCGAGAACTGGACGGATAACTGGGCCAAAAGCTACGCGGCTACGGGCGGACGCCCTCCTTGACGCGGCCGTTGTGACCGCGACGGTGTTCCTGACCTTGTTCCTCACCTCGTTCCTGACGGGGTGCATGCCGGCCACTACACAGCTTCCGCCAGCTGCCACACAGCTTTCCCCGGCGGCCACGCCGGGCGGATCGGAGACTGCAAACCCTCCGGTGACCCCGGCCCCGAGCGGCACGGCGGGGGTTTCCGCCGCCGTCATACAGTCAGTCCACTTCACCGCCCAAGGGGACATCGGCGTCGGCAAGGACGCCAAACGGGTGCTGGACACCATCGCGGGCCTGAAGCCCCAGCTGAACCTTGCGTTGGGTGACTTCACCTACCAGGCGGGGATCGAAAAAGAGTTCTGCGCCATGGTCGCGGAAAAGCTGGGGGCTGACTTTCCGTACGAGCTGGTCACGGGAAATCATGAGAGCGACGGTCACGACGGCGACATAAGAAACTTCGTCCAGTGCCTGCCGAACAGGCTGCCGGGCCTCACCGGGGAATACGGAACGCAGTGGTATGTGGACGTGCCGGAAAAGAACCCCTTGGTGCGGATCATCATGGTGTCGCCCGGCATCAAGTTCCATGACGGCAACACCCTGGACTATTCGAAAAACAGCCCCCGGTGGCGCTGGACCGCGGCGGCCGTGGACGGGGCCGAGTCACAGAAGATTCCCTGGACCGTGGTGGGCATGCACACGCCCTGCCTCAGCATCGGCAAATATGACTGCCTGGCCGGGGACGACCTCACGAACATGCTGATGGAGAAGAAGGTGGACCTCGTCCTGTCCGGGCACAACCACTCGTACCAGCGGACCCACCAGTTGAGCCTCCGCGAGGGCTGCACGGCGCTGGTCCCCGGGAGCTTTTCCGAAGCCTGCATCACGGATTCCGATGAGGCCATGGTGAAGGGCGCCGGCACGGTCTTTGCCACCTCAGGCCTCGGCGGAGCAGGCCTGCACCAGGTGAAGGAGGACGACTCCGAGATCCGCTACTTCGCGGCCTGGTCGGGCCAGAACCGCCGGGCGGCCTTCGGCACGCTCGATGTCACCGCAACACCGGACCGGCTCGACGCCACGTTCGTTCCCGCCGAGGGTTCCTCCTTCAGGGATTCCTTCATCATCGAGAAGAAGTAGCTATTCGGCCCGCGTCCACACCGCTATCCAGTCCAGCTGGACGTGCCCTTCCGTGGTGGAATTCGGGCATTTTGGCAGGCATGACTCGGTCTGCAGGATCAGGTGCATGGGGGTCTTGGGGATGTTCTTGGTTGCTACTCCGATCGAGCGCCCGTCAAGGAAAAACTCCACCTTGCCGGGGCTCCACTCCGTGGTGGCCACGTGCCACCTCGTAAACGTCTTGTTCGTGTTGAACATTTTGAAGTCGGCAGGATCGTCACTTCTGAAGTGCACCGCCCCATGGGGTGATTCGGAGAGATCCCCTTCCGGGAAGTCGATCTCGCCGTCCCTGGGCCACTTGTTGCTGTTCGGCCAGAGAAGCCAGGCCATTTTGTACCCCCTTAGGGAATCGGCCTTAAAGCGGACCGAGTACCTGCCGTACAGCATGCTGTTGTCCCGCCGCGGGTTCTCCGCCTTGTTGGGAAACTTTGGCCTGGGCGCCGCCCCCATGGATACGCCGTCTTCAGTGTGGAGGTACCAGTCCAGCACGCCGTCTTTCACACTCAGGACCTTGCCCGGGTAGTACCCCGAATGCTTTCCCTTTTGGCCGGCCGTGTCCGGCGTGCCGTCTTTGTATCCCGCGCTCCACTTCGGCCTGTAGGCGTCGCCGGGGAACTCTCCCACCGGAACATCCCCCCGGTCGAAATCTTCCCAGAACACCTGCTTCCAGCCCGGGAGGTCGCCCGAGGCCTTTAGGGACGGCGACGGAGTGGACTGTTTGGGCCGTTCCACGGCGGCAACGCTGCACCCGGCCAGCATCAAGGCTGCCGAGGAAACGAGCAGCCGGAATAGTCCGGGCCGGTATGAACTGCCCGGTGACACCCCCCGCCGGCGGGCAATCCACATGGGGAAAGTCTCGCATTGGAGCTCCCCGCACTCAATAGCCCCAAAAGGGGTGCGCGAACAGGGCGAAAACGCAGGGGGCCTTCAACCAATTCCAAGCTTTTCACAAGTCAGCAAATCAAACTTAGACGAGGGGGAGTGCAAGCAAGTTGCCTCCAGTAGCAGCGAGCGCCGGGTCTACGTCCTGGGCTTAGCAGCCAGGGAATCCTGCTACTGAGGCAAAAGCAAACGACTCCATTGAGTGGTGAGGTTAGTGACCATCCCGATACTTCTTTCAACACAGAGCCCAACAAATGCGCTCCCTGCAAGCATGCCTTCTGTCAGTGTCGTGATCCCCACGCTGAATGAGGCCCTGAACCTTCCTTGGGTGCTTCGCCGAATGCCCTCGTATGTAGACGAGGTAGTGATCGTTGACGGACGCTCACTGGACAGCACCGTAGACGTGGCGCGGGCCCTTCGACTCGACGTGGTGGTGGTGGCCGAGCCCAATAAGGGCAAGGGTGTCGCCGTGCGAGCGGGCCTGGCCGCGGCCACCGGCGACATCATTGTCATGCTGGATGCCGACGGGAGCATGGACCCTCACGAGATTGGCTGGTTCGTGTCGCCGCTGCAGCATGACTTCGACTTCGTCAAAGGCTCGCGCTATGTCACGGGCGGTGGCTCGGACGATATTACCTTTCTGCGCAGCGCCGGTAACCGGGCGCTGACCGGGCTGGCCAACATGGTGCTCCGCAGTGATTATTCGGACCTGTGCTACGGCTACATCGCCATGCGCCGCGAGTGCCTGGAGGTCCTCGAGCTGGAGTCGGACGGTTTTGAAATCGAAACGGAGCTGATCGTGCGGGCTTCCCGTGCCGGCCTGCGCATTGCCGAGGTACCCAGCCGTGAGCTTTCAAGGATTTCAGGCAACTCGAATCTCAACACCTTCCGTGACGGTTGGCGGGTGCTGCGTACCCTGGCCCGCGAATACGTAGGGTGGGAGGCACCAACGGCCGGGGCCCGGCCCGAGGCGCTGAGACGGGTGAAGTACAAGTATCCCAGTATTGCTTTCCCGCACGTCCCCACGGACCCCCGCACGGTCCTCGGCGTCATGGCAGGTGAATGAGATGACCCGGCCTGCCGACGCCCTGGACGTTTCAGTCGTCATTTGCTCCTACACGGAGGACCGGTGGGACATGCTCATGGCTGCGGTCGACTCCGTCCGCGCCCAAACAGTCCGCCCGCGTCAGACGATCGTCGTCGTCGACTACAACAGCGACCTCTACAAGCGGCTCATCTTTACCGTGTCTGATGTGGTGATCCTCGAAAACACCGGGGCAAAGGGCCTGTCCGGGGCCCGGAACACGGGCGTCAGTGCAGCGACCACCGGCATCGTCGCCTTCCTCGACGACGACGCCCAGGCCGCCCCCGATTGGCTGGAGCGGCTAACGGCCCTCTATGACGATCCCGATGTGCTGGCGGTGGGCGGCCGGGTTGATCCCGACTGGGAGGCCGGTCGGCCAGGCTACTTTGCCCAGGAGCTCGACTGGATAGTCGGGTGCAGCCACAGGGGCCTGCCCAAAGTCGCCGCCGAGGTCCGCAACGTCATCGGGGCGAACATGTCATTCCGTTCAGAGGTCCTGACCGGCGTGGGCGGATTCAACACGGCCCTCGGCCGCCAGGATACGTTGCCCCTCGGATGCGAAGAGACCGAGATCTGTATCCGTGCGGTCATCGGCTCCCCCGGCTCCCGAATCGTGTACGAGCCAGAGGCCATGGTGCGGCACTTCGTCCCGGCCGCCCGCGGCTCCCTGAAGTACATGCTGAGCCGTTCCTGGTCCGAGGGGATTTCCAAGGCCCAGGTGAGCAAGGTCGTGGGACACAAGAGGGCTCTCGGCCCGGAACGCCGCTACGTCCGGAGGGTGCTTCCCCGCGCTGTGTTCATGGGAGTCAAGGATTGGCTGACGGGAAAAGACAAGGACGGACTGGGCCGGGCCGCGACGGTTGTTGCCGTGCTTGCTGTCACCACATTCGGCTACGTCCAGGGCCGCAGGTTTCCCGGCGGCACGCTTGCTCCGGAATCAGGGCACGACGGTGCTGCCGGCAGTTGGCGGGAAGTCAGCTGATTCCCGCCGTGGCCAGCCTCCGTTAGCAGCCTTTGAAGGCCGAGACGACCTACCCAGCAAGCCTTAAAGGACGTAATGAAGGACTCAGACGCGTCGGCCGGAGCGAGTTTCGACGTCCACGGTCTCGTGGGCATTGACGTGGACTCCGGCACACCGGGCGGGTCGGAGTTGCACCACGTGCTGGCGCCGTTCCGGGGCGGGTCTCGGGCTCCGCTGAGGCTCCGCTTCAGCGGGGTCCTGACTCCCATTCCAGAGCAGTCCCACGCCAACGGACACCGCTTCACGGAGGGCTCCCTCTACCTGCCCGCGCATCACGTCCAGATTGTGGCAAACCGGCACGGGTATGTGATCCAGGGACGCGGCGAGCTGCTGTCTGCACTCATACCCCTGCTGGACAGCCTCTGCATCAGAGCCAACGTAGCCATGATTCATGCTGCATCTGTGGAGTACCGCGGTTCCGGAGTCTTGCTGCCGGCCTCGGGAGCAGTGGAGCCCCGCATCCTGGCCAGGCTCGCTGCACAACCCGGCGTGCAATTCATGGGCGATGACTGGGCGTTCCTGGACGCGGACGGCATGCTCTTGGGCTGCGCGAAGCCGATGCCGTCTGCCCCGCCGGGAAGAACCAGACACCCTGCCGCGTTTTTCAGCCTGCTGCCCCAGCCGGCTACGCCGGAATGGCTAGCCAGATCCGCCGCAAGGCTGGCGGCGTCAGCGCAGCCGGTGCTGGAGCGATACCCAGGGGCCTTTGCCCGACGGTGGGCCCCTGAGCGCCGGACGGTTGCCCCGGAGAGGCTATTTGGGCCAGGCCGGATTTCGTCAGCCGCACTCACCCGCCTGGCCATCTTCCTTGAGCGCTTTGACGGCCGCGACGCACGGCTGGAATCGCGGAGTGCGGAGTGGATGACGTCACGGGTTGTGGGCAACTTCCACGCCGGACTGCCCGCGGTGTCGCGGCGGCTGATCGAAGCACTGGGCGCTACCGGAATCGTCCCGCTGGAGGACCACTTCGGGCAAAAGGCCGCCGTGGCTCGGCGGGCGCTGTCCGGAGTACCGTGCTTCCTGTTGCGCGTGCCCGCGTCCTGGCCCGCGGAACGCACATCGCAGTACATAGCGGAGCTGGTCAGCTCCAAGCTGGAAGAGTGAGCACGCGCCCCGAAGACTAGACTTTGCTCCATGGCCATTTACCTGGATCCGCCTCTTTGGCCTGCGCATGAAACGCACTTTTCCCACCTGATCTCCGACACCTCCCTGGAGGAGCTGCATGCCTTCGCCGCGGCGGCTGGGATACCCGAGCGTGCCTTTGACGGCGACCACTATGACGTCCCGGAACGCCGCTACACCTCGCTGGTGGCCGCCGGTGCCGTTCCTGTGGAAGCCCGGATCCTGGTCCGGAAACTCATTGCGAGCGGATTGCGGATTCCCGCCCGGGAACGGAACAAGTCGCTGAAAATCCCGCTGCTGAACCGCTGGAACACGGTGATGCCCGGCCACGATGCACTGTTCCTGGACCTCTTGGACCGCTGGAGCGAAAGCCACCGCAAGTACCACGGCTGCACCCACCTGCTGGCGGTGCTCGAGGCACTGGACCTGCTCACGGCACCCGCCGGCCCTCCGCGCACGGTGCTGCTCGCGGCCTGGTTCCACGACGCCGTCTACCGCGGTGTCGCCGGCCAGGATGAGGAAGAGTCGGCGCGGCTCGCCGAGCTCCGGCTCTCCGAAGCGGGGCTCCCCGCCAATGACGTCGATGAGGTGGCGCGTCTGGTCCTTCTCACCTCCGACCACCGGCCGGCACCCGGGGACGACGACGGCGCCCTCCTCTGCGACGCGGACCTTTCCGTCCTCGGCGGCGAACCTGAGCCGTACTCGCGGTATGTGGCCGCCGTCCGGAAGGACTACGCGCATATCGGGGACGCCGACTTCGCGGCCGGCAGGGCCGCCGTCGTCCGCCACCTGCTGGAACTCGATCCGCTGTTCAACACGGAACGTGGCCGCGAACTCTGGCTGGAAGCTGCCCGGCGGAATCTCACCGACGAGCTGCAGGCCTCGGGCCACTGATCACCGGCGGACACCGGCCCGGGGTCAGCGGTAGCTGGTCACGAAGGGCGCACCTGTAGGAACGATCTGCTTGCCCAGCGGCATGAGCGAGACCGGGATGAGCTTCAGGTTAGCGATGGCCAGCGGGATTCCAATGATGGTGAGGGCCATGGCGATGGCGGTGACCACATGCCCGACCGCGATCCAGATGCCTGCCACAAGGAGCCAGATCACGTTTCCCAGCAGCGCGAACACTCCGTTTCCTCCGGGCTTGTCCACCATCATGCGGCCGAACGGCCAGAGCGTGTACGAGGCGATCCGGAACGACGCGATGCCCCAGGGAATGGTGACAATCAGGAGGCAGCAGATAACGCCGGCGAGGAAATAACCGATCGCCAGCCAAAGGCCACCGAAAACGAGCCAGATGATGTTCAGGAGTGTCTTCATCTGTCCATTCTGCTCTCCCACGTGCGGCGCGCGCCTCGGGGCATGCCCTGAGTTAACCCTGAACCATGCAGCGAGTCAGGCTTTCGCGGCCGTCACAAAGGCACGGATCTTCGCCAGGTCCTTGACGCCCCGGGACTGCTCGACGCCGGAGGAGACATCGACGCCCCAGGCCCCGGCGGCCCGTGCCGCTTCGGCGACGTTTGCGGCGTCGAGCCCTCCGGCGAGGATCCAGTCGCGTCCCTCGAGGCCCTTGGTGCGCATGGAGCCGTAGTCCCAGCTCTCCCCTGACCCGGGGACCGGCGCGTCAACGAGGAGTAGCTCTTCTCCCCAGTTCGCGAAGGTGTCCGGTGCGGCATCCATGGTGACGGCCCGGATGAGTTTCATGCCGGCGTCGTGCGCGGTTTTGACGTCTTCAGGAGTGCGGTCGCCGTGAAGCTGAATCCACTCCAGGCCTGCCGCACGGGCTATCGCCACGGCGTCCGTGGCCGGTTCATGGCGGAAAACACCGACGGCGGCCACGCCGTCCGGAACGTTGCTGAGCAGCTCGGTGACCTGTGCCGGGGAGACCACCCGGGGGCTGGCCGTCAGTACAAAGCCCACGGCGTCCGCTCCGGCGTCAACCGCCTCCTGGATCGATTCCGGCGTACTCAGCCCGCACACTTTGACGAACATTCACGGCTCCTATGGTTGATGTGTCCCCAACGAACGTAGTCATACTGCGCTGACTTTACGCGGGCCGGATGGCGGGGGCAACGCAGTCCCTCAGGTGCCAGGCAGGTGACGCAGGCAGGTGACGCAGGCGGGCGATTGCCGAAGGGTTGAGCGCCGCCCGGCTAGGCTGGGCGGATGGAGATCATTCGCTTCGCAGACCTCAGACCGCAGCCATGGCGCAACGGAGAGGGCGTGACCCGGGAGCTGGTGAGCCATCCGTTGGCCGCCTCGTCCCAGGACGGCGCCTGGGACTGGCGGGTCAGCATCGCAGACATCACTAAGGCAGGCGACTTTTCGCCCTTTCCCGGCATGGAACGGGTACTGACGGTGGTCGAGGGCGAGCTGCTGCTCCTGAGCGTCGACGGCAGCGAGCATCCTCTGGAGAAGTACCGGCCGTTCCGCTTTTCCGGAGATGCGGCGTGCTCCGGCGTTTTGCCCACGGGCGACATCCGCGCCCTGAATGTCATCACCCGGGCCGGGTACAAGGGGTACGCCTCGATCGTGGAGCTCTCCAAGAAGCGGGCGCACCCCCTGTTCGAAGGACAGCTGGGCATCCTGCTCCAGGGCGAGGCGACGGCCACGCCCGGCGCCGATGCGGAGGCATCGGGGGCATCCGCGGACGACGAGGGGGCGGATGTGCCTGCAGTCCCGAGCGACCCTGCGCCGCTCAGCCGTTACGACGCGGTGATCGGTGCCGGCTCCCGGGCGCCGGAAATCCTGGGCCGCGGGTTCCTTGCGGTGGTGTCCATCGACGCCGTCCCGACGGGACCCGGGGAAGGCTAGCCTCCGCTTCCTTAGCCGAGCATTGCCACACTGGTTTCCGCAGGAAGGACGGACCTAGACTCGGGGCCATGACGAAATCAAAGTTCAACGATCTCCTCTCGCTCCAGATCGGCAACGAGTTCTCTGCCTCGCAGCAGTACATCGCGGTGGCCGTCTGGTTCGCCAACCAGGACCTCCCCCAGCTGGCAAAGTACTTCTACCGGCAGTCCGTGGAAGAACGCAACCACGCCATGATGATGGTCCAGTACATGCTGGACCGGGACCTTCCGGTCTCCATTCCCGGCGTCCCCAACGTCCGGAACGACTTCGCCTCCGTGACCGAGCCGCTGGCCCTCGCGCTGCAGCAGGAAAAGGAAGTCACGAGGAGCATCGAAAGCCTGTTCAGGGCCGCCCGGGCGGAGGACGATGCCCTGGGCGAGCAGTTCATGCTGTGGTTCCTCAAGGAGCAGGTCGAGGAAGTCGCCTCGATGAGCACGCTGCTCAATATCGCCGAGCGTGCAGAGAACCTCTTCGACATCGAGAACTTCGTCGCCCGGGAAACCATCGGGGACAGCGGCCATGACGCATCGGCACCGGAGGCCGCGGGCGGCACGCTCTAGGAGACTGCTGAATCAGGGGACACCCCCGCCGGTGAGGTTAACCACCAACGGTGGCACCCGCCGTCGGGCGTTGCTAGGGTGAAAACCAAGGTCCCGTTGGCGGACCTCCGGACGACGGTTCAGTACCCGGCACGCGACAAGACTGGCCAAAGGAGCTGTCATGTCGTGGATCATCCTCATTCTCTCCGGTGCCCTCGAGGCGGTGTGGGCTGCCGCGCTGCACCGCGCCTCCCAGGCCACCGGCCGGCGCCGGATCGCTCCCGCCGCGCTTTTCCTGGCCTCCGTCGCGGCCAGCACGGGCGGCCTCGCCCTTGCCATGCAGTCCATCCCCACCGGCACCGCCTACGCAGTGTGGGTCGGCGTGGGCGTGGTGCTGACCTCCTGCTACGCCATTGTCGCCAAGGTTGAACGGCCGACGGCGGCGCGGCTGCTGCTGCTCGGCGGGATCGCCGCCTGCGTGGTTGGCCTGAAGGTGGTGGCGTGATGTCCTCGAACCTCGTGTCCCCGAACAAGATGACCTCCAGCAAGCGGCGGGCGGCCTGGCTCGTACTGCTGGCCTCTGCCGTCCTTGAGGCGGTGTGGGCCACGGCCTTAGGGCTGTCCGACGGCCTGACCCGGCAGGGGCCCTCACTGGTCTTTGTCATTACCGCAGTGCTGAGCATGTGGGGCCTCGGCGTGGCCGTGAAGCACATCCCACTCGGCACGGCGTACGCCGTCTGGGTGGGGATCGGCGCGGCGCTGACGGTCGGCTGGGCGATGGCCACCGGCGTCGAGCCCTTCAGCGTGCTCAAGGTGCTGTTCATTGCCGGGATCGTGGGCTGCGCGGCAGGTTTGAAGCTGCTCCCTGCCGGGACCGCCGGCCAGCCCCGGCGGACGCCACAGGGTTAGCCTGCTTCTCCGCCTTGGCCCGGGTTGGCCCGGGCGGAATATGCCCGGCGCCGCCGGGGTTCTTGGCTGGGACCACTGTTCACGAGGAGACGGAGATTGAGATGACGGACAACTTGGCAGCATCGGTGCACCTGGGCGACGGGCTGCACGTCAGCCCCTTGGGATTCGGCGGCATGGCCCTCACCCCCGTGTACGGCGACGTGGTCCCTGCCGAGGCCCTTCAGACCCTGCACCACGCGGTGGACGCCGGAATGAGCTTCATCGACACCGCTGACATATACGGCGGCGGAAGCAACGAGGAGCTGATCGCCCGCCTGCTCAAGGACCGCCGCGGGGAAGTCCAGCTCGCCACGAAATTCGCCCTGGTCGGCACTCCGTCCACCGGATACAGCGACATCCGCGGGGACGCAGCCTACGTGAAGGCAGCCGCAGACCGCAGCCTGCAGCGTCTGGGCACGGACGTCATCGAACTGTACTACATGCACCGCCGGGACGTCCGGGTGCCGATCTCCGAAACCGTGGGAGCCATGGCCGAACTGGTCCGCGAGGGCAAGGTCCGGCACCTCGGACTGTCGGAGGTGACCGCCGGAGAACTCCGCGAGGCCAGCAGCATCCATCCCATCGCGGCGGTACAAAGCGAGTGGTCGATCTGGAGCCGGGACGTGGAACGGAACGTGGTTCCGGCCGCGGCAGAGCTGGGCGTGGGCTTCGTGCCATATTCGCCGCTGGGCCGGGGCTTCCTCACGGGCACGGTCGACGCGGCGCAGCTCGGCGACGATGACTTCCGGCGCAGGATCCCCCGTTTCGCGGAGGATGCAGCGGATGCGAACCAGGCGGTGGTGGCTGCCGTTCAACTCGTGGCCACCGTGCTGGAGGCAACGCCTGCCCAGGTGGCCCTCGCGTGGCTGCTCGCCCACGGCAAGCGGCTTGGACTGCCGGTCGTCCCGATTCCCGGCACCCGCAAAGCCCGCCGCATCGACGAAAATCTGGGCGCACTGGCGTTGGACCTGACCCCGGCGCAGCTGGAGGCGCTGGACGCGGCCGCGGACGCCGTCGTCGGTTCCCGCTCTGCCGATCCGCAATGGGTGTCGCAGGGCCGCGAATAGGCGGCCGGGCTGGCGCTCCGGTTGCCCCCGGACGCAGAAACGCCGCCCCTCCGCATTCCGATAGTGGAATCCGCGGAGGGCGCGGCGGCCCTGCGAGAGCATCAGCGCTCAATTTCGTAGCAACTTAGTAGCAACTTCGTAGACTGAGGCGCATGGACACGCTCATTCATTCGCTTCGTGACATCACCATCCGCCGCATTTCTGTCAGCGAGATGGACAACAACGTGTATTTGCTGACCGCGAAGGAGTCGGGCGCCCAGCTGCTGATCGATGCAGCGGATGACCTGCCCGCCATCCAGGGGCTGCTCGCGGACGCCGCGGAGGACACAGCGGCTACACCGAAGCTGGCGTTGATTGCCACCACACACCAGCACTGGGACCACGTCCGTGCGCTTCCGGCGCTGGTGGAGGCCACCGGCGCCCGGACGGCCGCCGGTAAGGACGACGCACCGGAGCTTCCCGTGCCGGTGGATGTGCTGCTGGACCACGGCGACGTCGGCAACTTCGACGGCTTCGACGTGACGGCAGTGCATCTGCGTGGGCACACGCCCGGCTCGGTGGCCCTGGTGTACCAGGATCCGGCGGGGCCCGCCCACATTTTCTCGGGCGATTCGCTGTTTCCGGGCGGCGTGGGCAACACCCAGAAGGATCCCGGGCGGTTCAACCAGCTCATTACCGACGTCAGCGAGCGGCTGTTCGATGTCTACCCGGATGACACCGTGGTACACCCGGGCCATGGCAAGCCCACCACCCTCGGCGCGGAGCGTTCGCACCTGGCGGAGTGGCGCGCCCGCGGCTGGTAAGGCCCTGAAACCTCATCGAGTGCTCCAGAACCGCCGTTATGAACCCTCTAAACGGCGGTTGCGGAGCACTCGATGGTGGTTTTAGCGAGGGTTAGCGGCCGCGGCGCTCGTTCGACGCCGGAGCCGAGGCGCGGCGGGGGCCGCTGCGTGCCGGACGGCCTTCGCCGGAACGGCCGTTGCCGCCGCCGGAGTAGGAACCGCCCGAGGTGCCGCCGGTGTTCGAGGACCAGACAGCCTTGTTGCCGCCGGTGCTGCCTCCCGTATTGCCGCCGGCGGAACGCTGGCCGCCGGTGTTGCCGCCGGTGCGGGCGCCGGCAGCGGCGCGCTGGCCCGTTGCCGGACGTCCGCCGCGCTGGCCGCCGGTCGCCGGGCGACCCGTGCCGCCACGCGGAGCGTCGCTGCGGGTGATGCGGGACTCGGAACGTCCGTCCGAACCGCGGCCAGCCGACGGACGGCCACCGGCTGCAGGAACGTCGTTGCGGTGCGTGGACGCCGTGCCACGGCCACGTGCGTTGCGGCGTGCAGCTGCTGCCGCCTGGGCCCGGTCCTCGTTCTGCTCGATGACGCGGTCCGCGGCATTACGGGCTGCGGCCTGGCCCTCGTAGGCCACCGCGCGGCGCTCAGCGCGGGGCAGGTCGGTGCGGGGAGCCTCAGCCGAAACCCGTCCGCGTCCGCCGCGTCCGCCCCGGCCGCCCGTGGTGGGTGCAGCCTGGCGGCGTGCGCGCTTGCGCTCTGCATTGGCACCGGTGGAAGTGCCGCCGCCGTGCTGCGCAGCCTTTGCGGCGAGCAGTGCGGCGCGGGTGCGCGGATCGATCTTGTCGGCCATTTCGCCGACCAGTTCCGCAACCAGCGGGGAGTTGGCGGTGACGCGCTCGAAGTTGACCTCGACGCCGGCAGCCTTCATCAGCTTCTTGACGTCCGACTGCTGCTCAGGCAGGGTCAGCGTGACCACGGTTCCGTCCGAACCGGCACGTGCCGTACGGCCGGAGCGGTGCAGGTACGCCTTGTGCTCCGTGGGCGGGTCGACGTGGATGACGAGTTCGACGTCGTCCACGTGGACGCCGCGGGCGGCGACGTCGGTGGCCACCAGGACGCGGACCTCGCCGGAGGAGAACTCTGCGAGGTTGCGGTCACGGGCGTTCTGCGAGAGGTTGCCGTGCAGATCGACGGCGGGGATCCCGGCGTCGGTCAGGGTCTTGGCCAGCTTGCGGGCATGGTGCTTGGTGCGCATGAAGAGCACACGGCGGCCGGCACCCGAGGCGAGCTCGACGATCAGCTGCTTCTTGACGGTCTGGTCGTTGACTACCAGCACGTGGTGTTCCATGGTGGTCACCGCGGCCTGCGGATCGTCCACGGAGTGGGTCAGCGGGTTGGACAGGTAGCGCTGGACGATCTTGTCAACGCCGTTGTCCAGCGTGGCGGAGAACAGCAGGCGCTGGCCCTGGCTCGGGGTCATGTCCATGAGCTTCTTGACCACGGGCAGGAAGCCGAGATCGGCCATGTGGTCGGCCTCGTCCAGGACGGTGATCTCGACGGCTTCGAGGGTGAGGATGCGCTGGCGGATCAGGTCCTCCAGGCGGCCCGGGCAGGCGATGACGATGTCGACGCCGGAGCGCAGTGCCTTCTCTTGGCGGGCCTGGGAGATGCCGCCGTAGATCACGGTGGTGTTCAGACCCATGGCCTTGGCCATCGGCTCGATGGTGGCGTTGATCTGGGTGGCCAGCTCGCGGGTCGGAGCAAGGACCAGGCCCATCGGGCGGCCGGGCTTGCGGAAGTGCTTGGCTTCGCGCTCAGCGAGTCGCGCCACCAGCGGGATGGCGAAGGCGATGGTCTTGCCGGAGCCGGTGCGGCCGCGGCCCAGGACGTCGCGTCCGGCCAGGGTGTCGGGCAGGGTCTTGACCTGGATGGGGAACGGGGTCTCGATCCCCTGTGCTGTCAGCGTGTCGGCGAGGGCCTTGGGCGTGCCGAGGGTAGCGAAAGTAGTCATGTGTTTATCAGGGTCTTTCAGGCGGTATCCGTGCGGATATCGGCCCCCGTACCGGTTGGCGCAGGGGTTCGCCGAGGAAAAGTCAGGTGATCAACCGGCCGGTTTTCGCGGCTGGGACCAAATAGCGTTCATCGACGCAGGATGTGCCTCTCACATGAAAAAAGCCCACTCCCTGCGAGAACGGATTCTCTGCGGGATTCCGGTTGATGGACCGGAACTGGTCCCTACGACCAAAAGTGGGCATCACTGCACATCAAGTTCCACTAGCTTACCATCTGCGGCGCGCGCTCCCCGCCGCGGCCCCGTCTTGCTGGGTGAGGTGCGCGGTGAGAAAGGTGTTAAACGGAAATTACCTCGGCGGCAGGGACCCGAAACAACCGGCGAGCAGTATGGGCGTATGCCCTGCTGACAGGCCCGTCAGCACCGACCTGCCGGCAAGTCTCCGACGAAAGGATCTGCGCATGATCTTGAAGAACCTCTTCCTCCAGGGCATCTTCCCGTTCGACGGAGCCGGGCTGGAAAAGCCCGTTCCCATCCACAGCCAGCTGTCCCGCTATGTACCGGACGGCGTCATCAACCAGACGCTTTACTTCCGGGGCGGCAACTCCTCCGCGGAACTGATCACGGTCGTGCTGATGCGGGACGGCATCCCCATGCGCTACTTCCCCATCGGCGCCAAGGGCCAGGTCCACGTTCCGCTGCGGGTGGTGGAGGACATCGAAGGCGGCTCGCTGATCGAACTCAGGCTGCTGGCGGACACGGGCGTCAGCGGCTCCGTGGTGGTGGACCTCGGCATGGTGGAGCACTGATGACCACGCTGGCCAGCCGCGCCGCGCGGACCAAAACCGTTGACACCCGCCGTCGGCTCGTGGTGATCGGCAACGGCATGGCCGGGGCGCGTGCCGTCGAAGAGATCCTCGCCCGCGGCGGCGGGGTGCAATACAGGATCACCATGTTCGGCGACGAGCCGTACGGCAACTACAACCGGATCATGCTCAGCCACGTCCTCTCCGGCGAGGAGGACACCGGCAACATCTTCCTCAACTCCCTGGACTGGTACCGGGAAAATGAGATCACCCTGCACGCGGGCGTCCGTGTGGACAGGATCGACCGCTTCGCCAAGCTCGTGTTTTCCGACGACGGCCGCGCCACACCGTACGACGTCCTGGTGATCGCCACCGGCAGCCGCTCCCACCTGCCGCCGATGGACGGCATGTACACCCCCGGCGGGCGGCTGCTGCCCGGGGTCTTCGCCTTCCGCACCATCGACGACACGCGCAACATGGTCGCGTACGCGCAGCAGGACCACCACCACCGCGCAGTGGTGGTCGGCGGCGGACTCTTGGGGCTGGAAGCCGCGCGGGGGCTGCAAAGCCACGGGATCGACGTCGACGTCGTCCACTCCGGCGGCCACCTCATGAATGCGCAGATGGGACCCGAGGGCGGCGCCGTCCTGCGCCGCAGCGTGG
Source organism: Arthrobacter pascens (assembly GCF_017052465.1). Lineage (GTDB taxonomy): Bacteria > Actinomycetota > Actinomycetes > Actinomycetales > Micrococcaceae > Arthrobacter > Arthrobacter pascens. Next base: position 44,471 of record NZ_JAFHKT010000112.1, read on the forward strand.
AGGCCCTGGGCATCAGGGTGCACACGGGCAGCCGCACCACGGCAGTCCTGGGTGCGGACAAGGTGACGGGCGTCCGGCTGCGGGACAGGCCGAACATCGAGTGCGACATGGTGGTGGTGGCGGCCGGCATCCGCCCCAACGTGGAGGTGGCGGTCACCAGCGGCCTGCCAGTGGAGCGGGCCATCGTCGTCGACGACCACATGCGCGTGCCGGACGAGGAGGAAATCTACGCGGTGGGGGAATGCGTCCAGCACCGCGGCGAGGTCTACGGCCTGGTGGCGCCGCTGTGGGAGCAGGCAGCGGTGCTGGCAGACCACGTCACGGGCGCCAACCCGAAAGCGGCGTACCTGGGCACCCGGGCAGCCACCAAACTGAAGGTGGCCGGCGTCGACGTCGCATCCATGGGGCTGCAGGGTCCGGAACGGGAGACGGACGAACACGTGGTGTTCTCGGAACCCAGCCGCGGCGTCTTCAAGTCGATCGTGATCCGGGACGGCAAGATCGTGGGCGCCACACTGCTCGGGGACAGCCGCAAGGTGGCGTACCTGACACAGGCATTCGACCGCGGCCTCCCGCTGCCGGAGGAGCGCGTCTCACTGCTGTTCGACGTCGGCGGGCCGGGCGAGGAGGCAGGGGTCGCGGAACTCGACGGCGCCGCGCAGGTCTGCAACTGCAACGGAGTCAGCAAGCAGACGCTCGTAGAAACGGTCAAGGGCGGATGCAGCACGCTGGCTGGCGTCATGGACGCCACGCGGGCGGGCAAGGGCTGCGGCTCCTGCAAGCTGCTGGTCCGCCAGGTGGTGGAGTGGGCCGCCGACGGTGCCGTGGAGGAAGACCCGGCGGCGAACTACTACGTTCCCGGTGTGCCGCTGGACAAAGCTGACCTGATGGCGGCCATCCGCGAGCAGGGGCTGCGGTCCGTGTCGGCGGTCTTCGCGGCCCTGGCCCCCGGCGGCGCAGAGGACGCCAGGTCCAAGATGGGCCTGGCCTCACTGCTGAAGATGATGTGGGCCGCCGAGTACATCGACGAGCGCGACGCCCGGTTCGTGAACGACCGCGTCCACGCCAACATCCAGCGCGACGGCACCTTCTCCGTGGTGCCGCAGATGAAAGGCGGTGTCACCTCGCCGGAACAGCTCCGCCGGATCGCCGACGTCGCGGACAAGTACAGGATTCCCATGGTGAAGCTGACAGGCGGGCAGCGGATCGACCTGCTGGGGATCCCCAAGGAGGACCTGCCCAAGGTCTGGGCCGACCTCGGCATGCCCTCCGGCTACGCCTACGGCAAGAGCTTCCGCACGGTGAAAACCTGCGTGGGGCAGGAGTTCTGCCGCTTCGGAACCGGTGATTCCACGAAGCTGGGCGTCGAGATCGAGTCGCGCTTCCAGGGCATTGAGTCGCCGGCGAAGCTGAAACTGGCAGTGTCCGGATGCCCGCGGAACTGCGCCGAATCCCTGGTCAAGGATGTGGGCGTGGTGGCCGTGGAAGGCGGCCGCTGGGAGATCTATGTGGGCGGTGCGGCCGGAGCACACATCCGCAAGGGCGACCTGCTCGCCACGGTGGACGATCCCGAGACCGTCAAGCTGCTGACGGGCCGCTTCATGCAGTACTACCGCGAGCGGGCGAACTGGCTGGAACGGACATACGCCTTTGTGCCGCGGGTCGGGATCGAGCACCTCCGCTCGGTGATCGTGGAGGACTCTGAGGGGATCGGCCCGGAGCTGGACGCCGCCATGCAACGGTCCGTCGACAGCTATGTGGACCCCTGGACCGAACGCGATGATCCTTTCACGCCGGGCCAGTTCCGCACCGCGCTGCCGCTCGAGGTCCTCCCCCAGGTGCCGGTCCGATGATGGCCGGCCTCTCCAACGCAGGACAGGATGCCGGGCTGCACGTCCTCGGCCCGCTCGAGCAGATTCCCGTGGGCGAAGGGCGCGCCTTCGGGGTGGCCGGCGAGCAGGTGGCGGTGTTCCGGCTGCGGGACGGCTCCCTCCGGGCGGTTTCGGCGGTCTGCCCGCACAAGGGCGGTCCCATCGCCGACGGCACCATTGACCGGTCCGTGGTGATGTGCCCCCTGCATCAGCACTCCTTCGAGCTGGAAACGGGCTGCTCCACCACCGGCGCCGGGCCGCTGCGCAGCTATCCCGTAGCCGCCGACGCCGCGGGGAACATCGTCCTGCAGCTCCCCTGAGCTAACAACCGCGACCTGGTTTGGGCGGGGGTTTCTGTGGCAGGGTGATAGCCATGGACTACACCGCCGATCCGCGCGTGGACGCCTACATCAATGCCCTGCCGGAGTGGCAGCAGGAGGTGTGCCGGCAGGTCCGCGAACTGGTCCACGCCGCGGACCCCGAGGTCACAGAGACCATCAAGAGGACCCGGCAGCCGTACTTCGAGCTCCGCGGCAACGTCTGCGCCCTGCTGGCGGCCAAGGACCACGTGAACGTCTTCCTGTACGACGGCGGCCTGACCCCGGACCCTGAGCACCTCATCACCGGCGGGCTCGGGAACAAGACAGGCCGGACGGTGGCCTTCTACGAGGGCGAAGCCATCAACGCGCCGGCCCTGCTCGAGATGTTCAGGTCGATCATCGCGGACAACCGGGCCGGCGGCTGGCGCCGGCTCCAGAAGGGCCCGTAAACGATGAGCGATCCCCAGCAGTCCCCCGACAGCCAGGCCGGAACAACGCACGATGGAACAACGCACGACGGCACCGCCCGCCTGTGGGACGACATGTACCGGAGCCGCGCGCGCGTGTGGAGCGGCCGGCCGAATCCGCAGCTCGTCGCGGAAACGGCCGGGCTGACACCCGGAACGGCCCTGGATCTCGGCTGCGGCGAAGGCGCCGACGCCCTGTGGCTCGCAGAGCGGGGCTGGACGGTGACCGCGGTGGACGTATCCGCCGTCGCGCTTCAAAGGGCGGCTGGCCACGCCGCGGCGTCAGAGGCGGGCTCCCGCATCACCTGGCTGCAGCGGGACCTCGAAGCGTGGGCTCCAGACGTGCAGTTTGACCTCGTCTCCGCGCAGTTCCTGCACTCCACGGAAATGCCCTGGCAGCGGTCGCACCGGATTGCGGCGGACGCCGTCCGGACAGGCGGGACCCTCCTCGTCGTAGGGCACCACCCGGACGGGCTGCCGCCCTGGTCGCGCCACAAGGAAGGCAGCCACGGCGGCGACGGCGGCGACCTGGATTGGGTGAGGTACTTCACGCCTGGGCAGCTCGTGGCCGAACTCGGCATCGCGCCGCCCGAGTGGCGCGTCGACGTGGCGGAAAGCCGGGAACGGGAGGCCACAGGCCCGGACGGGCAGATGGCCATCCTCGCCGACGCCGTCCTGCGCGCCACCCGGCTGGCTGCCGGTCCAGCCTGATCCCGCCTGAGACTCGAAGCCGGCTACCGCTGCCCTTCGGGCGCGGCGCAGGCGATGAAGTGTTCGACGAGGGGCTCCTGGCCTCCCGAGCGGACTACGACGGAGAGCTCCACCAGGTCAACCCGTCTGCGCAGCTCCCGCCAGACGAGCCCGTGGGGCTGCTGTGTGACGGAGGATTCGGGAGCCAGCGTCACTCCCAGCCCGCATTTGACCATAGCCAGCTGGGAGTTGATGGAGTTGGCGTAATGCTGGGCCTCGGGGCTGAAGCCTGCCTGCCGGCAGGCGGCCACGAGCTCGTCATGGTAGTCCGGGGAGATGTGCCTTCGCAGCCACACCCATGGTTCATCCCGGAACTCGATGAGGCCGACCGGCCCGTCCCCGCCCGCCAGCCTGTGGTCTTGGGGCATCGCGACCACAAAGTGATCCCGCCGCAGCGGCACCGATTTCAAACGCCGGCCCGTGACGGTCTGCCGGATGACGGCAACGTCCAGCTCCCTTCGCTCCAGCGCGTCGCGCCCATGGTGGGAGTCGATCTCCTGAACCTGCAGTTCCACGAGCGGCCGGGAAGCGCGAAAGCGCTGCAGGATCTGAGGCAATGTTTCGCTGAACGCCGACGTGACGGCGCCGATGCGCAGGGTGCCAGCCAGGCCTCCGTTGGCCACCGCCGCCACTTCGCGGGCACGTTCGGAAGCCCGCACCAGCAGCCTGCACTGCTCCAGGAACAACTGCCCGGCTTCAGTCAGCAGCACGCTCCGGCTTGACCTGTTCAACAGCGTCAGGGCCAACTGGCGTTCCAGCTGAAGAATGGCTTGGCTCAGCGGCGGCTGCGACATTTTGAGCCTGTCGGCCGCGCGGCTGAAATTCAGTTCCTCTGCCACGGCAATGAAGTACCGGGCCTGTCGTACTTCAACCACGTGATCTAGTCGCCCTTCGTCTTTCAGCTATACGGGATTAGACCTTCACTCTATCAAGCTGGCCCTGTCTACTTGAAGCATGACCCTCTCAAACACCTCCCTGCTTGCCGGTTACGCGGAGCTTGATTCCGCCGCCGTCTCCGACGCCCTGGACGCCCTGGAGCTCCCGCCGGGCCAGGCCGGCTTCCTCCCCGTCTGGGGCCACCCCAAGATCGTCGGCTTCGCCGTCACCGTCCAGCTCGAGCCGTATGTCCCCGGCCCCTCCGGCGCACACATCGGCTCCGCCGCCGTGGCCGCTGCCTCTGACGAGAACGTGATCGTGGTGAACAACGAAGGCCGCACCGACGTCTCCTGCTGGGGCGGGCTCCTGAGCCTGGGCGCCGCTCTTAACGGCGTGCGTGGAGTGGTGGCCGACGGCGCCTGCCGCGATGTGAACGAAGCCCGGGAAATGAGCTTCCCGGTATTCGCGAAAGGCCGCATCCCGGCGACCGCCCGGGGAAGGCTTCAGCAGCGCTCCACCGGCGAACCGGTACGCCTGGGCAACGTCACTGTCGCCCCCGGCGACGTCGTCTTCGCTGACGAAACCGGTGTGGTCGTCGTGCCCCGCGCTTACGCGGAAGAAGTCCTTGAAAAGGCCCAAGCGGTGGCAGAGCGGGAACGGGCCATTGCCGCTGATCTGCGCTCCGGCGTCGCACTCCATGAGGCCATGCGCGACGCGCGCCTGGCCGGAGCCACTGAGGAACACTGATGAACACCACCACTTCTGATATCTCCGCCCGTCTGAAGGCGATTCCCACTGCGTCCATTTCTGATGCCATGGACTCCCTCGGCATCCATGGCACCCTGCACGGACTGGCCCCGCTGACCTACGACTTCAGGATCGGCGGGCCCGCCTTCACCGTTCAGTACGAGCCGGCCGGCTCCGAACGCGGCAGCGTCGGTGACTTCCTCGACGACGTTCCGCCCGGCGCCGTCGTGCTCATCGACAACCACGCCCGCACCGACGTCACCGTCTGGGGCGGCATCATGACCGAAATCGCCGCCGCCCGCGGCATCGGCGGAACCGTCATCAACGGCGTCTGCCGCGACCTGAATGCCGCACTCCGCCAGAACTACCCGCTGTTCAGCCGCGGCCGGTTCATGCGCACGGGCAAGGACCGCGTCCGGCTCGTCGCCGTCAACGTTCCGGTGACCATCAGCGACGTCGAGATCTCACCGCTGGACATCATCTGCGGAGACGCCGACGGCGCCCTCGCCGTCCCGGCGGCACGCGCCGAACAGATCGCTGAGATCGCCGAACGGATCGAAGACGTCGAGGCCAGGATCATCGAGGCCGTCAAGGCAGGTTCCACCCTGGTCCAGGCCCGCGCCGACCTCGGCTACCACGACCTGCAGTGGAGGAAAGCATGAGCAACGCAGCCGGAGGACACTCCGCAGCCACCCTGTATGAGGCCGCTAAGCTGCCCTGCGCCTGCGATCCGGGCCTGCGCGCAGCCTGGCCCGGATCAAAAGTGGCCGGGCCGGCGTTCACCGTCCGCGGCATCGGCGGGGACAACCTCGCGCTCCACAACGCCGTGCTGGCCGCACCCGCCGGCAGCGTCCTGGTCGTGGACTTGCAGGGGGCGGCCTACGGCCACTGGGGCGAGGTACTCGCCGTCGCCGCACAGCACCGGGGAATTCTTGGTCTGGTCGTCGACGGCGGCGTCCGTGACTCCGAGGAGATGGCCGCCATGGACTTCCCCGTCTTCGCCCGCCACGTCACGGTCGTCGGCACCGTCAAGGATTACCCCGGCGATATGCGCTCCCCCGTCCGCGTCGGCGGCGTCGTGGTCCACACCGGCGACCTGATAGTAGGCGACGCTGACGGCGTCGTCGTCCTGCCCCAGGACTCAGCCGATGCCATCATCAGCCGCGCCGACCAGCGTGTGGCCGACGAGCAGCGGATCATCGCCGACATCAGGGCCGGCAAGAGCACGCTTGAGCTGTACGGCCTGAAGGCTGAGGGGAGCTGGTGATGTCCGCTAGCCATGCCGTGGAGCGGATCATCAGCAGCAGCCGCCGGCCCAAGTCCCTGGGCGCCGGAAAGCCCGGGGCCATCTCCCTGGCAATGGGCGAGCCGGACTCCGGCACCCCGGCAGCCATCGTCGAAGCCGCCATCGGGGCCCTGTCTCAGGGCAGGACCCGCTACGCCCCCATGGCGGGCTCCCCCGAGCTGCAGCACGCCATCGCGAGGCACACCTTTGCCAAGTATGCCCGGCCCACCATGTCGGAGGAGATCGTCCTGACCCATGGCGGCAGCGCAGGGCTGGCAGCGGCGATGCTGGCCCTGGTCAACCCCGGGGACAGGATCCTGATCCCGGAACCGACCTATTCCCTGTATGCCGACCATGCAGCCCTGATCGGGGCCGAGGTCGTCTGGGTGCCCAACCTCGCCGGCGGCTCCCTGGACCTGGACACACTCCAGCAGGAGGCAGCCGCGGCCAGGATGATCATCCTGTGCAACCCCGGAAACCCGACGGGCCGCGTCTACCCCGACAGCGACCTGCACCGGCTGGGACAGCTCCTCCAGGACAACCCCGGCCTGTTGCTTCTGGCCGACGAGGCCTACGCGGACATCACCTTCGACGGCGGCACCTTCACCTCGGCCATGACGCTGGCCAACGTCCGGGACCAGGTCATCGGCTGCAGTACGTTCTCCAAGACCTACGCCATGACCGGCTGGCGTCTAGGCCACGTGGTCGCGCCGGTGGAACTGGCGAACAGGATCAATACCATCCACCGCACCATCAACGGGCCGCTGAGCACCTTCATCCAGGACGCCGCCCTGACAGCCCTGGAGATTCCTGACGCCGACCTTCAGGCCACCGCGGCCTCCTACCAGCAGCGGCGGGACGTCGTCCTCGATCTCCTGTCCGGGTTGCCGGGTGTCGAAATGCTTCCGCCCCAAGGCGCTTTCTACGCCTTCCCCAAGATCCACTCGCCCTTCAGCTCGGACGAAATGACGGCCCGTTTCGCGGAGGCCGGGGTGCTGGTCCGCTCCGGCAGCGAATTCGGCCCGTCCGGCGAGGGCCACATCCGCATCTCTTTCGCGACCGACGTCGAAAGCCTGAAAGAGGGGCTGGCCCGCTTCGCAGCAACGGTTAAGGAACTGGTATGAATACCCTCACCCGGCACTGGATGGAACGAACCATCGACGGCGCCGACGTGCGGCTTTCCTGCATCAGCCGGAAGGGCGCCGGGCTTCCCATCGTGTTTCTTCACGGTTTCGGCTCCACCAAGGAGGACTACGCGGACGTGGCGCTGCACCCGGCCTTCGCCGGCAGGCCGATCTTTGCCTACGACGCACCCGGCTGCGGCGAGTCTGAATGCTCCGACCTGGACAGGGTCTCCATCCCGTTTTTGGTCAGGACAGCCCTGGCAGCACTTGCTGAGCAGGGCATCGAAAGGTTCCATCTGGTGGGGCATTCCATGGGTGGGCTTACATCGCTGATGCTCGCGCACCAGGAACCGGAGCGGGTAGCGAGCTTTACCGACATCGAGGGGAATGTCGCGCCCGAGGACTGCTTCCTCAGCCGCCAGATCTTCCAGCACCCGCACGAGGACCCGGTTCAGTTCCTGGAAGACTTCATCGCCCGGAACTGGGCTGCGCCGTTCTATTCAAGTCCGCTCTATGCCACGAGCGTCCGCTACAAAGTGCGGGCCGGGGCTGTCCGCGGAATCTTCGAATCCATGGTGGACCTCTCCGACAACGCAGGACTGATGGACAAGTTCCTCGCCCTGCCGCTTCCCCGGATGTTCATGTACGGCAAACAGAACAACACTTTGAGTTACCTGCCCCACCTCGCAGCCAACGGCGTCGAACTCGCGGAGATCCCGGAGAGCGGCCACTTCCCCATGTACTCGAACGCCCCGGAAATGTGGCGCCGGATCGCCGCCTTCCAGGCGCAAGCGACCGAACCTATCGTGCAGCCGGAAGTCTCCCGCTCCTGATCAGAGCGCCCCTCCGGCGGCCTCCGGCGTCCCGGAGCCCTGATCGCCCCCACCGCCGTGCCCACCGTGGTGCCGGTGATGACCGCCGTGATGGCCGCCGTGCTGTCCGTGGTCGCCGACCCGTTCGCGGGCAAGGAAGTTTTCGATGTCGAAGAGGTTGTCGGCGCGCCGGGCAATGTTCAGCAGCGTCGTCATCGAGGCCACTTCTTCGACCTGTTCCTTGAGGAACCAGAGCATGAACTGTTCGCCGATGGCGTCGTTTTCCGCTCGTGCTGCGGCAAACAGTTCTTTGATGTTCTCGGTGACTTCCTGCTCCTGGGCGAGGGCGAGGGCCAGCGGTTCCTCGACCTTGTTAAAGTCGTTGCGGACCGGTTCCACGCCGGGGATGGCGATCTTCAGTCCGCGGTCCAGGATGTAGCGGACCATCATCATGGCGTGGTTTCGTTCTTCCAGCGACTGACGGTAGAAGTGCTTGGCCAGTTGGGGCAGGTCCTGCCCGTGAAACCACACGGCAATGGCGATGTACTGCTGGGAAGCGGCGAACTCGTTGCCGACCTGGTGGGCCAGCAGATCATTAAATCTAGGGGCGGACATCGGGGTCTCCTCGGGGCGGCGGTGAAGGCTGTCCAGCGCCCGGGCCGGGGCTGCGGGCGGGGCCTGCAATGAGAATCCTCCGCCGCCGGGCCCGGGTCAATACCTCCCCGGCCAGGGTTCCAGCAGCGGTCCTCCTGCGCAGGGAGGACCGGGAATCAGTCGGCGACGCGTGGCGCCGTGGCGACGGCGGCGACGGCGATCACCGCCGTCAGGGCGAACACTCCGGCGAAGGAAGCCGCCGTCGTCGTGAATGCGGTAAACACGATGCCGGTGGTGGCGAGCGCCAAGGCGCCGCCGAGGGAGTCCGCGATGGACATCGCGGAGCTGTTGAAGCCTTCCGTGTCCGGCGTGGACAGGGCCAGCGTCATAACGCTCAGCCGCGGATACATCAGGCCCATGCCGCCACCGGCGAGGATCCACCCGGAAATCGCGACGACGGCCGGCCAGCCAAACGCGGTGGTCACCAGTGCGAGGACGATTGCCGACAGCACCAGCAGCGAGCCGATCCGCACCGCGACGGGGCTGGCGAGCCGGTTTCCCAGCCGGCCCTGAATGCCCGAGGCAGCCGCCCACGCCAGTGCGCCGCCGGTCAGGGTGAGGCCGGCGAACGTCGGTGAGAAGTCGTAGCGTTCCACCAGCAGGTACGGCAGGTACACCTCGGCGCCGAAGAACCCGGCCGAAGCCAGACCGCGGGTGAGGATCACGCTTGGCAGGCCCCGCCGGGCCAGCAGCGTGCCGCGCGGCACCAGCGGCCTGACGGCCAGCAGCGCAACGGCGACGGCGGCGCCCGCCACGAACGCACCGGCCACCGGAATGGCAGCGGACAGGTTCAGGCCCAGCACGGCGAGCGCCGCGAGCGCAGCCCAGGCCAGCCTCCCGAATGCCCAGGGCACGGGCTGGTTTTCGGGCCCCGACCGGACGCCCCGCAGCGCCGGGACAAGCATGGCCAAGGCGGGGATGACCAGACCGACCACGCCCAGGAATACCCACTGCCACCCGGCCAGCTGCGCCACGAGCCCGGCGGCGAACGGCCCCACAAGGGACGGGATGACCCAGGCTGCAGAGAAGGCGGCGAAAATCTTGGCGTGCAGTGCGGGCGGATACGCCCGGGCCACCACGACGTAGAGGGCCACCGTCATGGCGCCGCCGCCCAGGCCTTGGACCAGCCGGCCCGCCACGAGAACCGCCATGCTGCCGGCGGTGCCCGCAATCAGCAGGCCCAGCACGAATACCGCCACGGACACATACAGCGGGGCGAGAGGACCGCGCCGGTCGGACCAGTTGCCCGCGCCCACCATGCCGATCACGCCCGTGGCCAGCGGGCCGGCGAAGGCGAGGGCGTACAGGTTTGCGCCGTCGAGCTCGCGGCTCACCACCGGCATGATGGTGGTGACGGCGAGTGATTCGAAGGCGGCAAGGAACACCAGGGCGCACGATCCCACGGTCACCAGGAGGTGGGGGCGCCGGAGGATCCCGGCGGCGGGGAGGGCGGAGAGAGGCGGAGCGGATTCGTGCACGGCAGCCTGATCGGGTAGTCGGTCGGTTGAGGGTAGCTTGCCACAGCGCGGCACCGATGTGGAGCACGGTACTGCTTGGTGTCCGGAGCTAGTCTGCGAGCTCCAGTCCGTGGGCATCCACGACAACGGCCCCGCTCGCCGTGGAATCCTCGTTCAGCATCCAGCCCACCCGCTTGACGGTGGACAGCATGACGACGCTCTCCACCAGGTCGATGCCCGGAACCTTTTGCTGCAGGGCAAGTTCAGCGTCCATGACGTCGGCCAGGGACTGCAGCCACATGATGATCACGAAGTTCGTGGGGCCTGTTGTCGAGGCGCTGAGCCGCACGTTCCTGATCGTCCGGATCTCGGCGGCGGCCGACTCATGCCGGCCGGCCGGCACGTTGACGAACCACTGGCACGTGACCGGAAACGACGAGTACCGCTGCGCTATCTCGCACCGCAGTGACAGGAGCCTGCTGGCGAGCACACGGTTCAGCTGGCGCTGGACGGTGGCTGGGTTGCGGCCCAGTGCGCGGGCGATATCGGCCGCTGTCGCCCGTCCGTCCCTGGCCAGGTACGGCAGCAGGTCCAGGTGGCTTGCCGGCAGCTGCTCCCCCGCGGCACCGGGGCGTTCGGCACCGGAACCGGCTGAGCGCGCCAGCTCCCCGAGGGCATTCTGCTGCGCCCTGCTCAGCACGTTCAGCCGCCAGGCCCCGCCGCCGGAATGCAGCCGGGTGCACAGCGCCGTCTGGTACTTCACCAGCCCTTCGGTCTCCTTCAGCCGGGACACCACCTTCGTGCTGAACTCCTCCAGCGACCGGGTGACCACGGTCAGCATCAGGTCGCGGTTGCTGGCCGCCTCCTCCACGGTGACGATCTCCGGCACCGCGGCAAGGCTGGCCGTGACCTGCTCCCGGCGGTTCATCTCGCAGTCCACGGCCACGAACGCCAGGCACATCCGCTTGGGATCCCCGATCAGGTGGGCCGTTGTCCAGGAGGCTCCGGCTGCCCGCAGCCTCTCCCAACGGGAGGCAAGCGTCGTGGCATGGACGCCAAGAACGTCCGCGGCGTCCGACCAGCTCAGCCGCGGAGCGATCTGCAAAGCATTGATGAGGGCCAGGTCATCCTCGCTGAGCTCCACGCCGCCCCTGCTCTCTTTCATGAATCGTGCGAAATCACTGCCGCCAGTGCATCTTTTCAGCACTTTCGGAGAATGTGAAGCAGGCCACTCCAGAATGGATCCACAGGATAAACACCGCCGACAAGGAGTACACGTGCCGATTGCCGCAGACGCCAGGGAAATGCAGGGAGACCTCGCCAGGCTCCGCCACGACTTGCACCGGGAGCCGGAAATCGGCCTCGAGCTGCCGCGGACGCAGGAAAAGGTGCTCCGGGCCCTGGACGGGCTGCCCTTTGAGATCACCCTGGGCCGGGACACGACGTCGGTCACGGCGGTCCTGCGCGGCGGCGCCCCCGGCGGCGAAGGCACTGTTGCCGGCGGCGAATATGCCGCGGCCGGGCGCCCCGCCGTCCTCCTCCGCGCGGACATGGACGGGCTCCCGGTCCAGGAGAAGACCGGCGTGGACTACACCTCCAGGATCGACGGCGCGATGCACGCCTGCGGCCACGACCTCCACACGTCCATGCTGGCCGGCGCCGCCACCCTGCTGGCGGAACGGCAGCACCAGCTGCCCGGCGACGTCGTGCTGATGTTCCAGCCGGGCGAGGAAGGCTTCGACGGCGCCAGCTACATGATCCGCGAGGGCGTGCTCGACGCCCCGGGCCGCCGGGTGGACGCCGCCTACGGCATGCACGTGTTCTCCTCCCTCGAACCCCACGGCACATTCTGCACCAGGCCGGGTGTCATGCTCAGCGCCTCGGACGGCCTGACGGTCACGGTGCTGGGCGCCGGCGGCCACGGCTCCGCCCCGCATTCGGCCAAGGACCCGGTCACGGCTGCCGCCGAGATGGTGACGGCCCTGCAGGTCATGGTCACCCGGCAGTTCAACATGTTCGATCCCGTGGTCCTGTCCGTAGGTGTGCTGCACGCGGGCACCAAGCGCAACGTCATCCCGGAGACTGCCCGCATCGAAGCCACCATCCGAACCTTCTCGGAAGAATCCCGGCAGAAGATGATGGACTCCGTGCCGCGGCTGCTCAAGGGAATCGCCGCCGCCCACGGCCTGGACGTCGACGTGGACTACCAGCAGGAATACCCCCTCACCATCACGGACGAGGATGAAACGCACACCGCCGAAAAGGTCATCACGGGACTCTTCGGCGACTCCAGGCTGTCGCGCTGGGCCACTCCGCTCAGCGGCTCCGAGGACTTCTCCCGCGTGCTCGCAGAGGTCCCCGGCACCTTCGTCGGCCTGAGTGCGGTGCCCCCGGGCACAGACCACGCCACCTCCCCGTTCAACCACTCACCGTACGCAGCGTTCGACGACGGCGTGCTGGCCGACGGGGCCGCCCTCTACGCGGAACTCGCCATCTCGCGGCTGGCCACGCTGGCCGCCGCCCCGGCGGCGCCGCCGGCGTCCCTCTCCGCTTCCGCAGCTTCCTAGCCCAGCCTCACCAGGAGAAACCATGACCACCACCATCAACCAGCAGCGCGCGGACCGGGCGTCCACGCGGAAGACCGTCGTCGGCACCGGCATCGGCAACGCCGTCGAATGGTACGACTGGGCCATTTACGCCACCTTCACGCCGTTCATCGCGAGCCAGCTGTTCAGCAAGTCGGACCCCGCCTCGGCGGTGCTGTCCACGCTGGCGATCTTCGCCGTCGGCTTCGTCGCCCGGCCGTTCGGCGGGTTCCTCTTCGGCTGGATCGGCGACAGGGTGGGCCGCAAGGCCTCCATGACGCTCGCCGTCGGGCTCGCCTCCCTGGGCAGCCTGATGATCGGCATCGCGCCGACGTTCGCAGCCGTCGGCGCGTGGGCGTCGCTGATGCTGCTGGTGGCCCGGCTGGTGCAGGGCCTGGCGCACGGCGGCGAGCTGCCGTCGTCGCAGACCTATCTTTCGGAGATGGCACCCAAGGAACACCGCGGCTTCTGGGCCACCCTGATCTACACCTCAGGCACGGTGGGCATCCTGTTCGGAACGCTGCTGGGGGCGATCCTGAACATGGCATTGAGCACCGAGGTCATGAACGCCTGGGGTTGGCGGATCCCCTTCCTGATCGGCGCGGCGATGGGCCTGTACGCCCTGATCATGCGGGCCCGGCTGCACGAGACGGACGTCTTTGAGGGCGAGACCACCGCGGAAAAGCGCGCCCCGATCTGGCCGCAGATCGTCCGCCACCGCAAGCAGGCCCTGCAGGTCATCGGGCTGACGGTCGGCCTCACCGTGATCTACTACATCTGGGGCGTCGTGGCCCCGAGCTATGCCACCACCGCCCTGAAAATCGACCGCGGCGAAGCCCTGTGGGCCGGCGTCATCGGCAATATCGTCTTCATCGCCGCCCTGCCGTTCTGGGGCAAGCTCTCCGACCGGATTGGCCGCAAGAAGGTGCTGTGGGCCGGCGCCATCGGGTCCGCCGTGATGCATTTCCCCATGACCTGGCTGCTGAAGGATTCCGCGTGGCAGCTCGCGGTCGGCATGTCCGTGATGCTCATCTTCATTGCCGCGAGCGCCGCCATTGTTCCCGCCGTTTATGCGGAGCTGTTCCCCACCAGCATCCGGACCGTGGGCGTGGGCGTGCCGTACTCCATCTGCGTGGCACTGTTCGGCGGGACGGCCCCTTACCTGCAGCAGTGGCTCGGCACCACGCTGCACCTGCCCAACCTGTTCAACGTGTACGCGGTGGTGCTGCTGGCCGTGAGCGCGGCGTTCGTCTTCACCCTTCCCGAAACCAGGGGCAAGGACCTGGCACACTAGCCGAAAACCCGGTGGTTGAGCTTGCCGAAACCAGGGTCTCGACAAGCTCGACCGGCGGAGGCCTCGACAAGCTCAACCAATGGGTCAGATGTAGCGGTTCCGCCCGGCCCGGTACCCGAAGACTGCGGCCAGCAGGCCCACCGCCAGGAACAGTACCCCGGCCGCCGCGAACGATCCCGTGGCCTGGTGCAGCTGGCCCACCATAAGGGTCCCAGTGGATCCCACTCCGTAGCCGACGCCCTGCATCATGCCGGAAAGGTGCGCGGCGGTGTGGCCGTCCCGGGTGCGGAGCATGATCATGGTCAGGGCCACCGCGGTGAGGCTTCCCTGGCCCAGGCCCAGGAGGCCGGTCCACACCCAGATCAGCTCCTGGGGACCGAAGATGCTCAATGCGAAGCCGCCCCCGGTCATGAGCGCAACAACAGTGTTGATGGCCCGCTGATCCCGCAGCCTCGCTGCCAGCGCCGGGGCGAAGAGCGAGCCCAGCATCTGTAGGACGATCGAGGCGGACACCATCAGCCCCGCCGTTCCGCCGTCGACCCCGCGTTCGCGCAGGATCGGGGCCAGCCATGCGAACACACTGAAGGACATCATGGCCTGCAGCACCATGAAGATCGTGATCTGCCAGGCCATCGCGGAGCGCCATACGTTCACGCCTTCGTGCACGGCCTTGTGCTGACCGTGCCGTTGCCGGATGGCGACAGGAAGGAAAAGCAGAAGGACGACGGCGGCCGGCACCGCCCAGAACCACAGCGCCGAGGTCCACTGCCCGGTCGCGCTGAAAACCGGATAGGTGAAGCCCGCCCCAAGAGCTGCGGACGCACAGATGGCCGTGGTGTAGAGGCCGCCCATCAGGCCGAGCCTGTGCGGGAAGTCGCGCTTCACGAGCCCGGGCAGCAGCACGTTGCACAGCGCAATCGCCGCTCCGCAGGCGGCTGTGCCGGCCAGCAGTGCCGGCAGGTGCCCGGCTCCCGGGACGTCCACCGGCCGCATGAGGAGCCCCGCCGTCAGGACCGCCATGGCCCCGAGCAGCACGCGCTCGGCACCGAACCGTCTCGCCAGGACGGGGGCCAGCGGTGCGAAGACGCCCAACAGAGTGACGGGGACAGTGGTCAGCACCACCACCGCCCAGCCCGGCAGTCCGGCGCCTGATGTAACTTCCGGGAGGACCGCCGAAAAGCTGGAGAACACGGTGCGCAGGTTAAGGCCGATCAGCACCAGGCACAGGCCAAGGTACGCCAGCGCCCGGCGGCCGCCAACGCGCGTGGGCTCTGCGGACGGGACCTCGTCGATCTCCGCGTCCACGAGCGCGCCGGGCCCGGCGCCCCGGGCGCGCTGGCGCTCTTCGTTTTTCACTGTCCCATTCCCCGCATCGGTCATCGGGCCATTCTTTCAGGGGTTAAGCCTGCGTTCGTACCATGTCTCCGTGCCGCTCCCGGCCGTCCGTGTGTCGGTCAGCTGGCCGTCCAACGAGTTATCCACATACGGCCGAACACCCGTTACGGCTGTCCGTGGCCCGGAATTAGTCTGGCTCCAACCACCGGGCGCCGCACCGCCCGCCCGCCTACCGCTGGGAGGACCCATGAGCTATCCCTATGCACCCAAGGTTCCCGATAATCCCAGCCCTGCACGGAAGCGGGCGGCTTCGGAGGGCGCCGGGGAAGGCGGGGCGAGTGTCGTGTGTGGTGCGCTGGTGTTGCCCAGCATGCTCCTCACATTGCTCCCCACCATGCTCGCCATGCTGTTGACCCGCCCCGACACCGGCAGCAATGGCCTCGAATGGGTGGCGGCGGCGGTGTTCTGGAGTCTGCCCTCATTGTTCGGCGTGCTGGCCGCGCTCTTCGGCATCCTTGCCGTGAGGCGGCATCAACGCGACACCGCGGCATGGAGCGCCGGCGTGGCAGGACTCTCGCTCGTGGGAACGGAGGCTGCCTTCATTCTTCTCCCGGGGGTCATCCACGTCGTTGTCACAGCTCTGCCCTGAACGCCCGGGCGGCGGCCGCCACCGCTGACGCCGGCGGCGTTCTGCCCCGCGAACTCCACTATTCTGGAGATGATGAGTGAAACCCCAGATTCCCCCCGGCCGCCTGAAGAGCAGCTGCCTGAAAATCCGAAGACGCCGAGGCCCGTCACGCCTGGCAGCCAGGCTTCGTTCGGCACCTACGGCGGGCGGCCTGTCAGTTTCGTGCGCCGCGGAACCCGCCTTCAGGGCCGCCGGCAGGCGGCCTGGGAAGAGCACTCGGACCGCTGGGCAGTTGACGTCCCGCGGCACGTTGCCAACACCTCTGTCCACCCGGATTACACCTTTGACGCGGAGGCCGAGTTCGGCCGGAAAGCCCCGCTGATTGTTGAGATCGGATCGGGACTTGGCGATGCCGTCTGCCACGCCGCCGAGGAGAACCCGGGCACGGACTTCCTGGCCGTCGAGGTCTACACCCCCGGCCTGGCCAACACCATGATCAAGATCAACAGCAGGGGCCTCACCAACGTCCGAGTCGTGGAGGCCAACGCCCCGGAAGTGCTCGCCACGATGCTTCCGCCGGGCTCAGTGAGCGAGCTGTGGATCTTCTTCCCCGACCCCTGGCACAAATCCCGCCACCACAAACGCCGGCTCATTCAGCCCGAATTCGCCGAACTGGCGGCCAGGGCCGTGAAGCCGGGCGGACTCTGGCGCATCGCGACCGACTGGTCCAATTACGCCGTGCACGTGCGCGATGTGCTCGCCGGCTCCACGGCGTTCGTCAACATGCACGACGGGGAGCGCCGGGGGCCCGAGAGCCCGCTTACCCACGTCTGGCAGACCGGCGTCGAATCGCTCGTGGGCGGTGCCCCGGTCAAGGAAGGCCGGGCACCGGTCAGCACCGAGCACACCGGGCCCAACGAGGGCATCGACGAAACGGGAGGCTGGGCGCCGCGGTTCGAAGGCCGCATCCGCACCAGCTTCGAGAACAAGGCGCACGAGGCCGGCCGCCTGATCTTCGACCTCTGCTACCGCCGGGTCTAGCGGCACTCAGCACATCCAGCGGCGCAGGCCGGGCCCTGCCGGCCGTGCTTCGCGCGGCCCTCACATGTCATGCCCTCAGGTGTGCTGCCGCCCATCTGTTGCGCAGGCAGTCTCCGTGGCACGATTGGGTTTGTGGCGGAGTGCCGCAACAGACGCACGGATTGTGCGGGCGCGAAGGAACGATCATCAAACGAGAACTGCAGGGCGCCGCAGACAAAGCGGAGAACGTAGCGAACTCCCGCGCCCTCGAAGTCTTGGCGCGGGCCGGGTATGCGGTCAGCGGGGTACTGCATTTCCTGGTGGGAACCATCGCCATCGGGCTGGCCACCGGCAAGGGCGGCAGGGCCGACGTCAGCGGAGCCGTGGCGGAGCTGGGCAGCCAGCCTGCCGGGCCAGTGCTGCTGTGGACCAGCTTCGCCGCGTGCGTTGCCCTGGCCCTGTGGCGGGCGGGTGATGCCATTTTCGACTTCGAGCACCTGCCGGCCAAGAACGAGGTGGCCAAGAAGCTCAAGGCGGCTGCGCAGGCCGCCATCTACGCGGCAATGGCCTTGTCCCTTGCCGCGTTCGCGCGGGGCGCAGGGCAGGACAACAGGGAATCTACGAGCGACATGACCGTCAACCTTATGAAGGCACCGGGCGGCGTGCTGCTCCTGATAGTCATCGGGGCTGCCGTGGCCGTCACCGGGGTGGTCTATGTGGTGCTCGGTGTCAAAAAGTCGTTCAGGAAGCACATCCGGATGCCTGCCGCGCCCACGGCTCGCAAGGCCGTCACGGGGCTGGGCATCGCCGGCTACGCGGCCAAGGGCGTGGCCCTCTTCGTGACGGGCCTGCTGGTCGTCATCGCCGCCGTCACGGCCCACCCGGAAGAATCCACCGGCCTCGACGGCGGACTGAGGGCTCTGCGCGACCAGCCGCTGGGTGTATACGCTCTCATGGCCGTGGGCGCTGGGCTCATCTGCTACGGCCTCTACATGGTGGTCCGGGCGCGGCTGGCCAAAATGGAGTACTAGGCGTTTGTGGCGTTGCCTAGGGCTTGAAGTCGTCGTGCACCACCACACGCGACAGTTCCACGCCGCCGTCCGCGGTCCTCCAGTAATGCAGCCTCCGTGCAGACGCGACCCCACGCTCGATTGACGCCCGGAAGCAGCGAGCGCCGTCCTCGCGCTGCAGCTGGGGCGCATCGCCGCCGTCATTGGCGCGCAGCGGATGCACCTCCCGGGCCGAGCTCCGCTCGGCCAGGCCGGTCAACACCTCCACTACCGCCTTCAATGCCTTCGGTACGGACCCCTGTTCCGTCCGTGAATAGAGTGATGCGGCGAAGGCCGGACCCATGCTGAAGGTCCCTGGCAGAGGGAACCTGGCCTTGTCTTCGCCAGGAACGGTGCGTACCCAGGCCAAATAAATATCGTGCCGGACGCGTTCATCCGCTGTTTCGAAGGCCTCTGTTGCGTCGTCGCGGGACCGTTTCAACGCCTGCTGCATTTCCCGGTTGCGGGCACGCAGCGTGCGCAGGTCCTCCGCCTGTTTGGCGTTCCGTGCGGCCATTCCGGCCAGCAGCCCGTCAGCGGCCGCCGCATGCCGGCGCTCCAGCCCAAGCTCCCCCTGCAGGGCCGCCAGCTCGCGCTCCAGCCGAAGAAGCTCCGGCCCGGCGCCGCTCCCCGCCTTCACCAGCTCCTGGAGCCGGACCACCTCAGCCTTTTCAGTGGCCAGGGACAGCTGCACCGAGATCAGGGCCGGCGAAGGAGTGACAGGGGCGGAGACTGCCGCGGCGGGCGGCCCCTCTTCCCCGGCCAGCGAAGTCCCCTCGGCGCCCGTGACCGCCCCCTCCAGCAGGTGTCGTCCTGCCTGAAGCCAGGGGGTCCCGCCCCGCAGCAGCTCTGGCGATACCAGGACCTCCCCATCGTCATCAACATCAATGAGGGACAGAACCACCGCGCCTTTTTCCCTGAGGAACCTGACCACCACGACCTCGCCCTCGGTGACGAGACTGTCAGCGGTGTCCAGCGGATTCGATGAAATCCGCTCGACAGGTACGGACCAGCTGGACCCCGGGAAAAGGGTCAGGGTGGCCGCCTTGGGTGTCACCTCTTCTGCCAGCGCCAGCACCAGGTCACCGGAGGCATAGATGTCCGTCAGCCGCGGCAGCACCTTAAGGGCACGTATGTCCAGGGTGCCGGCGGCGGGATCATAGAGGCCGGACACGGCCTGCCCCACCGCAAGCATCCAGTCGAGCCGCACAGGCGGAGTCACGCGCTCGAGCTGGATACTGCAGCTTTGGCCTCCGGCGAGCTCCACTATGGCCCGGGAACCTGCACTGGCAAAGGCCTTCACCACCCCCGACATCACGTCCAGCGGTTTGGGCTGAACCGCTGCGGGCGGCGCCGCCGTGACCCGGCTCAGGACGTCCTCGATGATGCGTTCCGCCGCGGCCGCCGCGCCGCCCGGACCCTGCGCCATCCGCAGCGGGCTCCTGTAAACGTCCCGCAGCCAGTCAAGGTCCGCGGAGTAGACCCGCGCAGCGTTCCCGTATACGTGGGCACCGGCAGGGAGGGCATCCGCGAAGCGGAACGTCTCCGGACCGTTTTCGAGGTAGTAGACGTCGGCGAGGTCACCCACCTCGCGGGCGATCCTGCCGACGTCGATCCTGTTCCCGGGCGTGCCGGGGTGCCAGGCGACCACAGCTGCCGGACGGGTGCGGCCCGTCGACATCAGGGTCCGGGCAAGCTGCTCACCGGATGCCACAACTTCGTAGGCGCCGCCCGCGTGGCCACGCTTAGGATGGTCACGGTTTCCCGGCCCCCGGCTCACGGCAGAATGGTTCCTGTGCCCCTGGCTCCCATGGCTGTGGTCCCTGCCGCGCTGCTCCATCGAGTCCCCTTCGTCCTGGACACCAGTAGAACAGCTGGCTGCGACAAAATGGGCTATTCAGGCGCCCGGCACGGTGATCACCGCGATCGTCTTCTGCTGATCGTTCCGAACCTCGACGCTGGCAATGCTCGAGTATTGCAGCGGAGTCGCGCTGGTGACCCTGGCCCTGCCACTGGGGGTCGCCATCCAGGCACAGGCGCGGTCTTCCGTTCCCGCCCGGTCCTTGACCCACAGTGACAGCTTCCCGGTGTTCGGCAGGCTCTTGCCGTCCACCGCCAATTCCGTACCCCACGTCTTCTTGACCATGCCCACTGTCACTTGGATGCCGGTATCGGCTACCACGGAATAGCTGGCATCCGGCCTATTCGCCGGGGCCAGCAGGGGTGCCGCAGCGAAGCCCAGGGCCAGGCATGCGGCGGCGACCGCTCCCACGAGGGCGGTCAACCGCCGTCGGGCAGTACGACGGCGGGCGGCCAACTCGTCCAGAACAGGTTGCGGGACGACGGCAGACGGATCCGCGGTGCGCGGCACCCGCGGAGCCGGAACGGCGAGCGCCACGGCGTCGGGCACCGGCACTGCGCCCAGGAGGCCTGGGAGGGTCTCCAGTTCCGCGAGGCCATCGCGGCACACTGCGCACCGCTGCAGGTGGTCCTCGAAGCGCGCCCGGTCGGCGTCGTCGAGGCCGCCCAGCACGTATGCCCCCAGCAACTCATGGAGTTCTTTGCCGTTCACCGTTCCACACCCATTTCGTCAAGTATTGTCCGCAGGGCCTTCACCGCGTAGAAGGCCCTGGATTTCACCGTGCCGCTCGGAATGTTCAGCTGGACGGCGGCTTCATTGACCGTGAAGCGCCGGTAATGCAATGCCACGAGTACGTCCCGGTGCTCCATGCTCAGCCGGAGCAGGGCCTCTTCCATCAGCACCCTGGTGAGCAGTTCGTCGACCTTCCCGGTGGCCTCCGCCGGGTCGGCAAGGTCGCGCTCCTCGGCTTCCTGTGGCCGGCGCTGGGATTTCCGGTAATTGTCGATCATGATGTTCCGGGCTGTCCGGAACAGATAGCTGCGCATGCTTCCGGTGATCTTCGGCGCCTGCTGCCAGACGCGGAGCACCGTTTCCTGGACGATGTCATCGGCCAGCACGGGGTCGTGGGAGGCGCTGATCACAAACCGGCGTAAGGCCGTCCCATGCTCGCGATAGATTGCGGCAACCACATCTTCGTCCAGCGGCACCAGAACCTCCCAGTGGCTCGATTACCGGTCCGTGCGGGCCGGCATTCTGGCATGTAAGACGCGGACGGACCCCAAAGAGTTCATTCAAGTCCGTCTGCGAAGCCTTGAACCATTCTTCACCTTCGTGCGTCATTCCCAATAGCGCCGGTTCCCAGACGCCGGCCTGAGCCAAGGAGCAGCACATGAACAAGCAATTGAGCGTTGGCCTTGCAGTTTTGGCCCTTGCCGCGTCGCTGACCGCCTGTGGCGGCGGAACCGGCACAACTCCTACCACGGCCGCCCCAGCAACCACCGCCGCCGAGTCGCCCGCAACAACCGCAAGCGAAACGGCCACGGCCACGGCCACCGCCGCCGTCGACCTGATGACCGCGTCCTCGGCCAAGGGCGACATTGTGGTGGACGGCAAAGGAATGAGCGTCTACTACTTCACCAAGGACGTGAAGGACTCCGGCAAGAGCAACTGCACCGGTGACTGCCTCGTGGCCTGGCCGCCGGTCTTCACCACCAGCGACACCCCCACGGTTGAGGGCGTCACCGGAAAGGTCGGGACCATCGACACCCCTGACGGCAAGAAGCAGGTGACCATCGAAGGCATGCCCGTCTACCTGTGGGAGAAGGACAAGGCCCCGGGTGACATCACCGGCCAGGGCGTAGGCAACGTGTGGTACCTCGTGGCCCCCGACGGCACGATGATCAAGTAAGGCATCCAAAGCGGTAGTGCCGGAGCCCATGCCCTCGGACACCGGCACTACCATCAGAGCATGGCGAACACAGACCTGAACTCCGCTGCCAGGACTTGGCAGACCATGGTGGACAGCAACCAGGCGCTGCTGCTCCGGAAGTCCGGCCATGACGTGCGCTGGTGGGCGGAACAGGGGCGCGCAGCAGGGTTGCGGACGGACGGCGAGCTCCGGGACTGGATGCGCGACGAGCACGGCATCACCGGCTATGCCCAATATGCCGTGTCGTGGGAAATGTTCGGGTATCCCGAGTTCATGCTTCGCGACGCAGATGAACTCATCGATGGCCAGTACGAGTTCCATCCTCACCTGCGGCCCATAGCGGATGCCGTGCTTGCATGGGCCGCAGCCACTGACGGTGCGGAAATCCAGATGCGCAAGGGGTACGTCTCGCTGCACAGCACCCGGCGCAAGTTCGCCCAGGTGACCCGCGCCAACAAGACGGCCGTGGACGTGACGCTGCGAATCGAGGCGCCCATTGGGGGACGTCTCGAGGCAGTTCACGTCCGCGGCGGTGACTTCTTCGACCGGAAGGTCCGTCTCACCTCAGTTGAGCAAGTGGACCAGGCATTCCTGGACCTGCTGGAAACGGCCCTGGAGCAGAACAGCTGACGGGCACCGACCGCTGATCGGGCCTGTCGAGATTCCGGTTTCGACAAGCTCAACCACCGGTGCCGCTGATCGAGCCTGTCGAGATCAAGGTGCCGGCCAGCACCGACCGCTGATCGGGCCTGTCGAGATTCCGGTTTCGACAGGCTCAACCACCGGTGCCGCTGATCGAGCCTGTCGAGATCAAGGTGCCGGCCGCTTGCTGACTGACAGACCCGGTAAGGCTGCGTAGTTGCCCTTGATGAGGGCTTCACGCTTCGCCCTGCTCCATCCTTGGACCTGCTTCTCGCGGAAGAAGGCATCGTCGATACGTTCGAATTCCTCCGCCCACACCAGCTCCACCGGCCGCCGTCGGCGCGTGTAGGCAGCTCCGTCTCCTGAGTGGTGCTGCGCAAGGCGCCATTCAAGGTTCACTGTGCTCCCGACATAGTAGGACTTGTCGGAACATCGGAGCATATACACGTATGGCATTCCTTAAGCCTCACCGCGAAATGGTGTCGTCACCAGGACTCATTTGCCTATGTGGACAACTGGGTTTCGGCAGGCTCAACCAGCGGCCCCGGTGATCGACCTGTCGAGATTCCGGTTTCGACAAGCTCAACCACCGGGGGTTTCGCCATGCCTAACCACCGGGGGTTTCGACGCGCCCGACCACAGGGGTTTCGACAAACATCAGCGTGTTGAGTGGCACCAATCGAAGACGTAGGGTGGCGTTGGCTCATTGGAACGGCGAATAGTCCCGGTGGTCAGGGGTACGTGAACTCTGGGCAAAGCTCTTGGAGGCATCCACGGCACCGAGGTACAACCTGTGGAAAGGGAGAAATCTGTGCGGGAATCAAGTACCGACGAGAGAATTTCAGCACCGGAGGCAGTCTCCGCAGCGGCGGAAGAAACAGTGGTGGACGAAACAACGGCGGAAGAAGCAGATTCGGCTCCGGCCGACTCTGCAGCGGAGCCGGCGGACATCACCTACGACGAGCAGTTTTATCCCGCCCGCCCGAAGGCTCTGAGGCCAATCGCCCGCAGGCGCCAGTACCTGGCTTCCAGGCCATCCCTTGAGTTCGACGGCCGCAACGCGGCGTATGTCGAGTGGCTGCGGAACCAGGCAATGCTGGGAGACGCCAACGTGCTGGCACGGCAACTCTCCGGGCAGGCCAGCATGTGGCAGAACTCCTATGCACATCCCAACCCCAGGGCCGCCGTCGAGCGTGCTCCCGTCTGGTTTACCGCGTACCCCCTGTCCTTCATCACGCAGCCCGGCCAGTCCTTCCTTTCGGCATTGGGCGATGCGGGCATGTGGGAAGCCTTCCGGGAAATCGGGATCAGGGCCCTCCACACCGGCCCCGTCAAACTGGCCGGAGGCATCAGCGGCTGGACCCAGACTCCCAGCGTTGACGGGCACTTTGACCGGATCAGCATGGCTATCGACCCGGTGTTTGGCACGGAAGAAGAATTCCGGCAGATGTGCGAGGTCGCCGCCGACCACGGCGGCACGGTCATCGATGACATCGTTCCGGGCCACACCGGCAAGGGAGCGGACTTCCGCCTGGCCGAAATGAACTTTCGGGACTACCCGGGCATCTATCACATGATCGACATTCCGGAGGAGGACTGGCACCTGCTGCCGGACGTGCCCGAAGGGCAGGATTCGGCAAATCTCAGTCCTGAGTCCGAACAGGCGCTGCAAGAAGCCGGCTACATCATCGGCCGGCTCCAGCGGGTCATCTTCTACGAACCCGGCGTCAAGGAAACCAACTGGAGCGCAACGCGGGCGATCGTCGACACCACCGGAAAGACCCGCCGCTGGGTCTACCTGCACTACTTCAAGGCAGGCCAGCCATCCATCAACTGGCTGGATCCCACCTTCGCCGGAATGCGCCTGGTGGTCGGGGACGCTCTGCACTCACTTGTTGATTTGGGCACCGGCGCGCTCCGCCTGGACGCCAACGGCTTCCTCGGAGTGGAAAAGAGCGCAGAAGAGCAGCCGGGCTGGTCGGAAGGGCATCCCCTCTCCGAGGCAGCCAACCAGCTCATCGGCTCCATGATCCGCAAGGTCGGCGGGTTCTCCTTCCAGGAGCTGAACCTGACCATCGACGACATCAAGGCCACCTCCGAGTCGGGCCCTGACCTTTCCTACGACTTCATCACCCGGCCCGCATATCACTACGCGCTCGTCACGGCCGACACCGAGCTGCTACGACTGACGCTCCGCCTGTCGATGGAAATCGGAGTTGACCAGGCCTCGCTGGTCCACGCGCTGCAGAACCATGACGAACTGACCTACGAACTGATGCACTTCGCCTCGGGACACAGGGACGAGGTGTTCGAGTTCAACGGACAGGAACTCACCGGAGCCCAGCTCGCCGACCAGGTGCAGCAAACCATGAGGGAGCGCCTGACCGGCGAGAATGCACCCTACAACGCTGTGTTTACGACCAACGGCATCGCCTGCACCACGGTCAGCTTCATCATGGCCGCACTCGGCATCCGCGACCCTGAAGCAATAACCCCCGAGCAGGAGGGCCAGGTCCTGGATGCCCACATACTGCTGTCGATGTACAACGCCCTGCAGCCCGGCGTTTTCGCCCTTTCCGGGTGGGACCTCACCGGCATAACGGCCCTCGACCGCGAGCACGTCCACGCGCTCACCTCCGAGGGCGACACCCGCTGGATCAACCGCGGAGCCCACGACATCATGGGCACCAGCCCGGACGCGGAGACCTCCTCGGCAGGCATGCCCCGCGCCCGCAGCCTGTACGGTTCGCTGCCTGACCAGCTTCAGGATTCCGCCTCATTTGCCCGGCGGCTCCAGCGAATCCTCGAGGTACGGGAAGACAACGGAATAGCAACAGGCACGTTGTTGGATGTGCCGGACGTTTCCAACCGCGGGCTGCTCGTCATGGTCAACCGGCTGGGGGACGGGGCGCTGCAGGTCACCGTGCTCAACTTCTCCGGCCAGGATATCGCCGGCAGCATCCAGTCCGCCCACCTGCCCCCCGGCGCCAGCGTGCAGGATCTGTTCAGCGGCGAGACGGTGGGGCAGGTGGATGACCTGCACAGCTTTTTCCTCGAACTGTCAGCCCACCAAGGCACAGCCCTGCTGCTGCACGACGAGGATCCCGGTGCCGAGGAAGCGCACGGACCGGGATCAGCCCACCCTTCGGCTGACGAAGGGACACATCTGACCTAGAGGTGCCGCGCGTCGACCAGCACCTCGTCGGCGTCCTCGAACTCCACCGCCGCGACGATTTCCCTGGTCTCGGGGTGGAGCATGAAGGCCTCGTCGTCGTCCTCGATCATGAGGAAGTCGCCGTGGTCCGTGCTGAACTGCCATGCCAGGACGGTCTCGCCGTTGTGCTCGAAGTTGGGATCCCCCATGGTGATCTTCTGAAGCGTGTAGCCGGCGATGTCGCACAGTTCGCGGATGATCAGTTCAAACTCCGGCGCGGTCTCGAGGGCCGCCTGCTCGGCTTCGGCCCGGCGCTCTTCAAGGTCCGGAACCCGAGCCACGCGGGCGGCAAGGTGGGCGGCGAGCTCCTCGCCCGCCAGGATCAGCAGCCCCTCCTGCCCGCGGAGCCAGGCAGCGTTGAGTGCGGTGATGTCCTCGGTCTCCAGCAGCGCCTCGAATTCGGCGTCGAGGTCTTCCATGGCCTGGACACTCTCCGGCAGCTCGCCGTCGGTCTCTGCGTCCCATTCGCCGTCCAGGTAGATCTCCGCTTCCTCCTCCGAGAGGGCGTCGAAGGCCTCGGCAGTGCGGTCGAACAACGCCAGGTGGGCTGCGGCACCCATGGCTTCGAGGCCCTCGCGGATGTAGGTGTCCAGCTCGCCGCGGTCCGCGGCAGTGAAAACATACTGCGCGAATCCGCCGCCAAGCGCCTGGGTGAGGTAGAAGTCCACAAAGTAGCTGCGCAGGGCGTTGGGGGCGATCTCCCCGGAATTGAGCAGCTCCCGGAACATGGCATTGACCACGGTGACGTTGGCGTCCACCACCTCGTTGTTCGCGGCGTCGGCGCCTTCAAGCGTCAAGACGACGGGGTACTCGTTGGAAGTCATGGGAATCCTCGCTGCAGAAGCCGGTGGTGCTCAGGACAGTTTCAACGTACGCGCCGCCGTCGGCCGGGGGTTGAGGCGCAGGTGAACGCCAGGCGAAGTTTCAGGGCCTCTCCCGGCTGACTAAGATGGATCAGATAACCTGCAGATTTTGACCTGCTGAAAGTAGCGCGCACCATGCCATCCAAACCGGACGAGAGTGCGGCACTGGCAATCCAGACCCCGGCGATCAACGACCGCTCCCTCGCGGCCGGACTCGCCTATGCCATGGGCAGCCGCGTCGCCGGAATTTCGTTCGACGCCGCCACCGGGCTGATGCTGGGCAAGGTGCGCGGTGGCGCCGACGTACCGTACTCGACCACCGCCAAGCTGGTCCGGAAGGCGGGCGGCTGGAGCTGCACCGTCGGCGTCTGCAGCTGCCCGGTCCGCAAGGACTGCAAGCACGTGGCCGCGCTGCTCTTCGCCGCCGAGGACAACCCGGCGATCCGGATGAAACTGCTGGCACCCGCGGACGTTTCCCGGCTTTCCAGGGAGCCCGCGGCGCCTGACCTCGCGGACTGGGAGCAGGCCCTCAGCCCGCTGATTTCGCAGCCCGGCATCACACCGTCAACGGGGGGCATCCCGCTGGCACTCCAGTTCGAGGTGGAGGAACCAGCCCCGCACTTCTCCTACACCGGCCGCCGGGACCCTTTGCGCAGCGTCCGCCAGCTCAAGGCACGCCCGGTGATCATGGGCGCCAAGGGCAAGTGGATCCGCGGCGACGTCTCGTGGAACACGCTCAGCTACCTGAGCTTCAAGCGGGAGTGCAACGAAGCCCACGTGGAATGGATGCAGTCCTTCCTCGCCGCCCACACGTCGGCCGCCAACCGGGTGCACTCCTCGGCCGCCCTGTGGCTGGGGATGAACACGTTCGCCGGCAAGAACCTGTGGAGCCTGCTGGACGAGGCCAAAAAGATCGGCGTGGCCCTGGTCCACAGCCGCGGCCAGGAGCCTGTCAGGGTCGCTGAGGCGCCCGCCGCCGTCGGCCTTAACTTGAGCCGCCACGGCAGCACAACGTCCGACGACGGCGGCCTGGAGCTCGCCCCCACCATCACCGTTGAGGGGACCGAGGTGGATCCGGCTTCGGTGGGCACCCTCGGCCGTCCGGCGCACGGCATCTTTGTCACCTCCGGCGGGGACGCGCTTCCCGGCGTCGCCGGGGACAGCGTCATCACGCTCGCCCCGCTGGAAAGCGGGCTCAGCGAGGAGCTGCTGACGTTCGTGACGGCCGGCAGCACGCTCCATATCCCGGCGCGGGACGAGAGCCGCTTCCTCACGGGCTTCTATCCCAAGCTCAAGCAGACGGCACGGGTGACGGCGTCGGACGAGTCGGTGGAGCTGCCGGCGCTGGCCGTCCCCACCCTGTCCCTGCTGGCGAATTACGGCGCTGACCACAGGGTCCGGCTGCACTGGGAATGGCACTACAAATCCGGAAACCTCGTCACCGCTCAGCCGCTGTGGCGCCACCCTGGCGACCACGGCTACCGGGACGACCCTGCCGAGGCCCGGATCCTGGAAGCCCTCGGCCAGCCGTGGGACGTGGTGCCGAAGCTGGGTGAGTCTGCCACCGGCGGCTGGGGCACGCCGCGGCTCGCGGCCGCAGCCGAACTCACCGGCCTGGACACGCTGGCGTTCACCGAGGAGGTCCTCCCCCGGCTGAGGGACACCCCCGGTGTGTCCGTGGAAACGTCGGGCGACATGGCTGACTACCGCGAGGCCGAGGAAGCCCCGGTGGTGGCCATCTCCACCAAAGCCACGGACCAGCGCGACTGGTTCGACCTCGGCATCGTGATCACGCTGGAAGGCCAGCCCGTGTCGTTTGCGGCGCTGTTTTCAGCGCTCGCCGCCGGCCAGACGCGCATGCTGCTGCCCAGCGGCGCCTACTTCTCGCTGGACCTGCCGGAACTGCACCAGCTGCGGGCACTGATTGACGAAGCCCGCGCACTCCAGGACAACAAGGACGCCCCGCTGCAGATCAGCCGTTTCCAGGCTGGGCTGTGGGACGAGCTGGCGCAGCTGGGGATCGTGGACGAACAGGCCACCGCCTGGCGCGAGGCCGTGGGCGGGCTGCTGGAGGGCGGCATCAACGGCCTGCCGCTCCCGGCCACGCTGAACGCGGAACTCCGCCCGTACCAGCTGGAGGGCTATAACTGGCTGACTTTCCTGTACCGGCACGGTCTCGGCGGTGTGCTCGCCGACGACATGGGGCTCGGCAAGACCGTGCAGGCGCTGGCGCTGATGTGCGCGGCGAAGGAGCACGCCTCCGGCGGCACGGACGGCGAAGACAGCACGGCCGCTGAAGACAGCACAACGCCCGACGGCGGCGCGCCCTTCCTGGTGGTGGCGCCCACGAGCGTCGTGGGCAACTGGCAGGCGGAGGCTGCGCGCTTCGCACCGGGGCTCACCGTGCGCGCGATCGGCGAGACGTTTGCCAAAACCGGGGCAGAGCCGGCCGAGGCCATGGCCGGCGCGGACATCGTCATCACGTCCTACGCCCTGTTCCGGATCGACTACGAGGCGTACGCGGGGCGGCGGTGGTCCGGACTGGTGCTGGACGAGGCCCAGTTCGTGAAGAACCACCAGTCGAAGGCCTACCAGTGCGCCCGCAAGCTTCCGGCGGCCTTCAAACTGGCCATCACCGGCACCCCGCTCGAGAACAACCTGATGGAGTTCTGGGCGCTGACCTCGATTGTGGCGCCAGGGCTGTTCGCGAGCCCCTCGCGGTTCGCCGAGTATTACCAGAAGCCGGTCGAGAAAAACGGTGACAAGGGGCAGCTGGACAAGCTCCGCCGTCGGGTCCGCCCTCTGATGATGCGCCGCACCAAAGAGCAGGTCATCAAGGACCTGCCGCCCAAGCAGGAACAGATTCTTGAGGTGGTGCTCAACCCCCGGCACCAGAAGGTGTACCAGACGCACCTGCAGCGCGAGCGGCAGAAGATCCTGGGCCTGATCGAGGACGTCAACAAAAACCGCTTCACGATTTTCCAGTCGCTGACCCTGCTGAGGCAGCTGAGCCTGGACGCGTCGCTGGTGGATGAGTCCTTGAGCGGCGTGCGGTCCAGCAAGCTGGACGTCCTGTTCGAGCAGCTCGAGGACCTGGTGGCCGAGGGCCACCGCGCCCTGATCTTCAGCCAGTTCACGGGCTTCCTGGGCAAGGTCCGCGAGCGCCTGGTCGAGGAGAACATCGAGTTCTGCTACCTCGACGGCGGCACCCGGAACCGCACCGACGTGGTCAACGAGTTCAAGAACGGCGCGGCCCCGGTGTTCCTGATCAGCCTCAAGGCCGGCGGCTTCGGCCTGAACCTGACCGAGGCCGACTACGTGTTCCTGCTGGACCCGTGGTGGAACCCGGCGTCGGAAGCGCAGGCCGTGGACCGCACCCACCGCATCGGCCAGGCCAGGAACGTCATGGTGTACCGGCTCGTGGCCAAGGACACCATCGAGGAAAAGGTCATGGCGCTCAAGGCGAAGAAGTCGCAGCTGTTCGCCGACGTGATGGAAGGCGATGCGCTCTCAGGCGGCGCACTGACGGCCGAGGACCTGGCCGGGCTCTTCAACGACTGACAGCGGCAGGGCGACACGGGCCAGGCCGGCAGCCGGGGCAGCCACGCCCCGCGGCGCAGCCTGTTTCCGGAGCCACCGGCCCAGCGCCTTGCCTTTGCCCTTCCACCAGCTGTCCTCGTCGGTGTCGGTGCGCCACCGGTAGGTCAGGACCACCAGCACGAACATCCCGGCAGTGACGTTCGGCCAGACGCCGGAGGCCGCATCCAGCAGCGCCCGCAGGGCCGTGGTCAGGATCGCCAGCGGCACCAGTGTCCGGAAGACCGTGTTGGCCACGTACCGCCCATGGGAGCGGGGCACGGACATCATGCGGACCATGTCGGAGCAGGCGCACACGACCACCACGGTCTGCCCCAGTGTCAACAGGATCGAGCCCGGCAGGGAGCCGGCGAACTGCACAGCCGAGGCCAGCCCGGAGCTCATGGCATGCTCCCGCGCGCCGCTGTGTGTGCCGCACCGGATCCGTTCCGGTCTGTGACCGGCTTCCGCGAAAATTTCATGGTGTTCCCCCCGCCGCTGTGGACTGTTGCCCTGTGCCAACCTATTCAACGGCGCACCCCGGCCTGGCGTCACGCGAGGCGACTACCCGTTTTTGGCGCGGTAACTACCCGGAGACTTCCGGCACTACGCGGGCGTGCCAGGTATGTCCGGCGAATCTGCAGGCCTCGCCTGGCCGGGACCACGCCGGTAGTATCGGACAGACTTGCGGCCGGAAATCCAGCGGAACGGACAGACGCATGACGAGACTGTTGATCATCGGCCCTCCCGGATCGGGCAAAGGCACCCAGGCGCACCGTCTCAGTGAACAGCTGGGCGTCGTGGAGATCTCCACGGGCGACATGTTCCGGACCCATCTGGCCGCCCAGACGCCCCTGGGAATCCAGGCCCAAAAGTACCTGGATTCCGGCGACCTCGTCCCGGACCACGTCACCACCGACATGGTCCGCGAGCGGCTGTCCCGGCAGGACGTCACGAATGGTTTCCTCCTTGACGGCTATCCCCGGACTGTGGCCCAGATGAACGACCTGGACGCCATCCTTGAGAGCACCGGCAATGCCCTGGAAGCCGTACTGGAAGTCACCGTCGGTGACGAGGAGATCGTCCGCCGCCTACTCCGCCGCGCCGGCATCGAAGGGCGCAGCGATGACACCGAGGACGTTATCCGCCACCGCCTGCAGCTCTACCGCGAAGAAACCGAACCCCTCATCGCACGGTATGCCGAACGCGGCATTCTGGTCCGCGTCGACGGGACGGCCGACGTCGATCAGGTCACCGCCAGCGCGCGCAAAGCGATCGAAACCCTCACGCCCCGGACGGCCCCCTGACCGTCTTCAGCCAGCCTTCCAGGCGTACCGCCGTTCGGGGCGTCCGACGCCGTACTTCAGCGTCACGTCCACCAGCCCCTCGTCATTGAGGTACTCAAGGTAGCGCCGAGCGCTCACACGCGATGTGCCCACCAGCGCGGCCAGCTCGGCAGCGGAGACATCGCCCTCGGCCTCGTGCAGCGCCCGCTCCACCACCTGCAGGGTCTCGGCGCTGCAGCCCTTGGGCAGCGGCCGGTCCCCGCGTTCCAGGCCGAAGACCCGGTTCACGTCGGCCTGCTCCGCCACGTCTTTGGAGGACGCAAGGCTTTGGTATGTGTTCCGGTAATGTTCCAGGCGCTCCTGCAGGTCTGTCTGGGAGAACGGCTTGATCAGGTAGTGCACGATTCCGCCTCGGAGGGCCCGGCGTACCGTCTCCACTTCCCTGGCTGCGCTGATGACCAGGACGTCCAGCTCCGGCGCCGCCTCCCGCAGCCGGTGCATCAGGTCCAGCCCGTTGACGTCGGGCAGGTGGATGTCCAGCAGGACCAGGTCGGGCTGCAGCCGCTGCGTTTCCTGCACCGCCTGGGCCCCGGTGTGGGCGACTCCGACGACGGTGAACCCCGGCGTGCGCTGGATGAACCCGGCGTGGACCTTGGCCACCATGAAGTCGTCGTCGACAATGAGGACGCTGATCATGGCCGCCTCGCTTTGCCGGGCTGTTCGCTGCCCGCTCGCTGGTTATGGAACAGCACTGCCGTGAAGACGGCGCCGCCGTCGTTGTGCACTGTCAGCCGGCCGCCGCGGCGCTGGCACACCACGCGCGCCAGCGCCAGGCCGTAGCCCCGGCCGCCGTCGGGTGAATTCTTGGTACTGAAGCCCTGCAGGAAGATGTCCTCCATGACCTTCTCCGGGACCCCCGGGCCGGAGTCCTGCACCACAACCCTCACGCCGCCGTCGGCCTCCTCGATCACCACCTCGACCTCCGCGTCGGACGCGTTGGTGACGGCGTCAAGGGCATTGTCCACGAGGTTGCCCACCACCGTGGTCAGGTCCCGCGACAGCTCCTCGTCCACGCGGTCCAGCCGGGACTCCGGCGCGAGTTCCAGCGATACCCCGCGCTCCGCCGCCAGGCTGGACTTGGCGATGAGCAGCGCGGCCAGCGCCGGGTCCGCGATCCTGCTGGTCACCTCCTCGTTGAGGCGTGTCCGGTTGGAGGTGGTGCCGTTGACGAACTGCACGACGGCGTCATACTCGCCGATCTGGATCAGGCCGGAAATCGTGTGGAGCTGGTTGGCGAATTCGTGCGCCTGCGCTCGAAGGGTGTCCGTGGCCGTCCGGGTTGTGCCGAGCTCGCGCTCAAGGGACGCCAGCTCGGTTCGGTCACGCAGCGTGGTCACGGAGCCGATGACGCGCCCGTGCGAGCGGATCGGCATCCGGTTCAGCACCAGCAGGCTCTCACCGACCAGGACCAGTCTGTCCGGTCCGGGCTGGTCCTGCGTGAGGACGTCCGTCAGCGACGGCTGCACGGCGAGGCTGCCGAGGTCCTTGCCCACGCAGTCGTCCGGAAGCCCCAGCAGGCGCTTGGCGCTGTCGTTGGCCACCGTGATCCGCTGCTGGGGATCCAGCGCCACCACACCCTCCTTGAGTCCGTGGAGCATCGCTTCCCGGTTCTCCACGAGGCCGGTGATCTCGTCCGGCTCCATGCCCAGGGTCTGGCGCTTGACCCGCCGGGCCAGCAGCAGCGACCCCGCCACGCCCAGGACGCTGGCGACCCCCAGGTACGTGAGCAGGTTCGGCACGGCATCCCCGAGCCGCTCCATCACGGACGGAAAACTCCTCCCGACGGCGGCGATTCCCACCATTTTGCCGCGTTCGTCCAGCACCGGGACCTGGGCCGAAAGGGCTTCCGATGCCCCGCTGCCCACCAGCCCGGTCCAGGCCCGCCCGGCCATCACCACGCTGTCGCCAAGCGCCATCTTCCGGCCCTCCTGGGATGGATCCGAGGACGTCACCACTGTCCCGTCAGCGCGGGCCAGTGCAACCTGCGAGGACCCCGAGATGGTGCGCACCGATTCGGCGACGGAAGGCAGGGCGGATCCGCTTCCCGGCTGGGCATTGGCCAGCAGGCCGCGGACCGTGGGGTTGGCGGCGAGCGTCTCGGCGGCCGACAGCGCCCGGCGGCCTTCGGTGCGTTCGAACGACGCCGCGGACTGCGCCAGCGAAATCGCCACCACCGCCACCAGCACGGCAAGCACGATCAGCAGCTGCAGGCGGAGATACTGCCCCGCCAGGGACATTCCTCGCCGTCGAGTCATGTGCTGCTGTCTTCCTGTGTGTCGTGGGCCGCCGTCGGCAGGACGTGGGGGTGCGGGCCGGTCCGCATTGCCCGCGAATCCGCGCGTTTCGGAGGCGGTGGGGTGAACTATACCGGAATAGGTTCATGAGGCCGGTGCTACGGATACGCTCTGGCGTTCGGCTGTCACGTCAATGCGATGGCGTTGGCGGGTGACCCGGTTCCTCCGGTGATGTTCAACGGTTTGATGCTGATGAAGGCGTCCCAGCTGCCGGTGGTTTTCATGTGCCGGCTGAGGGGTCCAAGCCGCCAGAGTTCGCCCAGCGGCATGCCGAGTTTGGCCAGGAGTTGCTGGTGCATCATGCCGTGGTCGTTGGGCGCGGAGTCAAGGAAGGGGCTTGCCCCAATGGCGGGCAAGCACTAAGGCGAAGTTGTCGGCGGCGAGGAGTGCGAACCGGCGGTCCCACGCCCAGGCGACAAAGTCCTGTGACTGGGCAACTCCGGTGGCCCGCCGGCTGTCGCGGATCCGTTGCTTGTCCTCCGGGGGCAGCGCCAGGAACCATTCGCACCAGCCGGTGTGGAGCATGAGGATGTCTCCCGGCCGGAGGATGAGGGACTGGGCCTCGATTGCCGCTCGGATGAGGTCAAGATCGAGCGGTTCACCTGCCGCATGCTCGATGGGCGCACCCTGGCCGGCGCGGTATCCCTCGAGGTCGACAAGCACGCCCCTGCCGGCAATGGGGTTGTCTGCCCATTCCTGGATGCCAAGGTCCGGGGTCCCCTCCTTGATCCGGTCATCCGGGGTGCCGTTGTAGAAGCCGACGTCGTCAGCCCTCCGGTGCCTGAGCCCGTCGATCTGTGTGGATCCCTGGAGGTAATACCCATCCAGGTAGTCGTCGCGGTGGGCCGGGTGTGAGGAGTAGATGGTGTGCCGGGGGGCCCGGCGTTTGAGCGACATTCCGGGATCGAAGGCGTCGGCCGGATAGTCCAGGCCGAAAACCGAGCCGGTCCTGATGCAGTTCCTTGCTGCCAGGACGGCGTCCTGGGTGATGAAGGAGGGAGTTCCGCGGCCCGGTTCGGGAAACAGGCCCCACGAGGTGCCTGCAAGCCTGCCCTCCCGTTCCAGCAGCCCGGCGAAAGTCGGGTAGGTTCCGTCCCCGGCAGGGTTGGTCATCGCGTTGTTGCTTCCTGGGGCTGCCCCTGGTTCTGGTGGCGCTTGTAGCTGAGGAGGAAACCCGCGAACGCGCAGATGGAGGCCGCGATGCACATCGGGGCCTTGATGGATTCGTTCAGGAATTCCAGCCAGCCGCCTTGGCCTGAGATCAAGGCAAGGGCCTGTCCGGCCACGAACACCACTCCTCCCAGGAGGAGAGCGGCGAGGGTCAGGACGAAGAGGACTTCGATGGCCCGTCGGATCTGGTGCATGTCTTGGTTCCTTTAGATGGGCAGTACGCCGACGATGATCAGCACGCCGATGCCGAGCAATGGCAGGGCGTAGTGCGTAAGCAGGCGGGCGAAGGTCTTGATCGGATCGACGTCCGCGATGCCGCAGGCGACATACAAGGGCGCCCCTCCGGGCGGGACCGCAGCTTCGCAGGAGGAAAAGACGAGCACGGCGACGGCTGCGGTGGTCGCCGGGACGCCCGCGGCAACGAGCGTGGCGACGCCGACGGTCCCGACGGCGGCCATCGTCGCCGTCGCCGACAGCGGGGCGGCGACGGCGATGACAATCAACCCAATCAGGATCGCGAGCAGCCACAAGGGCAGGTCCAGCTGGTTGAGCAGTGCTGTCATCTGCGTGGGGAGCCCGGTGGCGGCGAGGGCGTTGGCTCCGGCGAAGGCGAAGACCACCGTCACACCGACGACACCGAACCTGGGAGCGGAGTTCTGCAGCAGCGACCACCAGGCGCGGCCGCTGCCCGGCAGCTGCTTCCTGCCCAGCAGGGCCCCGGTGATGATGAGGACCACCGGGATCCAGACGATGACGCTGACGGACTTGGTGACGTCCCCGCCGCTCCAGTCCGACAGTGCCGTGGCGATGGTTCCGGACGTGATGACCAGCGGAATGGCGACCACGACGAACAGCAGCATCGTCGCCCAGCCGCGGCCGAACGCCGCCCGGACCGGCAGCCGGTGCGCGGCATCCAAGGGTGCCATCCCGCTCCTGCGGATCAGCAGCCAGGTGACGATGAGCCGGTGCAGGAAGCACCACAGTCCGCCGATGAGCAAAGGAAGGACGAGGTCGTTGACGTCCAGCAGCGGCCCGACCGTCGCGGATCCGACGAGGACGAACATCGAGGCGCTGAACGGGAAAGCGATGCCCATTCCCGCGTTTCCCGCCACCAGCGTCGCCGCCGAGGGTTTGTCCAGCCGGGATTTCTCCATCCAGGGGATCGTGACCGAGCCGACGGTCGCGGCGATGGCTGCCTGGTTATGGACCACCCCGCCCAGGCCTGCTGACGCCACGGTCGAGACCCAGGCGGGACCGCCTTTGACGCCGCCGATCAGGGAGTTCAGCAGGTCGATGAGCCGGTCCAGCACGCCGGTCTTGTCCAGCAGGTATCCCATGAAGACGAACGCCATGGTGGCATAGACGATTTCGTCCGTCACGGCCGAAGACAGCGCCGCCCATCCGGTCTGTGCCGCTCCGCCCCCCGTGAAGGGAAGGACCGCAAGGAATCCCAGGATCATGGCCTCCCCGACGCTGCGTTTGATGAGCGTGGTCCAGAGCAGGATGACCGCAAGGTAGGCGCCAAGGGCCCAGATGCCGATCATGCTGCCTCTCCTGACTGGGATTTCGTTGCGGACGGAAGGTTCACCGCTGGGTTCCTGTTCCTGATTCTGCCCGATGCCGGAGTCAGCGCAAGGCCGGTACCGTCTGTGCCGTCTCGGCGGCGATGCGCGTGAGGGCGGTGGCAGAGGCGCTGGTCATCTCCGCGGGCACCCTGAGATCTTCCGAGAGGTAGCTGGCGGTGTCCTGCATCTCCCTGGAGCGGCGCAGGGCATGCTTGGCGGTTCCGGTAAGGAACCTGTCGATGACTGCCTGCCCGTCGCCGGCGAGTTGCCGGGCGATCTGGGCACGGATCCACTCCTCCAGGCCTGCGGCCCGTCCCGCGGTGACCGCCTCAACGACGACGGAGGCCAGGCCTTTCATCAGGACGCTGCGGAGCAGCTTGTGGGCCATGGCCGCCCCGGGTTCCCCGTCGGCGATTTCGACGTCGGCGCCCAGCGGGGACAGCAGGTCAGCGACTGCCCGGGACCCTGGGCCGCTGACCATCAGGGGAGTCTTCACGCCTTGCGTGGGGACGGGTCCGAGGATGGCGACATCGGCAAAGAGCGCTTCGCCTGGCAGCTGCCCAAGCTCCTGCATGACGTGGGGTGAGGAGGAGGTGAAGTCCGCGTAGCAGCTGCCGGCCGGGAGGACCGGCAGGCATTCCCGGGCGACGCTTCGCGCGGCGGCCGCTCCCGTGAGGACCAGGACGATATCCGCCCCGGCGCACGCTTCAGCTGCCGTTGCGGTCCGGATCACGCCCGCCGGAGTGGATGGTGCGACGGGGTCGAATCCCGTCACGCTGTGGCCTGCGGCCACGAGGGCGGCCGCGTAGGTAGCTCCGGCCTCACCGAGGCCGATGACGGTGCACGCTGTCATTTGTCGTGTGTCTTTCTTGCTTAGTGGCGGTCGGCGACGATGGCCGCCCGGCGGTTGGTTTCGTCGGCGAAGACGGCTTCGGCGGCGTCCGCCACTCTGGCTGCCTGTTCCCGAGGGATGACGACGACGCCGTCGGAGTCGCCGATGATGATGTCACCTGGCAGGACAGGGACGCCTCCGAAGGAAATGGGGGTGCCCAGTCGGGAGGGACCATTCTTGTACGGGCCGGCGGGGGTCACGGCGCGGGCGAAGACGGGCATGCCGATTTCGGCGAGGGCTTCGGCGTCCCGGGCTGCGCCGTCCAGGGCGAATCCTGCCAGGCCCAGGTTGATGGCGCGTTCGCCGATGAGTTCACCCAACAGGGCCCGGGATTCGTCCCCGCCGCCGCAGACGACGATGACGTCTCCGGGGCGGGCGAGCTGCAGTGCACGGTGGATGCCCTGGTTGTCCCCGGGGCGGGTCCAGACGGTGAACGCGGGTCCGGCGAGGCGGGCGCCGGACCAGATGGCCTGGATGGCCGAGTCTGCGACTCCGAGCCGATCCATGGCGTCGCCGATGTTGGCGGCGGGCAGTTTGGCGAGGCGGTCGACCACGTCCCGGTCGGGGCGGGGGAAGTCGGCGTCGATGTCTTCAAGGACGGGAGTTGTCATGGTGGGGTTCTTCCGTGGATGGTGTGGCGGGAGGAGGGTTAGTCTTTTTTCTGGACCAGCGGGAGGACCTTCTTGAAGTCCTCCTCCTGTCCGGCCCAGAACGTCTCGTAGTCCCCGCCGGAGAGGTAACTGGTCTGCAGGCCGAGGTCGTTCATCTTCTGGACGACGGCCGGGTCCTCGATGGCCTTCTGGATTGCAGCTTCGAGCTTCTTGGCGACGGCGTCAGGCAGCCCGGCCGGTGCGGAGTAGCCGCGGGCGGTTCCGGCTTCCACGTCATAGCCGGATTCCTTGAAGGTGGGGACGTCCGGCAGCGAGGGTGAGCGTTCTGCGGTCATGATGCCCAGGACGCGCGCCTTGCCCTGTTTGGTCAGGTCGTTCACGTCGCTGACGTTGGCGACGAGGATGTCAACGTGCTTGCCCAAGAACGCGGTGGTGGCCTGGGAGGCGCCTTCAGAGAAGTGCACCGGGGCGAATTCGGCGCCGGTGGTTTCCTGGATCTGGGCCAGGGCGAAGTGTTCGCCGGTCTGCAGGCCGGTGGTGCTGGCTGTCATCGACTTCGGCTGGGCCTTGGCGGCGTCGAGAAGTTCCTTCAGCGACTTGTACGGGCTGTCGGGCTGCACAGCGATCACAGCGGGGTCGATGACCTGCCGGCCGAGGGGCTGGAAGCTGGCGCGGGTGTATTTGGCGCCGCGTGCAGGATCCAGTGGTGAGACGACGACGGACGGGGAGCCGGTTGCGCCGATGGTGTAGCCGTCCGGCTTGGCGCTGGTCAGTTGGGTGTAGCCGATCTGTCCGCCCGCTCCGGGCTTGTTGATGACCTCGACGTTGGTGCC
The DNA here is from genome assembly GCF_017052465.1 of Arthrobacter pascens. Taxonomy (GTDB): domain Bacteria; phylum Actinomycetota; class Actinomycetes; order Actinomycetales; family Micrococcaceae; genus Arthrobacter; species Arthrobacter pascens. The sequence continues at coordinate 83,542 of NZ_JAFHKT010000112.1, forward strand.
GAGTTCCTTCTCCAGGATGGGCTGCACGAGCCGGGCCGCGGTGTCCACGGCTCCGCCGGAAGAGAAGGAAACGATCAGGTCGATCGATTTGCCTTTCTTGGGGAAATCATCCCCGGCGGTAGTGGCGGTGCCGGCGTTGGCGCCACAGCCCGTGAGGGCGACGAGGGCTGCTGCGGCGAAGGCTGCTGCGATGCGTGTGCGGGTCAAGGTCTTCTCCTTTGAAGGGGTGAATCAGGTCTGGGACGGATTTTGGTGGGGGTGGTTTAGGTTTCGGGGTCTTCGTCCAGCGCCTTGGGCTTACGAAGCTTGAGCAGCGGACTGAAGATGATCAGGACCCCGATGCCGATCAGCACCATGGAGATGGGGCGGTTAACGAAGATGCCGAAGTCGCCTTGGGAGATTTCGAGGGATTCACGCAGGGACCGTTCCATGAGGGGTCCGAGCACGAGGGTGAGCACCATCGGGGCGAGCGGGATCTGCAGGTGCCTCAGGGCGAGGCCGAGCAGTCCGAAACCGATCATGACGAACACATCGAAAACGCTGAAGTTGATCGTGTAGGCGCCGATGACCATGAAAAGCAGGATCAGGGCCGTCAGGATCGATGCCGGCACGCGGAGGATGGAGGTCCACAGGCCGACCAGGGGGACGTTCAGGAGCAGCAGGAGCAGGTTGCCGATGAAGAGGCTGGCGATGATCGCCCAGGCGATTTCGGAGTTCTCGGTGAACAGGGTCGGCCCGGGGGTCAGGCCCTGCTGCAGGAACGCCCCCATGAGCACGGCGATCGTCGGCGAGGCCGGGATGCCGAGCGTGAAAAGCGGAATAAGTGCGGCGTTGGCGTGGGCATTGTTGGCTGTTTCCGGCCCGGCGACACCTTCCACTGCCCCCTTGCCGAGTTCGTTGCGGTGACGGGAGAACTTCTTCTCGGCACCGTACGCAAGCAGGGACGACACGGAGCCAGTCATGCCGGGGATGAGGCCGAGGCCGAAGCCGATGCCTGTGCCGCGGGCCATCGACGGTGCGCTGCGCCGCCATTCCGTCCGTGACGGCAGCAGGGACCGCAGGCCCGGGGCATGAACTGTGGCGGCGTGCGGGTCCTTGCGGTAGGACAGGATTTCGGAAAGCCCGAAGACACCGACGATGACGGCGACGAAGCTGACGCCGTCAAGGAGCCTGTCCATGCCGAAGGTGAAGCGGGGGGCGCCCGCCACCGGGTCGATGCCGACCATCGAAATCAGCAGGCCCAGCGCTCCGGAGATGAGGGCTTTGACCATCGACCTGCCCGCCAGGGCTACCAGCAGGGAGATGCCCACGACCATCAGGGCGAAGAACTCCGGCGGGCCGACCAGCAGTCCAAGCTCCCCAAGCGGTTTGGCGGCGGCGACCAGGCCGAGCGTGGCGATGGTTCCGCCGACAAAGGATCCGACGGCGGCGATGGTCAGGGCGGCTCCTGCCCTGCCGATCTTGGTCATGGCGTAGCCATCGATGGTGGTGATGGCGGACGCCGCTTCGCCGGGGGTGTTCAGCAGGACGCTGGTGATCGTTCCTCCGTAGGCGGTGCCGTAGAAAATGGCGCACAGCATGATGATCGCCCCGGTTGCGTCCAGGTTCATGGTGAGCGGGATGAGCAGGGCAACGCCGGCGACCGGGCCGATGCCGGGCAGCACGCCGATGATGGTGCCCAACAGGCAGCCAAGGAAAGCGAAAATCAGGTTCTGCCAGGTCATGGCGGCGGCGAAGCCGCCGAGCAGGTCGTTAAGTATGTCCATGTCTAGAGTCCGATCACGTTCAGCGGAGAAAAGGCCGAAACGGGCAGCGTGACGTTCAGTCCGTAGTTGAAGGCGTAGAACGCCCCGACGCTGCCGGCCAGGGCGATGATCAGTGATGACACCCAGGTCCTGCGTCCGCGGACTCTCAGGTGGTACATCAGGAAGAGGAACATGCTCAGCTGAAATCCGAGCAGGTCCATCACGGCTGCCAAGAGGGCGAGGCTGACCACGACGGCGATCACGAGGCCCCGGTCAACGCCGTCGGGCGTCTCGCTGGGACGCCGCAGCTCCTGGACGAGCCAGAGTATGGACATCGAGACCAGCACAGCGCCCATCGCAAACGGGAACAGCCCGGGGCCGGGGCCGAGGGAGGTCCACAGGCCGAGGCCCAACGAACTGACCAGGACATACACGCCGACTGCCACGAATGCGCCGATCCCCACCAGCACGGAGGGGGCGACGCGGGCGGCGCTCCCGGGTTTGGTCATTACTGACTCCGTTGTCATCGTTTCCTTCTTACGTTCTGTGATCCTTCATTTCATAGAATGAAAGACTATTGCGTCTGAAGAAATAGTGACAGGAGACACAAAGCCTGTCAAGCGCAAGGAAGTTACATAGAATGAAAGAATGACGGTAAGTTCGACACACTCAGCCAGCTCTGCCGAGGATGGCCCGAAGGCCGGGAACATGCGCTCCCTATCCAGGGCGATGGAGGTCTATGCCGAACTGCAGCGCGCGGAGCGGCCTCAGCGGCTGAGTGATCTTGCCAGGGCCTGCGGCATGAGCCTGCCGACCACACTGCGGATCCTGCGGGTCCTTCAGGATTTCGGCATGGTCAGCCAAACCGACAAGTCATACCGGATCGGGCCGGCGGTCCTGCCCGCCGCCCGAAGCTACCTGGAGAACGACCCCCTGGTGGTGGCCGCGCGGCCGATACTTCAGCAGGTGGCCTCCCAGACGGGACTCACGGCATCCCTGTACACGAGGCTTGGCTTTGAACGGATCCTGGTCGCGCGCGTCGACGGCGACTCGCCCCTCCGCTACGACCTGCCGCTGGGTAAGCGCCTCCCACTGACAGTGGGGGCGGCAGGGAAAATCCTGCTGGCAACGGCCTCGGAGGCCGAACTCCAGCAGGTCGTGGCAGCGGCCATCGCGGCTGGCCACGAAGACAGCACGTTTACACCCGAGGGGCTTCGGGCACGCCTGCCGGAAGCCGGGGTCGACTACGCGTATTCCGCCGATGAGCGTGCCACCGGCGTCCTGTCGGTCGCCGTCGCTGTCCCCAACAGGGGCGGCCGTCCCAGCGAATCAATCGCCCTGACCAGCCCCGTCGAGACAGCCACCGAAGCCGGCCTCAAAGCCGGCGTCCCGGAACTCCGGCGCGCCGCCGGCCGGCTCTCAGAACTCCTGGAAGGGTCCGTCTACTAATCCCGCCCGTGGCCTAGTGGCCGGGGGGGTGAAGCCGTTACGCGGGGACGCTTCCTCGACACTGCTGTCTATGCCGGTCAGATGCCCCTACCCTTTGGCCTCCTTCGGGTTGTTCGCGTCCTTGAGCTCCACTTCCGCCGTGGCCTGAATGAGTGCGAGCAGCTCCGGATCCAGCCCTGGCGCGAACTCTTCACGGCGTTCCGGCGAGACAGTCATGGGGAAGCCCTCTGGCATGGAGTCCGTGGTGAGTTCGGTTCCGTCGTTGGAAGGCGAAGCGCCGCGGTACAGTTTTCCGGCCTCGCTGAGGTTGTCTGCACTGAACGTGTACTGGACGCTTTGCAGCCCCTTGTCCAGCAGCTTCTTCACTTCCGGGAACTGCTCCGCGTTTGTCTTGGGTATGGGCAGGACCTTGCCCCAATTCACCCCGAGGCTCTCAAGTGCCTTCGCAAAGGCGTTCTCGTGAGCCTGGTCCCGGACGATCAGGTACGCGATGGTCGAGCGGGCAGTCTTGTTCTCCGTCATCTCGTAGATCCGGCACTTCTGCAGCCGGCCGGTGGACTCGAGCATCAGGTTGTAGAGCAGGTCCAGGACCAGGTTGCCGCTGTTGTACACGTAGGAACCGCTCCACGGGTTGCCGGCAGCATCCACCGGCAGGGCACCCTGCGCGCCGACGAGGTAGTGGTGGATGTTGCTGGTGTCCAGCGCGATTTTCAGCGGTGTGGCTCCCTTCGCGCCCGGCTCATCCACAGGATCGGTCTTCTTGCCCTGATACCGCGGCGAACCGTCCAGGAGCTGTGAAATCGTGGTCCCGATGAGTTCGACATGGCTGATCTCCTCAGTGCCCACGCCCTGAAGAAGATCCTTGTAGGGCTTGGCGGCTGCGTCGCCGCGGAAGTTCATGCTCTGGAACAGGTACTGCATCATGGTGCGCATCTCGCCGAACTGCCCTCCGAGGCCCTCCTGCAGGGCATTCGCGGCGGCGGGATCGGGCTCGTCGGCGGCAATTTCGTTGATCAGAAGCTGTGTGTGCAGATACATGGTCTATTCCTCACTTTGGATCTGAAAACTCTGCTGAACTGCGTTGATTCGAGCTGTCTTGATGGAGCCTGTCGGGAAGCGGCAAGAGCCGCTCAACCTGCGGTTGTTCACCCGAACACATGAAGGAACGGTCCCGGACCACGTCAGGGGCCCGGGCGAATGCCCTGGCCCCTGACGTGGTCACTTGTCGCGCTGTTACCGGCGGGTGTCGTCTACACCGTCGGTTTCGATGCGTTCCTTGCGGACTTCCTCATCGACCGTCACCTCGTCAGTGACGGTTTCGGTATCAAGCCGGACCCGTTCGACCGGGACAGTTTCCTTTTCGACGACCGGCCGCTCCTCATGGAGCGTTACCTCGTGTTCCTCGTCGCTGAGGTCCGGCCCGGACAAGGCGGCCCCGCGGTTGGCCTCTGTGATGGGTTCACGTTCGATCCGCACTTCTTCGCGCTGGACCGGGACGGTCCGTGTGACGTTCTCGGTGGTGACGTACTTCCGCAGCCGCGCACGCCCCGTCGCCTGTTTCTCGGTGCCGACGTTCAGGCGCTCCTCGGACCGGGTCATGGCGTCATCCGTGGTCGGCCCCGAGGTGTCACGGCCCACAGTGTCGTTTGCATCAGCGGCGTTGAAACCGCCGGAAGCAGCGAACCCGCCGCCGGCCTCTGCCCGGTCATAGTCTCCATCCCGGCCGGCGGTCGGGTCGGTGTAGGCCCTGCCGGCACCCCCGAACCCGTAGTGGTCGTAAAGGCGGTCCTCCTCGGAGGGCTCCAGGTGACCGTCGGTGTCCACCCGGGGCGCGTCCTTGACCTGGTCCTTGGTGTACGGGACGACGATGTCATCACCTTCAAGACGTGCACCTTCGAGCGGGATGAAGGACTCGGAAGTCCCGAAAAGCCCTGTCTTGACCGTGACCCACTTGGGCTGACCGTCGGCGTCGTCCGCGTAAACCTGGCCAACTGAGCCGATCTTGTCACCGTCCGTGGACAGGACGTCTCCGTTGCGGTTGAGCAGATCGTCGATGTGTTCCTTGGCGAGCATGATGTCTCCTTGGATGTGGTTTTGTTTCGAGCAACGCCTCCCTGCAGGACATCGCCAGCCACTACCATAAGCATGCTTAGTAAGCACTTGGCAAGCATGCTTAGTATTTTTCTTAGCCGACCGTCGCGCACAGCAGCGCGCCCGCTATTCACGGCATGCGCCCCTTGCGCGACACTTAGCAAGTATGCTTAGCATCTATTTAGTAACCATGCTTACTGTTTTGAACGGCGTGCTGGTTCATCTACAGCAGCTACCCCTTACCGGAAAGAGAGCAGAGATGACCGAGAACCAATGGGCGCAGACGTCCGATCCGTACCCCGCGGACCCGTACGGCACCCGAGACGCAACGGAACCCCCCACACGGCAGAGCGGTTCGTCCACCAAGACGGACGCCGTCAAGGACGAGGCAGCGAACGTTGCGGGCCGGGCGGGCGGTGCCGCGCAGAACGTGGCCGGGACGGCCAAGTCTGAGGCTGCCAACGTCGCTTCCGAAGCAAAGACCAACGCCAAGAACCTTCTGCACCAGGCGAAGTCCGACCTCACCAGCCAGGCAGGCACCCAGCAGCAGAAAGCCGCGGAAGGAATCAGGACCGTCTCCTCGCAGCTGCGTTCCATGGCCGACGCGCCGGACCAGCAGGGCGTCGCCTCGGATCTCATCCGCCAGGCCGCCGACCGATCAGAATCGGTTGCGTCCTGGCTGGACAACCGGGACCCGGGCTCGCTGCTGGACGAGGTCAAGTCTTTCGCCCGCCAGCGACCGGGCACCTTCCTGGTCCTCGCCGCCGGAGCCGGTCTGCTCGCCGGCCGTCTGGGCCGCAGCCTGCAGGCCGGAGCACCCGCAACTGGAACCACGACCGGCACCCCAGGCGGTGCCCTGCCGCAGTACCCCGTACAACCGCCGGCTACTCCGACGACGTATGCAGCGACTGTGTACGGCGAGCCCGCCCGTCCGGGCTTTGAAAGCCACGGTTCTGCAGGTGTCCCGCTGCGCGATCCTGATGACCCGTACGTCGAGGGCGGAGGTCGTCCACTGTGAGCAGCCAAGTACCCGAAGCGCCTCCCACCGCCGCGCACGCCAAAGCGGACACCACGTCCCTCGGGGATCTCCTGGGTGATGTCACCCGGGACCTCTCCACCCTGATGCGTCAGGAAGTGGAACTGGCCAAGGCAGAAGCGAAACAGTCAGCCACGAGGGCC
>NZ_JAFHKT010000113.1 GCF_017052465.1 Arthrobacter pascens
GATCAACTGCCGCCAAGCCGGTCCCGGTGACAACACCCCCCGGATCATGAACGACTGGGGGCAGAAACCATGCCGGGACCGACCTGCCAACACACCCTTATCCTGCAACAGGACTGGGGCTACGAAAAAGGTAACGGGGCATGTTCTGCGCTGCGTGTGTGTGGCGTCCGGGCTGTCGCTACCGGCCACCCTGCCGGCCCACGGTTTCCAACGCGTTCCTGATCTCCAGTTCGCGGGATTCAAGCCTGAGGTCGGCGAGGTCTGATGAAGGGCCCTAACTGGGGCCCCGGCGTTCCAGCCGTACAGCTTCTACGACATCGTCCGCGTACAGGACATGCGCTGTAGCCTGCAGAGCGCTTGAGCGGCCAAAGGCCAGGGGCTGAAATATGTGCTCCCAGGTCTGTTCGATCTCCGTCCGCAGGTCCTGGGGCCAGTCCCGAGCGCTCGCGCCGCCCACACCGGCCGCCTTCTTCCTGTCCTCGAAGGCGTCGAAGATTGCGTCAAACCGGACGTCGTACTCATTCTCGCTTTCCCCGGGCAGGTCAGGAACGTGCGGGTTCTCGTTCAGGACCGCATGCCAGTCGCCAAAATGTGAGAGAAGCACCCGTTCCCGTGGAAGCCTGCAGGTCAGCAGAACCTCCCCGCGGGCCGCCCGGCAGCAGTCCACCAGATCCCGACGGCGGATGCGGGCCCAAAACCAAAGAGCCCCTTCACCCGAGGTGGTCAACCGCGTTGCCATCTGAGCCTGCATCCACTTGTAAGCGTCCGCGAACCGCGGGTCGGTCAGGGAAGCGTTTGGGCGGAGCTGTCCGGTCGACAGAAGTTCCTCGACTGCTTCCTCCGTCTGGATCGTGTGCAGGAGCAGCCGGTCCGCAGACGGGTCGTAACCAATCCGGCCCGCTGGGAGGGCGTCGGCAGGAGCGGCATTCCGGACAGAAAAGAGTGGCGGCACAAAGAACATCATGGCGCACGGCGGAATCAGGTCGCGAGAGTGGTCGGGAAGAGCACCGAGAACACCAGGAACCACACTCCCACCAGCATGAAAGCCGCGCCGAAGATCCGGATAAAGAGCGGCCTGGTGAAGATCGACCGGGAGTAGTCAACGCCCATGGGCTTGTAGTCTTTCAACATCTTGGCGTACGCCTTCGCAGCACCGCGCATGTCGGTCAAGAGGATCAGGCCAACTCCGATACCTACGGCGCCCATTACTCCTGTCATCCAGGGCATCAGACCAATCACCATCCCCCGGGGTGCGAAAGCCATCAGGCCGACGCTGACGAACGCTATAACGAACACCACCAGATACGCCCAAAGCGCCCCTTTCAGCGGCTGCGGCAGTGCCGACATGAACCGGAAGAACTACATGGCCTGCTCCATTCCTGGTGGGCACGCTCAACCTGACCTGCAGGGCTGCCGCACACAGTACAGCCATGAAGGAAGTTACGTACAGGACCTTTCCGGGCTCTTCACAGTTTCTTCGCGTACCCGTCCAGATCGGTCAACGGCGCACCTGATAGCGCAGGTGAAGCACCCGGTTGCCCTGAATCACCACGTCGGGATCCTCCAACAGGTGCTGTGCGTGGACCGACCCGAAGTAGCGCTTGCCGGACCCGAACACGACGGGGACGACGTCCATGCGCACCTCGTCGACCAGGCCCGCGGCAAGCACCTGGCCACCGACGTCGCCAGCGGCGACCTCGACGATGCGGTCACCCGCGAGCTCCTGCGCCTTGGCCACGGCTGCCTCGACGCCGTCGACGAAGTGAAATGGCGCCTCGGGGTCCCAGCCCTCGGGCGTCGGCCGGTGCGTCACGACGACCACGTGGTCGATCCCGCTCGGAGGCTTCCCGTCCCAGCCGTCCGTCATGTCGAAGACGTGGCGGCCGGCGATTGTCGCCCCGATCTGGTCCCAGTACGGCCGGGTGTAGTCGTAGGACGTCTGCGACACCTTCAACTGGCCGCTCTCGTCCAACGGGACGTCACCGCTGGACAGCCAGTCGAACAGGGGTCCGGGCTGGTCGTTCTCATCCGCGATGAAGCCGTCCACCGACACCGAGCTGTACATGACCACCTTGCCCACGGGGTCTCCTTTGCTTTGGGGTGCGCCCATATTAGCAAGTCGTGAGTTGTCGCTCTTGTAAGAACTCAATCGGCCGGCAGCGGCCAGCTGCCCAGCGCGTGGCCGGGATGTTCGCGTAGGAACCTCCGCCGGACTTCGACGTACCGGGTGCCAGATGAGTGCTGCTGACACCGGCTGCCGCAAACGACGGCAGCTGACCCGAGACATGCCGGAATGTTCAGGTTTGTCCGGTGACGGAGAAAGGTGCGCCGGCGAATGAACCAAGAACAACATGCGGCGATCCACCGTCGAGGGTGGCCAGGCGCTAACCTCTGGTCAATCCGGTATGGCTGTATTCAAGGAGTCCGAAAACGCCTCAGTTCCGTACATGCACATCCAGCCCACCCGATCCTTGGGCGATACATTGGTCCCCACCTGAAGGGACTGAACCCCGGAGGCGTCTTCACCAAAAACGAGGAGTAGGAGCAATGACGGAATTTAGATTCAATGTCTTTACGGACTATAACCAGTTCGTAGTCTTCGACTCACACGCCGAATGGGGAAACGACGATTGGACCGATCAGGCCATCGAAGACATGTTCATGCAGGGCGAGGGGTACATTGCCGTAGGCACGAAGCGCAGGTTCCACGCTCCCGTCATAGTGCACGTTGCAGACGGCGACCTGCCGGGCATTAAAGCGGACAGAGCCCAGCACGGAATCCTGTCCATTCCCAGCGGTGTGCTTGAAGTATCAGGGGTAACGGACGGCGGACGGAGCGGCGGGTCGATTAAGGTGACGCCCGGAGACTACCGGGTAACCGTCGACTATCTGAATCTGGACTCCGTAGACCCCGATGAAATCGAGGGCGACGACAGCTACATCGTCACCCTGGAACTGATCGAAAGGTAATGTCCGGCGCCACCGCCCGGTACTGCCAAGCCAAGCACTGCTGTGCACTTACATGCAGGTGGTCAGGATGCCCGCGATCGCAGCGTGCTCGGCCTGCGTCACCCACAGCTTGTACTTGGCCTTCACCGCCGTCTGGCGGGCCACATACTCGCAGCGGAACGCCTTATTCGGCGGAAGCCAGGTGGCGGCGTCTTTATCGCCCTTGGCGCCGTTGGTCGGGCCGTCGGCGGCCATCAGGTTCAGCGGGTCGTTGGCAAGCTGCCTGCGCTTGTCGGCGCTGAGCCGCTGGGCACCCTTCTGCCACGCGTCGCTGAGAGCAATGACATGGTCAATCTGAACCGCGGCGCTCGTCTTGTTGCCGCGGACGAACCTGATCGTCTTGCCGGTGTACTTATCGGCCAGGGTCCCGGTGGCAACGACGCAGTTCTGCGTGCCTGGTTTGAAGGTCTCGCCTTCCAGGTCCCTTGCCAGGATGTCGTTGCGCGTGTCGCAGCCGTTGCGGTCGACGTCGGCCCAGGCGGGGCCAAACTCTTCGCGGGTGTAGCCGGTCTTGGGTGCCCGGCCCTTCACCGGTATGGTCTCCAGCTGTGCGAGGGCGGCAGCAGCTTCGGCGGGATTTGAAGACGGGATCGTGGTTCCGGCTTGGGCTGCAGCATCGCAGCCAGCGAGGGAACCGGCCAGAAGCAGGCTGGTAAGGACGGTCAGGGACTTGGTGGCGGCGGAGCGGTTAATCTTCATGTTCCTTCATGTGCACGGCGTTTCCGCCCACGCTACCCGCGTTAACTGCGGACCGAAGGAGGCACACTTATGGTGCCTAACACTTTCAGAAAATCCGCGGTCCGGAACGACAGGGCTCAGTAGGGTGATCACTGTTGCTAAGGCTGACGGAGCGGAGCGGCGGTCAGGGGACAGCCGTTCCCAAATAACGAGGGAGGCCCTGTGTCTTTGAGATTCCGGTACTGGGCCTGGACCGGCTTCTGGGCGGCCCTGGTCATGGCCTCAATGGCGTTCATGCTCATGGGGCTGTGGCGGAGGATATTCTTTGGATACACGCCCATACCCGAGTTCGTGGAGGACCTGCGGGTCGGCAATCAGTTCCTCCTTGCCGGCTCGGCTTTCTCAGTCGCGGCGGCTGTCCAGGCATGGGTGCAGCGGTACCCCCGGTGGGTTGCCGCCTGTGTCGCGGCTCCCGCCGTCATGATTGGCGGCGTCGCCCTGGTGACGTACCCGAACCTCGCTCCCCATCTGGCCGCTGTCTTCGCGCTGCCGGCGGCGGTCGCAGGGCTCCTGGGAGGCATCCTCCGTTGGCACCAACCGGTAGACGAATAAAAGCTAAGGTCGATCTGAGTGCCTCATTCGCGCCAGTTCAGGAAGCCCTTGCTGCCTGCGGCAGGCGCGAGCACGACGTCACGTCCGTACTTTTTCAGTGACTGCGTGCCAAAGAACGCGTCGGGCGTGATGCGGACCGCCTTCGTCACCTTGCCGTCCTTAAGGAAGATGAACAGCGCAGGTGACGCCGTGTACCGCTTCTCCCTGCTGACGGGGTCGCCGAAGGCTGCCTCGATGTCGGATGCCGGCGTACCCTCGGTGACGAATCCCGCCTGGTCCCAGTCGAAATCGGTGGCATCGGCGAGCCGGAGCTCCGCACCCTTTGTGGCGGCATCCAGGACGCGGCCGTCCAATGTCTCGTTTGCTTCGGGCATGGTGTTTCCTCCAATTGAACATCCTGCCAGGGCACAGGCAAGGACAAGGCAAAGCATGGTCAGCAAGCGCAACCGGAGGGTCGGCCGCTGCAACGTGATCATGATGTGGTCCTGGACTCGTCGTTGAACTCCGAATCCTGCCCGTTGACCGGCGGAGCATTACCGGCGTCCCCCGTCTTCTCCGCGGGAACCTCGTTGGAGGGGTGCGGGAGCAAGTCCTGGCCCACCACCACGGTGTCTCCGTCCTTAACCGCCTTCTCGATCAGGTCAGCCAGTTCCTCAGCGCTCGCATCGGGATTGGCTACCGCGATGTTCCTGCCCACCTCGTTGTTGTACAGGTCCATGGCCTCGCGGGGCCCGGGGTTTCCCGGCAGCTGTTCATGCGCGGTGGCATAGTCCTCTGCCCACTCGGCACCGTACTCCTTGACCATGAGGGCGTTCCAGTATGCGTGCCGGAACGCATCGTTCTGGTCGTCATTCCGGTCGGCGCTTTCGAAGCGGGCGTCGGCTTGCTCGAATGCGTCGTCATGGATGTCCTTGAAGGCATCCATCTCCAGTGGTCCCAGCCCGTTGAGCAGTTCCGCTTCCTTCTCAGTGACCGTCCGTTGATCGACGATCAATCGCAGCGGGTCCCAGTCAGAGGGCCATTCGGTGGTTTCGGCGTCGCTCACCTGGTACTGCTTCAGAATTTCTTCCGGCGTTGGCCCGTCCGGCTGCCCCTGGCCGGTACCCCTGGCGCCGGCGGTCTGTATTCCTACTCCCGCGGCAGCAGTAGGTGCCATCCCGCCGTTCGAGGCTGACGACTGCTCATCAGCGTTCTGGAGGGCCTTCTTGGCGGCCTCTTCAATGTCCCGGGAAGCCTTCATCATCAGCGGGCGGAGTTGGCCTTGCCACTCCGCCGTAAACTTCTTGGCGTCCTGGCCCTGCCAGTACTGGCTTTGGCCGAGGAGCGAGTCCATTTCCCGGGCCTTTCCCGAGAGCCGTGCCGACCCCGAGGCCAGGAGCTTCGAGAGCTCCTTGAGTTGTTGGACGTCAGCGCCATACAAAGCCATTCTTCCCCCCTAGAGATGTTCCCAACCATCGTGCTTTAGAGCCGGGACCCGATGCAATGGGGACAACACCCCATGTGTCCCGGTGAAGGAGGGAACACGGCGTACATCATGCCCCGCAGGCACGGTAACGCCGGGAAGGAGCCCGGCGGCGGCCTAAGCTGGTCCAGTGAATCCGACCCCATCGCCTGGCCCCGTTGACGTCGTCGTCCACTCCGGGCCGGCCGACTGGTGGGTGATCCTTACCGGCCTGGGACCCCTGGCCGTTCTGGTCGCGGCCCTGCTGGCCTTCTACATCAACTGGCGGACCCTGAAGCAGCGGACCGCCGCGGATAAGACCGCATTGGAACAGAGGCGCGATGCGGACGCCAACGCCCTGGCGCAGAAGACCGCTGCGGACAGCCGGGCGGAGTGGTGGCGACGGACTCAATGGGCGCTGGACCGTGCACTGGACGAGGACGAGGGCACCAAGGCTTTGGGACTTGCAACGCTGGAGGTGCTGGCCCACAGTGACTTGGCGCGCAAGGAGGAGCTCGAGCTGTTCGACATCGCATGGAAGTCGGTATCCCCTCCCGACGAAAACGGCGACGACGGCGACAACGGGCATCCTGAGGAGCAGGCCGTCCCAGTTGCGTCACAAAGTGAGCGAGTTGATGCCTACGCGTGGGTGTCGGCCCAGCAATTCGTAAACTCGGCCACGAATCAGGTCGGGCACTTCACGGATTGGCTCATCCGTAGGACGCAGCTGAAGGACCCGCAGGCGGGCCCAGCCGCGCCGGGCATCGTGGACTCCGATGACAACTTCGGCGACAATAAAACGACGGACGAAGACAAAACGAAGGAGGGTGGGCAATGAGCGCGAACACATCGGAGCACAAGAACGTCCATGCCCCCCGGCGCGTCCCGTCCGAGACCGCCAAGAAGACGGCCGCCGAGCACCGCGTACAAGTGGCTGCCGCAAGGCTGCGCGTAACCCTTGACGAGCGCCTCGGACGTGAGACCCCGGCCAAAACCAAGGCCCTGGCCCAGGAACCCATTTAGTTCCTCCTGCGTTGGCGGGTGTACTTTCAGCTCCCAAGCAAGTGCCCATCGACAACCCGGCCGGCCGGGCTTAACCTTTCCTCGCTGGAACCCGACAACGACGACGGAGAGGTCCCCCAAAATGGGAGCACAGGAAGATGCCGCGCTGATACGGCGCGGCTATGAAGCGTTCAGCGCGGCCGATATGGACACCCTCCGGACACTGTTCACGGAGGATGCCGTCTGGAATGTAGGGGGCAGCGGTGGGTTGTCCGGAGTCAAGCAAGGCCGAGACGCCATCTTGGCCTACTTCGGCGAACTGTTCGCGCGATCCAATGGGACGATCAAGGTGACCGTCGACGACGTCGTCGGAGGGGAGAACCATACGTTTGCGGTCCAGCGCAACCACGCGGAGCGCAACGGCACATCGTTGGATCAACGGGCCGCGCTGGTGTTCAAGCTCTCGGAGGGAAAAGTCGCGGAGGTGCACGAGTTCCTGGAGGACACTGCCAAGGCGGCGGATTTCTGGTCCTGAGCCTGGCCGGCGGCTGATCATGGGGAAAGACGGGGACTGGACCGGTCCGGCGCCGCGTGATTCAGGGGAACCCGGCTACGCCCGGCCGCCGCTGCCTGCGACGAAGTATTACTCCTCTGACGGAATAGCCATCCCGTACGGACAGCGATGGGGTGAGGACGGCCCAGCCCCCGATTCCTACAGCGTAGTGAGCCATCCTGAACGCTTCGAGGGCCTGCACGACGTCGCACGCGCCCTGATCGAACTGCAGCGGCCCGGCTGGAACTGCTGGTCCTGGGGGTGGCCGACGGCGGATACAGCGAACGTTACCCGGTGGGCGGGCGACGGCGGTGGCTCGGCTACGCGCTGGTGGCACCCGACGGTTCCGCATCTGAAAGCGGGGAGGGCGACCCCGGACCTGTCCCCGCAGACCGGCTGCGCAGCGGAAGGGCCCGGCTTAAGGAAGTTCCTGACGGCTGGGCTCCTTGGCCTTCCGGGCAGCCTTAACCTGGACGACTTCTTCAACTTACTGATCGGTAAGGGTTATCTTCGCCCCGCAACAGAAGTTAGCCTATCGAATGGCCGGGGAAGCGACCCCCGCACCCGAGGCATTCAGAGGATCATCAGCTCCATGGCAAAGACAGTGACATTTTCGGTGACGACTATGCCCAGGAAGGGCGCGCAGGGCAGTTTCCGCGACACCGTCCTGAATCTTCGGACGGATCAGCTTGAGGACTGCTTCCTGTCGGTGTTCCACATCAGCGACTCCTACGCGCTGCTCACTGGCGAAGCCTTGCCCGGCGCGCACACAGCCACGAACGCCGAGCTGCGGACGTACCTGACGCACCGGCTCGCCGGCCACGACTCACTCCTGGACTTCGATGTGAAGATCGACCGCGCCTCAGAGCCTGCCCGCTCACGCTCCTAGGCCGGAGTGACCCGTCAGGGGTGGCCGCTCCGGTGTGTATCGGCCGGTTCGCCCGGCCCGGCGTTGGTCTTCCTGGTGATCAGCCAGGTGACAAACCACAGGACGACGCCGATCGCCATCAGCCCGCCGGCAACCTGGTACTGGATGGGGTTCCGGCCCACCCACGGGCCGGCGAGAAAAGCACACAGCAGCGCCGCCACCAACGGCAGTTGCCCCGGCGAGGTGAAGAAGACCTTGCGGTTCGGGTCCCTCTTGCGGCGGAGTACGAGGCAGGCCACATTCACTACGGTGAACACGCACAACAACAGGAACGCGGTTGTCCCGGAAAGGTTGGCGACGATATTGCTTTCCGGATCGCTGCTGACATACCAGATCAGCCCCAGTGCAAGAAGCGTGGAGAACGCGATGCCGGCCCAGGGGGTACGGCGTCCCGGCAGCACTTTCCCCAGCGGCCGGGGCAGGACGTCCTGCCGCGCCATGCCGTAGATCAGGCGGCTCGCCATCAGCATGTTGATCAGCGCGGTGTTGGCCACTGCGAAGACCGCGAGGAAGGGGAAGATCCTGTCGATCGGGAAGTCCGGTGAGCCCTTGTGCACCACCTCGAGGAGCGCGGCACCTTCGGCCTCCCTGATGTTCTCAAGCTCGGTGGGCGTGAGCACGCTGACCACGGAGACGGCCACCAGCATGTAAAGGAGCACCGCGATGCCGAGGCCAGTCAGCATGGTGCGCGGGAAGATGTGCTCCGGGTTCTTGGTCTCCTCGACCATGTTTACCGAATCCTCGAAGCCGACCATCGCAAAGAAGGCGATGGAGGTGGCCGCGGTGACCGCCAGGAACAAGCCCTTGTCCTGGTAATCGTTGAAGACGAATACTTCTCCTGCGTTCCCCGTCCCCTGCGCCATCACGAAGAAGCCGACGCCGATCACGATGAACAAGGCGATCATCTCGACCAGGGTGAGGACGACGTTGAACTTCACGCTCTCCCCCACGCCGCGCAGGTTGATCGCCGCGAGCAGCAGCATGAAACCCAGGGCAACGACGGTGACTACCTCCCGTCCGGGCATGCCCATCCAGCCGTTGATCTCCAGGCCCCCGAAGAAGTTCTGAGCCAGTACGTTCGCGGATGTGGAGGCGCTGGTGATGCCGGAGCAGACCACGGCGAATGCGACGAGGAACGTTACGAAGTGGATCCCGAAGGCCTTGTGCGTGTAGAGCGCAGCACCGGCTGCCTGCGGGTACTGGGTGACCAGCTCCAGATAGGAAAAGGCGGTCAGAGTCGCGACGACGAAGGCGAGCAGGAACGGCAGCCAGACGATGCCGCCGACTTGGCCGGCCATGGTTCCGGTGACCGCGTAGACGCCTGCGCCGAGGATGTCGCCCACAATGAACAGGAGCAGGAGCTTGGGTCCCAGAACCCGCTTGAGTGCGTGTTGGTCGCCCTCGGGGGTGACGTCGTACAGTTCGTCAGAAGTCGTGCTCATAGTGACCTCCACAGCAGGTGCAGCTCCTCACGGAGCCCCGGCCGGCCTCCCGGCCTGGATGTGACTTACTTCACTGTGGACCTCCCAGGTCACTTTGGCAACAGCCGCCCCGAAGGCAGCCCACACAGTGCCCGTCGCGGTAACACGCGCCGGCGCAGGTTCCTGAAGACCCGTTCGCCGCATAGACTGCCCGTGTAAGCGACGCTGCTGCCAGCCCAAGGACGGTGCCATGACCGTGATCGATCCGGAATTGCTGACCTTTGAGTACAGGCTCCAGTATCGCGGCGTTCCAGGAATGGAGCACGTTCCCCGGGACTATCCAATGCGCTGGGAGGTCACCGTCAATGCCGCTGGCTTAAACGGCGCGGGTGGTGCGGAGGGAGAGATGGTCCAGGTGGGCCACGCCGTCGTCCGGGTTGTTCCAAAAGCCGGAATGATCAATCTCTTCATTACCACGGATAGCGCGGACGCTGAGATGGCACACATCGCTCAAATGCTGACTACAGAACGCCCGGACCTTGTCACTGAGTATCTTCAGGACAGAGGCGACCTGATGATTGTCTCCGCCCTCGAGATCCTGCCTGAGTACCGCGGCGACCGCATGGGCTACACCATCCTGCACGCCATCCTTGAAACAGTCGGCCGTTCCGTGGACCTCGTCGTCGTCCACGCCGTACCGGCAACCAGTGAAGACTCCCCCGCCGAAGGCACTCCGGAGTACGAACAGGCCACGTCCACGCTGAAGGCGTACTGGCAGGATTTCGGTTTCGATGAGGCAGCCGGGGAGTACATGGCCTTCGCCAAGAAGAGAATCCTCGAATAGCTCCACGCCGAAAGGCCCCGCGATGCGGGGCCTTTCACTTTCAGTGCCTAGACGTTTTCGCTGATCCGGTCAGGCTTTTCAGCTGCGTCCTTCTCCCACTGGGCGAGGTAGGCCCACATCCTGGATTCCTCTGCCTGCACCTGGGGCTCCGGGGCCTCATCGGGCCTCGTCTCCGGGCGGGTTTCATTGGATTCCCGGGCGCGATCTTTCCTGTAGTTCCGCCACCCCTCGCACGATGAATAGCACATCACCGACCTCCTTACTGTGGGTGTGCTTAAATCGTCCTCCCATTCGGCGGCCGCGTCGAGCCTCAGCCGTTGCGCGGCGTTAAGCCAGCCGCGAGCGGACGATGTCGCTGACGGCCTTGCCGTCGAACCGCCCGGCGACCTTGGCCGTTACGGGCTTCATCACGGCGCCCATCTGCCTCATCGACAGCTCCGCACCGCCGGACTTGAGTTCCTCAATCGCCTCATCCACGATGGCCTCCACCTCTGCGGCCGTGAGTGGCCTCGGCAGGTAGGCCTCGATGACATCGGCTTCAGCAATTTCCGCCGCAGCGTGGTCCTTCTCCCCCGCTTCCGTGTAGATCCTGGCGGTGTCGTGGCGCTTCGCCGCCTCCTTTTGCAGCAGTGCCGTGATCTGGGCGTCATCCAGTTCCACAGGCGTCTTGCCGGACTTTTCACGGGTTTCAATCTCGCCCAAAACATTGCGCACAGTGGTGAGCGCCACCTTGTTGCCGTCCTTCATGTGCGCGACAACATCGGCGTGCAGGCGTTCCTTCAACATGGTCATGACTTCCTTTTTCAGCATTGCGGTGATGTAGGGGCACTGTTAACTCCATCGTGCACCCTAAAGGCCCCGGTGAACATTTCCGCCCGGCCTCCGGCGGTAGCCTTGAATCCTATGGTTAATTTTGCTGCAGCAGTTCCGACCCTGCCCGAACAATGGTGGGACCGGGTTGCCGCCGGCTTTGCACGGTCCGAGGTTCCCACGGTGACCGTTACTGAACTGCTCGCCGTAGTCCTCGTCGCCGTCGTGCTCTCCGTCCCTGGCGCCACGTGGCGGTACTTCGGCTTGTTCGCGACGGTGACGCACGAGCTGGGACACGCTTTCGCGGCTCTTACCAGCGGCCAGCGGCTGGGCGGCATCAAACTGCGGCTCAACCATTCCGGCACCACCACCTCCTATACGCGCGGGCGTTTCGCCGCCGTGTGGTCAGGGTTCTGGGGCTACCCCGTCCCGGGCATGACTGGAGCCGGGCTGGTTTGGTCCGGGTTCAACGGCTGGGGCCCCGCCGCCATGTCGGCCGGCCTCCTGGTTCTGCTGGCATCCCTGATCTTCATCCGCAATGCGGCCGGTGTGCTGATCCTGCTCGCGGCAGTGGCAGGCACGGGAGCACTCATCATCGGCGTGCCCGCAGTCTTTACCGGGCACGTGGCCATCATCCTGGGATTGGCTCTGCTCGTAGCCTCGGTCCGGGACCTGGCCAAGCTCGCCAACGTGCACCTCCGCCGCCGGGATCAGTTGAGGACATCGGACGCCTACATCCTGTACCGGGCCACGGCCGTTCCTTCGGCGGTGTGGATAGCTCTCTTCTCCCTCGTCGTGGCCGCATCGTGGCTCGTTGCCTGGCAGCCCATGTCGCGTGTCCTGGCAGCCGGCACATAGTCTGGGTCCATGAACCAGCAGTCCAGCACCGTCAAGGAACACAGCACCAGGGGTTCCTACGTCACCGGCGGAGATTTCAACCGGGACACAAACTACATCGAGGACCGGATCACCAAGAACGGTGAAGCAGGGCTAAACGGTGAGCCGGGCTGGCCCGTGGAACGGGGCCGCTACCGGCTGGTGGCTGCCCGCGCCTGCCCGTGGGCCAACCGGACGGTGATCGTCCGCCGCCTGCTGGGACTGGAGGACGCCATCTCGCTGGGCCAGCCGGGCCCCACCCACGATGCCCGCTCCTGGACTTTCGACCTTGACCCCGGCGGGAAGGACCCGGTCCTCGGCATCAAACGCCTGCAGGAAGCGTACTTCCGGCGGTTCCCGGACTACCCGCGCGGCATTACCGTCCCCGCTCTTGTCGACATCGCCAGCGGGGCCGTAGTGACCAACAACTTCCCCCAGATAACGCTGGACTTCTCCACCGAGTGGACCGCGTTCCACCGCCCCGGCGCGCCGCAGCTGTACCCGGAACACCTTCGCGGCGAGATCGACCGCGTCAACAAGCGCGTGTTCACCGAAGTCAACAACGGCGTGTACCGGTGCGGATTCGCCGGGTCCCAGGAAGCGTACGACGCCGCCTACGCCCGCCTGTGGGCGGCCCTGGACTGGCTGGAGGACCGGCTTGCGGACCAGCGGTATCTGGTGGGCGGCTCCATTACCGAAGCCGACGTCCGCCTCTTCACAACTTTGGTGAGGTTCGACGCTGTGTATCACGGGCACTTCAAGTGCAACCGGAACAAGCTCAGTGAGATGCCTCATCTGTGGGCGTACGCCCGGGACCTGTTCCAGACTCCGGGGTTCGGGGACACCATCGACTTCGTGCAGATCAAGCAGCACTACTACATCGTTCACGAGGACATCAACCCCACGGGCATCGTCCCTGCGGGACCCGAGCTGTCAGGCTGGCTCACGCCGCACGGCCGCGAATCGCTGAACGGAAGCCCTTTCGGCGAAGGCACTCCCCCTGGACCCGTCCGTGCAGGGGAACAAGTGTCCCCCGGGCACGGAGCAGGCTGACCGCTTTTAGTCCGGCTCTTACACACGCGCCCCGGCCGCACCCTGGAGCGGGCAGCGAGGTGCGACGAGGATGCTGCGCCCGTTTATCCATTTGTCGCAGCGGGGCGGCCACCCTAGTGTTGGCCCGGTGAGCACCCTGAAGAACGAGACCTCAGCCAGCGCTCATTGGACGCGACGGCTGGGACGGGCGACAGTGACGGGCGCAAGGCGTGTTCTTGCTGCGCCCCGGCTGCAGTTGGCGGCCAAGGCCGGCCTGGCTGCCGGCCTCGCCTTCCTCATCGCCCCGTACATGCCGGGGGCCGCGGCCCAGTACCCGTACTATGCGCCGCTTGGCGCCTTGGTGGCCATGTATGAGAATGTGGCCGGTTCGATGCGCCAGGGCTTCCAGACACTCGTCGGCCTGGCCGCAGGAATCGGGCTCTCATTCCTCCTGCTCAGTTTCGGCGCCACCCCGCTGTCAGTCGGCATCGTCATGGCCCTTGGCGTGCTGCTGGCCGGACTCCCCCGCCTCGGAGCAGGCCGGGACTGGATTCCCACGGCAGCGCTGCTTGTCCTGCTGGTGGGCGGCAACAATCCGGACGATTTCTCGTTCGGCTACCTGCTCCAGATGGGTGTCGGCGTTGCCATCGGCGTCATCGTGAACCTGCTCGTTTTCCCGCCCCTGCATTTCAATGCGGCGGCGCTCAGCCTGACCGAGCTGCGCCTTGCCCTGGCCCGCCAGCTGACAGACATGGGAGCGGCGGTCCACGAAAAGTGGCCGCCTGAGCATGAGGACTGGTCCCTGCGCTCGGACGAGCTGGCACGGTCGGCCAGGTCCGTTCGCGACGCCGTCCAGAAGGCCGACGCAAGCCGGGAAGCCAACCCCCGCCGCCGCTTCCACCCCCGCGACGTGGACTTGGACTACCGCAACGTCCGCGACCTTGAACGCGTCACGTTCCACATCCAGGACATGACCGAAGTGCTCGCGGAGGTCATCTGGAACAAGGACATGCCGTTCACCATCCCGCTTCCGTACAGTGAGCCGCTCGCCAAGGCGCTCGCCGCCGTCGGAGAGGTGCTCTCCGCCGACGAGGAGGACCCTGACCGGCAGGCCGAGCTGACGGCGGCGGCACGAGGTGCGGTTGACTCCCTGAGGGCCCGGATCGTTTCCTCAGGCGCCGACGCCGATGCCCCCAGCGCCGCCGAATCCATCCTGCTCAGCCTGCACAGGATCCTGCGCGTGGCTGAAACGGACAGCCGCTAGGGTACCTGCGCCTTTGCGGGGGACGGCGGGCCGGCCCTTGCGGCCAGCGCTACAGCGACGCCACCGATCCGCTGAAGTGCTTTCGGCCGGAGCGCGCGTTCCATGCAACATAGTCCGAGCGCACCCAGCCGGCTCCCTCAGCCTGAACCGTCGAAATATCAAGGGCAACCCGCGCCGGAAGGAACACCGGCGCTTCAAAGGCAACGTCCCAACGGAATGAATCGCCTTTGGCCGCACCGACATCTGCCAGTGCCCGCGACGCCAGGTACATACCGTGCGCTATGGACCGCCTCAGGCCCAGTGCCCTGGCGGACAGGACACTGAGGTGGATGGGATTGAAATCCCCCGACACCGCGGCGTAGGCCCGCCCCGCATCGACTCCCAACTGCCAGATGGCTGTGGGGTCCGGAGCCGTGAACTGCTGCGTTGGCGTCCCGCCCGACGCTTTGTCGATGCCCGGAAGATAGGCGCCCTTGGCCAGATACGTGGACACGCCCCGCCAGCGGATACTGTCGTCCCCGGACGTGCGGATCTCGGCAACGATGTCCAGTTGTGTTCCGGCCCGGTGTGCCCGAAGTGCCTCGGCGCGGGCGCTGACATCCAGTGCCTCGGTGAACCGGACCGGGCGGAACTGCTCAACGGCGTTGCGGAGATGAATCATGCCCAGCAGCGGCAGCGGAAAGTCGTCCCGGTTCATGATGCTCATGGCGACGGGGAACGCCATGGCATGGAGGAACCCTGCGGGCAGCACATCGCTGGCAGTTTCGCCGACCAGATGCTGATAGGCGGTCAACTGTCCGACGTCGGCGCGCACGCCCCGCACTTCGTGGCCCGTCGCGGGCAGCGCCGCTGCCGGGTGGGATCCAAGGAGCCGGCGCCGCGCGGCCCCGGCGGCCGCGTTCACGTACAGTTTGGAGAGGGACGGCATCTCGCCCAGGATGATGGGCTGGCCGGGGCTCATGCACCCACCAGTTGCTGTCCGCAGACCCGCAGCACTTCGCCGGAAATGCCCCCGGCAGCGTCGCTGGCGAGGAACGCAATCGCCTCGGCAACATCCTGCGGGCGCCCGCCCTGCTGCAGCGAATTGAGCCGCCTTGCGACCTCCCGCGTGGCAAAAGGCATGCGGGCGGTCATCTCCGTTTCAATGAAGCCGGGAGCCACCGCATTGATCGAGCCGCCATGCCCGGCCAGCAGGGGTGCCGTGGCACGCACCATCCCGATCACCCCGCCCTTGGAGGCCGCGTAGTTCGTCTGGCCCCGGTTGCCGGCGATGCCTGTGGTTGAGGCCACCGACACGATCCGCGGATTGGAACGGAAATGTTCGGACGCAAGCAGGGCTTCATTGATCCGAAGCTGCGCGCTGATGTTCACCGCCAGCACCGAGCTCCAACGCCCACGATCCATGTTCACAAGAAGCTTGTCCCGGGTGATGCCCGCGTTGTGGACCACGATGTCCAGCCGCCCGTGGCGCCTGACGGCGTGGTCTATGATCCGCCCGCCGGCATCGTCCCGGCTGACATCGAGCTGCAGCGCTGTTCCCCGGATTTCGTTCGCAACGGCGGCGAGGTGGTCTCCCGCAGCCGGAATATCGACCGCCACCACCGTCGCGCCGTCCCTGTGCAGCGTCCGCGCAATGGCGGCTCCGATGCCGCGCGCGGCGCCGGTGACGACAGCGACCTTGCCGGCGAGCGGCTTGTCGGCGTCGGCGGGGAGCTCCCCCGATGCCGAACTGATCCGCACGAACTGGCCGTCCACATAGGCGGACCGGCCGGAGAGGAAGAAGCGGAGTGCTCCAAGTGCCGCCGGAGCCGTGGCCGTAACGCCGTCGGCGAGCAGGATGCCGTTGCCCGTGGCGCCGGCCCGAAGTTCCTTTGCCAGTGAGCGGAGCAGCCCATCAACCCCCTGCCGGGCAGCAGCAACCTCCGGAGGGCTGCCGTCAGCAGCTCGCGAAATAGTGACTACGCGCCCGTTCGGGGCCAGGTCACGCAAGGAGGACGCAGCCGTCAGCACCGGCTTTTCGAGGTCGTCCGGTGACTCAACATCGTCCAGGACCAGCACGATCCCGCCGAGCCTCTCCCTGGGAACGGCGTGCCGGCGAACGTCCACATCCCATCTGAGGAGCTCTGCTGCGAGCTCGTCAGCCCCCGGACTCGAACCTTCCAGCAGGACGGGGCCGTTGCTGAGGGGCTGACCGGGTTCATAGCGCCGGAGTGCGGCGGGCTGTGGGAGCCCGAGTTTCTTGGCGACGTCCCGGCCGAGGCCCTTGCTGACCAGCCGCGTGTATGTGTCTGTCATAAGAATCCCCTACTGTGCTTCCAGCAGTGCCACGACGCCCTGGCCGCCGGCGGCGCAGACGGAGATGAGTCCGAGCGCGGGGCGGCCGTTAACGGTGCCCTTCCCGTGCAGCAATTTGGCGAGGGACGCCACGATGCGTCCGCCCGTTGCTGCGAACGGGTGGCCTGCCGCTAGTGAGGAACCGTGGACGTTGAGCCTGGATCGGTCCACTTTGCCGAACGCGCCGTCCAGTCCGAGCCGCGTGCGCCCGAATTCCTCGTCCTCCCAGGCTGCCAGCGTGCTCAGGACGGTTCCGGCAAATGCCTCGTGGATCTCAAAGTAGTCGATGTCATCCAGCGTCAGGCCATTGCGCGCCAGCAGGCGCGGCACGGCAAAGGCAGGAGCCATGAGCAGCCCGTCCTTCCCGTGCACGAAGTCCACGGCGGCGGCTTCGCCGTCCAGGACAGTGGCAAGCTTGGGCAGGTCGTGCTGGTCCGCCCACTCCTCGGAGGCAAGGAGCACCGTGGAGGCGCCGTCGGTAAGCGGCGTGGAGTTGCCCGCCGTCATGGTGGCCTCCGCCCCGAGGCTCCGGCCGAAGACGGGCTTCAGGGAGGCAAGCTTCTCAAGTGTCGTGTCGGGCCGCAGATTCGAATCCCGGCTGAGCCCCCGGTACGGCGTGAGGAGGTCATCGAAGAAGCCGGCGTCATAGGCGGCTGCAAGATTGCGGTGGCTGTTGTAGGCCAGTTCATCCTGCGCCTCCCGCGTGATTTTCCACTGGGCGGTGGTCACAGCCTGGTGCTCGCCCATGGACAGCCCGGTACGTGGCTCGCCCGTGTTCGGCGCGTCGGGAGCAAGGTCCTTGGGCCGCAGGCGGGCCAGGATCTGCAGGCGCTGCGGCAGGGTCTTGGCCCGGCTGAGGTCCAGCAGGACTTCCCGGAGCCCCTCGCTGACCGCGATCGGGGCATCGGAGGCCGAGTCGACGCCACCTGCAATGGCCGATTCGATCTGCCCCAGCCTGATCTTGTTGGCCAGACCCAGCACTGTTTCCAGTCCGGTGGCGCACGCCTGCTGGAGGTCGTAGGCCGGCGTTTCGGCCGAGAGCGCAGACCCCAGCACGGCCTCACGCGTCAGGTTGAAGTCCCGCGAGTGCTTGAGGACCGCGCCCGCGGCAACTTCGCCGATCCGCTCGTCCTGCAGGCCGAAGCGGGCAATCAGTCCGTCCAGGGCGGCCGTGAGCATGTCCTGGTTTGAAGATTTGGTGTAGGCCCCGCCTGTGCGGGCGAACGGAATCCTGTTGCCGCCCACCACCACTGCCCTGTGAAGGGCAGATGCAGGAAGGCTCCGGGCAGATGAAACGGGCCGCGTTTCGGCGGGTTCCTCGTGGCCATTTACTGGCTGTCCGTCGATGGACATGCGGCATCTCCTTAGCTCCGGGACGTTATCGATACCCAGCGTACCTGATACGCTGGGTATCGTGAATATGAGCCAGTCTGACGGAGATAGCCTGTCCGGACCCGCCGCCGTCGACGGCCGCGCCTCCCGATGGCAGTCCCACCGCGAGGAGCGCCGGCGGGAGCTCATCAAGTCTGCCCGGCGGGCCGTTCACGCCCTGGGCAGCGATGCGTCCATGGAGGACATAGCGGCGGCCGCCGGAACCTCGAAGTCTGTCTTCTACCGCTACTTCGGAGATAAGGCCGGGCTTCAGCAGGCCGTGGGCGAGGTGGTTCTGGGCCAGATGCAGCGGCGGATCCAGGAGGCGGCCCAGGCGGCCCAGACTCCGAGGGAAGGCCTGCTGGCCATGGTCTCGGCATACCTCCAGATGGCCGAAACCAGCCCCAACGTCTACACCTTCGTGACCCGTTATTCAGCGGGAGATCCCGACGGCGGCCACACCGCCATTGCCACGGCCGGCGCGCTGGGCCACTTCTTCGATTCCATTGCGGACATGATCGCCCAGCCCATGCGCGCGCACCTCGGTGCAGGCAAGGAAGCGGTCATTGGATACTGGCCGAACGCTGCCATCGGACTTGTCCGCAATGCGGGAGAGCAGTGGCTGGCGAGCCCGGACTCCTCCACGAAACCTGACCAGGAAACCATGGCCCGCCAGATCACCGCCTGGCTGTGCGTGGGCATCGCACCTGAACTCACCGACGTTCCATAACCGCCCCAGAAACCCCTCCAAAAAACTGTCAGACCCAACGAAGGAATCGTTATGACCGAAGTAGCGGACCGCCGCACTGACACCACCTCGTCCCGTCCCGCAACTGCCGGCACGCAGCCCGCCGTCGACGTCGCGGCGCTGGGCGAGCAGCTGCTCGGCAAGTGGGCGGACGTCCGGCGTCAGGCCCGAGAACTGGCTGCCCGGCCAGAGCTGCACAAGGCCGAGGGCCTTACACACACCGAACACCGGCAGCGCACGTTTGGCCAGCTCCGTTACCTGGTGGACAATAACGCCGTCCACCGCGCCTTCCCGGCCGCGCTCGGAGGTTCCGACGACCACGGCGCCAACATTGCGGGCTTTGAGGAGCTGGTCACCGCCGACCCCTCCCTGCAGATCAAGGCCGGCGTGCAGTGGGGCCTTTTCGGCTCGGCCGTGCTGCACCTGGGCACCGAGGAACACCACCGGAGATGGCTTCCCGGGATCATGAACCTGGACATCCCCGGCTGCTTCGCCATGACCGAGACGGGGCACGGCTCGGATGTAGCGAGTATCGCCACCACCGCCACGTACGACGCCGGCACGCAGGAATTCGTGATTCACACGCCTTTCCGTGCGGCCTGGAAGGACTACATCGGCAATGCCGCCCTTGACGGTCTGGGGGCGGTGGTGTTTGCCCAGCTGATCACCCGCGGCATGAACCACGGGGTCCACGCCTTCTATGTGGATCTCCGCGACCCCGATACGAAGGAGTTCCTGGCCGGAATCGGCGGCGAGGACGACGGCCTCAAAGGCGGCCTGAACGGCATCGACAACGGCCGCCTGCACTTCAGCAACGTCCGGATCCCGCGGACCAATCTGCTGAACCGCTACGGAGACGTGGACGCCGAGGGGAACTACAGCTCCAGCATCGCCAGCCCCGGCCGGCGTTTCTTCACCATGCTCGGCACCCTCGTCCAAGGCAGGGTCAGTCTCGACGGCGCTGCTGTGGCCGCTTCGAAGATCGCCCTCAAGACGGCCATCACCTACGCCACCGAACGGCGCCAGTTCACTTCCTCTTCCCTCACCGAAGAAGAGGTGCTCCTTGACTACCAGAGGCACCAGCGCCGGCTCTTCACACGCCTGGCCACCACCTACGCCGCCGCATTCGCGCACGAGCAGCTGCTGCAGAAGTTCGACGACGTGTTCTCCGGCGCGCACGACACCGACGCGGACCGCCAGGACCTCGAGACCCTGGCAGCGGCCCTCAAGCCGCTCAGCACGTGGCACGCCCTGGACACCCTGCAGGAATGCCGCGAGGCGTGCGGAGGCGCCGGCTTCCTGATCGAAAATCGCTTCGCCTCGCTCCGCGCCGACCTCGACGTCTACGTCACCTTCGAAGGCGACAACACCGTGCTGCTGCAGCTCGTCGCCAAGCGGCTGCTTGCGGACTACGCCAATGAATTCCGCAACGTCAATTTCGGGGTTCTGGCCCGCTACGTGGTCAACCAGGCAGCCGGCTCCGCGGTCCACCGCACCGGCCTCCGCGGCGTAGCGCAGTTCGTGGCGGACACAGGGCTGCCACAGAAGGCCGCCATCGCCCTGCGGGACGAGGAGAGCCAGCGCGCCCTGCTCACCGACCGCGTTCAAAGCATGGTCGCAGAGGCCGGCGCCGCCCTCAGGGGAGCCAGCAAGCTACCCCAGAAGGAAGCCGCTGCCGTGTTCAACCGGCACCAGAACGAGCTGATCGATGCAGCACAGGCCCACGCCGAGCTCCTGCAATGGGAGGCCTTCACTGACGCCCTCGGCCAGTGCACGGATCCGGGAACGAAGACTGTGCTTACCTGGCTCCGGGACCTGTTCGGGCTGTCCCTGATCGAGAAGAACCTGTCCTGGTACCTGATGAACGGCCGGCTGTCCATGCAGCGTGCACGGACGGTGGGAGGCTACATCAACCGGCTGCTCGTCAAGATCCGGCCGCACGCCCCCGATCTGGTCGACTCCTTCGGGTACACCCAGGACCACCTGCGCGCGGCCATCGCCACCGGAGCCGAGAAGGTCCGGCAGGACGAAGCGCGGGACTTCTACCGTGCACAGCGGGCCAGCGGCAGTGCGCCGGTGGACGAAAAATCGGTGCTCGCCCGGAAGGCCCGGGACGCCCGGCGTTCCTGACCAGCTCTTAAGTTTGGCGAATAAGCCTGGCGGTTAAAGCCCGACGGCGGCGTTCCCCCTGTGGGGAGCGCCGCCGTCGGGCTCTTACTGCTTGGAACTACTTGAGCACCGAACGGTAGACGTCGAGGGTGGTCTCGGTGATGGACTCCCACGAGAAGTGCTCCTCGGCCCGGCGCCTGCCGGCCTGGCCCATGGCGCGGGCGCGCTCCGGATCAGAGACAACTTCGGTCAGGGCGGCGGCGAACTCACTGACGAACTTTTCCGGATCCAGCGGAGTGCCGGTGCCGTCGGTGACCTGTTCGATGTCCACGAGCAGCCCGGTTTCCCCGTGCTGTACGACTTCGGGGATTCCGCCGGTTGCGCTGGCCACGACGGCGGCGCCGCAGGCCATGGCTTCCAGGTTCACGATGCCGAGGGGCTCGTAGATGGACGGGCAGGCGAAAGCCGTGGCGTGGCTCAGGACCTGGATGAGTTCGTTGCGGGGCAGCATCCGCTCGATGAGGACCACTCCGCTGCGCTGGCTTTGAAGTTCCTCGATCAGCCGGGCCGTTTCGGCGGCGAGCTCGGGGGTGTCCGCAGCACCAAGGCACAGCACGAGCTGCACGTCGGCGGGGAGCTTTGCGGCCGCGCGCAGGAGGTACGGAACACCCTTCTGCCGGGTGTTGCGGCCGACGAACACCACGCTGGGCAGGTCCGGGTCGATGCCGAGGGCACGGACGGAGTCGTGGTTCTCATCCCGGTTCCACAGGCTGACGTCGATGCCGTTGTGGACCACCTTGACCTTGGCGGGATCCACGTTGGGGTAGCTGCGCAGGATGTCCTGCCGCATTCCCTCGGAGACGGCGATGATGGCGGCCGCGGCCTCATAGGCGGTCTTTTCCACCCAGGAGGAGAGGGCGTAGCCGCCGCCGAGCTGCTCGGCCTTCCACGGGCGCAGCGGCTCCAGGCTGTGCGCGCTCAGCACATGGGGGATGCCGTGCAGCAGCGACGCCAGGTGTCCCGCCATGTTGGCGTACCAGGTGTGCGAATGCACGAGGTCGGCGCCCCCGATGTCCGGCACGATGCGCAAATCCACGCCCAGCGTCTGGACAGCAGCGTTTGCGGAGCCGAGATCCTCCGGCACCGAGTAGGAGGTCACGTTCGCCCCGTGGTAGTCGGCGTCGCGGGGCGCGCCGAAGGCACGCACCTTCAGATCGACGTGCTGGGCCAGGACCCGGCTCAGCTCGGCTACATGGACGCCCGCGCCTCCGTAAATCTCCGGCGGGAACTCTTTAGTCACAATGTCTATTCGCACGGTACCCAAGGTAGTCGTTACGGTTGAACTGTTCTAGTGTGAAGGAGTCCGGGCGTGCCGGACTTTTGGGGAAGATACGAAGGCGTACAGGAGCGACCACATGCCGTTGAATAAGAAAGTCCTGGCTATTGTCCTCGCCGGCGGCGAGGGAAACCGTCTCATGCCATTGACGGCTGACAGGGCGAAACCCGGCGTGCCCTTCGCCGGTAGCTACCGGCTGATCGACTTTGCCTTGTCCAACCTGGTCAACTCCCGTTATCTGCAGATCGTGGTCCTGACCCAGTACAAGTCCCACAGCCTGGACCGCCACATCTCCGAAACCTGGCGGATGTCCACGCAGCTCGGCAACTACGTCGCCTCCGTTCCCGCGCAGCAGCGCGTGGGCAAGAGCTGGTTCCTGGGCAGCGCGAATGCCATCTATCAGTCCCTGAACCTGATCCATGACGCCAACCCGGACATCGTCGTCGTCGTTGGCGCGGACCACGTTTACCGCATGGACTTTGCCCAGATGGTGGAGCAGCACGTCAAGAGCGGCGCCAAGGCAACGGTCGCCGCCGTCCGCCAGCCGCTGAACATGGCGAACCAGTTCGGCGTCATCGAGGTGGACCCCGAAGACTCCCAGAAGATCGCGGCGTTCGTTGAAAAGCCGTCGTCAACCCCCGGACTGGCTGCCGACCCCACCCAGTTCCTGGCCTCCATGGGTAACTACGTCTTCGACGCCGACGCCCTGGTGGACGCCCTGCACGTCGACGCCGAACGCCTCGACACGAAGCACGACATGGGCGGCGACATCATCCCCTATTTCGTCAACCAGGGTGAGGCCGGCGTCTACGACTTCACGCTCAACGACATCCCGGGATCCACCGAACGCGACCGCACCTACTGGCGGGACGTCGGCACCATCGACTCCTTCTACGACGCCCACATGGACCTGATCTCCCCGCTCCCGGTGTTCAACCTGTACAACTCGGAATGGCCCATCTACACGCGGCAGAGCATCGCCCCGCCTGCAAAGTTTGTCCGCGGTGACAACAACACCGTCGGGACAGCACTTGACTCGATCGTCGCCAGCGGCGTGGTCATCTCGGGCGGCATCGTGGAAGGCTCGGTCCTGTCCAACGACGTCTACGTCGGTACGGCCAGCCGCGTGGTGGACTCAGTGCTGATGGACAAGGTCCAGATCGGCGAGGGCGCCGTGGTCCGCCGCGCCATCATCGACAAGAACGTCAAGGTTCCTGCCGGCGCCGCGATCGGCCTCGATGCGGAGCTGGACCGCGCCCGCGGCTTCAAGGTCACCGATTCCGGCATCACCGTGCTCTCCAAGGGCCAGGCGGTACCCGAGCCCGACGAGGCCGAGCGGAAGCTTTCGGCGGCCAACCTGCACCTGGTGCCTAACGCGGTGAAGGCCGCGACGGAAAACTACCCCGAGGTCCGCAATTCCGTGAACCACGCAGGTCAGGCCCAGGCAGCCGCCGTCACCTCCGACAGTTCCGCGAGGTAGCCGCTACTCACCCGTCGCCGGGCGTTGGTCCCGGCAACCCCTGAGGCAGGCCCGTGCCTCAACAGGCTGTAAAATCAGATCAATGAGCTCCTCCGATCTGACGCCTGATGAGATTCAGGCCTGCCTCAAGGTTTTAAACTCCATCCACGTCTACGACGAGGAGCACCCTGACTACGTCTCGGTGCGCCGCGCCACCGGCAAGATGTTCAAGGCAGTCAAGCGGCACCGCCGGGTCACCAAGCGTGACCTCATCGCCGAGGCAGACCGCGCCGTCATCTCCCAGACCGCCACGGCTGCGCCGGACCGGATCGACGACGAGACCCGGGGCAACAAGCTGGCGCCGTCGGCCACCGGCAAGGTGGCCGGCCACCTGATCAGGTCCCGCCCCTGCTACATCTGCAAGCAGCACTACACGCAGGTGGACGCTTTCTACCACCAGCTCTGCCCGGAGTGCGCAGCCTTCAGCCACACGAAGCGGGACGCCCGGACCGACCTCACCGGACGCCGCGCGCTGCTGACCGGCGGCCGGGCGAAGATCGGAATGTACATCGCGCTCCGCCTGCTCCGCGACGGCGCCCACACCACCATCACCACGCGTTTCCCGAAGGACGCAGCGCGACGTTTCGCCGCCATGGAGGACAGCGCAGACTGGCTGCACCGGCTCAAGATCGTGGGCATCGACCTGCGCGACCCCTCCCAGGTCATGGCGCTCACGGATTCCCTTAACGCCGCCGGCCCCCTGGACATCATCATCAACAACGCGGCCCAGACCGTGCGCCGCTCCGGCAACGCTTACAAGCCCCTGGTGGACGCCGAGGACGAGCCGCTGCCGGCCGCCCTGGAGGCGGCCAACGGCGGCCCGGAGCTGGTCACCTTCGGCCACGCCCACGACAAGCACCCGCTGGCCCTCGCAAGCAGCGTTACAGAGCACCCGGTCCTTGCCGGCGACGCTATCACCTCGCTTGCCCTGTCCACCGGGTCGGCGTCGCTGGAACGCATCGCCACCGGAACCGCCATCGACGCCGGCGGGCTGGTGCCGGACCTTGCCACGATCAACAGCTGGACCCAGGTGGTTGACGAGGTGGATCCACTCGAGATGCTCGAGGTGCAGCTGTGCAACGTCACCGCCCCGTTCCTGCTCGTGAGCAGGCTGCGGGACGCGATGAAGCGCTCCACCGCACGCCGCAAGTACATCGTCAATGTCTCCGCCATGGAGGGCCAGTTCTCGCGCGCCTACAAGGGCCCGGGGCATCCGCACACCAATATGGCCAAGGCCGCCCTGAACATGATGACGCGGACCAGCGCCCAGGAGATGCTGGACACCGACGGAATCCTCATGACGGCAGTCGACACGGGCTGGATCACGGACGAGCGCCCGCACTACACCAAGGTCCGGCTCATGGAAGAAGGTTTCCATGCGCCGCTTGACCTCGTGGACGGAGCGGCCCGGGTCTATGACCCCATCGTCATGGGCGAGCACGGCGAGGACCAGTACGGCGTCTTCCTCAAGGATTACAAGCCCAGCCACTGGTAGGCGCCGGAACGTACTGGCAGGCATGGTGCAGCGGGCGTAGGCTCTGCTCCATGACGAATGTGCAGCCCGCCGCAGCTTCCCACGAGTCCGTGGAACACCTGGATTCCAGCCAGTGCTGGGACCTGCTCCGACAGGTTTCGGTCGGCAGGCTGGCCGTCTGGGTGGACGACCATCCGGACATCTTCCCGCTCAACTACACGGTGGACCACGGCACCCTGGTGTTTCGAACCGGTGAGGGCACCAAACTTGGCGGTTCCCTCGGGGAATCCCCTGTGGCGCTGGAAGCCGACGGCGTGGACGCAGTGTCCGGCATGGCGTGGAGCGTGGTGGTCAAGGGCAAGGCCGCGGCACTGAAAAGCACAGACGAAATCCTGGATTCAGCGTCCCTCTACCTCTTCCCGTGGCAGGCAGGCCAGAAGGACCACTTCGTCCGCATTACTCCGGATTCCGTCACGGGCAGGCGCTTTAAGGTGACTCCGCCTCTGACGTGGTGGACGCAGCTCAGCGGAGCAGTTAAATCCGCCCCCGAATAGGCGACCCGCACTGCGGGCGCAGGCCGCCGCTCCGGGTTAAGCGAGCCTGGTGATTTCCACGCTGACGCTGAGCGCTGAACCGCCGCCGCCGGACAGGATGCCCTTGAGCGGAGGGACATCCCGGTAGTCGCGGCCGCGGGCCACGGTCACGTGGAAATCCCCGGCCGGTTTGTGGTTCGTGGGGTCCCAGCTGCGCCACTCGCCGTCCCACCATTCCAGCCACGCGTGGGACTGGCCGGCAACAGACTCGCCGATGTCCGCCGTCGAACGCGGGTGAAGGTAACCAGACACGTACCTGGCGGGAATCCCGCGGCTGCGCAGCGCGCCGATGGCCAGGTGGGCCAGGTCCTGGCAGACGCCCTGCCGCTGGTTCCAGGCTTCCTCGGCGTTGGTGGTGACGCCGGTGGTGCCCTTCATGTAGGTCATCTCACCGCGCATCCACTCGAAGATTGCCATGGCGGCCTCGTGCGGGTTCTTTCCCTCGACGACGCCGGGGATGATCCCCAGGACCTCGGCACCCGGACCGGTGAGCTGGGACTGCGGAACCCAGTCACTGAACTGGTTGAGGATCTCCGATGAGCCGAGCACGTCCCAGCCGACGATGTCCGCTTCCGACGGGACGCGGTCCACCCGGTGCACTTCGACCGTGGTGGTGGACAGCACCTCGAGGTATTCATGGGGCATCTGCATGTCGAACGCGGTGACCCGGGTGCCCCAGTAGTCGCGGTAGCTGCTCACGGCCGCCTGGGACGGGGAAACCTTCATCGAGGACTCCAGCACCACCTGCTGCGGGTCCGTGAGCGGCGTCATGCGGGCCTCGTTGTAGGAGAGGGTCACCCGCTTGTTGTACTTGTAGCCGGTCTTGTGGATGATGCTCAGCCGGGTCATGAAACTTCTCCCACCCAGGCCAGTTCGTCCGCCTGATTGAAGTACTTACGGGAAATGGCGTCCGAGGCCTGCGAGACGGCTTTCTGCACGCGCTCCATGTGTTCCGGGAGCTCCGACATGAGATCGTCGGTGCGGTGGAACTCAAGGAAGGTGCGCGCCTGGCCCACGATCCGGCGGGCGTCATTGATGAAGCCGACACGCTGGGCCGAGGGGTCCAGCTTCGCCAGGCATTCGTCGGCGTCACGCAGGGCGTAGACGATGGAGCGCGGGAAGAGCCGGTCCAGCAGCAGGAACTCGGCGGCGTGCTGGTCTCCGAACGCGGCACGGCGTGTGCGCAGGAATGACTCGTAGGCGCCGGCGCAGCGCAGCATGTTCACCCAGGACATGCCTGCGGAGAGGACGTCGCGGGTGGAGAGCATGCGGGCCGTCATGTCGGCCCGCTCCAGGGACCGGCCCAGGGCAAGGAACAGCCAGCTGTCGTCGTGGCTGACGGTGGTGTCCGCCAGGCCGCTGACCATCGCTGTGCGTTCGAGCACCCAGTGGCAGTACCGGTAGGTGCCCACGACGTCCTTGCGGTGCTGGTTCAGGCCGTAGTACGTCGTGTTGAGGCTCTCCCATAAGCCGGAGGAAACGGTCTCGCGGGCACGGCGCGCGTTCTCACGGGCGGCCCCAAGGGACCCGGCGATCGACGTGGCGCTGTGCTTGTCGTAGGCCAGGGCGTGCAGCAGTTCTTCGAGGCCGAAGTCCTCGCTCTGCGGGCGCGCCCCCATGACGGCCAGCAGTTCGCGGGCAACGCTGCGGCGCTCCTCTGTGGGCAGGTGGTTCAGCCGCTCGAGGTGGACGTCCAGGATGCGGGCCGTTCCGTCGGCCCGTTCAACGTAGCGGCCGATCCAGAAAAGCGACTCGGCGATTCGGCTAAGCATGTGCGGTTACCTCCTGCGCGAGTGTGGTGCCGGGTGTGGATGACGTGAATACGGATACGGAAGGCGGAAGTGCGTGCGGCGTCACTGCTGCTGCTCCGACTGGCGGTCCCGCCAGTTGCTCTCGACCGGCCACACAGAGACGCGTTCGCGCACCGTGATGGACTGCCTGGGCACCTGCTCCACTGGAACCTGGGGGGAATCCGCCAGCACCCAGGTGTCCTTGGAGCCGCCGCCCTGGCTGGAATTCACGATCAGTGAGCCTTCCTTCAGTGCAACGCGGGTGAGGCCGCCGGGGAGGACCCAGACGTCGTCGCCGTCGTTGACGGCGAACGGCCGCAGGTCCACGTGGCGGGGACCGAACTTGTCCCCGCTGAGCGTGGGCACCGTTGACAACTGCAGGACAGGTTGGGCGATCCAGCCGCGGGGGTCCGCGATGACGCGCTTCCGGAGGGCCTCGAGTTCCTCCTTGGACGCGTCCGGACCGATCACGAGGCCCTTTCCGCCGGAGCCGTCCACGGGTTTCACCACGAGTTCGTCCAGGCGGTCCAGGACGTGCTCGCGCGCTTCCTTTTCCTCCAAGCGGAAGGTGTCCACGTTGGCGATGACGGGCTCTTCGCCGAGGTAGTAGCGGATGAGGTCGGGAACATAGCTGTAAACCAGCTTGTCGTCGGCCACGCCGTTGCCCACGGCGTTGGCGATGGTCACGCCGCCCGCCCTGGCCGCATTGACGAGGCCCGGGCAGCCGAGCATGGAGTCGGAACGAAACTGCAGCGGGTCAAGGAAGTCGTCGTCGATCCGCTTGTAGATGACGTCCACGCGCTGTTCGCCTGCGGTGGTCCGCATGTAGACGCGGTTGCCGCGGCAGATGAGGTCGCGGCCCTCCACCAGCTCGACGCCCATCAGCCCGGCCAGGAGGGTGTGCTCGAAGTAGGCGCTGTTGAAGACGCCGGGGGTCAGGACCACCACGGTGGGGTCGTCCACGCCGGAGGGCGCGGTCTTGCGCAGGGCGGAGAGCAGACGCCGCGGGTACTCTTCCACGGGACGGATAAGCTGGGAGCCGAACGCCTCGGGAAGGCCCTTGGCCATGGCGCGCCGGTTCTCCAGCACGTAGCTGACGCCGGACGGCACACGCACGTTGTCCTCAAGGACCCGGAAGGTCCCGGCGGCGTCGCGGACGACGTCGATGCCCGAGATGTGCACGCGGACGCCGCCGGCCGGTTCGAAGCCGTGCACGGCCCGGTGGAAGTGGGCACTCGTGGTCACCAGCTGGCGCGGAATCACGCCGTCGGACACGACCGTCATCTTGTCGTAGACGTCGTTGAGGAACGCCTCCAGTGCCCGGACGCGCTGGGCCACGCCGCGTTCCAGGACGCTCCACTCGTCGGCGGGGATCACCCGGGGGACGATGTCCAGCGGGAAGGGGCGCTCCTCCCCCGCAAAGTCAAAGGTCACGCCGCGGTCCAGGAAGGTCCGCGCCATCGAGTCAGCACGGGCACTGACGTCGGCAAGGGACAGCTCACGGAGGGCACCGGCGACCTGCCCGTAGGACTTACGGGCGGTCTGCCCCGGGGCAAACATCTCGTCGTAGGCGCCGGTGCGGCCGGCAGCCTCGGAGTAATCCTGGAATAGGTCAGACATGGTCATTAGCCAACCACCTTTTTGTTGCGAATTCATTTCCGTACCCCGTCCTGGCGTGTTGACGGGTACGTCCGGTTGGTCTTTTGCCGCCGCCGTCCGGTATGGTTAGGACGTGCCAGACTTCCGATTCCCGACGCCGGCCCTGCAGCGGCTGCGCAGGGAGGCGCACCAGCACTTTACCCGGAATCTTCCCGGCCTGCTGACGGCCGTGGTTGCACTGGCCCTTGCCTTCACCGTCCACGCTGCCGTTCCGGCCCTTCCGGCCATGACCCTGGCCGTGGTCCTCGGCCTGCTGGCGGCCAATCTGCCGTTCACGGCGGCGTGGTCGGCAGGCCGCGCCAGGCCCGGCCTCGACTTCGCCGGAAAGCACCTGATGCGCGGCGGCATCGTGCTTCTCGGGCTCAAGGTTGGCATCGCGGACGTGCTGGGGCTGGGCTGGACCTCGCTGCTGCTGATTGCGGCCGTCGTCGCGGTGAGCTTTGCGGGCACCTACGGCATATCGCGCCTGTTCCGGCTGCCGCGGGACGCCTCGCTGCTGATAGCCACCGGTTTTTCCATCTGCGGCGCCTCGGCCATCGGTGCGATGGCCGCCGTGCGGCGGATCAGGCACCCGGACACGGTGCTCCCGGTGGCCCTCGTGACCCTTTGCGGCACGCTGGCCATTGGCGTCCTGCCGTTGCTGGTCCATCCCCTGGGCCTCAGCCCCGAAGTCTTCGGAGCCTGGACCGGCGCGTCGGTGCACGACGTCGGCCAGGTGGTGGCCACGGCGCAGACCGCGGGGACCGCGGCCCTGGGGATCGCCGTCGTCGTTAAGCTGACGCGGGTCATCCTGCTGGCCCCGATGGTGGCGGCGGCAGGGGTGCAGCAGCGCATGGCGTCGCTGCGCCGCAGGCGCCATGACGCGCGCCAGGAAGGTAACCCTCCCGCCGGCGCCGGGCCGGGCCAGGCGCCTCCCCTCCCGGCCATCCCCGAGGCGCTGCCGCCCGTGGTGCCGCTGTTCGTCGTCGGGTTTGTGGTGATGGTGGCGCTGCGGTCCACGGGGTGGCTCACCGACGGCTGGCTGGACGCGGCCGCCGGGCTGCAGGACATCCTGCTGGGGGCCGCCCTGTTCGGGCTGGGATCCGCGGTGCGCATCCACACCCTCCTGCGCACCGGGCTGCGTGCCGTGAGCGCCGCGCTGGCGGCCTGGCTGCTGATCGGCGTCCTCGGGCTGGCCGCCGCCCTCCTCATGATTCAATAGCGGGGTGTCGAATGAGAACCTCCAACGCAAAGAAGCGGCAGCGCGGTCGGCCCTGATCAGGACACACGCGTACGACGTCCTGCTGGACGTCCGCCACGCGCCGGATCAGGACGTGACCGCGTACACCAGCCGGAGCACCGTCACCTTTTCCGCCAGCGAGCCCGGAGCCTCGACCTTCCTGGACTTCATCGGGCAGGTGGAGAGCGTGGTCCTCAACGGCGTGCCGCTGCCGGTGGCGGAGATCGCGGACGGCGCACGGATCCGGCTCGAGAACCTGCAGGCTGAAAACTCCGTGACCGTCACCGCCACAGCGCTCTACAGCCGTTCCGGCGAGGGCATGCACCGGTTCGTCGATCCGGCGGACGGGCAGTGCTACCTCTACACGCAGTACGAGCCGGCCGACGCCCGCCGGGTGTTCGCCAACTTTGAACAGCCGGACCTCAAGGCTTCGTTCACCTTCCACGTCATCGCACCGGCCGGATGGCACGTCGCCTCCAACGGCGCGGAGGCCGGGCGCACGCCCGTGGACGGCGATCCCGCCGCGGGCCGCTGGGACTTCGTTCCCACACTGCCGATGTCCACCTACATCACGACCATCCTGGCGGGTCCCTACTTCAAGGCGCAGGATCTGTGGGAAAGGACGTTCGACGACGGCACCCGGCTTGAGGTGCCGCTGGCACTGTACTGCCGGGCGTCCATGGCGGAATCCTTCGACACGTCAGCGCTGTTCCAACTCACCAAGCAGGGACTGGAGTTCTTCAACGGGCTCTTTGACTACCCGTACCCCTGGGGAAAATACGATCAGGCCTTCGTTCCGGAATACAACCTGGGGGCCATGGAGAACCCCGGCCTGGTCACTTTCACGGAGAACTACGTCTTCACTTCCCGGGCCACCGATTCGCAGTACCAGGGCCGCGCGAACACGCTGATGCACGAAATGGCCCACATGTGGTTCGGCGACCTGGTCACGATGCGGTGGTGGGATGATCTGTGGCTGAAGGAGTCCTTCGCGGACTACATGGGTACCCTCGGGGTGGACCGGGCCACCGGCTGGGACACTGCATGGACCAACTTCGCCAACAACCGGAAGGCCTGGGCCTATGTCCAGGACCAGCTGCCCACCACCCACCCGATCGTGGCGGACATCCCGGACCTCGAGGCAGCGAAGCAGAACTTCGACGGCATCACCTACGCCAAAGGCGCCTCGGTCCTGAAGCAGCTCGTGGCCTACGTCGGCTTTGACGCCTTCGTCGCGGGATCGCGGCAGTATTTCCGGGCGCACGAATACGGCAACACCACACTGGCCGACCTTCTCGCAGCACTCAGCCGGGCCTCCGGCAGGGATCTGGCGGTGTGGGCACGGCAGTGGCTCCAGACGTCCGGCATCTCCACGCTCAGCATCGAAGTGGAAACCGCCGAAGAAACTTCAGGACAGCCGACGCTCGCCGGCGTCACGCTGCTTCAGGACGCCCCCGACCCTGCGACCGGCCGCGTG
Source organism: Arthrobacter pascens (assembly GCF_017052465.1). Taxonomy (GTDB): domain Bacteria; phylum Actinomycetota; class Actinomycetes; order Actinomycetales; family Micrococcaceae; genus Arthrobacter; species Arthrobacter pascens. Next base: position 32,100 of record NZ_JAFHKT010000113.1, read on the forward strand.
GAGCTGCGGCCGCACCGCCTGCGGATCGGCCTGTACAACTTCGATGCGGCGGGCATGCTGGTCCGTACCGATTCCGTGGAGACGGACCTGTCCGGGGCTGGGAAACCGGTCCCCGAGCTGGCGGGCAGGGCCCGGCCGGCCCTGCTGCTGGTGAATGATGAAGACCTGAGCTACGCCAAGGTCCGGCTCGATCCCGCCTCCGAGGCCACGGTGCGCGCCTCGCTGGACCGGATCGCGGATCCCATGGCGCGGGCCCTGTGCTGGACCGCACTGTGGAACTCCGCCCGGGACGGGGTCACTCCCGCGGCCCGCTATGTGGACGCCGTGCAGCGGTTCGCCCCTGCCGAGGCCGGGATCGGTGTGCTGCTGAACATCCTGGGCAACGCCTCGACAGCGCTGGAACACTACGTCCCCGCGGACACGCGCGATGCACTCCGGGAGGCGTTCGCCGCCGCTGCGGCGCGTGAGCTGCGCGGGGCGGTGCCCGGTACGGACCGGCAGCTTGCCTGGGCGCGGACGCTGGCAACGCTCTGCCGTACAGACGGCAGCCAGGTGCCGCTGCTGAGGGGCCTGCTGGACGGCACGGCCGTGGTCCCCGGGCTGGCGGTGGACGCTGAGCTGCGATGGAGCCTCTGGCACGCCCTGGCCGCGCACGGACTGGCCGGCGAGGCCGAGCTGGACGCCGAACTGGCCCGGGACAACACGGCGTCCGGACGGGCCGGGCACGCCACGGCGCTCGCCGCCCGGCCTGAAGCCGCCGTCAAGGCGGCTGCCTGGGATGCCGCAGTGCGCGGCACGGAACTGTCCAACCAGTTGCTCAGTGCCACGATCACGGGATTCAACACTGGCCCTGCGGAGTTGCTGGACCCCTTTGTGGAACCGTACTTTGAGTGCCTGGAAACGGTCTGGGCTGAGCGGAGCATCGAGATCGCGAGCAGGATTGTGCGCGGCCTTTATCCCGGAGCCCGGGATCTGCTCCCCGGCGCCGTCTCCCCTGACGGCCATCCGGTCATCGTGCGGAGTGACGCGTGGCTGGCCGCCCGCCAGGACGCGCCGCGGGCGCTGCGCCGCATCATCATCGAGCAGCGCAGCCACCTGCACCGGGCGCTCACGGCCCAGGCAGCCTCGCTGGCCAGGAAAGCACCATCGGTTGCTCCGTAACTGCCCTTTTGAGCGCCCAGGACGGCACTTGGGCCCACGCCTGGGCCCACGCTACCGAGGGGCCCCAATCGAGCTTGCGAGATCGGGGAGGTAGCGGGGAGGGTTTTCTGGCCGAGCTTGCGAGGCGAGGGGGCCGGTGGGGAGCGCTCGATGGATTTGTTAAGGCACCCGGTGCAGCCACTCCTCAGTGCCGAATTTGACGGCCACCCGCTCACGGGCCGTCTCCAGCTCCGTCGGGCTGATCTCCGACGGCGTGGCACCGTACCTCCCTGAGAAGACGTCCATCATGGCGGCGACGATGTCGGTGCGGGCCAGCCCGGTCTGGCGGCGCAGCGGGTCCACCCGCTTCTTGGCGCTGGTGGTCCCCTTGTCCGAAAGCTTCTCCTTGCCGATGCGCAGCACTTCCACCATCTTGTCGGCGTCGATGTCGTAGCTCATGGTCACGTGGTGCAGCATGCCTCCGTTGGCCAGCCGTTTCTGCGCAGCCCCGCCGATCTTGCCCTGGTCCGTGGCGATGTCGTTGAGCGGGACATAAAAGGCGTTAATCCCGAGCTGCTTCAGGGCAGCCATCACCCAGGCGTCCAGGAAGGCGTACGAGTCGGCGAAGCTGATGCCGTCCACGAGGGTCTGCGGCACGTACAGGGAGTAGGTGATGCAGTTGCCCGACTCCATGAACATCGCTCCCCCGCCGCTGATCCGGCGCACCACGGTGATCCCGTGTTTGGCCACACCCGCAGGGTCAACCTCGTTGCGGTATGACTGGAAACTGCCGATGATCGCGGACGGCTCCTGCCAGTCCCAGAAGCGTAGGGTCGGATTGCGGCGGCCTGCCCCGACTTCCTCCGTGAGGACTTCGTCCAGTGCCACGTTCAGGTGCGTGGGCAACACGGTGGGGGCAATGATGTTCCAGTGGTGGTCGGACCAGGCCGTGGCCTTGGACAGTGCCCTGCGCGTGGCGACGGCTACTGCGTCCGCGGAGAATCCGAACATCACCGCGTGCGGGGGCAGTGAGGCCTCCACGGCTGCGGCGATCTCCTCCGCCGTCGAGCTTTCCGGGAGTCCCTCCAGCGCCGCGTTGATGTCCAGCAGCGCCTCATCAGGTTCGAGGAAGAAATCGCCGCTGACGGAGACACCGGCGAAGGTGCCGTCGGCGACGTCGAGGTCCACCACCACGAGCTTGCCCCCCGGCACCTTGTACTCCCCGTGAAGCCGGGGGGCGCCGTCGTCGTCTGCAGAAATTGGCGTGCCAGTCATGCTTTCCATCCTGCACCAGAAACGCAAAAAGCCCGCACCGTTGCCGGTGCGGGCTTTCCAAAGAACCTTGGGGAGAAGTGAATTACTTCTTGCCGCCGAAGCCCTTGAAGCGAGCGTTGAAGCGCTCGACGCGGCCTGCGGAGTCCATGATGCGCTGCTTGCCCGTGTAGAACGGGTGGGACTCGGAGGAGATTTCGACGTCGATGACCGGGTAGGTGTTGCCGTCTTCCCACTCGATGGTCTTCTTGGAAGACACGGTGGACTTGGTCAGGAACTTGACGCCGGAAGCCAGGTCGTTGAATACAACAGCTTCGTACTTCGGGTGGGTATTGGACTTCATAATGGGACCTTTGTTCGCAGCGCTGGATTTTGCCAGCTGCCAGGTATGAATGGGATGGCCGTGTCTGCGTCGCAAGCAAGCTGGAAACGCAGGGCAGCCAGCTATCAATCATAGTGCATCAGCCGCGGCCTGACGAACGGCGGCCTAAGAATTCCGATAGAACGCTTCATCCAGGCCGTCTGGGTCCTCCGCCGGATCCCTAAGGTACCTGTCCAGGACGCCAATCCGCGCATCCAGGGCCAGCGGTTGTCCGTCCGGACGCCCCAAAAGATACCCCTGCCCGGCAACGACGGGCTGCAGCATGGCGGCGGAAAAGCGCGGCTGCAGGAGGGCGCTGAGCATGCCGGGTGTTTCGATGCCCTCTGCGACGATCCACCCTCCCGCTTCCTGGATGAAGGTGATTGCGGCGGACACAGTGGCCATTGACGACGGATCGACGCCCAGTCGGGCCACGACCTCCCCGTCAATTTTGATGATGTCGAACCTCACCAGCCTGAGCGCGTGCAGGCCGGCGTTGCTTCGCCCCATGTCATCCAGGGCAAGGCGGAAGCCCAGGTCCTGGGCATGCCTGAGCGTGCGGACCGGTTCGGCGTGGTGCAGAGCAGCCTGCTCTGTCACCTCCAGGACGACGTCCTCGGGTTCCAGGCCCGCCACGGCAAGGTCGGACACGAGGCCGCCGAGGTCGAAACTGTGGAGCGCGTCCGGGTGCACGTTGAGGAACAGCAGCCCCTCCCACTGCCGGCTGCCCACCGAGGCCAGCACCGCCGACCGGGCACGGGCGTCCAGCGCGGCAGCGATGCCGAGGCGTTCAGCGAGATCGAAAGCCTCCTGCGGCCCATTGATCCGGGACCCCTCCGGCAGCCTCATCAGCGCCTCATGGGCCAGTACGACGCCCCGGTGGAGGTCCCAGATCGGCTGAAAGGCGATCCTGAGTGGCGTATCTCCAGATACCAGGTGCGTCAGCTCGTCGATTTTCTCGGCACTCACGATGTGGCCCTCCGCCATGGACGCGAAGGTGACTGTCCGCCGCCGCCCCAGCCGCTTTGCTTCGTAGAGGGCAGCGTCGCTGCGTTCCCAGAGCTCCTGCAGACCGACGGGCTCCGCGGCGTGGCTGACGGCGATGCCGGCACTGAACGTCGCCCCCGGGAAACGGGGTGCCAATGCGGCGCGGACCCGTTCGAGGGCCTCCGTTGCCTGATCCTCGTCGCTCCCGGGCAGTATGACGGCGAACTCGTCCCCGCCGAGTCGGAACGGCACGTCGTCGGCAGCGAGCTCATCGAAGGCGTCCGCGAGACCCATGAGGACACGGTCCCCGTGGCTGTGCCCGAGCCGGTCGTTCTGCTGCTTGAATCCGTCCAGATCCAGCAGGGCGAGGGCCACCACACTGTACTTCCTGTCCGCCAGCCGGGCCTCCAGTGACGGCTGGAAAGGCCGCCGGCCCGAGAGCCCGGTCAGCGGATCCGCGTCTGCCTCCTGTTGGGCCCTCAGGTGGCGGCGCTGCAGGGAACGTCCGCCGAGCACGTAGGACAACGGCGTGGCGACGAGGACCGCGGTCAACAGCCCAAAGAGCTTGTTCGGGCCAATGTCCCGCAAGAGCCCGGCGATAACTCCGGCCTCCTGGTCGACTTCCAGGACCAGGAGACCATCCGGGCTGGAGACGGGCACGAGGAATTCGTACCTTGTCACGCCTGTGCCGCCGATTTCGGATTCAGTTTTGACCGTGGTCCTGCCAGTGAGGAGCACCTCGCTGAGGCGTCCTGCATCCTCCTCCTCCGAGGCGCCGCCGTCGGCCCCGCTGTCGCTGCTGGCCAGCAGCTTGCCGTCGCCGTCAAACAACCCCACGTAGACCGTGCCGTTGCTGCGCTTCACATGGGCCAGCTGGTGTGCCATGGCTTCCGAACGTTCTGCGCGTCCGGTCTTTTCCGCCAAAGCGTCCTCGAGTCCTGCGGCGAGCAGTTCGTAGTCGCGGCGGGATTCCTCCAGCGCCTGATCAATGACCTGCTGCCGGGCGAGTCCGAATTCAATCAGGCCCGCGACGAGCATGGCGGCGGATACTGCGAAAGCCCAGCGGACCAGAAAGGACAGGCCCGGCCAACGGGAACCCGCCTGGCTGCAGCGGTTCGGCCGCCGGCCCGGTTGCCTGACTGCCCGGTCCGCGCCCGTCCGCCAGTGATGACCATGATTTTCCACAACGCCCCCCGCCGCAAGGAATAACGGACACCCTACCTGCGAAACGGAGAACCGGCTAGGAACCTGCCGGCGGGCGCGTTGAGTCCAAGGCCTCGGCGCCCCCTTGACACACGTGACGGCGGCCTACGGAGCTTCAGGCCCGGGGGCGGAGCTCCCAGAATGCCACCGCGGAGGCCGCGGCCACATTCAGCGAATCCACGCCGGCGCGCATCGGGATCTTGACGGCGAGGTCGACGGCGTCCAGAGTCTCGGCGCTCATGCCCGCACCTTCGGTGCCCAGCACCAGCGCGAGCCGGCCCAGGTTCTGGGCGGCAAGAACATCGAGGTCCACCGCATCCGGGGTCAGTTCCATGGCCGCCACTGTGAAACCCTCCTCTTTAAGTGCTTGAAGGTCCTGCGGCCAGCTGTGAAGCCGGGCCCACGGCACCTGGAACACGGTGCCCATGCTGACACGGACGCTGCGCCGGTACAGCGGGTCGCCGCAGCGGGGAGACACGAGAACGGCGTCCACGTCCAGCGCGGCCGCGGAACGGAAGATCGCCCCGACGTTGGTATGGTCCACGATGTCTTCCAGCACGGCCACGCGGCGGGCGCCCGTAAGCAGGTCGTGCAGTGGCACGGGAGCCGGGCGGTGCATGGCGGCCATGGCTCCCCGGTGGAGGTGGAATCCGGTGATTTCCTCGAGCAGCGCGGAACTGCCGACATATGCGGGAACGTCCGGGTACTGCTCGAAGATGTCTGCGAGGTCCGCGAGCCATTTCTCGGCGAGGAAGAACGAGCGGGGCCGGTGGCCCGCGGCGAGTGCCCGCCGGAGCACCCGGGACGATTCTGCAATGTACATGCCCTCGGCGGGCTCCCGGACCTTGCGCAGGTGCACGTCCGTAAGTTGCGTATAGTCCGAGACGCGCGGGTCCTGGGCGTTTTCGAGGTAGTGGAAAGTCACCGGGCAGCCATTTCAGTAATCATCGGAGCAAATTTGCGACCATGAAGCCCAGCGCAACCAGCCCGAGAGCGAAGATGACGCCCCGCAGGACCGGCGGCGAGAGCCTGCGGCCCACCTTGGACCCGACGACGCCGCCGATCAGTGAACTGACGGCGATGATGGCCACGACGACCCAGTCGATACGGTCGGCGGCAAAGAGCACGTAGGACGTCGCCGCGATCAGGTTGACCCCGAGCACGAGGATGTTCTTCATCGCGTTCGCGTTCTGGATGGTGCCGGTCATGAAGACGCCAAGGATGCCGACCAGCAGGATCCCCTGGGCGGCAACGAAGTAACCGCCATAGACGCCCGCCAGATACACCAGCACCACGAGGAGGATGCCGTGGTGCTTGTCCCGGAGCGCGTGTTCGGGGTTCTCTTCCCTGTTGCGCACCCAGCTTTGCAGGCGGGGCTGGAACGCCACCATCAGCAGGGCCAGCACGATCAGGGCCGGGGCCGCATAGTGAAAGACTTCTTCAGGCAGGTGCAGCAGCAGCCACGCGCCGGAGATGCCGCCCAGAAGTGACGCCGGGAGCAGCCTCAGCAGCTGGCGGCCCCGGCCGGCGAGCTCGCGGCGGTAGCCCCAGGCCCCGGCCGCGCCGCCTGCCACGAGGCCCATGGCATTGCTCATGGACGCCGTCACCGGCGCCAGGCCCAGGGCTATCAGCACCGGGAAGGTGACCAGGGTGCCCGACCCGACAACGCTGTTAATGGTGCCGGCCCAGAGGCCGGCGAAAAACACCAGGGTGCCGCTAAGTAACTCCACTCTGCGCCGGCTGCCCCGTTAGCGGCGGGCAGTGGCGGTGTAGCGCCCGGCATTGAGTGTGACGTCCAGCGGCAGGCCGAAGGTCTCGCTCAGGTTCTCCGAGGTGAGGACCTCCCCGACGGGCCCGGCGGCCACGACGCCGCCGTCCCGCATGAGCATGGCGTGGGTGAAGCCCGGGGGAACTTCCTCGAGGTGGTGCGTGACGAGGACGATGGCGGGAGCGGCATCATCGCGGGCCAGTTCGCTGAGGCGGTGCACCAGGTCCTCGCGTCCGCCCAGGTCAAGCCCGGCGGCAGGCTCATCGAGCAGCAGCAGTTCAGGGTCGGTCATGAGCGCACGGGCGATCTGGACGCGCTTGCGCTCTCCCTCGGACAACGAAGCGAAGGTCCGGTTCAGCAGCGGCCCCATTCCCCAGTCGTTCAGCAGGCCGAAAGCACGGCGTTCGTCGTCCTTCTCGTAGCCTTCACGCCAGCGGCCCGTGACTCCGTAGGCGGCAGTGACGACAACATTGAGCACTTTCTCGTGCTCGGGGATCTGGGTCGCCAGGGCGGCGGAGGACAGGCCAATCCGGGGGCGCAGTTCAAAGACGTCCACTGCGCCGAGAATTTCCTCCAGGATCCCGGCCTCGCCGCTCGTCGGGTGGAGCCTGGCGGCCGCAATCTGGAGCAGAGTGGTCTTGCCAGCGCCGTTGGGTCCGAGGATCACCCAGCGCTCGCCTTCCCTGACCTGCCAGTCGACCTTGCTCAGGAGCGTTTTGGCTCCGCGGACAACGCTGACGGCGGCCATTTCAAGAACATCACTCATAGGAGTAGACACTAGGACAAAACAGGGTACGACTGATAACTGAAAACGTCGAACGCTGTCCCGGGTGCCTGGGCCGCGAAATGAATTCGGGCGCCACTCCCGTGCTGGCTAAGATTGCAGCCATGACTTCGAACGTGACTGCGGTCAGCTACGGCGTGAATTTGTCCCCCTCGGAAGCGGAAAACCTCCGCTCCCTGCTGGTCGGCTCCGGGACGACGTTCGAAGCGGAGTCCCGCGGCGGAAACGACCGCTATGACGTCTGCACCGTTGACTTCGCCGTGCCGTCAGGTTCGGGCGCCGACATCGCGGCTTTGCGCCGCCGCGTCGCCGCCGCGAAGGAAAGCCCGGAACGCGGCGGCGTGGATACGGCCATCGTGCCCGCGGACCTGCGCCAGGCAGATCGCAAGCTCCTCATCATGGACGTCGATTCGACGCTCATCCAGCAGGAAGTCATCGAACTCCTCGCCGCGTACGCCGGCAAGCGCGACGAGGTCGCCGCGGTGACCGAGGCCGCCATGCGCGGGGAGCTGGACTTCGCCCAGAGCCTCCACGCGCGGGTGGCGGTCCTCGCCGGACTGCCGGCCGCCGTCGTCGATTCCGTCCGTGCTGAAGTGAAGCTCAGCGAGGGCGCTGCGGAACTCGTGGCGGCGTTCAAGGCCGCAGGCCACGTGGTGGCCGTGGTGTCCGGCGGCTTCAACCAGATCCTCCGCCCCATCGCCGAGGACCTTGGCCTGGACTATTGGATCGCGAATGAACTGGAAATTGTGGATGGCGCCCTCACGGGCAAGGTGCTCGGCGACGTCATTGACCGTGCAGCCAAGGAGAAGTACCTGCGCGAATGGTCAGCCGCCGAAGGCATTGCGATGGAGCACACCATTGCCGTGGGCGACGGCGCCAACGACCTGGACATGCTCGGGGCGGCAGGCATCGGTGTGGCCTTCAACGCCAAGCCCGCCGTGCGCGCCGTGGCGGATGCCGCAATCAACATGCCCCACCTGGACGCCGTGCGGCACATCGCCGGAGTCTGAGCCGGCACCCCCCGAGAACCCAGCTGGCCGGCCGTTCAGCCGGACGGCGGCGTGTACTGGCTTGCGGTGAATACCGCTCCCCCGGGATCCCGGATCAGGACGGTGCGGGTCCATTCCGTGTCCTCCTGCCCCAGGACGCGGCCGCCGAGGCGTTCTGCGTCCAGGGCAGCCCTGTCCCGGTCCGCGACGGTGAACGTCACGTGCCACCGCGGCCGCTCCCCGGCGCCCGCGGGCGCAAACCATGCCACGGCGTCCTCAAAACCACGCGGAACTGCGTCACCGGACTGGCGGACCCTGATGTTGGGGTCGACCGTGGCCTCGAGATGGTCGCCATAACCGGGGCGGCGGATCATCGTGCCGAAACCGCGGTCATCGAATTCCCACTGGAATGCTTTTCCATAGAACGCGACCGCTGTCTCCACGTCTGTTGTGTGGAGGTCGCTGAAGTTCCATCCCCCGGGCAGGTTGACTGCCTGGGCCCCAGGCCGTGCGCCGGCCTGCCAGATGCGGAACTCGGCGCCCTGGGGGTCGGCCAGCACCGCCTGCACGCCTCCTGAACCATCGGCAGGAGCGGATTTCAGCGTGGCGCCGACCGACAGCAGGTGTCGGACGGCAGTGTCCGCATTCTCAACGGAGATGTAGGTGTGCCATGCGGGGAAGCCGATGCCCGGGCCGGCGATCGCGCCGGCCTCCTGGCCGTCCAGTGTGGCGATGACGTACCGGCCGGCGGCGCCGGGCGGGGCAGCGTCCTCAAACTCCCAACCAAAAAGCCCGCCGTAGAACGCCATGGCGGCTTCCACGTCGGGCTGCTGGGTGTCCACCCAGCAGGGGACGCCTTCAGGATAGGTCCGTGCGGTCCCCTGTCGCTGCTGTTCCATGCATACGACGTTAGGCGGCCCGGCGCTGCCGGGCAACGGCTTCGGTGAAGGGCCCCGGGCAGGAGTGCTGCCCGGGGTGACCGGAGCCCTTCAGATCGCTATCCGGCGTTCTTGCCGAAGTAGTCGGCGCCACCGGCGTATTCCGTGTGGCCGGATTCGACGTCGGCCGTTGCCATTGCGGCGACCACTTCAGCGAACTCCTCGACGGAGTACAGCTTGCCGGCCTCCGCACGGCGGGCTTCGATGGCCCCCGGGTTGGAGCGGTCCAGCAGCGTCGCCGTCACGGTGCCTTCGATCATGTCACCGGAGACCACGACCAGGGAGATGCCCTTCTCCGTGAGGCTCGGAAGCAGTTCACGCAGCGCGTCCTCGCCGGCGCGCTTGCTGCGCGCAACCGGCTCGTACTCCGGCATCGTGGGAACGGTGTTGATGAAGTGCGCCTGGTGGCTGGTCACGAAAACCACGCGTGACCCCTCCTGCATGAGAGGCACAGCCGCGTTGAGCATGTTGATCTGCGCGTCGCGGTTGAGCTTCAGGGCGTAGCCCTCCTCCATGCCCGACTCCATGCCGCCGGACGCGTTGAGCACCAGGACATCAAGCGATCCGAAGTTCTCCATGGCTGCACTCGCCAGCGCGTGGACGCCCTCGTTGGTGGTGAGGTCGGCGCCGACGGCAACGGCGCGGCCGCCCGCGGCCTCAATGCCGGCCACCACTTTGTTGGCGCGCGGCGCCTTCTGGCGGTAGTTGACGACGACGGCGGCGCCCTCGCCGGCCAGGATCTTTGCCACTTCGGCGCCGATTCCCCGCGAGGATCCGGTCACGATGGCGGTCTTGTTGTCCAGCAGTCCCATACGAGCTCCCTTTGTTCGAAACGTCTAAATCGCTGTAGGCCTGCAGACCATCATGCCAGCGCAGGCTCCCGATCCGCTTGTTTGACCTCCACAAAGAAGCCCGGGCCGGATAGTTTCGCGGCGTACGCGGCCGCCGCGCAAGTGGCTGGCTGCTAGTGGCCCATTCCCAGGCCGCCGTCGACAGGAATGACGGCACCCGAGATGTACGAGGCTTCGTCGCTGGAGACCCAGCGGACGACGTTGGCCACCTCGGAGGCGTCGGCGAACCGGCCCGCCGGCACTTTGGAGAGGTAGTCCTTCTGGGTTGCCTCCGGCAGTTCGGCGGTCATGTCGGTGTTGATGAATCCCGGGGCCACGACGTTCGCTGTAATGCCGCGCGAGCCGAGTTCCCTGGTCAGGGACCGGGCGATGCCGACCAGGCCTGCCTTGGAGGCCGAGTAGTTGATCTGGCCCGGCGCGCCGTACAGGCCGGAGACAGAGGAGATGAGCACAACCCGGCCCTTGCGCAGCCGGATCATGCCCTTGGAAGCGCGCTTGATCACACGGAATGCGCCGGTGAGGTTCGTGTCGATCACGGAGGTGAAGTCGTCCTCGCTCATGCGCAGCAAAAGCATGTCCTTGGTGATGCCGGCGTTGGCGACCAGCACTTCGACGGGACCGTGGGCGGCCTCGACCTCGGTGAATGCGGCGTCCACTGACGCTTCGTCCGTCACGTCCGCCTTGACACCCAGGATGCCGGCAGGCAGTTCGGACTCGCTCCGGTAGGTCACAGCCACCTTGTCCCCGTTGGCGAGAAAGGCCTCGGCGATGGCGAGGCCGATGCCGCGGTTTCCGCCGGTGATGAGGACGCTGCGGGCCTGGGTGGCTGCTTCAGACATGTGTGCTCCGGATTCTGCGGAGCATGGCTCCGCTGTGGTGGCAGGATTTTGGACTGCCTCCGATCTTAGCGCCCGTTTGGGCGGCTCCCCCGGATGGTGAGAGAATTAGGTGAGCCATTGGAGCGTGATTAGACAGCAGTGACACCCCACCACCAGCCCGGACAGCCGATGCCCGAGAAGCCTGGCACCGCATCCGGTCATCCGGAGGTGCACAGCATCACGGACGCAGCCGCAGCGCATTCCGAGGACATGCGGGAGCGCATGATCAAGTACGCGCTGGCTATGGGTATCCGTATGGTGTGCCTGATCCTGATCTTCGTGGTGGACGGCTGGTTCAAGCTCGTCGCTGTTGCAGGGGCGGTCTTCCTGCCGTGGATTGCAGTGGTGATCGCTAACGGCTCGGACACAGCCGAAATCCACAGCGACTCGCTGTTGGACTACGCGCCGTATGCCGAACTGGAGGCGTCCGAGGCTGTGGAGTCCGCTGAAAACGGTGAGGACGAGCCGACGGTGCTGCAAGGCGAGCTGATCAGCGATGAAGACGACGACGGCCGGGAACAGAAAGCTTCATGAACATAATCAACCTGGGCGGCGGTGCGGGCGGTACGACCGGCCCGGACTCCGCGGCCATGTGCTCACGTAAGGCCTGCCGGGCCGATGCTGCCTGGCAGCTGCTGTGGAACAATCCGAAGATCCACACGCCAGAGCGCCGCAAGGTGTGGCTGGCGTGCGGCGAGCACAGGGACTGGCTGGAAGACTACCTGCAGACGCGCGGGCTGTGGAAGGAAACCATCCCGCTCGACGCGGCGCCGACTCCGGGCGGGAACAGCTGAATGTACCGTTTCCTTTTCTCCAGCAAATGGCTGGGATATCTTCTGCTGGCCGCGATCTTCGCCACCGGCTGCGTCTTCCTGGGCCGCTGGCAGATGGACCGCCGTGCAGAAACCCTGGCGGAGATCCAGCGCGTCACTTCGAACTATTCGGCCACTCCGATCAGTTTCCCGGAAGCAAGGGATCAGTTCCGCCAGCTGGATCCGGCCCGGGAATGGACCCAGGTGGAGCTGCGCGGAAGCTATGACGCAGCCGGGCAGCGGATCGTCCGCAACCGGCCTCTCAACGGCCAGCCCGGATACGAGGTGGTGGTGCCGTTCAGGCTCGCCTCCGGCGAAACCGTGGTGATTGACCGCGGTTGGCTGCCGATCGGCAACAACAATCCCGGCCGCCCGGACTCCATTCCGGCGCCGCCGTCCGGGCAGGTCACGGCCGTGGTGCGGCTCAAGCACGGTGAGCCGTCCCTCCAGCGCGGGGCTCCCGAGGGCCAGCTTGCGTCCATTGACCTCCCGGCGTATTCGGCCGAATTGGGCTATCCGCTGCTGACCGGTGCGTACGGGCAGCTGGCCTCTGAAACACCGCCCGCTGCCGAGATGCCGCAGCCGTTCCCCATGCCGTCGGTGGAAGAGGGCACGCACCTGTCCTACTCGCTCCAGTGGTTCGCCTTCGGCATCCTGATGTTCGTCGGCTTCGGCTATGCCGCCCGCCAGCAGGCCCGTAACGCCGCGCTCGACGCTGAAGCAACAGGCGCCGCCGGTGACCACGGACACGCCGCCGCGGCAGCCCGCCGTCGTCCGGCAGCAGCGCGCAAGCGCAAGCGGGCCACGGCGGAAGAAGAGGAAGACGCGATCCTGGATGCCCAAGGTTACTGAGCACGGCAGGCCGGACCCGCTCCCCGATCCGGTGGCCAATGTACGGCGTGCTCTCAGCGCGGCCGGCGTCGCGGACACGGTCAGGGTTTTTCCGGGCAAAGTGCCGACGGCGGCCGCGGCGGCTGCCGCGCTCGGCTGCGACGTCGCGGCGATCACCAACAGCCTGGTGTTCGAGCTCGACGGCGCTCCCCTGCTCATTCTGGCCAGCGGCGCGGCAAGGGTGGATACCGCTTACGTCTCAGCCCAGCTGGGCGCCGGACGCATCCGACGCGCAACCCCGGATTTCGTATTGGAACACACCGGGCAGGAAGTTGGCGGCGTGGCACCCGTGGGCCATCCGGCGAAGATCCACACGCTCCTGGATACCTCCCTCGAAGAGCACGGGACGCTGTGGGCCGGGGCGGGCGACCACCACTCGATGTTCGCGATCAGCTATGAAGAGCTGCGGAGAATCACCGGCGCACACCCGCTACGGGTCCGGTAGCCTGCGGGCGGTGCATTAGCGGACGCCGAAGCCTATGACAACGGGCTCGGAGCCTCTATTCTCTTGCCATGAGCGTTCGGGTCACAGTCCGGCGGCACCGCCTGCGGGTGACCCATGAACACTAATAACATTCCGCCACATGACAGCTACGCCGCGTTCCTCGCGAGGCTGGACGCCGCCACCGCGAATCTGAGCGCCCGGGCCGCCTCCCTGGACAAGGCGCTGAAGGCTGTCTCCCTGCTCGTGGATCCCTACCAATCGGCCGTGCGGAAATGGGAACGGCGGCGCGTCCACGTTGCCGAGCGGCTGGCCGGGCACACCGGGACGCCACAGACACACACCGCGCTGAGCGAGCTCCACGACATGGCAGTGAAGATGGAGTCGATGCTGCGTGTCCGTGCCCTGCGCGTCACGGAAAAGTTGGCGGCCATGCAAGGACGCCGGGACGCCATCGATAAATCGCTCCTGGAGCTTGAGGTCAGCAGGGTCAAACTGAATTCGTCCCGCATGCTGTCCCAGGACCGCCAAAACCTCAGCAGGATTTTCTCTGAACTTGCCGGCGCAACCGGTGCCGCCGCGGCGATTCCCGACCTGGGTCTGCGTCGCGATCTCAAGGAAGCGCGCGAGGCTGTCATCCTGGCTGAAGCGCTCATGGAAGTGAAGGGGCACTAAAACATGGGGAATTCAGGGCAGTATCAGCTGCGCAGCAACACCGTCACACTCGTGCGCTGGTCGAAGAGGCCTGGAGAGGATCCCTTTATTCGGTTCGTCATGCTGAGTGTCTTCGGTTTGGTCCTCTGCCTGATCTCGATGATCTTCTTGCCCTTCCTTAGAAATTTCGCCGCTTTCGCGTTGTTCATGGTCATCTTCCCGGCCATTCTCACTGTTCCCACGATCTCAGGCCGAAGGACCTTTATGCGGGAGCTCACCAAGACGGTAAATGACACAGTCATCGAAGTCACCGGCGCCCGCAGCGACCAGCTCTCGGTCAGGCAGTTTCGGCAGCTGGTCAGGAGCGGCGAGCAGCTTTCGCTCCGCGTTAACGGGGTTCCCGGGTTGAATCTGCACGTGGAACGCACCTCAACGCTGGCGAAAAATGCCCCCGAGAAATGGCTTGTGGTCTTTACCGTCATCCCACCGGACAACGGGACCGCCAGCTTTGACCGGCTGCTGGCCGCGGCAAGTGACGCCCGCCCCGAGTCCGCCGGCGCCAGTTAAGTGACGGGCTCATCCGACTCACAGGCCCCGCATGAACACGCCGTGGCAAGCGGCGGCTGGGTGGAAGTGGCGAACGCGAGGATCTACTGGGAGGCCACGGGTGATCCTGCGTGCGTGCCCGTGCTGTACCTTCATGGCGGCCCAGGCGGCTCCCTGGGCAAGGGCGGTTACCGCAAGCGACACGATCCGGCCCGGTTTTGGACTGTCGGCTTCGACCAGAGGGGATGCGGCAAAAGCATCCCAGCCGTCCAGGATGACTTGGACCATCTCGGTGAGAACACGACACAGACTTTGATCTGTGACATCGAAGCGGTTCGCCGCCACCTTGGGATTGAGAAGTGGATCGTCACCGGCGTCTCGTGGGGCAGCACACTCGCCCTCGCTTATGCCCTCGAGTACCCGGAACGGGTGATCGGCATTGCTCTCGTCGCAGTGACAACGACAAGCCGCGACGAAGTTCAGTGGATCACCGAAGGCGTCGGGTGCATCTTCCCCGAGGCCTGGGATGCCTTTGCGGCTGCCGCTAACGCGAAACCCGGCGAACGCCTCGTGGAGGCCTACGCTCGTCGGCTGGCCGGCGCGGACCGCGACGACGCTCAAAAAGCAGCGCTGGCATGGGACCGATGGGAAGCAACACATGTCTCCCTGGATCCACACTGGCAGCCGGGCACGCTCATTGAGGACGAGAGGGAACGCATGACGTTCGCTCTCCTCGTCACGCATTATTGGTCGAACGACGCATTCCTGGCCGAAGGCCGCGACATCATGGCGCGTATTCGCGAGCTCGAAGGGGTTCCCGGTTACCTTATCCACGGTCGAAGGGACGTGAGCGGGCCAGTCATAACCCCGTGGAAGCTTCACCAGCGTTGGGCCACCAGCCGCCTCATCGTCATCGAGAATGAGGGCCACGGCGGTCCAGAATCCATGATGGCACTGACAAAAGCAGTTGAAGCCATAGCTGGATCTGCTTGAAGCTGACCCCCGCCCGTTGGATTCACGGTTTGAATTCAACGGACGGGATGACGGGTTGCCACTACGGGGCGGCCGGCGTCTGGTTCTTGTGGACCACGTAGATGGCGCCGGTGGTGACATCCTCCTCGAGCGCTTCGAGGGTGCGGCCGCGTGTCTCGGGCACCTGGGTGTAGATGAACACCAGTGCCAGGATCCCGAGGACGCCGAACAGGAAGAACGTGCCGGTGATCCCCACGGCCGCGACCAGGGTTGGGAAGAACAGGCCGAGGAAAGCGTTGGCGATCCACAAGCAGAAGATCGAGATGCCGATGGCGAAACCGCGGATGTACAGCGGGAAGATCTCCGAGAGCATCACCCAGACGGCGATGTTGAGGAACGTTTGCATCGAGCCGACGAAGGCCACCACCAGGAACAGGATGACGAACGGGCGCATCGGATTGCCGACCGGCAGTGCCAGGGAGGCGATGCCGATGAGGAAGTGGCAGATGGTGGTCAGCGTGAATCCGATGAGCAGGGTGGTGCGCCTGTTGACGCGCTGCATCATGGAAAGTGCGATGATGCCGCCGACCACGGCAATGACACCCGGCGCGATGTTGGCGATGAGGGCGGCATTGGAGTCAAACCCGGCCTCGACGAGCACAGACTGGCCGTAGTACATGATCGAGTTGATGCCGGTCAGCTGCTGAGCCACGCCCAGACCGATGCCGACAAGAAGAATGCGCAGGATCCACTTGTTCCGCAGCGCTCCCCAGGTGGTCGGCATCGTCTCCTTCTCTTCGTCCGTGAGATGCTTCACGTCGGCCATCTCTGCCTCTGCGCGCTCCGGCGAGCGAATCGTCATAAGAACGGCCAGGGCTTCCTGCACGCGGCCCTTGGAGACGAGCCACCGCGGGGATTCCGGCATCCGCAGCATGCCGAAGAACAGCGCAATTGCGGGCAGCGCGGCGACCGCGAGCATGACGCGCCAGACTCCACCGAATTCGCCCCACAGGTTGCCGATGATCGCGTTGACCACGAACGCGGCCAGCTGGCCGATGACGATCATGAGCTCGTTGCGCCCAGCCAGCGAACCGCGGATCTCGTAGGGAGCAAGCTCGGCCAGGAACACGGGAACAACCGTTGACGCCCCGCCCACTGCCAGGCCGAGGATGATGCGGCCCAGGACCATGACCTCGAAGTTGGGCGCGAACACGCACGCCAGTGCGCCGGTGAGGAACAGGACGGCCAACAGGAGGATCGTCTTGCGGCGGCCCCAGTTATCGGAGAGCTTGCCGCTTCCCACGGCGCCCGCGGCGGCCCCGAAGAGGAGCGAGCTCGTCACCACCCCTTCGGTGAAGGGTGTGAGGCCGAGATCAGCGGTCATCGGCCTGAGCGCACCATTGATGACACCGGTGTCATAGCCAAAGAGCAGGCCGCCGAAGGTGGCGATCAGGGCGACCTGGCCGAGGCGTTTACGGTGCGGCCCTTCGGTCAGCGGAGGAAGCGGGCCTGTATGGACGCCGTCGCGCTGCGATTGGATTGCAGACATAAGGACTCCTTTGTCTTGAAAGAACACGGGACACGTGCCCGCGTTTGAACAAGACTAACGCGCGAAAGAATTAAATGTAAGGTCAAACTAACAAATCGTTCACCGGGTGTTTCCCTCATGGGAGGATGAACACATGAGTACCCACCGGCAGCGCCGGCCCGTCACACAGACCGATGTTGCGCGCGAAGTCGGCGTCTCCCGCACGCTGGTGTCCTTTGCCTTCCGCGGCGCCCCCGGGGTCAGCTACGAGACCAAACAGGCCATCCTCGACGCTGCCAACCGTCTGGGATACCGGCACAACGCGGTTGCCGCTGATCTGGCGAGCAAGCACCGTTCCGCCGTCGGCTTTTACCTGCTGGACCTCCGAAACGAGGTCTATGCGGACATCCTCAGCGGAGTGCGGAAGGCGCTCCCCCAGACGCCCAACCGACTCATCCTCAGCGTCTCCCGTTCAACCGGCGGCGTTGACCCGGGCGCAGTGGACTCGCTCCTGGAGGCACGGGTGGGGATCATCATCGCCGCAACGCTGCTGGACTCCGATGAGCGGGTCCGGGAACTGGCCCAGATCGTCCCCGTGGTAAGCGTCACCCGCCATGTGGAGGGTGTCGACAGCGTGTACTCGGACGACCGCGCGGGTGCCCGAGCCGCCGTCGAGCACCTCCTCGCCCTCGGGCACACAAGGATCGCCTATATTGCGGGGCCGGACTTTGATCCCAATACGATCCGCCGGCAAGCCTACGAGCAGACCATGCGGGACGCCGGCTTGATCCCACAGGTTCTGAGGGCCGACGACTACACGCAGGAGGCCGCCGAGCATGCAGCAGCGGAGCTGCTTGACGGGCCGGACCGCCCGACGGCAGTGTT
The DNA here is from genome assembly GCF_017052465.1 of Arthrobacter pascens. Taxonomy (GTDB): domain Bacteria; phylum Actinomycetota; class Actinomycetes; order Actinomycetales; family Micrococcaceae; genus Arthrobacter; species Arthrobacter pascens. The sequence goes on from NZ_JAFHKT010000113.1 coordinate 50,001, forward strand.
CGCACACAATGACCTGTTTGCCTTGGGCGTCCGTGAAGCCGCATACGCCAGGGGGCTCACCGTTCCCGGTGACTTGTCACTTGTGGGGTATGACAATTCAAAGACGGCCCGGCTCCACGGCATCGACCTGACTTCCGTGGATCCTCACGCGGCGGATCTCGGCGAAACCGCCGGAAGGGTGGCCTTGGAACGCCTCAACGATCCCGACGCGCCCATTGCGGACAATCGCAGCACACCTCACCTGATCGTCCGCAACTCAACAGCCCCTGTGAGGCGGCAAGGCTAAGCCTCGTCTCAGTGAATACGGCATTCCCGCCGTGCTCGGTGTAGCCAACGCCCTGACCCGGATCAAGTCTGGAACGACGGTGGTGGTGGACGGCACCCGTGGAATCGTCCGTGAGAATGCGGTCAATCCGGGAGCGACTTCCTGATGAGCCCCGAGAGGCAATCGATGCTGCTCACCCTCCATGCGGTGCGGCTGCTCGGCTTTGGTGACACCGAGTCAGTTGCTGAACGGTTTGGACAGGACGCGCAGGACGTCGAACGTTTCCTTATCAACGCGGGCCTCCGACGGTGGGCGATGCGCTCCTCGTTCGGCGGAACCGGCGGCTGGTCGCTGACCGTCGCCGGCAGGACTGAAAACGAACGGCTCTTGGCTGACGAGCTGAACAGGTCGGGCGGGCGCACGGCGGTCACAGCCGCGCACGCAGACTTTGCACCCCTGAACGCTGACGTCGTAGCCGCCTGCAGCCAACTTCAACTCCAACGGCTCTCCGACGGGCAGCGGCCACTCGATGGGATTGACGAGCATACCCGTCAAACTTTCACCCTGGCCCTGGCAGCCCTTAGGGATCTTGAAATCCGGCTGACCGCGGTGCTTCCGAGGTTCAGCGGCTACGCGAAACGCCTCGAGCAGGCAATGACTCACGCGGCCGCGGATCCGGCCTGGCTTGCCGCCACAGACCGCGACTCCTTCCACCGCATATGGTTCGAGTTGCACGAAGATCTCATCGCCACCCTCGGCATCAGGAGATGAACACTCTGCCGGCTCGCAGCCTAGGCGACGTGCCCTGGTACCGAAAGGCACTGCGGAACCTAAGGGCTAAAGGCGGCGGGGGGCCGCGAGAGACCGGCCAAAGCACCCAAGGCGTACGATCCTGATATGAATCCGACCAAGGCGGTGGTAGCAGTGACCCTTGCCCTCCTCCTCTCGGGGTGTGCCCAGGCGGCCTCTTCGGGGCCCGTGCCGCCCCTGGACACAGCCCCGATATCCCAGTCGCACGTGCCGGCCCCAACCACGCCGGCCGGGACAGCGACCGCCACCCCGAAAGCCCTCACCCCCGAAGCCCTTCCGCCGGCAGTCATCGTGGAGGAGTACCGCCACAGGCTCCAGGAGGAGATCCAGAACTGGACGGACGGCATGTGCGTGGACGCCCCGGGTAGTCTGGACTGCACCGCAGCCACCCTTGGGCTGGACCGGCATTCGGGAGCCGCGGCGCTCGCGCTGGAAAATGCCCGCCCATGGCCTTCTGACCAGGCCGAGCTGGCGGACCGCACCCTCGCCCGCCTGAAGGCGGTTTCCAGGCTAACTAAAGACGAGACGGCGTCGATGTCGATGCTCGACCCGGAGCTCTTATCCCTCGACCGGACCCTCCAGTCCTGGTCAGCCTTCTCCGGCTGAAAACCCGATGATGCGCGTGCCTGTGTCGGGTGCAGAGCTTTCGACAGGTCGGCGCCTTCCAGCCGCGCGTCCCTGAGGTCCGCGCCGAGGAGATCCACATCTGACAGATCACTGTCCCGCAGGTCCGCGGCAATGAGGTAGGCCCCTCTGAGGTCTGCCCAGCACAGCCAGCGCGACCTGAGATTCCTGCCCATCAGATCCGCACGTGAGGCATTGGGATCGAAAGCCCGTGTCCGGGCCTCGGCCAGATACCAGAGCATTCATGACGCTGCCGAGCCCTCAGGATACCTGCCCTGAACCGCTTGCCGATCTACCGATTTTCGATAGAATTTCATTGTTGCTCGATGTAAAAGGAGTTCTGATGGGAAAGCTGACGATCCTCGCGCTGCGGATCGTGCTCGCGATGGTGCTTGCCGGCTCGCTGTTCGTGCAGGTGTGGATGGTGCCGTTGCTGTCCACGGATCTGGAGGAAGCCGGCGCCCCCACCGGCCCACGCATCGCCCTCCTCACCATTGTGGTTCTGGGCATCGTGACCGTGCAGGTCTCGCTGGTGTGCGTGTGGCGCCTGCTGACGATGGTGCGCCGGGAAACGGTGTTCTCCCACGCCGCTTTCCGCTACGTGGACGTCATTTTTGGTGCGGTCGCGGCGGCGTCGCTGCTGATGTTCGGACTTGCCGTCATCCTCGCGCCCGGCGGAACCGCTCCCGGCATCGTCCTGCTGATCTGCGGGGCGTCGCTGCTGATCGCCGGGGTGGCCCTGATCGTCCTCGTGCTTCGGATGCTGCTCGCCCAGGCCGTCGCCCGCGACGCCGAGGCGAACCACCTGCGGACAGAGCTGGACGAGGTGATCTGATGCCGATCGTCGTCGACATCGACGTAATGCTGGCCAAACGCAAGATGCCCGTGGGCACGCTCGCTGAACGCGTCGGGATCACGCCCGCCAATCTGGCGGTGCTCAAGAATGGCCGCGCGAAGGCGGTGCGTTTCACGACGCTCGCCGCACTGTGCGAGGTGCTGCGCTGCCAGCCCGGCGACCTGCTGCGCTGGGAGCCCCAGGACTCGGCGGACCTGCAGTCACCTGACGACGGTGACCTGCAGGACCTTACGCGAGCGTGATCAGGTCCAGGTAGTCCTCGTTCCAGAGGTCCTCGACGCCGTCGGGCAGCAACACAACCCGCTCGGGGTTCAGGGCCTCCACGGCACCTTCGTCGTGGCTGACGAGAACGACGGCGCCGCTGTAGTTGCGCAGCGCGCCGAGGATTTCGGCGCGGCTGGCAGGGTCCAGGTTGTTGGTGGGCTCATCGAGCAGGAGCACATTGGCGCTGGACGCCACAATGGTGGCAAGCGCCAGGCGCGTCTTCTCACCGCCGGAGAGAACACCAGCCGGCTTGTCGACGTCGTCCCCTGAGAACAGGAACGAGCCGAGGATTCCGCGGACCTCCGCGTCCTTCATGTCCGGCGCCGACGAGCGCATGTTCTCCAGCACGGTCCGGTCAACGTCCAGCGTCTCGTGCTCCTGGGCGTAGTACCCGACCTTGAGGCCGTGACCGGCGATAACGTCCCCGGTATCGGGCCTGTCGACGCCGGCCAGCATCCGCAGGAGCGTGGTCTTGCCGGCACCGTTGAGGCCCAGGATGACCACCTTGGAGCCGCGGTCGATGGCGAGATCCACGTCCGTGAAGATTTCCAGTGAACCGTAGGACTTGCTGAGACCCTCGGCCGTGAGCGGGGTCTTGCCGCACGGCGACGGATCCGGGAAGCGCAGGGCCGCCACGCGGTCGTTTTCGCGGACTGCCTCGAGCCCGCTCAGCAGCCGCTCGGCTCGCTTGGCCATGTTCTGTGCGGCGACGGCCTTGGTGGCCTTGGCGCGCATCTTGTTGGCCTGGTCGAACAGGACCTGCGCCTTCTTCTCGGCGTTGGCACGCTCGCGCTTGCGGGCGCGTTCGTCCGTCTCACGCTGCGTCAGGTAGCGCTTCCAGTCCATGTTGTAGAAATCGATCTGGGCGCGGTTGGCGTCGAGGAGGAACACCTTGTTGACGGTGGCTTCGAGCAGTTCGGTGTCGTGGCTGATCACGATCAGTCCGCCCTGGTGGTTCTTGAGGAAGTCACGCAGCCACGCGATCGAGTCCGCGTCGAGGTGGTTGGTGGGCTCATCCAGGAGCATGGTCTCCGCGCCCGAGTAGAGGATCCGGGCGAGCTCCACGCGGCGGCGCTGGCCGCCGGACAGGGTTTTCAGCGGCTGGTTCAGGATGCGGTCCGGCAAGGCCAGATTGGATGAAATGGCGGCAGCTTCTGCCTCCGCGGCATAGCCGCCACCTGCCAGGAATTCCGATTCAAGACGGTCGTAGCGGTTCATGGCCTTCCGTTGGACGGAGGCATCCTCGCTGGCCATCTCCTCGTGGGCCACGCGCAGTTTGCCGACCACGACATCCAGGCCCCGCGCGGAAAGGATCCGATCGCGCGCCAGCTGCTCCATGTCGGGGGTGCGCGGATCCTGCGGCAGGTACCCGATCTCGCCGCTCCGGGTCACCTTGCCGGCTGCCGGCAGGCCCTCCCCTGCCAACACGCGCGTCAGAGTGGTCTTTCCTGCACCGTTCCGGCCCACAAGGCCGATCTTGTCTCCCTTGTCGATCCGGAAGCTCACCTGATCCATGAGCAGCCGGGCGCCGGCGCGCAGTTCAAGATCCTGGACGGTAATCAAAGCAGGTAAGGCCTTTCACAACAGGGAACGCAGCGGCACAGGGGATAGCAAGCGGTGGAGGCTCGTGGGTGCCGGGGCGGTGCGGCCGAGAGAACGGCCCCTACAAGTCTACCGGCCAAAGGCCGGCTCCCTGACCGAAGCCCGGATGCACGGTTGCGGCGCCGGTGTGCCGCGTTTGTGCCGCCTTTGTTCCCCGCAGTCAGCCCCGCCGCCTCCTTCTTGTAGAACAGCTACAAAATTCAATTATTCCCCGGCAAGTAACGTCAACTCCAGCCGATAATTGTTTGTATCTCTCCGACAGGACCTCCCATGCCCCAGACCCATGCAGAGACCACGCCCCCCGCCAAGCGCGCCCGCTGGAACGCCACCGACCTTGGCCTCATCGCCGTTTTCGCCGCGCTGGTGGCCGGATCCGCCCTCGTCGCCGCCATTCCCGTCGGCGGCCTCGGCGTCCCCATCACGCTGCAGACCCTTGCCGTGATGCTGACCGGACTGGCCCTCGGCCCGGGACGGGCTTTCGCCGCGGTGGGTCTCCACACCCTGCTGGGGCTCGCCGGGCTCCCCGTTTTCAGCGGCGGACGCAGCGGGCTGGGCATCCTGGCCGGCCCGTCGGCCGGCTACATCATCGCCTTCCCCCTCGCCGCCGCAGCTGTCGGCTGGCTGGCAAGCATCGTCATCCGGCGCACCCTGAAGTACCGCGGCCTCTTCCTCTTCGCCGCCGCCATGGCCACCAGCGTCGTCGTCATCCATGGCCTCGGTGTGCTCGGCATGATGGTCAATGCCAAGCTCGATCTGTCCAAGGCGTTCCTTGCCGACCTCGCGTTCTACCCGGGAGACATCCTCAAGAACGTCCTGGCCGTCAGTGTCGCCCTGGCCCTGCACAAGGCCTTCCCTGACCTGCTAGTCCGCCGCGTGCGTACGCTCGGATCGCCTGCTGCGGCCCCCGCGGGTGCCCCCTCCAGCGCAGAGTCCTCCAGCGCCGCTCCCTCCGGACACCAGTCCCCCACCCAGCCGTGAGCACCATTTCCCTCAGTGGCGTGGGCGTCCGGGTGGTGGTTGACAGCCACCCGGAGCCCAAGGTCCTGCTTCAGAACGTCACGCTTAGCCTGTCCGAACGGCGCATCGGCGTGATCGGCGCCAACGGCTCCGGCAAGTCCACGCTGCTCCGGCTGCTGAACGGCCTGGTGGCGCCCAGCGAGGGATCCGTCACAGTCAACGGTTCAGACACTGTCCGGCACGTGCGGGCCGTCCGGCAGCAGGTGGGCTTTGTCTTTACCGATCCGTTGTCCCAGCTGGTGATGCCGACCGGCCGCGAGGACGTTGAACTGTCCCTGCGGCGCTCGGTCCGGAACGGGGCCGAGCGCAGGGCACGGGCCGACGCCGCACTGGCCCGCTTCGGTCTGCTGCCCCTGGGAGACCAGAGCATCTACGAGCTCTCCGGCGGCGAACGCCAGCTCCTTGCGCTGGCCGCGGTGCTGGCGGTGGAACCTGACGTGCTGGTCCTCGATGAGCCCTCCACCCTCCTGGATCTCCGCAACCGCGAACTGCTCCGCGGGACCATCGCCGGGCTCAGGCAGCAGATCATCATGTCCACCCACGACCTTGAGCTCGCCCTGGACATGGACCGCGTGCTGGTGGTCGAGGCAGGCCGCATCGTATTCGACGGCGGTGCTGCCGCGGCAGTCGCGCATTATCGCTCGCTCTGCGCGGCCGGCCTTGAGATCCCCCGCGGCGCCGGCGCGGACGGCGGTGACGCGAGGTGAGGGGCCATGGCTTCCTGCTCGCCAACTACGCTCCGGGGGAGTCACTGATCCACCGTGCTCCCCTGTGGCTCAAATTCATGGTGGTTGTCAGCTGCGGCATGGCGTCGTTCCTGATCGTCGACTGGCGGCTGGCGGCGGCAGCCCTTGCCCTGATGTGCACGCTGTTCCTGCTCAGCGGGGCGGGACCCGCCCGCCTTGTCCGTGCCGTCCGCCCCCTGCTTCCCGTGCTGCTGGCCATCGGGGCTTTCCAGTGGTGGCAGCTCGGCGCGCCCGTGGCGGCGCGCATCGTCCTGAACGTCCTGCTGTGCGTCGTGGCGGCCTCGCTGCTGACGGCCACCACACCGCTGCAACGGCTGCTCGACGGTGTGGTGTCGCTGGCCCGGCCGTTCACCCGCTTCGGGGCTGATCCTGAACGGTTTGCCCTCACCATCGCCATCATGCTGCGCAGCATCCCCTTCATTGCCGGGGCCTACGCGGACGTCCGGGACTCGGCCCGGGCCCGCGGCCTGGAACGGAACCCCCGTGCCCTGGTGCTGCCGGTCTTCATCACCACCGTTGCCTACGCCCGCCACACCGGGGAGGCACTTGCCGCCCGCGGCCTGGGCGAACCCGAGGACAGCCGACCCGGGGACGGCTGACCCGCGCATTTACGCGTCGCCCTCACTCGCGCGTCTCCCTAGAGCCGGGCGTACCTGAACAGCGCAGCCGTGCCCATGCCGCCGGCGATACTGATCATGGCAAGTGCGAGCTTCTCCCGGTCCGGAGTCCGGCGGGCCTGCGCCAGCAGCCTCGTCACCAGCACAGCACCGGACGCACCGTATGCATGGCCAAGGGCCAGCGCCCCGCCCTCGGCATTGGCCCGGAGCGGATCAATGCCCAGGCTGTCCAGGCAAGCGAGGGTCTGGGAGGCGAACGCCTCGTTGAATTCCACCAGGTCCACGGTGCCGGCCGGTTCGCCCCGCGTGGCCAGCAGCCGCGCGGCAGCGTGGGCAGCCCCGATGCCGAGAAGCCGCGGCTCAACTCCTGCCGTTTCGGTTCCCAGAACCAGCAGGGCGTCTGAGGCGCCCAGTTCGCGGGCACGCGCCAGGGACGTGATCACGACGGCGGCAGCGCCGTCCGCGTCGAAGCAGGAGTTCCCGGCGGTGACGGTCCCGGATTCCACGAACGCAGCGGGGAACCTCGCCATCAGGGCCTCACTGAGCCGGGGCCGGGGACCGTCGTCGGCTGTCACCGTACCGGACGCGTCCAAAGGAACGATCTCCCGGTCGAACGCGCCTGCGGCGGCAGCGGCCACAGCCCTCCGGTGGCTGCGCAGTGCGAATTCGTCCTGCCGATCCCGGCTGATGCGGAACTCGGACGCCACATTCTCGGCGGCAACCCCCATGTCCGGATCGCCCAGGCTGTCCGGCGCAAACCGGGCGCGGCTAAAGAAGGCGGGGTCGCCGTCGTCGTTCCGGTGTGCCCGCAGCGGGGCGGTGCTGATGCTTTCCACTCCGCCGGCCAGATACACGCCGCCGCCGGCGGCGACCAGCCGGGACGCCAGGACGATGGCATCCAGCCCGGAGCCGCACTGCCGGTCGACGGTGAGGCCCGGGACGGTCACGGGGAGGCCGGCCTCGAGGGCGGCCAACCGCGCAACATTCCCGCCCCCGCCCACGGCGTTGCCGATGACCACATCAGCCAGTTCAGACTGTCCGGCGCCGGTTTCGGCCAGCAGGGCGGTCAGGACCGGTGCGAGGAGTTCGTGGGCCCGGAGCTGCTTCAGCGCTCCGTGGGCCCGGCAGATGGGCGTTCGCAGCGCGGCGATGATGACCGGCTGCCGCTCCGGAGGAAGGGGCTCCTGCCGGTGCAAAGGCGCCGTGCCCTCAGGCGCCGTGCCCTCATTCGCCGTGCCCTCATTCGCCGTGCCCGCCTCAGACAAGGCGCCGAACCCGGGAGTCGCCGGCCGTGATCCAGTCGAGCATGAGGCGCCGGCTGACCTTGCCCCGGTCCGTCACCGGCAGCTCTGCCAGGGCGAAGTACTGGAGCGGCCGTTTGTCCCTGGGCAGGATTTCCTCGAGGCCGGTCTTGAGCTGCGTGGCAGTGAGGCCGCCGTGGGACGGGACGATCCCCGCCACGACGCGTTGTCCCCTGACGTCGTCGGCCATGCCTGCCGCCACGGCCGAGGCAACGCCGGGAACGGAGGCGAGGGCAAGTTCCACCTCATGCGGGTAGACATTCTTGCCGGCCGTGATGATCATGTCGGAGCGGCGGCCCAGGATGTGCAGTTCCCCGTCCTGCAGGTACCCCTGGTCCCCCACGGTGAACCAGCCGTCGAAGCACCGCAACGCCTGGCCGTCGTCGCCCCAGAGGTATCCGTTGCTGACCATGCCGCTGCGGACGCAGATGTTTCCCGCAGCCCCTTCCGGTAGCACGCGGCCGTCGTCGTCCAGAATCCTTACCTCCACCCCCGGGAACGGCCTGCCGATGCCCGTGCCGCCAGCGTCAAGGGGCCTGCCGGCGGGCAGGACGGTCCCGGAGACGAAACTCAGCTCGGAGGCGCCGTAGTACTCGAAGATGGTGGCATTCGGCGCCCACCGCCTGGCCGCCTCCAGCGTGCGCGCATCCAGTTTGGAACCGGCGCAGATAATGCTTTTCACGCCCGAGGCGTCAACGCAGCCGGTCAGCCCGCGCTCACTGAGCAGGCGCAGCATGGTGGGGACCAGGACGAGGCGGGTGATGCCGTCGTGGCTGATGGCGGTGTGGACGTCGCCCACGTCGAAGGACTCCAGCGTGTGGAACTCGGCGCCGGCGTAAAGGCATTCGGCGAGTGCATAAAGGTTCAGGCTGGCTGCGAGCGGTCCCGGAGCGAGCGTCTTATCGTCCTGGCTGAGGCCGAAAAACTCCATGGAGGCCTCAAAGGACTGCTGCCAGGAGCGGCGGGACCGGGTGAATGCCTTGGGCACGGATGTGGTTCCGGAGGTCAGGCCGATCAGGAAGGACGACGCCGGATCCCCGTCGGCCAGCTGCCAGCCGCCCACCGGTTCCCCCGCCGCGGCAGGGCCAGCTTCCGCAGCCGGTCCCAGCAGCCGGACAATCTCGGCCAGCATGGGTTCGGGCCATGACGGATCCAGGACGGCGCACTGCCGTTCGCCCGCCACGGCAGCGGCGAAGGCGACGGCGAAGTGCGTGGAGTTCCGTTCGGCGAGCACGGCGATGTGGGCGCTGCCGGTGGCGGCGAGGGCCTCCGCTTCGTCGCGGAGCTCGCCCCAGCTGAGCCGCTTGCCGGCCACGACGACGGCGGTGTCGTCGGGGCGGTCATCGGCCCAGCGCTGGAGTCTGTCGAGAAAAGGCATCAGATCAACTTTACCGGCGGAACCGGCCGCACCCGCGCCTGAGAAGACTATTGTGACAACATGAGCTTCAATGACGGGGTCGAGCTGGACCCATCGCAGGTGGAAGACCGGCGCGGCGGCGGCATGGGCCGCGGCACGAAGATCGGCGGAGGCATAGGCGGCGGCGTGGTGCTGCTCCTGGCTGCCCTGTTCGGCATTAACCCGCAGCTGCTTGAGGGACTCATCGGCACGGGGCAGGAACAGCCCGGACTGAGCCAGGGAACGGCACCTGCGGAGTGCAAATTGGGCTCCGACGCCGACCAGCGGCTCGACTGCCGGATCACCGGCACCGTGAACAGCCTCAATGCGTTCTGGCCCGCGTACCTGGCCAAATACAAGGTCGAGTACCCCCGGCCCAGGACAGTGCTCTTCGAGGTCGGGACGGATACCGGCTGCGGCGCGGCCACGTCGGAGGTGGGGCCCTTCTACTGCCCTGCCGACACCACGGCGTACTTCGATCCCGGCTTCTTCCAGGATCTCGTGAACCGCTTTGGCTCCTCCGGCGGGCCGCTGGCCCAGGAGTACGTCGTCGCCCACGAGTTCGGGCATCACATCCAGAACGTGCTCGGGGACCTGGACAGGGCCCAGCAGGATCCGCGGGGGCCCGAGTCGGGGGCCGTCCGCGTGGAACTGCAGGCCGACTGCTATGCCGGGCTCTGGACCCGCTATGCCACCACCCAGAAGGATCCCAAGACGGGCCAGCCGTTCCTTGAGCCGCTGACCCAGAAGGACCTGAACGACGCCCTCTCGGCCGCGTCCGCCGTCGGCGATGACCGCATCCAGAAGGCCGCCACCGGGCGCGTCACGCCGGAGGCGTGGACGCACGGCTCGAGCGCGCAGCGGCAGACGTGGTTCTACCGGGGTTACCAGACCGGCGACATTGCCCAGTGCGACACCTTCCGGGCCGCCACCCTCTAGCCCCACATCGATTGCTCCGTAAGCGCCGTTTTCACGCTCGAGAAGGGCACCTGCGGAGCAGTCGATGGTGGGCCCACGCCGGCAGGGTTCCCTGGCCGAGCTTGCGAGGCTAGGGGCCAGTGGGGAACGACGGCGGCGGGGGTCCGGCGGGGGTAGGGTGGCCCCCCCCCGGGGTAGGTCATCCGGTGGTGGTGGGGGTGGGGGGTCGGGGGCGGGGGGGGGCGGTGGATGCGGCTTCCCCCCCCCGCCGCCGTCGTACTTTAATCCGTTCTTGGTCGGGATCTAGATGTTGAACCCGAGGGCGCGCATCTGGTCCTTGCCGTCATCGGTGATCCGCTCAGGACCCCATGGCGGCATCCACACCCAGTTCAGGCGCCACTCGTCCACTACGCCGTCGAGCGCCTTGCCGACCTGCTCTTCAAGCACATCGGTAAGTGGGCATGCCGCAGTGGTGAGGGTCATGTCGATCAGCAGGGCGCCGTCATCCTCGGAGTACTTCAGGCCGTACAGCAGCCCGAGGTCCACGATGTTGACCCCGAGCTCGGGGTCGATGACATCCTTGAGTGCCTCTTCGACTTCATCCAGCCCGGTGCGGGCTGCGTCGATTTCTGTCATGGCGTGTCCTTACTAGGCCTGGGCTGCGGCTGCAGCAATGGTGGCTGCTCCGGCGCCCTTGGCGTAGCGGTCGTAGCCCTCTTCTTCAAGGCGGTCGGCGAGCTCCGGGCCGCCCTCTTCAACGACCTGGCCGTCAACGAAGACGTGGACGAACTCAGGCTTGATGTAGCGCAGGATGCGGGTGTAGTGCGTGATGAGCAGCGTGCCCATGTTGCCTGCGGCGTGGGCGCGGTTGACGCCTTCGGAGACGACCTTGAGCGCGTCGACGTCCAGACCGGAGTCAGTCTCGTCCAGCACGGCGAACTTGGGCTTGAAGAGCTCGAGCTGGAGGATCTCCACGCGCTTCTTCTCGCCGCCAGAGAAGCCTTCGTTGACGTTGCGCTGGGCGAAGTCGGCGTCGATGCGCAGCTGCTGCATGGCGGCCTTGACGTCCTTGGTCCAGGTGCGGAGCGCCGGTGCCTGGCCGTCGATGGCCGTCTTGGCCGTGCGCAGGAAGTTGGTCATGGTCACGCCGGGGACCTCAACCGGGTACTGCATGGCCAGGAAGAGGCCGGCGCGGGCACGCTCGTCAACGCTCATGGCGAGGACGTCTTCGCCGTCCAGGGTGATGGTTCCGCCCGTGACGTTGTAGCGGGGGTGGCCGGCGATGGTGGACGCCAGAGTGGACTTGCCCGAGCCGTTGGGGCCCATGATGGCGTGGGTCTCACCCGTGCGGATGGTCAGGCTGACGCCCTTCAGGATCTCCTTGGTGCCCTGCTCGGTGTCGATGCTGACGTGCAGGTCCTTGATCTCAAGAGTAGACATGTGTCTTGTTCTCCTCTGCACCCTGCCGTTGCGGCGGCGGTGCGGTCTTTGGTCTGGAAGTTGGTGGGTCTTCGTACAGGCGGGTCAGGGCTAGCTGAAGTTCGGGGCCTCGGCGCCGTTCAGGACATTGGTGAAGTCGACGTAAACTTCGTCTCCGACAATCTCCACCGCGAACACGGGAACGGGGTCGTAGGCCGGCAGCTGGAGCGGCTCGCCGGTGCGCAGGTCGAACTGCGAACCGTGGCCCCAGCATTCGATGGCACAGCCCTCGACCTCGCCCTCGGAGAGGGAGATGTCCGCGTGCGAGCAGGTGTCCCCAATGGCGTGGATATCACCCATGGAGTCCTTGACGATCGCGACGGGGTAGTCGTCGATCAGGATCCGCAGGGCCTGCTTGGGCTGGATCTCGTTGACGTTGCATACGAGCTCGCCCTTTGGCTGTTCAGTCATCCTTTGTCCTGTACTTTCCGGGCTGCTTAGGAATTCGTGGCGGCGAGTTCGCGCTCAACAGCCTCGGTCAGGCGCTCTTCGAGAGCCGGGACCTTGATCTGCTGGATGATCTCGTTGAGGAAGCCGCGGACGACGAGCCGCCGCGCCACCTCTTCCGGAATGCCGCGGGCCATCAGGTAGAACAGGTGTTCGTCGTCAAAACGTCCGGTGGAGCTTGCGTGTCCGGCACCTTCGATGAGACCCGTTTCGATCTCGAGGTTCGGAACCGAGTCCGCGCGGCAGCCGTCCGTAAGCACGAGGTTCTGGTTCTTCTCGTACGAGTCGGTGCCCAGTGCCTGCTTCTGGATCAGGACGTCACCCACCCACACGGTGTGCGCGTTCTTGCCCTGCAGGGCGCCCTTGTACAGCACGTTGGACTTGCAGTTCGGCTCGTTGTGGTCAACGAAGGACCGGTGCTCCAGGTGCTGGCCGGCGTCGGCGTAGTAGAGGCCCAGCAGTTCGGCTTCGGCGCCTTCGCCCGAGAAGCGGACGTTGGAGTTCAGCCGCACGATGGAGCCGCCCAGGGACACGGCGATGTGCTTGTACACAGCGTCCTTGCCCACCTGCGCGTCGTGCTGGCCCAGGTGCTTGGCGTCGTCTTCCCAGAGCTGCACCGAGATCACGGTGAGCTTTGCGCCCTCGCCAACGATGACTTCCAGGTTGCCGTTGTGGTCGGCCGCGCCGGTGTGCTCCACAATCACGACGCTGCGCGAGTTTGCACCCGCCTCCAGCACGAAGTGCGCGTTGGAGCGGCGTCCGGCGCCGGCACCGTGGACCAGGATCCTCAACGGCTCAGCCGGCTCGGCTTCCGCCGGGATGACCAGGTGCAGGGCTTCGTCCGTGTTGGCGGAGGCAACGACGGCGGCACGGTCGGCCGGGGTCAGCACCGTTCCGCGCGGGGCGGCTCCCTGCGAGAGAGTACTGCGGACGTACCCTTCCGGCGCGTCCACGGTGAATGCCGCGGCCGGTTCCGGATCAACGTCAGTTGCCGTGTCCGAGAGCAGGTTGGCCAGCCCGCGGACCGGGCTGAAGCGCCATTCCTCCTCGCGGCCCGTGGGCAGCGCGAAGTCGGCGACGTCGAAGCTCGTGAGCCGCTCGGCGCGTGAGGACATCACGGTGACGCCGTGGTTGTGGCTGTGGTCAACCTTGGCGGAGACCAGGCCCTCGCCTTCCTCGGTGAAACCTGCGATGGAGGGGGCGCCGATGCGGGCCTTTTCAGTAGTAATTTCGGCAGTCATTAACCGACGGATCCTTCCATCTGGAGTTCAATGAGGCGGTTCAGCTCGAGGGCGTATTCCATCGGCAGCTCACGGGCGATCGGCTCGATGAAGCCGCGCACGATCATGGCCATGGCTTCGTCTTCACGCATGCCGCGGGACATGAGGTAGAAGAGCTGCTCTTCGGAAACGCGCGAGACAGTTGCCTCGTGACCCAGCTGGACGTCATCCTCGCGGATGTCGATGTACGGGTAGGTATCCGAGCGGCTGATGGTGTCCACCAGCAGGGCGTCGCAGCGCACGGTGTTGGCCGAGTGCTTGGCGCCTTCGCGGATCTGGACCAGGCCGCGGTAGGCTGCACGACCGCCGCCGCGGGCAACCGACTTGGAGATGATGGAGCTCTTGGTGTTCGGCGCGATGTGGACCATCTTGGAGCCGGTGTCCTGGTGCTGGCCTTCGCCGGCGAACGCGATGGACAGGGTCTCACCCTTCGCGTGCTCGCCCGTCAGGTAGACGGCAGGGTACTTCATGGTGACCTTGGAGCCGATGTTGCCATCGATCCACTCCATGGTGGCGCCTTCTTCGCAAATCGCGCGCTTGGTCACCAGGTTGTACACGTTGTTGGACCAGTTCTGGATGGTGGTGTACCGGACGCGGGCGCCCTTCTTGACCACGATTTCCACGACGGCGGAGTGCAGCGAGTCCGAGGTGTAGATCGGCGCGGTGCAGCCTTCGATGTAGTGGACGTAGGAGTCCTCGTCCGCGATGATCAGCGTGCGCTCGAACTGGCCCATGTTTTCCGTGTTGATGCGGAAGTAGGCCTGCAGCGGAATGTCCACATGGACGCCCTTGGGGACATACACGAACGAGCCGCCGGACCACACAGCAGTGTTCAGCGAGGCAAACTTGTTGTCGCCCACCGGAATGATGGTGCCGAAGTACTCCTGGAAGATCTCCGGGTGCTCGCGCAGGGCGGTGTCCGTGTCCAGGAAGATGACGCCCTGGGCCTCAAGATCCTCGCGGATCTGGTGGTACACAACTTCGGATTCGTACTGGGCTGCCACGCCGGAAACAAGGCGGCTGCGCTCTGCTTCCGGGATGCCGAGCTTCTCGTACGTGTTGCGGATGTCCTCGGGGAGGTCTTCCCAGGTGGCAGCCTGCTTCTCCGTGGACCGCACGAAGTACTTGATGTTGTCGAAGTCGATCCCAGACAGGTCCGCACCCCAGGTGGGCATGGGCTTGCGGTCGAAGTACTTCAGGCCTTTGAGGCGCAGGTCCAGCATCCACTCCGGCTCGCTCTTCTTGGCCGAGATGTCGCGGACGACGTCCTCATTCAGACCGCGCCGGGCGTTGGCGCCGACATCGTTCTTGTCGGCCCAGCCGTACTCGTAGGTGCCGATCCCGTGCAGTTCGGGATTCTTCTCCAGAATCTCCGAAATGACAGCAGTCTCAGCAACCTTGTTCTCTGATAGTTGGTCCGTCATAGCGGCCTTTCTTGCAGATGGTTGGATACTTCATGCAGGGTGTCCTGCCCGACTCCGGGGGCATCGGCCCCCGTCGCGGCCGGACGGCCTGTTGGTATGTGGGTGGTACAGACGTGGCCGCCGCGTGCGAGTGTGGAAAGTCTGCGCACATCAACGCCGACGAGGCGCGAAAACATTTCCGTCTCAGCGTCGCAGAATACCGGGAACTGCGTGGCCAGCTGCTGGATAGGACAATGTCCCTGGCACAGCTGCACGCTGGAAAGGGCCGCCGGCAACGGTGCCTTGGCCTCGATGGAGGCCGTGGAGGACACGAAGCCGTCACGGGACAGGGCGGCGGAGAGCGCCTGCGCGCGGGCCGTGATGTCCGTCCCCGCCTGTTCAACTTCGGGTTCGTAGCGGCGTTCCATGTCGGCGAACCGCTCGACGGCGAATGCGCGGACCGCTTCGGCGCCGGCCATTTCCTCGAGCTGCCTGAGCGCCGAACTGGCGATGTTCAGGTAGTCATTGCCCAGCGTGGACTGGCCCTGGGAACTCAGCACGTAGCGGCGTGCGGGACGGCCGGCACCTGTGCCCGCCCGTGCGACGCGCTTGACTTCGATGACGCCGGCGCGGGACAAATGGTCCAGGTGGCGGCGTACGGCAGCGGGAGTGAATCCGAGCAGGTCGCCCAGCTCGGCAGCGCTGACGGGCCCGTGTTCCAGCACCGCGTTGAGGACGCGGTCGCGCGTGCGGTCGTCGCTGTCGGCCACCGGCGCTGTTGCACCGTGGGCAGCCGGCTTTCCACCGCGCAGCACGCTGACTCGCGCGCCAGGCCCGGCCGGAGGCAGGGACGTGGAGTTACTCATGGAATACACAACACAATCATGTCGTAATTTACTCCCCCCATCCAGTAAGGCAAGGCTGGCCTGCGGCGACGTCCTGGACGGAAGAAGCAGTACTACTTCACGTAGAATGCTGGGGTGCGATCCCCCAAATCCCCCGTTCTTGCCATCAACGGGCTCGTTAAGGACGTTGGTCCGCTGCCCACCCTCGATGGCAGGATGCTGAGGGTGGTGAGCGACGTCTCACTGGTCGCAGGACGCGGCGAGGTCACTGCGCTGCTCGGAGCCAACGGCGCCGGCAAGACCACCACCATCGAATGCGCCCAAGGACTGCAGAAGCGCTCCGGCGGAAGCATTTCCCTGCTCGGACAGGATCCCGGCAGCGCCGGCGCTGACCTGCGTTCCCGCGTAGGCGTGATGCTCCAGGAAGGTGGCCTCCCGCCGTCGGCCCGTCCCCTGCCGCTCCTTCGCCACATCGCCGGGATGTACCGCAATCCCAAGCCGATGGATGAACTCGTGGAGCGCCTCGGCATTGACACTTTCAGCCGGACCAGTGTTCGGCGGCTCTCCGGCGGCCAAAAGCAGCGGCTCGCCCTCGCCGCTGCCCTTATCGGCAACCCGGAAGTGCTGTTCCTGGACGAGCCCAGCGCGGGCCTGGATCCCCAGTCGCGCCAGCTCGTATTCGGACTGATCTCGGAGCTCCGCGACAGCGGGATGGGAATCATCCTGACCACCCATCTGATGGACGACGCCCAGCGGCTGGCCGACTACGTCTACATCATCGACGCCGGCAGGAACGTGGCGGAGGGCACCGTCGCCCAGCTGCTGCAGCACCAGACGCCCGAGATGACCCACAAGGGCCACGTCCGCACCCTGCACTTCGAGGCTTTGCCCGGCCTCGACTTCACCGGCGTTCTGCCCGCCGAGGTGGAAATCCGGGAAACGCGGGCGGGTAGCTACTCGGCCACGGGTGCGCTCACCCCCGACGATCTTGCCGCGCTGACCGCCTGGTGGGCGCAGCACGGCGTGATGCCCGGATCGATGAGCATGGAGGCCCGCAGCCTCGAAGACGTTTTCCTCGACATCTCCGGAAGGGACGTCCGATGACATCCACGCTTGGCGGGCCTGCCGCTCCCCTCCTCCGCCGCATTGTCCTGCAGGGCAAATATGAAGCCGTCACCATGCTCCGAAACGGCGAGCAGCTGATCCTGGCCGTCGTACTTCCGTTGCTGGCTTTGGTCGGCCTCACCGTCACGCCGCTGCTGGACGGCATGGGCGACAGCAGGGTCAACGTGGCCGTGCCGGGCATCCTCGCACTCTGCGCGATGTCCACGGCTTTCACTGGGCAGGGAATTTCGACGGGCTTTGACCGCCGCTACGGCGTGTTGCGTTTCCTGTCCACCACGCCGCTGGGGCGCACCGGGCTGATCGCCGGCAAGATCCTTGCTGTACTTGCCGTGCTCGCGCTGCAGGTCCTCGTGGTCTCCGCCGTTGCCTTCTCCCTGGGCTGGCGGCCGGATGCCTCCGGGTGGGTGCCGGGCCTGAGCCTGCTGGTGCTGGGCGCCGCGGCGTTCACGGCGCTGGGCCTGCTGGTTGCCGGAACGGTGCGGCCCGAGGCCACCCTGGCCATCACCAACCTGCTGTGGATCCTCCTGGGCGCCCTCGGCGGCATCGTGATCCCCGCAGAGCGGCTGCCGCGCCTGGCCCAGGACGTCGTGCACCTGCTGCCCTCCGGGGCGCTCGGCCAAGGGCTGCGCGATGCGTTCCTGCTCGGTGCCGTCAATGGCGACGCTGTCCTTGTCCTGCTGCTGTGGCTGGTTCTCGCCGGTGCAGCGGCCATCCGTTGGTTCAAGTGGAATTGAGAAAAACAGTGAGCATCCCCCAGATCGTCAGCCGCGTGACCTCCAGGCTGCCGGTAACCGTTGATGCTGCCGTCCGCCGGCTCGCGGTGCTGTCCCTGATCGGCCAGACGATCCTGGTGGTCACCGGCGGCGCCGTCCGGCTTACCGCCTCCGGACTGGGATGCCCCACCTGGCCGCGCTGCACCGAAGCTTCGCTGGTCAACACGCCGGAAATGGGCATCCACGGCTTCATCGAGTTCGGCAACCGGCTCCTGACATTCGCCCTCGCCGCCGTGGCCGCACTCATGCTCGTGTACCTGTGGAACCTGCGCAAGGAACGGAAGGACCTGTTCCTCCTGGCCCTGGGACTCCTGGCCAGCATCCCGGCCCAGGCCGTCATCGGCGGGATCACGGTCCTCACCAGGCTGAACCCCTGGGTGGTGGGCCTGCACTTCCTCGTCTCCATGGCGCTCGTGGTGTTCGCCACGCTGCTCGTCAACCGGGCCTACGGACGAACCGGCCGCTTTATGACCCACGCGCTGCCCGCGCTGCCCGGCGTCGCGCGTCCGCTGATGACCGCCGTCGCCGTGTTCTCCGCGCTGGCCGTCATGCTGGGCGTCGTGGTCACCGGCGCCGGGCCGCACGCCGGCGACGCCGAGGCGCCCCGCAACAACCTCGACTGGGACCTGTTTTCGCACATCCATGCCGTGCCCGCGTACCTGATCACTGCCGGGACGCTGTTCGCCTGCTACGTGGTCCTCCAGCGCCGCATCCCGGGGCCGTTCCGTTCGGCCGTCCTGATGCTCCTGGGCGTCACGCTGCTGCAGGCCGTCATCGGTTTCACCCAGTATTACAACGGCATTCCGGCCCTCCTCGTGGGCGCGCACATGCTCGGTGCCGCCCTGCTCATGAGCGCCGCCACGAACGCCTGGGACATCGCGCGCTCCAGCCCGGCCCACTAGCCCCCGCCCCCCCTTGGTGCCTGGACGCTCCCTCACATCCTGCCGTCCCCACCGGGACCCTCCCGCACGTCCTGCCGTCCCCACCCGGACCCTCCCGCAGATCCTGCCGTCCACACCGGGACCCTCCCGCACATTCTGTGAACGGGGACCCGAAGGTTGGACCGGCCAAATAGGAGCCAGAGCTGCGAGGGCCCGGGGCAGGGTGTTGCCCCGGGCTCGAGCCCTCGGGATTTGTTGAGATCCGTTCGGTGTCGTGCCAAGGCGGAGGTGGCGTATCTGGGAAACTGCCGGCTTTGCGGTAACTACTCGTTCGGGTTCAAGCTTGCCGGGGTGGAAACGGTTTCTCGCGGGCGAGACTGGCAGGGACCTGGCAGTGGAGGCCGGTTTGTCCTCGCCTGCTGCGGTAGTCCGCCGCTCCGCCGCCCACGGACATGCCGAGCGAGAGCGATTACGTCGCGAGAACGAACGGCTGCGATATGCGACGCCCTCCTCAAGACCACGCCACCGCCGCCTCGCGCTGGACCTCACACAACGAACTACTCGCACGCATAAAACTGCTCCCCGGAAGTCGGAACTGAATATCTCAGTCCAACTTCCGGGGAGCAGTACATGATGTGAGGGGGCGCTGGCTATATTGGCCCCAAAAGTGAGGGAGCGTCTGCCTACCGACGCCGAAAAGTGAGGGAGCGTCTGCCTACCGACGCCGAAAAGTGAGGGAGCGTCGGGCCTTAATCGGTGAAAAGTGAGGGAGGGTTGGGCTAGGCGCCCATGATGGCCGAACCCACGAACGGGTCGACGGCCAGGGCGATGAACAGCAGTGTGAGGTAGCTGATGGAGCCGTGGAAGACCTTCATGGCGCCCTTGTCCGAGAGGTCCCCGCCCTGCGCCCGGTTGTACAGCGCGTGCGATTCGTATAGGAACCAGGCACCGGCGAGGACCGCCGTCACGGTGTAGACCCACCCTGCGCCGCCGGCCGGAACCATAAGCAGGGAACACGCAACCATCGCCCATGCGTACAGGACCACCTGCACGGACACCACCCTGGCGCCGGCGATGGCGCCCAGCATGGGGACGTTGGCGTTCCGGTAGTCCTCGCCGTAGCGCATGGACAGCGGCCAGTAATGTGGCGGCGTCCATAGGAAGATCACCATGAACAGCACGACGGCGGGCCACTCGACCGTGTTGGTGACCGCCGACCAGGCGATCAGCACCGGAAAGCAGCCGGCGGCTCCGCCCCAGACGATGTTCTGCGCCGTGCGGCGCTTGAGGATCATGGTGTAGATCACCACGTAGAACAGGATGGCGCCGAGGCCCAGCCAGGCCGACAGCGGATTGGCGCCGAACCAGAGAATGGCGATGGCGGCCGCGCCCAGGAGCCAGGCGAAAACCAGCGCTTCGCGCGGGGTGACTTCCCCGGTAACCAGCGGCCGCTTTTCTGTACGGTGCATCAACTTGTCGATGTCACGGTCGATGTAGCAGTTGAAGGCGCCCGCGCTGCCGGCCGCGAAAGCACCGCCGACGAGCGTGGCAAGGATCAGGCCAACGGACGGAAAGCCGCGCTGGGCATAGATCATCGTGGGGAGCGTGCTCACGAGCAGAAGTTCAATGACCCGCGGTTTGGTGAGAGCAAGGTACGCCTTGGCCTTGCGGGCTAGTCCGGCTCTTCCGTGGACCCTGGCTGAGGTCAGCGGCGTATCTGTTGTGCTCACGTTGGCAGTCACTCTGTTCTGTCTGGCGGTGTTGTCTGACTGATCTGCCCGAATCCTAGGTCCGGAATGATCCCTCAACGGCGGTTGACGGGCTGGAAAGTCCGCTGCGCGGTCCCTGCCGATACGCCGGTGGCCTCCCGATATCATACCGCGGTCCCGCCTCCGTCCGCGGCACCCGCTCCAGCGGGCAATTCGCGGAAAATGATTCCTCCGAGCCCGCTTCGATCACATTAACGCAGCGGCCCGGAAAAGACGGTTCACAAACCAAAAATTGCGTCCATTTAGTGAGATTTCAGCCGCCCGAAGTGTGGAATAGAGCTAAGCTGTCAGCAGATCAGCGCGCGGTGGGAGAAGGGGAGAAACCGCATTCCCACTCCGTCCAGCGACTGAATGAAGATCAACGTTTCAATGGTGAACGGCTGGTAGACAAAAATGCAGCGGGCACCAAACTGTGCCCTCCCGCGACCTGTCCTACCGCCTGCCGTCAGCACAGAGAGGGGCCCGGATTCGTGCCACATTTGGAAGAGCAAGAACTGTCATGGACCGATCTGGACCAGCGCGCGGTTGACACTGTACGTGTCCTAGCCGCCGACGCCGTCGAAAAGGTGGGCAACGGCCACCCCGGCACCGCAATGAGCCTGGCTCCTGCCGCATACCTTCTCTTTCAGAAGATGATGCGCCACGACCCGCAGAACCCAGACTGGATCGGCCGTGACCGGTTCGTCCTGTCCCCCGGTCACACGTCCCTGACCCTGTACATCCAGCTGTTCCTCTCCGGGTACGGCCTGGAGCTGAAGGACCTGCAGGCCCTGCGCACCTGGGGCTCGCTGACTCCGGGGCACCCCGAGTACAAGCACACGGCCGGCGTGGAAATCACCACCGGCCCGCTGGGCCAGGGCCTGGCGTCCTCGGTGGGCTTCGCCTACTCGCAGCGCCGCCAGCGCGGCCTGTTCGACGCCGACGCCGCCCCCGGCACCAGCCCGTTTGACCACACCATCTGGGTCATCGCTTCCGACGGCGACCTCCAGGAAGGCGTCACGTCCGAGGCCTCGTCCCTCGCCGGCCACCAGGAACTCGGCAACCTCGTGGTTATTTACGATGAGAACCACATCTCCATTGAAGACGACACCGACATCGCCTTCACTGAGGACGTCCTCAAGCGCTACGAAGCCTACGGCTGGCACGTCCAGCGCGTGGACTGGACGAAGACCGGCGACTACAAGGAAGACATCCAGGAGCTGTACTCGGCGCTTCTGGCCGCAAAGGCCGAGACGTCCAAGCCCTCCATCGTTTCGCTGCGCACCATCATCGGCTACCCGGCCCCGAAGAAGCAGAACACCGGCAAGATCCACGGTTCCGCCCTCGGTTCGGAAGAAGTTGCAGCGCTGAAGGAGGTCCTCGGCTTCGATCCGGAGAAGTCCTTCGAGGTGGACGAGGACGTACTGGCCCACGCCCGCTCCGTCGTGGACCGCGGGGCCCACGCCCGCAAGGAATGGGAAGAGTCCTTCGCCGCCTGGCAGTCCGCCAACCCGGACGCCGCCGCCCTGCTGGAGCGAGTCGAAGCCCGCAAGCTCCCGTCCGAACTGGACGCAGCCCTGCCGGTCTTCCCGGCCGGCAAGGACGTTTCCACCCGCGCCGCCTCCGGCAAGGTGCTCAACGCCATCGGCCCGGTCATGCCGGAACTGTGGGGCGGCTCGGCCGACCTCGCAGAGTCGAACAACACCACGATCGAAGGCTCGCCGTCGTTCGTTCCCGCCTCGAAGCAGACCGATGCCTGGTCCGGTAACCCCTACGGCCGTGTCCTGCACTTCGGCATCCGCGAGCATGCGGCCGCCTCGATCGTCAACGGCATCTCCCTGCACGGCAAGACCCGCGCGTTCTCCGGTACGTTCCTGATCTTCAGCGACTACCAGCGCCCGGCCATCCGCCTCGGTGCGCTCATGGGTGTGCCGTCACTGTACGTCTGGACGCACGACTCCATCGGCCTGGGCGAGGACGGCCCCACCCACCAGCCGGTTGAACAGCTGTCCTCCCTCCGTGCCATTCCCGGCCTGGACGTGGTCCGCCCCGGCGACGCCAACGAAGTCTCGGCAGCGTGGAAGGCCATGCTGGCGAACCACGAGAACCCGGCCGGCATCGTCCTGACCCGCCAGAACATCCCCACCTACGAGCGGGGCGACGGAAACGCGGAGGGTGACACCTTCGGTTCCACCGCCGGCGTGGCCAAGGGCGGATACGTCCTGGCCGAAGCCTCCAAGGACGGGCAGACCGTGGACGCCCAGGTCATCCTGATCGGCACCGGTTCCGAGGTCCAGCTCGCCGTCCAGGCCCGCGAAGCACTCCAGGCCGAGGGCATCGCCACCCGCGTGGTTTCCATGCCGTGCGTTGAGTGGTTCAACAAGCAGGACGCCGCGTACCGCGAGGCAGTCCTGCCCGCAGCAGTCAAGGCCCGCGTGTCTGTCGAGGCCGGCCTGGCCCTGGGCTGGAAGGAGTTCGTCGGCGACGCCGGACGCTCCATCAGCCTCGAGCACTACGGCGCCTCGGCAGACTACAAGCGCCTCTTCCAGGAATTCGGCATCACGGCAGAAGCTGTCGCCGCTGCCGCCAAGGATTCCCTCGCCGGACTCCAGTCCTGACAGCACCCCACAGTTTCAAGGAGAAATGAAATGACTACCACTCCCACGCAGCAGCTCTCCGACGCCGGCGTTTCCATCTGGCTCGATGACCTCTCCCGCGGCCGCCTGAAGACCGGCACGCTGCAGAAGCTCATCGAGGAGAAGAACGTTGTGGGTGTCACCACGAACCCCAGCATCTTCCACGCCGCCATCACCACCGGCCACGACTACGACGCCGTCATCGCCAAAGAGGCAGCGGCAGGCGCCACCATCGAGGAAACCATCTTCGAAATCACCACCACGGACGTCGCCGACGCCTGCGACCTGTTCGCACCGGTCGCCGCGGCAACCAACGGTGTTGACGGCCGCGTCTCCATCGAGGTGGACCCCCGCCTCGCCTGGGACACCGCCGGAACCATCGCCGAAGCCAAGCACCTGTACAAGAAGGTCGGCCGGGACAACGTCCTCATCAAAATCCCTGCCACCCTCGAAGGCCTCGAAGCCATCACGGCAACCCTCGCCGAAGGCATCAGCGTCAACGTGACCCTGATCTTCTCCCTGGAGCGCTATCGCGCCGTCATCAACGCGTTCCAGTCCGGACTGGAGCAGGCCAAGGACAACGGCCACGACCTCTCCAAGATCCATTCCGTCGCCTCGTTCTTCGTCTCCCGCGTGGACACCGAAATCGACAAGCGCCTCAACGCCATCGGCACCGACGAGGCCAAGGCCCTCAAGGGCAAGGCCGGTGTGGCCAACGCCCGCCTCGCCTACCAGGTCTACGAGGAGCAGTTCTCCACCGAGCGCTGGGCCGTGCTGGCTGAAGCCGGCGCCCTGCCGCAGCGCCCGCTCTGGGCCTCCACGGGCGTGAAGGACCCGGCCTACCCGGACACCCTCTACGTCACCGAACTCGTCGCCGCGGGCGTCGTGAACACCATGCCGGAGAAGACCCTGGACGCCACCTTTGACCACGGCGTGGTCACCGGCGACACCGTGACCGGCACGTACGAGGAAGCAAACGCCACGCTCAACGCGCTGGAGGCCCTCGGCGTCTCCTACAACGAGGTTGTGGCCCTGCTCGAATCCGAAGGGCTCGACAAGTTCGTTGCCAGCTGGAAGGAACTGCTGGCCGACGTCGAGGGCGCCCTCGCCAACGCACGGAAGGCTTCCTAATACACGATGAGCACACTCAGCTACGACGCCACCGGCGCCGCCCGGAAGGCCCTTGAGCAGCACCTCTCCGCCCTGGTGGAGGACCGTATTGCCACCCGGATCTTCGCCAAGGACCACACGCTGTGGGGTCCCGATGCAGAAGCCGAGTCGTCAGTCCGCCTGGGCTGGGTCGAGGCGGCCACCGTCTCGCAGCCCCTCGTGGACGGCATCCTGGAGCTCCGCGATGCCCTCAGGGCCGAAGGCGTCACCCGCATAGTCCTTTGTGGCATGGGCGGCTCCTCGCTTGCCCCTGAAGTCATCGCCGGCACCGCTGGCGTCGAGCTGACCGTGCTGGACAGCACCGACCCCGAACAGGTCGGCGCTGCCCTCGCGGACCGGCTCTCGGAGACCGCCATTGTTGTGTCTTCGAAGTCCGGTTCAACCCTGGAAACCGATTCGCAGCGGCGGATCTTCGAGCAGGCTTTCACTGAGGCCGGCATTGATGCCAAGAGCCGGATCATCATCGTCACCGACCCGGGCTCACCGCTGGACAAGGCCTCCCGCGAGGCCGGATACCGTGCCATCTTCAACGCGGACCCCAACGTGGGCGGCCGCTACTCTGCCCTGACCGCGTTCGGACTGGTTCCGTCCGGCCTGGCAGGCGTGGACATCCAGTCGTTCCTGGACGAAGCGGAGGAAGCCGCGGAAATCCTCAACGAGGACGCCCCGGAGAACATCGGCCTCGCCCTTGGCACGGCCCTGGGAGGGACCAACCCGCTGCGGGACAAGATCGTCATCGCCGAGGACGGTTCGGGCATCGTCGGCTTCGCTGACTGGGCCGAACAGCTCATCGCCGAATCCACCGGCAAGCTCGGCACCGGCGTCCTTCCGGTAGTCGCGGGCCCCTCCGCGCCGGAGGTCTCCTCCGGCGCCGAAGACGTACTGGTGGTGCGGCTGGTAGCCGCGGATGCCGACGTCGAACTCGGCGAAAACGAAGTCGCCATTGCCGGCGGCCTCGCCGCCCAGATGATGGTGTGGGAGTTCGCCACGGCCGTCGCCGGTCGCCTCCTGGGCATCAACCCCTTCGACCAGCCCGATGTGGAAGCCGCCAAGGTTGCTGCCCGCGGCCTGCTGGACGCACAGCCGGAACCGACGCCGGCGGCCTTCACCGACGGCGCCATCGAGGTCCGCGGCGGTGAATGGCTGGGGAGCGCCGGCACGGCAGCCGACGCGGTCTCGGCCCTGCTCTCGCAGCTGGACACCAACGGGTACCTCAGCGTCCAGGCCTACTTTGACCGCTTGGCATACTCGCAGCTGGAGGGAATTCGCGACGAACTCGCCCAGCTGAGCCGCCGTCCGGTCACTTTCGGCTGGGGACCCCGTTTCCTCCACTCCACTGGCCAGTTCCACAAGGGCGGCCCCGCGATCGGCGTGTTCCTGCAGGTCACGGCCGCGTCCAGCGAGGACCTCGCCATTCCGGAACGCCCGTTCACCTTCGGGGAGCTGATCGCCGCTCAGGCTGCCGGCGACGCCCAGGTGCTGAGCGAACACGGCCGCCCTGTCCTCCGCCTCCACCTCACGGAGCGCGCGGCGGGCGTGGCCCAGCTTCAGGAGATTGTTTCGTCGCTTGCCGCCCGGGCAGCATCCGCCACCGATAGCTAAGGCACTTTACTCACCATGCCAGATACCTTGAACGGCCGAAGGACTGCGTTCCGGAGCGGGAATCCGTTGCGGGATCCGCGGGACCGC
>NZ_JAFHKT010000114.1 GCF_017052465.1 Arthrobacter pascens
CCTTAGCCGCGTCTTGAGGAACTCCGCGGTGTTCCGGCACCCGTCATCGGCCGGATCGAAAACCGGGCCCGCGGAAACCGCTGGTCCGGGCGCCGAGGGTTCGGGCGCCGCCGGTTCGGTGCCCCAGCCGGTGGTCCAGCCCGTGGCCTTGCTCGCAGGGCCGGCGGCGTTGATCGCGGCGATGCGGGTCCGGTCGACGGCCGCGGCGGAGAGCAGCTGCAGATGCTCGACCCGGCGCGAAATCTCCTCGGCCACGTCAGCGAAGTCCGCAGCCTCCCGGAAACCGGCCAGCGCCAGCTCCCCGGGCGCGGAGTCCACCGCCGCTTCCAACAGCGCCAGGCAGCGCCGCAGATTAACGAAAGCACCGCCGTCGGACGAAGGAGTGTCCGCAACGGCGGTGCTGGAATTTTGGTCAGGAGTTGGAGCTCCTGATCGCGGGACGCTGTAAATCAGGCCGGTACGCGGGGCGGGCATTCCTGTCCACCCCGCCGTACCAGTTCTGCGACCCCCAATGGCTTCCATAGGAATACTGTGCCAGAGGGGTCCGACAATTTATCGGCCCCAACTTCGGTGCCAACTTCGGGAACCGCGTGGGCAACCGAATGGCTGGAATGCCGGGATGCCGGGATCGCGCTAGGGCCTCTTGGCGTCCACGTTGGTCGCGGCGCCGGCCTCCGTTGCGCCACCTTCGCCGGACCAGTCCTGGCCAGTGGCATCATTCAGTGCAGGATCGGACTCCACGTCCGAAGTGCCGAGGTTTACGGTTTCCGGATGAGTGCTGTGGGCCGGAACGTGCGCGCTGTCTGAAGTGCCGCCGTCGGACGCTGTGCTGGCACTCGAGCCCGTGACGCCCGAGGCGGTGGTGCCTGACTTCGAGGAATCGCGGTGCATTGCCGAGCTGAGCACGGTCCCGGCCCGACGTGCTGCCTCTGAGAGCTGATCGCTCACCTCAGGCGCCTTTTCCTTGACCACTTCGGTGGCCGCGGAGACTTTGTCCTGGACGGGCTTGCTGTCCCAGATGCTGGTGGCACGGGCCTTGAGTTTGTCGTACGCTGCCCGGCCGGACCTCGATCCGAGAACGTAGCCCGCAGCAATTCCGGCGCCGAAGAGAAGTTTGGATTTCATGATGAACTCCTGCTCTTGAGAGGGATAAGTACGATGTGGAAAATTCAGCTGGCAAAGGCATCAGCTATGAAAACGGCCCCGGGCAAAAGTCCCGGGGCCGGTTTCCAGCCGCGCTCCGGCTAGCGGACGCTGCGCCGGGTGATCATGCCATAGACGAGCAGGACGACGATCGCCCCGCCAATGGCCAGCAGCCAAGTGGACAGTGAGAAGAATTCGTTGATTCCCACCCCGAAGAGTGCGCTGCCGATCCAGCCACCGAGAATTGCTCCGACAACGCCAAGCAGCAGCGTGATGAAAATGCCGCCGCCCTGTCGGCCGGGGAGGATCGCCTTAGCAATGGCTCCGGCAATGAGGCCCAGAATCAGAAATGCGAAAAAACCCATTTTTATCGTTCCTTCTTCTTCATAAAGGAGGCACCCGGGTTGCCGGGTACGCTTCGTCCTTCTCCCTAATACTAAACATGCTTACTATTTTTCTGCCAGTTGGTTCCTGAAGAAACCTCCTTGGTCCGGTTCGTTTCCGCGGTTCTCAATGGCCCTGTACGTCGGAATTCACGCCGGACTCCGGCCCTTCATCAAGCGTGTCGATGGCTGCCAGGTCTTCCTCGTCCAAGGTGAACCCAAAGACGTCGATGTTCTCCTTCATCCGTTGCGGATTTGCCGACTTTGGGATGGCCACCAGGCCTTGTTGAACATGCCAGCGCAGCACCACCTGACTCTCTGTTTTGCCGTGTTTACTCGCGATCCGGCCCAGTACGGGAGCAGACAGCAGGCCCGAATGTGCGCCGAGCGGACTGTACGATTCGGTGACGATCCCGTGGTGCTCGTGATAGGCGCAATCCGCGGATCGCGTGACCGAGGGGTTGAGCTGGATCTGGTTGACGGCGGGAACCACGTCCGTGGCCCACATGAGCTGTTCCAGGTGGGAGGGCGTAAAGTTCGACACGCCGATCGAACGGGCCTTGCCGTCGGCCTGCAGCCGTTCAAACGTCTTCCACGTGGAGACGAACTCCCCTCGCCGCGGGAGGGGCCAATGGATCAGCAGCAGATCCACGTAATCCATCTTCAAGCGTTTCAGCGAGCCTTCGAGGCCGGCCACCGCCCTGTCATCGCCCTGGAAGTCACCATCGAGTTTGGTGGTCACGAAGACCTCTTCGCGGCTCAGGCCGCTCCTGCGGATTCCGTCGCCCACTCCCGCTTCATTGCCGTATTTAACGGCGGTGTCGATATGCCGGTACCCGGCTTCAACCGCTTGGACGACGGCGTCCGCCACCTCGCGATCATCCAGCGGCCAGGTGCCAAGCCCGATCTGCGGTATGCGGTGGCCATCGTTGAGCTCGATAAGCGGTGAGAGTGCCATGCCAAAAGTCTTTCCTATCAGCCGCCGTTTGCACAGGGCGTGTTGCCCTCAGTCTCCGCTTGTTAGGATGAGCGCGAGGTGGCAGATGAGGCTCCCAAGCAGGCGCCGCGCGCTGATGGATGCGGCAACGGCGATGGCTGGCTTTCTTGTGGCCGGAACCTGGCTCTTTGCCGTCTCCCATGCCGAATCCGGACTTCTCCTCTACGCAGGGCTGGGTGCCGGCGCCGCAGTCATGGGGAGCGCGGTCTTCACCATTCTCCGGCGCAGGCCGCCGCTGATCACCCCGGCAGATCGCGTGACCCTGGTCCGCGCCGTCCTCGTGGCGTGCTGCGCGGCCATGGCTGTGCCCGCATTTCTCGGCGCCAGTGTGCCCGGCATGCTGTTCATCGCCGTCGGCACCGTGGCGTTCTTGCTCGATGCGGTAGATGGAGCGGTGGCCCGGTATTTCGGCTGCGCTTCTCCTGCCGGGGCACGGCTGGATGTACAAACCGATGCAGCCCTGGTTCTCGTCTTATCCTGCGCAGCGGTAGGAAGCCATGGCCCGTGGGTTCTTGCCATTGGGCTGATGTGGTACCTGTTCGCGGTGGCTGGCTGGATCCGGCCCGCCCTGAGGGGAACTCTGACCGCGAGCAGACTGCGCAAGGCCATTGGCGCTTACCAGCCCTTTGCCTTTCTGCTTGCGCTGGCGCCCGGCACGCCGCACGGAATCGGCATGGCCGCACTGGCCCTCGCGTTGGTTTCGCTGTCGGCATCATTCAGCCGGGACATTGTGGAGCTGGAGCGGAACCTTATACGGCACAGCAGGCACGGCCCTCTGGACTCCATGGCACGGCGCTGGTATCCCTTGGGTGTGACCCGGCAGGGGGACAGGCACCGCGGCCCTGCCGGGAGGCGGGCATTCCCAACAAGCAAAGGATCCTGAACATGAGTGAAACGCCCGACGAATCCAGGCAGGACTCCCCGGAGGATCAGCAACAGAAGACTCCGCAGGGGTTTCCCTTCGACCCCGAACAGGACCCGCCGCAGGAGGAACCTGCAGTTCCTCCGCAGGGCTCCCCGGGGCCACCCACCGGACCTGACGGCCAGCCTGATGAACCCGCCTTGGAGGACCCGCAGCGCCCGGAAGCTCCCTAGCTAGCGGTATCCGTCACCATGCATAGTCCTCGGGTGCCGTGAGGTATCCGGGGAAGATGCTGTCGAGGCGCTTAAGCGCATCCTCCCCGAGTGCCACGCCCAGGGACCGGATGGCGGCGTCGAGCTGTTCCTGCGTGCGGGGGCCAACGATCGGGGCGGTCACAGCCGGCTGGTGCAGGAGCCATGCGAGTGCGACCTCACCTGGCTCGTGGCCGAGTTCCTCTGCGAAATCCTCGTAGGCCTCCACCTGGTCGCGGTGCTTCGTCAGGGTTTCCAGCGCCCGCCCCGCAAGCCGCCGGACGCCGTCGCGCTCCTTCTTGAGTACCCCGCCCAGAAGGCCGCCGTGCAGGGGAGACCAGGGAATGATGCCGAGCCCGTAGTGCTCTGCAGCCGGAATGACTTCCAGCTCCACGTTCCGGGTCAGCAGATTGTAGAGGGACTGCTCGCTGACCAGTCCGGTGTAGTTGCGCCGCACGGCGGATTCCTGTGCCTGGGCAATGTGCCAGCCGGCGAAGTTGCTGCTGCCGGAATACAGGATCTTGCCCTGCTGTACGGCCACCTCAACGGCCTGCCAGATTTCGTCCCAGGGGGTGTTCCGGTCCACGTGGTGAAACTGGTAGACGTCGATGTAGTCGGTCTGGAGTCTCTTCAGGCTGGCATCGAGGGCCCTGCGGATGTTCAGTGCCGAGAGTCTGGACTCGTTGGGGCGGTCGGTCATGGTGCCGTAGACCTTGGTGGCCAGGACGGTGCGTTCGCGGCGCTCGCCGCCTGTGGCGAACCAGCGGCCGATGATTTCCTCGGTCCAGCCGCGGTGCCCTGCACCGCCGTAAACGTTGGCGGTGTCGAAGAAGTTGATGCCGTGGTCCTGTGCGGAATCCATGATCGAGTGTGCTGAGGACTCGTCGGTGTGCGGGCCGAAGTTCATGGTGCCGAGGCAAAGCCGGGAGACGTTCAGGCCGGAGCGGCCCAGATGGGTGTACTGCATGGAACCTTCCTCGATTCAGCAGCCGGAAGCCGGAGCCGGAGTCCTAGAGCTGGCTGTGTTCAGCGGTGGCGGGATCCCCGCCTACGCGGTTACCCGATTCCAGGGCATCGATTGACTGAACATCCGCGGCGCCCAGACTGATTGACGCGGCCGCGAGGTTTTCCCGCATCCGCGCCGGCGAAGAGGACTTCGGAATCACGATCGTGCCGGCCGCGAGGTGCCAGGCCAGGATGATCTGCGCTGGAGTGGCATCCCGTTCCCGGGCCAGCGCCGTGACGGCGCCGGCATCGAGGTCCGCGCCCTGGCCCAGTGGGCTGTAGGCCTCGACGGCGATGCCGAGCGAGCGGCACTTTTCGGCCACTCCCGCCTGCTGGAACGTGGGATGCAGTTCGATCTGGTTCACGGCGGGAACGACGCCGGCCTCCGCCAGCAGGACGTCCAGATGGTCTTCGAGGAAGTTGGATACGCCCATGGCGCGGACCTCGTTGCTGCCGTAGACCTTTTCCAGCGCCTTCCATGCATCTGTGTAGAGTCCCTGCGAAGGCACGGGCCAATGGATCAGGTAGAGGTCCACGTAGTCCAGTCCCAAGGCTTTCCGGCTGTTCTGGAACGCCTCGAGCGCGTTGCCCTGTTCGCCGTTCCGCAGTTTGGTGGTGATGAACAGGTCTTCGCGGGGGAGGCCGGAGGCGGCGATGGCGGCTCCTACCCCGGCCTCGTTGCGGTACGCCGCAGCGGTGTCGATGTGGCGATAGCCGGCCTCCAGGGCCTCTTCGACGATCCGTTGGGTGTCTTCCGGCGGCACCTGGAAGACGCCGAACCCGAGCTGGGGGATGGTGATCCCGTTGTTGAGCGTGAGTTGCGGCACCTGTGACATGGCGGAGCTCCTTGTGATCCTGGTCTGAAAACGGGGGCGGCTGTGCTGCTGCCCAGACAGGGGGCGGGATTCTGGCCATCCGCCCATTGGGTCCCGGCCGTTGCCTTCCTAGCCTTGGAGGAGACCTTCTTCGACCACCAAGGATGACATTCAACGATGAAACGCATCGCATTGCTCAGGGCACGCCAGGCGCCGTCCGCTTCAACCGGAACCCACTGCCCGGCCTCAGGGCTGTGGGCCCCGGACCAGTCACCCCAGGATGTGCACACCTTCTTTGAGGGCCAGGTGCTCCCCGCATATGGGGGAGCACCCACCGTTTGGCGGCGCCGGGCGGCTGACCAGGAATCATGAGGCCCGTTGCGGGGCGGCAGCAGGCCCCGCCGGGACCTGGGATTGAACTACGGGATTGAACTGTGGGCTTGAACTACGGCTGGGGCGCCGTCAGCGCTCCAGCCGGAAGCCGAGCTTGATGGTGACCTGCCAGTCGGCAACCTGGCCGTTGTCGAGGTGGCCGCGAATCTCCTTGACCTCAAACCAGTCGAGGTTCCGCAGCGTCTTCGCGGCTTCGGCTATTCCGTTGCGGACGGCAGCGTCCACGCCTTCGGTCGAGGTTCCGACAATTTCAGAAATGCTGTAGGTGTGATTAGACAACTTCGCTCCTCGTGATCGGCATCGATACCCGGCCGCTGGCCGTTCCTGCAGAGTATCGGAAGGAGAGTCCCGGGACTAGGTTTTCGGGGATAAGGCTTCCAGGACGTAGCTTCTGAGGTCGTCCAGGGTTTGCTGCATGTGGGCGTCCATCGCAGCCCGGGCACGCTGGGGGTCCCGCGCGGCCAGGGCGTCGAAGATGTTCTGGTGATGGCCGATGGCATGCTCCTGGATCTGCGGAACCTTCGAGGTTTCGGTGCGGCGTTTCTCCAGTACGCGGTGCAGCGGTTCGAAGAGGACGGCCACGAAGACGTTCTCCGAAGCCTGCAGGATTTGGTCGTGGAACGCGAGGTCTGCGGCAACGAAGCGGGGCACGTCATCGGCCTGATGGGCTTCCCGCATGTCCTCCACGCGGGAGCGGAGTGCCTCGAGCTCGGCATCGGTGATGCGCTGCGCCGCAAGTTCACAGGCGCCCGTTTCCAGCATCCTGCGCAGTTCAATGAGCTGGATGGCCGCTGCCGGACCGTTCTGTCCCTCCGACGCTGCCCGGAGCACCGCCTCCAGCGACGACCAGCGGTTCAGGGGGTTGACGAAGGTGCCGCGGCCGCGCTCCACGCTAAGGATGCGCTGCGCTTCGAGCGTCTTCATCGCCTCGCGGACTGTCATCCGGCTGACCTCGTGCCGTGCGCTGAGTTCCAGCTCGCCGGGCACGCTGGCGCCCGGCGGAAATTCGCCGGCAATAATGCGGTCAAGGAGTTCGTCGGCCACGACGCCCACCAGAGATTTCCGTGCCATTTTCCCCAATCAGCGCTCTCACATATATGTCTGACAAGTCTACTTGCGCACCCGCTGTGCTATATGCCACACTAGCATTCAAACGACAGATGTCTGACATCTGACAGCAGTAATCGCAACAGAAATATCCGCAACATAGTTTCGACACAACGGAGTGCACAGTGCCCCTTGAAGCAGACACCCTGGCCGCCTACCCGGCGGAGCTCGAGATCCCGGCGCAGCAGGTGGCCAGTGCGGTCGCGGCTTCCGCCGCGACGGCCCCGCGCGTGCTGGTGGTCCTCGACGACGATCCCACCGGAACGCAGTCAGTCTCCGATCTGCCTGTTCTCACCCGGTGGGCAGTTGAGGACTTCACCTGGGCCCTTCATCAGGGTAAGGCCGCTGTTTACGTGCTGACCAACACGCGGAGCCTGGATCCGGCCGAAGCTGCCGCCCGCAACGAGGAAATCGTCCGCAATGCCCTGGCAGCCGCCCGGAACGGTGAAGGGGAAATCCACCTCAGCTTCGTCAGCCGCAGCGATTCGACGCTTCGCGGGCACTTCCCGCTCGAGCCCGATGTCATTGCCGCCACCGTGGCCGCCGAGAGCGGCGAGGCGACGGACGGCGTCGTCATTGTCCCGGCCTTTCCCGACGCCGGACGCGTCACCATCGGCGGCGTGCACTACATGCGCGGCACGGGAAACGAGGCCGGCCAGCTCACTCCTGTGGCGGAGACGGAATTCGCAAAAGATGCGACCTTCGGCTTCGTTAACTCCGAAATGGCCAAATACGTCGAGGAGAAGTCGCAGGGCCGCTTCTCCGCGGACTCCGTCATCGTGCTGGACCTGAACATCATCCGGGCCGGTGCCGCCACGGGCGATGCTGATGTTTCCGCGAAGGCCATCGCCGACGCGATCGAACCCGCCGCAGCCTCCACTCCCATCGTTGCGGATATCGTCACGGAGAATGACCTGCGCGCCCTTGCCCTCGGCCTGGAGGAAGCGGAACGCCGCGGAAAGAAGCTCCTTTACCGCGTTGGGCCGCCATTCGTCCGTGCCCGCATCGGGCAGGACATCCGGGCCGAGCTGACCGGCGAGGAGGCCTATGCCGGGAACGTTCCGTCGGAGGCCGGCGGCCTTATCGTCGTCGGCTCTCACGTGGGTGTCACCACGCGCCAGCTGAAGGTGCTGACGGATCAGCACAGCGCGGCCCGCATCGTGGAGATCGACGTCGAAAAGCTGCTGGGCGCGGAAGCGGACGCGTACCTGGACCAGACGGTGGATACGGTCGTCGAGGCCCTTCACGGCGGTGACGTCATCGTGCACACCAGCCGCCTGCTGATCAAGACGGACGATCCGGCCGAGAGCCTGCGGATCGCGCGCACCGTGTCCGCCGCCGTCGTGGCAGTGGTAAACCGGACGCTCAAGACATTCCCGCCGCGGTTCGTCATCGCCAAGGGCGGCATCACCTCCTCGGACGTGGCAGCCCATGGCCTGGAAATCCGGCACGCGATCGTCCGCGGCCCCATGCTGCCAGGCATTGTCAGCCTGTGGGAGCCGGTTGACGGCCCCGCCAAGGGCATCCCGTACATCGTGTTCGCCGGCAACGTGGGCGACGACGACTCCCTGGCCCAGGTGACCCGCAAGCTCAGCAACACTTTCTGATCGCCGCTGGTTGGCCCCAGACCAATCATCGGCCCGGATCAACCGGCCGCACAGCCCCAGACACTTCAATGGAGAACACCATGCCCTCGAACTACACAGTCACCGTCCTTGGCCTCGGCGCCATGGGACTGCCCATGGCCACGCGCCTTGCCACCCAGCTGACCGTCCACGGCTTCGACATTGCTGAGCCGCGCCTCCGGCTCGCTGAGGACGCCGGCGTCCGCACTTTTGCCTCGGCCCGCGCGGCCGCAGAGGACACGGACGCCCTGCTGCTTGCCGTCCGCAACAGCGAACAGCTCAATGACGTCCTCTTTGGCGAGAATGGCGTGGCCAGTGTCCTGAAGCCGGGTGCCGTCGTCATCCTCACCAGCACGGTGGGAACGGAAGCCATTCCTGACACCGTCGCGCGGCTGGCTGAATACGGCGTTGCCCTCATTGACGCACCGCTTTCCGGTGGCCCCAAGCGCGCCGGCGAAGGCGATCTGCTGATCGTGGTTGGCGCCGAACCCACGGCGCTCGCGTCCGCCCGGCCGGTCCTGGAACTGCTCGCCTCCACCCTGACCATTGTGGGGGACAAGCCCGGCGATGGCCAGGCCCTGAAGACCGTGAACCAGCTGCTGTGCGGCATCCACATCGCCGCCGCCGCCGAGGCCATGGCACTCGCCGATGCCCTTGGCCTCGACCAGGCCAAGACCCTCGCCGCCCTCGAGGCCGGTGCCGCCGGATCCTTCATGCTCTCCAACCGCGGCCCGCGCATCCTCGAGGCCTACACCGAGGAAGGCGCCGAGGTCCTGAGCCGCCTGGACATCTTCGTCAAGGACATGGGAATCGTAGGCAAGGCCAGCCGTGCTGCCGGCCTGGCCACCCCGGTTGCCGCCGCTGCCGAGCAGCTCTACCTGCTCGGCCAGGCGCACGGCCTCGCCGCGGCCGACGACTCCGCCGTGATCAAGGTCGTGGCCCCCACCAAGCGCACGGCCGACTAACCCTCGGCGTTGCATCCGGAACTCCGACGACGGCGGTCCCCCCTCCGGCGTCGTCGGCCAGCCGACCATCGAAATGCCCGCCGCCGCGGGCCAGCAGCAGTTGCAC
Organism: Arthrobacter pascens; assembly: GCF_017052465.1. Taxonomy (GTDB): domain Bacteria; phylum Actinomycetota; class Actinomycetes; order Actinomycetales; family Micrococcaceae; genus Arthrobacter; species Arthrobacter pascens. The sequence continues at coordinate 9,653 of NZ_JAFHKT010000114.1, forward strand.
TGAAGGAGAAACCAACCTTGAACGCCGACCTGACCGCAAATATCCCGCTGGAACGGGCGGCGCTCTGATGCGCGCACAGCTCGATGAACTTGTCGGATCCGCCCTCCGACAGAGTTCCGCGGTCCCTGCCTTCACCTGCTACGACTTCACTACGGCCCTGGCGGTCGTTAGTGCGGCGGAAGAGGCCAGCCGCGGCGTCATCCTGCTGGTGGCGCCCAAGACAGCCGCCACCACCAATGGCCTCAGGCTCATCACCGCGCTTCGGGGACTGGCGGATGCCGCAGCCGTGCCGGTGGCTGTGCAACTGGACCATGCCTCGGACCTTGAGGTCATCACCGCCGCCGTCGCAGCCGGTGCCGACTCCGTCCTGGCCGACGGTTCGTCGCTGCCGTACGAGGACAACATCGCCCTGGTCCGCGAGGTGCGGGCCGCCCTCGACGCCCGGGGGAGCGCCGGCGTCGTCATTGAAGCGGAACTAGGCGGGCTCGCCGGCGACGAAGACCGCGCCTTCGGAGCCGGTGCGGACGGCGCCGCTGCCGGAAATGACTCGGCCGGCCTCACCGATTCCGCGCAGGTGGAGGACTTCGTGGCCCGGACGGGCGCCCAGCTGCTGGCCGTTGCCGTGGGTAACGTCCATGGCAAATACAAGGGCAAGCCTGAACTGCGCTGGGACGTGCTGCAGGACATCGCCGTGCGTACCCACATTCCGCTGGTCCTTCACGGGGCATCCGGCATTCCGGCTGAGGAACTCGCGAAGGCCGCGGCCATGAACGTCGGGAAGGTCAACTTCAATACCGAGCTGCGCACCGGTGTCCTGGCCACGCTGGAGGCGCAGACCGCCGCGCACCGTGCCGACGGCGAGAACCTTCAGGGCCTCCTGGTCCGCTGGAACGAGTCCGCCAAGGATTTCGCCACGTCGGCGCTGGCCATGCTGACCCGCTGACGCCCAGAAGGTTCTCCAACGGCTATGGCATGGCACGGTGCTGCGGCTGCTGGCACCCCGCCCCGCTCCGGCGGACAATGGACCTGACAAGGACGTTAGCCAGTTCCGCGTTCGGTGAGGGGCGCCATGGAGGGTTCATCGCAGCGGCCAGGGCCCGTCGACGGCACGGCCGCACCGGAGCGTGACCTGGCCATCGACCTGGCCCGGTTTGTCTGCCTGGCGCTGGTGGTGGTGGGGCACTGCATGATGGCCAGCCCCGTGCTGCACGCCGACGGCACGGTCACCACCGAAAATACCCTGGCCGAACAAGACTGGTTTGAGCTGATTATCTGGATCTTCATGGTGATGCCGCTGTTCTTCGTGACCGGCGGCATCACCGGGCTGCAGTCGTGGCGCCGGATGCAGGCCCGCGGAGGCACCGGCTACGAATTCGCCCAGACGCGGCTCTTGCGTCTCGTCAGGCCGGCAGCGGCGCTGCTGGCAGTGATGTTCGCGGCCCTGTGGGCCGCGCTGCTCCTTGGCGTAGATCCCCAAGTGGTGGAGCTGACGGCCAGCGGGGCCGGAATGCCGCTTTGGTTCCTGGCCGCATACCTCGCCGCGCAGCTGAACGTCCCGCTCCTGGCCGGACTCCATCGTCGCGCGCCGTGGCTGACATTGGGCGCACTCGCGGCGCTGGTCATCACGGTGGATTGTTTCCGCGGCGCCATGCCGCTCCTCGCCTACGTCAACATGCTCTTCCTGTGGTGCGCCGTGCAGCAGCTCGGCTTTTTCATGGCGGACGGATTCCTTGCCCGCCGCAGCAAATCGTGGCTCGTCGGGCTGATTGCTGCCAGTAACCTGCTGCTGCTGATCGTCACGGGCCTTGGCCTGTACCGGGACAACATGCTGGTGAACCTGAATCCGCCCAATTTCTGCCTGCTGTTGCTTGGCGTTTCCCAAGCTGCCACTCTGCAGCTCTTCCGGCCGGGGCTGGACCGGATCGCCGCCGTTCCCTGGTTCCGGACCGCGGTGGCCGTCGTCGGCCGACGCGCCATGACGGTCTATCTCTGGCACCTGCCCCTGCTCGCCGCCATGGCCGGGCTGCTCTTGCTCACTGACTTTCCCAAGCCTGCGTCCGCCACGGCCGCATGGTGGTGGTCGCGGCCGCTGGTGCTCCTTGGCGTCATCGCGCTGCTGCTGCCGGTCGTTGCCCTGTTCGGGCGGCTGGAGGAACGTCCGACGGCGGCCGCCCACTCGCGCGGGCGGCCTCCTGCCGCGGTACTCACTGCCGCCGTCGTCGTCTTTATCCCCGTGGCGGACGCCGCGTTCAATGGCCTGACGCTGGCCCTACTGGGCGGAGGCGCCGCCTGCTTCGCGCTGGCCGTCCTGCTGCTGGGTCGGGTGCCTGCCCGTGCAACGGAAGCATTGCCAGCCAGATCATTAAGTGCCAATGTCGAACCATGACGGAGAACACGGTATCCACCGAGGATCAATTCACCCCGGATGTCAGCACCTTCCGGAACGATAAACTCCACCGCTACGAGCTGCACGTTGGGGGAAAGCTTGCGGTGCATATCCGGTTCATGGACAAGCCCGGGCATGTCGACTTCATCCACACGGAAACGGCTGAGGAGTTTCAGGGCCAGGGGCTCGCCAACGTCCTCGTGCACTTCGCGCTGGACGACGTCGTGGCCGCGGGGAAGAGGATCATTCCGCACTGCCCGTTCACCGCGCGGTACCTTCGCCAGCATGAGGTCTACACACAGTGCATTGACTGGCCGGAGGAGGCAGCGCCCACGCTCCTCGGCACTTAACCGCCCCGGCGCGCGCAGCCTGGGCCGCGCGGGAGGCGAATAGCTCGGCCGCCGCTATGGTGCCCGGCTTGCAGACTTGTGAGCCCCGGGACATTTCCGTACGATCGGTCTGGGCTATGCAGTTGGCTTGCAGACTTTCTCCTGGAGAATTCTTTGAACCACAAACTGCTGCGCGTCCCCGTCCGAGCGGACCTTGATCCCGGACGTGCCACCCTCGAAATAGGTGGCTGCCTGACCCAGGCGAACTTTCCCGTGCTGCCTCAAGTGCCGTTCCGCGCCCAACGGCTCGCAAGATGAACGGGGACGATCTTGCCCGCTACCTCGACGAGTCCGTCGACCCGGCCGAGGCAGTCGCAGCCATGTCGGAGTCCGCGCTCGCGGAGTTGGCCGACGCCCTCTACCGTCAGCTGGACTGCCCCAGCCCCGCCTTCGGCACCCACTCGTGGTACACCCAGGTCACGGATGAACTCAGGCTGCGGCGCTTGACCGGGGCCAAGCCCGATGCCGCGGAACCCAAAGACCATGGCCCTGGCGGTTCAGCGGGCCGTGAGGTCCCGGCCGGCTAGCTGTACCGCCCAGGCCGGGTAGCCCGTCCGCTCCGCCGCGCGCCTTGTGGCCTACGACGGCGGGGGCTGCATGTCCCTGTTGCGGCGCCACTGGGAAGCGTGCCAGAACAGCAGGCCCATGACGCCCAGCAGCCCGGCAAACAGCAGGAAGGGCGCGAAGGTCATCCACATGTAACCCACCGGCGTGGATTCCGGTGACCCGGGCACGCTAAGCAATTCCTGGGCAATCGTGAATGCCGCGAAGGCCGCCATGATGAGGCCTGCGGCAACCGCCCAGAGCGCCACGATGAACGGGTTGATGGACAGCCTGCCCTGTCCGGCCGCCCCGCCCTCTGTCGTGCCCCATTGCCGCCTTGCGGGGCCGTAGGTGCCGGATCCGCCGTCGGCATGCTCGCGGCCGTAGCGGGCGGGGTGTCCCCGCGCGTCAATCTCCGTGAAGTTGATTGGGTCAGAGCCGGCGTCGGACATGTCCACTGCTTCCCGCCGTGCCCGGGTTTGCACTCCGGTGCACAGGCCTGTTGAAACCTTGGTTGGAACTCTACTCCGGAGGACTTCCGGCGGCCATGGCACCGGGATCCGGCCACCCTCCTGCTCTGCCGCTGGCAGGCCAACTTCCCATGCCGGGGCCTCCAAAACGGGCATTATGCGCCGTCGCCGAGCCGTCGGGAAAGTCAATTACGCCCGGGTTACCCGGAAAATCCGCGCCGATTCGCGGTTTTCGGGAATTACATCATGAAAGTTTGACTAAAAGGATGCCCTAAGTAAGGCTTGCCTTGCTCAACAGTGTTTTCCAAGCCCGAGGATAGGACCACCGCCGTGACGTTGCTGCCCCCAGTTCATGAGATGTCACCGAACGAGATATACGCCGACGAAGGAATTGCTGACGAAACCGGCGCGGACAAGGCACCCGGGGCCCACGCCTACCCCGATTTTGGGTCCCGCGTGGAACTTGCCTTGTCCGCCAGCAACCACCTCTTCAACGCCCGCAATGCCCCGCGATACGTGGCACAGGTGCTTCAAGGGGTCAACGCCGTGGCCACCAAACTCGAGCGGACCACTCTGCCGTTCACCGGCGTCGGACCCGCGGACATGGAGCGCCGCGTACGGGAGGTCGACCTGGACCGGCCGCTGCCGGATACAGCAGCGGCGCTGGAGGAGCTCGAAGAGGTCTACCTCCGCGACGCCGTCTACTTTCACGATCCCAAATACGCCGCCCACCTGAACTGCCCGGTCGTCATTCCGGCGCTCGTGGGGGAGGCGGTCCTTTCGGCCGTGAACTCGTCCCTGGACACGTGGGACCAGAGCGCCGGGGGCACCATGATCGAGCGCCGCCTCATCGAATGGACCGCGGACCGCCTGCACCTCGGAGCCGCCGCGGACGGTGTGTTCACGTCCGGCGGAAGCCAGTCCAACTTCCAGGCCCTCCTGATTGCGCGGAACCACGCCGTGGCGGCCCTGCGGCAGGATCCCGAGGCCGCAGGGCTCAGGCTCCCGGCCCTGCTCGACAGGCTGCGCATCTTCACCTCGGAGGACAGCCACTTCAGCATCCGCAAGTCTGCCTCCATGCTCGGGCTGGGCTACGACGCCGTGGTTCCGGTGCGCTGCGAATCCGACCACCGCATGGACCCCGCCGCCCTCGCCGAGGCTCTGGCGGACGCCCATGACAGCGGCCTGGTACCGATGGCGGTCGTGGCCACCGCAGGCACCACCGACTTCGGCGCGGTGGACCCACTTTCCGAAACCGCCGCGTTGGCCCGTGCCCACGGAGCCTGGTTCCACGTTGATGCCGCGTACGGCGGAGGGCTCATGGTGTCGGGGCGTTACCGGCACCTTCTGACGGGCATTGACCTGGCGGATTCGGTCACTGTCGACTTCCACAAGACGTTCTTCCAGCCGGTCAGCTCAAGCGCCCTGGTGGTCCGGGATGGCGCCATGCTGGGCCACGTGACCTACTACGCCGACTACCTGAACCCGGAAGCCGCTGCCCTCGCCGACATTCCCAACCAGGTGGACAAAAGCATCCAGACCACCCGGCGCTTCGACGCCCTCAAGCTCTGGCTGACACTGCGGATCATGGGGGCTGACGCAGTCGGAGCGCTGTTCGATGAGGCGATCGACCTCGCCAAAAGGGTGGGCGCCGTGCTGGCGGCAGACCCGGACTTCGAACTCGCCGCACCGCCCCAGCTCAGCACGCTCGTCTTCCGGTACAGGCCGCTGCTCGAGGACGGAACGCGCCTTTCCGAGGACGGCGCGGACGCCCTGAACCAGGCCATCCGGGCCGCCATCTTCGATTCTGGCGAGGCAGTGGTGGCCGGCACCAAGGTGGCCGGACGGCACTTCCTGAAGTTCACGCTACTCAACGCCGAGGCCACGCTCGAGGACATCAGTGAAATTGTCAGCCTGCTCCGCGGAACCGGTGCCGCGCTGCTGAACCGGAAGGAGGCGGCAGCATGAGCACCCCTGCCTTTGACGCTTCCAGTGCGGCCCGCATTTACGACATCGCCGGAATCGGCGTCGGGCCCTTCAACCTGGGACTCGCAGCACTGAGCGCCCCGGTTGAGGGACTCGACGCGGTGTTCCTGGAGCGCCGCGAATCGTTCGACTGGCATCCCGGCATGATGCTGGAGCCCGCCCACCTGCAGGTGCCGTTCATGGCCGACCTCGTGACGCTCGCCGATCCCACCTCGCCCTATTCGTTCCTGAACTTCCTCAAGCAGACCGGCAGGCTATACCGCTTCTACATCCGGGAAAACTTCTACCCGCTGCGCGCCGAGTACAACCAGTACTGCCAGTGGGTGGCAGGCCAGCTCGACTCGGTGCGGTTCGGCACGGATGTCCGGGACGTGACCTACGACGACGGCGTGTACACGCTTTCGGTGGACGGTCCGGCCGGTCCGGCGGTGCTTCGCGCTCGGCGGCTGGTGCTGGGCACCGGAACGTCCCCGTATGTGCCGGCGGCCTGCGATGCAATAGTCGACGCGGCGGCCAACGGCAGAGGGGGACTTGTCCTCCACAACGCCGATTACCTGTCGAGGAAGAGCGAACTGCAGAAGCAGGGCAGCATCACCATCGTGGGCAGCGGCCAGAGCGCGGCGGAAATCTACTGCGAACTGCTGCAGGAGATTGATGTCCACGGGTACCAGCTGAACTGGGTCACCCGCTCGGGCCGGTTCTTCCCGCTGGAGTACACCAAACTCACCCTGGAAATGACGTCCCCGGAGTACGTGGACTACTTCCACGGCCTCCCGCAGGACCAGCGCGACGGCCTCATCAAGAGCCAAAAGAACCTCTACAAGGGCATCAATTCCGAGCTCATCGATGCCATCTACGATCTCCTGTACACCAAGAGCCTCTCCGGCATCGTGGATACGCAGCTGCTGACCCACTCTGCGCTGACCGGCGCGTCATGGGACGCGGCCTTGGGCTCGCACACGCTGCAGCTGCGGCACGAGGAACAGGGCGCCGACTACACGCTGGACACCGAGGCGGTAGTCCTTGCCACCGGCTACAGCTACCGTGAACCGCGGTTCCTGGCCGGCGTGCAGGACCGCATCGCACGCGACAGCAGCGGCAGGTTCGCCGTCGAGCGCAACTACAGCACCGGCGTCGAACCCGGTGAGATCTTCGTCCAGAACGCCGAACTCCACACCCACGGCTTCGTCACGCCGGACCTCGGCATGGCTGCCTACCGCAACTCATGCATCCTGCGCGAGATCTGCGGCCGCGAGGTCTATCCCGTGGAGGGCAGCATCGCCTTCCAGCAGTTCGGGGTGCCGCAGGCCTTTTCCCAATCCGACCCTATTCAACACCTACCCGAGCAGATGGAGTTTCCCATGCCCAAGTCCCACGTTCCCGCAACCGCCCAGATCGGGGAAGCATCATGAGCGGGGCAGAAACCATCGATCTGCAGCTCCTGGCGGACTCGGCGCACGTTGACGCGGTCCTTCGCTGCTGGGTGCGGGAACGCGGGGTGGCGGTCGACGGCGACGGCATCTTCACGGCGGTCCCCGGCACTCCGCTGAACGTGAGCGCCCGCTGCACCCACTTCTCCCGGACGGGCTTGCACAGCTTCAGCGACGTGGCGGCGGTGCACCCGGACGGGACGCGGCATGACGTGGGCGCCGAAGAACTGCTGTCCCTCCTGACAACAGGGGCAGATGAGCAGGAACGCTCCCTCCTGCTGCGCCGGACGCGGGAATCGATCCGCAACGTCAGCACCTTCGCTGCCAGGGAAAGGAGTGCTTCGCTGGACAGTCCGTTGTTCCTGGACGGTGAACGGTCACTCCTCCTGGGCCACCTGCAGCACCCCGCCCCAAAGAGCAGGGACGAGCTCGGCGCAGACGAACTCGAGGCATACTCTCCAGAGCTCGGCGGACGCTTCCAGCTGCACTGGTTCGAGGCGCACCGCTCGGTGGTTGCACAGGACCAAGCCGCCGATGCCCCTTCCCTCGGGGGCAAGGACGTGCACGAACTGCTCGCCGGGATTGCCGGGTACAGCCCTGCACCCGGTCACGTACTGATCCCGGCACACCCCTGGCAGGCGGCGGCCGTGCAGCAGCGCGGGGCCGTCCGGGAGCTGATGGCCGCCGGGCTGCTCCGGCCGCTGGGTCCCCTGGGCGATGAATGGTGGGCCACCTCAAGCCTGCGAACGCTCTTCCACCCGGACCACGCAGTGATGCTGAAGCTGTCCACGGGACTGAAAATCACCAACTCAGTCAGGGATGCGACCGCCACTGAACTCAAGCGGGGCGTCGAAGTAGACCGGCTGATTGGTGCCGGATACATCACGCACAGCGATCCGGGCTTTACCATCGTCAGGGATCCGGCCTGGGCGGCCGTCATTGACCCCTCGGATGCCACGGGCGGAACCCTGACCGGGCTCGACGTCTCGCTCCGGGAGGTCCCGGACGGCGTCGACCGGATGGTGTGCCTGGCAGGCCTCATTGCGCCCTCGGCTCCCTCCGGTCCGGATGCGTGGGGCCCAAGTCTCCTGGCACGGTGGTGCACCGACCCTGTGGCGTGGCTTGGCACTTATGTCGACCGCGTCCTCGTGCCGATGCTCGGCCTGTACGCCACCACCGGCATCGGACTTGAAGGCCACCAGCAGAACACCCTGGTGTGCCTGGACGCTGACGGCGCGATCACCGGTGGTGCCTACCGCGACAACCAGGGCTACTACCTGGCCGCCTCCCGACTGGCCGACGTGCTGGCCTGCACCGGGGAAAAGAGCAGCACCCTGGCCGTCGTCGAGGACGGCATCGTCGACGACCGGCTGACCTACTACCTCCTGCACAACCAGGTGCTCTCCCTTGTCGGATCGATGGCGGCCGAAGGAATGGCGGATGAGGAACTTCTGCTCGCGGTGGTGCGCGAGCGGCTGCAGGCGGCACTCCCGGCCCTGGCCGAGGAGGGCCCGGCCGGGGTGCGGCTGGTGAAGCGCTGGCTGAACACCCCGACCCTGCCGTGCAAGGCGCATCTGGCGACCCGGCTGGCCGGAATCGACGAGGTGGTGGCGCCCCTGGACGCCCAGTCCGTGTACCTGGACGTTCCCAACCCCCTGGTGGTCCGCGCATGAACGGCTTGAAGTGGAACCGGAACCTGTTGCTGGAGGACCACGCCCTTCGGCTGGCCACGCCGGCTGATGCGGAAGGCCTGGCAACCCTCATGGCCGAGCCCGACGTCGAGCAGTGGTGGCACCAGGCCTGGGCAGCGGACAGATGGGCGGAGTACGTTGCCGGACTGCTCCGGGACCCCGACAGCCTGGCGCTGACGCTTGTTGCAGGAGAGCGCGTGACGGGCTATGTCGAGGTCTACCGGGTGGCAGCCGATGACCTGGGCCGGCATATCGAACACACCCAGACCGACCTTGGGATGCACCTCGCCCTCGGGGAACTGTCGAGGGGCCGCGGCCTGGGCGCACGTGTGATCCGCGGCGTACTGGAAAGCGCCCCGGAGGTCCTGGCTGGCTGCGGGCGTCTCGTGGCGGAGCCGGACTTCCTGAACAAACGGTCCCACCGCGCCTTCGGCGATGCCGGCTTCCAGTCCGTTGGCACCGTGCAGTTGCCTGACAAGACCGCCCTGCTCATGGCGGCCGAGCCCGCTCCGCCTCCGCGGGATACGGAGTCCTCCCAGGACGCGAAGGAAGCCTGCCGTGAAGGAGCCCAGCTATGACCCATCTGCCATCCGCAAGGCTTCTGGCAAAGCTCATCGGTGCTCTGCTCTCCGAGGAGTTGCTCAGCGCTGAAGCAGCGAGCGCTGAATTAACGGGCGCGGGGTCCACGGAGTCTCTTCAACTCCACCTCGAAAGTTCGTCCTACCTGTTCCAGGCCAGGCGGACCGGCTTCGGCTCTTACGTCGTCGATCCGGAATCCGTCCGCAGAGTCAGCCGTGGCGTGCTGGGCGATGACGAGAGCGAACCGGCGGATGATCCGGGGCGGTTCGTCGTGGATGCAGCCAGCACGCTCGGACTGACCGGGACCACCGTGGCCAACTACATCGCCGAGCTGTCCGCAACGCTCGCCGCCGATGCGCAGCTGGCAGCGCAGGGGATCCCGGCCAAGGAGCTGGTTCGCCTGCCCCATGCACAGATGGAAGGACAGCTGACCGGCCACCCCCTGCTGGTGGCCAACAAGGGAAGGCTCGGCTTCTCGGCGTCCGACTGCGCGCAGTACGCCCCGGAGGCCGGCAGGCCGCTGCGTCCGGTGTGGCTTGCCGTGTCGCGCAGGCTGGCCGAGTTCCGGTCCGTTCCGTCCATGTCCGAGCATGACCTGATCGACCGCGAACTGGATCTCGCAACGCAGGAACGCTTCACGGCCGTCCTGCGCGAAGCCGGGGGCGACCCGTCCGGCTACGTGCTGCTCCCTGCGCACCCCTGGCAGGTGGATCACGTGGTCCGGCAACTGTGGTCCGGCAGCCTGCTGTCCGGGCAGATCGTTGTCCTGGGGGAACAGGAGGACCAATACCTGCCCACGCAGTCGATCCGCACCCTGGTGAACGTTGACGAGCCATCCAAACTGCAGATCAAGTTGCCGCTGAAAGTCCTGAATACCTCGGTGTACCGCGGCATTCCGAGGCATTGCTCGTTGGCTGCTCCGATGACAACGCATTGGATGCGGTCCATCTGGGACGCCGATCCGTTCCTGGGCCGCCACACCGTGCTGCTGGGTGAAGTGGCCTCCGTAACGGTGCGGCATCCCCACCTCGCGGACTACCCCGGCGTGCCTTACCAATGGGACGAGACACTGGGCTGCATCTGGCGTGAGCCCGTGGACCCCTCCCTGGCCGAGGGCGAGACGGTATGGCCCCTGGCAATGGTGCTGCACGAGGACCCGACCGGCGCCACGGCAATCGAGGCCCTGGCCGAACTCTCCGGCCGGGAGCTGGCGGACTGGCTCGGGGCCCTGGTGTCGGTTACCGTCCGGCCGCTGCTGCACCTGCTGCGCACCTACGGGGTGAGCGTGAACCCGCACGGCGAGAACCTCATGCTCATTTGCGATGCCGAGGGGATGCCGAGCCGGCTCGTCATCAAGGACCTCGTGGACGACGTGTGCGTGAGCACTGACCCTGTTCCGGCGCGTTCCTGGGAACCTGACGGCCACGTCCGTGTGCTGCCCCGCAAACCGTGGCACGTGCTCCGGCAGTACATTGTTGACGCGCTGTTCCTGGGGGTCTGGGGTCCGCTCGGTGAGTTGCTGGATGCCCGCGGCCTGCCGGTGACGTCGGCGGACTTGTGGAACCTGACCCGTGAGGTCATCACGGAGTACGCCGACTCCCACCCGGGGCAGGCAGCCCGGCTGGAAGCTACCGGCTTCCTGGGCCGGGAGTTCGGACGCTACCCGCTCAACGGCTATCGCCTGCGCCTGGGCTACACCGACCTCGATACGCGGCCGCCTGTTCCGAAGGCAGGAACCATGCCGAACCCGATGTACCGGCCCTGACCTGCATGTCCCCGCTGGTGGCACGCCCTTCCCGGCCCGGCGCGTCCCGGGAAGGGCGGCGCTAAGCTAGCGTCATGACGACAGCCCTCATCACCGGTGCCACTGCGGGGCTCGGCGCGGAATTCGCGCGCCAGCTCGCGGAACAGGGCCACGACGTGGTCCTCGTGGCCCGCGACGAACAGCGCCTCAAGGCGACCGCGGCGGACCTCGAACGGCGGTACGGCACCACGGCTGAGGTGCTGCCCGCCGACCTGACGGACGACGCCGGAGTGGCCGCCGTCGTCGCCCGGCTTTCCGATGCCGCGCGTCCCGTGGAGGTGCTGGTTAACAACGCAGGAATGGGACTGCTCGAGGACTTCGACCGGAACAGCATCGAGGATGAGAAGAGCCATCTGAAACTGCATGTCCAAACAGCCATGGAGCTCAGCCATGCTGCCTTGCAGGGGATGCTCGCGCGTGGTTCGGGGCGGATCATCAACGTGGCCAGCGTGGCGGCGTTCCTTCCCCGCGGTTCCTATTCGGCGGCGAAGGCGTGGCTGCTCAGTTTCAGCCGCTGGGCCAACCTTGCTTACTCACCGCGGGGAGTGAAGGTCACGGCGGTCTGCCCGGGCTTCGTCCACACTGAGTTCCACGACAGGATGGGAATGGACAAGTCCGTCGCCCCCGGCTGGACGTGGCTGCGCGCAGGAAGGGTGGTCCGGGAAGGCCTGGCCGACAACGCCCGGGGCAAGGCCGTGTCCGTTCCCACGAAGCGCTACAAAGTGCTGGCCGCCGCCGCGCGGATCCTGCCGGACCGGATCACTGCAGGCCCGCCGAGGAAGCCGAAGGAGCCGGTGGAGGGCTCCGGCGCGAACGGATAAACACCACCACCAGGATGCCGGTCACTGCCCCCACGGCAGTTTCGACTCCGCGTTCGGTAATGAGCACGTACGGGTCGGCCGGAGCAGCCAGCTGCGTCATCAGGAGTATGACCGGCGTGAAGGAGACCATCGCCAGCCCGTAGTGCCGCGCCATGAACAGCTCAGTGGTGAACTGGAAGACAATGACCAGGACGGCGAGGACGGCCGCTTCGGCCCCCGGGAAGTGGGGGAGCAGGGCCCAGGGGCCCGGCAGAAGCACGACGGCGACAATCACCAGCCCCAACAGCGTTCCGATGATGCGGTGGATACCGCGGTGGACGCTGCTGGGCAGGTCCGCGCCGGCGAGCGGAACAGCGGCGGCCGCCATTGCCCAATGCGGGTGGCCGCTGCCGGTGAGGACACCTACAGCACCCGCGGCGCCCACCGCGGCCGTGTAGCGCGCGGCGTGCACGACGGCCCGCTGCCGGAAGCGCCCCTGCAGCCTGACGGCATTCCGCGTTGCACCGGGGTCCCATGCCCGGCCGCGGATCCAGCCGCCGAAACCCACGAAAAGCGAGAAGCCGGCCGATGCGGCCGCGATGAGCAGGGCAACGTACCAGGGAACAGCCGTGGGCACTGACGCGCAGGCGCCCAGGGCAAGGATGCCGAAAAAGGGGCCGTTGGGTTTGAGCCTCACCCTGTCCGAGTACACGGACCCAACACCTGCAAGGATCGCTTCCACCCCCACCAGCCACCAGGAATGCAGGTGGTTAACAGACAGGAAGACGCCGACCGCCACGCCGGACAGCAGCACAAGTGCCGCCTGCAGCTGGTGCCGGAGCCGGAGCTGGTGGGGCTCATTCCGCCCGTACATGCCGGTCAGGGCGCCAAAGACGGCGTAGGTGATCAGGTCCGGCCGGCCGCCGAGTAAAAGGAGCAGTGACGGAACCGCCACGCTGATGGCCACCCGCAACGCGGAAACCTGGTCATTGTTCGCTGGTCCCAGGCTGTGGAGCTGCCGGAAGTGGCTCAGGACGGGCCGCACGGCAACTCCTCCAAACCGGTCAGGCTGGCCGTCCCGCGGGGCGGCACTCTGCAAAGGGACATTCCTATAGAAACTAGCACCGCGGGGACCGGACCCGGGATTTCTGTTATCCCTGGGCATGGCAAGGGCCTGCCCAGTGTGCTTCCCCCAAGGACAGCACACCGGACAGGCCTTCACCACGGACGCGGGGCGGTTGGACGATCAGGCGTTGGCGGGAACCTTGTCCTTGTCCTTGTCCTTGTCCTGGTCCGCCTGGTCCGCCAGGATCTTCTTCTCGGCGTCCACGGCGTCGAACGGCAGGTCGTCGAGGTCAAGCAGCGGGTTGTCGTCCTGGCCAGCCACCAGTTCGCGGGCTTCGGCCTGCGTGTCCACGCTCGGCATGGAGCCCGGCAGCGGACGCTGGGCGGATTCCTTCAGGAAGTAGATGGCGATGGCACCAATGGCCGAGGTGGCCATCAGGTAGTACGCCGGCATCATGTCGTTGTCCGTCGCCGAGATCAGTGCGGCGACGATGAACGGGGTGGTGCCGCCGAAGATCGCTACGGAGAAGTTGTAAGCGATTCCCATTGCGCCGTAGCGGCTGGCCGTGGGGAACTGGGCGGGCAGCGCCGAGGCCAGGTTGGCGACGTAGAACGTCACCGGGAAGGCCACGAGGGCCAGGCCCGCCAGCGTGGACCAGGTGCTGCCGATGCCGATCAGCATGAACGCCGGGGCAGCCAGCACGATGGTGCTCACCGCGCCGATCCACAGCACGGGGCGGCGGCCGATGCGGTCGGACAGCTTGCCGGTCAGGGGGATGCACAGGCTCATGACAATGAGGACGGGAATGGTCAGCAGAGTGCCGTGGACCGGATCGTAGCCCTTGGACTCGGTGAGGTAGGTCGGCATGTAGGAGGTCAGGGCGTAACCGGCCGTGTTGGCAGCGGCTACCAGAATCATGGCCACGATGAGTGAGCGCCAGTAGGCCTTGATGATTCCGACCGGGCCCTTGACGGCGGCAGCGTCTCCGGCTGAACCGTCCTTGGCCTGCTCCTCCTGGGCATCCAGCGTTGCCTGGAACTGCGGGGATTCCTCGATCTTGTTACGGAAGTACACGGCGATGAGGCCGAGCGGGCCGGCAATGAGGAACGGCAAGCGCCATCCCCATTCCTCCATGGCGGACTGGCCCAGCGTCAGCTGGAGCACGGAAACCAGGGCCGCGCCGAGTGCAAACCCGAGGTAGCTGCCCAGGTCCAGGAAGCTGGCGAAGAAGCCGCGCCGCTTGTCCGGGGCGTACTCGCTCACGAAGGTGGTGGCGCCGGCGTATTCGCCGCCCGTGGAGAAGCCCTGGATAATCTTGAGCAGCACCAGCAGGCCAGCCGCCCAGATGCCGATCTGGGCATAACCCGGAAGCAGGCCAATGGCGAACGTGCTCGCGGCCATCAGCATCAGCGTGGCCGCAAGGACCTTCTGGCGTCCGATCTTGTCACCAAGCCAGCCAAAGATCACGCCGCCCAGCGGGCGGGCGATGAAGGTAGCAGCAAACGTGCCCAGCAGGAACAGCGTCTGAACCTTGGCGTCAGCCTCAGGCAGGAACACGGGTCCCATGGTGGTGATCAGATAGCCGAACACGCCGACGTCGTACCACTCCATGGTGTTGCCGACGATGGTGCCGCCGAGCGCCTTCTTCAGCATGGGCTGGTCTACGACGTTGACGTCGGACTCCTTGAGCCGGCGACGTAAGAGTAGCTTTGGTTTCTTCACACCCTGGGGTGCCACTTGGTTGGTTCCGCCGGCGTTCATAACGCCTGCTGAAGAGTCGGTCGTGCTTCGGTCTATGGGCATTTGGGCGACTCCTGTGGAGGTCATTTGCTTGCGACTTGTAGCTGCCCCGCTCCGGGCAGGCCTTCAATTTTACGCGATTTTCGTGGCGGACGAGGGCTTCGTGCCGTATGATCCGGTGTTTCAGCCCGGAATGCGGGTCAGATCCCAGATTTGTTTTGCCCGGTTTCACCCCGTGATTCCGCGGAATAGGCGCCCGCACCGGCATCGTTATCAAAAATTTTCGTTTCAGGGCCAGTTTTGGGACCGAAATCATGGGTAGAGGGGGTCCTTCGGACGCGGCGGGCGGCCGTATTGGGGCCGGAAATGAGCGCGGATTGAACCGATTACCCACGGTGCTCGTCTGATCGGGTAACCCGGTCCGGGATCCGGGGCCGTGGGAACAGGATTGACGACTCCAGTCAGGGGTGTTGGGCATGGACTATGTAATCAGCGGTCTGCCACTGCATGTACTGGTGGTGCACGGCACTGTGGTCGTCGTGCCTGTGGCAGCCGTGTGCACGGTGCTGAGCATCGTGTGGCCGGCAGCCCGCAGGCGGCTTGGAATCGTGACCCCGCTCATTGCCCTGGTGGCGCTCATCACGGTCCCCATCACCCAGCAGTCCGGGGAATGGCTGATGCAGCGGGTGGACACGACCCCTGCCATCACAACCCACTCCAACCTCGGGGGCACACTTCTGCCCTGGGTCACCGGCGTGTTTATCGTGGCCATCGCTCAATGGCTGTGGTTCCGGTACGGGACCACTCAGGCGGACGGAGTGCGGAGGAAACTCGGAACCGCGGGTATCCGCATTGCCGCGGCAATCGCCGTCGTGCTGGTTCTTGTCCTGTGCGGCGGAACGGTCATCAGGGTGGTGGAGATCGGGGAAGCCGGATCCCGCGCCGTCTGGGAAGGCTCCTTTAACAGCGGGACCCGGGACTGAGGGCCTTGCGGGGGTTCCCGCCCGGCAGGTTTCTGCATATCGTGGAGCCATGGGAACACTGATCTTTGAGTAGGTGGCCGGCCGGCCGCCGTCGGATTGCTCCGCGGACTGCCGCCCCGCCATCTACACCACAAAAGTCCACGCCTGTTGAGGCCCTGCCTCCGCGGTGTTCCCGGTCTCGCCGGAACTTCAGACTCCGGCCGCCGGCAGCCCGAAGGCAGTCCTGCAATGGCTTCGTTTCATCGGGGAAAGGAAGAACAAATGGCTGACACGAACAAAGGACGCTCCATCAAACCAGAGGTGGCATCACACCTGGCAGAGTCAATGGACAGGCCGCCGCTGCCCACGCCGGAAACCATTGCCGTGACATCGGCGATGGGCGGCGGGCATCAGTGGCCGGACGGCAACGGCAAGCACCGCCATCCCAAGGACCGCGGTTCGAACCGCGGCCGCGTGGGCCAGGAGGCCGCTGTGACCGCTGTCCACCGGACCAGCCGTCCCCAGATGCCGCACTCGTCCTGAGCTGCTGAGGACTCGCAAATGGTCTGAAGATACGCAAACGGCCTGGCGACGCGCGAATTCGCGTGTCGCCAGGCCGTTTGAGTGTCGCGGGAAGCTTTGCGCGTCTCAGGCAGCTTTGGTCATTCGGCGACGACGTCCTCCGGATTCTTGTCCAGGCGCCAGCCGCGCCACACGGGATGCCTGAGCTTTCCGCTGCCGGTCCATTCCCCGAACGTCACTTCGCCCACGAGATCCGGCGCGATCCAGCGGGCGCCGGCGGCGTCGAGGGCCGGCACGTCATTGAAGGGCGAGCTCTTCCGGGCCAGCCGGTCCATGGTCTGGCGCAGTTCCCGGAGCTCCTGCATGCTGAAGCCGCTGCCCACGCGGCCAACATACCGAAGCTTCTTGCCCTCCGGCAGTCCCAGCAGCAGCGCCCCCACGGTGTCGGACCGCTCGCCCTTTCCGGGCCGCCAGCCGCCCACCACTACTTCCTGGGTCTGTTCGATCTTGAGCTTGATCCACGACCGGCTCCGTTGTCCGCTGACGTACCGGCTGTCGACGCGTTTCGCCATCACGCCTTCCAGGCCTAGTTCCCGCGCGCTTTCCAGGATGTGTTCCACCCGCTCGTCCAGTGTTTCCGACAGCTGCACCGGGCAATCCGACGGGCGGTAGAAGTCAACGAGCCGTTGCCTGCGTTCCTGGGCAGGGCGCCGGCGCAGGTCTTCGCCGGCCTCGGCCAGCAGGTCAAACAGCATCAGCCGCACGGGAATGGCTGCGCGGGCCTTCTTTACATCGCCCGGCCTGGTCAGTTTCATCCGGCCCTGGAGGAGTCCGAAGTCGGGCCTGCCGCGGGGCCCGACGGCGATGATCTCGCCGTCCGCGATGAAGTCCTGCGGCGGCCAGCAGCCACGGTCGGTCAGTTCGGGGTAGCTGGCGGACATGTCGTTGCCGTTGCGGCTGAGGAGCCGGACCTTCTCCCCGTCCGCAACCACCAGGGCGCGGATCCCGTCCCATTTGAGTTCGAAAAACCAGTCGCTGCCGTGGAGATCCGCCGGTGTCCCGGCGGTCGCCAACATCGGGGTGGGGTCCTCGACCATGGTGTTCCGGCCTGCGGCGGTGCCTGTGCCGGTATCCCTGGGCGGGGACGCGGCCGGCGACGCCGCCGCTTTGGGCGTTGGGGGAGTGCCGCGCCTGCCCCTTATGCCATGCGCCTTGTCCATTAGGTGGATGAGCCATTGTCCCTGCCCGCCCTCGCCCTCCCCGGTGTGGATCAGGGCGAATTTCCTGGTGCCGCCGAGGCCGCCGCCCTCCTGGCCTGTAAGCGTGGCGATCACTTCCTTGCCGTTGACCCACTTTTCCAGCTCGTAGACGCCTTTGTCCCAGATGCTGACGGTGCCGGCGCCGTATTGGCCCTTGGGGATGGTGCCTTCGAAATCGGCGTAGTCCATCGGATGGTCCTCGGTCTGGACGGCCAGGTGGTTCTTGGACCCTGTCTCCGGTACGCCCTTCGGCAGCGCCCATGAGACCAGCACGCCGTCGTGCTCAAGCCGGAAATCGTAGTGGAGCCTGCTGGCGTGGTGCTCCTGGATCACGAAGATTTCCTGTGCATCGTTGGTTTCGGCGCTGAGGTGTTCTTCAGCGGTGAACGGCTCCGGCGTCTCGTCCTGGTCCCGGAGCGACCGGTATTTATGCAGCCGGGGGTCCTCGTGGCCGCCGCGGCGGCGGTGCGCGCCGGAGTCCGCAGCGTGGGCCCGTCCGCTGATCTCGTCGACGACGGCGAACGGGTCTTTGCCGCTCTCGACCCTGCGCATGACTTCCTCATAAGCCAGGTGCCGGAGGGAGGAGGACGTCAGCTCCCGCCACGTTCGCGGGGCCGCCACGGTGGGCCTCAGCCGGCCACGCAGCGAATAGGGAACGATTGTGGTCTTGGCGGCATTGTTCTGGCTCCAGTCGACGAGGACCTTGCCCGTCCTCAGCGACTTCTTCATGTCGCTGACGGCCAGGTCCGGATGGTCGGCCTCAAGGGCCCGGGCCAGCTCGTGCGCGAAGTCGGAAACCTGGTCGGAGGACTGCGTGCCGTCCAGTCCGGCGTACAGGTGGATGCCTTTGCTGCCGCTGGTCACCGGCACCGGGTCGAGCCCCACGTCCTTCAGGATGGCACGGGCCAGCCTGGCCACTTCAGCGCATTCCTGCAGCCCTGCCCCTTCTCCAGGATCCAGGTCAAGCACGAGCCGGTCCGGGGACAGGGCGTTGCCATGGGAGTCCACGCGCCATTGCGGGACGTGGATCTCCAGCGAGGCAATCTGCGCCAGCCAGGTCAGCGTCGCGGCGTCGTTCACCAGCGGATAGTAGTTGGTGCTGGTCTTGTGCGTGATGGCGGCGCGGGGAACCCAGCCGGGGGTGGAGTGGTCAAGGTTCTTTTGGAAGAACATCTGCCCGGGCTCGTCCACAGTCCCGACGCCGTGGACCCACCGCTTGCGGGTCGCCGGCCGGTCGGCGGCGGCCGGGATGAGGACCGGCGCCACCGCAGCGTAGTAGGCCAGCACGTCAGCCTTGGTGGTGCCCGTGGCGGGATAGAGCACCTTGTCCAGGTTTGTCAGTGTCAGCTCACGGCCGGCGACCCGGACACGTTCCTTACCTCCGGCCAAGGGGCTTCACCTCCGGGGCAGGGTGATGTTCACTTGTCTCATGAGAGCCATCTGGAAAGGTGCCATTGCATTCGGGCTGGTCAACGTCCCCGTCAAGGTATACAGCGCCACCGAGGACCACGACATCAGCCTCCATCAGGTGCATAACTCCGATGGCGGCCGGATCCGCTACCAGCGACGCTGCGAGGTGTGCAGCAAGGTGGTGGATTATGCGGACATCGAGAAAGCCTATGAGGACGACGGCCGGACGGTGATCCTTTCCCGCGAGGAGCTCAAGTCCATTCCGGCAGAAAACAGCCACGAGATTGAAGTGGTTCAGTTCGTGCCGTCCGAGCAGCTCGATCCCATCATGTTCGAGAAAAGCTACTATCTGGAGCCTGACTCCAAGTCGCCCAAGGCCTATATGCTGCTGCGCCGGGCGCTCGAGGACACCGACCGGGTGGCGATCGTGCAGTTTGCGCTGCGGGACAAGACCCGCCTGGGTGCCCTGCGGATCCGGGACGACGTCCTGATGCTGCAGGCGCTGCTGTGGGCGGACGAGGTGCGTGAGGCGGAATTCCCTGCCCTGGATACGTCCATCCGGATCTCCGCCCAGGAACGCGAGATGTCCGCAGCGCTGGTGGAGTCCATGGCTTCCGATTTCGAGCCGGAGCAGTTCACGGACGACTACCAGACCCAGTTGCGCCAGCTGATCGAGGCCAAGCTGGAGAAGGGCGATGCCCTGGACACGGAAGAGACCTTCGGTGCCGAGGCCGCTGCATCGGGCACCGGCGAAGTGATCGACCTGATGGAGGCGCTCAAGCGAAGCCTGGACCGGAAACGCGGAGCCGGCGGGCGGGCAGCCGGCGACTCTGACGCATCTGAATCCGGGGGCGACTCTGAATCCGAGGGCGACGACGCCGAGGAGGCGGGGAAGGCCAAGCCGGCGTCCGGCCGGGCCAGGTCCGGCAGGAGCGCAGCAGCCAAGACGGACAGCTCCAAGGCCGGAACTGCGAAGACCGGAGGCACCAAGGCCCGAACCGCGAAAAGTGGACAGGACGAGGCGTCCTCCTCTGAGGCCAAGACCCCCGTCAAGAGCGGGGCACGGTCCACTCCCAAGCCGGCCGCCAAGACCACGGCCACCAAGAGCACGGCCGCCAAGGCCACCGCGTCGAAGACCACCACCACTAGGGCAAGGAAGGGCGCCTGAGAACCCGGGCACCCCGCCCTCCGGTCTCATGAGCGGCCGCTCAGGAGTTTCTGAGCGCAGAAATGAGTTCGCTCTTCTTTTTGCCTGAGTAGCCCTTGAGGCCGATCTCCTTGGCTTTGGCCTTCAACTGGTCCACCGTCCAGTCGTCGTAGTCACCGGCTTTGCCGCCCTTGCGGCCGACTGCGGACCTGCCCTTCTGTGCGGCCGCGTTCGAGATGCGGGCCGCCTTCTGCTTTGAGGCGCCCTCATCACGAAGCTCTTCGTAGAGTTTGGGATCCTTCAGGCTGGGATTCTTATTCTCGGGCATCGTTCCCTCCAGGACTGTATCTCTCTTGCCGGTATTGCCCTACGGGGCGTCTACCTCCCCGCGGTCAACGGACGCCCGCCAGGCGCCGGTTTCGATGCCGCGGGACTCGATGAACTCCTTGAAGCGCAGCAGGTCGGACTCGACCTGGGTTTCATCGACGTGTGCGGCGGCAGCTGTCCTCTCCAGGAGGCCCTCCGGCTCCCATTCGAGCTCCACGTTGACCCGGCAGAGATCCGCTCCGAGGCCTTCGAAGGTGACCCGCCCGGCGTTGCGGGGCTTGTCCTTGCTGACCCACGCTATGCACGTGTCCGGCGTCTGCTCCAGGATCTGCGCGTCATACTCCCGCTTGATGCCGGCCACCTTGGTGCGGAAATGCAGCGACGTCTCATCGATCTGCTCGACGGATTCCACCCCCTTCATGAATTGGGGAAAGGATTCGAACTGCGTCCACTGGTTGTAGGCCGTGCTGACCGGAACCTGGACCTCAATGCTTTCGTGCAGGGTTGCCACTCTGTCTTCCTCCTTCAGCCCGGGGTCTCCGGTGTTTTGGAACGGCTGTGCGGTATGGAACGGCGGGGCCACAGTTCAAAGCTAGTGGGGCCGAGGAGCAAAAACAAGAAACTAGTAAGTTTGCTTAGCAAGCGATGTTCAAGCGGTGTTCAAGCTGTGTTCAGTGGGGTGTTCCGGGCCGGAACAAGTCCGGAAACGGCAGCGGCCGGCCCCTGCCCAGTCTCCGCTCTATCGGGAAGCTGTGCAGGGGCCGGCCGCTATGAGGCTGCCAGCGCCCTATTCGGCGTCGTGGTCCGTCTCAAGGATCTGGACCAGACGGTCGAGGGCGGCATCCGCACCGTCGCCGTCTGCCCGGAGCACCACAACGTCGCCGTGCGATGCGCCGAGGCTCATCAGGGACAGGATGCTGGCGGCGTCCATGGCTTCGTCTGCCGGCTCACCTTCGCGGGCGATGGTGATGTCGAGGTCAAACTCGCCGGCGGCCTCGGCGAAGATCGCGGCCGGGCGTGCGTGCAGGCCCACTCGGCTGGCGACGGTTGCGGTACGTTCGGACATTTCTGCTCCTTGCAATTGCAGTGCGGGGTTTGGGGTGCTGGAGGCCAGCGGGTCAGACAGAAACTGGGACAGTCTCCACCGTATCAACGGTCTTGCGGGCCGCCCAGCGCTTGAGGGCGAGCACCACGAGGGCGGTGACTACCGTTCCGGCCAGGATGGAGATGATGAACATCAGCACGTTGCCGATGGCGAAGAACACGAAGATTCCGCCGTGCGGTGCCTGCGACGTGACGCCGAAGGCCATGGTGAGCGCACCGGTGACCGCGCCGCCCACCATGCTGGCGGGGATGACGCGCAGCGGATCGGCTGCGGCGAACGGAATGGCTCCCTCGGAGATGAAGGAGGCACCGAGCAGCCAGGCTGCCTTGCCGTTCTCGCGCTCAGCCAGGCTGAAGAGCTTCTTGTCCAGGACGGTGGCGAGGGCCATGGCGAGCGGCGGCACCATGCCGGCAGCCATGACAGTTGCCATGATCTGCCACGGGGCCTGGTTGGTGGCGCTGCCGGCGCTCAGGCCGGCCACAGCGAAGGCGTAGGCGACCTTATTAACCGGTCCGCCAAGGTCGAAGCACATCATGAGGCCAAGGATGATCCCGAGGACCACGGCCGAGGCGCCGGTCATGCCGGAGAGCCAGCCGTTCAGGGCAGCGGTGAGGCCTGCGATCGGGCCGCCGAGAACCATGAACATCAGGCCCGAAGCGACGATGGATGCCAGCAGCGGAATGATGACGACCGGCATCAGTCCGCGCAGCCAGCGCGGTACAGCCCAGGTCCCGATCAGATGCGCGATGTAGCCGGCGAGCAGGCCGCCGACGATGCCGCCGAGGAAGCCCGCTCCCATGAAGCCGGCCACGGCACCGGAGACGAAGCCCGGTGCGATGCCCGGCCGGTCCGCAATCGCATAGGCGATGTAGCCGGCCAGGGCCGGGACCAGGAAGCCCATGGACAGGGCGCCGATCTTGAACATCACTGCACCGAGGTAGATGGGGAGGCCACCTTCGGGAAGGTTGCCGAAGTTGTTCTCAACAACAACCTTGTCGGCGACCCCGGTGATGTCGTACCCGCCCAGCAGGAAGCCCAGGGCGATCAGCAGGCCACCGCCGGCAACGAACGGAATCATGTAGCTGACGCCGGTCAGCAGGGCCCTCTTCAGCTTCTGGCCGATGTGCTCGCCCTTTTCGGCGGCTTCCTGCTCTGCCTGCTCTTCGGCGCCGAAGTGCGGAACGCGGCGGGCGTTCGGGTTGTCCGCGGCGTCCAGTGCTTCCTGCACCATCTTGGCGGGCTCGTCGATGCCACGTTTGACCGGGGCGTTGATGACGGGCTTGCCGGCAAACCGCTCCTTGCCGCGCACGTCAACGTCAACGGCGAAGATCACGGCGTCGGCGGCTGCGATGACGGCCGGGTCCAAGGGCTTGGCGCCCGAGGAACCCTGGGTTTCCACCTGCAGGTCTACGCCCACTTCCTGCGCTGCTGCGACGAGGGAGTCGGCCGCCATGTAGGTGTGGGCGATGCCGGTGGGGCACGCGGTGACGGCCACCAGGCGCTTGGGGCCGCCCTTGGTGCCGGCAGCCTGCGGTGCCGGAGTGGCTGAGGCGTTTGCAGTACTGGAGCCTGCGGCGGCGGCAGCATGCGCTGCCGGCTTGTCAGCCAGGGCACCCTCAACGAGTTCGACGATTTCCGCCTCCGAGGATGCGGAGCGCAGTGCGCCGGTGAAGTCCTTCTTGATCAGGGACCTGGCGAGCTTGGACAGGAGCTTGAGGTGCTCCTGGTCCGCGCCGGACGGTGCGGCGATGAAGAAAATCAGGTCGGCGGGGCCGTCCTTCGCGCCGAAGTCGACGGGCTGGGAGAGCCGAGCCATGGCCAGCGTGGGTTCGGTCACCGCTGCCGAGCGGCAGTGCGGGATGGCGATGCCGCCGGGCACGCCCGTGGCGGTCTTCTGCTCGCGGGCGAAGGCGTCGGTAAAGAGGCCTTCGACTTCGCTGGCGCGGCCAACGGCCGCAACCCGGCCTGCAAGGTGCCGGATCACGTCCTCGGGCGAATTGCCCAGGTTCTGGTCGAGCTCGACCAGGTCGGTGGTGATGAGCTGAGTCACTGTCAATCCTTCCGGAGGGCCGTGATGGTTACGGCATCGGGGGTGGTTTGGTGGACTGCCGGAACTGTGGAGCCCGGCAGGGAAGCGGCTGCGGCGCCGTGCGCCACAGCTTGACGGAGGCAGTCAGCCGGGGCGGCGCCCTGGTCTGCGGCGAGCAGATAGCCGGCCAGCGACGAATCGCCCGCGCCGACCGTACTGACCGCGGTGACCGGCGGATGCGTGGCCAGCCACGCGCCGTCGGCCGTCACAAGGACAGCGCCCTTTGAACCGAGCGTTGCCAACACGGCCCCCACACCGGAACGCACGACGGCGGCGGCGGCTGCCGCGGCAGCCTCCGGATCCGCTTCGAGTTCCTCAGCCGTGCTCACCGAGGCGAAACCTGCTGCGGCAGCGAGCTCCGCGAGTTCCTCGGCATTGGGTTTGAGCAGGTCCGGTTTCCCGGACACTGCCCCTGTCGCATCGCCGGCGATGGCCGCCGCGAGCGGCGCCCCGGAGGAGTCGACGGCGATCTGCGGAACGCTGTTTCCAGTGTCCGCGGAACGCAGCCTCCGGGTGACGGTGGCGTAAAAATCGGCGGGAACCCCGGGTGGGAGCGATCCCGCGAGGACAACCCAGCTGGCACCCTTGGCGCGCTCCAGCAGCAGCCCGATCAGGGCCTCCTGTGCCTCCTCGTCCAGCACCGGGCCGGGCTCGTTGATCTTGGTGGTGACCCCGCCCGGCTCCGTGAGCGCTACGTTGGTGCGCAGCGGCTCGTGGATGGCCAGGGCCGCGAACGGCACCTTGGCATCCCGCAGGCCGGCCAGCACCGGATCGGAGTCGCCCCCCGGAAGTACCGCGAGGGTCTCCAGTCCCGACGCCACGAGGGCGCGGGAGACGTTGACTCCCTTGCCGCCGGACTCCTGGCTCACGGAGACGGCGCGCTGGACTTCGCCGCGTTCGAGAGGCCCGGGAAGCGCCACCGTGCGGTCGAGGCTGGGGTTGGCTGTGAGGGTGACAATCATGCGATGACCACCTCCACGCCGGCCTCTGCGAGGGCCGCGGCTAGTTCTCGGCTGGGTTTGCGGTCAGTGATCAATGTGTCCAGATCTTTCAACGAGGCGAACTGGACGAGCGTTTCCGCGTCCAGCTTGGATGAATCGGCCAGCACCACAATGCGGCGGGCCGAATGGACGAAAGCGGCCTTGACTGCGGCCTCTTCGGGGTCGGGGGTGCTGAGGCCAAAGCTGGCGTGGATGCCGTTGGTTCCCACGAAGGCAATGTCCGGGCGGAGCTTGTGTGCCGCGTCCACGGTTGCTTGGCCGACGGCTGCCTTGGTCAGCCCCCGGACCCGGCCGCCGAGGATCTGCAGTGCGATGCCGGGTGTGCTGGCGAGTTTGGCGGCGATGGGGACGGCGTGCGTAATGACCACCAGTTCCTGGTCTTTTTCCGCTCCCTTGGCTCCCTTGGAAGCGGCCGAACCGGCATTGCGGCGTGCCAGGATATCGGCGAGGACCTCCGTGGTGGATCCGGCGTCGAGGACGATGCTGCTTGAGGGTCCCTGCGGCAGGAAGGCGAGGGCGGCCTCCGCGATGCGGAGCTTCTGTTCCTGGCGCTGGATGGTCCGTTCCAGGATGCTTTCTTCAGTTGTGCTGAAGCGGTCTGCCGAGACGGCGCCGCCGTGCACGCGCCGGACCGTGCCGGCGGATTCGAGGGCGGCGAGATCGCGGCGGACCGTTTCGGTGGTGATCCGGAAGCGTTCTGCGAGGTCGGTCACGCTGGCACGGCCGCTGGCTGCAACGAGCCCTGCGATCTGCTGCTGACGCTCCTCGGCGAACACATACCCTCCATTGCGTAAGTACTGCCCTGCGTTAGTACTGCTAAAACGTCCGGTCATTCCAGATCAGGGACTGCCAACCAGGGACTCTCATCCAGCGGTTGTCTGCCAGTGACAGTCATTCAGTGACTGTCATCACATGATCTGCAATTACTTGACTTTATCTTCGTTCATGTTGCTTTGTCAATGAAAAACCAACATGAAACCAAAACGCCGGGCCGGACCCGAAGGTCTGGCCCGGCGGTCCGGTACTTGAGCTGGAGATTCACTGCGGGCCCCATCCCGATGGAAGTGCGATCGGCGCTAGAGGCCGCCGTCGCGGCTTTCGTTGCGGGTGATCCGTTCGCCGGTATTGGGGTCCACCACCGAACGGGACTCGCTGACGCGGCGGCTCCTTCCCGGGTTCGCCATTACGAGGGATGCGATCAGGCCGATGACGCCGACAGCCATCAGGATGTAGCCGACCAGAGTCTGGTCAACATTGGGAATGAGTCCCGGGGTGACGGCCCAGGCCAGGATGGCGCCCAGGGCAATGAGGAAAATAGCGGAACCGATTCTCATGACGTGCTCCTTGCATTGGCGGGCTTCTCGCAACTTGGTAAGTACGGCCTGCCCTGCGCCACTTACTAAGCATGCTGTTAATCGTCAGGCTACATCCGAGTACACGCACTTTCAATCAAACGCGCAGGTCAGGCCCCGAGAAGGACGTGCGGGACTGGATAGGCTTGTCCGATGGAGACGGTGGTGTGGTCGAAGCCGGCGAGTGAGCGTGCCGGGACGCCTTTGCTGGTGATGATGCACGGCTACGGCACTGACGAGTCGCGGATGGTTAACCTGTTCGACCACCTCCCGGCTGAATTCACCTGTGCTGCGCTGCGGGCTCCGATGCCCATCGCGGACGGCTACGGCTGGTTCCTGCTCGATTACTTCCTCACGAACGACTTTGCCGATGTCATCGCGGCGGCCAACTCGGTCCTTGCCTGGATTGACTCCGTCAAGAGCGGGCACAGCAGTGTCAGCCTGCTGGGATACTCGCAGGGAATGGCCATGGCCAGCACCCTGCTGCGGCTGCGTCCCCGGGAGTTTCCGGCCGTCGTCGGGCTTTCCGGCTTCGTCCTGAACAACGATCTCCTGGCCCTGAGCGAATCCATCGAGGTCCCGCCGCCTTTCTTTTGGGGCAGGGACAAAGAGGACCTCGTGATCAACGAGGAAGCCACCGAGTACACCGCGGACTGGCTGGACGCGCACACCCTGCTGACCGCGCGCACCTACCCGGGAATGGGCCACGCGATGTCCAAGGCCGAGATGGTCGACGTCAGTGCGTTCCTTCGCCACTACGTTCTGTAGCCTGCGGATCGCCTTCAAACTTTTGTGGGTTGTTAAAAACAGTTGCGGGGTAAAACTGCAAGCGCTTACACTCGACTTCGGCCGCGACCACCGGTCCACTGAAGCGTTGAAAGGGCTGGACTGCGCCATGCATGCTGCAGGAAGAGATGGCAGGTTTGCCCTGACGCGCCATCGCCCTCATCATGGAAGAAGACGTTTCTTAAAGCGCCTGCGCCCGTAAGCCACTCAACGTGTGCCATACGCGCGCCGCGCACCTCACCCGTGCTGACCGAAGCACACCCCTGATCTGCCGCCAATGATGGCGCCCCCTTCCCTGCATGGTCCCCAACCACTGCTGTCCGCTCCCCGAAAGGACACTGCACCAGGCATGACTGAACTTCTGAAAACCAGCCACCGCAACAGCCCCCAGAGCTGGACTGGCGCGTCTGCCATCCTCTTTGACCTGGACGGCGTGCTCACGCCCACGGCGATTGTCCACGAGCGCGCGTGGCAGGAGCTCTTCGACGGCTACTTGGCCTCTGTGCCCGGGAAGGCCGGCTACCGGGAGAGCGACTACTTCGACCACATTGACGGCAAGCCCAGGTTCGACGGCGTCCGGGACTTCCTGACCTCACGCGGCATCGAACTCCCCGAAGGCCCCACCGACGACAACCCGGACAACGAGACGGTCCAGGGGCTGGGCAACCGGAAGAACAAAATCTTCAACGACATCGTCAGCTCCGGCGTCGACCCCTATGCAGGGTCGGTGCGCTTCCTCGAAGCGGCTCTTGCCCGGGGACTCAAGGTCGCCGTCGTCTCCTCATCCCGCAACGCTCCTTCAGTGCTGCGCGCCGCCGGGCTGGACATCCACTTCCCGGTGGTAGTGGACGGCGTCGTTGCAGCGGCGGAAGGCCTGCCCGGCAAGCCCAGCCCGGCAACCTACGACTACGCAGCCCGTCTGCTGGAACTGCCCAGCGAGGCGTGCGTCGTCGTCGAGGACGCCGTTTCGGGCGTGCAGGCAGGCAGCGCGGGAAACTTCCACTCAGTGATCGGAGTGGACCGCGGCGCAGGCCGCCAGACACTGCTGGCTGCCGGCGCCACACTCGTGGTCAATGACCTCGACGAACTCCTCTAGCCCGGCTTCCCCAGCCCCGCTGTACAGCAAAACCCGCCAGGTCCCCAACCCTGGCCGCACCTCCAACCGCCGAAGGAACGCCACTCATGGCACTCATCACTGCTGACCGCGACCGCTTCCCCAACGATCCCTGGAAGCTCGTGGAGACCAGCCATGCTCCCGGCAATGCCGGCGCACTGGAAACGCTCTTTGCCCTTGGCAACGGACACCTGGGCATCCGGGGCGCCCACTGGGCAGCGGCGGACGCGGAGCTTCCGGGCAGCTTCATCAACGGCTTCCACGAGATCTGGGACATCAAGCACGCCGAGAATGCCTTCGGTTTCGCCCGCACTGGCCAGCGGATCCTCTACATCCCCGATGCGAACAACTTCGCGGTGACCGTCGACGGCGAAACGCTGAGCCTCGCCGAATCCGTGGTGCTGGATTACCGCCGGTCCATCGATTTCTCCACGGGAGCCTACGAATGCCGCGTCGTGTGGCAGTGCCGTTCCGGCGCCACCGTCACCACCGTAGAGCGCCGTGCCGTGGGCTTTGAGTCGCGCGGCTGCCTGGGCATCTCCCTGGAGCTCTCGGCGGACCGCCCCGTCTCCGCCGACGTCACCTCCTCCGTGATCAACCGGCAGGACCAGCCGGTGGACGACCACTCGGCGCACGATCCGCGCCGGGCCGGCCGCCACGCCGGCCGCGTCCTGCTGCCAGGAAAACTCGACGGCGGCGACGGCTCGCTTCGTCTCTCCTGGGAAGCCGCAGAGTCGAAGCAGCGTGTGGGAATCGCCGTCGACCACTGGACCTCCGCAGGCCACCAGCCGTTCGACACCCAAGTGGACCAGGACGAAAGCAGCGTCCGGTACGTGCTCGCTGTCGGAGCCGACGAGCCTTTCCGGCTTGAAAAGAGCGTCAGTTACGCAGTGGCCGGCGGTACAAGCGAGGGACTGCCGGGCACGGCGGATGCCGAAGCCGGGGAAGAACCGGCCGACGCCGCCGAAGCCGGCCTGAAGACGGTGGCAGAGGTCTTCGCCGAAAGTGAGGCCCACTACCGCGACTACTGGGCAACCACGGACATCAAGGTGGGCGGCCAGTCCGAGCTACAGCAGGCCATCCGCTGGAACCTCTTCCAGCTTGCCCAGGCGACGGCCCGCGCCGGCGTTGCCGGCATCCCCGCCAAGGGCGTCAGCGGCTCCGGCTACGAAGGGCACTACTTCTGGGACCAGGAGGTTTACCTCCTGCCGTACCTGACGTACTCAAACCCCGACGGCGCCCGCCAGGTCCTGGAGTTCCGTCACGAAATGCTGCCGGAGGCAAAGATCCGGGCCAAGGAGCTCAGCGTGGACGGGGCACTGTTCCCGTGGCGCACCATCAACGGGCTGGAGGCCAGCGCGTACTACGCCGCCGGCACCGCACAGTTCCACATTGCCGCGGCCATCGCCTTTGCCGCCAACAGGTACGTGTGGGCGAGCGGCGACGCCGAGTTCCGCAGCGGCATGGGCGCGGACTTGCTGATCGAGACCGCGCGCATGTGGGCGTCGCTGGGCTTCTTCGGCAAGGACGGCATGTTCCACATCCACGGAGTGACCGGCCCGGACGAGTACACGGCCGTGGTGAACGACAACCTCTACACCAACGTCATGGCGCGGTTTAACCTGCGGGCCGCGGCCGCGCTGGACCACCCAGAGATTGACGACGCCGAGCGGCAGCTGTGGGAAGCGGCCGCCGCCCGGATCCAGTTGCCCTTCGACGAGCATTTCCAGATCTACTCGCAGGACAACGACTTCATGACGCTGGAGGCATGGGACTGGACGACGCCCCGCTCCAAGTACCCGCTGCTCCTGCACTTCCACCCGCTGGTGATCTACCGGCACCAGGTCCTGAAGCAGGCGGACACGGTGCTCGCCATGTTCCTGCAGTGGCAGGAGTTCACTCCCGAGGAGAAGCGCCGCGCCTTCGATTTCTACGACCCCATTACGACCGGCGACTCGACGCTCTCCGCGTGCGTGCAGGGCATCATGGCGGCCGAGGTCGGCTACCCGAAGGCAGCCCTCGAGCACTTCACCAATGCGGCGTTCATCGACCTCGATGACTCCCACGGCAACACGATCGACGGCGTGCACATTGCCTCCACGGGCGGCGTGTGGAGCTCCCTGGTCTGCGGCTTCGCCGGCCTGCGCGACCAGGGCCCTGTCCCGTACTTCGACCCGCGGCTTCCCGGGGAATGGGACAGCCTCTCCTTCCACCTGAAGCTGCAGGGACGGCTGCTCTCAGTGGACCTCGACCCCGCCGGCATCACCCTGCGTGTCCTGGAAGGGGAGCCGCTGGACATCGATGTGCGGGGAAGAGTGCATGCTGTCGGCGGCGATTCCGTCCGTGTGGCACTCGATCCTGTCGAGGTGCCCGAGCCGTCGGTGTTCCCGAGCGGCCCTCCCACGGCAAGCATCCCGGTGGTGCGGGCCCGCGCCTGATACCGCGGATGACTGCGGACGGAGATCCTCAGCGTCTGGCGTCGGCGTCCGCGGAGAAATCGTGGTGCCGGTCCAGCGGATGGGCTGTCTCGTCGGCCGGCATCCGGGCGGCAATCAGGGCAACGATGGCCATCACCGGGCAGACGCCCCCCGCGAAGAGGAAGATCGCCCAGATAGGGAACACTTCCGCGGCAGGCCCCGCCAGTGCCATGGACACCGGCATTAACGCGAGGGAGACAAAGAAATCGAGGCTCGAGACGCGGCCCAGCAAATGCGGGGGAACGCGACGCTGAAGCAAGGTTCCCCAGATCACCATGCCCACGCTGCCGGTGGCGCCGAAGATGAAGAGTGCCAGGGCCAGCAACGAGAAGCTGTCCATGATTCCCACGGCAGCCAGTGGGAGGGTGCCCGCACCCCATGAAATCATCATCACCGTCAGGTAGCGCCGCGGTAGCCTGAACGAGGCTGTGACCAGCGACGCCACGGCACTGCCCACGCCCATGACGGCCAGCAGGAAACCGAACATCCTGGAGTCCCCGTCCAGCTGGTCGCGGACGACGAACGGCAGCAGTACTTCGATGGGACCGATCAAAAAGAGGACCGAGATGCAGGCCCAGAGGAGTGTCCAGAGCAGCCAGGGGGTCTGCAGCGTGTAGCTGATGCCCTCCCGGAGTTCCCGGAAGAAGGACGCCTTGTGCGGTTCCGCACCCGCGGGCACAGGCTCACCGCCGGCAGGCGCCGCGTCGTTGTCACGGCCAGACAGGCTTTCAGCCTGGCCGTCAGGAGGGTGTCCATGGAACTCCCGGGCGGCGCCGTTGCCCGGAGCCTCGAGGGCGTGCTGGCCGAGGAAGTTCAGGATGATGAAGGCCAGCAGGTGGCAGGCGGCCACGCCCGTCACGGCATGCGACGGGGAGAGCGCGGCAACGATGATGCCGGCAACGGCAGGACCCGCGGCCTGCTGCAGCATCGGGCGCATCGTCCCTTCCATGCCGTTTGCCGCCAGCAGGTCTCCGGGCGGCAGGATGCGGGGCAGGATGGCGGAGTAGGCCGGGAAGAAGAATGCGGCCCCCACTCCCAGGACGAATGCTCCGGCCATCAGGTGCCACAGCTGCAGCCATCCCGCCAGGGCAAGCCCGCTGATGCTGGCGATCACCGCCAGGTTGGCGCCCTCCACGCCGATGATCAACAGCCGCTGCGGAAACCGGTCCGCGGCGATCCCGCCTGCAAGGACGAAGGCCACCAGTCCGACGCTTCCCGCGGTGGCCACCAGCGATAGCTCCAGCGGTCCGCCGCCGAGATGGATGACCTGGTACACCATGGCCACGGCCCACATTCCTGAACCGAAGATGGACACAGCCAGGGCCGCGATCAGCACGCGGTACTCACGGTGGGCAAAGGGGCGAAGGGCGCGAGGCAGGGGCACGCTGCAATCTTAGGCCGGACATCTCCGCGGGGTAACCGGTGCGCCGGGATAGGCTCGGAGCATGGGGAACACACCGGCCGCGCCGGGGCGGCGCAGCGTGGCGCTGATTGGGGCCAACTATGGCCTCGCACTGCACCCCGTGGACCGCCACGGGGTTCATGTTCCCGGCGAACCGGCCAGCTGTTTTGCATCCTTCTGGGTCGCCGACTGGTCCAAGTGGGGAACCGGGACCGTCTTGCTGGTGGCCACGCTCCAAGGCTGGCGCAGCTACGGCTCCAACGAGTTCTTCGCCGCCACCCTGGCCAACGAACTGACCCGCTACTTCCCGGAGGCCGCACGCTTCCCGCTCAACGGCATCAGCCACACGCAGGACGATTTCGAGGTCAAGGTAAACCTTGAGCGGGGATTCAAAGCAACCGGGCGCCGCGCCGCGCTGGAGGTCACCGGCGTACTGGACCGGAGGCAGTTCGCCGCACCGGACTTCCAGCTCGGGCCTGCCAGCGCCTCCCTGACCAACGTCTACCTGCCGTGCAGCACAGGCCGCCTGTCCGAGTTTGGCGTTGAATGGCCGGGCGCGCCCACGGTCTATCCGGGACCGCGCGGCCCCTCCTCCTCCGCCTATCTTGCGGTGGCGGAATCCTGGATGGTCTAGCCGGTGACCCCACAGCGTCCGGTGCCCCCCCGCCGCGGCCGGTCCGCGCGGCCAGTCCGCGCGTTCGGTCCGCAGGGCCAGGGCGTGGCCTAGTGTTAAGGCAGGACGGCAGCAACCTGCTGTCGGCTGCTCCGAGGTAGAGGTGAAGATGGCCAAGCGACGCAACCCGGCGATGAGAATCGCACAGGAAACGGCACACAATGCCGTGTTCGATGCCCACGGCAATCCCAAGCCCGGCGTGCACAATCTGCTGCTGCGGGCTGTGGACATCCAGAGGCCCTTGGTGGTGGCCAACATCCGCAGGCTCCAGCGGCGCGATCCGCATGCCTCAGCCGCAAAGCTTGCCGACAGGCTGGAACGCGACTATCTGGCTGCTGTCACAGGCGGCGGCGCCCTGGTGGGTGCCACGGCCGTGGTCCCCGGAGTGGGAACCATCGCCTCGCTCGGCCTTTCGGCGGCAGCCACGGTTGCCTTCCTCGAGGCGACGGCGCTCTACGCTACATCCCTGGCCGAACTCCACGGCATCAGGATGACTGACCCCGACAAAGCCAGCACCCTGGTCATGGCCGTGATGCTGGGTGAGGAAGGGACTGCGCTGCTCGGGTCACTCAGCGGCCAGGCACTCGGCAAGGGGAAGGGCGCCACCCAGGCCTGGGGAAACGTCCTGGCCCGCAAAATGCCCTCATCGGGTTTCGGCTCCATTCGCGAGCACGTCCAGAAAGTCTTCCTGCGGAGCCTGCTGAAGCGCCAGGGAACAGCGCTCTTCGGCCGGGCACTGCCGTTCGGAATCGGCGCGGTGGTGGGCGGAGCAGGCAACCTCATGATGGGCCGGGCCGTCGTGGCCAACGCCAAGGAAGCGTTCGGCCCGATGCCGGACACCCTTCCGGGTGAGTTGCGGGCCACTGCGCCGGCAACCGAAGGAAAGGGCCTCTCGGCTCCGACGAATGAAGGTGGCAACGGTGGATCTGAACGCTGACCTGGGCGAGTCCTTCGGCTCCTGGCGCATGGGCGATGACGCCGCCATGTTCCAGTTCGTCACCAGCGCGAATGTGGCCTGCGGCTTTCACGCCGGGGATCCTGTCACCATGCTGGACAGTTGCCGGGCAGCCTTCGAACTCGATGTCACGGTGGGTGCCCATGTTGGATACCGGGACCTTGCCGGCTTCGGGCGGCGATCCCTGGACATGTCCTTCGACGAGCTGTTCGGGGATGTCCTCTACCAGCTGGGAGCGCTGGACGGAGTGGCGCACGCCGTGGGCGCGTCTGTCGACTACGTCAAACCCCACGGTGCCCTGTACAACCGGACGTTCCATGATGCGGAGCAGGCAGCCGCCGTCGTGGCCGCCATCCATGCCTATGACGAGGGACTGCCGGTTCTCGGACTGCCCGGATCGGAACTGCTGAAGCACGCCGGCGACGCGGGCCACCCCGTCTTCCGCGAGGCGTTTGTTGACCGCGCCTACCTCCCGGATGGCACCCTGTTGCCGCGGTCGCAGGACGGTGCCGTGCTGCACGACGTCGGCCCCATTGTTGAGCGCGCCGTCCGCCTGGCACTGAAAGGCGAGGTGGTCGCAGTGGACGGCACGGTGGTGCGGGTTGACCCGGATTCGCTGTGCATCCACGGCGACACCCCCGGAGCCGTGGGCATGGCCGCCGCGGTGCGCGCGGGTCTCCAGGATGCCGGAGTGGAGCTTCAGCCCTTCGCCTGACAGGCCGCCCCTGAAGCGCGGCCTACCGGGGCTTGATCCCGGATTCCAGCCGCTGCTCCAGCAGGCGTGCCGTGCCGGGTGCACCGCTCTGCTGCCCGAGGGCCTGGCGGTCCACGGGGCTCAGCCCGCTTGGCTTGGACGGGGTGTAAAGCCAAATTGTGAAGAACTCGGCCAGATCCCGGCCGGCGAGCCGCTCGGCAAGCTTGATGAAGTCGGCGGTGGAAACGTTGCCTCCGGAGTTCGTCTCAGTCCACTCCTCCAGAATGTCGAAGAAGACCCCGTCACCCACCAGCGCGCGCAGGGCGTGCAGGGTCATGGCACCGCGCGCGTACACCGCGAAGTCAAACAGGGCGGCCGCCCCGGGGTCGCCGATGGTGACCGTCCAGAACGGGGCCTCAGCCGGGAGTGCACCCGCGTAGAAGTCGAAGATCTGCTGCGGGGTTTCCCTGCCCTCGTGCCCGCTCCAGAGCCATTCGGCATACGTGGCGAAGCCTTCGTTCAGCCAGATGTCGCGCCACGTCTCGACTGCGAGGTCGTCGCCCACCCACTGGTGGGCCAGTTCATGGACCACTACCGAGTCGCCGCTGAGCTGGTCGGCAAAGAAGTACTTCGAGTAGATCGGCCTGGTCTGGTTCTCCAGGGCGAAGCCGAGCTGGTCCAGGTCGTCCACAATGCCGCCGGCCGCCGTGAAGGGATAACGGCCAAAGTAGCCGGACAGGAAGCTGATGATTTCCGGCTGCCTGTCGAACGATGCCTGCGCGCGGTCACCCCGCGATGGAGGCCCTTCCCTGCCTGCGGTCCACCCGTCCTCGTTCGGCGGGCTCCCTTCGGGCGGCCCTGATGCGGCCCAGCCGTCCATGGTGTTGCCGTCATCCTCGAACGATGTGGTGCCTTCCCCGGTGGAGACGCCGATGTCGTCAACGAATACGCCGTCGAAGGGGAGGACGTCGTCGCTCACGTAGGTGATGGAAACCTCCACGTCCTTTCCGGCGAAGCGGCTGAGGTTGACCCCCCATGATTCCCAGCCGGAGCTCGGCCCCGTGGCAGCCCACCAGTGTCCGCTGGTGCCGGTCGATTTGCACGTCCCGTTGCCCTGGTCGGTCAGGTAGTGCTTCAGGAACGGGTGCAATGCCAGCCTGCCGGGGCAGGCGATCCCTGGGTCGCTGCTGGTGTGGCCGGTGTCGTCTTTCAGCGTGGTCCAGTTGTCGGTGCCGGCCGGGCGTGCTTCCACGAAGGTGAAGTCGTATGCGTTTTCGATGTCCCGTTGGAGCCAGAAGGAGACGGCTGCCCCGGCCTTCGGGACGCTGATGGTCCTCGTGAGGCGTGCGTAGGAGTTCAGGCTGCTGTGGGACCAGGCGAAGTTCTTCCCTGTTTTTGCCTTCACGACAGGGCTGAACAGGTCGGGATCGATGGCATCCACGTAGCTGATGCGGTCTTTGGTGTACTTATTGAGCTCGAACTGGCCCACGCTGGCGGTCGCGAGGTACGTGGCCATGGGTTCGTCCGCCTGCCAGGTCCAGGTGGCCTTGCCGTTCGCCGTTACATGGTCGCGGAGCACCCCGTTGGCCACCACTTCGCGCCCCTCGGGGACAGTGATCCGGAAGGTAAAAGCTGCCTTGTCCAGCGGGTGGTCATTGGCCGGGAACCAGGTGGCGGCCACGTGCGGTTGTCCGATCACCAGTGAGCCGTCGTCGGTATGGAAGAACCCGGAGGGGCCGAACTGGTCTATCAAAAGCCTCGGCACCCCGGAGTAGGCTATTTCGGCCTCGAATTTCGCCCCGTTCCGGATGCCGGTCCCGGGTGCCACCGTGAGCTCGCTTCCGCTGCGTGTGTATGGCGCGCTCTGGCCGTCGACTTTGACGGAGTGCACATCCAGCCCGTCCAGATCCAGGTTGAACGACGAGAGGTCTTGCGTGGCGTGGGCACGGATGGTGGCCGAACCGTCTAACCCGCCGGTTGCCGGGTCATAGCTGAGGTCAAGCACGTAGCGGGTGACGTCGTAGCCGCCGTTGCCGTCGGAAGGGTAGTACGGATCGCCAAGGCCCGGATCCCCGGGCTGGAAATTGTCCTCGGCGGCCGTCGCAGGCGCCGTCAGTGCCGTGGCCAAAAGCAGGCAGGATAGCAAGAGGCCAGCCCTTTTGGAGGGCCGGCCACAGCGGGCGTGCCGGCCCGCCGCCGAGGTGAAGGGTAGGGACTTCATCGCTCCTCATTCAAAACTCCACGGTGGGAACACGGCGCCGGCGCCGAGCTGGCTCGGTGCCGGGGAACGATCGCCGGCACAACGGCCGGGGCGTACTGTAGCCACAAAAATGCGCCTGACAGCTGGCCCTGTCAAGGGTGAATTGGTCGAGCGGGAATTGGTCGTGTCCCGGCTCCCGTCCGGGACGGCGCTGAGGTGTCAGCCCGGAGGGCCTTAGCCGAACGCCAGGTGTGCCACCGTGAAGATCGCCAGGCCGGCCAGCGAACCCACCACCGTGCCGTTGATCCTGATGAACTGCAGATCCTTGCCCACTTGCAGTTCGATCTTCGAGGACGTCTCGTCCGCATCCCAGCGGGCCACGGTATCGGTGATCACGCCGGCAATGTCGGAGCGGTATGTCCGGACGAGGTATCCGGCGGCGTCGCCGATCCAGGCGTTGACCTTGCCGGCCAGCTCGTCGTCGCCGACGAGCCGTGCCCCGAAGTCGCGCACGGCGGCCTTGAATTTCACGGTCAGCTCGCTGTCGGGATCGTCGACGGCGGCGAGGAGCGCGCCCTTGATGGTCGCCCAGGTCCGGGAGGCGAGTTCGCGGACTTCCGGATCTCCGAGGACCTGCGCCTTGATGCTTTCGGCGCGGGCAATCATGGCGGGATCGTACTGCAGGTCCTGGGCCAGGTCCGTCAGGTATTTGTCGATCGACTTGCGCACCTGGTGCTGCGGATCCGATTGGACTGCGCGGGTGAACTTCAGGATCTCCACGTAGACCTTGTCGCCCACGAGGCCATCCACGAAGCTGGGTACCCATTGGGGAGAGCGGTCGGTGACAAGGCGGCTGACGGTCTCATGGTTGTCCGCCACCCAGTCCGCCGCCCGGTCCACCAGCAGGTCAACGAGTTGGTGATGATGGCCGTCGGCGAAAATCCGTTCGGCCATCCGTCCCACCGGAGGCCCCCATGGCGGGGTAAGCAGATGCTTGCGGACCATGCTCTCGATGACTGCCTGGACGTCGTCGTCGTTCAGGACCTTGAAGGTGCCACGGATGACGGCAGCGCCCTCCTTGGCCACGCGCTCGGCACCGCCCGGCCCGGACAGCCACTGGCCCACTCTGCCGGAAACGTTGATGCTGGCGAGTTTGTCCTGCACCACCTGTTCGGAGAGGAAGTTGGTTTCCACGAACTCTCCCAGCGATGCCCCGATCTGGTCCTTGCGCCGGGGAATGATGGCGGTATGCGGGATCTTCACGCCCATCGGGTACTTGAACAGGGCCGTCACAGCGAACCAGTCCGCGAGAGCGCCCACCATGCCGCCCTCTGCCGCGGCCCTGACATATTCCAGCCAGGGGTACTGCTTCTGCAGTGCAAACGCGATGACGAACACGACGGCCAGGGCGATCAGCAGGGAGAGCGCCACGAGCTTCATCTTCCGCAGTGCGGCGGCCTTTTCGGCGTCTCCGGGGCTGAGCTGGTGCGGCCCGACGGCAGGACCCGCTTGGCGGGGAGGGCCGGAGGGCGGGGCGGCTGTCTGCGTGGTTGGCTCAGAATTCACCTGCATGTGCCCAGCCTAGCCCCGCTTCACCGGCAGCAGTCGGCTAACGTGTCAGCATGACAACCGACGAGTCACTTCGACCCCGTCCCTTGGTCTACGCGCACCGGGGCGCCAGCGCGGATTTCGCGGAGCACACCCGGGCGGCCTATCTTCGGGCCCTTGCCGAAGGTGCTGACGGCGTGGAGTGCGATGTGCAGCTGAGCCGGGACCAGCACGTCGTCTTGCTGCACGACGCGAATCTGGACCGCACCTCGGACGGAACCGGGCCTGTGGCCGAAAGGACCATCAACCAACTGCGGTTGCTGGACTTCTCGTCGTGGAAGGGCGTCCGCATCCCGGAGGAATACGGGCCCCGCTCGGACCAGTTCCTCACCCTCCCCGACCTGCTGGACCTCCTTCGGGATTCCGGGCGGGACATCGGACTGGCCATCGAACTGAAGCACCCCAGCCCTTACCAGCTGAAACTAGAGGATCGGGTGCTGGAAGTCCTTCGGGCAGAGGGGTGGGATTCGCGGACGTCCCGGCTGGACAACATCAGCATCACCTTCATGAGTTTCAGCCCGGATGCCGTGCGCCACCTGCGGAAGGCGGTGCCCCCTGAATTCATCTGCCAACTCGTGGACGACGTCAATGTCGCTGGAATCCGGGAAGAGCTGGGTCTGGGTCCGCTGACGGGCGGCGCCGTTGCGAACGTCATGAAGGCCGCCCAGCTGGAAGGCGAACGGATCATCAACGACTGCGAAGTCGGCATCGCCGGGCCCGGCATCGGGTATGTCCGCGAGCACACCGGCACTGTCCGGCGCTGGCTGGATTCGGGCCGCAGATTCCGGGTGTGGACTGTGGATGCCGAGAAGGATGTGGCGTTGTGCATTGGGCTCGGGATCCACGAGATCACCACGAACAGGCCAGCCCAGGTTCTGGCCCAGCTACAGCCGGCTTAGTTCCTGCGCGCCGCTGTGATTGAGTGGTGCCATGCCCATCACTTGGCCTGCCCGGCTACTGGGGTCCCCGGCGGTTCGCGTGGGCCTGTCCATCAGCGTCGCCACGGGACTGTACGGCGTTTCGTTCGGCGCCCTTTCGGTGACCTCCGGCCTCGACTTCTGGCAGACCATGGCCCTGAGCCTGCTGCTGTTCAGCGGAGGCTCACAGTTCGCGTTCATCGGCGTGGTCGCCGGCGGCGGATCCGGACTCGCCGCGATGGGAGCCGCCACCCTGCTGGGAATGCGCAACGGAATCTATGGCATGCAGCTCAACGTCCTGCTGCGTCCTACGGGATGGCGGAAGTACGCAGCCGCCCAGCTGACCATTGACGAATCCACCGCAACGAGCACGGGGCAGACGGACCCGGCAGAACAGCACCGCGGATTCTGGACCGCGGGCATCGGCATCTTCGTGCTGTGGAACGTCTTCACAGCCGTCGGGGCCCTGGCCGGCGGCGCCCTGGGAGACCCCAAGCAGTGGGGGCTCGACGGCGCTGCAGTGGCGGCCTTCCTGGCCCTGCTGTGGCCCCGCCTGAAGGGCAGGGAACCGGTGGCCATCGCCATCGTGTGCGCACTCGCCACCGTGCTGGCAGTGCCGTTTGTCCCGGCCGGTGTGCCGATCCTCGCCGCCGCGGCAGTGGCCGCCCTCATCGGGTGGTTCAGCCACGGGCCCAAGGATGAGGGGTTGGAGCCGGACATCGATCCGTACACGGTGGGCCACCACGGCCACAGCCACGGGCCCGGCCACGGGCCCGGCCACGGGCACAAACAGACGCACAACCAAGAACCGGGGACCGCGACGGGTGATGCCCGATGAACCTCTGGATGTGGTTGCTGCTGTCGTGCCTGTTCGCCTATGCATGGAAGCTCGTGGGGTACCTCGTACCGGCCACCCTGCTGAAAAACCCGCGGACGTCGCGGATCGCCGGAACAATGACGATCGGGCTGCTGGCCTCATTGACGATCGTCAACGCGGTGGCGGAGGGACAGTCCCTGCTCCTGGATGCCCGCATCGGCGCGCTGGCGGCAGCCGCCGTCGCACTGCTGTTCCGGGCTCCCTTTCTGGTGGTTGTCATTGCGGGGGCGGGAGCGGCAGCCCTGCTGCGGCTTGCCGGCTGGAGCTGACGCCCGGCATTGACGTGTGACGCTGGGTGTGAATGAGTAGATCGTGAGATGGAGCCCGGTGTTGTTGAATTCAGAGAGGACGGACTCATGGTGAATGACAAATCAACCCCGGAGGAATCAGGGGCCCACAGGGATGTCCACGAAAAGTCGGGAGCCCCGTACATTGAGGTGAGCGGATCCCAGGCCACGAGGGAACTCCGCGACACGTCACGCCGGCGCCGCGAAGCCGAGGAAAAGCTGCAGCAGCATCTGATGGAAGCCAAAGAGCACGCCCACGAGGCGGAGCATGCGGCTCACAAGAAGCCCGACCCGGCGGAGGGGGCGGGCCACGAGTCTGCTGTCCACGACAAGAGCTCCCATGCGAAGAAGGCGCGGGACGCCGCGGACACCAAGGGCCAGGATTCATAGCGGGGCACGCAACGGCGTGCCGCGCTTGAAGCCGGATGGTTGAGGCCTGTCAGGCAGCCCCGTAGGCGCCCGGCGATTCCGGCGTCGACCGCCGGCCCAGTTCCTCGACAGCGAGGTCGTACCAGTCCTGGGCTCCCAACACCGGTTTGGGGGTGTCCAGATTGCGGTACAGCGCGTCCACGATGATGCCCAGTTCCTCGGTGGAGGCTGCTGTCAGGGTTTCTTCCGGATCGCCGGAATGGTTCATGAAATGGGCGAGCTGTGAGCGGTTCATGCTGACCCAACCGGCCGGACCCGATTACACGTGAAGAGTGCCATTGTGTGCTCCGTGCAAAGTATTTCTACCCGAGGCTGGCTGCCTAACCACTGGTCTGCCCAGCTTACTGTGCCTGCCACGACAAGGGAATAACCCTGGCCGGATGAAGCGTGCTGCGGATCGGCCGCGAGTGGGCGGCGGCGGTGCCGGGCGGGGGCCAAGTGTACGTTCGCGCTCAACCTGCGTGCCGGGTTAGCGCGAACGGACAGTTGAGGCCCTTGTTAGTCGAAGTTAGTCGAACTGGGTTCCCGGCAGCGGCACCTGGGGAGGCAGTTGGCGGACCGGGCGTTCCCAGCGAATGGCATCTTCGACAAGCGCTGCCGGCCGGCGCCAGGCATCGGAGCCCGGTTCCATGGTGTCAACCACGCCGATCAGCATGGCGAGGAGACGGACCATGTCCGTCAGCGAGATGTCTGTGCGGAGCGTGCCCTGCCCCTGGCCGCGGCCCAGGAGGATTCCCACGGATTCAATCAGGCTGCCGGTGATGCCGGTCAGGAGATCACGGCGGCCGGCAACGGCACCGAGCAGGTTGGCGTTCTCGCTTGCCGCAGCCATGACGGCATCGATGACACGGAACAGCCCGTCGGCGGCATCCTGGCCCGCCAGTGCGACGTCGATGACGGGATCAACGGTGAGACGGAGCTGGCGGTTCAGTGCCGCCAGAACCAACTCTTCCTTGTCGGAAAAGTTGCGGAAGAGCGTCGCTGGACCCACTCCGGCTGTGGTGGCGATGGTCTGCAGGGGAACATCCGGTCCATGGTCCCGGAAGCATTCCCGGGCCGCATTAATGATCTTGTCCACATTGCGGGCAGCATCGGCACGAAGGGGCTTGCGCTCGACTGCGAGGTTCATAACTAAAGGTTAGCAACGCGGTGTCCCGGCTACTTCGTTACCGATTGGTAGTTCCAAATATGACGCAGCGCACGTCCCGCTGCCGTTTTCCGGCATGCCAGACTAATCCTATGTTGCTTGCATTTTCAGTTGCCCCGTCCGGAATTCCTGCCGATGAAGCCTATGCCAAAGGGGACGCTGACGGCTCGGTGCATGACGCGGTTGCCGCCGCCGTCAAGGTGGTCCGGGACTCCGGGCTGCCCAACAAGACCGACTCGATGTTCACCACCATCGAGGGCGAATGGGACGAGGTTTTCGCCGTGGTCAAACGCG
This sequence comes from Arthrobacter pascens, assembly GCF_017052465.1. Taxonomy (GTDB): domain Bacteria; phylum Actinomycetota; class Actinomycetes; order Actinomycetales; family Micrococcaceae; genus Arthrobacter; species Arthrobacter pascens. Next base: position 51,571 of record NZ_JAFHKT010000114.1, read on the forward strand.
CCACCGAGGAAGTAGGAAAATACGGCAGCCGGGTTTCACTCGTGATCAAGGCCGATATCCGTCCCGGCTACTCCGGCGAACTGACGGCAAAGGTGGAACGGCTGGAAAGCGCCATCGAGGGGTAGGGCAGGTCTAGCATGCCAGTTCCGAGGCTGGGAGACTGGGGCCATGTTTGAGCACAAGGCGCGGCCCGAGTGGGTGGCCGTAGAAGAGTTCCTGTCCGACGTCGTCGTACATCCCGACCGCGCGCTGCAGCGCGCGGTGCAATCCGCCGTCGACGCCGGGATGCCGCCGATCGAGGTCACGGCGAACGCCGGAAAGCTGCTCAAGCTGCTCGTCGGGGCCTCGGGGGCCCGGCGCGTCCTGGAGATCGGCACGCTCGCGGGATTCAGCACCATTTGGATGGCCCAGGGGCTTCCCGAGGACGGGCGGCTGGTGACGTGTGAATACCTCGCCAAGCACGCGGAGGTGGCGCGGGCGAACGTGGACGCTGCCGGTCTCGGCCACAAGGTGGAGATCCGGATCGGCGCCGCGCTCGACACGCTGGCCGCGCTCGAGACGGAGGGCGTCGAGGCCTTCGATTTCGTCTTCATTGACGCTGACAAGGAAAACAACCCCCGGTACCTGGACTGGGCGGTCCGGCTGGGCCGGCCGGGCACCACCATTGTGATGGACAACGTGGTGTGGGAGGGCGCGGTGCTGGATCCCTCCATGGACGAGGTCAATGCGCCGGGGATCATCGACGCGCTGAAGCTGATGGGGGAGGACAGCCGTTTGGATGCCACCGTCATCCAAACCGTAGGGTCCAAGGGCTGGGACGGCTTCGCGCTGGCCGTGGTCCGCTAGCTGCCCTGTCCCGGCAGGTTGCTGCGGACGCCGCTCATAAGCGAACAGACAAAAGCACCGCCCGCGTACTTGGTACGCGGGCGGTGCTTTTGTTGGGAGGTTAGCCGAGGACGTTCATGACGTTCCAGCCGCCACCCACCCGGACCCGGTTGGGGAAGGTGCCGGCACCGTCGCCCATGTAGGACCAGAGGACTCCGCTGGTGTCGCGGGCCACGAGGTCATCGCGTCCGTCGCTGTTGAGGTCTGCGGCGCCGCTGATGGCGTTCATGATGTTCCAGCCTGCGCCGGCCCTGACCCGGGTGGGGAAGGCGCCGGCGGCGTTGCCCATGTAGGACCACAGAACTCCGCTGGAATCCCGTGCCACCAGGTCGGCGTTGCCGTCGCGGTTGAGGTCACCGGCGGCACTGATGGCCATGGTGCCCCAGCCTGCGCCGGCCCTGATCCGGGACGGGAAGGTGCCGGAGTTGTTGCCGCTGTAGCTCCACAGGACGCCGCTGGAGTCGATGGCGAGCAGGTCATTCCGTCCGTCGCCGGTGATGTCGCTGGCCGCGCTGATGGTCTTCATGGTGTTCCAGCCTGCGCCGACGCGAATCCGCGTCGGGAAGGTACCGGAGCCGTTGCCGCGGTAGGTCCAGAGGACGCCGCTGGAGTCGCGGGCCACGATGTCAGCCCGGCCGTCCCCGGTGAGGTCACCGGTGGCGCTGATGGAATTCATCGTGTTCCAGCCGGTACCGACCCTGACCCGGGTGGGGAAGCTGCCGGAGCCGTTGCCCATGTACGTCCACAGCACGCCGCTGGAATCGCGGGCCACCATGTCGGCACGTCCGTCTCCGTTGAAGTCCTGCGAGACGCTCGTGACGCCGGTGCCGGTACCGATGCGGACGTTCCGGTTGGCAACGACGCCGATGTTTCCGGCCGCATCAGTGGCGCGGACGCTGAAGGTGTAGAAGCCGTTGGTCTGGGCGTCCCAGGTCTTGGGCGACGAGCAGGTCGGATCCCAATCGCCGTTGGTGGGCAGCAGCCGGCATTCGTACCGTGCCTGCGCATCAGGGCTGCTGAAGGTCAGGCTGGGCGTGTTGTCCAGGCTGGGCGTGGACGGGAACGGTGCCGTCACGGAGACCGCCGGCGCCGTGGTGTCCACCGTGAACCTGAGCGTCCCGGAGCTCTCGGCGCCGGCACGGGCCTGTACGCTGTGGGAGCCCTGGGCCAGCGGTGCCAGTGTAATTGAGTATGTGGTACCAGTCACTGTGGCGGCCTGCGCGGGGCCGCCGTTGACGCTTACCTCCACCGGTCCGGTCGTGCCTGCCGGCAGCGTGCCGGTCAGCGTCGGCGTGGTCACGTTGGTGACGTTGTCGGCCGAGGAACGGCCGCTGTCGCTGGCTGCGGCCAGGTCCGGTGTGGAGGGACCAGCCTCAGTGCCCTCGGCGATCAGCCCCTGGACCGTGAACAGGTTCGCCGTCACCGTGTCGATGCCGGGACCGCCGGCGTCCGGTCCGTCCACCTGGACGAAGTTGTTGCCGGACGGGGCTCCCGTAACCGGCCGGGCGGTGTCGATACTGCCGATGGTGCCGGCCTCTGCGCCGACCTGCTGGAGGAAGGCAGCTGTGGAACCGGTGGTGTACGCCCCCAGGAAGGCGGCACCGACTCCTGCCCAATCGCAGGCAGTTGTGGCGGTCGGTGCGCAGCCCTCGTCCAGGGTCACGTTGATCACCCCGACGGAATCTGCTTCGAAGGTGTGGACGCCGTACGGGTGGGTGATGGTGTACGACGCTCCGGCCTGCAGGCTGTCAAAACGGAACCGAAGCCGGCCGAAGCCCATCTGATCGCCGTCGATCACTTCTTCGTTGGCGTGTGCTGCTTCGAGAGCGGCTTCGTAGGAACCGATGCTGCCGACATCGGCCGCGGCAGCAAACCAGAACGCTTCATCAGGGAAGTTGTCGGGGTAGGAAACGGGCGCCTCCGGGTTGGGCGGCTCGGAAAGGCAGCCCTTCCCTACTTCGTAGCAGAGCTGCAGCTTGACGGTGCCGTCCGAATACCAGGTGGGAAAGCCGTTGGTCTGGTCCACGGGACCCATGCCGGCAGTTGCGGCGCTGCCCGGGACGGCGGCGAGCGGTGCGAGCGAGGCGGCCAGCAGGGCACCGGAGACGACGGCGGCGAGACGGCGGGCGGTTGTCGTCATCGGCTGGCGGTGTGCCCGACGTGCGCTGCGCGCTCCGTCTGGCATCTTGGGCCGGTCTACAGACTTGGAAAACATGGTGACTCCTCAAATGGACACTCGATTAGTGGCCCCCAGTACCTTCAAGGCCAGGCCAGGAAGCGGATTCCCTGCCACCGCCACAGTGGCGAACAGACCTTGGATTAATCTCGGACGGGAGACGCCGGTATCCCTGTTTTCCGGGCTTGAACTGCCGTTTCATGCCTGAATGTCCGGAAATCTGCGCCAATCAGCGGGTCGCCGGGCCCGAAGCGGCCGGAATACGGCACGGCGCCCGGCGGTCCTCGTCTCTGTCCAAGTGCTGGCAATTCCCGGGTTGGCCCTCCGCGGTAAGGGGCGGCCAGCCCTCGCCCGCGAATTTAGCCATCGATTTGAGGGGGCCCAATTGGGGGTGGCGCCGGGGCTGCCCGTGCTTGTGCCGCACAACCCCAGCTTTTTCCAAGAACGGCCGATCATGCTCGTGCCAGTCCCCTCGAAAGGAGACACAGTCATGTCCGTTTCCCGACGACACCTCCTGTCAGCGCCACAGACGGCACCACAGGCGGAACTTCCCCCATGGGCCGGCTAGCACGCCACGCAGCGGCCCGGCCGGAAAGGTCCGCCGGGACGTTCCTCCGGCACGTTCGGAGCAGGAAAACCGCGACGGCGGCAGTGCTGGCGGCAGTCCTTCTCGCCACCCGCCTGTGGGTTCTTGAGCCCATGACGGTCAGCTCCGAAAGTATGGAACCAGCGTTGCCCCGGGGAAGCATGGTCCTGCTGTACAAGCCCGGCCCGCTCCTGGGAGGCCTCAGGGCCGGGGACCTGGTGGTATTCAGCAGCCCCGAGGACGGGCGCCCGACGCTTAAGCGCGCCATCGCGTTCCAGGGCCAGTCGGTTGCCATCGAAGACTCAGTCCTCATTGTGGATGGCAAACCGCAGAGTGAGCCCGGCATCGACCACAGCCGCATCGACGGCAGTTACTTCGGTCCCGTCATGGTCCCTGCCGGCCACGTCTTTGTGCTCGGCGACAACCGGTCCGGCTCCATCGACTCCCGGGCCTATGGCAGTGTTCCGCTGGATCAGATGCAGGCCACCGTGGCATGGCCATCCGGGGGATAGCGGACTGAACGCAGACATCACGGCGTGCACCGCAGAAGATAAGTATGCTGGGAATCAGCGTGACCGGCCGTACGCGGCCGGAGCCTGTCAACAGCAGCGGAGGAAGTAATGAAAGCGTCCCAGGCCCTGGCCGGCAATCTTCAAATGGTTCTCAACGATCTGATCGAACTCCATCAGCAGGGAAAACAAGCGCACTGGAACCTGGTGGGCACCAACTTCCACGGCCTGCCGGACGGCCGAAGCTCGTCCGCCGCTGTGACTGTGCCCGCGGAAGACTGAGCCGCTGTGAACCCGCCGCATCGCCGCTGGCAGGCAGTCCGCATCAGCTCGACGCCGGAACAGCTCGCGGAGCTTGATCCGACGCTGGAGTCGGTCGCCGCCGCTGTGGAGGACGTCCCGGCGCTGCTCGCTGCAGCGAACGAGGCGGGCAAATCCGCGCCGAAGCCGGGTGGCGGGGCCACCGCGCAGCTGTGGGAACTGCTGGCATCCGTCGCCTCCATTGACGTGGCCGCAGGACGCATCCTTGAACCTCACCTTGACGCCGGTGCCATACTGTCGCAGGCCGGAAAGGCGGACTCCTTCACCGGAACCTGGGGAGTCTTTGCTGCCGAGGCGCCCGGCACACGCCTGGCTGCGCAGCCCGGAGACCAGCCCGGAAACCGGCCCGGGGGAGTGCGGCTCACCGGGTCCAAGCCATGGTGCTCGCTGGCCCAGTTCGTGGACCATGCAGTGGTCACGGCGCACACCGCAACGGGAGGCAGGGCCGCCTTTGCCGTTGACCTCAGGGATGCCGGCGTGACCTGCACGGACCCCGAGTGGACCAGCCGGGGCCTGCGGGAAATCCCCAGCGGCACAGTCCATTTCGACCGCGTGGCGGCGGTGCCGCTCGGCGATGACGGCTGGTACTTTCAGCGCCCGGGATTCGCATGGGGCGGCATGGGGGTGGCGGCGTGCTGGCTGGGCGGTGCCGTTGCGCTGGGCCGGTATTTCAAGGCCGCACTGATTCGGGGCGCCCAATCCCAGCGGGAGCCCGATCAGGTGGCCCTCGCCGGCCTGGGCGAGGTGGACAGGATCCTTACCTCCACCTCCCAGTACCTCGCCCGGGCGGCTGAACTGATCGACGGCGGGCGGCCTGGAAGCGTCGACGCACCTCCGGCGCAAGCGCAGGCAGAACAAGCAGAACAAGCACAGGCAGAAGCGGGAGGCGGGCCGGCCGCCGGCGCGTGGAGCGAGGCGCTCCGGGTCCGCGGGACCGTTGCTGCCGCCGTCGAACGCGTCCAGCTCCTGGTGAGCCAGAACTTGGGGCCGGGACCGCTGGCCTTCGACGACCGGTACGGAAAATGCATGGCGGACCTGTCACTCTACGTGCGCCAGCACCATGCGATGCGTGATGACGCCCAACTCGGCGCCCTGACCCTTAAAGGCGAACACCCGTGGTGACCTTCTCGCACACGGACGCCGGCACGGATGAAGCGGCCTGGGCCGGCAGCGCGCTCGCCGGAATTGGCGAACTGCCGCTGGGGCCGGACGAACTGGCCGGCATGACGTTCATCCTTCTCGCGGCCCATCCGGATGATGAATCGCTCGGGGCGGGCGGCCTCCTGGCAAGGCTCTCCGGAGCCGGCGCCGCCGTGGAAGTCCTGCTGTGTTCGGCAGGGGAAGCGTCCCATCCCGACTCTCCCACCACAACGCCTGAGCAGCTTGCGGCCGTCCGGCTGGCTGAGTTCGGCGCTGCGATGTCCGTGCTCGGCCTGGCAGGGCGCTGGCAGTTCCTCGATCTCCCGGACGGCAGGCTGGCAGAACATCGCACATCGGTCACCAACAGTCTGAGCCTGGCAGTGGACCGGCACCCCGGGCCTCCGGAACGGCTCGTGCTGGTTGCCCCCTACCGGGAGGACGGGCACCCCGACCACGAGACTCTGGGAACGGTGGCTGCGGACGTCGCGGACGCCGGCGGCCACGGGCTGCTGGAATACCCCGTCTGGTACTGGCTGTGGGCGACGCCGGAGCAGGATGCCTGGCGGGACTGGGTGCGGCTTTCGCTCACCGGGCAGGAGCAACGGGCAAAGCGTGCCGCCATGCTGGCACACTCCTCCCAGGTGCAGCCGCTGTCGGGACACCCCGGCGATGAGGCGCTCCTCACGGACCGGTTTCGGGCACATTTTGAGCGTCCCTTCGAGGTCTTTGCGTGGCGGCACCCGGTTTCCGGAACCCGGAGCGCCCGCGACGCTGAGGGCATCTTTGATGCGGTGCACAGCGAGGCTGCCGACCCCTGGGGGTATGAGGACAGCTGGTATGAGCGGCGCAAGCGCGCGCTGACCCTCGCTGCGCTGCCGGAGCCACAGTACGACGCCGGACTGGAAGTCGGCTGCTCGATCGGAACCCTGAGCGCAGAGCTGGCACAGCGGTGCGGGCGGTTCCTCGCCGTGGATGCCAGCGGCGTTGCCCTCCTGGCGGCTGCGCGGCGGCTGGCTCCGCACCGCGGCGCCGAGGCACGGCAGCTGACGGTTCCGCGCCAGTGGCCGGACGGCCGCTTTGACCTGATCGTTGTCTCGGAAGTCGGCTATTACCTGGCGCCGTCCGAACTTGCGGAGCTGTTCGACCACATCGCCGCAGCGCTGACGCCGGGCGGAACGCTGCTGCTGTGCCACTGGCGGCACCCCGTTTCCGGCTGGGAGCTCGACGGCGACACAGTCCACGCGCTGGCCAGGACCCGCCTGCGGTGGCCCACGGCGGCACTGTATACGGAACAGGACTTTGTGCTGGAGACGTTCGCCGCGCCGGAGCCTGTGCATGGCGCCTGAGCCGGGCCGCCCGCGAATCGCCCGGGTGGACGTGGTCATGCCCGCGCACAATGAGGAACGGCACCTGGAGCAGGCACTCAGTGCCATCCAGGCAGCGGCCGCCGCGCTGGAAGCGCGGCGGCCCGGCACCGACGTCGGAATCACCGTCGTGCTGGACCATTGCACCGACCGTTCGGCAGAGGTCGTCTCCGCTTTTGCCGGCCTGGACACCCGGATCACGGTGTTGTCCCGGCCGTTCCGCAATGCGGGCGCCAGCAGGGCAGCCGGTGTGGCCGCAGCCCTGCTGGGCCGTCCGTCCGCCCTGGAGGAGACGTGGCTGGCCAGTACCGACGCAGACTCGTGCGTCCCGGACAACTGGCTGTGGCGCCAACTCGAGTTCGCAGACTCCGGCTGGGACGTGGTGCTGGGGTCGGTGGAACCTGACCCGGGCGGCATGGACCCGGAAGTTCTCCGCCGCTGGCGCGCCAGGCACCCGTTCGGCGAAGATCATCCCCACGTTTACGGTGCCAATCTTGGCGTTCGGGCCTCGGCCTACCGGCACGCGGGAGGGTTTCCGGAGATTCGCTCCGCCGAGGACAGAATCCTGGTGGAGCGCCTCCGGCGCCGGGGCTTCGCAGTCGTGGCAACGGACACCATTCGTGTCGTCACTTCGGGACGAACCGCGGCCCGGGCGCCCCGCGGGTTCGGCGCCTATCTGCGCGCCATCGGCGTCGAGGCCGGCGCCGCACTGCGAAGCGGGTAGCGGCGGCCGGCGCCGCACTGGCTTACTGGGTGTCGGCGCGGTCCTGCCCGTCCTGCTTGCCGCTGTGCTGTTCGCGGAGTTCGCGTCCGTGCCGGATGTCTTCTTCCTCCTTCTCCTGCAGTTTGTCGCTCTTCTTCGTGTCACGGGGCGGCAGCTGGATGGTTTCCTCCGCCTCAATGCCGGCCTGGAGTTGCCGGCCGCGCTCCATTTCAGCGTCGAACTCCGCGCCAAAAAGCAAGGACATGTTCAGGATCCACAGCCACAGGAGCATGACGATCACGCCGCCGATTGCCCCGTAGGTCTTGTTGTAGTTGCTGAAGTTGGCCACGTAGAAAGCGAAGCCCAGCGAGGCCAGGACGAAGGCCAGCAGTGCAATGAGAGATCCAAGGCTCATCCAGCGGATCTTCGGCTGTTTGACGTTGGGGGTGGCGTAATACAGGATCGCGATGACCACAATGACGAGCAGGATGATGACCGGCCATTTTGCGATGTTCCATACGGTCAGGAACACGCCGCCTAGTCCGAGGACCCCGCCCACGGCTTCTGCCACCGGACCGCTGACCACCAGCATGGCGGCGAGCAGCGCGACGATCACCACGGAAAGCACAGTTACTCCGAGCATGGTGCCGCGGAGCTTGACGAAGCCGCGGCCTTCGTCGATTTCGTAGATCCGGTTCATGCCCCGGCCGAACGCGTTCACGTAGCCGGAGGCGGACCAGAGAGCAGTTGCGAGGCCGATGACAAGGGTGAACCCAGCCGCCGGCGAAGCGGTCAGTTCCTGGACCGGCTCGCGGATGGTGTCAATGGTGGAACCCGGCGCTATGCCTTGGGCGATGTCCAGGAGCGCCGCCGTCGTTTTCTCCGCGTCGCCAAAGATTCCCAAGAGCGAAACCAGGGCGAGCAGCGCCGGGAAAAGCGAGAGGACAGCGTAGTAGGTGAGGCCTGCCGCGAGGTCGGGGCACTGGTCCTTCGTAAACTCGCGCAGCGTCTTCTTGGCGATGTACTTCCAGGAAGGCTTGGTGACGTCGGTGGGGCTGTCGGGCTTGCGTTCGTCGTCCGGGGCAGGTGCTGTGGACGCCTTCGCTGTACTGGATTCCGGGGCTTCTTTCGTGGCCATGGGGCCATCCTTTCGGGCACGTGCAGGCGGCAAGGCCCGCGTCGCGGCGGAACTGCCTGCAGATCAATCCTGCATTTCAATGGGGTCAGGCGGGCTGGATGTTGTTCTTCGCTTCCGCGTTCTGCGGCGAACCGCCCAACGCGGGCCTAACCGGGATTCGACCGGTCGCGTGTGAGCGGGTCACTGCCCATGGGGTCGTCCGCGAGCTCTTTTCCTGCCAGCGGATCGTTCGCAAGGTGTGTTCGGGACTGCCTGTCTTCGGCCAGCTGGGGGGAGTCCAGAGGGTTGGCGGTGCGGGGCGCTGGGACGGAGGCAGCTCCACTGAGCCCGGCCGTGGCGGCATCAGGGCCGGGAAGGTCGACCGGGCGCGGCGGTACAGACGCGCCCGCCGGGGGAACGTAGCGTCCGGAAGCGGCTTCAGGCGCCGGAAGATCCACCCGAGGCGGTGGCACGGCCCCGCCGGCCGCGGGAACGAAGCGCCCGCTGGTGCCGGATGAATCCGCTGCGCTGTGCAGGGGATGAGCGTGGTGGGGAGCCGAGTGCTGCGCGGCCGAGGCTTCAGGCTGACTCCCGTCCTGCGGCCATTGGTTCTCTGTCATCATCGCTCTCTTTCAAAGAAGGTGGGCTGCTGATCACAACCGGCATTACTCGCTATAAATAGTAAGCATGATTACTATTAGATAGTAAGTACCCCGATTGCCGTTAGTTCAATCGGCCGAGGGGGGCTGCACCTGGCCTTCGACACGTCGGCCGGCCCGCGATGGATATGGAGAGAGGTGGATCCACGGTGGACACAGCCGCCTGGGTTTGGATCGTTGTCGGAATTGTCGTCGTGGCACTGATCGTTGTGCTCCTCATGACGAGCCGTAAGCGCAAGGAGGCGTTTAGGCAGAAGCGGGATGAAACGAACCGCCAGCACGCTGCGGAAATCCGCAGAGAGGCGGAGAACGCGGAACTGGAGGCCCGGGAGAATGAGGCCCGGGCGCTGCGTGCGAAGTCGGACGCAGAGAAGGCGCAGGTCGAGGCTGCGAGGCTGAAGCAGGAAGCCGAGCAGCGCCAGTCCGAGGCGCAGGGCCTTCGCAGCGATTCGGAGAAGCATATGACCAAGGCGAACGCGCTGGACCCGGACGTCGATGAAGAAGGCCGCAGGCGTCCGGGGACGGTCATCGACCCCGGCCAGAGGACTGACGCCCCGCGCAACACCAGCGCCGACACCCGCGCGGACACCCGCGCCGACACCCGCACCGACTCTGACTCCCGGCCTGCCGCTGGGCCTGGCCCGATGGATGCACGAAAGGACAGCCCCCGGGAGTAGCGGAAGGCAGTGCCCCCTTTTTGCCGGGGCCTATTCCGGCGGGGGCCTATTTTGGCGGCGCACTGCCAGTCTAGGGCCGTCCCCGCAGCGAGCGCCGCGGCTTCAGCGGCGGGGACGGGGCGAGGCCGGCACCTGCTCCCATGCCCTCGATCACTTCCCGGATGGCATCGAGGGACGACGTCCTGGGCTCCCAGCCGAGCTCGTTGCGGGCGCGTGCCGTGTCCATGATGGGCGCGCCGGCGGCCATCTCGACCCAGCCTGAATCTGTCTGCTGCAGGTGGAGGCGCCACGTCGCATCCACCAGGGCGTGCAGTAAGCGCACGGGAATGGGCAGCACCCGCCGCGCGTGGAAGAGGTGGGCAAGGTTCTGTGGGGTGACCACCGGCTCGGCCGCGACGTTGAAGGCCCCGGCGGCCCTGCGCTGGATGACCCGCCAGTAAGCGTCAGCTACGTCGTCCGCATGCACCGCCTGGAAGACGAGCTCGTTCGGAATGGGCAGGATGGGCAGGGCCGGGCGGCGCGGAACCAGCCGGGGATGGACCATTCCCAGGAAGTACCGTCCGATCTCGCTTCCGGCATCGCGCTGGAAGATCAGCCCCGGCCGCAGCCTGGCCACCGTGACGGAAGGATTGTCCCAGGCGAACCGGTCCAGGAGCCTCTCCTGCTCGGCTTTGTGCCGGCTGTAGTGGGAGCCGGCCATGCCTCTGGCGGGCCAGCCTTCATCCACCCGCCGATTCTTGTCCGCCGCGCTGTAGGCGCCGACTGACGAGGCGCACACCAGGTGCCCGACTCCCGCTTCCTTCGCTGCGGCCAGCACGTTGGCCGTGCCCGCGACGTTAGTGCGGTGCAGCACTGCAAGGTCGCGGTTGGGCTGCACCTGCCAGGCCAGGTGCACCACCGCATCAACTCCGGCGAACGCTGCGCGGATGGCGCCCTGATCGCGCTCCAGGCCCACGTCCGCCGCGTGCCACTCCACGCCGGCGTAGGGGGCCCGCGACGTGTCCGGCATCCGGCGGCTGATGCCCACCACGTCCGGTCCGCCGTCGGGCTCCTGCTGCAACCTGCGCAGCAGGGCGGTGCCCGCATTTCCACTCGCTCCTGTGATGGCGATTCGCATGTCATATCCTCCGTGGACGCGTTGGATCCTGTCCGGCGGCGCGTTCGCTGGTTTCATCGGTTACCGCCGTATGCCTGTGCTTTCCCGAGCCTATCGCCTGGGAGACATTGTGTAATAAGCACGCTTATGATTTCCTACCTTTGAGTCTTGCCGCAGGCTTTCTTGTGATCCAGGTCAAAGGAATCCCCGACAATGCCAGAGAATCCTCCCCATGCCACCGTGGACCACGCCCGGAAGGGTGACCCTGTACCCAAAGGCGCCTGCCACGGGCCTGCTGGGCACCGCACCAGGCGCCCTGCCCAGCAGGCCGGCCGCCTCCACGACGCCTTCCAGAATCAACTCGTCCTGAGCTACCTCGACCTGGCGGAGTCTCTCGCCGCGCGCTTTGCCACACGGGGACGGGACCGCGCGGACCTGGTCCAGGTCGCGTACCTTGGGCTGGTCAAGGCGGCCAGGGGGTTCGATCAGAACAAGGGCGAGAGTTTTCCCGCCTACGCCGCACCCACGATCAGCGGCGAGTTGAAGCGTTTCCTCAGGGACCGCTGCTGGGCGGTCCGGCCGCCGCGCCGGGTGCAGGACGTCCGGACCCAGCTGTTGCGGATGGCACCGGACCTGACGCAATCCCTGGGCCGCGTTCCCACTGACCAGGAACTGGCAGCTGACATGGGGGTGTCGGTTGACGAAATCAGGGAAGCCATGGCAGCAGGGAGCAGCATGCATCCCGATTCTCTCGACAATGCAGACCCATGGGGCGGGCCGCCGATGGCCGAGGCACTGGTTTCCCCCGATGCCCCCATTGAACGCCTGGAAGAGCTGGTCTGCCTGAACGAGGCGATCCAGGAGTTGGAAGCCGATGACCGGGAACTGCTCTACCGGCGCTACTTTCGGGAAGAGACACAATCGGAACTGGGGCAGCGGTTCGGCATCTCCCAGATGCAGGTGTCCCGCCGGCTGTCGCGCATTCTTGTCTGCCTGCAGCACCGGTTGCTGGCTGAAGAGGATCAGTCCAGCGATAGTCCCCGGACGGCTGCCAGAACATCCTCCACCGAGACAGCCAGGAGAGCAGGGTCCGGCGAGGCAGCGAAGATGTCCCCGCGCCGTGCCTGACCATCCGTGAGCACCACGTGCGGCCCCGGCGGCGGCCCCCACAGCTCCACCGGAGCCGGGCCGAACAGCACCACCGAGGGGCGCGAATAGGCTGAGGCAAGATGCGCCGCACCCGTGTCGGCAGAGACCACCAGCCTGGCCCCGGCAACGGCCGCCACGAACTCGGTGAGCCGCAACGCGCCGGCCAAGACGTGGCTCTCCGCGAGCCCAGACAGCCGTGCGACCTCCACGGCCCGGGGACGTTCGGCTGCACTGCCCGTGAGGACTACCCTGTGCCCGTCGGCTGCCAGTTGGCGGGCCACGGCGGCGAACCTTTCGGCAGGCCACAGGCGGCTGCCGTAGGCCGCGCCGACGTGCAGCACCGTGGCACCCGGGCAGGGGCTGGCCACCGCTGGCTGGCGCAGCCGGTAATCGGCGGCGTCAGCTTCGATGCCATGCCACCGCAGCAGGCGCGCCCAACGCTCACGTTCATGGAGGTCCTCCATCCACGGTGGGCCCGGCCTGTCGGCCGTGCGGTGGCCCAGGATGGTGCGCGGCCTGATTTCCGCCAGACGGCGGTCGCTTTCCGGCCCGCTGCCATGGAGGTTCACCGCAACATCAACCCGCCCGGCCCGGACGGGAATCGGAACGTCCAGGCCGTGGGTGGGGAGCAGTTCGAACCCGTCCACCAAGACGAGCGCCTCCGCGAGCCAGTCCTGTGCCGCGTAAAGGAGGCGGTGTTCCGGGTAGGCGCGCCGCAGCGCATGGAGTGCCGGCACCGCAACGAGCAGATCGCCCAGTTTCAGCGCCCGCAGGACCAGCAGGATGGGCTGTCCGCCGTTGGCGCCCGGTGTTTCCACTGTCTGGCCTCCTCTGCTGAAGGCTGCCCCGGCAGGCCGCCTGACGAGGAGTCTAACCGGAAGAAGTGGGTGGCTGGCTGTTTAGCTCCTTTCCTGAGGGGAACGGAAGGGGGTATGGCAGGCAACGAATTTCCGCACGCTTCCCTGCTCAGGGCTGTGCTGTTCGACCGGGACGGCACCCTGGTGGTGGATGTGCCCTACAACGGGGATCCGGGCATGGTCCGGCCGTTTCCGGGCGCGCGCAGGGCCCTGGACGGTCTGCGCAGCCTGGGCCTGGCGACGGGGGTCCTGAGCAACCAGTCGGGGATCGCCCGGGGGATCCTGACCGCGGAGGAAGTCGCGGGCGTCAATGCCCGGGTGGAGGAACTGCTGGGGCCCTTTGACGTATGGGAGGTCTGCCCGCACTCCGCTGAGGACCGCTGCGGCTGCCGCAAGCCGGCCCCGGGCATGATCCACAGCGCGTGTTCCCGCCTCGGCATTGATCCGTCAGAAGCGGCGTTCATCGGGGACATCGGCAGTGACATCGAGGCAGCCCGGGCGGCCGGAGCCAGGGGAGTGCTGGTGCCAACGCCCCTGACCAGGAATGAGGAGGTTGCCGCGGCGGGTGAGGTCGCGGCAGATCTTGAGCAGGCCGTCGCCATGCTGCTGCGGGGGCCGGAATGAGCAGGGTGCTGGTGGCGCGGCTGGACAGCGTGGGTGATGTGCTGTTGGCCGGTCCCGCCGCCCGGGCGGTGGCCAACGGCAGGCGGGCCGACGGCGGCAGCCCCAATGACGTCGTCGTGCTCTGCGGACCACAGGGGGAGTCCGCGGCGCGGCTGTTGCCCGAGGTGTCGGACGTTTTCGCCTGGGACAGCCCGTGGATCACCAACCCCGCCCCTCCTGTGACCGGGCAGCGCGTGGACAGCCTCGTGGGTTTCGTCCGCAATTCCCGGATCACCGAGGCGGTCATCCTCACGTCTTACCACCAGTCCCCGCTCCCCCTCGCGCTGCTCCTGCGGCTGGCGGGCGTGGAACGCATCACCGGCGCGTCGACGGACTATGCCGGCTCGCTCCTGGACGTCAGGTTGCGGCCGGGCGAGGATTTCCCCGAAGACCAGCCGGAAGCAGTCCGGGCGCTGGGAATCGCTTGTGCGGCCGGTTTCCGGCTCAGGGAAGGCGACGACGGAAAGCTGATGGTCAAGGACCCGCCGGATGTCCGGAACCTGGTAGGGGAGGAGCCGTACGTGGTGGTGCACCCGGGCGCGTCCGTCCCGGCCCGGGCATGGCCTCCGCTGCACCATGCGGCCGCCGTGGAACTGCTCGAGGGCGCGGGCCATCGCGTGGTGGTGACAGGCGGACCCGGGGAAACGGAACTCACTGCAACCGTGGCCGGGCCCTCAGGCATTGACCTTGGCGGACTGACGGACCTGCAGAGCCTCGCCGGGGTGCTGGCACGCGCGGAGGCGGTGGTCACCGGCAACACTGGGCCGGCCCACCTGGCGGCCGCGGTCGGGACACCGGTGGTCAGCCTGTTTTCCCCGGTAGTGCCGGCGGTCCGGTGGGCACCGTACGGCGTTCCGCTGGAACTGCTGGGCGACCAGAACGCGCCGTGCCGGCTCAGCCGCGCCAGGATTTGCCCGGTTCCGGGGCACCCGTGCCTGGGCTCGGTATCGCCGGAGCAGGTGGTGGACGCCGTTGCGCGGCTGATAAGCGGGGTTTCCTCCCTCAACACGCGGAGAAAGGTGCGTAGGCGATGAGAATTCTCCTCTGGCATGTGCATGGGTCATGGACGGACGCCTTCGTCCGCGGCCGTGACGAGTACCTCCTGCCGGTGTTGCCCGACGGCGGCCCGTGGGGACTGGGCCGCGCCGGCCGGGACTGGCCGGCGTCGGTCCGCGAGGTGTCCCCCGGGACGCTCGACGCGGCCGGTGTTGACGCCGTCGTCCTGCAGCGTCCGGAGGAAGCCGCCGAGGTGGCCAGGCTGCTGGGGCGGCGCCCCGGCGTCGACCTGCCCGCCGTGTATGTGGAACACAACACCCCCAAGGGCGATGTCCCCTTCACCCGGCATCCGCTTGCGGACCAGCAGGAGATTCCGGTGGTGCATGTGACCCATTTCAACGAACTCTTCTGGGACTGCGGCAGGGCGCCGACCACCGTCATCGAACATGGGATTGCGGACCCCGGCTACCTCTATACCGGGGAGATGCCGGAGCTGGGTGTTGTGGTGAACGAGCCCGTCCGCCGGGGACGCGTGACGGGAACGGATCTGCTGTCCCGCTTCGCAACGGCCGCCCCGCTTCAGGTTTTCGGCATGGGCGGCGATGGTCTGCACGCCGGCACCGGGATCCCGCCGTCCAGGCTGACAATCCGCGGTGACCTCAAGACAGCGGACCTCCACCGCGAACTGGCCCGCTGCCGTGTGTACCTCCACCCGCTGCGGTGGACATCGCTGGGGCTCGCGCTGCTGGAAGCCATGCACCTGGGCATGCCCGTCCTCGCGCTGGCCACCACCGAAGCAGCGCGGGCAGTCCCTGCCGAAGCCGGTGCGATCTCAACCAACGTCCGGGAGCTGCTCCGGTGTGCCGAACAGCTCCTTGGCGACCCCGAAGAGGCCCGGCGCCGCGGCAAGGCCGCCAGGGAAGCGGCCCTCGAGCGGTACGGCCTCGACCGCTTCCTCGCTGACTGGGACACCGTACTGGCTGACCTCCACCCGCGGCGAGGGCAGCCGAAGGGGAGCACCGCCTTGCAGGGGAACGGCGCCCCGCCGGGGAATGAAACCCCGGACAGGAAAGGCACTTTTACGGGGTCCGGAACCGGGCCCCTCACCCCGGCGCGAGAAGGGACCATCCATTGAAGATCTCAATGATTTCGGAACACGCCAGCCCTTTGGCAGCTCTTGGAGGTGTGGACGCCGGCGGCCAAAACGTGCACGTCGCCGCACTGTCCACAGCCTTGGCCCGGCGCGGCCACCGGGTGACGGTGTACACGAGGCGCGATTCGCCGGACCTGCCCGCAAAGGTGCGGGTGCAGCCCAGGCTTGAGGTGGTGCATGTCGACGCCGGTCCGGCCACCCATGTGCCCAAGGATGAGCTGCTGCCCTTCATGGAGGCGCTCGCCGACGGTGTTATCCAGGACTGGGGACGCACGCCACCGGACATCGTCCACGGCCACTTCTGGATGTCCGGTATCGCCGCGCTGAACGCAGCACGCAGCGAACCCGCCGGATTCAGGGTTCCCATGGTGCAGACGTTCCACGCCCTCGGGACGGTCAAACGCCGGCACCAGGGCGCCGACGATACCAGCCCGCCCGAACGCCGGTTCCTCGAACCGTCCGTGGGGCGCTCCGCGGACCGCATCATTGCCACCTGCTCCGACGAGGTTTTCGAACTGAAAGCAATGGGGATTGATACAGGCAAGGTGTCCATCGCACCGTGCGGTGTGGACCTGGACCTGTTCACCAGCGAGGGCCCGGCCGACGCCCGGTCCGGCCCGCACCGCATCCTGTCCGTCGGCAGGCTGGTCCCGCGGAAAGGCGTGGACCTGGTAATCCGTTCCCTCCCGTACCTGAAGACGGCGGGCTTTGCCGACGTCGAGCTCCTCATTGTGGGCGGCGGAGCAGGGGGCCAGGATCCCGAGGCGCAACGGCTGCTCGACCTTGCGCAGGATCTGGGAGTGGCGGACCAGGTGGAGCTCCGCGGCCAGGTGCCCCGGGACGCGATGCCGGCCATTTTCCGGAGCGCGGACGCCGTGGCCTGCACACCCTGGTACGAGCCGTTTGGCATCGTTCCGCTGGAGGCCATGGCCTGCGGCATCCCGGTGGTCGCGGCGGCGGTGGGCGGACTGACGGACAGCGTGGTGGACCACGGAACAGGCCTGCATGTGCCGCCCAAGGATCCCGCCGCCATTGCCGAGGCCCTGGCAACGCTGCTGGCCAGCCCCGCACTCCGCGCGAAGCTTGGACGGGCCGGTGAACGGCGGGCGAAAGCCCGCTTCTCCTGGAACCGGATCGCGGCGGAAACGGAAAAGGCGTACCAGCTGGCCGTTGCGGGAACCGCCGACGCCACGAGCCTGGAACCGATGGAAGGAGCGGCGCTGTGACCACCGAATGGTCTTTGCAGGAAGCTGAGCTTCCGCCCCTGCACCCGCTGGAAGCCGGCCGGGCCGCGTTTGGGCGCCGGGCGGACCGTCCCGGTCCGGACATCCCCGTCGCCGCGGCGTCCCGCGAGGCTGTGCGCATCCACCTGGAAAATGTCCTTCCCGCCCTGCGGTCGCTGGAGAGCCAGGCAGACCGGCTGGCGGCCTGGGGCGCCGAGCTGGCCCGGCGGTTGCTTGGCGGACAGCGGCTGCTGGCAGCCGGGAACGGCGGCTCGGCGGCCGAGGCCCAGCACCTGACCGCCGAACTGGTGGGCAGGTTCGACGGCGAGCGGGTGCCTTTCTCCGCGATCTCGCTGCACGCAGAGAGTTCGGCGGTGACGGCCATCGCCAACGACTATGGCTACGCGGAGCTGTTCGCCCGCCAGGTACGCGCGCACGGGCGCTCCGGGGATATCCTGCTGCTGCTTTCCACGAGCGGAAAGAGCCCCAATCTGCTGCGCGCCGCCGAAGCCGCCGCCCGGCTCAACGTGACCACCTGGGCGCTCACCGGACCCGGTCCGAATCCGCTGGCCTCCTGTTGCGACGACGCCGTGGCCATCGACGCCGTACCAGCCAACGCGCAGGAGGGGCACCTCATTGCGCTGCACGCCATCTGCCGGTCCTTCGAGGCCGAGGTCGCCCGCAAGGGCAGGGCCGCGCAAGGGCAGGAAGCTGATCGCGGATGAGGATCACGGTGCTGGGTGACGTGCTGCTGGACGTGGACCTGGCCGGCGAAGCCACACGGCTGTGCCCGGACGCTCCGGTCCCGGTGGTGGACATCGCTGACGTCCGACGGCGGGCGGGCGGCGCCGGACTGGTGGCCCGGATGCTTGCCCGGGACGGGCACCGGGTCACCCTGGTGACCGTGCTTTCGGACGACGACGCGTCCCAGGAACTGGAGGGGGCGCTCGCCGGCGTGCGGGTTGTGGCCGGGCCCTCGGGAGTGCGCACCCCGGTGAAGACGCGTGTCCGCGCCGGCCGCCACGCCGTGGTCCGTTTTGACGAGGACTGCGGCCGGCCGGAGGTTCCCGAAGCGACGGCCAGCATGCTGAAAGTCATTGAGCAGTCAGAGGTTATCGTCGTTGCCGACTATGGCCGCGGCCTGGCGGCCAATCCGGACATCCGGTCCCTCCTCGCAGCCCTGGCGGACGACGTTCCGATCGTCTGGGACCCGCACCCCTCCGGCGCTGTTCCGGTGCCCGGCGTTGCGGTGGCCACACCGAACCTCGCCGAGGCCGCCAAGGCCGCCGGCATGGCGGCGGAGACTCCGGCGGAAATCGCGGCGGCGGGCACCATGCTGCTCGACCGGTGGCAGGCCAAGGCCGTGCTGGTGACCCTGGGGGAGCGGGGCGGGCTGCTGTTGGAAGGGCGGGACCGCCTGCCGCGGACCATCCCGGCACCTCCAGCGGCCGTCAGCGATCCGTGCGGTGCCGGGGACAGGCTCGCTGCCGGCCTGGCGGTGCACCTGGCCGAGGGCCGCGGCCTTCAAGACGCAGTGGAACTCGCCATCCACGAGGCGGCGGACTTCCTGGGCGCCGGCGGAGTGGCCTCCCTGCCGGACCGGCCCCGCCTTTTGGGGGACAACACCGTAGGGGACAACACCGTCTGGCGCCACAGCGTCTGGGGCCAGGGCCGGGAGGAGGATGCCCCGGCCCTGGCCCGGAGGGTCCGGGCGAACGGCGGAACCGTGGTGGCCACCGGGGGGTGCTTCGATCTGCTCCATGCCGGCCACGCGCGGACACTGGCGGCGGCCCGGGACCTCGGTGACTGCCTGATCGTGTGCCTGAACTCGGACGAGTCCGTGCACCGGATCAAGGGCGAACAGCGCCCCATCGTCAGCCAGCAGGACCGGGCCGAGCTTCTCCTGGCCCTCGAGTGTGTGGACGCCGTGATGGTCTTCGAGGAGGACACCCCGGAGGCCTGCCTGGACCTGCTGCGCCCGGACATCTGGGTCAAGGGCGGCGACTACCGGGCATCCATGCTGCCGGAAGCGAGCCTCGTCGAAAGCTGGGGCGGGCGGTGCGTGACCGTGCCTTTCCACCCGGCCCGGTCCACGTCAGTCCTGGCGGATGCGCTGGCGAAGGTCAGCTGAAACGCCTGCGAAGACCGGCCGTGCCGCCAGACAAACCTGAAACAGACCCGAATGAAAGGAACACCATGAATGAATCGACTTTCCGGCCCGGCCGGGTGCTGGTCACCGGCGGAGCCTCCGGTCTGGGGGCCGCCGTCGTGGACGCCGTCCTGAAGGCGGGCGGAACCCCTGTGGTGCTGGACCGGGACATCCGGAATGTCGCCGCCGCGAAGGCCTTCGAGGTGGACGTCTCGGATCGCGCGGCCGTGACCGAGGCAGTCCTCCAGGCCGCCGAAACGCTGGGTGGCCTGGACGCGGTGGTCACGGCAGCCGGAATTGACCGCTGCGGAAAGCTTGAAGATGTCGGAGCAGACGAATGGGAACGCGTCATCGGCGTCAACCTGATGGGAACCGTATCCGTGGTCCGCGCGGCGCTGCCCTACCTGAAGGCATCCCGCGGGCGGGTGGTGACCGTCGCCTCCACGCTGGGCAAGCGGGCGCTACCGGAGGCCACGGCCTATTGCGCGTCGAAGTTTGGCGTCGTGGGTTTCAGCCATTCCCTGGCCGCCGAAACGGGCGGTGAGATCGGCGTGACCACTATGATCCCGGGCGGCATGAAAACGCGGTTCTTCGACGACCGGGCCGAGCAGTACAAGCCGCAGGACGATTCCCGCCTCAACGACCCCGCCAACGTTGCACAGGCGATCCTGTTCGTGCTGTCACAGCCGGCCGGCTGCGAGATCCGCGAGATGCTCATCTGCCACGAAGAGGAAGGTTCATGGCCGTGAGCTGGAGAACGTCCTCGTAGACCGATTCGGGGGTGACCGCCTCCACCGTGGACTCATCGTGGCCGCACCGCGGCGCCGTCCAGCCCACCTGGGTGATGTCGATGCCGCAGACCGGGCAGTGGGTGGCCCACCCGAGGTGGATCCGGTGCAGGCCGCGCCCCAGCGGTGCGGCGTTGATCGCGTTGCCGGCCCAGAAAACGCCCACCGTGGGCGTGCCGAGCGCCTGGGCCAGGTGACGCGGACCGCTGTCGTTCGCGACCACGACGCTGCATTCGGCGAGCAGGACCGCGAGCTCCCCGAGTCCAAGTTCGCCCGCGAGCGACCCCACCTGCGGCGCTCCGTGCGGTGGGGTGTGCATGGCCACACGGCCGACGGCGTGCTCCACTACCGCTTCCGCCAGTTCCTTTTCGCTGCGGTCACCGATCACCAGGACCCGGAAGCCGTCGTCGGACGCTTTTCGGGCGACCGCCCCGAAGCGCTCCGCCGGCCAGCGGCGGCGCGGGTCCGTGGCGCCCGGATGGATCACCACGGTGCCGCCCGACCTGGCGGAGGGAAACGCTGAGGGAAACGCTGCGGGAAACAGCGCGTCCACCGTCGCGGTGAGTTCCTGCCGGAACTCCGGCAGGGCACGGATCCTGGCCTCCAGCCCCACCGGCGGTGCGCCGGCGAGGCCCGCCACCTCAAGTGCCCGCAGCGGCTCATGCTGGTAGTACAGGTAGGGCAGGGTCCGCTCCAGCCGGGCCGCATCCGGGGTGCCGGTGCCCACTGTGTGGCGAGCCGCCAGGCGGAGAAGGAACGGATTGGAAAAGCGCCCGCCGCCGTGCACCTGGACGGCAAGGTCGAACTTCCTGGCCTGCATGCGGTCGAAGAATTCCTTCAGCTCCCCTTCATCCTCCGCTCCCGGCCGGACACCTTCCGAGAACGGCACAACTACCGTTTCGTCCACCGGACCGTCGATCCGGGACAGCAGCTCCGCCTGGATGGGCGTGCCCAGCAGGGTGGCGGAGGCCTCCGGATAGGCGGCCTTCAGCGCTGCGACGGCCGGCAGCGCGTACATCAGGTCGCCCAGGCCGCCGCCGCGCAGCACCGCGATCCGCGAGACCCCGGCGAATTTCTCCAGGACCGGGCCCACTCCGTACCCGGTGATGCGTGCTCCGCCGAAATCTGTGTTGAGGTGCTCCATGGCGTCAGCCCTTCGTGTTCGGACGGGTCAGGACAGGGTGGTTCGCTTCCGTGGAGCCCACCATACGGCCCCGTACTCGCGCCTCGCCAGCACCCAAACTCGTGACGGCGCAGGCGTGTAAAGCACCGGCGGCGGGGTACGGATGAGGTCAGGAGACGGCACGAACCGGAGCCTCCTGGACCGGAGCCACATGGACCAGCAGCCTGCACAGCGAGGAGCCCCATGCACACGACAACCCAGGCTTTCCAGACAACCGCACCAGACCAGCTCACCATCAGGGACCCCCGCACCGGCGACGTCGTGGGCACGTTTGCTTCCGCCCGGCCCGAGGACGTGGCACGTGCCGTGGCGGCCGCCCGCGCCGCCCAGCCGGCCTGGTCCGCCACGCCGCCGGCGGAACGGGGCAGGCTCCTGCGTGCCGCCGCTGCCGCCCTGGGCGAACAGGCCGCGGAGCTGGCGGAGATCAACGCGCGGGAGACGGGCCGCCCTGTGGAGGAGGCCCGGGCCGGCGTGGGAGCGGGAGTTGCCACGCTGGAGCAGTATGCCGAGCTCGGGCCGGTGCACCGCGGCCACAGCCTTCGAGGGAACAGGCTCGCGGCCGACTACACGGCAGCGGAGCCCCGCGGCGTGGCCGTCCTGCTGACGCCGTGGAACGACCCCGTCGCCGTAGCCTGCGGACTGATCGGCGCCGCGCTGGTCACCGGTAACACCGTCGTCCACAAACCCAGCGAGCGCTGCCCCCGCGTCGGCGAACGGCTCGGCGAAGTGCTCGCGTCTGCCTTCCCGCCGGATGTCTTGCAGACCCTGACAGGAGGCGCCGACGTCGGCTCACTCCTCACGCAGCAGCCGCCCGTAGACGTCTTTGCGCACGTTGGGTCCAGCGACAGCGGCGCCCGCATTGCGCAGGCCGCGGTGCTCACCGGCGCCCACGTGATCCGGGAAAACGGCGGCAATGATCCGCTCGTGGTTGACGAGGATGTGGACCCTGAATGGGCCGCGGAACAGGCAGCCGTCGGCGCGTTCAGCAACAGTGGCCAGATCTGCACGTCGGTGGAGCGAATCTATGTCCACCGGGCCGTTGCGGAGCCGTTTTGCGATGCGCTCGCGGCACAGGCCCGGACGCGCAACCGGGTCGGGATCGCGCCGCTGGTGGACACGCGGCTGCGCGAGACGGTCCACCGGCATGTCTCCGAAGCCTTGCGGCTCGGCGCGCGGGCGCTGGAGGGCGGGACGGTTCCCGACGGTCCTGGAGCCTTCTATCCCGCCACAGTCCTGCTCGACTGCACGGACTCCATGGAGGTCATGGCCGAGGAGACCTTCGGCCCGGTGGCTCCGGTGCGCGTCGTGGACAGCTTTGGGGAAGGCCTGCAGCTGGCCGCCGCGGGCCGGTACGGGCTGGCCGCGACGGTCCTGACCGGGAGTATCGCCCACGCCCAGCAGGCCATAGCGGCCCTTCCCGTGGGCACGGTCAAGGTCAATGACGTGTTCGGCGGGGCCCCGGGCGGGTCCGCCCAGCCGCGCGGCGCAAGCGGTCAGGGCTTCGGCTACGGGCCGGAGCTCCTGGACGAATTCACCAGGGTCAAGGTGGTGCACATGGCGGCGGCCCCTCGTCCCGGCACCGGCTCCTCCGCGGAAGGCCTGGCAGAATGACGGCCGGCGGAGCAGGCCAAGAGAGAGCCAGCCGGGCGGGAGCCGGAGGAGGGAATCTGCGGGACGGGCACGTGCCGTACGGGCCGGCCGGGTACGGGCCGGAGCTCTCGGAGCAGCGCGGCCTGGCAGCGTGGCTTCCGCGGCGGCTTGCGGAGCAACACCCGGCTGTCCTCGTGGTGGGCGACCTGATTCTCGATGGCTGGTGGAGTGGCCCCAGCGACAGGATGTGCCGTGAGGCTCCGGCCCCCGTAGTGGACATCACCCGCCGCGAATTTTCCCCGGGCGGCGCCGCGAACACCGCCATGAACCTGGCCTCCCTGGGTGCCCGGGTGAGCGTCGCCGGGCTCATCGGAACGGACGACGCCGGCACGGAACTCAAGCGCCAGCTGCTGGCCGCCGGCGTCGACACCACCTTCCTGATGGAAGACCCGGACCTGGTGACCACGACGAAAATCCGCATCAGCAGCGGCGGGCAGGTCCTGCTCCGCTTCGACGATGCCGCCGCTGAAATCCCGGAAGACGCGCTGGCGGCGCTCGCCGCTGTGCTGCCGGCCGCCGTCGAACGCCAGGACGCCGTGGTGGTCTGTGACTACGGGACAGGGGTGCTGGCCGGGCCGGTCCGCGGACGGCTCACCGGTGCCCTGGCCCGGCGCGGACCGAACCAGCTGGTGGTGGTGGATGCCCATGACCCCCGCCCGTGGGCGGGTTTGGAACCGGACCTCGCTACGCCCAACGCGCAAGAGGCCGCGAGGCTGCTGGATTGCCGCCTGTCCGGCGGGCCGGAGCGCGCCGCCGTGGTGACCGGGCATGGGCAGCAGCTGCTGAAGGCCACGGGTGCCCGGGCGGTGGTGGTCACGCTGGACCGCGACGGCACTGTCCTGGTGATGGCCGACGGCACTTCCCACCGGACCTGGGCGCGGCCGGCCACGGAGAATCAGGCATCCGGTGCGGGAGACACGTTCGTGGCCGCACTGACCCTGGCCCGCGCCGCTTCCCTTCCCCTGACCGCCAGCCTCGACCTGGCGCAGGCGGCAGCGGACGTCGTGGTGCACCACCCGGGAACATCCGTGTGCGGCACGGATGAGCTGGGGCGCTACCTGGAAAGCTTCGCGGACACGGCCCTGACGGCGGACGAGCTGGAACGGCACATCCGTGCCCACCGCAGCGACGGCCAGCGGGTTGTCCTTACCAACGGCTGCTTCGACGTGCTGCACCGCGGCCACACTCGCTACCTGAACCAGGCCAAGCAGCTGGGCGACATCCTGGTGGTGGCACTCAACAGTGACGAGTCCGTGCGCAGGCTCAAAGGACCGGAGCGCCCCATCAACAGCGTGGCGGACCGTGCCGCCGTGATCGCCGCGCTGAGCTGCGTGGACTACGTGACCGTTTTCGACACCCCCACGCCCATACCGCTGATTGAGCAGCTGCGCCCGGAAATCTACGCCAAGGGCGGCGACTACACGCCCGAGATGCTGGCCGAAACGGAGGCCGTGGAGGCCTACGGCGGTCGGGTCCGCATCCTGGACTATGTGGCGGAGCGCTCCACCACCGCGATGGTGCAGCGCATCCGCAACGGGGAAGGCGCAGTGGTTGCTGAGACGGCGGTTTCTGAGCCGTAGCTTCCGCTTCGAACTTGTCGAGATCGCGGGCTGGTCGAAGCCCAGGTCTTCGGCAGCCTCAACCCCCGCCGTCAACTAGGGTTGAGGCATGACCGAAGCGGCGGAAAACTGATGGCACGGCGCGGCAAGGCCAGCGGCCGGACAGCCGACGCCGGCGCCCGTGGAGTCGTGGAGCTGCCCAAGGGTGCCCGCCCGGACGGACCCGTGGAGGGCGTCTACTACATCGACACCGGAGACTGCGAACTGATCGCGGACCAGGACAATTCCAGCGGCTGGCTGCTGCGCATCAACGGTGTGATGAGCTCGCACATCGACCTCGCCGATCCGCTGTTTCTTGACTTCGAGTACATGCGCTGGATGGCCGCCCTCATCGAGTCCCGCTGGCCTCCGGAATCCCGGCCCAGGCTGCGCGGCCTCCACCTTGGCGGCGGCGCCTGTTCGCTGGCCCGTTACTTCCACGCCGCCTATCCCGAGGCACGGCAGGTGGTGGTTGAACTGGACGGGAAACTCGCCGAATATGTCCGCGGCTGGTTTGACCTCCCCAAAGCGCCGCTGTTGCGCCTTCGCGTCGGGGAGGCCCGGGCCGTGACCGAAACGCTGACGCCGGAGACCCGCGACTTCATCATCAGGGACGTCTTCGCCGGTGCATTCACACCGCGGCCGCTGACCACGGCCGAATTCACCGAACACGTGAAGCGGGTGCTGGCTCCGGGCGGCCTGTATGTCGTGAATTCGGGGGACGGGCCGGACCTCAAGAGTGCTCGCGAGGATGCCGCCACCATCGCCGCCGCCTTTAAACACACCGTGATCATCGCTGATCCGGCCATGCTCAAGGGACGCCGCTACGGCAACATGGTGATGGCCGGCAGCGACCGGCCGTTCGACGACGATCCCCACCTGGCCCGCCGGCTCCTCGGGGGCGCCGTCCCCGCCCACATCTGGGACGACACACGAGTCCGCGCCTTCGCCACCGGGGCATCGGTCCGCCGCGATCCGCCGCCTCCCCCGCCCTTACCTCCATCGACTGCTCCGTAACTGCCCTTCCCATGCTTCAAAAGGGCAGTTACGGAGCAATCGATGGGGTTCTGCCGCGCCCCAGCAGCGACTCCCGGTTTGCCGTCACCTCTTCGCGCACTGCCTGGACCACGGCCGCGACGGCGGGCCGCCGCATGGAGTCCGGCCGGAGCACCATCCAGTAGGGGAGGCGCTCCGCGAACTGTTCCGGCAGGAGGCGCACGAGGTCATCGTGCCGGTCTCCCATGAAGCACGGCAGGAACCCGATGCCGGCGCCCGCCCGCGTGGCCTCCACATGGACGAACACGTTGGTGGAGCTCACGCCGTCCCGCATCGCCGGCACCAGGCGCCGCGGAGCGTCGAGGTCGTCCACCTGCAGCATGGAGTCCACGAAGTACACCAGCGGATGCGTTGTCAGGGACTCCACCGAGTCCGGGGTTCCGTTCTCCATCAGGTACGAGCGGGAGGCGTACATGCCCAGCACGTATTCGCCGAGACGGAAGGCCTCGGCCCGGTGCACCTGCGGCTCACCCACCACCACCTCGATGTCGAGCCCGGAGCGCTGCTGCAGCGCCCGCCTCGTGACAGTGACGATCTCCACGCTGAGGCCGGGGTGGTCCCGCCGCAGCTTGGCGACCGCCGGAGCGGCGATGTACGCGCTGAAGCCGTCCGTTGCGGTCATGCGCACGACGCCGGTCACCGGGTCGGGCGGGCGGCCGGAAGGCCCGAGGGCGCGCACCGCGGTTTCAACCTGTTCGGCAACCATGGCCGCCTGCGCGCCAAGTTCGGTCAGTTCCCAGCCGCCCGCCGCCCGGGAGAGGACGCGCCCTCCGAGCGCCTTTTCCAGGGCCGCGATCCTGCGGGACACTGTGGTGTGGTTCAGCCCCAACACCTGGGCCGCCGTCGTGAATTTCGCCGAACGGGACACCGCGAGCAGGACCAGCAGGTCATCGGGGTTGGCTTCCATATCTGCAATTTTGCACGAATTACGTGCCGGATTAGCTATTGAGCCGGGAAGTCTCTGCAGCAATACTCAGGTGAACCGGAAGTGCCGTGATGCGGCACGTGTCAGCGCGGACACTTAGAGGAGCAGAACATGAGCGGAAAGACCCTGAACGGCCGCAAGGCCGTGGTGACCGGCGGCGCCAGCGGGATAGGCGCGGCCTGTGCGCGGGAGCTCGCTGCCCGTGGCGCCAAAGTGGTGGTGGCCGACGTGGACGAGGCGGGAGCCGCAGCCCTCGCCGACGAGCTGGGCGGCACGGCCTGGGGCGTGGACCTCCTGGACGTGGATGCCCTGGCGGCGCTGAGCCTGGACTGCGACATCCTGGTTAACAACGCTGGCATCCAGCACATCGGCCCCATCGAGGACTTCGAGCCGGCTGCCTTCCGCCGGATCCTCACCCTGATGCTTGAGGCGCCCTTCCTGCTGGTGCGGGCATCCCTCCCGCACATGTATGCCAATGGCTTCGGCCGTATCATCAACGTGTCCTCCGTGCACGGGATCCGGGCCTCGCCGTTCAAGAGCGCCTACGTCTCCGCGAAGCACGGGCTGGAAGGACTGAGCAAAGTAACGGCGCTGGAGGGCGGGGAGCACGGCGTCACGTCCAACTGCATCAATCCCGGGTACGTCCGCACGCCGCTCGTGGAAAAGCAGATTGCCGACCAGGCCCGGGTGCACGGCATCCCCGAATCGGAGGTCCTCGCCAAGGTCATGCTGACGGAGTCCGCCATCAAACGGCTGGTGGAGCCGGAGGAAGTCGCCTCCCTTGTTGGGTGGCTGGCGTCGGACGACGCCGGGATGGTCACCGGCGCGAGCTACACCATGGACGGCGGCTGGTCCGCCCGGTAGAAAACACCCGGCTAAGCTGGCGGAATGCGCAAGGATTTCAGTCCCGCTGAGTTGCCGTCTGCGGAGTTCTACCGGCTGCTGACGGCCGTTGTTGTTCCCCGCCCCATCGCCTGGGTGTCCAGCACCTCCGCCGAGGGTGTGGACAATCTCGCGCCCCATTCCTTCTTCACCGTCGCCTCTGTGACGCCGCCGATCATCCAGTTCACTTCGGTGGGCAGGAAGGATTCGCTGCGGAACATCTCGGCACGCGGGGAGTTCGTGATCAATCTCGCGCCGGCTGAGTTCATGGCCGAGGTCAATGCTACGGGCACCAACTTTCCGCCCGACGTCAGCGAGTTCGACGCCGCCGGCGTGACCCGCGAACCGGGCCTGACGGTCAGCGTGCCGCGGGTGGCGGAGTCTCCGGTGGCCCTCGAATGCCGGTTGCATTCAACCCTGGAGATGGGCGACTGCGTCCTGGTGTTCGGCGAGGTCACCCATGCCGCCATCTCCACCGCGGTTCTGGAAGGGAGCCACCCGCGGATCGACCTCCTCGGACCACTCGCGCGGCTCGGGCGGGATGAGTGGGGGCACCTCGGAACGGTCCAGGAGCTGGGGAGGATCCGCAAGGCCGAGTGGCCCGGGGACTTCCGGCGGCGGGACGCGCCGGGCGGGTGAGGCGGGCCCGCCATCCGTTTGGATGACCCGGCCCGCCCCATGCCTCTACTTCAAGAATTCATTCGTGTAGGTTTCCTCCAGCTTGATCTCCTTGTTCCCGACTTCAGGGTTGGCCACCTGCTGGGTCTTCAGCACCGCCTGGGCGCCTTCCTCGGTGAAGGCACCATCCTTGCTCAGCGTGGCCTTCAGCTCCTCGATCACCTTGGCGTACAGAGCCTTGTCTCCGCCCGAGAATTTCTCCGGCATCGCCGCCGCGATCTCCTCACCGGAATGTCCGTCGATGTATTCAAGGGTGCGCTTGATGGCCTTGGCGAGCTTGCCGGCCGTCTCCTTGTTCTGGTCCAACCATTCGGTCTTGGCGTAAAGGCTCGAGGAAGGCCAGGAGTCGGTGTCGAACACTTCCCTGAGCCCCTCTGCAGTGCGGACATCCTCCAGAAGCACAGGTTCGTGTCCGATCCGCTTGGTCAGAACGGAGATGTCAGGTTCGAGCATTACTGCGGCATCCACCTGGCCCTGTTCCATGGCGGCAACAGCGGAGGAACCGGCTCCGATGGCGGAAACCGCGGCATCCGTCTGCTGCATGCCGTTCTTGGCCAGCAGGAACTTGACGAACATGTCCGTGGAGGACCCCGGAGACGTCACGCCGACGTTCTTGCCCTTGAGGTCTGCGATGGACTTGATCTTGCCCTCGTTCTTCGGCGCCACGAGCAAGGCAAGGCCCGAGGACTCGCCCATGTCAACGAAGGCCTTGACCTTCTGGTTCTTCGCCTGCATCTGGATCGTGTGCTCGTAGTAACCGCTGGTCACGTGCGTGCTGCCACCGATCATGGCCGTCAGAGCCTTGGATCCGCCCTGGAGGTCCTGGAGTTCGACGTTCACACCCTCGTCCTGGTAGTAGCCCAGCTCCTGCGCCAGGGTGGTCGGAAGGTAGGTCAGAAGGGTCTGGCCGCCGATGCCGATGACCACCTTGGAGCCTCCGCCGCCACCACCGGCGGCTCCGGTGCCGGTCTGGCCCGGAGGCGCAGCGGCCGGAGCGCCGCAGGCGGAGAGTGCAAGAGCAAGAGCGGCAACGAGGGCCAGCGGCCGGATGATGCCCCGGCGCCTTTGCCGGTTTGTGGTCTGTGTCATCGGGTATCCCTTTCAGGCGGTGATGGTGCGTGGTTCACGCCCTGCAGGGCCGGGCCGTGCAGGGGGTCTGGTCTGTTAGGAGGACCGGACTGGGCGCCACCGGAGCAGGTGCCGTTCCAGGCGGTTGACGAGGAGGTCGATGATCAGGACCACGATCATCAGGATGAACATCCCGGCAAAGACGCCCTTGGTGTCGAAGACGCCCTGGGCCTGGGCGATCGCGTAGCCGACGCCGGCGGACGCGCCGAGGTATTCGCCCACCACGGCGCCCGTGATGGCGAAGCCCACACTGATGTGCAGGCTCGAGAAGATCCACGTCAGCGCGCTGGGGATAAACACATGGCGGAGGAGCTGCTTTTCGGACGCCCCCAGCATCCGTGCATTGTCCACCAGAACGCGGTCAACGCTCTTGACGCCCTCGAGGGTGTTGAAGAAAACAATGAAGAACACCAGCGTGAAGCCGAAGGCGACCTTTGACCAGATTCCCAGCCCGAACCAGAGCAGGAAGATCGGGGCCAGCACCACGCGGGGAAGAGCGTTGAACATCTGCAGGAACGGGTCCAGGAGCCTCTCGAGGAAGCGTACCCTCGCAAGGACGAAACCCAGGAGAAGGCCGACGGCGGCACCCACCAGAAATGCCAGGATGGCCTCCTGCATGGTGACCCACAGGTGTGGGAACACGAACCCCGACGACACCCACACCCACACTGTCTGGAAGATGTCCGACGGAAGCGGGAAGAAGAATTCGTCCACGATCCCGGCCCGCGCAGAAAGCTCCCAGGCGCCCAGGACCGCAACGGTGAGGAGGAGTTGCGTGCTCCGCATCGCCAGCGCAGACATCTCCCCGCCGCGCGGGCGGCGGCGGGCAACGCTCCCGTCCTGTGCCGCCGAAGGCCCGTTTTTCCTTGATCCGAGGAGAGTCACGCGACTTCGCCTTCTTCCGCCAGTGCCGTTTCGTAGGTCTTTGAGACTTCGATCTTCAACCTGCCCCAGATTTCGCGGTGAAGAGTAACGAATTTGGGATCGTCGCGGATGTCGAGGAGATCACGCGGGCGGGGGATGTCGATTGTGTAGCTTCCCACCACGGTGCTTCCGGGGCCCGCCCCAAGGATGACGACTTCATCGGATAACGCGATCGCTTCGTCCAGGTCATGGGTGATGAAGACGACGGCTTTGCCGGATTCCTGCCAGAGCTGCAGAAGCTCGTTCTCCATGATCTGGCGCGTCTGCACGTCGAGGGCCGAAAAGGGCTCGTCCATGAGCAGGATGTCGGGATTGACGATCCAGGCCTGGGCGATGGCTGTGCGCTTGCGCATGCCGCCGCTGAGCTGGTGCGGGTAGCGGTCCGCGAAATTCTTGAGCCCTACCTTCTCGAGCCAGCGCCGCGATTCCGCATGGGCCTCTGCCTTCGACACGCCGGCCATGGTCAGGCCGAGACTCACGTTGTCGATCACCGTCTTCCACGGCAGGAGGGGGTCCTGCTGGAACATGTAGGAGGCCCGGCGGTTTACTCCGCTCACGGGTTGCCCAAAGCTCTTCACGCCGCCCGAGCTGGGATCCAGGAGCCCGGCCGCCATGTTGAGGATCGTGGATTTGCCGGAGCCGGTGGGGCCGACAATCGAGACGAACCGGCCGGGTTCGACCTTGAGGTTGATGTCGCGGACAGCGACGTAGGTTTCGCCCCCGGGCGTGGGGAATTGCTTGGTGCACCCGGTGAGCTCCACCGCGTACGTTGACGTGTCTGCTTGTGCAGCTGGCATCATTGCACTCTTCCCGGCCGGCGCTGGCCGATTGCTATCGCTGCGGATTCTCATGGTCGGAGGAACGTGTTGCGTCGCTTCCACGCCCGCTGCGTCGGCTCTGACGATTTGGACATTGTTTTCACATCGTGGGTTCACCATCATGATGTGGACTTGATGGTAGCAGTAACCCAGGTCACACTCAACGGGCCGCGGGCTCCTACACTTTGTCCATGAGTTCCAACGAAACCTCGGTCACGCCTTTGCTGGTGCTTCGAAAGATCACGTCCATCCTGGACGCCTTTTCGCTCGCCCAGCCTGAGCTTTCGCTGACCGAAATCCGGTCGGCTACCGGCGTACCCCATTCCACGGTTCAGCGCCTCGTTGCGAACATGGTTCAGGAGGGCATCCTGGACCGCCATGGGGACCGGTTCCGCGTCGGAGTCCGGATGGCCCACTGGGCGGCCCCTGCCACCCAGGGGCTCGACTTCCTCGAATTGCTCACTCCCGTGCTGCGGAGGCTGCGTGACGAACTCGGAGAGACGGCCTGCATCTTCCGGGAGTCCCAGGGGAAGCGGGTTTGCATTGCCCTTGCTGAGACCCGGCGGATGCTGAGGCGGGTGGTCCAGGTGGGCGAAATCATGCCGCTGCACGTGGGTTCGGCCGGCCGGGTCCTCCTGGCCTGGAACCCTGATGTGGCCGAACAGGTATACCGCTCGGGGCTCCACTCCCTGACGGACCAGACGATCACGGACGCCGCAAGCCTGGAGGCGGCCGTAGCCAAAACCAAGGCGGAGGGGTTCGCCATCACCACGGGTGAGCGCGTTTCGGGGGCGAGCGGGATCTCGGCTCCGATCTTCGGGCCCCAGGCTGAACTCTTCGGCGCCTTGACGGTCATGGGGCCCGCGATGAGGATGCCCTACGACGTGTGCGCCTCCTGGGTGGAAGCCGTCCTGGCCGCGGCCGAAGAGTCAACGAGGGTCATCGGAGGAACGATTCCGCAGGAGGGTCTATCCGCATCGTGGATTTAGGTCCACAATATGAAAGACTCTGGTGCCAGAGAAGAACGGCTCCATAGGCTCCCCGCTAACCTAATCCGCAGCATCTGCCCGGATTATGCCGACGCCGGCAGAACAGGAGTCCCAAAGATGGCGAAGGTTCCCGAGACCACCACGCGCACCGCCGCCCGGCCCGATACCCCGCACACCGCCGGTCCCTTGGCCGGCGTGCGCGTCCTTGAACTTGGTTCCCTGATCGCGGGTCCCTTTGCGGGCCGTCAGCTTGCCGACTTCGGTGCGGAAGTCATCAAGATTGAGTCGCCGGACCGGCCGGATCCCATGCGGGAATGGGGCCGGGCGAGGGTCCACGGGCACACGCTCTGGTGGTCCGTGCAGTCGCGCGGCAAGAAATGCGTGACGCTCGACCTCAAATCTCCGCGCGGGCGCGGGCTGTTCCTGGAGCTCTGCAAGGAGGCAGATGTCATCCTGGAGAACTTCCGGCCTGGAACCCTCGAGAAGCTGGCACTTGCACCCGAGGAACTCTGGAAGGTGAATCCGGGGCTCATTATTGCCAGGGTGTCCGGCTACGGCCAGACCGGGCCGGATGCGCAAAAGCCGGGCTACGCTTCAGTCGCCGAAGCGCGCGGAGGCCTGCGGTACCTCAACGGCTACCCGGACCAGGCACCTCCGCGCACAGGCATTTCGCTGGGGGACAGCCTCGCGTCGCTCTATGCGTTGCAGGGGATCCTGCTGGCCCTGTATTGGCGGGACGCCCGGGGAGGAACGGGCCAGGTGGTGGACGTGTCCCTCGTGGAAGCCTGCTTTTCGCTCCTGGAGAGCGCCGTGCCGGACTACGCGGCAACCGGGGTTGTCCCGGGACCCAGTGGCTCGGGACTCAAGGGGATCGCGCCGTCGAACATCTTCCGTTCCAGCGACGGCAAGTGGGTGGTCATCGCTGCGAACCAGGACTCGGTGTTCGTGCGGCTGGCTGCCGCCATGGGCAGGCCGGAGTTGGCGTCGGACGCGCGGTACAGAAACCATGCGGCCCGGGGGGCCCACCAGGAAGAGCTGGAATCACTGATTGCCGAATGGGCGGCGGGGTTTCGTCATGAGGAGCTGACCTCGCTCCTGGACGGATACTCAGTGCCCAACAGCCCGGTCAGCAGCATTGAAGACATCTTCGAGGACCCCCAACTGCGTGCCAGGGGGATGCTGGTGGAGGTGCCGGACGAGCAGCTGGGCACCGTGGTCCAGCCCGGAATCATTCCCAGGCTGACCCGCAGCACAGGGGAGATCGGCTGGAGCGGGCCCCTGGTGCCGGGCTCCCACAACCGGGATATATACGCGGGGCTGCTCAAGCTCTCTGACAAGGAACTGCAGGACGCCAAGGATGAAGGTGCCATCTGATGAATGACCCACAGGCTTCGAGGGCAGTTTCCATCGTGGACGTCAGTCCGCGGGACGGGCTCCAGAACGAAAAGGTTCCGGTCACCACTCAGGACAAGCTGCGGCTCATCAACGAACTCATCGCCTTGGGCGCCAGGCGCATTGAGGCGGTCAGCTTTGTGAATCCGAGGAAGGTCCCGCAGATGGCCGACGCGGATGCGGTCATGGAGGGCGTGCCCCGGGATGCCGGGGCCAGCTTCATCGGGTTGGTTTTGAACACCAGGGGCGCCGTCCGGGCCGTGGATGCCGGCGTGGACGAGATGAACTACGTGCTGCCGGTGACTGACGCCTTCGCCGCCGCGAACCAGAACACCACCGTGGCCGCGGCCCTCGATGCACTCGAGGAAGTGTCATCGATCGCCGCCGGAGCTTCGATTCCGCTCACGGTGACCGCTGCCGTCGCTTTCGGCTGCCCCTACCAGGGCGACGTCCCCAAGGAACAGACTCTCGCTGTGGTCCGCAGCGCACTTCAGCGCGGGGCGCTGGCGGAGGTTGCCCTCGCGGATACCATCGGCTGTGCCGTCCCCTGGCAGGTCGGCGACGTGTTCGGCGAGCTGCGCTCGGAAACGGGCGTGCAGTTGCGGGCGCACCTGCACGAAACCCGCCACACCGCCCTGGCCAATACCTACGCGGCCATGGCGGCCGGCGTCGGGGTTTTTGACAGCGCGGTCGGAGGCCTGGGCGGCTGCCCCTTTGCCCCGGGCGCCGCCGGCAACATTTCCACCGAGGACCTGGTGTGGATGCTGGGTCGCGCGGGGTTCGAGACCTCCATCGACCCGGTGGCCGCTACGGAACTCGGCCGCTGGATCTGTGCCAAGGTGGAGACTGCACCGCGCTCCGGGCTCGCGGGGGCCGGAGTTTTTCCGAAGGCCGCGTGAGCCCTGCCCGTCCGCCGGGATCTGGCCCCGCTGCTACTCGGCCGGGGTTTCGGCCTGCCTGATGTAGTCCTCCACGGCTGATTCGGGAATGCGGTATGACTTTCCGAAGCGGACGGAGGCCAGGGCGTGGGACTTGACCAGCCGGTAGACGGTCATCTTGGAAACCCGCAGCGCTGCCGCGACTTCGGCGATGGTCAGGTAGGCGGTAGGCAAATTGGCAATGGACATGGAAACGCGCTCCTTCGTCGGGACGGCATGCTGGCCACCGGCTACTCCGGCCGCCTCAGCTGCCGGTGGTCATAGAAATAGACGCGGCCGCCCGACCTCAGGCCCACCGACGTTCCGTTGCGGATCTCCACGATGCCTTCCCTCCTGCCATTGAAGGGATCATCGCCCACCACGGCGTCGCCGATCTTGTAGGGGATGGCCGCCGTGCGTGCGCGGCTCAGTGTCTTAGTCAGGAACCCGGACAGCCGTCCGGTTCGGATGGGGGCATCGGCGGTGAACTGGATCATCGTGACCACTCCTTCGCAGTGTGACCTGGCGTCGATTCACTGGCGGTGCGGGATCCGGTTGCGATTGTCGGAGGGAGCTCCGATCCGGGAGTGCACCGTGCGGACAACAGTAGACAGTCACACCAAGAGCCACACGAGTAGCAAGTACCTCACTTCTCCCGTGGGCGCCTCTCGGAACAGGCATCAACTACCTGTTTTTGGAAATCGCCGTGCCGGGATGCCGCCAAAGCACTGGCCTCAGCGGTATCCTTGGCTTGCCGCCGGCAGGCCAGCGTCCTGCACCTCTGTGAGGTAGCGCCAGCAGTCCGGCCGCGACCCGTCGACATCGGTGAATCCGTACTCCCGGGCCAGGCCGCCGGAGGAGAACGAACCCCCTGTGCGGCTGGCCAGGTCCGGGTCGGCCGCGAGTGCCGCAACGGCGCGGCCGACGAAGCGAGGGCTTTCCGAGATCGCGGCGAAGTGCGGGTTTACCGCCGCTGCGTCCCGCCAGTTCGCCTCGGTCACCCCATAGTGCTCCAGCATCATTTCCGAACGCATCCACCCGGGAGTCAATGCCACCGCTGTGCACTGGAAGGGTTTCAAGTCCTCTGCCTGGCTGAAGGCGAGACGCAGCACCGCCCACTTGGCGAGGTCGTAGAACGCCGAAAGCCGGTAGTGGGTTGCGTTGTACTCCCGGGTTCCGTCGGTCATTTCCACCACAAGCCCGCCCGGACGCCGGATGAGCAGGGGCAAGGCGAAGTGGCTTGTGACGAGGTGGGTGTCCACGGCGCCGTGCAGCATCTTCAGCCCGGCGTCCAGGCTGTGCTCCCACACGGGCGTGTTCCACTCAACGAGGTTTTCACCGCCCCAAACGTCGTTGACGAGGACATCCAGGCGCCCCTGCTCGTCATCGATGCGCCGCACCAGCGCTTCCACGTCGGCCGCCTGCAGATGGTCCACCTCGACGGCGATACCGGTGCCGCCTGCGGCAGTCACCAGTTCCGCCGTCTCCTCGATGGTTTCCTGCCGGCCGTACTCCGAGGTGCGGTGCCGCGTTGTGCGCCCGGTGCAGTAGACAGTGGCCCCGGCCTCGCCGAGGGCCACCGCCGTTCCACGCCCCGCGCCCCTCGTGGCCCCCGCGACGAGGGCCACTTTCCCGTCCAGCGGCAAGTCCATGCCTAACGCTAACCCAGGGTCCTTTGGCTGCGGAAGAGGAAAAGGGGTATCTGGGATTCCAGACGCAGTGCCCGTTTGGGGGTGTTTCTGAGCCATGGGCAAGGTGCACGATTAAGTCACGCATAAGTACGGTATCCCGGACAGAAAGCCTTTCGGGGCCTCTTTTGGACCGTAACGACGGCCGTAACGACGGAGGAACACATGGCAGACACTGCGCCAGCGCGGCGGGAATCAGCGGCCCGCTCGACGGCGGTGAAGGTGACGTCGAAAGTTCCGGCGGCCGAAAATACCCTCCGCATCCTCAAACTGCTGGCCTCCAAGCGGGGGCCGATGGCGGCGTCGAACATTGCCACGGCGCTGGGACTGCCGCGTTCCAGCGTGTACCACCTCCTTGGGGTGATGGAGGCGAACGGTTTCGTCCTGCACCTGCACGAGGAGCAGCGTTACGGCCTGGGCATCAGCGCCTTCGAGCTTAGCTCGGCCTATTCGCGGCAGGAGCCCCTGTCCCGGCTCGGACGGCCCGTGCTCGCCTCGCTGGTCGATGCGATCGGCGAAAGCGCGCACCTTGCCGTCCTGCACGGGCGCGACGTGCTCTACATCGTCGAGGAGCGGGCCAAGAACCGGCCGTCCCTGGTGACCGACGTCGGCGTCCGGCTTCCGAGCCACCTCACCGCGAGCGGCCGCGCCATCCTTGCCGCGCTGCCCAAGTCCCAGGTCCGGGCGCTCTATCCGAATGCCGCAGCGTTCAGCGCCCGGCATGAAGTGGAGGGGGCAATCATGAAGTACTCCGCGCTCTCCTCGCACCTGGACCAAGTCCGCCGGCGCGGCTACGCCACGGAACACGGAGAGGTGACGCCCGGCTTCGGCTCCATCGCCGCCGCCGTCACCGATCACCTGGGATGGCCGACGGCGGCAGTCGCCGTCACGTTCCTCGAGGACAAACTGCCGGCGGACCAGTGGCCGGCGCTCGCCGCCCGGGTGCAGAAGGTGGCGAACGAGCTGTCGGTCCGCATCCACGGCCGGCCGGCGCAGTAGTCCGGCGCAGTCGTCCGGTTCGGTAGTCCGGCTCAGGTGTCCGGTTCGGTGGGGCTGCGCCGGCGGCCGCGGATGGGCGTGCCTACAGCCGGTCGTGCGTCACATCCGCCGGAGCAGCCTTCGCCACGGGAAGCGGGGCGGTCTCATCCACGAGTTCCGCGCGGGCGCGGCCGCGGCCGCGGACCCACAGGCGGTAGGCCAGCAGCAATGCCGCAAGCCACGCCCCGCCAACGTAGAGGGCCACGCGGGTCTCCTCGAAGACTCCCAGGACGGCGATCACCAGGGCCATGAAGGCGATGGTCAGGACGGACGCCGCCGGCCACCACGGGGACGGGAACTCGGACGCCGGGAGGCCGCTGCGGGCAATCTCGCGCTTCATGGCAACGTGCGAGGCAAGGATCATCACCCAGACCCATACGGTGGCGAAGGTGGCGATCGAAGCGATCAGTACAAAGACGTCCTCCGGTATCACCGCGTTCAGGACCACGCCGGCCAAGAGGATTCCGGCCATCATGACCACGGTCATCCAGGGAACGCCGTGGCGGGACACCTTCCCGAAGCTCTGCGGTGCATGGCCCTGGCCCGCCAGCCCGAACAGGATGCGCCCCGCGCCGAAGATGTCGCTGTTGATGGCGGAAAGCGCTGCGGTGATGACCACTGCATTCAGGATGTGGGGCGCCGCCGGGATTCCCAGTCCGCTGAAGATCTGCACGAACGGGCTGCCGTTGCTGCCGATTTCATTCCACGGGAACAGGCTCATCAGCACGCCGAGGGTCAGCACGTAGAACAGCAGCACCCGGACGGGGACCGTGTTGACGGCCTTCGGGATCACCTTCTTGGGATCCGCGGCCTCGCCGGCGGTGATGCCGATAGTCTCGATCCCGCCGAAGGCGAACATCACCACGGCGAACGAGGCCAGGAGCCCTTCGAAGCCGTTGGGAAGGAATCCGCCGTGTTCGACGAGGTTCCCCAGCCCGGGGGCGGCGGCGGATCCTCCGGTCTGGAAGCCGAAGACGATGATGGCAGCGCCGGCGGCGATCATGGCAATGATGGCCGCCACCTTGATGAGGGAGAACCAGAACTCCAGCTCGCCGAAGACCTTGACACTGAGCAGATTCAGGGCAGCCAAAAAGGAGATGATGGCAAGAATCCAGATCCAGCGGTCAACGTCAGGGAACCAAAAGCCCATGTAAATGCTGAAGGCCGTGACGTCCGCGATGGCCACAATCGCCATTTCGAAGACGTAGGTCCATCCGGTGATGAAACCGGCCCGTGGCCCTAGATACCGCCCGGCATACTGCCCGAAGGAGCCCGAGACGGGATGCCGCACGGCCATCTCACCCAGGGCGCGCATCACCATGAACACTGCCGCGCCGCCAATAATGTAGGCCAGCAGCACGGCGGGTCCGGCTTTCTGGATGGCGGAGGCCGAGCCATAGAACAGGCCCGTGCCGATCGCCGAGCCCAGGGCCATGAAGCGGATGTGGCGCACGTTGAGGCCGCGGTTCAGGACGGCACCTGCGGTTTTCTCCAGCCCGGCGCCGAAGGAGGCCGCGGCCTGCGGCGCCCTTGTCGTGCCGTCTGTGGTGGCACCGCCGTCTGAGGTGGTCCTGCTGTCTGTGGGCGCTTGTTGCATGCCAATACCTTCTCGTCTTTGGGAGGGGGATCGCTATCCAGCAGACCATTTCCGGGCTGCAGGTGATGAGCCTCACGGATCTTTGCTGTCTTTGATTCCAGACTGTCTGCTGTCCGGGCCGCAGCCGAGCGCGAAAGGACACTGGGGGCCCTGCGCAGCGACCCCGCCTGTGTCCGCATTAATGTCGGTGCCTCCTGAGATGCTTTGCGTATGGAAAGCAGAGCCGCTGTGGAGACGTTGGAGGCCGTCGAGGCCTCTGTCGCTGCGCTGGCTGTTTTGGTCCGCGGCGGGGCGAAAAACCTAGGCCCGGCCGCTGCGGACCCTCTTCGGGATCAGGCGGATGCGTGCCTGGACGGCATGGCTGAAGTGGCCCGGGTGGAAGCAAGAATGGCCGCCCTGAGAGTGCACCTTGCCGCAGGATATGCCAACGCCGCCAGAGCCATGGCCGCACCCGCACTGTCTCCGCAGGAACACACCGCCCAAGACATGGCCGTGACGGCTGAGGTCGCGTGTGTCCTGACGGTCAGCGAACGCACTGCCGGCGCGCTTCTCTCTGAAGCCCACACGCTCACCACCGCTCTGCCGCTGACACTGTCCGCGCTGCAGGCCGGGAGCATTTCGTGGCAGCACGCCCGGGTCATAATCGACGAAACCGCCAACCTCGACGCCGGAGGTGCTGCGCGTATGGAGGCGCATTTCCTGGGCCAGGAGGCGCCCACTCCCGCCAGGGGCTGCCCGGTCGGGGATCTTGCACCGGCCCGGTTCCGTGCAAAGGCCCGGATCTGGCGGGAACGGCACCACCCGGTGAGCATCGAGAAGCGCCATGCCCGCAGCGTCGTCGACCGCCGGGTGGAGTGCACCCCGGACCGCGACGGCATGGCCTGGCTTTCCGCCTACCTGCCTGCCGGCCAGGCCGCGGGCATCTGGGACCGCATCACCACCGCCGCAAGAGCACTGCAGGGAGCGGAGGAGGCCAGAACCCTCGCGCAGCTTCGTGCCGATGTCGCCGCCACCTGGCTCCTCACCGCTGGACTCGAACGAACGCCGTCTGGCACTGCCAAAGGCAGCGACGACGGCACCCTCGCGGGATGGCGCGCCGGGAGGCGCCCTCGAAGACGGCTTGTTGCACGGCGTGCTGGAGGGCGGGCCGGCAAGCCATCCATCATTTGGTGATGTTCCGTTCCCGGCAGCCCAGGTCCTCGTCACCGTTCCGGTGCTTTCGCTGCTGGGATTGACCGAGGAGCCGGCCATGTTGGACGGGTACGGCCCGATTCCACCATCCGTGGCGCGCGCCCTTGTTGCCGACGGGGCATCGTCGTTCCTGAGAGTGTTGACTGATCCGCGCGACGGTGCGCCATTGGAGATCGGGCGGACCAGCTACCGGATTCCCAAAACGCTGCGGCAATGGCTGCGGCTGAGGGACGCGAAATGCACGTTCCCCTGCTGCGGCAACCATTCCCTGGACAACGACGCAGACCATCTCCTTGCCTGGGCCCACGGCGGATCCACCGGGATCAGCAACCTCGGTCAACCATGCCCCAAACACCACCGCCTCAGACATACCACCGCATGGACGCCCACCGGCGCCAGCGCCAACCATCCGCCTGGCTGGATCTCGCCCACGGGCCGCACATATGCCAGTGAACAACCCGACTGGGAACCCCCGCGGTGGCCAAGCCAGCTCCTTGCCATGGTCAAGAACCTTGGGCCCGGCACCCCCGGGCAGGCCGAGAACAACTGTGGCCACGCCGAGCCCGGAACTCCTGGGACGGACAGTGACCTGGTGACACCCGCGGACCTCACGACACTCGAGGACCTGCTGCCCCAGGCCGAACTGACGGATCATCCCGTAGCCGAGGACCCTTTCAGCGACTGGGCGCTCTTTTTGTCAGAGGCATTCGCGGACCGCTAGCTGTGTCCTTCAGCGGCCCGAACGCCGCCGCCGTGACGGACCATGTTTATCTCCCGCGCCGGCAGGTGCCATCACATTCCGCGCGTGCACCCCGTCTGGAATCCCGGACAGCACCCTCTCGAAAGCCCTGTCCGGCCTGTCCGGGAGGGGCTTTAGTTGATACAGAAGCACTTCTCCGAACCACCCAGCAACACGAAGGAGCCCCTCATGGCACCCGCCGATTTCACTACCGGTGCCCGCCCGGTCAAAGCGGCCCGCGGCACCGAGCTCACCGCCAAGTCCTGGCAGACGGAAGCCCCGCTGCGCATGCTCATGAATAACCTGGATCCCGAG
>NZ_JAFHKT010000115.1 GCF_017052465.1 Arthrobacter pascens
AGGCTGCACAAAATTTGAAACCAGCTAAAAAACCAGACCCACCCACAGGGGCAGGCGAGCCCGGCAAATCAACCAATTCATATAAAATAAACCGGTATCAACAAACTTGGCACACTATTGAGTTCTCAAACAACAGACACATTCGAATACTTCTCGAAACAATTTGCGACTCAATTCGCTAATCTCTTTTGTTTCGCATTTCTTCGCTGCGATGTTTATAGCTTATTTCATTCATTTTCACTTTGCAAATCCGGTTGTTTTCCCGATATTCACTTCCGTGTAACGAATCCGCCCAGCACTATTGGAAGCTTTTCTTCATTCAGTGCTTTGCACATGAAGAATTGCTTCTCAGTGAAGGGGGTTTGTCACCACTCAGCGGCGGCGACTCAGAAGACATTACACGCTCCCCCGCGGCCGTGCAAATCGGCTGCGGAGGAGCGTGCAATGAAGGGATCGTAGTGCTAGCTGCCCAATACCTGGACGGTGGCCAGGTTCTTTTTGCCCCGGCGCAACAGCAGGTATTTGCCGTGCAGCAGTTCGGACCGTGCAATCACAGCATCGGGGTCGGACACCTTGGCGTTGTTGACGTAGGCGCCGCCTTCGCCAACGATCCTGCGCGCGGCAGACTTGCTCTCCGACAGACCCGATGCAACCAGCAGGTCGATGATGCCCAGGGCCGCCCCGTCCACAGAGGCAGAGGGCAGCTCGGACGTCGCCGCCGCGAGCGTCTGCTCGTCCAGTACCGACAGGTCCCCGTGGCCGAAGACCGCAGCCGATGCCGCGATGACCTTTTCAGTCGCTTCGACGCCGTGGACCAGCGAGGTCACCTCGTACGCGAGCCGGCGCTGGCCCTCGCGGGCAAAGGGACGTTCGGCAACGGACACCCCGATCGCCTCGATCTCGGCGCGGTTCAGGAAAGTGAAGACCTTGAGCCGGTCAACAACGTCGGCATCGGCAGTGTTCAGCCAGAACTGGTAGAAGGCGTAGGGGCTGCACATGGCCGGATCCAGCCAGATGGCATTGCCTTCGCTCTTGCCGAACTTCGTGCCGTCGGCGTTGGTGATGAGCGGGGTGCCGAGCGCGTGCACGGTTTTCCCCTCCACCTTGCGGATGAGCTCCGTGCCGCTCGTCAGGTTTCCCCACTGATCGGATCCGCCGGTCTGCAGCACACAGCCGTAGTCGCGGTAGAGCTGCAGGTAGTCCATCCCCTGCAGGATCTGGTAGCTGAACTCCGTGTAGCTGATGCCCTCGTCGGAGCTGAGGCGCGATGCCACGGCGTCTTTGCGCAGCATCGTGCTCACGCGGAAGTGCTTTCCGATCTCGCGCAGGAAGTCGATTGCACTCAGCGGCGCGGTCCAGTCGAGGTTGTTCACCATGCGTGCCGCGTTGGCACCATCAAAGCTCAGGAAGCGCCGCACCTGGTCCTGCAGGTAGCCGACCCACTCCGAAACTGTGTCCTTCGTGTTCAGGGTGCGCTCCGCCGTCGGCCGAGGGTCACCGATCAGGCCGGTGGAGCCGCCCACGAGGCCCAGGGGCTTGTGGCCTGCCAGCTGGAGGCGCCTCATGAGGAGGAGCTGGACCAGGTTCCCCAGGTGAAGGCTCGGGGCCGTGGGGTCGAACCCGCAGTAATACGTGACCGGGTCTCCCGCAAGGAGCTTCTCCAGTTCCACCTCATCGGTGGACACGTGGACAAGTCCGCGCCATTTGAGCTCCTGCCAGACATTGGCGAAGCTGGGGTCGTTCTGCTGGGATTCGAGGTCGTTTAGGTGTGACACGCCTTCTAAGTTAGCAGGATCGGCGGCCTGCGGCGGCCCTCATGCCGGCACCAGTCGCCCTCATCGGAGCCGGCACCGGGCGCCCGTCATCAGAGACGGCCACGGGCGCCCGGAACCGCCCCGGACAATCTCAGCGTTCGATGCCCGCCGGAATGCCCGCGCCTGCGATCAGCCGGAGCCGCTGCGTGGGCCGCGTCATGGCTACGTAGAGGTCGCCCACCCTGCCATGTTCATGGTTGAGCATCATGGACGGCTCGAGAACCACCACGGCGTCGAATTCCAGGCCCTTGGCCTCCCTGGGGCTGATGACGACTACGTCCTGTTCGTAGCTGCCGGCGCCGGAGCCGATGCGGCGGCCGTAGACTGCGCGGAGTGCTGACGTGGCCTCGGGCAGGAGGTCCCCGTCGGCAATAACGGCAAGCAGGCCGCCGTCGATCGCGTCCAGCTCCTCCGGCAGCACCTCCACCAGCCGGCTTACCAGGCTGCCCGGGTCCACCCGATCGATGATGGGCGACCAGCGGCCCTCACGGACCGCCTTCGGCGCGGACACCACGAGCCCGGCAGCGTTGGCCATCCGCGCAGCCGACTCGGCGATCTGCGACGGCGTCCGGTAGTTCACGGTGAGCTCTTCGAGCTGCCAGCGGTCGCCGAACAGCGGGCCGAGGGCACCCTGCCACGAATTGGCCCCGGCCACGGAGCTGGTCTGGGCGATGTCCCCCACGATCGTGAAGGACTTCAGCGGGCAGCGCCGGACGAGGAGGCGCCACTGCATCGGCGACAGTTCCTGCGCCTCATCCACCACGATGTGGCCAAACGCCCAGGTGCGGTCGCTGGTGGCCCGCTCGGCCGCGGTCAACCGTGCCTCGCGCTCCTGGTTCTGCTCAACGAGTTCCTCGGCGGACATCAGGACGTCCACGCCGGCCGTCTCCATGTTGACGAGCGTCTGCCGGGCGTTTGCCAGGTCCCGGGCGCGGTCGTGCTCCTGCTGGGCGAGTCCGCGGCCGGCAGCGGGATCGAGCTCGCCGAGGAGTTCGGCCGCCTCGTCAAGGAGCGGCACGTCGGCCTCGGTCCACGGGGCATCCGGAGCGCGGAGCAGCAGCTCACGTTCCCTCGCCGTGAGTTTCGGCGTGCAGGCTTCCAGGAGCGCGGGCTTGCTCAGCAGTTCACTGACCAGCTTTTCGGGCGTCATCGGCATCCAGCAGAGGTTCAGCGCGATGCGGACGTCCCTGGCGGAGCGGACGTCCTCGGCAAGATAGGACCGGTCTGCGTTGTTGCCGATGTTGCCCGCTTCCACGAGCTCCGTTATCTGCTCCGTCAGTTCGCGGAGCAGGATTTTGACGAACGTGACGCGTGCTTCGTTGTGGGGCTTGCCGGTGGAGCGGGCCCGTTCCCGGGCGCGGCGGACCTGCCGGGGCGTGAGGACCAGCTTTCGTCCGTCCACTTCGAGAATCCGGTTTTCGGCAGGGATGCGCTGCCGGTTGGCCACGGCGTTGGCAATGACGTCGGCCATGTCCAGCCGCCCCTTGATGGCAGCAACATCGGCCTCCGGCTCGGGGACGGCGTTGATGC
This sequence comes from Arthrobacter pascens, assembly GCF_017052465.1. Lineage (GTDB taxonomy): Bacteria > Actinomycetota > Actinomycetes > Actinomycetales > Micrococcaceae > Arthrobacter > Arthrobacter pascens. Next base: position 3,345 of record NZ_JAFHKT010000115.1, read on the forward strand.
CCGGCATCAGCCGGCCGACGCTTGCCATCACGACGCCGGTTTCGCCGAGCGACGGCAGGACGCGTTCGATGTACTTCATGAAGGACGACGACGGTCCCACCAGCAGCACGCCGGCTGTCTTGAGCCTGTCCCGGTGCGTGTAGAGCAGGTATGCGGCACGGTGCAGCGCGACGGCGGTCTTACCCGTGCCCGGCCCGCCCTGGACCACGAGGGCACCGGAGATGGACGACCGGATGATGCGGTCCTGTTCGGACTGGATGGTGCCGACGATGTCCGACATCCGGCCGGTCCGCTTGGAGTTCAGGGCGGCGAGCAGCGCGCCTTCGCCCTGCAGGGACTCGTTGTCCGCCAGCATGTCCGCGTCCAGGACGTCGTCCTCGATGGCTTTGACCTCGCGCCCCTGGAGGATCAGGTGCCTGCGCCGGCGCACGCCCTGGCGATCAAAGGCCGTGGCCTGGTAGAAGTGCCCTGCTTCGGGCGCACGCCAGTCCACCATGAGGCGCTGCAGATCATCGGTGGTCAGGCCGATGCGGCCGATGTACTGCGCCTCTCCTGAGTCGAGGTCCAGCCGGCCAAACACCAGGCGGTCGTCGACGGCGTCGAGCTGGGCCAGGCGGTCCTCGTAGAGGGCCGCGAAGGCGTCGCGTTCGGAAACGTTCTGCATGGTGCCCACTGCGCCAGCGCGGCGCACCTGTGCCAGCTGGGCGCGTTTTTCCTCGCGCAATTCATCAAGCCGGGCATACAGACCGGCCACATAGTCCCGTTCGTGGGCCAAATCGGCGTCGAGCATTTAAACGTTCCCCTATCGCAAAAGACAGACCGTCCATTCTACAACCATTTCGGTGTCCGTGGCGGCTGTTGAACTGCATACAGCAGGTTATCTGACGGGACGGGCAGGAATCAGCGCGCCTCTAGGGGCGCGCCGGGTCGGCGGTGCGCGCCGGGCGCGCCTTCGCCGCCTTGTAGCGGGACACAGTGGGGTCCCCCGTCAACCAGAAGCGCCACGGATAGTCGTGCGTGCCACCGTGCCCGGCCACGCCGACCCGCGGACCCGCGCTTACGTGCGCGGCGGGTGCAGGCGGCATGGCCAGACCGAACGGCGGGCTCAGGGCGTCCCTGCCACTGTCCTCGGTGGTCAGCCCGAGCGCCGTGGCGAGCCTGGCGGGACCGCTGGCCAGGTCCTTGGCGGATTTCGACGTGGGCCGCCGCTCGAGGGCCAGTTCCCGGCCCTCAACTATTTCGCCCGCGCGCAGCAGGACAGCGGAGGCGTGGCCGGCCGGTCCGCACACGATGTTGGCGCAGTAGTGCATGCCGTACGTGAAGTAGACATAGAGATGGCCCGCCGGACCGAACATGGGGGCGTTCCTGCGGGTGGGTCCGCGGTACGTATGGGAGCCGGGGTCGGGATGGAGGGAATCCACCGGACCCATGTAGGCCTCCAGCTCAGTGATGCGGACGGCGACGGGTCCCTCCGGGCTCATGTGGGTCAGGACCGACCCCAGGAGCAGCGGGGCGATTTCCCGCGCATCGCCGGACAAGAATTGCCGCATGGGTCCGCTGGTGGTCATGCCCCGACTTTACCCAAGGGTTTCTGGTGCGGGGGCGGGCAGCCGCACACGCCCACGGCCATGTCCGATTTCCGCTAGCCCCGCACTCTGCCGGCTGACAGGATGGAGTCATGGACTTCTGGCAGCGCTACCGCGCCATCGACGCACGGGACACCCGTTTCGACGGGCAGTTCTACACGGCGGTGCGGACCACGGGCATCTATTGCAGGCCCTCCTGCCCGGCGAAGACGCCAAAAGCGGAAAACGTCACGTTCTACGAAACGTCGGCTGCCGCGCATGAAGCCGGCTACCGTGCCTGCAAGCGCTGCCTGCCCGAGGCCGTGCCCGGGACCCCCGCCTGGAACGTCCGCTCGGACGTAGCGGGCCGGGCCATGCGGCTCATCAACGACGGCGTGATCAACCGTGACGGCGTGGAAGGCCTGGCCGCACGCCTCGGATACTCATCCCGGCAGCTGAACAGGATCCTGAGCCATGAGCTCGGGGCCGGTCCGCTCTCACTGGCGCGGGCCGGCAGGGCACAGACCGCCCGCACGTTGCTGGTGTCCACGTCCATGAAGCTCGCGGACATCGCCTTTGCTGCCGGTTTCAGCAGCGTCCGCCAGTTCAACGAGACCGTGGGCGAGGTCTTCGCCATGACACCGACAGCGCTTCGCGCCACAGCGCACCCCCATCCCGCGCCGGCGGCCAGCACGGCACTCACCCTGAATCTGCCCTACCGGAAGCCCTTCGACCCTGGGATTTTTACCTTCCTGGCGCTCCGCGCCATCCCGGGGATCGAGGCCGGCACGCCGACGTCGTACGGCCGCTGCCTGCGGCTGCCCCATGGCGATGCCCGGTTCACCGTGGAGTACGGCGCCGGGGCCCCGGGGCGTCCGCTGGTGCTCACCATCGCGGCGGTGGACCTGCGCGACCTTCCGGCCCTGCTGAGCAGGGTGCGCCGGCTGTTCGATCTCGACGCCGACCCTGTGGCGATCGACGACGCCCTCGCCGCTGATCCCCGGCTGTCCGCCGCGGTGGCCGCGGCGCCCGGCATGCGCATGCCTGGCGCCTTGGATCCGCAGGAACTGCTGATCCGGGCCATGATCGGCCAGCAGATTACGGTTGCCGCGGCCCGGACGGCGCTCACGCAGCTTTCCGCGGCAGGCAGTGCCAGTGCTGTCGCCGGCGACGGCCTGGACAGGAGGTTCCCCACGCCCGAGCAGATCTCGGCAGCCGGCAGGGAACTGCTGCGCGGGCCGCAACGCAGAATAGACTCACTCATGGCGGCCGCGGCCGCACTGGCTGCCGGAGACCTGGAGCTGGGCTACGGGGATGACCTGCCGGGGCTGCGGTCGAAGCTCCTCCCGCTGGCGGGTGTCGGCCCCTGGACCGTGGGGTACGTGGCGATGCGCGTGATCGGCGCCCCGGACATCTATCTCGCCAACGACGCCGCGGTCCGCAACGGGATCCGGGCGCTGTCGGCCGGCACGGTCTCTAGCGGGCAGGGCGCCGACACCGCCACGCTGTCCTCCGACTTCTCTGAAGTCAGTCCGTGGCGCTCCTATGCCACCATGCACCTCTGGAGGGCGGCCGCGGCTGCCCCGAAATCCACCACAACCACCGCCGTAAAGGCACTGACATGAAGGCACAGAACATGAGAGTCGAGCACACGGACACGGCCATCAAGGCGCAGCTGCTCACCATGGCAACTCCGGACGGCCCGTTTACCATCATCGCCCGGGACGGTGTGGTGCTGGCTTCGGGCTGGACGGCGGAGGCCAGTGAACTCACCGGTCAGATCCATCCCGAGCTGCTGCCGGCCGGCTACGAGAACGTGGACGGCCTCGGCCCCATTTCTGCGGCCGTGGAGGCCTTCTACGCCGGCAACCCGGCCCCGGCCATGGGCGTGCCCGTGCTGCAGAAGTCGGGTCCTTTCCGGGCACACGCCTGGGATGTCCTGCGGACCGTCCGTCCCGGAGCGCCGGTGACTTACACCGAGTACGCAGAGCTGTCCGGTAATGCCAAGGCGGTGCGCGCCGCGGCCAGTGCATGCGCCTTCAACGCCGCGGCGCTGTTCGTGCCGTGCCACCGGGTGGTCCGCACCGACGGCACGCTGGGCGGTTTCCGGTGGGGGCTGCGGATCAAGGAAAGCCTGCTGGCCCGCGAAAGGGATGCCCTCACAGCGCCATCACCCGCGGCCGAATCTCTCACAACGCAGGCGCGCTAGGCGAGGCGGCGTCCCTACTTGGACGCCGGAACTCCCGACGGCCACGGCAGCAGCTCCGGCAGATCCACGCCGTCGGCCGCCGCAGAGGCGCGCAGGCTGCCCAGCGAAGGTTCGCGGCCGGCGAGCCAGGCCGCGATGTCGGTGACCATTCCGCTGATGACAGTGGAGCGCCCGCCGGTGCCGATTGCCACAGGCGGCAGGCCGAGGGGCTGGAGCACAAACTTCTGTCCTTCCGGCACCCGGGCCGACAGGAAATCGAAGAGGTGTTCGCAGAACTGCCTGCTCCAGGTTTCCGGCCCGCGCCCGGTGCCGAGGTCGGACGCATGGATCACGAGCTCGCGCCACAGCGCCAGGCCGCCGTCGAGCACCACTCCCCCGCGGTAGGAAATGGGAACCTGCCAGCCGCCCGGCTCCAGCGAGTCGAACGCCTGCAGGGCCCGTTCGAGCGCTGCGGTGAGGTCGCGGCGGTGTTCGTCGATGCCATGGCCGGCAGCCGCCTCGATGGCATTCGTGCGGCCGTCGTAACCGCCGTCGTACAGCTCCACCGTTTCGCCGCGGGCCGCGAATTCGAGCTGCCGGGCCATGGCGTTCGAGATACCGGTGATGTGCGCGAGCACATGTCCGCGGGTCCAGCCCGCCAGCAGGGAGGGTGCCGGAACGTCTTCCTGGGTGAGCTTTGCTGCAAGGGAGGCAACGACGTCGGCCGCTTTGTGAAGTTCGGCGAGAACCGTGTCGGGTGTGATTGCGGTCATACGGCAATCGTAGCGGACAGTTAATTTGCCTTAACGCAGGTCCCGCGCCGGCCATGATCGTGGTGGGTCTTCGGCGCTAAACCCACAACGCTCTCTCATGCATGGATATCGACAACGCTCTCCCACTTTCTTGCGGAAAGTGAGAGAGCGTTGGCCAAAAAGCCGCAACAACTGAGAGAGCGTGGTGCTGTTACCCGGCGTACTCGCGCACGCCGGCCAGCTCGCCTTCCAGCGCGGCCAGCTGGCGTTCGACGGCGGCCGGTGCGGTGCCGCCCTGCGAGTTGCGGCTGTTGAGGGAACCCTCGGTGCTGAGCACCGTGCGGACCTCGGGCGTCAGGTGCTCAGAAATGGCGGCGTACTCCTCATCCGTCAGGTCCCACAGCTCGACGTCGCGGCTTTCCGCCTGCTTCACGGCGGCACCGGAGAGCTCATGCGCCTCGCGGAACGGAACTCCCTGGCGGACCAGCCATTCGGCGATGTCCGTGGCCAGCGCGAAGCCCTGCGGGGCCAGCGATTCCATCCTCGCGGTGTTGAACTTCAGGGTGGCAATCATGCCGGAGACCGCCGGGAGCAGCAGCTCCAGGGTGTCCGCGGCGTCGAAGACCGGTTCCTTGTCCTCCTGCAGGTCGCGGTTGTACGCGAGCGGCAGGCCCTTCAGGGTTGCCAGCAGGCCGGTCAGGTTGCCGATCAGGCGCCCGGCTTTGCCGCGGGCCAGTTCAGCCACGTCCGGGTTCTTCTTCTGCGGCATGATCGACGACCCGGTGGAATACGAATCGTGCAGCGTGACGAAGGAGAACTCCTTGGTGGCCCACAGGATGACCTCCTCGGACACGCGCGAAAGGTCCACACCGATCATTGAGCACACCCACGCGAACTCGGCGAAGACGTCGCGGGATGCGGTGCCGTCGATCGAGTTGTGGGTTGCCGAGAAGAAGCCCAGGTCCGCCGCGACGGCTTCGGGGTCCAGGCCCAGCGAGGAGCCCGCGAGGGCACCCGAGCCGTAGGGCGAGACACCCGCACGCTTGTCCCAGTCCTGCAGCCGCTGCACATCCCGCAGCAGCGCCCAGGCATGGGCCAGCAGGTGATGGCTCAGCAGAACCGGCTGGGCGTGCTGCAGGTGTGTGCGGCCGGGCATGGCCACGCCCTTGTGCGCCTTAGCCTGCTCCACGAGCGCATCGATGGTGGCCAACACTCCGCGGGCGATGATCCGGGCGTGGTCGCGCAGGAACATGCGGCCGAGGGTGGCCACCTGGTCGTTGCGCGAACGTCCGGCGCGGAGCTTGCCGCCCAGCTGGGTGCCGGCGCGCTCGATCAGGCCGCGTTCCAGCGATCCGTGGACGTCCTCGTCGGACTCCGCCGGCAGGTAGGCGCCGGAGGCAACGTCCTCGTCCAGCTGCCTGAGGGCGGCCAGCATGCCCTCAAGCTCGGCGTCGTCCAGCAGCCCGGCCTTCTGCAGCACGCGGGCGTGCGCCATGGAGCCGGCGATGTCGTAGCGGGCCAGGCGCCAGTCAAAGTGCGTGGATTTGCTGAGCGCCGCCAGTGCGTCTGCCGGGCCGCCGGCGAACCGGCCGCCCCACAGCGCACCGGTGTTGGTGGCTTCGGACTTCGGGGTTTCGACAGGCTCAACCACCGATTTTTACTTCCCTGCGACGCGGATGTCGCGGCCGGAGGCAACCTTGGCGGACATGCCCCACAGCTCGATGAAGCCGCGAGCCATGGACTGGTCGAACGTGTCGCCGGTGTCGTAGGTGGCGAGGTCGAAGTCGTAGAGCGAGGTCTCGGAACGACGTCCGTTGACGATCGCCTGGCCGCCGTGCAGCACCATGCGGATGTCACCCGAGACGTAGCGCTGGGTGTCTGCGATGAAGGCGTCGAGGGAGCGCTTGAGCGGGGAGAACCACTGGCCGTCGTAGACCAGTTCGGCCCAGCGCTGGCCAACAGTGGCCTTGAAGCGGGCCTGCTCACGCTCGATGGTGATGTCCTCGAGGTGCTTGTGGGCCGTGATCAGTGCCATGGCACCGGGAGCCTCGTAGATTTCGCGGGACTTGATGCCCACGAGGCGGTCCTCGACGACGTCGATGCGGCCCACACCCTGCGCACCGGCACGGCGGTTGAGTTCCTTGATGGCCTGCAGCGGGGTGACCTTGACGCCGTCGATGGCTACCGGAACGCCGGCTTCGAAGGAGATGGTGACCTCGTCCGGGGCCGGCGGGAACTCCGGGGTGGCGGTGTAGTCGTAGATGTCCTTGGTGGGGGCGTTCCAGATGTCCTCGAGGTAGCCGGTTTCGACGGCGCGTCCCCAGACGTTCTGGTCGATCGAGTAGGGGTTCTTCTTGGTGGTCTCGATCGGCAGTCCCTTTTCCTCGGCGAAGGCGATGGCCTTGTCGCGGGTCAGGGCGAGGTCGCGGACCGGCGCGATGCACTTCAGGTCCGGGCCGAGGGTCTGGATGCCCACTTCGAAGCGGACCTGGTCGTTGCCCTTGCCGGTGCAGCCGTGGGCCACGGTGGTGGCGCCGAATTCGCGGGCCGCCTTGACGAGGTGCTTGACGATCACGGGGCGGGAAATCGCGGAGACCAGCGGGTAGTGGCCCTGGTACAGCGCGTTGGCCTGCAGCGTCGGCATGCAGTATTCGTTGGCGAACTCGTCGCTCGCGTCAGCCACGTAGGCCTCGACGGCGCCGCAGCCGAGGGCGCGCTGGCGGATGGTCTCCAGCGATTCGCCGCCCTGTCCGACGTCGACCGCCACGGCGATGACCTCGGCGCCGGTGGCTTCACCGATCCAGCCGATGGCTACGGAAGTATCCAGGCCACCGGAGTAGGCCAGAACAATACGTTCAGTCACGTCAAATGCTCCTTAGTTGGTTGGTTGAACTTGTTTGTCTGATGAAAAGCCTGTCACACCGCTGTGCCGGGCCCAATTTGAAAACGTGCTGTCCCGGCTTACTGGCCGGCTTCCTCAGCGAGCTGCAAAAAACGCGCGGCGAGTTCCGGCCCGCCCTGCGGATCGCGGGCGACCAGCAGCACGGTGTCGTCCCCCGCTATGGTGCCCAGGATGGACGGCATGACGGAATGGTCTATCGCGAGTGCCAGGAAGTTCGCCGCCCCGGGAGGCGTGCGCAGCACGGCGATATTGGCCGACGCCTCGGCGGTGACCAGCAGTTCCCCGCACAGCCTGGAAAGCCGCGCGTCGAGGATTTCCTGGCTGACCCCGCTCTTCGCAGCCCGTTCGCCGCCCTCGCCGGGAACCGCGTAGACCAGGACGCCTTCCTTCCCGCGGACCCGGACAGCCCCGAGTTCCACGAGGTCACGGGACAGGGTAGCCTGCGTGACCTGCACGCCGTCGTCCGCGAGCAGGGCTGCCAGCTCTGCCTGGGAGCGCACCGACTCGCCCGTCAGGATCGCGGTGATCCGCGCCTGGCGGGCCGTCTTGGTGGCCGGACTCGCGCCCGGCACCGGCGGCTGGACAGACAACTAGGCCTGCCCTGCCACCGGGGGGAGCCCGTCGACCACGGCGAGTCCGGAGCGGTGCATGAGCCAGGCCATCAGCGCCTTCTGGGCGTGCAGCCGGTTTTCCGCCTCGTCCCAGACAATCGACTGCGGCCCGTCGATGACGGCCGCTGAGATCTCAAAACCGCGATAGGCGGGGAGGCAGTGGAGCACGACGGCGTCTTCCGCCGCCAGTGCCATGGCGGCCTCGTCGACGGAGTACTCGCGGAACAGCTGGAGCCGGGCTTCCTTTTCGGCTTCCTGGCCCATGGAGATCCACGTGTCCGTTGCCACGACGTCGGCCCCCTTGAGGGCTTCCTGCGCATCGGTGGTGATGAGCACGGAGCCGCCTGATTCTGCCGCGCGTTCCCTGGCTGACTCGACGATGCCTGCCGCCGGCAGGTATCCCTCCGGGCCGGCGATGCGAACATGCATCCCCGCCGTGACGCCGGCCAGCAGGTAGGAGTTGGCCATGTTGTTGGCTGCGTCCCCGAGGTAGGCCATGGTGAGCCCCTTGAGTTCACCCTTGTGCTCCTTGACTGCCAGCAGGTCCGCCAGCAGCTGGCAGGGGTGGTAGTCATCGCACAGGGCATTGATGACGGGAACGCGGGAGTTTTCCGCCATGGCGACGAGGCCCGAGTGGGCGCCCGTGCGCCACACGATGGTGGAGACCATGCGCTCCAGCACCTTGGCGGTGTCCTCCACGGATTCCTTGTGGCCGATCTGCGCCTCACCCGGGTTGATGATCAGGGCGTTGCCGCCCATGTCCGCCACACCGGCGGCGAACGACACACGGGTGCGGGTGGAGGTCTTGTCGAAGATGACAGCCACGGTCTTGCGCCCGCTGCCTTCTCCGGCGAACGGCTGGACGCTGTAGGGCGCTGCCTTCATGCGGACGGCCAGCTCCAGGACTTCGGCCTGTTCAGCCGGGCTGAGGTCGGTGTCCTTGAGGAAGTGGCGGGTCGCGGGTTGGGAAGCGGTTGCTGAAGTCACTGTGCGTCCTTTGCGGTTTGCAGGATGGCCGGAAGGGCGGCGAGGAAACGGTCTGCCTGGTCTTCCGTAAGGATCAGCGGCGGGGCCAGGCGGATGGTCCGCGGCCCGGGGCTGTTGATGATGAACCCGGCGTCGAGCGCGGCTGCCACGGCGGCGGGAGCAACATCGGCGTCGAGGTCGAAGCCGATCAGGAGGCCCTCCCCACGGACCTCCGTGACACCGTCGACGGCGGCCAGGGCAGCGCGGATGTGCTCCCCCACCGCCCGGACGTTGTCCAGCACGTGCTGGTTTTCGACGGCATGCAGTGTGGCCAGGGCAGCGGCCGTGGCCACAGGGTTTCCGCCGAACGTGGTGCCGTGCTGCCCCGCCGTCAGCAGGGACGAGGTCTCCTCCCCGAACGTGACCAGGGCGCCAATGGGGAAGCCGCCGCCGAGCCCCTTGGCCAGGGTGACGGCGTCGGGAACAATTCCTGCGTCTTCACTGGCAAGCCACTTTCCGGTGCGGCCAATGCCTGTCTGCACCTCATCAAGGATCAGCAGGGCACCGGCCTGCGACGTGAGCTCGCGGGCCGCCTGCAGGTACCCGGCGGGAAGGGGCCGGACTCCTGCTTCGCCCTGGATGGGTTCCAGGAAGACCGCGGCCACGGTGTCGTCCACGGCGTTCCGGAGCGCGTCGATGTCGCCGAACGGGATGTGCTCCACCCCGCCGGGCATCGGCTCGAAGGGCGCCCTGTAGGCTTCCTTCGCCGTGAGCGCCAGCGCACCCATGGTCCGCCCGTGGAAGGCTCCCTCGAGCGCGATGATCCTGGTCCTGGGCTTGCCGCCCGCCTCCCCGGCGGGAGAACCGGAATTCCGGCGGGCCAGTTTGAAGGCTGCCTCATTGGCCTCGGTGCCGGAGTTCGTGAAGAAGACCTTCGAGCCTGCCGGCGCGTTGCTCAGTGCCAGCAGCTTCTCGGCCAGGGCGATCTGCGTGGGGCTGGTGAAAAAATTGGAGACATGCCCCAGCGTGGCCAGCTGGCTGGCGATCACCGAGGTCACGAACGGATGGGCATGTCCCAGGGCGTTGACGGCGATGCCGCCGAGCAGGTCCAGATACTCCTTGCCGTCGGCGTCCCAGACCAGGCAGCCGGCCCCGCGGACCAGGACGCGCTGCGGCGTGCCGAACACGCCCATCAGCGAGGATGAGTAGCGGGCCAGCCAGTCGGCCCCGCTGGAGTGCCCTGTGGTTTCGACGAGCTCAACCACCGGGGACTGCTCAACCACCGGGCTCCGGTGATCGAGCTTGTCGAGATCTTCAAGGTTGCTCACTATGCGTTCACTTCCTCGTCCGGGACCACCTGGGTGCCGATGCCGGCGGTCGTGAAGGTTTCCAGGAGCATCGAGTGCGGCAGGCGGCCGTCTACGATGTGCGCGCGCTCGACGCCGTCGTCAATGGCTTTCAGGCATGCCGCCATCTTGGGGATCATCCCGGACTCAAGGCGCGGCAGCATCTCCCGCAGCTCCGAAGCCGTCACCGACGAGATCAGCGATGACTTGTCCGGCCAGTTCGCGTACAAACCCTCGACGTCAGTGAGGATGACAAGTTTGGAGGCGCCAAGGGCCGACGCGACGGCGGCCGCCGCCGTGTCTGCGTTGACGTTGAGCACCTGTCCGGTGGTGCTGCCGTCTTCGGCTATCTCCGGGGCAACCGTGGAGATTACGGGAATGCGGCCAGCGGCCAGGATGTCGACGATTCCCTCCGGGTTGACGCCCACCACTTCGCCCACCAGGCCAAGGTCCACCTCTTCGCCGTCGACCACGGTTCCCGTGCGGACCGCGCGCAGCAGGCCGCCGTCTTCACCGGACATGCCCACGGCGTAGGGCCCGTGGGAGTTGATCAGGCCCACGAGTTCGCGGCCCACCTGGCCGGTGAGCACCATGCGCACCACATCCATCGCTTCGGGGGTGGTGACGCGCAGGCCGCCCTTGAACTCGGACTCGATGCCGAGCCGGCTCAGCATGGCGTTGATCTGCGGTCCGCCGCCGTGCACCACCACGGGGTGGATGCCCACGTGGTGCAGGAAAACGACGTCCTCGGCGAAGGCGCGGCGCAGCTCATCGTTGACCATGGCGTTGCCGCCGTACTTGATCACCATGGTGGTTCCGGCGAAGCGCTGGATCCAGGGCAGGGCTTCGATCAGCGTGCCGGCTTTGCCCTGGGCATCGCTCATGGACGTGGTCTCGCGGGTCTGGGTGTTCATGCTGCTGTTCTCTCCAGGGGTGGCTGGTGGATCTAGCTTGAGTAGGCGCTGTTCTCGTGCACGTAGTCGTGGGTGAGGTCGTTGGTCCAGATGGTGGCTTCCGCGCTGCCCGCCTGCAGGTCGATCTCCACGTGCACTTCGCGCGGTTCGAGGTCCACTAGCTTGCGGTCTTGGCCGATGCTGCCGTTCTGGCAGATCTGGATGCCGTTCATGGAGACGTTCAGCGCGTCGGGCTCGAAGACGGCGTCAGTTGTTCCGACGGCGGACAGAACGCGTCCCCAGTTCGGGTCCTTGCCGAATATGGCCGCCTTGAAGAGATTGGAGCGGGCGACGGCACGGCTGACGGTTTCGGCGTCGCGTTCGCTGGCCGCGTTGAACGTGCGGACTGCGATGTCGTGGCTGGCGCCTTCGGCGTCGCCGATCAGCTTGCGGGCGAGTTCGGCGCACACCTGGGTGAGTCCCTCGCTGAACGTCTCGGCGGACGGCACGGCACCTGAGGCCCCGGAGGCCAGCAGCACCACGGTGTCGTTGGTGGACATGCAGCCGTCCGAGTCGGCCCGGTCAAAGGTGACGCGCGTGACATCGCGGAGGACGACGTCGAGCATTTCAGCCGGGACGTCGGCATCCGTGGTGAGGACCACCAGCATGGTGGCGAGCCCGGGCGCGAGCATGCCGGCGCCCTTGGCGATGCCGCCGATGCTGAACCCGTTCCCCTCGGCGTCGGTTCCTGTGAAGACTGCCTGCTTGGGCACCGTGTCCGTGGTCATGATGGCCGCTGCGGCCTCCGCACCGCCGTCATCGCTGAGCGCGGCTGCCACGGTGTCGATCCCGGGGACGATTTTGTCCATGGGCAGCTGCTCACCGATGAGGCCGGTGGAGCAGACAAAGACGTCGGTGGCGGAAATGCCGAGGACCTCGGCCGTTTTCTCGGCCGTGGTGTGCGTGTTCTGGAAGCCCTGCGGCCCGGTGCAGGCGTTGGCCCCGCCCGAGTTCAGGATGACGGCGTCCACGCGGCCGTCAGACACCACCTGGCGCGACCAGTGGACGGGTGCGGCGGCCACACGGTTGGACGTGAAAACGGCTGCGGCAGCCTTGGAGGGGCCGTCGTTGACCACGAGGGCCAGGTCCGGGTTTCCGGACGCCTTGAGGCCTGCCTTGACGCCGGCGGCGCGGAATCCCTGGGGCACGGTAACGGTCACGGGGCAACTCCCTGCAGGTTGAGGCCGGCGGTCTCCGCCAGGCCGAGGGCAATGTTCATGGACTGCACGGCGCCGCCCGCGGTCCCCTTGGTCAGGTTGTCGATGGCGCAGGTGACAATCACGCGGCCAGTGTGCGCGTCGAAGGCCAGCTGCATGGCCGCATGGTTGGACCCCTGCACGGATTTCGTGGAGGGCCACTGGCCTTGCGGAAGCAGGTGGACGAACGGTTCATCGTCGTACGCCTCGAACCACGCACTGCGGAGGTCATCGGCCCCGACGCCTGGCTTGACCTTGGCGGTGGCGGTGGTGAGGATGCCGCGGCTCATCGGTGCCAGCGTGGGCGTGAACGATACGGTCACGGCCTCTCCCCCGGCGTTGGACAGCCCTTGCTCGATCTCCGGAGTGTGGCGGTGGCCGCCGCCCACTCCATAGGGGCTCATGGATCCCATGACCTCGGAGCCGATCAGGTTCACCTTGGCGGCCTTGCCGGCCCCTGACGTGCCCGAGGCGGCGACGATGACGACGTCGTCGCCCTGCAGCAGCCCGGCGGCGAAGCCGGGCGTGAGTGCCAGCAGGGCCGACGTCGGGTAGCAGCCGGGGACAGCGATCCGCTTGGCGCCCCGGAGCTTCTCCCGCTGGCCCGGCAGCTCGGGCAGGCCGTAGGGCCAGGTCCCGGCGTGGGCGGAGCCGTAGAACTTCTCCCACGCGGCGGCGTCCTCCAGCCGGTGGTCCGCTCCAGCGTCAATCACCACGGTGCCTTCAGGCAGCTGGGCGGCGATGTCCGCGGACGCCCCGTGCGGCAGGGCGAGGAACACGACGTCGTGCCCGGACAGGTTCTCCACCGTGGTGTCCTCCAGAATGCGGCTGGACAGGCCATGGAGATGCGGCTGCAGTTCGCCTAGTCTGGAACCGGCGTTGCTGTGCGCCGTGATGGCACCGATGGTGACGTCAGGGTGGCCGGACAGAAGGCGGAGCACCTCGCCGCCGGCATAACCGCTCGCGCCGGAGACGGCAACAGAAATAGTCATGCCACGACTATACAGCAAGAGTATGCATAGGTCCCGATATTTATGCATTGGATGCTGCATGCTCTCTGCTGTTCGCCACAGTCCCGTCGCCGGGAGCAGCAGCGGAACGGTACACGGTGGGCGGGAGCGTATCCTTGAGTGAGGGTGATCCACTCCGCGCATGCCGAACGTCGGCAGCAGCGTTGCCCGTAAACAGTTACGAGGCACGCCGTTCATGACGTCCACCATCACTTCTGAGCGCCCGCAGCCGCGGATCAGCCAGCCCAGCAGGGTCCGCAAGGCCAACCCCGTCACGCAGAGCTACTCCGACCTGCTCAAGTCCGTGCGTGCCGCCGGTCTCCTGGAACGGCGCCAGGGCTTCTACATCACCGTGTTCTCCAGCCTGGTCGTCCTGATGGCAGCCACCTGGTTCGGCTTCGCGCTGATAGGAGAGAGCTGGTTCCAGCTGCTGATCGCCGCAGCACTCGGGATCATCTGCACGCAGCTGAGCTTCCTGGCCCATGAAGCAGGCCACCGCCAGATTTTCGCTTCCCGGCGGGCCAACGACTGGTCCGCCCGGCTGATTGCCACCTCCGTGGCCGGCATCAGCTACTCCTGGTGGGAGCAGAAACACGGGGCCCACCACAACCACCCCAACGTCATCTCCAAGGATCCGGACATCGCTCCCGGAGCCATTGTCTTCCACACCGAGGCCGCCGCTGAACGCCAGGGCCGCCTCTCCTTCCTCACACGCAAGCAGGGCTGGCTCTTCTTTCCGCTGCTGTTCCTGGTGGGACTGGGCCTGCAGATCGACTCGGTCCGGTTCATCTTCGGGCGGGCCAAAGTGAACCACCGCTGGGTGGAGCTGCCCATCCTGTTGGTACGGCTCAGCGTCATCCCCGTGCTCGCCTTTACATTCCTCCCGCTCGGCATGGCCTGCGCCTTTGTCGCCGTGCAGCTCGCCGTCTTCGGCTTCTACATGGGGGCATCCTTTGCTCCAAACCACAAGGGCATGCCGGTCCTCCCTGCTGACAGCCGCGTGGATTTCCTGAGCCGCCAGGTCCTGACGTCCCGCAACATTTCAGGCGGACGGTTCATGGACATCCTGCTCGGCGGGCTCAACCGCCAGGTGGAGCACCACCTTTTCCCCGACATGGCGCGTCCCCAGCTGCATAAGGCGACCGCGATCGTACGCCAGTACTGCGCGACGCACGGCATCCCCTTTACGGAGACCACGCTCATCGCCTCCTACGGCATCATCGTGCGCTATCTCAACGAGGTGGGACTCGCCGCCGGACGGCGCTTCGAGTGCCCCATGGCCACGGTCACCAGGCGCTACTGACGGCCGGCCCTCAGCTGTTCTTTCCCCGCGCGGCAACCCTCCACCGGCCTGCGGGCTCCCCCTGGCTGACGACCGCCACCTCGTCCACCAGGTTCATAGTGAGGCACACGTGGTTGGGGACCACCCTGAGCCGGTCACCGCGGTGCGGCAGCGCGAGCCCTTGCGGCCATTGCACCGTGGCGTGGTGTTCTGACAGCGCGGTTATGGTGGCATCCGGATAGTCGAGCAGCCGGCCGTAGCCGCTGGCCCACGCCGGGCGGTCGCTGCCCAGGACCTTGCTGCCTGTGTCGATGATGAAGCGTCCGGGCTCACCCGGATCCGTCCTGTGGTGGCTGACCACCGTACTGGCCACCGTCAGCGCGATGTCATCGGTCCCGCACCGCCCGAGCTCAAGCTGCTGGGCATCGCCAAACACATAAACCCCGGGGCGCAGTTCAGTTGCGGCGGTGTCCCCTTCGAGCATGGCCGTGGGCGTGGATCCTCCGCTGATGGTTTTCACGGTGAAGCCTGCGGCGGCCAACTTGTCGGCCCCCAGGCGCAGCGCTGCGTCCTCCTGCCGGGCCGCTTCCAGCGGCATCCCCGGCGCATAACTGTGGCCCGGGAACGTGAAGACACCGGCGACGTCCAGCCCGGCATCGGCGGCCGCGCGCGCAACCCCGGCGGCCTCGTCCGGGTGGACTCCGCTGCGGTGGTGTCCGCTGTCGAGCTCCACAAGGACCGCTATCCTGCCGGCGTCGGCTCCGAGGTTTTTCCCCATGAAGGACGCGCTTTCCGCCGAGTCCACTCCCACGGTGATGCTGCACGCTTCCGCCAGGTTGCGCAGCCGTTTCGCCTGGGATTCCGTCACCCACAGCGGGTAGGCGATGAAGATGTCCGTGACTCCGGCCTTGGCGAAGACTTCTGCTTCGCCAATGGTGGCGACGGTCAGCCCGACTGCCCCGGCCGCGAGTTGCCGCTCGGCTATTTCCAGGACCTTGTGGGTCTTGGCGTGCGGGCGGAGCCGGAGCCCGCGCGCCTGCGTGGCTGACGCCATCCGGGCGATGTTCCGGTCGAGGACGTCGACGTCGATCATCACCTCCGGAGTCGTGAGGCCAGGAGGGATTACTGCCGTAATGGGGAGGTGTTGGCGCTCGTCTCCCCGGGCATTGACGGTGGTCATGTACTCTCCTTCGCAACGGCGGCCTTACTCATGTTATTGGCTAAGGGTCCGTTATGGACTAGGCCGTATCACCGCAGATGCCCGGGCACAGGAACCCCCGCGGCCCTGAGCGCCTGCCCGGCTTCGCCTCAAGCTCCGCTCTCCTTAGGATGGACTGAGCATCCGGCTGCCGGAAGTCCCGGCCCGGGAAAGGAGAGATTCCATGACGCACGCCATCGTCGCCCAGCAGCCGGGCGGACCCGAGGTCCTGGACTTCACGGAGATTGACCGCCCCGTTCCCGGCCCCGGCCAGTTGCTCATCAAGGTAGCGGCAGCAGGCGTGAACTTCATTGACACCTACCAGCGTGGCGGCATGTACCAGGTCCCCTTCCCCTTCACTCCGGGTTCTGAAGCCGCCGGAACCGTCGAGGAAGTCGGCGAAGGCGTCGAGGACTTCGCCGTCGGCAGCCGGGTCGCCACGGCCGAGGGGTCAAAATGCTACGCCGGCTACACGCTGCTGGATGCGGCCAAGGCCCTTCCGGTGCCCGACGGCGTCGACGACCTCACAGCGGCGGCGCTGCCCCTCCAGGGCATGACGGCCCACTACCTCATCAATTCTTCCTTCAGGGTGGAGCCGGGCCACACGGTGCTGACGCACGCGGGCGCCGGCGGGGTTGGCCTGCTGCTGACCCAGCTGCTCAAGGAACGGGGCGCACGTGTCATCACCACGGTTTCCTCGGACGCCAAGGAAGAGCTCGCCCGGGAGGCCGGCGCCGACCATGTGCTGCGCTACGAGGGCTTCCCCCACCACATCCGCGAGCTGACCGGCGGGAAGGGCGTGGACGTGGTGTACGACGGCGTCGGCCGGAACACCTTCGACGGTTCCCTGTCCTGCCTGCGCACCAGGGGAACGCTGGTCCTTTTCGGCGCCGCATCAGGTGCCGTTCCGCCGGTGGACCCCCAGCGCCTCAACTCCGGCGGATCGCTGACGCTGACCCGGCCCTCGCTCGGGCACTTCCTGCTCAACGCCCAGGAGCGCCACTGGCGCTCGGGTGAGATTTTCGCCGCCGCGGCGAACGGGAACCTCAAGGTCCGCGTCGGGGGAACCTATCCCCTCGCCGAGGCCAAGAGTGCCCACGAGGACCTCGAAGCGCGGCGCACCACGGGCAAGGTCCTGCTGGTGCCCTGACCATCGCCGGCGCCGCCAGGTGAACACCGGGTAACGTGCGCTACCTTTTGTTCATCTTGCCGGGAGAGAATCCACCAGTGAATGAGCAACTCCCCCAGACCGACCGACCCGCAGGCCCCGCGGCCAACGGGACCGTGGCTGCCACCGTCCACGCGGCCCAGCTGCCGGGTTCGCGGTCTGCCCCGCCGGAGCGGACGC
Organism: Arthrobacter pascens; assembly: GCF_017052465.1. GTDB lineage: Bacteria > Actinomycetota > Actinomycetes > Actinomycetales > Micrococcaceae > Arthrobacter > Arthrobacter pascens. The sequence continues at coordinate 20,662 of NZ_JAFHKT010000115.1, forward strand.
TGCTGGACATACTGCAGGAGACTGCGGCCAGGTACCCCGATGCCTCGGCGCTTGATGACGGCCGCCAGTCCCTGAGTTACGCACAGCTGATGGCAGAGGTCCGCGCTGTAGGCCGCCGGCTTCATCTGGCGGGTCTGGGCGCCGGTGACAGGATCGGCGTCAGGATCCCGTCCGGCACCAACGAGCTGTACATTTCAATCCTTGCAGTCATGCTGATCGGGGCGGCCTACGTGCCGGTCGACGCCGACGACCCGGATGAACGCGCGAAGCTGGTCTTCAGCGAGGCGGGCGTCGCCGGCGTCCTGCGCGGCGGCGGCGACATTGTCACCGACAAAAAGCGCCCGCGCCCCTTCCCGGCGCCGCGCACGGCAGCCCCCGACGACGACGCCTGGGTGATTTTCACCTCAGGGTCCACCGGGACGCCCAAGGGGGTGGCAGTGTGCCACCGGTCATCGGCCGCGTTCGTTGACGCTGAGGCGAGGATCTTCCTGCGCGATGAGCCCGCCGGCCCCCAGGACCGCGTCCTCGCCGGCCTGTCCGTGGCGTTCGACGCCTCCTGCGAGGAGATGTGGCTGGCCTGGCGCCACGGCGCCTGCCTGGTGCCGGCACCGCGGGTTCTGGTCCGGACGGGGATGGATCTCGGGCCTTGGCTTATCAGCCACGGCATCACGGTGGTGTCCACGGTGCCCACACTGGCTGCGCTGTGGCCCGCCGAGGCCCTGGAAAACGTCCGGCTGCTGATCTTCGGCGGGGAGGCCTGCCCGCCGGAACTGGCTGAACGGCTCGCGGTGGAAGGCCGGGAGGTGTGGAACACCTACGGACCCACCGAAGCGACGGTGGTCGCCTGCGCCGCTCCCCTCGGGGGCACCGGCCCAGTCCGGATCGGGCTGCCCCTCGACGGCTGGGACCTCGCTGTGGTCGACTCCAACGACGTTCCCGTCGGCGAGGGCGAAATCGGCGAACTCATCATCGGAGGCGTCGGCCTGGCCCGCTACCTCGACCCGCAGAAGGACGCGGAAAAATACGCCCCCATGCCGGCCCTCGCGTGGGACCGCGCCTACCGCTCCGGCGACCTGGTCCGCTACGAACCCGCGGGGCTGATCTTCATCGGACGCGCCGATGAACAGGTCAAGCTGGGCGGCCGCAGGATCGAACTCGGCGAAATCGACGCCGCACTGCAGTCGCTTCCGGGCGTGGCGGGCGCAGCTGCCGCGGTCCGCACGACGGCGGCAGGCAACCAGGTCCTGGTTGGCTACCTCGCCCCCGCCGGCGCCGGCGAGCTGGATCTGGCGGCCGCCCGGGAGCTGCTGCTCGCCACGCTCCCCGCCGCGCTGATACCAATGCTGACCGTTGTCGGCAGCTTGCCCACGAAAACGAGCGGCAAAGTGGACAGGCACGCGCTGCCCTGGCCGCTGCCGGGCGCCGGCGCCACAGACGCAGCCGCTGCCCCGCTCAACCTGCCCGAAGACGCGCAGTGGATCGTGGAGCAGTGGGAGGCCGTGCTGGGAGGCAGGGTGGCTACATTGGACGCGGACTTCTTCGCCCACGGCGGCGGCTCGCTGGCGGCAGCCCAGCTCGTATCGGCCCTCCGCGTGCGGTATCCCACCATCACGGTGGCGGACATCTATGCCACTCCGCGTGTTGGCGCCCTGATCGACACCGCCCGCCAGTCCCTGCCCGACGGTGTTGCGGCAGGTCCGGCACCGGCCCGGCCGGTGCGGCCCACCGCCCGCAAGTCGCAGGTTTTCCAGACCCTTATGGGAGCCCCGCTCCATATTCTCGTGGGAATGCGCTGGCTGACCTACCTCATGGCAGCCAACAACCTGCTGGCGGCCTTTGCGGGGTTTACGGCGGCTCCGGTGCTCTCCTGGTGGTGGGTCGCAGCATCGTGGCTGGTTTTCGTCAGCCCGCTGGGGCGGATGGCCATCTCGGTCGCGGCAGCCCGCCTGCTGCTCCGGGAAGTTGTGCCCGGCACCTACCCGCGGTCCGGCCGGGTGCATCTGCGGCTCTGGCTGGCCGAGCAGATCCAGGACCTCTCCAGTGCCGTCAGCCTTGCCAGCGCACCGTGGGTTCCGTACTATGCCCGGGCGCTCGGTGCCAAGGTCGGGAGCAACGTCCATCTGCATTCGCTGCCGCCTGTGACGGGCTTCCTGTCGCTCGGCAACGGCAGCAACGTCGAGCCCGAAGTGGACCTTTCCGGATGGTGGATCGACGGCGATATGGTGCACATCGGCCACGTCCACATCGGCGCCGGGGCGTCGGTCGGCGCCCGGAGCACCCTCATGCCCGGCGCGAGCATTGGCGCCGGCGGGCAGGTGGAGCCGGGCTCCGCTGTGCTCGGCAAGGTCAAAGCCGGGCAGCTGGTAGCGGGATCTCCGGCTGAACGCCGGGGCAAGGCCAAGCAGGATTGGCCGGATTCCACGCCGTCGGGCTCCCTCATCGGCAGGCTGTGGTTTGCCGCCTTTGCCGGCGCCTCGGCGGTGTTGGCCATGATCCCCTACGTATCCGCGGCCGCAGCAGCAATGGTGGTGTTCCTGTTCATCAGGGGAAACGAGTCCCTGACCGGAGCCTGGCCACAGCTCCTGGCCTCGCTGCCGCTGGCCGCCCTGACCTGGTTCCTGGCCAACCTGCTGCTGGTTCTGGCGGTCACGAGGCTGCTGGGGGCGGGGCTGGCGGAGGGCCACTACCGGGTGCGCAGCCGCATCGGCTGGCAAGTCTGGGCGACGGAGCGGGTCCTGGACATGGCCCGCGACCTGCTCTTCCCCATCTACGCGAGCCTCTTCACCCCGGTCTGGCTGAGGCTGCTGGGCGCCAAAGTGGGGAAGAACGTCGAGGCATCCACGGTTCTCCTGCTCCCCAAGATGACGACCGTGGGCGAGGGGGCATTCCTCGCGGACGACACCATGGTGGCGTCCTATGAGCTGGCCGGCGGCTGGATACATATCGCCCCCGCCAAGATCGGGAAACGGTCGTTTCTGGGCAACTCGGGGATGACCGCCGCCGGGCGCAACGTGCCGAAGAACTCGCTCGTGGCGGTACTTTCGGCGACGCCCAGCAAGGCCAAGTCGGGAACGTCCTGGCTCGGCAGCCCTCCGGTCAGGCTCCGTCGCACCGCCGTTGCGTCGGACGACACACGGACCTTCCGGCCCCATGCCAGGCTTAAGGCCGCGAGGACCCTGTGGGAGCTGTGCCGCTTCGTCCCGGTCATGCTGACAGTGGCCCTGGCAATCGGCGTCATGGTCGTCTTCGATTGGCTGGCAGCGGTGGCGGGCTATGCGGCCGCGGCCGCACTCGGAGGACTGGTGCTCATGCTCGCCGGCGGCGTCGCCGCGGCCAGCGCCGTGGCGGCCAAATGGATCCTGGTCGGAAGGATCAAGCCGGGGGAACATCCGCTGTGGAGCTCGTTCATCTGGCGCAACGAGGTGGTGGACACCTTTATCGAGATGGTCAGCGCGCCGTGGTTCGCGCGGGCGGCCACCGGCACCCCCGCCCTCGTCTGGTGGTTGCGCGCCCTCGGCGCGAAAATTGGCCGCGGAACGTGGTGTGAGAGCTACTGGCTTCCTGAGGCAGACCTCGTGACCCTCGGCCACAGCTCGACGGTCAATCGCGGCTGCGTGGTGCAGACGCACCTCTTCCACGACCGCGTCATGAGCATCGACGCTGTTACGCTCGAAGACGGCGCCACTATGGGCCCGCACGGCGTCATCCTGCCACAAGCACGGATCGGCGACGGCGGAACTGTGGGCCCGGCATCACTGGTGATGCGCGGGGAGACCGTCCCGGCCGGGACGTACTGGATGGGTAACCCCGTGACCCCCTGGACCGGACCGGGAGTTCCGGCGCGGCGCCTGAAGTAGTTGCCGCAGAATGACCACAAGACCGTTCGACTAGCTTGATTGAGGCGTCCGCCTGATGAGTTCTCCAGAATCCCCCGCCCCGGCAGCCGCGCTGCCCGCGGCGGGGACCGGCACCACCGATCCTTACGTCACGGGACACGGCACGGATGCCTACCGCGTCCTGCGTTACGAGCTGGAGCTTGATTACAAGCTTGCCAGCAACCGGCTCATCGGCCGCGCAGTGGTGCGGGCAGTGGCGGCCCGCACCATCTCCGCGGTGGTCCTGGACATGACGGGCCTCCGTGCCCTGAAAATCGCGTTGAACGGCTCCCGGGTTCGAAGGTACACGCAACGCGCCGAGCAGCTGGTGGTTCACTGCGAACGCGCCCTGAACCCGGGCGAAGAATTCACCCTGGACATCCGCTACGCCGGCAATCCCGAGCCGCGCAAAGGCATCTGGGGCGAAGTGGGCTGGGAGGAACTGACGGACGGGGTGCTGGTTGCCGGCCAGCCCAACGGAGCGCCGTCCTGGTTCCCGTGCAACGACCACCCCCGGAACAAGGCCAGCTACCGCATTTCCGTCACGACCGATGCCGGATACCGGGCAGTGTGCAACGGCCTGCTGGTGGGCCACTTCACCAGGTCGAGCCGACAGACCTGGGTCTATGAACAGACCGAGCCCATGGCGACGTACCTGGCAACGGTGCAGATCGGCAGGTATGAGCTGCTGGCCCTTCCCTCGTCGGGAGGGGTGGCACAGTTCGTGGCCGTGACAGCCGCGCTGGCCGGTTCGGCCCGGGCCGGGCTGGCGCGCCAGCCGGAGATGATGCGCACGTTCGTTGGCTGCTTTGGGCCATACCCCTTTCCGGAGTACACCGTGGTGGTCGCCGACGACGACCTCGAAATCCCCCTCGAAGCGCAGTCGCTGTCCATCCTCGGCCGCAACCATCTTGACCACGGGTGGGAGTCGCAGCGGCTCGTCGCGCACGAACTTGCCCACCAGTGGTTCGGCAACTCGCTGACGCTCAGCTCCTGGAGCGATATCTGGCTCCATGAGGGCTTCGCCTGCTATGCCGAATGGATCTGGTCCGAGGAGGCCGGCGTCATGCCCGTCCAGGGACGGGCCGCAGCGGCTTGGCGGAAGCTTGAGGCCGGCATCCAGGACATCCTCGTGGGCGATCCCGGTCCCGAGCTCATGTTCGATGACCGGGTGTACAAACGCGGCGCACTGGCCCTGCACGCCCTGCGCCGGGAATGCGGAGACCTGGCGTTCTTCGCCCTCCTGCACGAATGGACCAGGGGCATGCGCCACGGCTCGGTAACCACGGCCGAGTTCATCCTGACGGCCGACCGGGTCACAGGGCTGGATTCGGAGTCTTTGCTGCACCCCTGGCTGTACGAAGAGTCTCTGCCGCCACTGGCCGGCGCGTAACGCCAGGGCCCAGTCAGCAGACGGCCACCGCCGCCACGAGCCCTGCAGGCAGGCCCGCCGTCATGGCGCTGACGGCGGAAACTTCGGGGCAGTGCAGCGTGTCCACTGTTGCCGGCGGCACCAGCAGTCCGTCACCGGTCATCTTGAGCCATGCCTCCTTCCGTGCCCAGAGCCTGGCGCGCTCACGCAACAGCGCGCCGTTCCGCAACCCGGACACCGCCAAGCGTTCGGGCCCAGTAAGCGCCACGGCCTCAAAGCCTGAAAAATCGGTGCGCAGGGGATCCTCGAGGTCGACTCCCAGCCTGCTCCCCGGGCGCGGCGACGTCACGGCTGCCACGAGTATCCAGCCTGCGGCCCGGGACAGGCTGAGGAGCAACGGCAGCCTGACGCCGGCGCGGGAGTATCCGGGCCGTCCATGCGACAGCTCCGGACCGCTGCCGCACCGTGGACAGCTGTAGCCGCAGGTCAGCTCCCGCGCCGGAACCCCCAGCAGCTCAGCCGCAAACTCCCGCTGGGTGATGCGCCCCGCCAGGAAGGCGCGGCGGGCGGCGGGCTCCATGGCTGCGGCGCGTGCAAGCTCAGCAGGGTCAAGCAATGATTCGTCGGCGGGGCGAACCGGGGAGGCGCGAAAGACCACGCCGGATGGCGTGGTCTTTCGCATTGTTCCCTGGCTGGCCCTCAGGCGACTCGTCCCTCGGCTAGCGCTGGACGGCGCCGAAGCGCTCCGCAGCCACGGCCACTGCGCTCTCGCGGGCTGCCGAGGCCTCGTCGGCAGTCAGCGTCCGGTCATTGGCGCGGAACCGGAGGCCGAACGCCAGTGACTTCTTGCCGTCCTCGATGCCCTTTCCGGCGTAAACGTCGAACAGGGCCACGTCTTCCAGGAGCTCACCGGCTCCTTCCCGCAGTGCGGCCAGGACGTCATCGGCAGGAACGTCCTGCGGCACCACGAGTGCCACGTCCTGGGTGGCGACGGGGAACGTGGAGATGTGGCGCGCCACGATGACGTCAGCGGCAGCCTCGAACAGGGCATCCGCGTTGATCTCAAGCGCGACGGAACGGGCAGGCATGTCCGAGGCAGCCAGGAGCTTCGGGTGCAGCTCGCCGGCGTAGCCCACCACCTCGCCGGTGCGCAGCGACAGCTGCGCGGCGCGGCCGGGGTGGAATGCCTGGTGGTGGCCCTGTCCCACCACGATCTCAACACCCAGGACGTCGCCCGCAAGCCGCGCAATGTCCAGCGCATCCGCCCAGTCCCAGGCCCGCGGGGTGTGTCCGGCGGCGGCCGGTGAGTCGTGGCCGGTCAGGACGGCGGCGACGTGCAGCGGCTGGTCCGGGACGCCGTCGTACAGCGCGTCCAGCACCTCATCGGACGGCCTGACACCCAGCGGCGGAATGGAGGCCGTGCCCACGGTGCCGCCGGGCAGGAAGACGAGCCCTGCCTCGAACAGCGCGAGATCGCGGAAGCCGCGCGAGTGGTTGCGCTTGGCCACCTCGATGAGCCCCGGAAGCACGGACGTCCGCAGGTAGCCGTGCTCCTCGCTGATCGGGTTGGCCAGCTTGACGGCCGTCCGGGAGGCCCCCGCCTCGGCCACGCCGAAGGTGTCGTTGGCAGCCTTGGACACGAACGGATAGGCCAGGACTTCGGTGAGCCCGGCGTCGGCAAGGGCCTGGATCAGGCGCCGCCGCTGCTGCTGCACGCGGGTCAGCCCCCGGCCCGGAGGAGCCACGGGAAGCGTCGCCGGGATCTGGTCGTAGCCCACCAGGCGGGCGATTTCCTCGGACAGGTCTTCCTTGGTTTCAAGGTCGTTCCGCCAGCTGGGCGCCGAAACCGTCCAGCCGCCGTCGGCCTTTTCCACCACGGCACCGAGATCCTCGAGGGAAGTGACGATCTGTTCTTCGGTGAAGTCGATGCCGATCCGTTCGGCGGCGAAGCCGGCCGGCAAGGCGATGGTCACGGCGTCAGGTGCGTTCCCGACGTCGGTCCCCGCCTCGTCGGCGGTGCCTCCGGCGAGTTCAACCAGGAGGTCGACGGCGCGCTGCGCAGCGGTGTTCGCCACCTGCCAGTCGACGCCGCGCTCGAAGCGCTTGGAGGCCTCCGACGGCAGCTTGTGGCGACGGCGTGAGCGGGCAATCGAAACTTCCTCGAAGTGGGCAGCCTCGACCAGGACCGTGGACGTTGCGTCAGAGACCTCGGTCGAGGCGCCGCCCATGACGCCTGCGACGCCGATGGGACCGGACTCGTCCGTGATGAGCAGGTCCTCGACGTCGAGGGAGCGCTCCTTGCCGTCGAGGGTGGTGAGCTTCTCCCCCGCTACGGCACGCCGCACCACGATGCCGCCGGACAGTTTGTCCTGGTCGTAGAAATGCAGCGGCTGGCCGAGTTCCAGCATGACGTAGTTCGAGATGTCCACCGGCAGCGAGATGGAGCGGATCCCGGCCAACCTAAGCCTGGAACTCATCCACGGCGGAGTGGGCCGCGTGGCATCCACGCCGCGGACTGTGCGGGCCACGAAGCGGTCGCAGCCCGGCTTGCCGTAGATGGGGGCGTCGTCGTTGATCTTGACGCCATAGCCGCCTGACAGAGTGGCCGGCGGCTGAACCTTCGAAGCGGGGTCCGTAAATGTAGTGCCGGTGGCGTGGGCGTATTCACGCGCGACGCCACGGATCGAGAAGGCGTATCCGCGGTCCGGGGTGACGTTGATCTCGGCGGCCTGGTCGTAAAGGCCCAGGAGGTCCATGGCGTCTGTCCCGATTTCCGGGTCCAGCCCGATCCTCGAGAGCACCAGGATGCCGTCATGGTCCTCGCCGATGCCGAGTTCACGCACAGAGGCGATCATGCCCGCGGACAGGTGCCCGTAGGTTTTCCGCGCCGAGATGTGGAAGTCGCCGGGCAGCACGGCACCGGGAAGGGTGACAACGACCTTGTCCCCCTCCACGAAGTTGTGGGCGCCGCAGATGATGCCCTGGACACCCGAAGGATCAATGCCCTTGCCGGTGAGGGTCTGCTCCTGCCCCTCGGGGACGACGCGGACCTGGCACCAGTTGATGGTCTTGCCGTTGGTCTGCGGCTCCTTAACCAGGCTCAGGACCTGGCCCACCACGACGGGCCCCTTGAGGCCGTCGGTAGGACGGTGGACCGCTTCTTCTTCAAAGCCGACCTTGACGAGTTCGGCCATGACGTCTTCAGCCGTTGCTCCGGCCGGTACCTGCGCGAATTCACGCAGCCAGGAAAGTGGGATACGCACTGTTTAGATCTCCATCCCGAAGTGCTCGCTGAAACGTACATCGCCTTCGATCATGTCGCGCATGTCGCCGACCTCATTGCGGAACATGAGCGTGCGCTCGATGCCCATGCCGAAAGCAAAACCTGAATAGATGTCCGGATCGATGCCCGCGGCGCGGAGGACGGTGGGGTTGACCATGCCGCAGCCGCCCCATTCGATCCAGCGCGGACCGCCCTTGGCGCCCGGGTGGAAGATGTCCAGTTCCGCGGACGGCTCGGTGAACGGGAAGTAATTCGGGCGCAGCCGGATCTGCGCTTCGTCGCCGAACATCTGGCGGGCGAAGTGCTCCAGGGTGCCGCGCAGGTCGGCCATGCTGAGGTTCTTATCGATCGCGAGGCCCTCGAACTGGTGGAACACGGGCGTGTGCGTGGCGTCGAGTTCGTCGGTGCGGAACACCTTGCCGGGGCACAGCACATAGATCGGCACCTCGCGTTCGAGCATGGAGCGGACCTGCACCGGGGAGGTGTGGGTGCGCATGAGGAGGTGCGCCTCCGGCGGCTCCACGAAGAAGGTGTCCTGCATCTCGCGGGCCGGGTGGTCCGGCTTGAAGTTCAGTGCGTCGAAGTTGAACCACTCGGATTCGACTTCCGGGCCCTCGGCGATTTCCCAGCCCATGCCGACGAAGATGTCCGCCACGCGGTCCTGCAGTGTGGAGAGCGGGTGGCGCGCTCCGGCCCGGCGGCGGCGCGGGGCTGCCGTCACATCGACGGTTTCCTCGACCAGGATGCGGGCGTCGTTCTCGGCCTCAAGCTCGGCGGTGCGGTCGGCGAGCGCCTTGCTGACGCGTCCGCGGGAGGACCCCATGAGCTTTCCGGCGACGGCCTTCTGGTCTTTTGGCAGGCGCCCGATCTCGCGGTTCGCGAGGCTCAGCGGCGATTTCTCCCCGGTGTGGGCCAAACGGACGGCCTTGAGTTCATCGAGCGTGGAGGCACCGGCGATGGCGGAGATTGCCTGCTCGACGGCGGCGGTGATGGCGGCTTCATCCAGAGGGTTCGGGACGGCAGCGCCCGGCAAAGTTTCAGTCATCTACTGTTCTTAGCTACGAGTCGGGTGATGCCAATGGCCGGTGCTGCTGTGCCGGTTCCCCGGCAGCGCGTCCGTCACTGGCACGTCATTGCCTGACGCCATCCGGTGACGCCCTGCAAGGACAAGGGCAGGCTCGCCGGAGGTTGGCCGGCAGGCACTGTTCCCAGTCTAATTGACCGCGCCCCGCAGCCCGAACGGGACGGCCCATGTGCAGTGCGCGTGCCCGCCGCTAGCATGGCCTCATGACCCCGGGACAGTGGTTGCGCCGGCTCGCGAACCTGCTCAATGGCTCCACGCTGCTGGGACTTCTGCTCGCGCGGCTGGCCGGGACCACGACCGTCAGAGGCCCGCACGGCCTGGCGATCGCCACCGGCTACACCTGGAAGCTCCCCTTCGCCGGGGCGTTCACGGTGGGCAATGTGGTCATTTTCCGCGCCGGGCCCGAGGCCGCCCTGGGGAACCCCGCGCTCCTCGGCCACGAGGAGCGGCACAGCACGCAGTACGCCTGCCTCGGGCTGCCCTTCCTCGTGCTCTATTTCACCGCCGCAGGGTGGTCACTGCTGCGGCACGGCGACCCGGCGTCAGGGAATCCCTTTGAACGCCATGCAGGGCTCGAAGCCGGCGGATACCCCGGCCGCCCGGCGGAAGCAGCGCGGAGCCGCAGGCGTCCCGGCAGAGTTACCGGCAGGCGTCCAGGAGGGCGTCCGGGCAGCCGGTGGACCATTCGAAACACCAACGGCGGACCTTGACTTAAGTTCGAACATACCTTCGAATGGAGGTCATGAGATGGGACGCGCAGGCACTCAATCCGGCACCCGGAGAGCATGACCCGGATGGTAGCGGCAAGGGCGGCAGCGGCAGCGCCGCGGGCGCCCCCGCCGCAATGCCGCTGCTGCCGCTGGCCGGGCTGGTGCGTTCCGTATCCACCCCTGAATTTGCCGGGGTCACCTTCCATGAGGTCACCGCCAAATCGGTGCTCAACAAGGTGGCCGCCGGTTCCCGCATGCCGTTCGAGTGGACCGTAAACCCCTACCGCGGGTGCAGCCACGCGTGCGTCTACTGCTTTGCCCGCAAGAGCCACACCTACCTCGACTTTGACGCGGGGCTGGACTTCGACAGCCAGGTTGTCGTCAAGATCAATGCCGCGGACGTGTTGCGCAAGGAACTGGCCAAGCCGTCCTGGGGGCGGCAGCACGTGGCACTGGGCACCAACACCGATCCCTACCAGCGGGCTGAGGGCCGGTACCGGCTGATGCCCGGAATCATCGGTGCATTGGCCGACTCCGGAACGCCCCTGTCCATCCTGACCAAGGGAACCCTGCTGGCACGGGACATCCCGCTGCTGAAACACGCCGCCGCCCAAGTGCCGGTGGGGATCGGCATCTCACTCGCCTTGACGGACGAACAGCTTTCCGAGGCCATTGAGCCGGGAACGCCCGGGCCGAGGGCCAGGCTCAAGCTCATATCGAGGCTGCGCGACGCCGGGCTGCCCTGCGGTGTGATGGCCATGCCTATCCTGCCGTGGCTGTCGGACAGCGACGAAGCCCTCGATTCCCTGTTCGGCTCGCTGGCCGCCGCCGGCGCAACCGGGGTGACCGCCGGGGCCCTCTATCTGAAGCCCGGCACGCGTGAATGGTTCATGCAGTGGATCGCGGCCAGGCATCCGGAACTCGCCGGACGGTACAGGCGGCTGTACGGCACGGGATCCTACGCGTCGAAGGAATACCGGGCCTGGCTGGCGGGGCGGGTCCGCTACTTCAAGGCCCGGCATGGATTTGCCGGCTCCCACGGGTTCAGCCACCGCGACGTCGACGACCCCCGCGGCGAGGAGGCCGCCTACCCGGAGGGAAGTTTGCCCCCGGCCGGCGCCGGGGCGGCCGCGTCGGCCCAGGCGTCCCAGCCGACGCTCTTCTGATCAGACGGCGTAGTTTCCCTGGGAGGCGGTTGCGCCCAGCTCTGTCAGCAGCGCCCGGACAATCGGGAAGTCGGCAGGGATCCACGGCAGGCTGAGAGCTTCATCACTCTTCCTGATGCTGACCCAGGCAAGTTCATCGTGATCTTCGAGTGGCCGGGGGTCGCCGTCGGCGAGTTCCGCGAACCACACGCGCATGGTGGCACGTTCGTTCAGGGGCCAGCCGGAGCCGTCCGGCGCTGCCAGCTCGGATCCCAGGCGGACGCCAATACCCAGTTCTTCCCGCAGTTCGCGGTGCAGGGCGGATTCCGGCCCCTCCCCCGGCTCCACCTTGCCGCCGGGGAATTCCCACATGCCGGCGAACTCGGGAGGGGCGGTCCGCCGTGCCACCAGCAGACGGGAGGGCTCCGCCAGCGAATCGAGCACGGCACCGCCCACGACGTTGATCAGTTCTGTCACCGCCCCAGTCTATGGGGGAGAATGGCTGGGGCGCCCGTTCCGGCAACGGCCTCCCCCGGCCCGGGAATACCTCCCCGTGGCACCATGTTGTACAAATCAGATTTATAGCTCCCCTTGGGTTTACTCTGCCTCAGATTTATCCGGGTACTCCGCCGAGGCCAGATCCGCACTTCACGCTCCGAAAAGCAGGCACATGACGACGACACTTCACACTTCCGGCAAAACCAAAGCAGCCAGCTCACACCTCGGACTCGCCATTCTGGCCCTGGCCATGGGCGGCTTTGGAATCGGTGTTACCGAATTCGCCATGATGGGCCTGCTCAAAGAAGTGGAGGTTGGACTCAACATCGGCACGCCGGAAGCCGGCCACCTGATCTCGGCGTATGCACTGGGGGTCGTCGTCGGCGCACCGGTGCTGGCCGCCGTCGGCGCGAAACTTCCGCGCAAGTACCTGGCCCTGGGCCTCATGCTGTTCTTCAGCATCGCCAACCTGACATCGTTTATCGCCCCCGACTACGGGAGCATGCTGGTTTCCCGGTTCGCCGCGGGACTGCCGCACGGCGCCTTCTTCGGCGTGGCGGCCGTGATCGCCGCGTCGCTCGTGGCACCGACCAAGCGCGGCTGGGCCATTTCCATGGTCATGGCCGGACTCACCGTTGCCAACGTCATCGGCGTGCCGTTTGCCACCTGGCTCGGCCAAGCCTTCGGCTGGCGGCTGCTCTTCGTCCTGGTCGGTGCCCTCGGGCTGGTGACCCTTGCCCTGATCTGGAAGTTTGTTCCGTTCCAGAAGGCCCACTCCGACGCGAGTATCCGCCGGGAACTCGGGGCGCTGAAGCGGGCCCAGGTGTGGCTCGCCATCCTGATCGGGATCGTCGGATTCGGCGGATTCTTCGCAACGTACACCTACATCTCCCACACCATGACCTCGGTTGCCGGTATTCCCTCCGCGTTCCTGCCGCTGGTGGTGGCGCTCTACGGCCTCGGCATGGTGGCCGGCAACATCGTCGGCGGCCGGATCGCCGACAAGTCCGTGATGGGAACCATTTACCGCGTCTTGCCCGGAATCGCTGTGGCGCTGGTGGTGTACGCGGTCGCCGTGCACTGGCCCTGGTCCGCGTTCGTGATGGTGTTCGTCGTCGGGGCGGCCGGATCCATGCTGGTGCCGGCGCTGCAAACGAGGCTGCTGGATGCCTCACCGGACGCGCCCTCGCTGGCGTCCTCCCTGAACCACGCAGCGCTCAATGTCGCCAATGCCCTGGGCGCATTCCTCGGCGGGCTCGTCATCGCCTGGGGCTGGGGTTATATTGCACCGGCCCTGGTGGGCGCCGTGCTGGCCGTCCTCGGCCTCGGCGTGGCTGTGGTCAGCGGACTGCTGGAACGCAAAAGGCCGCTGGCCCCGTAACCCCCCGGGTCACAGGGCCAGCGGCCTGCGGGTCATTTCTCTGCAGTCACTTCGCCGCCGAACTTTGGCGGCGGACGTTCGCGAAGGCTAGGATCCGGTACCTCCGACGACGGCCTGACTGGGCAGGTCCGATCGGTGCACGTCCGGCTCCAGGTAGATCACCCGTGCCATGGGCACCGCCGTGCGGATACGATCTTCAGCGGCGTCAATCAGCCTGGCGATTTCAAGACCTGACACCGCGGCGCCCACCGTGATCTTGGCAGCCACAAGGAGTTCCTCCGGCCCGAGGTGGAGGGTCTTGAGGTGGATGATTCCGGTGCCGTCGGACTCGATGGCTCCCCTGATCCTTGCGACGTCGTCCCGCGTGGCGGATTCACCCAGCAGCAGCGACTTGGTTTCCAGGGCCAGGACCACGGCGATGGCCACCAGCAGCAGGCCGATCATGGCCGTTCCAAGCGCATCCCAGACACCGTTATGCGTCAGCAGCGTCAGGCTGACGCCAAAGAGCGCGAAGACCAGACCCACCAGCGCGCCCAAATCCTCAAGGAGGATCACCGGCAACTCGGGCTGCTTTGCATTGCGCACAAAGTTGACCCAGCTTTGCTTCCCCCGGACGTGGTTGGATTCGATGATGGCCGTCCGGAACGAGAAAGATTCAGCAATGATGGCGCCGATCAGCACGGCAAGGGGAACCCACCAGAAGTCGCCCTCGATCGCGTGCGGATGCTGGAACTTGTCCCACGCCTCGTACAGAGCGAACAGGCCGCCGACGCTGAACAGCACGATGGAGACGATGAACGCGTAGATGTAGCGTTCCCGGCCGTAGCCGAAGGGATGTTCCTCGCTGGCGGCCCGCTTTGCCCGTTTCCCGCCGACGAGCAGCAGGATCTGGTTGCCGGAGTCGGCCACCGAGTGGATGGCCTCAGCCAGCATGGAAGACGACAACGTCAGGAGGAACGCGACGAACTTCAAAACAGCGATGGTCAGATTTGCAGCGAGAGCTGCGACGATCGCCTTGGTACCGCCAGTTGCCGCCAAGGGAGCTTCACCTCTTCAAGGGGAGTTACAACGAAATGGACACGGCCCCGCACCGGAACCACTGTAATTACCGTACCCGCCCGGCCTTAGGCGTAGCGGCAGTCCTGGCGCCGCGGCGACACAAAAAACCTTGAAACTAAGCGTGCTGACAAATAAACATGCGCTGTGTTAGCTTGAAGCCATGTCGGGAGTGACATGTATCGGTCCCGACGAATATGAAGGAGGAGACAATGGGTTTTCTTGCTTGGATTATTCTCGGCCTGATCGTAGGCGCAATTGTTAAGGCCGTTATGCCCGGTAGGGTTGGCGGCGGCTGGGTCACCAGCCTGGTTCTGGGCGTTGTAGGCGCCATCGTTGGTGGCTGGATCGGCAGCCTTCTGTTCGGCAAGGGTGACCTGGCGTTTTTCGACCTCGGCACCTGGATCCTCGCCATTATCGGCGGCCTGGTAGTCGCCGGCATCTACGGGGCAATTACCGGACGCAACCGGACCACCTAAGACCACTAAGGTCCGCCCCACTGGCGGACCTGCTGAAAGTAAAAAGTAAGGTCCGCCCCACTGGCGGACCTGCTGAAAGTAAAAAGTAAGGTCCGCCCCACTGGCGGACCTGCTGAAAGTAAAAGCGGGGGCCCACCACACGGTCGGCCCCCGCTTTTTCAGTCCTGTTGGGATCTCGCGCTGGCGTACAGGCAGACTGTGGCGGCCGTGCCCAGGTTCAGGCTTTCGGCGGCGCCGTAGACGGGAACGGCCACCCGGTGGTCCGCCAGGGCGAGCTCCGCCTCGGACAGTCCCTGCGCCTCGTTGCCGAACAGCCAGACAGTGGGGCTTTCCAGCGCATAGTCCGAACCGGCCGTGGAGCTGCCGAGCCGCCGGGCCGCACTCTCATCCTGGAGGCGGTCCAGGTTGAGCTTCCCGTAACCGTCGGCGGCGAGCACGCCAATGCCGCGGGCCCTGCACTCCGCCACCAGCTCTTCGACGTCGGCGCCGAGCACGACCGGCAGGTGAAAGAGGGAGCCGGCGGTGGAACGCACGGCCTTCGGATTGTAGATGTCCACGCTGGAGCCGGTAAGCACCACGGCATCGGCACCGGCCGCATCGGCTGCCCGCAGGACGGTTCCGGCGTTGCCCGGGTCCCGTACCTGGCACAGCACGGCTATCAGCCGCGGCCGGGCATCAAGGACGTCGCGAAGGGAAACATCGACAAAGTCGCAGACGGCGATGATTCCTTGCGGGGTCACGGTGTCCGCCATCGCGGCGAGGACGTCGTCGGTGGCCAGCCTGGCGTTGACGCCTTCGGCCAGTTCCTCAAACTCCGGGTAACGGTCCAGGCATGCCTCGCTGGCGTACACCTCACGGACCAGGCCGTACTCCCCCGCGTCCATTTTCTTGCGGTGCAGGGTCAAGGCTTCCCGGACGGCCTGGGGGCCTTCAGCGAGGAACTGTCGGCGCTTTAAACGGGCAGGGCGCCCGGCAAGCTTTGCCACGTCCCGGACCCGATCAGCTCGGGGATTGGACAGTGGAAAATCTTGCGGGCGCCCTGTTTCGTTCATATAAGAACCTTAGTTGCTGTTGCAGCAGGTTCTCGAACTACCCAGAACGGGACTGCTACTCGGCAGCCTCGTCAGCGGCCGGCTTCTTGGCGGCAGCCTTCTTGGCAGCGGGCTTCTTCGCCTTCGGAGCCGGTGCGGCTTCAGCCGCAACAGCCGGAGCGGAGGTGTCAGCCGGCAGGGAGTCCTTGGCGACCTTGACCAGCGCAGCGAAGGCGTTGGCGTCGGAGACAGCCAGTTCAGCCAGCATGCGGCGGTCAACCTCGACCTCAGCGGCCTTGAGGCCCTGGATCAGACGGTTGTAGGTGAGGCCGTTGGCGCGGGATGCAGCGTTGATGCGCTGGATCCAAAGGCGGCGGAAGTCGCCCTTCTTCTTCTTGCGGTCGCCGTAGCTGTACACAAACGAGTGCAGCAACTGCTCTTTGGCCTTGCGGTACAGGCGTGAGCGCTGTCCGCGGTAACCTTTGGCGCGTTCGAGGATAACCCGGCGCTTCTTGTGGGCGTTTACCGCCCGCTTCACACGTGCCACGTGCGTACTCCTTCAAAATTCTTATCCCAAGCGTCTACTGCCGGTAACCCGGCCGGCCTGAGAAGGCTTATGGGTAGTTGACTGGTGCCGGTTGGCAATCAGTCAGAGTGCTTGGAAATTAGATGCCGAGCATCTTCCGGATGACCTTGGCGTCGCCCTTGAAGACGATCTTGTCGCCGGCAAGGCGACGGGTCAGCCTGGAGGACTTGTGCTCGAGGTAGTGGCGGCGGTTGGCCTGCTGGCGGCGCAGCTTGCCGCTGCCGGTCAGCTTGAAGCGCTTCTTAGCACCACTGTGGGTCTTCATCTTCGGCATGGGAACCGATCTCCTAACGTATCCGCAGGCTATGCCTGCAGTCTTTCGTGCAGCCGCCCCTGCGGGCGGCATGCTGGTTGCTGACTGCCTGAAGGCGGTACCTTCCGCAGCTTTGAACTAGTTGGTCTTCTTGCCCGCCGGCTTGGGCGTGGCCCGTGGTGCCGCGGGGCGTGCAGCGGGCTTCGGCGCAGCGGGCCTGGCCACCGGCTTCGGTGGAGCAGGCACTGCCGCAGGCTTGGGTGCTGCCGGAGCAGGGGTTGCGGCTTCGGCGGCCTTCGGCGCGGCAGGAGCCGCGGCCGCGGGTGCCGGTGGCTTCGCCGCCGCAGCCTTGGGCGCTTCGCGCTTAGGCAGTGCGGCCTTGGGAGCCTCCTGCTTGGGAGCTTCCTGCTTCGGAGCCTCCTGCTTGGGAGCTTCCTGCTGAGGTGCCTCCGCAGCCGCTGCTGCCGGCGTTTCGACGGCGGCTTCCGGAGCAACTGCTGCTGCCGGGGCCTCCGGCTCGGCCGGGGTGTTGACCTGGTAGCCTTCCGGCAGCAGGTCCGCGAGTGACTGAGTCAGGGGTGCCTGGTCAGCGCCCGAGGTGTCGACGCGGCCGGTGGCTTTGGCTTCGTTCTGGGCCTTGGCCTCAGCACGCTGCGTTGCCCGGCGGGCCTCTGCCTTGGCCTCAGCCTTGTTCTTCAGCGGACCAATGACCATGACCATGTTGCGGCCGTCGATGCGAGGGCTCGACTCCACAACGCCAACTTCAGCGACGTCTTCAGCGAAGCGCTGGAGCAGGCGCAGGCCCATTTCGGGGCGCTGCTGTTCGCGGCCACGGAACTGGATCATGGCCTTGACTTTGTCGCCGGCTCCGAGGAAGCGCAGGGCGTGGCCGCGCTTGGTCTCGTAGTCATGGGTGTCGATCTTCAGGCGGAACCGGATTTCCTTGAGAACCGTGTTGGTCTGGTTCTTGCGGGCCTCACGGGCCTTGACTGCGGCTTCGTACTTGTACTTGCCGAAGTCCATCAGCTTGCACACCGGAGGCTTGGCCTGAGGTGCAACTTCAACGAGATCAAGATCGGACTCGGCAGCCAGACGCAGGGCATCCTCGATACGGACGATTCCTACCTGTTCGCCGGCAGGGCCGACCAGCCGCACCTCAGGGACGCGGATACGCTCATTGATTCTTGGCTCGCTAATGTTAAAGCTCCTGTGTTTGTGATTGGTGTTCCACCGGCAAATAGAGAAGGCCCCCAATTGCCGGAGCAATCGAAGGCCTCGAGGATCGGACGTGCATACCCGTTAGGGCTGCACGCGCTACCGCAGGACTGTGCCTGCCGGAAACGCCCGACCTTTACCCGGCAACCTTGCTTCCCTCTGGAACTGCGAGGAAAAACGGCTGGCGCGGGTGGGAGAGAACTCCGCTTGCAAACTGAAATAGATTCTACAGAAAGATACCCAATCCCCGCACATTGCGGCGATGGGTCTCTTACACGGCGAAATAACGACATTCAGTCGGTCTGTGTCAAGCTTACCAGTATGAGCACTTCAGACAGTAATTCACACGTTTACCAGGCCCCCGGCGAGCAGGCTGACGTCTCACAGCAGGTCCGGGACATCTCCGAAGTTCCCGCGATCGAGGTCATCACCACAGCCGCTGTTCACCTCATGAGCGCCGCCGCCGTTAAGCTCGGCCTGGCCGCCGAAGAGAACGCCGAGGAGCTTAAGGACCTGGACGAGGCCCGCAAGCTCATCACCGCCCTCGCGGGACTCGTGACAGCAGCCGCTCCGGAGATCGGTTCCCAGCACGCCGGGCCGTTGCGCGACGGACTGCGCTCCCTGCAGCTTGCCTTCCGGGAAGAGTCGATCATTCCGGATGCCCCGGGCAAGGGTCCCGGCGAAAAATACACCGGCGCGGTGAACTGACGCCGGAAAACAACCTACGACGACGGCTGGCTGCCCTTGAGGGGACGGCCGGCCGTCGCTTCTGTTTAAGCGGAGCTGCCCTGGGCGGCGGCAGCGGAAGCACCTCACCAATTGGGTATTGTCACCGCACGGCAGAGTGAGTAAGCTCGGCGGCCAGCCGGCTTTCCGGTTTGAATCTGGCTGCGTCCTGAGCAGCGCTGCCGTCAGGGGCACGCCCCGTATACCCAGGCATCCGGCTTGCACACCGTCACCGCCTGGTCGGCCATAAGTTGCCGCCCTTCCAAAAAGGCAGAACCCCATGTTAGGCACCAAAACCCGTTTCGCCGCCGTCTTAGCCGCCAGCCTCGGACTGACGGGAATCGCAGCGCCGGCTTACGCCGCCCCCGCAACGCTCGTAAGTGTAGGGCCGGGAACACTCGTCGCCGACGGCGCCGCGGTGGACGTCCCGGTAACGTTTGTGTGTGACAGCGACCCGACCCGCATCATCGCCGTGCCCGTAGTGGAAGTAAACCAGAGAGTCACCGAGGGCCGGATTGCCAACGGCTTCGGGAACGCACAACTGAGTTGCACCCGGCAAAACCAAACCGTCACCATCCGGGTCATTCCCCGCGTGATCGCGTTCGACCCCGGAGCTGCGGTCGTATTCGTAGTCCTGCAGACCTGCAGTGCAGAATTCCAGTGCGCCGCCGTGACCGCCAGCGAGGTCATACAGCTCACAAAGCCAGCCCAGACTCCTCCCGTCCTTCCCCCCGAATAAGCGGTTCCGAAGCACGATCCCGACGGCAGGCCCCCGGCACGTGCCCTAAGGGCCGGCGGTCCGCCGGCGCCTGCGCTGCTGCAGGGCTATGCCGACTGCGCAGAGCAGGACGCCGCCCGCGCCAACCGACACGAAACCGCCCCACGGTCCGACGCCGTCGATAAACAGGCCCGCGAGCGGCGCGCCGAGCGCCACACCGGCGGTCAGCGCCGATCCGTACCAGCCCATCGCTTCACCACGCCGCGCCTCATCCACGAGGTCGGCCACCTTCTCGGACGCGGACGAAAGGACCGGCGCGCACAACAGGCCCGGGAGCAGCGACAGCAGGCTCAGGGTCATCGTGTCGGTGGCGAACCCCATCGGGATGGTCAGGGCGGCCATGCCCATCAGGAGCAGGATCGGCGACAGGGGGCGGTGCAGGGCGCCGTAAATGAGCCCGCCAACAACCGAAGCGGCGCACCAGAAGAGGAAGACCATCCCGATCTCCCCCTGGTGACCGCCTGTTTCCAGGGCAGCCACTATTCCGACGTCGGTCCCACTCAGCACCATTCCTGCCCCGGAGGCGACTGCGAACACAGCTGCCACAGCGGGGGTGAACCACCTGAAGCTGGAAGCGACCTTGCCCTGCAGCCCTTGATTCCGCGTCTTGGGGCGCCGCGTGCCGGCCGACGGCCGTTGCGGGCCGGCGGCAGCCTCTTGGACATGGACAGGTGCAGCAGCCACTACCGCCACCCCGGCCTCCTCCCGCCGGTCCGCTTCACGGGCCTCATTTCGGGCGGTGGTGCGGGCGGCGCTACCTGCAGCACTGCGGGTGGGCGGGTTGAACCACATGAGGAACAGCCCCGCCAGGGAGGTGGCGGCGCCGACGACCGTCAGGCCGAGGACGGAGTGGCCGCTGGTGGCCACCACCGCGCCGGCCGCCGGCCCGATCATGAATACCATCTCCGTGCTGATGGCATCGAGGGCGAAGGCCGTCCGCCGCTGGTCGCCGTCGGCGAGCACGCCCAGCGACTGCCGCACGACGCTGAAGATGGGAAGCGTCAGCAGGCCGCCCACGAAAACGAGCGGCAGCAGCCACTGGTAGGACACGTGGGGGACGATGGACCAGATGACGGTCTCGGACACGACCGACGGGATCAGTGCCCTGCGCAGCCCGACGGTATCCACACGGCGGCCGCGCCATGGGGCGCCCAAGGCGATGCCGATGGTCATGACGGCGGCCGCCGTTCCGGCAGCCGCATACCCCTGCCCCAGGCTCAGCACGATGTGCAATGTGAGCAGCACTCCAGCGGCCGAATGGGGAATGCGGGCAATCATGCCGACCGCCAGGAGCCGGCGTATGGGCCCGACGGCCAGCAGCTCCCGGTACAGGCTGAAATTCACAGGTAGGCCCTTCGGTCTGCCGCCGGGCAGAATAAGGACGGACCGACCATGGACCGGCGGTTACTCCGCGGCGCGCCTTAGTTTGATTTCGATCGAGTCAACGCGCTCACCGAACAATTCATTCCGGCTCCACTTGTTCTGCAGGCCGGCGAGCAGCGACTGGACGCCGGCGGCATCCAGCCCGTCCTCCAGGTAGAGCACTACGCGCAGCTCCGGTCCGGGACCTCCGCCCGAGATCCTGCGGCCGGACCCGGTGGTGGCAGCGACGCCTTCTCCCGGCAGGATTTCCAGGCGCCGCACCGCGGACGAACCCGCTGCCGCCGCGCCGAGCATGTCAGCCAGTTCGGCGTCGCGGTACGCGGGAACCCATGGCTGCTGCTGGGCCAGCGACCAGACAGCCGGCCTTCTCACGACGAACGTCACGTCGGATCCGGGGTCCACCACCAGCAATTCCGCTCCCTCTGCCACAGCCGAAAGTGCCGCCCTCGCTGCGTAGACGGCAACGGGCCGGGCCTCGGGGTGCCAGGCCGTCAAAGCGGCGGACGAGCTGAAGACCGGCATGGCCAGCCTGCCGTCCGGCGCTTTCAGGGTCACGAGCGCCATGTCCGCCTGCTTGTCGGCGTGCAGCCCGCCGGCGCCTTCGGCTTCCTCCGCCAGCTGTGCAACGACCGGAACGAAAACCCGTGCCGTCGCCAGCGCCGCAACAACGGCGGCTTCATCGCCACCGCCGCTTAGAAGCGCGTCAACGGCGGCGAGAAATCCGCTGTCCGCCGTGCCGTCGTCGTCCTCAAAAGTGTGGATTTTCCCGTCATCGCCGGCAAGGCTCCGCCCGGCCCAGGGCTGGCCGGCGGAATCCGTGGCGCCGCCGGCGCCCGCGAGGGCTGCCTCGATGTGGCCGGGAAGCCTGCGGGCAGGCGGCTGGTGCGTTGCGCCGTCCGTTTCGCCGGGCGTCAGCCCCTGTCCTGCCATGGCGCGAGCCTAGCGGCGGCCGGCGACGTCGAGGGCCTCGGGCAGGGTGAACGCGCCCGCGTAGAGTGCCTTGCCGACGATCGCGCCCTCGACACCAAGCGGCACCAGGGAGCGCAGGACCTTGAGGTCATCCAGGCTCGAAATGCCGCCGGAGGCCACCACTGGCTTTCCGGTTTTTTCCACCATCTGCCGCAGCAGTTCAACGTTGGGACCCTGGAGGGTGCCGTCCTTGGTCACGTCGGTGACGACGTAGCGGGCGCAGCCGGCTTCCTCGAGGCGGCCCAGCACGTCCCAGAGGTCTCCGCCTTCCTTGGTCCAGCCACGGCCCGCGAGCGTCGTTCCCCGCACATCCAGCCCAACGGCGATCCGGTCACCGAACCGGTCGATGGCCCGCGCCGTCCACTCGGGATTCTCCAGGGCGGCGGTCCCCAGGTTGACCCGGGCCACGCCCAGGTCAAGGGCGTTTTCGAGAGACTCGTCGTCGCGCAGACCGCCGGAAAGCTCAACCTTGATGTCGAGCCGGCCCACAACTTCGCGGAGGAGTTCGGCATTGGAGCCACGGCCAAACGCGGCGTCCAAATCCACGAGATGGACCCATTCGGCGCCCTGCTGCTGCCAGTTCAGGGCAGCCTCCAGCGGTGTGCCGTAGCTCGTCTCGCTGCCGGCCTCGCCCTGGACCAGGCGTACCGCCTGGCCGTTCACGACGTCGACTGCGGGGAGCAGTTCCAGTGCGGGCAGATCGGTTTGGCTGATCATCTCGGGTCCTCAGTTCTCAGTTGGCGTTCAGTAGGAGGCGGGTGGCCGACAAGGAGTGGCCGTAAGCAGTTAGCCGGTCAGCGGGTCAGGCCGCAGGCAGGGTTAGCAGGTAGGCGGCCAGCAGCGACATGCCGGCCAGGACCCAGAACGCGATCTGCGTCCAGAGCGGCTTCTTCTGCTGCCTGAAGGACAGGGCGCCGCCGGCCAGCAGGCCGGCAAGGCCCATCAGGACAATGGACCACATCTAGGCGGTCCGGCCATGCTGGTGGCGGAGGCCGTTGACCCAGTTCCGGAGGAGCCGGGCGCCGGCGTCGCCGGACTTTTCCGGGTGGAACTGCGTAGCGCAGAGCGGCCCGTTTTCCACCGCGGCGATGAATGGACCGCCGTGTTCGGACCATGTAACGAGCGGTGCCGCCATGCGCGGCTGCACGACATCGAAGTCCCAGGTCTGCACACCGTAGGAGTGCACGAAATAGAAACGATCGTTTTCCACGCCTTGGAAGAGCTTGGAACCCTCGGGGACCTTGACGGTATTCCATCCCATGTGCGGAACGACGTCCGCCGGGAGGAGCTCTACCTTGCCGGGCCACTCCCCCATGCCCTCGGCTTCGGTCCCGTGTTCCACGCCGGCTTCGAACAGCACCTGAAGGCCCACGCAGATACCGAGGACGGGCCGTCCGCCGGCAACCCGGCGGCCGATCATCCGGATGGCGTCGACGGCTTTCAGTTCGCGCATGACGGTCTCGAAGGCACCGACTCCGGGAACCACCAGGCCGTCGGCGTTGAGGACGTCCTCCGGCTTCGCGCTAAGGATCACTTCGGCGCCGGCGCGTTCGAGGGCGCGGACAGCAGACCGGACGTTGCCCGAGCCGTAGTCCAGGACGGTAACGGTGGGCTTCCCCTCTGGAGAGGCCGGCTTGACCGTGGCCGAGGGGTCGATGATGGCGCCGTCCCGCAGAACCTTCCCGGTCACAGGGCGCCCTTGGTGGACGGGATGCCTTCAACGCGGGGGTCGGGCTCGACAGCGGCACGCAGCGCCCTGGCGAAGGCCTTGAACTGGGCTTCGACGATGTGGTGCGGGTCGCGGCCGGCAATGACGTTCATGTGCAGGCAGATTCCGGCGTGCAGGGTGATGGCTTCGAAGACGTGGCGCGTGAGCGAACCGGTGAAGTGGCCGCCAATGAGGTGGTACTCCTGGCCTGCCGGTTCCCCGCCGTGCACCAGGTAGGGCCTGCCGGATACATCGACAACGGCGTGGGCCAGCGCCTCGTCCAGCGGGACGGTGGCTTCGCCGAAGCGGCGGATGCCTGCCTTGTTGCCGAGGGCGGTCCGCAGTACCTCACCGAAGGTGATGGCCACGTCCTCGACAGTGTGGTGTACATCGATGTGGATGTCGCCGGTTGCCTTGACCGTCATGTCGATGAGTGAGTGCTTGCACAGGGCGGTCAGCATGTGGTCGTAGAACGGGACCGAGGTACTGATGTCTGAAACGCCGGTGCCGTCGAGGTTGATCTCCACCAGAACGGAAGATTCGCTGGTGGCACGCTCGAGGCGTGCAGTCCGGGACTCGGCAGCCTTGATTCCGGTGTCGCTCATAGTGATAGGTGTCCTTTTTGACGAAGGAAGGTGCAGACGTTGCGGGTCTACCCCCAAGTTTAGGCGGGAAGTGCAGCCTGCCCTGCCAGGATGCGTTCCAGCGCCTCCAGGAAGGCTGTGGTTTCCGTCTCAGTGCCGGCCGTCACCCGCAGGTGGCCCGGGATGCCGACGTCCCTGATCAGGACTCCGGTGTCCAGCAGCGCCTGCCAGACCTCATGCGGGTTCTCGAGGCCGCCGAAGAAGACGTAGTTTGAGTCCGACGCAGCGGGGCGAAGCCCCATTCTGGTGAGTTCGGTGACGATCCTGTCGCGCTGCCGCTTGATGTCCTCAACGTCGGCCATGAGCGCCTCGCGGTGCCGGAGCGCCGCAAGGGCGGTGGCCTGGGTGATCGCGGACAGGTGGTACGGGAGGCGGACAAGGCGCAGCGCGTCGGCCACCTCGGGGGCCGCGGCCATATATCCGAGACGGGCGCCCGCCAGTGCAAAGGCCTTGCTCATGGTCCGGGAGACAATGAGCCGCTCACGGCCCGGCAATAGGGTGAGCGCGCTGGGGGTGCCGTCATGGGCGAATTCGTGGTACGCCTCATCGACGATGACGATGGTCCTGCTGGACTCGCCGGCGTCGTAGACGGCTTCCACCACGTCCAGCCCCAGGCCGGTGCCGGTGGGATTGTTGGGAGAGCAGAGGAACACAACATTCGGCTGCAGCTCCCTGACCTGGCGGGCTGCGGACTCAGCGCTCAGGCCATAGTCCTCCGCGCGCTGCCCCACGATATATTCGGTGTCCGTTCCGCTGGCCAGCAGCGGGTACATGGAGTATGTGGGCGGAAAGCCCAGCGCCTTTCGGCCGGGTCCGCCGAACGCCTGCAGTATCTGCTGGAGGACTTCGTTGGAGCCGTTGGCGGCCCAGATGTTTTCGGCAGCGAGCCCGTGGCCCAGGTATTCCGCCAGGGCCTCGCGGAGCTCGGTGAATTCCCGGTCGGGATAGCGGTTGAGGCCCGCTGCTGCCTCAGTCACGGCCTCGGAAATGGCGGCCCTGACATCAGCCGGCACCCCATGGGTGTTCTCATTGACGTTGAGCAGGATCGGCACCTCCAACTGCGGCGCCCCGTAAGGCGTCAGTCCCCGCAGGTTGGTCCGAAGGGGCAGTCGGTTCAGTCGCTCAAGCTGGTCAGTCACTTGGACAGTTTAAGTGCCCCGGACGGCGAGCGGGAAACTGTGACAGGTCAGGGAGGGCCGGCCACAGGGATCAAGGCCTACTTGGACGGGACGAACAGCTGCTGCCCCGGCATGACCTTGCCGTTCTCCAAGTTGTTCAGCTGGACAATATCCGCGATGACATCGCGCGGGTCCCTGGCCGGATCAACACTCCCCGCAATGGCCCACAGCGATTCCCCTGGCTGCACCGTCACGGAAACGGTCTGTGTCACTGACAGCCCGCCGGCGGCGTCGGCAGCCTTGGCCGGTGAGTTCAGCAAGCCGGTGAGAGACAGGAGAAGCGCAGCCAGTAGTACCAGCGGCAGTCCGATCAGGACGATCCGCCCGCGGCGGGTGAGCCGCAGGCGCGGCGGCCGCGCCGCCGGCCCGCCAGGCTGCCCGCCCGCCTGCAGGCCCTGGGCGCCCACGCGATTCTGGGGACGTGAATGGTGAACTGCTGTTGAAGCTGACATGAACTGAGCCCTCCTGGACCACTCTGTGCTGCCCGGTGTGTCCCGGTCCGCCGGGGATCCGCCGACATTTTCGAATGACCGGGCCGCTCCGCAGCTGTACTAGAACACATGTTCGAACTTTGCTTCTCCATTTTTAGCACTTATCGACGAATAAAGTCGAGACTCGCTAGAACAAATGTTTGAAAAAGCCTTGTGGCTGGCCTACGTTTGAAATCAAAGAACAACCACTTCTGCAGTTGATCAGCAGGGTCTGACATTTCAGGCCGGAAGTTCCCGGCAACTGCAGCCAAGCAAGCCGGGAGGAACGAAAGGCGTTGGCGAACATGGCAGCACAAGCCTCCGACGGCAAAGCTACCCAGCGCAGCCAGCGGTCCCGGACAGCACCCAAGGGACTCACCGTCCGGCAGAAAAAGATCCTGGAAACCATCCAGCGCTCGGTCAACGAGAACGGGTACCCTCCCTCCATGCGGGAGATAGGCGACACCGTTGGCCTGGCCAGCCTGTCCAGCGTCACCCACCAGCTCTCGCAGCTTGAAAAGCTCGGATACCTCCGTCGCGATCCCAAGCGACCCCGGGCAATGGAAGTCCTCATGCCCCTGACGCTGGATGCCGGGGTCTCCAAGTCCGCGGGCGGGGACAAGGGGACGCCGCAGCACAGCGCGGGCCGTGGGTCCGTTTCAGAGTTGCCCAGCGCCACGGACACGGCGCTGGTTCCGCTGGTGGGGCGCATTGCCGCCGGCGGCCCCATCCTCGCCGACCAGATGGTGGAGGACCTCATGCCCCTGCCGCGCCAGCTCGTCGGCCACGGGGAGCTGTTCATGCTGAGGGTCGCCGGTGATTCCATGGTGGACGCCGCGATCTGCGACGGCGACTGGGTAGTGGTGCGCCGCCAGAGCGACGCCGTCAACGGCGACATCGTAGCGGCGCTGCTGGATGACGAAGCAACCGTCAAGACCTTCCGGCAGCGGGACGGCCACACCTGGCTGCTTCCTCAGAACACCCAGTACGAGCCCATCCTGGGCGACCACGCCGTGGTCATGGGCAAGGTCGTGTCCGTACTGCGGTCGCTTTAGGTCCCGGCTCGCTCGAGGTGCGCCAAGGGTGTGCTAAATCGGGCGCGCCGAGGGACGCTCCCTAGGACTGCGCCCCGGCGAGCCTTTCCAGCGCCGCCACGGCGATCTTTCTGTCCGTCGTGGGCCAGAACGGCGGGAGCGCGGCGCGGAGAAACCCGCCGTAGCGCTCCGTCGAGAGCCGCGAATCCAGGACCGCCACCACACCTTTGTCGTCCGTGGACCGGATGAGGCGCCCCGCGCCCTGGGCCAGGCGGATCGCGGCATGGGTGGCTGACACGGACATGAAACCGTTGCCGCCGGCCTGGGCTACGGCCCGGGAGCGTGCCGTCATCAGCGGGTCGTCCGGCCGCGGGAACGGAATCCTGTCGATCACCACGAGCCGGCACGAACCGCCGGGAACATCTACGCCCTGCCACAGGGACATGGTGCCGAACAGGCAGGTGTCCGGCTCGTCGGCGAACTGCTTCACCAATGCGGTCATGGTTGAGTCGCCCTGGCAGAGGACGCTGACGTCCAGCCGGGGGCGCAGCGCCTCCGCCGCGTCCTCCGCGGCCCGCCGGGACGAGAAGAGGCACAGCGCTCCCCCGCCCGAGGCACGGATCAGGGTTTCCAGTTCGTCGAGCGCTTCCGGCGACATCCCCCTGCCCGGCTTCGGAAGGTGGCCGGCCACGTACAGGATGCCCTGCTTCGGGTAGTCGAACGGGGACCCGACGTCCACGCCCGTCCAGCTGGGGGCGCCTTCGCCCAGGAGACCGAGTCCGCCGGCGGCGGGTTCGAAGGCCGAGCCGATGGCCAGCGTTGCCGAGGTCAGGACCACGGTGTGGCCTTCGAACAGGCCCTCCCGAAGTCGCCCGGCAACACTCAGGGGAGCGATGTTGATCAGCGCGGGCTGCGTGTCATCGGGTGCCGAATACCCCTGCTGGGGGTCAAAGGTGCTGTTCCGTGAAAACCACACCACCTCGCGGTTTTCCCGAGCGGCGAGCAGCCGCTCGCACAGCTCCAGGATGACGAGGAGGCGGGACCGCGCAAGCTGCCGCCCGCCGTCGGCCGCGTTGTTGCTGTCCCCCTTGGAATCGGAGAGCGCCGCCCGGCAGGCCTCACGCAGCTGGTCCACGCAGTCGAGCTGCTCCGCGTTGAGTCCGTTTGGGAGCAGCCCGCTGGGAACGCCGACGAGGGCAAGTTCAAGGTTGGCGGCGGCGTTGTTCAGCGCATCCACGGTGATCCCGGTGTGCTTCCGGGCGCCGGACGCTGCCACATGCACCATCGCGACGGACAGCTGCCCGGACACCGCCCCGGTGACACGGTCCTGGAGCTCGTGGGCCTCGTCCACAACCACGACGTCGTACTCGGGCAGCACGGCCAGGCCCTCAAAGGCGCTGACAGCGAGCATGGCATGGTTGGTCACCACGACATCGGCATCGGCGGCGTCGTGCCGGGCCAGTTCGCTGAAGCACTCGGCCGCGAGGGGGCACTTCTGCGCACCGAGGCATTCCATGGACGTGACCGACACCTGGCGCCAGGCCCGGTCCGTTACCCCCGGGAGAAGTTCGTCGCGGTCCCCCGTGGCTGTCTTTTCTGCCCACTCGCGGAGCCGGACCACCTCCTTGCCGAGCTGCGAGGAAGGTCCTCCCATGGCGGCGGCGAAGTGCGGGACGCTGGTGTCCTCGCCGAGCGAAAAGAGCTGTCCCTCCGAGGGCTCCTCGGAGGGAAATCCGCCTTCGAGCTTGTGCCGGCAGACGTAGTTGGACCGCCCCTTGACGAGGGCCACCTTGACCGACCGGTCCAGCGCCGGCGTGATGTTCTTCAGCAGCCGCGGGAGATCCCGGCCCACAATCTGTGTCTGCAGCGCCAAGGTGGCGGTGGAGACGAGCGTGGGCTTGTCGCTTTCCAGCGAATGGGCGATCAGCGGGATGAGGTAGGCCAGGGACTTGCCGGTGCCCGTGCCCGCCTGGACGAGCAGGTGGTCGCCGGTGTCGATCGCCCGCGCCACCTGCCGCGCCATCTCATGCTGGCCGCTGCGGCTTTGTCCGCCCATGCCGGCCACAGCCCGGTCGAGGAGTTCGATGACAAACTCCTCGCCGGCCGCGGCATCGGCGGGCTCCGCCGCCTGCTCAGTCATTGGCGATGAAGGATTCCAGTTCAGCCGCGAGGCCTTCCCGGACCATGACCACGGCGCGGGTGCCGCCCTCTTCGTGATCCATGCTCAGGATCTCCGCATCGGAGTCGTGGAGTTTGCTGATCAGGTCACCGCGGTGATACGGCACCAGCAGTTCCAACTTGACGCTCGGCCGCGGGATGCCTTCACTGATCGCCTTCAGCAGCTCAGGGATCCCCTGGCCGGTACGGGCGGACACCACCACGTGGCGCGGTTCGCGCTGCTTCAGCCGCTCCACTACGAACGGATCGGCGGCGTCGGCCTTGTTCAGCACGATGATCTCGGGCACCTTGCGGGCGTCCACTTCGGAGAACACCGAGCGCACCGCGGCGATCTGGCCCTCCGGATCAGGGTGCGAGACGTCCACCACGTGCAGGATGAGGTCCGCGTCCGCCACTTCCTCGAGCGTGGACCGGAACGCCTCCACGAGCTGCGTGGGAAGGGAACGGACGAAGCCGACAGTGTCAGCCAAAGTGTACCCCAGGCCGTCCGCCGTCTCAGCCTTGCGGACGGTAGGGTCCAGCGTGGCGAACAGGGCGTTCTCCACGAGGACTCCGGCGTCTGTGAGCCGGTTCAGCAGGGAGGATTTGCCCGCATTGGTGTAGCCAGCGATGGCCACGGAGGGAACTGCATTACGACGGCGGTTGGCCCGCTTGGTCTCGCGCGCCGGCTTCATCGCGGCGATCTCGCGGCGCAGCTTCGCCATCCGCGTGCGGATCCGGCGCCGGTCCAGTTCGATCTTCGTTTCACCGGGACCGCGTGAACCCATGCCGGCACCTGCGCCGCCCACCTGGCCGCCGGCCTGGCGGGACATCGACTCGCCCCAGCCGCGGAGGCGCGGGAGCAGGTATTCGAGCTGTGCCAGCTCCACCTGTGCCTTGCCCTCACGGCTCTTGGCGTGCTGCGCGAAGATGTCCAGAATGAGCGCCGTGCGGTCGATGACCTTGACCTTGACGATGTCTTCCAGTCCGCGCCGCTGCGACGGTGCCAGTTCGGCATCCACCACCACGGTGTCCGCGCCGGTGGACATCACCACATCCTTGAGCTCCAGGGCTTTACCTGAGCCGAGGAACGTTCCGGGATCCGGCTTCGCCCGGCGCTGGACCAGCCCGTCGAGAACTTCCGAGCCCGCGGTTTCCGCCAGGGCAGCGAGTTCACGCAGGGAGTTCTCGGCATCGGCGAGGGTGCCCTCGGTCCACAGCCCGGCCAGGACCACGCGCTCCAGGCGCAGCTGCCGGTACTCAACTTCGGTGACGTCTTCGAGTTCGGTGGACAGTCCGGCGGTGCGGCGCAGGGCCCGGCGTTCCTCGAGATCCTGCTGGTCGCCGTCGAACGTGCTGTGTTCCTCGTCAAGCCGAGAGATGGCCTGCGCCTGGCCAAAGACGGCCTTGCTGCCGGCACCTGCGCCGTTGGCAGCCGCGGCATTCTTTGCCGGGACGTCCTTGGAGAGAATCCGGTCGATGACAGCTTGGATTTCCTCGGGACTCATGTCCTGGGCTGCTGGCTCGGATCCGGAATTGTGCTGACTGGTCATGGTCTCCTTAAAGGGTTCTGCATCTTCAGAATAGTGCTGATTGGCTGCCTTGGGCGCAGAATTCGCGCTGGGCTGACGACTGGAGGGCATAAGGGCTCCTGGGATGCCGTCGGCGCACAGGCCTGAGCGGCAGAAGAATGGACTGATTGAGTGTGGTTCGGCGCGCTCCGGGCGGAAGGTGGTAGACCTGCATCGCAACGGGAGGCACGGGGCCGGCGCCGCGGCTGGAAGCCTGCGGCGGAAAATACCGGCTACTCAAAGATCAGGAACATGCCTTCCAGAGTAGCAGATGCGGACCACCCGGTTTCCCATCGGTTTCCCATCCCGGTTTCCCATCCCGGTTTCCCATCCCGGTAGAAAGCCCACTAATCTGGCCAGTTATGGAGTCTGCCCACTATTTCAGCGCCTCGCCCGCCGGGCCGTTCACCCGCAAGCCGCTCACCGTGGAACTGGCCGGCGAAACGCGCAGACTGCAGACCTCCTCCGGCATCTTCAGCCCGGACGGCATCGACAAGGGCACAGCTGTCCTGCTCGCGGAGGTCCCCGCACCGGCTCCGCAGGGAAACCTGCTGGACATCGGCTGCGGCTGGGGTCCCATCGCCCTGACCATGGCGCTGCGGGCGCCGCACGCCCAGGTGTATGCGGTGGACGTCAACGAACGCTGCATCACGCTCACCAACGAGAACGCGTCCCTGCTGGGCCTTGGCAATGTCACGGCCAGCACGCCGGAGGCCGTGGATCCGCAACTGCGCTTCGACACCATCTGGTCCAATCCGCCGATCCGGATTGGCAAGGATGAGCTGCATTCGCTGCTCATGCTGTGGTTGCCCCGCCTGGCGCCGGGAGGCTCGGCTTGGCTGGTGGTGCAGAAGAACCTGGGGTCCGATTCGCTTCAGCGCTGGCTCGCGGAGGAGCTTGACGATTCGTTCGCGGTGACCCGCGAGAGCACGTCCAAGTCGTTCCGCATCCTGCGGGTCAGGAAAGCGTCCCACTAGCAACGATCGTTGCCGGACCGCTCAGTTCCACGTGCTCGTGGCCGTCTGCCACGGTGAAGAATTTAACGCCGACGACGCCTCCCGGCACCTTCACGTGCCAGGCGTCCGGTGCCCCTTGGCCGGCCCAGTGGCGGGTTGCGACCGCGGCAGCACACGCTCCGGTGCCGCAGGACTGCGTCTCACCGACGCCGCGCTCGTGGACGCGCATAGTCACGGTGCCGACGCCCTCGTGGACCAGCGGCTCGGACGGCACGACAAACTCGACGTTGGTGCCGTGTGCCGGCTTGGGGTCAACATGCGGGGCTGTAAAGAGCCTGGTGGCTTCCAGCTCGGACAGCTCAGCCAGCGCGACGACGGTGTGCGGGTTGCCCATGCTGACTGACAGCGCCGGCCGCGGCACTTCCAGGCCGTCGGCACTGACCAGGGAGTCCATGGCGCGGGCCGCGGCCTCGGCCGGGAAGATGAACTCCCACGGCCCCATGTCCACGGCGTAGCCGTCCGCCGTGCGGACGATGGTCTTCACGCCGGCGCGCGTGCCGATGGTCAGCGAGCCCCCCGTCGGGAGTTCGGCGAGCCCCTCGGCGAGGAGGAAGTGGACGAACACCCGGACGCCGTTGCCGCACATCTCGGACAGGGAGCCGTCACCATTGCGGTAGTCCATGAACCACTCTGCATCGGGGTGCTCGGTCAGGAGCCGGCGGCCCTCGTCGATGAGCCGCGAGGGGACGGCCCGGATGAGCCCGTCCCCGCCGATGCCGCGGTGGCGGTCACACAGCTCCGCGACCTGTTCCGGGGAAATGACGTGCATGCCCTCTGGGTCGGCGATCAGGACGAAATCATTGCCGGTTCCGTGGCCCTTGGAGAAGCGGAGCCCGCTCAGTTGTGAGATGGCGCGCTCAGCGGTTTCTGCAAGGGCTTCATTCATGCTTCAAGGTTACCCGCACGCCGCGGGGTCCCGGAAAACAGCCGCCCTGCTGTGTTCGGCCGGACATCAGGCGCAGAGGGCGGCGGCCTTGGCCGCCAGGGCGGGATCCTGCCAGTCCAGCCAGGCAATGCGCGGGTCGGCCCGGAACCAGGTGAGCTGGCGGCGGGCGAACTGGCGGGTGGCCACGATGGTTTCCTCTGCCGCCTGCGTAACGTCGGCTTCGCCGTCGAGCACTTTGAGGAACTGGGCGTACCCCAGGGCCCGGGGCGCCGTCCGGCCGCGGCGGAGTCCTGCCGCGTCCAGGCGCTCGACCTCGGCCAGCAGCCCGCGGTCCACCATGCGGTGGACCCGCGCCGCCAGGCGCTCGCGCAGCTCGTCCCGGTCCACGGCCAGGCCGACCTGCACGGCGGGCTGGAAGTACTCCCGGCTGGGCATGAAGGAGCTGAACGGGCGTCCTGTGAGTTCGTAGACCTCCAGCGCGCGGATGATCCGGCGGGCATCTCCGAGCCGGCCTGCTGAGACGGGGTCAGCCTCCCGGAGGCGTTGCAGCAGCGGCGCCGTTCCGGCCTCGGCCTGTTCCTGCTCGAGGCGGGCGCGGATGCCGGGGTCGGTGCCCGGAAATTCCAGGACGTCGAGGGCTGCGCGCACATACAGCCCGGACCCGCCCGCGAGGATCGCCCGCTTGCCCCGGCGGTGGATGTCCGTGACGGCCGCTCTTGCCTGCTGCTGGAACTCGGACACCGATGCCTCCTCGGTCACGTCAAGGATGTCCAGCAGGTGGTGAGGTATTCCCCTGCGCTCGGGTTCGGTGATCTTGGCCGTTCCGATGTCCATGCCGCGGTAGAACTGCATGGCGTCGGCGTTGATCACTTCACCGTCGAGCTTCAGCGCCAGCTCGACGGCAAGGTCGGATTTTCCGGAACCCGTTGGCCCGACCACCGCGATGACGGGCGGCTGCCTGGCGGCCACGGGCTAGCGGCTGCGCACGGGAAGTGACGGCATGCCGAGCGAAACGCCGGCTTTGCCGCCCGCGGCCGCCGGTGCGGGAGCCCCGCACGAGTCTGCCTGCGACCTGTCCCACGCATCACCGGCACGTGAACGCCGCAGAGAGTAGTCAGCGGCCGTTGCGGGGTCGGCGACCAGATGGAAGGCCGCGGCCTCGGTGATGGTAACGGTGACGAGGTCGCCAGGCCGGGGTGCCGGGGCGCCGTCCGGGACGGAGAAGTGCACGAGCCGCTGGTCCTGGGACCGGCCGGACAAGCGGTGGGTCTCCCCTGCCTTGCGTCCTGACTGCGCAGTCACCATGACCTCGACGCGGCGTCCCATCTGTTTTGCGTTCTCTTCTGCGGCGATGCGGTCCTGCAGGGCGGTGAGCCGTTCAAAGCGTTCCTGGACGACGGCTTTGGGGAGCTGGCCGGGAAGCTCCGCTGCAGGTGTGCCGGGGCGTTTGGAGTACTGGAACGTGAAGGCTGTGGCGAAGCGGGACTTTTCGACAACGTCCAGCGTTGCCTGGAAATCCTCCTCGGTCTCCCCCGGGAAGCCGACGATGATGTCCGTTGAGATCGCGGCGTGCGGGATCTTGTCACGGACCTTGTCCAGGATGCCGAGGAACTTGGCGGAGCGGTAGGAGCGCTTCATCTCCCTGAGGACCTTGTCCGAGCCTGACTGGAGAGGCATGTGCAGCTGGGGCATGACGTTGGGCGTTTCGGCCATGGCGTCAATGACGTCATCCGTAAACGCGGCCGGGTGGGGGCTGGTGAAGCGGACGCGTTCGAGGCCGGGAATTTCACCGCAGGCGCGGAGCAGCTTGGAGAATGCCTGGCGGTCACCGAACTCCACTCCGTAGGAGTTCACGTTCTGGCCCAGGAGGGTCACTTCGATGGCGCCGTCATCCACGAGCGCCTGAACTTCCGCCAGGATGTCCCCCGGCCTGCGGTCCTTCTCCTTGCCGCGGAGTGCGGGCACGATGCAGAACGTGCACGTGTTGTTGCAACCCACGGAGATGGACACCCAGCCTGAATACACGGAGTCCCGCTTGGTGGGCAGCGTGGAGGGGAAAACGTCGAGGGATTCAAGGATCTCGAGTTGGGCTTCGCTGTTGTGGCGGGCCCGGTCCAGGAGTGCCGGAAGGGCGCCCACGTTGTGCGTGCCGAAGACCGCGTCCACCCACGGCGCCTTCTTCAGGATGGTTTCGCGGTCTTTCTGCGCCAGGCACCCGCCGACGGCGATCTGCATTCCCGGGTTGGCTTCCTTGACCGGCGCCAGCATGCCGAGGTTGCCGTAGAGCTTGTTGTCCGCGTTCTCCCTGACGGCACACGTGTTGAAGACGACGACGTCGGCCTGGGCGCCCTCCGCGGGAACGTAGCCCGCCGCCTCGAGCATCCCGGCCATCCGTTCGGAATCGTGGACGTTCATCTGGCAGCCGAAGGTACGCACCTGGTAGGTGCGGGGTGCGCCGGCGGCGTCGGCTGCTGCAGGGACGGCGCCGGATGCGGGGGAAGGGTAGGTCAGACTCACCCGTTAAGCGTACCGGCTGTGGCCAACTGGAGGTGCTGCCCGTCCTGACAGCCAGCCTCGGCCCAGAAGCTACGCCCGGCGCCGGAGACTATGCCCGGCCCCCGGACGCGGCGTCAAGCACCTCGCCAACGATCCGGAAGGCCTGCGAGGGCTGGTACCCCTTGCGTGCGAGCATGGAGGCCAGACGCCGGGTGGTCTTGTCCCGCTCGGCACGGTCGGACAGGTCTGCGCCCGGGCGGAGCTTGCGTTCCACCAGGTGCCTGGCCGCGGCTTCCTCGTCTTCGTCGCTGAGCTGTTCCAGGGCCGACGCGGCCGTCTCCGGATCAATCCCCTTGTCAGCGAGTTCGCGGCGGAGCGCGCCCTTGGCCAGCTTCCGGGTCTGAGAACGGCTGCGCACCCACATGTCCGCGAATTCAGCGTCGTCGACGAGCCTGACCTCTTCAAAACGGTCCAGGACCGCGGCGGCGACATCCTCGGGCACATTGCGTTCGGCCAGCTTCCGTTCCAGCTGGAGCCTGCTCTTGGGCGCGCTGGTCAGCTGTCGCAGCACAATCGCCCGCGCCACTGACGCGGGGTCGGCGTCCCTGTCTTCCGCGGCTGCGGGCGGCAGCGCTGGGGCAGACGGCCGGCCCGCCTCAGCGCCGGGCACCCGGCCGCGCCGCCTGCTGCTAGAAACCGTCAACGGCCTTCAGCTTCGGTGACGCCTCGGCATCGGCGGCGGGCTTCACTCCGACGCCGAGCTTTTCCTTGATGAGCCGCTCGAGTTCCGCCGCCAGTTCCGGGTTGTCGCGGAGGAAGCGCCGGGAATTCTCCATGCCCTGGCCGAGCTGGTCGCCGTCGTAGGTGAACCAGGAACCGGACTTCTTGATGATGCCGTGCTCCACGCCCATGTCGATGATGCCGCCCTCGCGGGAGATGCCCTGGCCGTAAATGATGTCGAATTCGGCGATCTTGAAGGGCGGGGCCATCTTGTTCTTGACGATTTTGGCCTTGGTGCGGTTGCCGACGGAATCGGCACCTTCCTTCAGGGTCTGGATGCGCCGGACGTCGATGCGGATGGACGCGTAGAACTTCAGGGCCTTGCCGCCGGTGGTGGTCTCGGGTGAGCCGAAGAACACACCGATCTTTTCGCGGAGCTGGTTGATGAAGATGGCCGTGGTCTTGGTCTGGCTGAGCCGCCCGGTGATCTTCCGCAGGGCCTGGCTCATGAGGCGGGCCTGCAGGCCGACGTGGCTGTCGCCCATGTCGCCCTCGATTTCCGCCCGCGGCACGAGTGCCGCCACGGAGTCGATGACGATGACGTCAAGGGAGCCGGAACCGATCAGCATGTCCATGATCTCCAGCGCCTGCTCACCGGTATCCGGCTGGGAGACCAGCAGGGCGTCCGTGTCTACGCCGAGCTTGGCGGCGTACTCGGGATCCAGGGCATGCTCGGCGTCGATGAACGCCGCGATGCCGCCCTGCCGCTGGGCGTTGGCGACGGCATGCAGCGCAACGGTGGTCTTACCGGACGATTCCGGACCGTAGATTTCAACAACGCGGCCGCGCGGCAGTCCGCCAATTCCCAGGGCAACATCCAAGGCGATCGATCCCGTGGGGATGACCTCGATGGGGGCGCGGACTTCATCGCCCAGCCGCATGACCGAGCCTTTGCCGAACTGCTTGTCAATCTGGGCAAGCGCTGCTTCAAGCGCCTTTGCACGATCCGGGGCTGCCGCCATGGTTCACACCTCTAATGCTTTCTCGCTGTGGAATGGCCTGTGCGGCCCTGTTCTCTGTCATCACTGACGCTAGCGCCGCCCTGTGACAATATTGCCGGGCGGGACCGCGTATGTGGATAACCCGCTGAAAAAAGCATAGTCCCGTCCGAACAAATATTCGAACAATCGGTCGGCGTGTCAGGACTCTGCCCGCGGGTAGGAATTAGCTGGGACTCGGCTTGATGTCCCGGCCGAGCCGCCGTTCGGCGGGAACGTCCTGGACGTCGCACATGGCGAGCCAGACGTCTCGGGGGTTGATGCCGGAGGCCAGTGCCTCGTCGGCTGTCCGGCCTCCCACGCCCGCGAGGCTCAGTGAGCTGCTGAGCACGCGGGAGTAGCCTGCACCGAATTCGTCGTCCATGAGCCGCCAAAAATCACTAATCCGCACGCCATAGAGTCTCTCATGGCCGCGGACTCTAGAATGGTTGCCATGAGCAACCCCGTTGACGTCCCGGGAGTGTCCGCACCCTCGGAGGACACACTTGATGCCGCGCTGAAGTCAGTGGAGCATCAGATCAGTATTTTTTGGCGGCGCGCCCGCTCCATCTCCCAGCAGCTCTCACGCGAGGTGCACCCGGACATGGAGCCTGCTGCCTACGGGCTGCTCACGATGATCCGCAAGACGGGACCCATCCGGCTGACCGAACTGGCGTCCTGCATCGGCGTGGGCAAGCCCTCTGTGAGCCGGCAGATCGCGTTCCTCGAGAGCATCGGCCTCGTGCTCAAGGAAGCCGATCCGCTGGACGGGCGCGCCCAGACAATCCGCCTCACGCCCAAGGGTGAAGAGAAGATGCACCAGGTGCAGGACGCAAGGCGGCAGGTCTTCCGGGAACGGCTGGGGGAATGGCCGGTGGAGGACCTGGAGGCCTTGGCCACCTACATGGCCAAGCTCAACGCCACGTACGAACGTGACGGGTTCCCCAAAGACGGGGAGCTCTAGGGACGGCATCCAGGCAACGACGGTATCTTCGAAAATGACGATGGCCCCCGGCTTCTGCCGGGGGCCATCGTCTCAAATCTTTCCTGTACCGGCCTGAATCGAGGCCGCTACCGGGCGCCGGACAGCAGGCCCTTGGCCAGCTCGTTGTTCAGTTCGGTGCTGAGGTCGCGCTCAAGGTCACGGCCATAGCGCTGGGCAAACTCCTGCGGCACCGTGTCCGGTACAGCAACGCCTTCGGCCATGGCCACACGGTCGCTGACCTCACGGAGCATGCTGGACAGCGGAACATCCAGGGCTGAACAGATCGAAGACAGCAGCTCCGAAGAGGCTTCCTTCTGGCCGCGCTCCACTTCACTCAGGTAGCCCAGGGAAACTCGGGCGCTGTGCGACACTTCGCGGAGGGTACGCCCTTGACGCTGGCGGACATCGCGCAGGACATCACCGATTTCGTGACGAAGTACTACCATCTTGCGCTCCTTCTGTTCGCTCTTGGCCTGATCGGCGAGGCCCACATCCTTCCAGCGGACAACGCCGTTTACGGATACGGGCTGCTTTACCATCTGTATCGCCTTGCTCCCTCATGTGTCCGGCTCGCCGTAAAGCGAACCGCTGTTGGTCTTTTCATCCTAGGCGCCTCCCTCTTGGAGAAGCGACAC
Organism: Arthrobacter pascens; assembly: GCF_017052465.1. Classification (GTDB taxonomy): domain Bacteria; phylum Actinomycetota; class Actinomycetes; order Actinomycetales; family Micrococcaceae; genus Arthrobacter; species Arthrobacter pascens. Next base: position 59,023 of record NZ_JAFHKT010000115.1, read on the forward strand.
AATGTAACAACTATTCGGTAATGGTTTTTGTTCCCGGCAACCTTACTCCCGGTAGCTTAGCGATGCCAGAGCCTCCTGGAGCCGCGCCAGTGCCGCCTCACAGGCCAGCGCCCGTATCTCCGCCCGGGTCCCTTCAAAACTGTAGGGATACGATGTGGCGCCCTGCGCTGTGGCGATGCCGATGAAGACAGTTCCCACCGGTTTGCCGTCGTGCCCGTTCGGACCGGCCACGCCGGTGGTGGACACTCCCAGGTCCGCCCCGCAGGCGTTCCGAGCGCCCTCCGCCATGGCGGCGGCCACGTCACCGTCGACGGAGCCGACGGCGTCGAGCAGTTCCTGCGGAACGCGCAGTATGTCCCGCTTGACGGAATTGCTGTAGGAAACGACACCGCCCCGGAGGATGGCCGACGCTCCTGCGGTGTCCGCCAGCATTGCCGTGACCATGCCGGCTGTCAGTGATTCGGCCGTGGCCACGGTGACGCCCCGCGCGATGGCTGCCGCGACTGTCTCGCCGGCGATCCGGTGAAGGTTGCTCATGCCTTTCCTTCCTGTGTGTCCGGGTTCTGGTTCTGCCGTTCCTCGGCCCTGTGCCGCAGCCCCTGGGCACGGACCTTAAGGGCTTCAAGGACGTACTCAACGCCGGTCCAGACCGTGATGAGCACGGCCACCAGCATTACTGCCAGGGCCACCCACACCAGCCAGGGTGCAAGGGGGGACAGCGGAAGCAGGTAGAGGAAGATCGCGACCGTCTGCACGACGGTCTTGAGCTTTCCGCCGCGGGAGGCGGGAATCACTCCGTAGCGGATGACGAAGAACCGCAGCGCCGTGATGCCCCACTCACGGACGAGAATGACCGCCGTAATCCACCAGGGCAGTTCGTTCAGCACGGAAAGCATGACCAGGGCAGAACCGATCAGCAGCTTGTCGGCAATCGGATCGGCGATCTTTCCGAAATCGGTGACCAGCCCGCGGCTCCGGGCGATGTCGCCGTCGAGCTTGTCGGTGTAAATCGCGACGGCAAAGGCTGCCACGGCGGCCCAGCGCCATGGTCCGGATTCGCTGTGCAGGCCGGGAGCATCCGCGATGAGGAACCACACGAAGAACGGCACCAGCACAATGCGGAGCATCGTCAGGATATTCGGCAGATTCCAGATTCCGGAGCTGTTGGAGCCGGCCGCGGTCGCTTCGGTGCTAGTCACCTTCCTAGGCTACCGTCCGGTGAGGGACCAGGCGTCTTCGGATCCGTCCTCATCGTCGCCGGAACTGCCGTCGGCGCCGTCGTAATACTCAACATTCTGGGTGCGGTTGTCCAGGTCGGCGGCGACGAGGTCCTCCGCGTAGCCGCCCTGCGCGATGTTGGCGTTGGCGTTGTCGCTCAGTGCCGCGGTCTGCGAGTCGGGGGCCGCCGGAGCCTCCTGGCCCTTCATGGCAGCCAGCACTGCGGCGAGGTCGTCCGGCTTGACCAGCACGTCGCGGGCCTTGGACCCTTCCGAGGGCCCCACCACGCCCCTGGACTCGAGCAGGTCCATCAGGCGGCCGGCCTTGGCGAACCCGACGCGGAGCTTGCGCTGCAGCATCGAGGTGGAGCCGAACTGCGTGGTGACCACCAGTTCCGTGGCCTGCAGCAGGACTTCGAGGTCATCGCCGATGTCGTCGTCGATCTGCTTTTTCTGCGCCTCGGGAGCAACGTCGTCCCGGTAGTCGGCCTTGAGCTGGCCCTTGACGTGTTCCACCACCTTGTGGATTTCCGACTCCGTCACCCATGCGCCCTGCACGCGCATGGCCTTGGAGGCCCCCATGGGCAGGAAGAGGGCGTCACCCTGGCCGATCAGTTTCTCGGCGCCGGGCTGGTCGAGGACCACGCGGGAGTCGGTGACGGAGGAGGTCGCGAAGGCCATGCGCGAGGGCACGTTGGCCTTGATCAGGCCGGTGACGACGTCGACGGACGGCCGCTGCGTGGCGAGCACCAGGTGGATGCCGGCGGCACGCGCGAGCTGGGTGATGCGGACAATGGAATCCTCGACGTCGCGCGGGGCCACCATCATGAGGTCGGCAAGTTCGTCCACGATCACCAGAAGGTACGGGTAGGGCCGGATGACGCGTTTGGAGTCCACGGGCGGATGGACTTTGCCGGCACGGACGGCCTTGTTGAAGTCATCGATGTGCTTGAAACCGTAGTTCGCCAGGTCGTCGTAGCGGGCGTCCATCTCGCGGACCACCCACTGCAGGGCCTCGGCCGCCTTCTTGGGGTTGGTGATGATGGGCGTAATGAGGTGCGGCACGCCCTCGTAGGCCGTCAGTTCCACGCGTTTCGGGTCCACCATGACCATCCGGACCTCGTCCGGGGTGGCGCGCATGAGGATGGAGGTGATCATCGAGTTCACGAACGATGACTTACCGGCGCCGGTGGCGCCGGCCACGAGGAGGTGGGGCATCTTGGCCAGGTTCGCGACGACGTATCCGCCTTCGACGTCCTTGCCGACGCCCATGACCATCGGGTGGTCCGTGCGGCGGGCGTTCTGGCTGCGGAGGACATCGCCCAGCGACACAGTCTCGCGGTCGGTGTTCGGGATCTCGATGCCGATGGCCGACTTGCCGGGTATGGGGCTCAGGATGCGCACGTCGGAACTGGCGACGGCGTAGGAGATGTTCTTCGACAGGGCCGTGACCCGCTCCACCTTCGTGCCCGGCGCCAGTTCAATTTCGTATCGTGTGACTGTCGGGCCGCGGCTGAAGCCGGTCACGCTGGCGTCCACGTTGAACTGCGTCATCGTATCCGTCAGGGCCGCGACGACGGCGTCGTTGGCTTCCGTCCGCTCCTTGGGGATGGATCCGGGGGTCAGCATGTCCGACGACGGCAGGGTGTAGGTGACGTCCCCGGCCAGCGAGAGCTGCTCGGTGCGCTGCGGGATGGGCGTTGGCGGCGGCGCGGGCGCCACCGGCTTGGAGGGCACGTGCGCGGCAGCAGCCGCACCCGCCGGGTTGAGCGAACCGGCGGCCACCATGCCCGGGGTGACGAGCGGGATGGCCTCCGTGGCGTTGTCCCCGTCTGCATCCCCGCCCTTGGAGCCGAGCCCCTGGGCGGCCTTGATCTTCTCGACGGCGATCTCGGCCTGGGTGGGGCGGCGGACACCGGGCGCCACCGCAGGGGCGCCCTGGCCGGACGGGCCGCTGTTACCGGCGCTGTTGCCGGATTGTGCCGCTGCGGCGTCGTCATCAATGACCGCATGTTCGAAGGCCTCGTCACCGACGTAGCCCTCCAGGCGCCCGTCGCCTTCCGGGTCCTTGCCGAAGAGCCGTTTGCGCTTCTTTTTCGGTGCAGCGGCAGCGGCATTTTCGTAAAGGTAGCTGCGGTCGTGGACATCGCCGTCGTCGTCCTGGAGGTCGATGCCCATCAGGTGCTCGTAGGCTGCCCGCAGGCGCCGCGGAATGGCGCTGAAAGGCGTCGCCGTAACGATGAGCAGCGAGACAAAGGCCAGCAGCCCATAGAGGGCCACCGGCACGGCGGAGTGGATGGCAGCAAGCGGCGACGCCGCCAGGAAGCCCAGCATGCCGCCGGCCTGGCGCAGGCCGTCGAACCCCTGGGCAACGGTCGGCTGGCCGCCGATGACGTGGGCAAGCCCGCAACCTGCGAAGGTCATGATCAGGAAGCCGATCCCCACGCGGTTGTTGCCCCGGCCGTCGTCCGGCCGGCGGAACAGCCGTACAGCGCAGACGAACAGCATGAGCGGCAGCACCAGCGACATCCAGCCGAAGGTTCCGTTGACCACGGCGTAGACGGTATCCGGGAACCAGCCCCGCAGGCCCCACCACGCAAAGGTGGCGATGAAGACGGCAAGCGCAAGGTTGAACAGCGCTGCCCCGTCACGGCGTTCTTCCGGGGCCAGGTCGCTGACGTCGTGGCCGATCCGCCGCACTCCCCCGCCGACCAGGTGGCCAATCCCGAGCCAGGCACCGCCGATCACCCTCAGCAGCCACGGCTGCCGGGGTTCGACGGCGGCCAGCTGGCGCGTCCGCGCGGTTCCTCCGGACGCCCCGCCCCGGGCGGATTTGGACGCCGCGGAGCCGCCGCGGCCCCCTGACGTGCCTGATTTAGCGCTGGGAGTACGTTTTGGCGCGGGGGAAGTACGTGTGGCCATATGTGCCACGGTACTCCAATCCGGGCCGGATTCCGCGGATTTCCGGGCGTCCGGGGACTGTGTTCGCCTGCCCCCGGAGCCCGTGGCGGGCTTAGGCCTCGAGAACCACCGGGATAATCATCGGGCGGCGCCGCAGTTTGCGGTTGACCCAGGTTCCAACGATCCGGCGGACCACCTGCTGCAGCTGGTGGGTGGTGTGGTCCGCATTGCTCAGCACGGCCTCTTCCAGCGCGGTGTTGATCTTGGGGATGATGTCGTCGAAGACCGAGTCGTCCTCCGCGACGCCCCGGGCGTGGATCTCGGGTCCGGAGACCACCTTGCCGGTGGCCCGGTTGATGACCGTGATGATGGAGATGAAGCCTTCGTCGCCGAGGACCCGGCGGTCCTTGAGGTCGGCGTCGGTGATTTCGCCGACGCTGGATCCGTCCACGTAGACGAAGCCGACCTCGATCTGGCCCACGACGTCGGCACGGTGGTCCTTGAGGTCGATGACCGTGCCGTTGTCGGCGAGAAGGATGCTCGCAGCGGGCACGCCGGATTCCTCGGCGATCTTGCCGTTGGCGATCAGGTGGCGGGTCTCGCCGTGCACGGGCATGGCGTTGAGCGGTTCCAGGATGTTGTAGCAGTACAGCAGCTCACCGGCCGCGGCGTGGCCCGACACGTGGACCTTGGCGTTGCCCTTGTGGATGACGTCGGCACCGAGCTTCAGCAAGCCGTTGATGATGCGGAACACCGCGTTCTCGTTGCCGGGAATGAGGCTCGAGGCGAGGATGACGGTGTCGCCGTGGCCCACCACCACGCGGTGGTCGCCGTTGGCCATGCGGGACAGCGCGGCCATGGGCTCGCCCTGCGAGCCGGTGGACATCAGCACCACCTTGTTGTCCGGCAGGCCGTCGATGTTCTTCAGGTCCACCACAATGCCCTCCGGCACGTCCAGGTACCCGAGCTTTGCGGCGATCGCCATGTTCCGGACCATGGAACGCCCGACGAACGCCACATTGCGGCCATGCTTGGCCGCGGCGTCCAGGACCTGCTGCACACGGTGGACATGGGAGGAGAACGACGCCACGATGATCCGTTTGGTCGCCTGGCCGAAGAGCCTGTCCAGCGTGGGACCGATTTCCTTTTCCGCCGTGGTGAAGCCGGGGACGTCGGCATTGGTGGAGTCTGACATGAACAGGTCCACGCCTTCTTCACCAAGCTTGGCGAAGTGCCGGAGGTCGGTGATCCGCCCGTCCAGCGGGAGCTGGTCCATCTTGAAGTCACCCGTGTGCAGCACAGTGCCGCCGGCGGTGCGGAGGAAGACGGCCAGCGCATCGGGAATCGAGTGGTTGACTGCAACGAACTCACACTGGAACGGGCCGAACTGCTCCACCTGTCCCTCGGTCACCGTCAGGGTGTAGGGCCGGATGCGGTGTTCCTGCAGCTTGGCTTCGACAAGGGCGAGCGTCAGCTGCGAACCGACCAGCGGGATGTCGCTGCGGAGCCGCAGGAGGTACGGCACAGCGCCGATGTGGTCTTCGTGGCCATGGGTCAGCACCACAGCCACGATGTCATCCAGACGGTTCTCGATGTAGGAGAAATCGGGCAGGATCAGGTCGACGCCGGGCTGGGTCTCCTCCGGGAAGAGGACACCGCAGTCAACGATCAGCAGTTTGCCGTCGATTTCGAAGACTGCCATGTTTCGGCCGATCTCGCCCAGGCCGCCGAGAGGGACGATCCGAAGGGTGCCTTCGGCAAGGCGGGGAGGCGTGACAAGGCCGGGTAGGGCAACTTGGGTCATAATGCACTTCTTTCCAGGCGGAAGAGTGCCGGTCTTAGTCCGTCAGGAATAGACCAGCCCTCCTTCCGCCAAATCCTCGCGGATGGTTTCGATCTCGGCTTCGTCCGGCTCCACGAGGGGCAAACGGACAATCGAGTTGGGCAGGACTCCCTGCCATTTAAGAATTTGTTTGGCGGCAACGGCGCCCTGAACGCGGGTCATGGTGGCACGCACGACGGGCTCAAGCTCGAAATTGATCTTCCGGGCGGTGCCCAGGTCGTTCGCATTGACGGCGTCGATGAGCTCCCGGAAGCGGCGGGTTGCAACGTGTGTTGTGACACCCACCAGGCCGACGGCGCCCAACGCCATCCACGGCAGGGTCAGTCCGTCGTCACCGGAGTAGAACAGGAGGTCGGTCTCGGCCATGACGCGGGTGGCTGCAGCGAAATCGGCCTTGGCGTCCTTGACGGCGACGATATTCGGGTGCTGCGCCAGACGGATCATGGTCTCGGGCGCGATTGGGATGGAGGAGCGGCCGGGGATGTCGTAAAGCATGACGGGCACATCCGTTGCCGACGCGATGGCCTCGAAATGCGCGCGGACGCCCGCCTGGCTGGGCTTGTTGTAGTACGGCGTGACAAGCAGGAGGCCGTCGACTCCGAGGGCAGCCGCCTGCTGCGAAAGGTGCACAGAGTGTGCGGTGTCATTGGTTCCCGTGCCGGCGATGATGGCGGCCCGTCCTCCGACGGCGTCCTTGACGGCGCGGAACATGCCCAGGTTTTCCTCGTCAGTGAGGGTGGAGGTTTCCCCTGTGGTTCCGGTGACCACCAGGCCGTCGCAGCCGTTGTCCACGAGCTTGACGGCCAATTCCGCCGCCTGCTGGTAGTCCACTTCGCCGTCCTTGGTGAAGGGCGTGACCATCGCGGTCAGGAGGGTACCAAGAGCAGGAATGTTCGCGGAAGTGTCAGCCATGGGAAAAACGTTACCCTGTCACCGGCTGGTTAGGACAATGGCGGGCGCGTGATGATGGTCAAACTCGGGCAAGGCGTCAAACAGGAAGCGAGGACCGTCACATTGCCGGGTGCCGGTACCGCTCCAGGGCACCCCAGTGAAGCACGGCCGTGAGCACTTCCGTTCCCGTGCCCGAGGCGTGCTGCATGGCCAGCCCGTCCGGCCCCCAGAAACCGCTCAGCCCGCAGGACGGCCCGAGGGGCGTCAGGCCGCCAAGGTTGGCCAGGAGCGTGTACATGCGGTTGTCCATGGCGCGCGCCCCCAGATGCAGGCCCAGCCGGGGCCCCTCACCCTGCGTGTAAAGTGCCGAGACGGCATACACGTCCGCCCCGGCTGCGGCCGCGGTGCCGGAGTGCACGGGATGCGCCGCGTCAAAGCAGATGGCCAGGGCGATCTTCCAGCCGTCCACGTCGAGAACCGCCGGCCCCGGACCGGCCGTAAACAGCGCTTCCTCAGCGCCGTGAAGGTGCGCCTTGAAACCCGCTTCCTCCGACCCGTCGGGGTGGACAGCCAGGGACGCCAGCCGGGGCGTGCCGTCAGATTCCCGCAGGGCGGCCCCCACGACGGCGGTTACGCCCGTGCGCCGGCAGATCTCCCGCACCGCGGCGAGCCGGGCATCGCCCGGCACAAGCCACTGGTCCGCACTCCGAAGCAGCGGCAGGTTGTAGCCGGTCAGGGACAGTTCCGGGAAGATCACGAGGCGGGCACCGTGGGAATCCGCATCCTCGATGAGACGGACGTGCTCCGGCACGTTGGCCGACACACCGCCCTCGAGGGGCTGGTATTGGATGGCAGATACGGTCAGCGCTCCGGTCACGCCTCCATCCTAGGCAGGATCCTTTCCCGCGCAGTAGCGGCCGACAGCAGCCTCCCGTAACGACTCCGCCCAGGCGGCCAGGCGCTGGGCGGCGCGGACGTAATGGAACAGCTCCGTGGGCGTCAGGGCTTCGAGATCGGTCTCCGACAGCCGCCGAGCCAGCTCCGCCCCGGGCGGCTGGGCGGAGAGCGGAATTCCCTCGCAGCCCCACTGCACGTCCTCGGCCGGCTTCCCCGCCACAAGCTGCCTGAAAAGGTAGTCCACCACTCCCGGACTCATCGCCCGCAGAGGACCGTCGGCGCTGCTTGGCGACTGCGTGCGTGGTTCCGGCTGATACCCCGATGAGTTGAACATGCCGCAATAGTATTCGAACATATATTCGAATACAAGCCTCCGTCAGGCTGGATGTGAGACGATCACATCATGACCTCGCGGAGTACGGCTGCATCGTCCAAAACCTCGAAAGGCCCTGCAGCCGGCACCCGACTTGCAGGCATTGACGCCGCCCGCGGCCTTGCCCTGCTTGGCATGATGGCCACCCACTTGCTCCCCACCTTCGAGTCGGACGCCAACCTGACCCCCACCTGGATCGGGCTGACATTTTCAGGCCGCGCCGCCGCCCTCTTCGCCGTCCTGGCAGGAATTGGACTTGCGCTGTCCACCGGCAAGCAGCGTCCTTTGGAAGGCAGCGCCCTCACGGCGGCCCGGCGTGGCATAGCCCTGCGCGCGCTGGTGATTGCCGTCGTCGGCCTGGCCCTTGGCGGCCTGGAGGTCAACGTCGCGGTGATCCTCGTGCACTACGCCGTGCTCTTCCTGTGCATCCTGCCGTTCATCGGGCTGCGGCTGAAGGCCCTCTGCGCCTGGGCCGCCGGCTGGATTGTGGGCTCCCCTGTGCTCGCCTTCCTGCTTCGGCCGTGGCTGATGGCCGCGGATCCGCCCCTGCAGCTGAACCACAACCCGGGGTGGGAGGACCTGTCCACGCCCGGGCAATTGCTTGGCGACCTGTTTCTGACGGGCTACTACCCCGTGTTTCAGTGGATCTCTTATCTGCTGGTGGGACTCATCATCGGCAGGCTGTCACTCTCAGCGGCCGGCCTTCCCCTGCTGCTCCTGACTGCCGGTGGCGCCGTGGCCGCGTTCGCCAAGGTTCTGGGCACAGCCGCCATGGAATCCTGGGGCGGCCGGGCCGCTTTGCAGGAAATACTCTCGGATCCCAACTATCCGCTGGACAGCATCCTGCAGGTTAACCTGGCCGGCGTCCGGCAGGAAGGGTCGTGGTGGTGGCTGGCTGCCAGTGCACCGCATTCAGGGACCACCCTGGACCTGCTGCACACCAGCGGCGTGGCCGTGGCCGTCGTCGGGCTGTGTCTCTTGGTTGGCAGGCTCGGGGAATGGCTGGACCTGGACCTGTTGCTGCCCCTTCGCGGGGCCGGCGCGATGACCCTGACCCTGTACACAGTGCACGTGTGGGTGGTGGCCTCGTTCCATCTCCAGCCCCTGCCGGCCGGCTGGACCGAGGACGGGATGTATTTCGCCCATGCCGCACTGGCCGTGCTGATCGGAATGGCATTCCTGCTCCTGAAGAAGCGGGGGCCGCTCGAATGGCTTGGCCACGCCGCGAACCAGGTGGGGCGGCACGAACCGGACAGGGTCCGCTAGCTAGCTGTACAGCTAGCTAGCGGGCGAGGGCGCCCTTGGAGGCTTGGAAGAGCCGCACCGCGTCACGCATGGCTGCACGGGCGCGCTTGCGGTCTCCGGCGGCGTCGTAGGCGCAGCTGAGGCGGAACCAGGAACGCCAGTCATCGGGGGCGGCTTCGGTCTCGGCCCGGTACTTCTCGAATTCCTGGTCCGCAGCGGCGCGGACGATCCTTCCCGCCGGCGTGCGCGGAAGGTTGTCAACCGGGAGGCCGCCTTCGGCCTCGAGCACCTTTGCCATCTGTTCGGTGCGGGCGCCGAACAGCAGTTCACGGATCAGGGCCCAGGCGCCGATAACGGGAAGTACCAGGTACGCCGCCCCGATGGCTTTGGCCACCGGTTCGGGGTCCGTCAGCAGGAGGACGGACCGCTGGAAGGACACGACGAGGTAGAAGACCAGCAGAAGCGTCACCGCGCCCACCCAGATTTTGGTGCGGTTCTTCTTCAGCCAGCCAAAAGCGCGTTCCACGTTTTCTACAGCCCCAAATCCAGGTAGCCATCCAGGCCCACGGTGAGTCCGGGGTGCTGCGCAACGTTCCGCACGCCCAAGAGGACCCCGGGCATGAACGAGGCGCGGTCGAACGAATCGTGCCGGAAGGTCAGCTGCTCCCCCGGGCCTCCGAGCAGAACCTCCTGGTGCGCCACCAGGCCGCGGAGCCTAACGCTGTGCACGCGGATTCCGTCCACCTCGCAGCCACGGGCGCCCGCGAGCTCACTGGTGGTGGCGTCCGGGCTGGGTTCGACGCCCGCCGAAGCGCGCTCTGCGGCGATCAGCTGGGCCGTGCGGACAGCCGTGCCGGAGGGCGCGTCAACCTTGTCGGGGTGGTGGAGTTCAATGACTTCCACGGACTCGAAATATTTGGAGGCCTTGGCCGCAAAAGCCGACGCCAGGACAGAGCCCAGGGCGAAGTTCGGTGCAATCAGGACGCCCACGCCCTCGTGGCCCGTGAGCAGCGATTCAAGCCGTTCCAGCCTGCCGGCGTCCCAGCCGGTGGTGCCGACAACGGCATGCATGCCGTTCTCGACGGCGAAGCGCACGTTGGCCTCTGTGCTCTCCGGCACGGTGAGGTCCACCACGAACCTGGCACCTGCGTCCGTCAGCGAGGTCAGGGAATCACCGCGCCCGAGGGCAGCGACGAGCTTCATATCGGGAGCGGATTCCACGGCCTTGACGGCTTCGGCGCCCATGCGCCCGTTCGCGCCCAGCACGGCGACAGGAAGTTGTTCGATCATGGCTTCAACCCTACCTTTCGCCCGGCGGCCGGGCGGAACCCGTATGAGAAGACTCTCAGACGAGTCTCATTCATGCTTCACGTTCGGGTCCCATGATGGAAGCACCAAGGGGGCATGGATCGAGACTTCAACGAGCCGAAGGAGGCCTCAATGCGCATGGGGATTCGCGAGCTGCACCAAACCCCAGCTCCGCAGGAAACAGTTCCACAGGAATGGGAAACAGCCGCGCCGGGGCAGCTTGCTTACGTCCAGCTTGGCAATCCGGAACTCCGCCGGCAGATCGTGGACATCATCCTCGACGTCCTCTCCGATGAGGAGCCCGCGCGCCCCGAGGTCCGTGCCCGCCTGCTGCAGCACCTGGCCGAAAATCCGGGCCACCCCGAACGGGCGCTGTTGGATCACCTTCGTGATCCGGACATCCGGGGGGCCGCAACAGGCTCAGGGACCTTCTAACTCCAGGATATGCAGGAGCAGGGCCTGCTCGGGGTTCCCGGGGTTGTCCATCAGCTGCCGCAGAAGCCGTCGGCGGACATCCGGGGACGTCGTCGTTCCGGAAATGATGTCAGCGATGACATCCAGGACCTGTCCCCTAAGTGACGGGCCCCCGCGCCCTGCAACCCCAGGCCTGAGCTCCTCTGCCGGTGACCCGGGGAATCCCAATCCCCCGGGGCTCGCCCCCGGCACTCGACGTTCGGTCTGCAGCCCCTGGAACAGGGTCTCCATATGAGGGTCGCCCGGTTCCATCGGCCCACTCCTTCCTGCAATCGGCCAGTAAGCCCCTTCACCCACTGACCTGAGACCTGCCCGGGAAACGTCCGGGCCCGCAGGGAACAGCCGGCCCCGCCCACTTCAGCGGCTGGCCTCCTGTTACCGGCGACCGCCATCGTGTCGCGGCTCTGCTACAAAAAGCCGGACCCGGAACCCCCTGTCCGGAGCCCCCTGCCCCCCACCTATGGGAGCCGCCCCGGCAGAAGGCCAGGGGCAGACCCCGCGTCAGGGCCGCACATCACGGCTTTTCCCAAGTCCCTGCAGCGAAGGTGGGAGGGTCCTGAAGTTGAAGGTAGCCGCGAACCGTCTTCTGCAGGACTGCCGGGCCCGGACGCACTCCCCCGTGGAGGCACCGGGCCCGGCCTCTGCGCGCCGGCCGGGCGCCCGGCCTCGGGCCCGGCCTCCGGCCTACAGGTGCTTCTCTGCGTAGATGCGAAGCGCGTCGCGGACGAAGCCGGCTCCCGACTCACCGCCATAGTTAGCGGCGAATCGCGGGTCGGCAACGTACATCTCACCAAGGCCCGTCACGTAGCCCTTCGTGTCGCCTTCGGGCGCCGATGCCGGTGTGCCGGGTATGGCAGTGAGCCACTCAACATGGCGCCTGGCCAGCTCCTGCGCCTCGGCACTGTCCGCTGAGACACCTGATTCGGCGGCGCGGATCCAGTCGCGGCCGAGTTTTTCGGCGCCCTGCTTCCACGCCTTCTTCTCCTCCGCGCCCATTCCACGCCACCAGGAATCCCCGGCCGCGTAGGCGTCCTTGCCCCACCGTTCTTCGACCTCGTCCTTGTACTGTGTGTGGTCGAATCCATCGAACATATTTTCAGCCACGAGTTCCCCGTCTCCTTTCAGTGATGCCAGGGTCTGCCGGACAGAGGCCGCCTGCCGGGCCAGGCGCGCCTGCTCCTGCCGAAGCCACTCAAGATGCCCGCTGAGAGCCCTCACGGCATCCGTCTCATGCCGGAGCACTTCGGATACCGTGGGAAGGCCAAGTCCCAGCTGGCGCAGCAGCAGAATGCGCTGCAGCTGCACGAGGGCAGCGGCGTCGTAGTACCGGTAGCCGTTGTGGCCGGTACGGGTCGGCTTGAGCAGCCCGATGTCGTCGTAGTGGCGCAGCGTCCGGCTGGTGGTGCCGGCGATCTTCGCTATTTCCTGGATCGACCAGTCCATCAGTCCTCCCCTGCTCCGCAGGCTTGTCCCTGTAGGGCCGGCCGTTCCGGCCCGATAACGAGACTCTAGAGGTTGACGTTACGTAAAGGTCAAGGGCGTCAGCCTCCGGCCCCGACCCATTCCACGCTGCCGTCTGTGAAGAACTGTTCCTTCCAGATGGGGACCTGGTCCTTGATGCGGTCAACGAGTTCCGAGCAGACGGCGAACGCCTGCCCTCGGTGTGCCGCCGCGACGGCGCAGACCAGGGCCGGATCCCCGATTTCGAGGGAACCCACCCGGTGCGCGGCCCAGATGCGGACAGGAGTACCGGTCTCGCCGGAGTGCTCGGCCACCAGCTGCGCCACGACGTCGGCGAGAACCTGGTGCGCCGTGGGGTGGGCGCTGTAGCTCAGCCGTTCAACGGGCTTGCCGCCGTCGTGGTTCCGCACAACCCCGCTGAAACTGACCACCGCGCCGGCAGTATCCGACTCCACGGCGGCAATGGCCTCGTCAACGGAGATGGGCTCCGCGCTCAGGACGGCGTGCACCACTTCGAATAGTTGCCCGGTGGCTGTATGCCCGGTAGCTGCATGTCCCGTAGCTGACTGTTCAGTGCCCATGTCCGCCCTCCAGCTGGTCACAGAGATGCCCTATCACCGGATCCAGGACGGACAGTCCGTCCATGACGCCCTTCGGTGATCCGGGCAGATTGACGATGAAGGTTGAGCCGGCGGCCCCGGCATGCCCGCGGCTGAGCATCGCCAGCGGGGTCTTGGCGATGCCCGCCTGCCGGATCCCTTCCATGATGCCGGGAATCTCCCGGTCAAGCAGGGGCAAGGTCATCTCCGGCGTCCGGTCATCGGGGCTGAGCCCCGTGCCGCCGCTGGTGATCACGACGGCGGGACGCTGGGTGAGCAGCGCCCGGATCGCGGCGCCCACGGGCTCGCCGTCGGGAACCACCATGGCCGGGAACGCATCGAAGCCGTGCTCGGTGAGCCAGTCCATGATGACGGGCCCGGTCTCGTCCTGATACAAGCCGGCGGCGGCGCGTGTCGAGGCAATGACGACTCCGGCCTTCCTCCCCTGGACTTCGCCGTGGACGTGCGGTGCTCCTGCCATACTCACAGTCTCCAGTCCCCGCTCTTGCCGCCGCTTTTGGCCAGTACCTTGATGTCGGTCAGCACGGCGTGCTTGTCCACGGCCTTGATCATGTCGTAGACGCTCAGGGCCGCGACGGAGGCAGCCGTCAGCGCCTCCATCTCGACGCCGGTGACTCCCCTGGTCTTCACGGTGGCGAAGACCTCCACCGTGTCGGGGCCGAGCTCGAAGTCGACCGTCACCTTCGATATCGGCAGTGGATGGCACAGCGGAATCAGTTCCGGGGTCTTCTTTGCGGCCATGATGCCGGCCACCCGCGCCACGGCCAGGGCGTCCCCTTTTGGCAGGCCGCCGGTGCCCAGCAGCGCCAGGACTTCCGGCGTGCTCCGGACCGTTGCGCTGGCCGTCGCTTCCCGCGTGGTTTCCGTTTTTGCCGACACGTCCACCATCTGGGCGGTGCCGTCGCTCCGCAGGTGCGTCAGCGCGGCGTTGTTATTTTCTGCAGTCACAACATCCATACTTCCACTTCCGCGCCCTTTGCGAGCGCGGTCACTCCTTCAGGTACCTGGACCAGGGCGTTGGACTGTGCCAGGGCCCGGACGAGATGCGAGCTTTCGCCGCCCTCGAGCCGGACAGTGCCGTCCGGCAACAGGGTTCCGCGCCGTACCTGGTGCTTGCCCGCCGGCGACGTGAGCGGCTCGAGGAGCCGGCCGTGAACCACGGTCCGTGGTGAGGGAGAGCCCAACAAGCCGCTGAGGACCGGCCGCAGGAACATCTCAAAGGAGACGAGGCAACTGACCGGGTTCCCCGGGAACCCCAGGAGGGGCACGCCGTCGAACGTTCCGATCCCCTGTGGGCCGCCCGGCTGCATGGCCACGTGGCCAAAGTGCACATCCTGGCCGTCCATGGCCTGACGCACCACTTCGTATGCGCCCTTGCTGACTCCCCCGGTGGTCACAATGAGGTCCACCTCCGGGGCGTGGCGGCGCAGCAGGCTGCAGAGGGCGGCGGGATCATCCGTTGAGATGCCGGCCCTGATGACGGCCAGCCCTGCCTGCCGCAGCGATGTTTCCAGCAGGGTCCCGTTGGCATCGAAGATCTTGCCTGCCCCAAGTTGCCCGCCCGGTTCCACCACTTCATCGCCGGTGGTGACGAGGAGAACCGTCAGCCGGCGGTGGACCAGGACGTCCGGCATGCCCAGGGCTGCGATCAGCCCCAACTGGCCGGGACCGAGGCAGGTGCCGGCCGCCAGGGCAGCTTCACCCGCACGGATATCGCTGCCGACCTCCCGGATGAACGTCCCGGCGGCCGCTGGAGGCAGCCGCACTGTCGCGTCGGCGCCGGGAGCCGGAAAAGCTGCGGGGACCGCCCGCTCAATGGGGATGACGGCGTCGGCCCCCGGCGGGACCATGGCGCCCGTCATGATGGGGGCGGCCGTCCCGGGCTGCAGCGGCGCGGGGCGGGCGCCGGCCGGAACGGGAGCGGCGACGCGCAGTTCGCCACCGCTCTCGGGCACGTCCGCCGCGCGGATGGCAAAGCCATCCATCTGCGAGTTGGCGAAGGGCGGAAGGTCCAGCGGCGCGGTGATGTCCTCGGCCAGCCCCCGGCCCAGGGCATCGGAAAGGGCAAGCCGCTCGGTGTGCCCGGCGTTGCGCAGTGGCTCAAGGAGTGCCCGGACGGCGTCTCGGTGTTCGGCCACGCTGCGGTGCGTGTGTGCGTCGGCGTGCGTGTGTGCGTCGCGGTGCGTGTGTGCGTCGGCGTCGTCGTGGGCAACGGCCTCGTGGAGAACGGCGGCCGGTGGGGCGGCAGTGGCGTGCGGCTGCGTGTGGCGGTGCATGGTCCTGCCTCCTGGAGCAACGGCTATGGGGTCACGTCAACTCTAATGGTGTGGAAGCCCGTGGCACCGTCCGGGGCAACCGGTCTGCGCTCCTCTGCTTGGACGGTACCGGTGAGATCGGTCGCGCGCACCTGGACTTCATGCTGTCCCGGCTGCAGGTCAATGCCCAGTTGCCACTGGTACCAGGTGTCCACCGAGATCCCGGGAGCCAGCTGGGCCTGCTGCCAGCCGCCGCGGTCCACGCGCAGCTCCACTTTGCCGATTCCGGTGTGCTGCGCCCAGGCCACGCCGCCAAACATGACCTGGCCCGGACGGGCCGACCGGCCGTCGCGGGGTACATCGATGCGGGAGGAGATCTTGATGGGCCCGCGTTCGGACCAGCCGCGCGGCGTCCAGTATGCAACGTCATCGGCGAACCGGGTGACCTTGAGCTCAACGAGCCATTTCGTGGCGGACACGTAGCCATAGAGTCCGGGGACGACCAGCCGCACCGGGAAGCCGTGTTCCAGCGGCAGCGGCTCTCCGTTCATGCCGACGGCGAGCAGCGCGTCCCGGTTGTCCGTGAGGACTTCCAGAGGCGTGCTGGCGGTGAAGCCGTCCGAGCTCCGCGACAGCACCATGTCCGATCCGGGAAGCGGGCCGGCCATCGCCAGCAGTTCGCGGACTGGCCAGCCGAGCCAGAGCGCGTTGCCGATCAGGTCGCCGCCAACCTCATTGGACACGCAGGCAATGGTCACGTGGCGTTCCAGCAGCGGTTTGACCTGCAGGGCCTCGAAGTCGAGCTCTATCTCCCGCTCCACCAGGCCGGTGACCTTCAGCTTCCATTCCCGGGGGTCCAGGACGGGGACGGAGAGTGCAGTATCGATGCGGTAGAAATCCGGATTTGGGGTGACAAGCGGATCCATGCCGTCCAGGCCGATCTCGGCGCCGGCCGGAATCGCTGCTGCCGCAGATCGGGGTGCCGGTAGGCGCAAAGTCCGGCGGACCTCGGTGACTCCCGCTGCCCCGCCGCGCCAGGCCGTGGCGACCGCGCCGCCCACCAGGACTGCGGCACCAGTGCCGCCCAGCAACTGCAGGAATCCGCGTCGGCCGGACCGGCCCTGCTGCGCGCCCGCCTGCCAGGAGGCCAGCCGCCAAATCAGGCTTTGAAGCAGCATTCCGCCGATGCCGGCGGCGATGACCGGAAGCGCGACGGCGATGACAGTCACCTGCGCCCGGGTCAGGACCGCCGCCACACCGACGATTCCGAAGACCGCGAAGACGGCTGCCCCGGAATAGCGCCTGCGCAGCTCCAGCACTCCGGACAGGGCCGCGAGGGCTGCGATCACCAGCGCCATGCCCGCCAGCAACGCGAGCTTGTCGGCCGTACCGAACAGGGCAACCGCCCAGTCCTTTACTCCCGGCGGAACGGCATCAATAACCGCCCCGCCCAGTGCCGTCATGGTCGACAGGGACGGGCTGAGGAACCCTGCGATGAGCTCGCTGGCCACCAGTCCGGTGCCGGCGGCCACAACCCCGGCGGATGCCGCCCACCAGCGGGACCTGGGAGGTGCGGCTCCGGAAGCTCCAGATCCCGAGGAGGGGAAACTGTGCATTCCGGCTGAGGCCCCGGGCGCCGCCGGCTGGGACTCGTTCACCCTTCCAGCATAAGACCGGACCTCCGGCCCGGCTGCGGGATGTCACGGGCGTGATGCTTGGGCCAACGTGGCGTAGCCTGAATTTATGAGTGTTCAGCTTGGCATGCCGCAGCCGCGTGAAGGGGCAGCCCCGCTTCCTGGTGCGCCGGGCGTTCCCGCTGCCCGCCCCGCCGATGCTCCCGCCGGACTCGTTGACCGCTATGGGCGCCGCGCCACGGATATGCGCCTCTCCCTCACCGACAAGTGCAACCTGCGGTGCACCTACTGCATGCCTGCCGAGGGGCTGGAGTGGCTGTCCAAACAAGCGGTCATGTCCGCTGCGGAAATCGTGCGGATCGTGCGCGTGGGCGTGGAGCTGCTGGGCGTCCGTGAACTGCGCCTGACCGGCGGCGAGCCCCTGGTCCGGGCCGATCTGATCGACATCATTGCCGCGCTCCGGCAGGCGCACCCCGGACTGCCGATCTCCATGACCACCAACGGCGTGGGCCTGGACAAAAAGGCCGCCGCGCTCAAGGCTGCCGGGCTGACCCGCATCAACGTCTCCCTCGATTCCCTGCACGAGGAAACCTTCACCAAACTGACCAGGCGCCCGTTTCTCGACCGGGTCCTTGCCGGTGTGGATGCCGCCTGGGCAGCGGGACTCGGCCCGGTGAAGCTCAACGCCGTGCTCATGCGCGGCATCAATGACGCCGAGTCGCCGTCACTGCTGGCCTGGGCCCTCGGCCGGGGCTACGAGCTGCGGTTCATCGAGCAGATGCCGCTCGACGCCGACCACGGCTGGACCCGGCGGAACATGATCACCGCCGCGGAAATCCGTGACCTGCTGTCCGCGGACTACGTGCTGAGCCGGGACCCGCGGGCCCGCGACGGAGCTCCCGCCGAACGCTTTGAAGTACGACGCCGGGCGGCGGGTGCGGCAGCGTCAGCCGAAGCGGAAGGCCCCGTGCTGGGAACAGTGGGAATTATCGCCTCCGTCACCGAGCCGTTCTGCTCGGACTGCCGCCGGACCCGCATCACCGCGGAGGGCAAGATCATGAGCTGCCTCTTCTCCCGGGAGGAATTCGACCTGCTCGGATTGCTCCGGGCGGGGGCCAGCGACCAGGAACTGGCGGAACGCTGGCAGGATGCCATGTGGCTGAAGCCCAAGGCCCACGGCATGGACCATGTGGGACTCGACGCCCCGGACTTCGTCCAGCCGGACCGCAGCATGAGCGCCATCGGAGGCTGAACCCTTGAATGTACGTTACTTCGCTGCCGCACGCGCTGCGGCAGGCGTGGAGGAAGAGCGCTTCGACCTTCCGGCCGGATCCACGGTGGAATCACTGCTGGCCGCCGTCCTCGACGTCGAACGCCCCGAGCCGCCGGCCGGAACGCCGGGGCTGGCCCGGATCCTGGCCCGCAGCAGCTTCCTGCTCAATGAAGTGGCCGTGCGGGACCGCTCGGTGGTTCTCGCCGACGGCGACGTGGTGGATGTCCTGCCGCCCTTCGCTGGCGGCTAGCGATACGGCTGGCCGATGTCATGGCCAATGTCATGGCGAGCGGCGACGCATCAAGCTGACTGGCCCTCCGTCCGGGCCTTAAGTGTCCGTTCGCGTGTCCGTTCGCGCTGTCAGGTGCGGCGGCAAACGGAGGTCAGGAACAGAGCGAATGCTGAGGCGTCGGCCAGCCGGATCTCGGAGGTGTGCGTCAGCACGCCGTCGTCCACCCGGAAGGTATGCCTCGATGTATCCCGGCCGCTGTGGCGTTCCACCGTCAGCACTCCGCCGTGCAGGGTGCATCTCGTCGGGGCCTCCCGCGGCTGTCCCAGACTGTCCACGTGGTACCAGACGGTGTCCGGGTGGTCAGCGTCCATGGTGAACATGCCATGCCGCTCAACACTGATGCCGTCCGTTTCGGTGTGCCGGTAGCTCTGCAGCACGGCGTAGCCGGCGGCGGCCTTGGTGAACGTCAGCTCGGCGGCCGCCGACCGGGCGGGCCGGAGGGGTGTGGCCTCTATGTGGGTAGTGCCTGTCCAGTGGCCGAGGAAAACGTCGAGTCCCTCCTGAGCAGTGCCTGGGTGCGGACGGTCCATAGTTCCTCCAGTGTGGCCCCGGGTTCATCATCACGCCGGCGCATGGTGTTGTCCAGTAGGCACCGTGCGCGGAGGGCAGGCGTCCCCAAACGGGGGCGGGCGTCAGAGTCCGAAGGTTTCGGTCTCCTCGAAGGGCCCGACCACCGTCACTGTCCGGGGCGCCGCAGCGAGCTCGCCGGCCAGCTCCCGGACCTGCTCCGCCGTCACGGCCTTGATCTGCCGCAGGGTCTCGTCGATGTCCTGGTACTCGCCGGAAACGAGTTCGGCGCGGCCCAGCCGGGACATGCGGGAGCCAGTGTCCTCCAGGGCCAGGACGATTCCGCCGCAGAGCTGGCCCACTGCCTTGCGGAGTTCCTCCTCGGAGATGCCGCCCTCGGCGAGCTTGTCCAGCTCCGCCCCCAGCAGCTCCAGGACCTGCCGGACCTTAGTGGGCGTGCAGCCGGCGTACATCCCGAAGTAGCCTGCGTCGGCGTACGAGGAGGCGAAGGAATACGTCGAGTAGACGAGCCCCCGCTTCTCACGGATCTCCTGGAAGAGTCGCGAGGACATGCCGCCGCCGAGCACGGCGTTCAGTACGCTCATGACGTACCGGCGGTCGTCAGTGGCCACGATGGTGGGGCACCCCATGATGATGTTGGCCTGTTCCACGGGGCGCTTGACCACGTGCAGCCCCGCGGTTCCGGCGATCTGTGCGCGTTCCGTCGAACGGCGCTCCACAGGGGCAGCGCCGGGCTCCAGCGGCCAGCCGGCGGCGTGGAGGGCATCCACCACGAGGCGGCATACGACGTCGTGCTCCAGGCCGCCGGCGGCGGTGATGACCAGCTCGTCGGGACGGTAGTAGCGCCGGTAGTGGTCCCATACCGAGTCGCGGGCCACGGCCCTGATGGCGTCGGGGGTACCGCCAATGGGGCGCCCCAGCGGGTGCGTGCCGAGCACTGCGGCGACGAAGTGCTCATGGGCGACGTCGGTGGGGTCGTCGCTGTCCATGGCGATTTCCTCGAGGATGACGTCCCGTTCCTGTTCCATCTCGGCAGGGTCCAGCACAGCGCCGGTGATCATATCGGCGATGACGTCGATGGCCATCGGCAGGTCCGTGTCCAGCACCCGGGCGAAGTAGCAGGTGCTTTCCTTGGCTGTGGCCGCGTTGGATTCCCCGCCCACTTCGTCAAAGGCCGAGGCGATTTCGAGGGCCGTGCGCCGCCGGGTGCCCTTGAACAGCAGGTGCTCGAGGAAGTGCGTTGAACCGTGCTGGCCCGGCGCCTCGTCGCGGGATCCCACGCCGACCCAGAAACCGATGGTGGCGGAGCGCTGGCCCGGCATCGCCTCGGTCAGCACGCGCACCCCGCCCGGCAGAACCGAACGGCGCACTTCGGAGCCTCCGTCAGCTCCATGGATCAGGGTGTCACCGGGGTGGTTCTGCGCCAGCGGCAGGGGAACGACAGTCATCAAGGCCTTTCAGGAAGCGGAGCCAAATCTGCCTGCAATCCTACCTTTAAACGGCGGCAGGGCCGGTGGATGATCCACCGGCCCTGCCGCTAATGCCCGCGCCGTGAAAGGCGGTGCAGACTAC
This sequence comes from Arthrobacter pascens, assembly GCF_017052465.1. Classification (GTDB taxonomy): domain Bacteria; phylum Actinomycetota; class Actinomycetes; order Actinomycetales; family Micrococcaceae; genus Arthrobacter; species Arthrobacter pascens. The sequence goes on from NZ_JAFHKT010000115.1 coordinate 79,807, forward strand.
TCTGCTGTCGCCTCGGCGACCTCAGCGGTGTCGGCGCCTTCTTCTTCGGCCACGACCGGCGAGAGGGACAGCTTGCCGCGGTCATCGATCTTGGTGATCTCCACCTGGATCTTCTGGCCCACGGAGACGACGTCATCGACGTTGTCCACGCGCTTGCCGCTGGCGAGCTTGCGCAGCTCGGAGATGTGCAGGAGGCCGTCCTTGCCCGGGGTCAGGGAGATGAACGCACCGAAGGTGGTGGTCTTGACGACCGTGCCCAGGTAGCGTTCGCCGATTTCCGGAACCTGCGGGTTGGCGATGGCGTTGATCGCGGAGCGTGCTGCGTCAGCAGACGGACCGTTGGTGGCGCCGATGTAGACCGTGCCGTCGTCCTCGATGGAGATGTCCGCGCCGGTGTCTTCCTGGATCTGGTTGATCATCTTGCCCTTGGGGCCAATGACCTCGCCGATCTTGTCCACGGGAATCTTGACGGCGATGACACGCGGAGCGAACTCGGAGAGCTCGTCCGGGGTGTCGATCGCGGCGTTGATGACCTCGAGGATGTGCAGGCGGGCTTCGCGGGCCTGCTTCAGCGCTGCTGCCAGCACGGACGCGGGGATGCCGTCAAGCTTGGTGTCCAGCTGGATGGCCGTGACGAACTCGGACGTACCGGCGACCTTGAAGTCCATGTCGCCGAAGGCATCTTCGGCGCCGAGGATATCGGTCAGGGCCGCGTAGCGGGTCTGGCCGTCAACCTGGTCGGAGACCAGGCCCATGGCGATGCCGGCAACGGCGGCCTTCAGCGGAACACCGGCGTTGAGCATGGACAGCGTGGAGGCGCAGACCGAGCCCATCGACGTCGAACCGTTGGAGCTGAGGGCCTCAGACACCTGGCGGATGGCGTACGGGAACTCCTCGCGGGACGGCAGCACCGGCACGAGCGCGCGCTCAGCCAAGGCACCGTGACCGATTTCGCGGCGCTTCGGCGAACCGACGCGTCCGGTCTCACCGGTGGAGTACGGCGGGAAGTTGTAGTTGTGCATGTAGCGCTTGCGCGTCACCGGCGACAGCGAGTCGATCTGCTGTTCCATCTTCAGCATGTTCAGCGTGGTGACACCCATGATCTGGGTTTCGCCGCGCTCGAAGATTGCCGAACCGTGGACGCGGGGAAGAACCTCGACCTCGGCGGTCAGCTGGCGGATGTCCGTCAGGCCACGGCCGTCAATACGGATCTGGTCCTTGAGGATGCGCTGGCGCACCACGTGCTTGGTGACCGAGCGGAACGCTGCGGACACTTCCTTCTCGCGGCCTTCGAACTGGCCGGACAGCGAAGCAACAACCTCGTCCTTCAGTTCGTCAGAGGCGTTGTCACGCTCCTGCTTGTCGGCGATCTGGAACACGGCGGTCAGCTTTTCGGCTGCAGCAGCCTCGACGGCGGCGTACACGTCGTCCTGGTAGTCCAGGAAGACCGGGAACTCAACGGTGGGCTTGGCGGCGCGGGCTGCCAGGTCCTGCTGGGCTTCGCAGAGGGCCTTGATGAACGGCTTGGCAGCCTCGAGTCCTTCGGAAACGACCTCTTCGGTGGGGGCGGTGGCGCCCTGTTCCTTGATGAGGTTCCAGGAGTTGTCCGTGGCTTCGGCTTCAACCATCATGATGGCAATGTCATCGCCTTCGGCACCGCCGGTTACGCGGCCGGCCACGACCATGTTGAACACGGAGTTCTCGAGCTGGGAGTGCTTCGGGAAGGCAACCCACTGCGAACCCTGCTCGTCCGCCACGAGGGCAACGCGGACGCCGCCGATCGGGCCGGAGAAGGGCAGGCCGGAGAGCTGGGTGGACATCGAGGAGGCGTTGATGGCCACGACGTCGTAGAGCTCGTCCGGGTTAATCGCCAGGACGGTGACGACGATCTGGACCTCGTTGCGCAGGCCCTTGACGAAGGCCGGACGCAGCGGGCGGTCCATCAGGCGGCAGGCCAGGATGGCCTCGGTGGACGGGCGGCCTTCGCGGCGGAAGAACGAGCCCGGGATACGGCCGGCGGCGTACATGCGCTCTTCGACGTCAACCGTCAGCGGGAAGAAGTCAAAGCCTTCACGCGGGTGCTTGCCTGCCGTGGTGGCGGAGAGCAGCGCGGTGTCTTCGTCGATGTACACCATGGCTGCGCCGGCTGCCTGCTTGGCAAGACGGCCGGTTTCAAAGCGGATTACACGCTTGCCAAAGCGGCCATTGTCAATGACTGCTTCTGAGAACTGGATTTCGGGACCCTCCAAGAGAGTCACCTCCGTTTCTTTGTTAACGGAAGTCCAGCCGCATCAACCCAGTCCAGCATCTGTCTACTGGCCTGCACTGCACCCGGTCATCGATCGAGACCCACGGGCCGGGCTTCAGTCAGCGAAGCTTTCCCGGGGATCACTACCGAGGACCGCGAATGCGTGATGCGGTTGATCCTCCTGTTTAGTTTTTCTACTGAAAGAGGCGGCCCGTTCCGTGCAGGAAAGGGCCGCCCCCTAAGTCAGACTAGCGGCGCAGGCCGAGACGCTCGATGAGCGCACGGTAGCGGGCGATGTCAGTCTTCTTGAGGTAGGTGAGCATGCGCTTGCGACGACCGACCATGGCCAGCAGACCGCGCTGGGTGTGGAAGTCGTGCTTGTGCTCCTTCATGTGCTCAGTGAGATCCTTGATCCGCTGAGTCAGGACAGCAACCTGGACCTCGGGTGAACCGGTGTCTGCTTCGGTGGTTGCGTATTCCTTGATGATGGACTGCTTTACAGCGGCGTCAAGTGCCACAATAACTCCTAGAGATGTGCCGTGAGGCCCGAATCAGTAACTCACTGCCGGGGTGTGCCGGCGCGGACCATCCCGTCAAGGCAGGCGGTACGCACGAAACAGGATCCAGCAACCACGGACTGCAGCCGGATCCACCGTTTAGTTTACCGGCCTTGTCGCAATCTTGTCGAAACGCCGCGGCGGCCGCCGCAGGAGGCGTTCACCACTGCACATGCCGTCAGTGCCGCGGCAGCAGATCGCGGACGGCTGCCATGCCTCGGTGCAGCTCCGCGAAGCCGGTGCTCAGCGGCGAGAGTCCGATCCTGATGCCCGCCGGGGCACGGAAATCGGGGATGACGTCCTTGTCCCACAGGGCGGCGGTCACTTCACGGAAGGACGGATGGTCGACGGTGATGTGGCTTCCCCGCTGCTCAGGGGCACGCGGTGTGGCGAGCCGGACACCTGCCGGGGCCAGCCAGGCGTCGTGGAGTTCCAGCGCATACGCCGTGAGGCGCAGGGACTTTTCCCTGACTGCCGCCATCCCCACTTCCTCAAGCAGGTCCAGGGTGCCGCGCATTGCGATCATCCCGAAAATCGCCGGGGTTCCGCTGAGGAAGCCGCGGATGCCCGGGGCAGGCTCATAGCCGGGACCCATCTCAAATGCGTCCCGGCGTCCCATCCAGCCCCAGATGGGCTGGGCCAGGCCCGGAAGATGCCTGGCATTGACATACGCGAACGCGGGCGAGCCGGGCCCGCCGTTGAGGTACTTGTAGGTGCAGCCCGCGGCAAAATCGACGCCGGCGGCGTCCAGCGCAATCTCCACTGATCCGGCCGAATGGCACAGGTCCCACACGGCCAGCGCTCCGGCGTCGTGCACTGCCGCCGTGATGCCCGGCAGGTCGGCGAGGAACCCCGAGCGGTACGCCACATGGCTCAGGAGCACGACGGCGGTGGCCGGCCCTACGGCCTCCCTCACCTGGTCAAGGGTCACGCCGGAGTCGGGGTCGGCATCGATCCAGCGCAGCGTCAGCCCCTCCTCCCGTGCGATGCCCTCGACAAGGTAGCGGTCCGTGGGGAAATTGTCCGTGTCCAGCACGATTTCTGTCCTGGCGGGATCCTTGACTGCGGCCAGGGCGGCGCGGATCAGCTTGTAGAGCACCACGGTGGTGGAATCGGCAATGATGGTCTGGCCGGCAGCGGCGCCCAGGACGGCACGCCCCAGCTGGTCGCCGATAGCCTGGGGCAGCTCCAGCCATTCCTCGTCCCAGCCGCGGATCAGGCGGCCGCCCCAGCCCGAATGGATGAACGTGTTGATGTCCTCGGCTGTCCTCTTGAGCGGGCGCCCCAGGGAGTTGCCGTCAAGGTAGGACAGGTCCGTTTCCGTGCCGATGAACCGTTCCCGATAGGCGGACAGGGGGTCCTCGGCGTCGAGGAGGAGGGCACGCTCGAGGAGCGCATCGTGGGACTCGCGAAGAGTGGTCACTGGCCGATCTCCGTCCGCACGGCGAACAGTTCCGGAAAGAACGTCAGTTCGAGGGCTTTTTGCAGGAAGGCCGCGCCGCTGGAGCCGCCGGTTCCGCCCTTCATGCCGATGGTCCGCTGCACCGTCCGCAGGTGCCGGAACCGCCACAGCTGGAAGTTGTCCTCGAGATCCACCAGCTCCTCGCACGCCTCGTAGGCGCCCCAGTTGTCGGACGCGTTCTCGTAGATGTGCTTGAACACCGGGACGAGCTCCGGCACGAACTCATGGGCCCTCGTGACGTCGCGGTTCAGGACAGAGGCGGGCACGTCGAAGCCCTGGCGGTGCAGGTAGGCAAGGAACTCGTCGTAGATGCTTGGCGCCTCGAGGACTTCCTGCAGCAGCGCGTGGGCCTCCGGGTCCGACTCAAATACCGGCATCATCTTCCGGTTCTTGTTGCCCAGCACGAATTCCACGGCCCGGTACTGGCTCGACTGGAATCCCGAGGAGTTCCCCAGGAAGCCGCGGAACTGCGAATACTCCGTGGGCGTCAGGGTGGCCAGCACGGACCACTGCTCGGTGAGGGTTTTCTGGATGTGCTTGACGCGGGCGATCCCCTTCAGGGCAGTGCCCAGGCGGTCCGCCCGGAGGTGTTCCGCCGCGCTGCGAAGTTCATGCAGCACGAGCTTGAGCCAGAGTTCGGTGGTCTGGTGCTGGATGATGAACAGCATCTCGTCATGGTGTTCGGGTGTGCTGACGGGCCGCTGGGCGCTCAGCAGCGTGGGCAGCTGGAGGTACGCCCCGTAGCTCATTCTGGAACTGAAATCCCGGACGATTCCCTTGTCCAATTTCCTGGTGTTTTTCTCCACGGTCACAGCGTTGCCTTCCTTGCCAAGTACTGTGTGGGGCTGACGGATCAGCGCTTGAGAAGGAGGTCGTGTGCCTGCACGACGTCCTGGCGCATCTGCTCCACGAGGGCTTCAGGCCCACGGTACGCCACCATGCCCCGGAGCCTGGCGACAAACTCCACAACTACTGTCTGGCCGTACAGATCGAAGTCGTCTATGGATTCCTGGGGACGGTCGATGACGTGGGCCTCGACCTGGCGGCTGACGCCGTCGAAGGTCGGGTTGGAGCCGACAGAGATGGCGGCCGGCCACCGGGTGCCGGCCTGGTCCACGAGCCAGCCCGCATAGATCCCGTCCGCCGGGATGAGTCCGCTGGCGTCAGAGGAGAGGTTGGCAGTGGGAAATCCGAGGGCGCGGCCGCGGGCTGCCCCGTGGACAACCTCCCCGCGCATCTGGTGGGGGCGTCCCAGCACGGCGGCAGCGGTGGCCACATCGCCTGCCATCAGCGCCTCACGCACCCAGGTGGACGAACAGCGGCGGTCCGTTCCGCCGTCGTCATGGAGCGGAAAGCCCTCCGATCCGAATTCACTGATGACGAGCACCTCAAACCCGAACTTCTCCCCCAGTTCGCGCATGGTGTTCAGGTCCCCGGAGTTTCCGCGGCCAAACCGCGTGTCGTGGCCGATGACCACGTGGCTCACGTGGAGGGCGTCAACGAGGACCGTGCCGACGAATTCTTCCGGGCTGAGGCTCGCGAGTTCGAGCGAGTACTTCATGACGAGCACAGCATCCAGGCCGAGCTCGCCCAGCGCCAGGAGCTTGTCCTGCAGGCCCATGATGAGCTCGGGCGCGGACTCCGGCCGGTGGACTTGGGAAGGATGGGGGTCGAACGTGACCGCGACGGACCGTGCCCTGTTCAGCCGGGCCGTCCGGATCAGCTGGGACAGCACCTGCTGGTGGCCGCGATGGACGCCGTCGAAGTTGCCGATAGTGACAACGGAAGGACCAAAGTCGTCGGGGACTTCGGTCGGATCGTTCCAGATGTGGACCATCAACCTCGCCTTTTACTGCCTGACACGAAACACGTCCGGCTGCCCATCCAGGCTCCGGAACTCTCTAAGATTACCCGCATTCGTCCGGCGCCACGGACCGCGGCGGAGCCTGCGCCCGCGGTGATCTACCGCCTGCGGGAGTCCCGGACTACGATGCAGGGGCAGCTGTCCGGCGACGCGAGCCTGCGCCGCTCCCCCGAAAATCCGCGCCCCAGCGGACCAGAAGGAGTACGCCTTGACCGACATCCATGACCTCCTGGCCCAGATCCCGGTTGACCAGATCGCAGCCCTGCTCGGTACCGACACGGCGTCCGCACGGGCAGCGGTGGAAACCGCGGTGCCCACGCTCCTGGCCGGTCTGCAGAACAACGCCCAGGCCCCGGACGGCGCGGCGTCCCTCGAATCCGCGCTGGCCCAGCACCAGGACGGCCTGACCGACGGCGGCGTGGACGCCACGCAGGTGGACACCGCCGACGGCGAGAAGATCGTGAGCCACGTCTTCGGCGGCCAGCAGGACCAGGTGGCGAGCCAGCTGGCGGGCACCGCCAACCTGGGCGGCGCCGGAGGGGACCTGGTCCGCAGGCTGCTTCCGATTCTCGCCCCGATCATCATGTCCTACCTGGCCAAAAAGATCCTCGGCGGGCAGCAGGGTGGAGGACAGGCCTCGCCGCTGCCAGGCGGAACCGACGCCGGCGGGGCAGGCGGCGGCGCTGCCGTCGGGGCGGGCGGCGGCGCTGCCGGCGGGGCGGGCGGCGGCGCTGCCGGCGGGGCGGGCGGCATCGACCTCGGCAGCATCCTGGGCGGCATCCTCGGCGGCGCTGCCGGTGCCGGAGGGCAGGGCCCAGGGAGGCTTGGGGGACATTCTTGGCGGCATCCTGGGCGGCGGACAGCCGCAGGGTGGGCAGCCGCGGGACGCGCTGGTTCCCGAGCCTATGAACGATTCCACATCACAGCCGCCGGCCGAACCTCTCGGGCAACCCACCCGGCAGTCCGGCGCGCCCGTCCCGGGCGAGCTCATCGAGGTCGACCTTCCCGACGGCCCTGACGAGAAGCCGTAGGACGGCAGGAAGAACGTCGGCGGCGATGGTGGCCTGCTGGGCTGGCTCTTCGGGATGAAATAGCCATATGCCGAACCGCCGGGCCCACCGCATTCGCTTCTCCACGAACGCAGCATTTGCTGGCCGTCATTCGAGCCGGAAGTAGTTGTTTCTCCGCGGTACCTGGCGGGGGTCGATGTGCGGTGGCGGGATGAACCAGGGGACGCCGGATCGCATGTGGATGGTCCATTGTTCTTTGTGGATGAGGTGGTGGTGATGGGAGCACAGGAGGGTGCCGTTGTCGGTGCCGGTGGTGCCGCCGTGTGACC
>NZ_JAFHKT010000116.1 GCF_017052465.1 Arthrobacter pascens
GGCGAGCCCGGCAAATCAACCAATTCATATAAAATAAACCGGTATCAACAAACTTGGCACACTATTGAGTTCTCAAACAACAGACACACCCGGCACCACCACAACCAACCAAACGGTCGCGGATCGCTCCGGAGCAACTTTCCAAACTTACCCGCTCGCTTCGCCCTAGTCAAATCGGCTCCTGCGACTCCCTGATACCTGAGGCATCTTAGTCGCTGTACCGACCGACTCCGGGGAGCGGCGCGGAAATAAACTCTACCACTACTTTTCCCGGTAGCCAACCCGCCTGCAGAAGGCACGGAAGAGGCCCGGAATCACGGGGATTCCGGGCCTCTTCCGGCAGCCTGGTCAGAACCAGGGGTGCCGTCAGCTCACTGTCGTCTCCGGCAACTCGGCCTTGGCCGAACCGCCCGGCAGGGTCTGGGCATTCGTGCCGGCCGGCTTGAAGTAAACAACGCCCAGCGGCGGCAGCGTCACCGTCAACGTGGCGGGCTGGCCGTCGATGGCCACGTCCTCCGCTGCCAGGTCGCCGTCGTTGAGCACCCCGGAGCCACCGTAGGTCGCTGCATCAGTGTTGAGCACTTCGGTCCAGGCGCCCACGGACGGTACTCCGAGTGCGTAGTCCTTGTGCGGGCCTCCGGAGAAGTTGACCGCCACAACCACGGGGTTTCCCTCGGTGTCCCACCGGACGAAGGTCAGGACGTTGCGGTCCGCATCCGCTCCGTTGATCCACTGGAAACCGCCGGGCTCGTTGTCCCGTGAGTACAGTGCCGGCGTCGACTTGTACAGCTCGTTGAGGTCCTTCGTCAGTAGCTGGAGCCCGCGGTGGGCGGGGATGTCCGCCAGCCACCAGTCAAGGCCGTGCTGCTCGGACCATTCTGCTTCCTGGCCGAATTCGGTGCCCATGAAGATGAGCTGCTTGCCGGGGTGCGCCCACTGGTAACCGAGGAAGGCGCGCAGGTTTGCCAGTTGCTGCCAACGGTCGCCGGGCATCTTGCGGAGCATCGAACCCTTGCCGTGAACAACCTCGTCATGGCTGATGGGGAGGAGGAAGTTCTCGGTGAAGGCATAGACCATCGAGAAGGTGACTGTCCCGTGGTGCCACTTGCGGTTGACAGGATCCTCGGAGACGTACTTGAGCGAATCGTGCATCCAGCCCATGTTCCACTTGAGCCCGAAGCCGAGGCCGCCGTGGCTGGTGGGACCTGTGACGCCGGGGAAGGCGGTGGATTCTTCGGCAATCATGACTGCACCGGGATGGGTCTTGTACACGGTGGCGTTGGTTTCCTGGAGGAAGGAGATGGCCTCCAGGTTTTCGCGCCCGCCGAAGCGGTTCGGCTGCCACTGGCCGTGCTCGCGCGAGTAGTCCAGGTACAGCATTGAGGCGACTGCGTCCACCCGGAGACCGTCGATGTGGAACTCATCAAGCCAGTAGAGCGCGTTGGCCACCAGGAAGTTGCGGACCTCGGTGCGGCCGAAGTCGAAGATCAGGGTGCCCCAGTCCGGGTGCTCCCCCAGGTTCGGATCGGCGTGCTCGTACAGCGGCTGCCCGTCGAACTGGGCAAGCGCCCAGTTGTCTTTCGGGAAGTGTGCCGGCACCCAGTCCAGGATGACCCCAATGCCCGCCTGGTGGAGCGCATCCACCAGGTAGCGGAACTCGTCGGGGTGCCCGAAGCGTGACGTCGGCGCAAAGTAGGAGGTGACCTGGTAGCCCCAGGAGCCGCCGAACGGGTGTTCGGCCACCGGCATGAACTCGACATGGCTGAAGCCCAGCCACTGCACATACTCGACGAGTTCCTTGGCGAGTTCCCGGTAGCTGAGCCCCAGGCGCCAGGATCCGAGGTGGACCTCGTACACGCTCATGGGCGAGTTGTGCGGATCCCGCTCGGCGCGCGCCTTCATCCACTCGGCGTCCTCGAACCGGTAGTGGGACTCGACAACCCTGGAAGCAGTCAGCGGCGGCACCTCGGTGCCGAACGCCAGCGGGTCGGCCTTCTCTACCCAGTAACCGCCCTTGGTCTTGATCTCGAATTTGTAGCACGCGCCAGCCGCAACGCCGGGCACGAACAGTTCCCAGACGCCGGAGGACCCCAGTGATCGCAGGGAGTTTTCCCGCCCGTCCCAGGCGTTGAAGTCGCCCTTGACGCGGACTGCCTCGGCGTTGGGGGCCCACACGGCGAAGGACACGCCGTCGACGTCTCCCAGCGCAGACTTGTAGTGCTGGACATGGGCGCCCAGGACGGCCCACAGCTTCTCGTGGCGGCCCTCGCCGATCAGGTGCAGGTCCACTTCGCCCACGGTGGGGAGGTAGCGGTACGGCTCGTCCACCGTCACGGGTTCCGCGCCTTCGTAGGCCACTTCCAACCGGTAGTCCGGCACGTGGCCGGCCTGCAGGGGCTCCAGCACGGCGACCCAGACGCCGTCGGTCTCATGGGTCATCGGCACGGAACCGGCTTCGGTCACCACGGTGACCGCCTCGGCCAGGTGCTTGACGGTACGGATCGTTACGTGGCCGTAGTTATCCAGATGCGCACCCAGCACGGAGTGTGGGGCGTGATGCTCACCGGCCGCCACTCGTGAGAGCGTGTTCGCATCCACATGGAGGGGGGCATGGGGCCTATCTGTAGGTGCAGAGCCTGTCATCTTCTTACCTTCCGCTGCGGCTCCGGCCGATTCGCCGGGGCCTTTACTGCTGAGGAGCCGCCTGGACGCAGTCACAGGAATGGCTAGCCAGTCCGGCCTGTTGCGCAATTCATACACGACTTCGTACAACGCCTTGTCCAGCCACAATGCCACAAAGAGCGGGGACTTCCGGTCTATGGTGCCGGGAGTGACCTCGGAGTAGCCGGTCAGAAATGCCTCGGCGCAGTCGTCCACCCAGGATTCGGGCACCCGCGCTTCGCTGCTCTCGCGTTCCGCGGCGCCGGCGGCATAGTCGAAGGAGCGCAACATGCCCACCACGTCCCGCAGCGGGACGTCCGGAAAGTTCCGTTCCGAAATGGGCCGCATTGGCTCGCCCTCGAAATCGAGGATTGCCCACCGGTCCGGCCCGCCGTTTCGGCCGGGCACCTGGAGGATCTGGCCAAGGTGAAGGTCGCCGTGGATGCGCTGCAGCGCACCTGCCGGCGCCCCCTCCAGTTGCGTCAGGAGGCTGTGCAGTTCGTTCTCATAGGGCCCGACGGCGGGACCGGCTTCCGTCCAGGCCTGCCGCACCCGCTGGGCTACTCCGGGCGCAATGACCCCGCCGGGGACGGCCTCCGCGGAAACACCCAGGGTTTCCGCGAGCCGCCGGTGGACCGTCGCGGTGGCGTGGCCCAGGGCGTGGGCTTCCTGCGTGAAGTCCGTTCCTGCCGCGGCCGCATCGACCGCAAGCCGCCAGGCGTCCCGTCCGCCGGCCAGGAACTCGTGGGCAACGGCCAGTTCGCCTTGCACCGGGCGTGCCACGGCAGCGTCCGGTCCGGAACCGGTGGCCGCCGCCTGCTGCGGAAGCCACTGGCCGGTGACCCAGCCGAGCGTGGCCGGCACCTCTGAGGTCTGCGCTGCGGACAGGGCAGCTCCGACCTCCACCTCCGGATTGCGGCCGGCCGAAAGCACGCGAAAAAACTTGACGATGGCCGCGGAGACGCCGTCGTCGGCAATCACTGATGTGTTGGACTGTTCGCCAGAGAGGACGCGGACCGTGCCGGCGGCGCTCGGCAGCGGCTGGCCGCCGCCCGGGAGGTGCCCGCTGGCCGCCCCGCCCGAGGCGACTCCCTCTGTTCGCATGAGGTCAAGCCATTCGGCGATGAACACCGGATCGTGGACGCCATCGTAGATCCAGCGGTGCCCCAGTTCGGCGTCGTCGATTTCGCCGATGAGCGCGCGCCCGGCAGCAGCCAACGGCGTGCTGCGGTAGCTGAGCGGCACCTGGACAACATCGGTGCGGCCGCCGCCGTCGGCCGTTTGGGACACCACTGAGGCGAGGACCACCTCGAGTCCTGCCTCACCGGAGGAGTCATTGAGGGTGAAGCCGCCCACCGGGGTCAGCGAAAATGCGGCCGCCTTTACCGGGAACCAGCGCTGGCTTGGCAGCCACTGGCGCAGCAGCTCGTGGAGCGTCGGGGTCAGTGTGGATTGTGTCATGTCAGCCCTCAATGGACAGGATGGGCATCGCCTGGGTGTAAGGGGATGCAGGGTTGGAAGCGGCGGACCGTACGCGGAGCCAGAAGAAATCGTGGCTGCCAAGGGTTAGTGTCAGGTTCCCGTCCTCGCCGACTCCCGGGAACGTCTGGCCACCGAACACATCGCGGAGGCCGCGGCCGGCGAACTGCGGCAGCTTCAACGTCGTCGCCACCGGGTGCTGCGAAAGGTTGAAGGCGCACAGGATGGTTTCGGCTGGTTCCCCGGCCGTGTTGCCTTCCGGAAGTTCACGCAGGTAGGCCAGCACCACTTCGTGGTCGGCTTCGACGTGCCGGAAGCTGCCGAGGCCGAACGCGGCGTGGTTCCGCCTGACGCTCAGGATCTGCCGGGTCCAGCGCAGCAGCGACCCGGAGTGCGCGGCCTCCGCCTCAACATTGGCCATGCTGTAGTTGTAGACCAGCGACTGGATCACCGGGAGGTACAGCTTGCCCGGATCGGCGTTGGAGAATCCGGCGTTGCGGTCAGGGTTCCACTGCATGGGAGTGCGGACGGCATCGCGGTCTTCCAGCCAGATGTTGTCGCCCATGCCGATTTCGTCGCCGTAGTAGAGGAACGGGCTGCCCGGCAGCGACAGCAGCAGGGCGTTGATCAGTTCGATCTCGGCCCTGGAGTTGTCCAGCAGCGGCGCCAGGCGGCGCCTGATGCCGATGTTGGCCCGCATGCGGGGGTCCGGCGCGTACCAGCCGAGCATGGCGGCGCGCTCGTCGGAGGTGACCATTTCCAGCGTGAGCTCGTCGTGGTTCCGCAGGAAGGTCCCCCACTGAGCGCCCTCGGGGATGTCCGGGGTGTCGTGCATCGTTTCGATGATGGGGGCAGCCTTCTGGTCACGCAGGGCGTAGTACAGCCGCGGCATGATCGGGAAGTGAAAGGCCATGTGGCATTCCGGCTCTTCCTCGGTGCCGAAGTACTCCACCACTTCGTTGGGCGGCTGGTTGGCCTCCGCGATGATGACCCGGCCCGGGTAGCTCTCATCCACCATCTTCCGCAGCTTGCGGAGGAACTCGTGGGTGGCGGGCAGGTTTTCGCAGTTGGTGCCCTCCTCCTCGAACAGATACGGGATGGCGTCGGCCCGGAATCCGTCGATGCCCTGATCCAGCCAGAACCGCACGACGTCGAACAGCGCGTCGATGACCTTGGGGTTCTCGAAATTGAGGTCAGGCTGGTGGCTGAAGAACCGGTGCCAGAAGAACTGCCGCCGGATGGGATCGAACGTCCAGTTGGATTCCTCGGTGTCCACGAAGATGATGCGGGCGTCCTGGTACTTCTCATCGGTGTCGCTCCACACATAGAAGTCGCCGAACGGACCGTCCGGGTCCTTGCGCGACTCCTGGAACCAGGGGTGCTGGTCCGAGGTGTGGTTCAGCGGCAGGTCGATGATCACCCGGACGCCGCGGGCGTGGGCCTCGGCCACGAGCCGTTTGAAGTCGCTGATGGTGCCAAACTCATCGAGCACAGAGTTGTAGTCGGAGATGTCATAGCCGCCGTCACGAAGCGGTGACTGGAAGAACGGCGGAAGCCAGAGGCAGTCCACGCCCAGCCACTGCAGGTAGTCGAGCTTCTCGATCAGGCCGTGGAAATCACCCGACCCGTCGCCGTTGGCATCCGCAAAGCCCCGGACCAGCACTTCATAGAACACCGCCTTCCTGTACCACAGTGGATCATGCTGCAATCCCGGCGCATTGAGCTCGAATGTGCTCTTCGGAGTGAAGTGATGTGACGGGTTCTGCGGGCTGAAACTCACTGAGGCTACCTCCGGATGTTCAGTATGTGTGCAGGTTCAACGTGGGCATCGAGTCTGACGTAGTTGTACTCCCCCCATTCCCACGTCTCGCCCGAGATCAGGTCGTCCACCCTGAAGCCGCCGTTCGGCGTAAGGTCGTCCGGGTCGAGCTGCAGTGCGGCCAGATCCAGCGACACCGTGCTTTCCCGGGTGCTGTGCGGGTCCACGTTGACTACCACGATGAGGGTGTCCTTGGTGCCATCGGGCAGGGTCTTGTGCTTGGAGTACACGATGGTGGCGTCATCCGTGCTGTGGTGCAGGGTCAGGTTCTGCAGGTCCCCCAGCGCCGGATGTGCCTTGCGGATCTCGTTGAGCCTGGTCAGGTACGGGGCGAGGGTCCGGCCGGACGCGGCAGCAGCGTCCCAGTCCCTGGCCTTGTACTCGAACTTCTCGTTGTCGATGTACTCCTCCGCGCCGGGCCGGGCCACATGCTCGTACAGTTCGAAGCCGGCGTAGACGCCCCACAGCGGGCTGGCCGTTGCAGCCAGCGCAGCACGGATCTTGAAGGCCGCCGGCCCGCCGTACTGCAGGTACTCGGTGAGGATGTCCGGCGTATTGACGAAAAAGTTCGGCCGGAAGTAAGCCGGCGAGACATGGCTGACCTCCTGGAAGTACTCTTCCAGTTCTTTCTTCGTGTTTCGCCACGTGAAGTACGTGTACGACTGCTGGAAGCCCGCTCGGCCCAGCGCGTGCATCATGGCAGGCCGGGTAAATGCCTCAGCCAGAAATACGACTTCGGGGTTTTTCTTGTTGACCTTGGCGATCAGCCATTCCCAGAACCAGACCGGTTTGGTGTGCGGATTGTCCACGCGGAAGATCTTCACCCCGTGGCTGACCCAAAGCTGGACGATGCGGAGGATTTCCTTGGACAGGCCCTCGGGATCGTTGTCGAAGTTGAGCGGGTAGATGTCCTGGTACTTCTTGGGAGGGTTCTCGGCGTAGGCGATGCTCCCGTCCACCCTGGTGGTGAACCATTCCGGGTGGGACGTGACCCACGGGTGGTCCGGCGCCGCCTGCAGGGCGAGGTCCAGCGCCACCTCGAGGCCCAGCTCCGTGGCACGGGCTACGAAAGCATCGAAGTCCTCGAAGGTGCCGAGATCGGGGTGGATGGCGTCATGGCCGCCCTCCTTCGCCCCAATGGCCCAGGGTGATCCGGGGTCGTTCGGACCGGCGATCAGGGTGTTGTTGGGGCCCTTTCGGTGCTGGACACCGATGGGGTGGATTGGCGGCATGTAGATGACGTCGAAGCCCATGTCCGCGACAGCTTCCAGCCGCTTGGCCGCTGTCTGGAAGTTGCCGGAGGTCCAGGCGCCGGTCTCGTGGTTACGGACGGCGCCTTCGGAACGGGGGAAGAACTCGTACCAGGCACCGCGTCCGGCGAGGTCCCGCTCTACTAGGATCGGGAAACGTTCAGAAACCGTGACCAGCTCCCGGATCGGCTCGCGGCCAACGATCTCGACTACGTCTGCGCCGAACCCGGCAGCGAGACGCTCCTCAGCGGACTTGGAGGTATCGGACAGACCCACGACGGCGGCCCTGAGCGTGTTCCGGTCGGCGGAGTTGCGGAAGGACTCCTCGGCGGCCTGCGACAGCAGGGCAGCCCCCTCGTCCAGCATCAGTTCGACGTCGATGCCGGCTTCCACCTTGACCTCGGCGTTGTGGTGCCAGGTGCCATAGCGGTCGTGCCAGGCCTCGATGACGAAAGACCAGTTACCCGTGGCGTCGGGCGTGAGCATGCCTTCCCACAGGTCCGTGCCCTTGCCGCGGTCCCCGGGCGGGGGCTGGAGGCGCACACGCTGGCGCTCCTTGCCCGTCGGGTCCAGCAGGACGGCACTGACGCCCAGCTGGTCGTGGCCTTCACGGAAGGACTGTGCACTGACCACGATTCCTTCGCCAGGGAGCGCCTTGGCGGGAAACTTCCCCCCTTCGACTACCGGCTTAACGTTCGTGATCGGGAAACGACCAAATCGAAGGCCATCCGCGATCGAAGCTTTGGACGTTTGCTTGGCTGGGGCACTGGTTCGCGTGTTAGTCGTCACAGGCTCGACATTAGCGAGAAAAGCAAGCCATTGCTAAGCCTGCGATCTTAATTAATGAACTGATTCGTCATTTACCGGAAAGTAATCGAAACCGGTTCCTGCCGTTCATCTTCTCGATTAGTGTGGCGCAGGTGAAGGCAATCCGCAGATTTACCGTCCGAACCGTTCTTCCCGAGCCGATCCGGCCGCTGGCCCGGTTGGCCACGAACCTGCGCTGGTCCTGGCACCGGCCCACCAGGGAACTCTTTGAAGGACTCAACCCCAAGGTGTGGGCTGAATGCGGCAACGATCCGGTCAGCTTCCTCGGGCTGGTGGGCCGCGAAGAAATGCATCGGCTGGCCACGGACCGGGACGTCGTGGCCCGCGTGCGCGCCGCGGCGGACGACCTGGACCGGTACCTGGAGCAGCCGCGCTGGTACCAGGGCCTGGGCGAGGACGCTCCCGCCTCCATCGCGTACTTCTCCCCCGAATTCGGCATCACGGAGGTGCTGCCGCAGTACTCCGGCGGCCTGGGCATCCTGGCCGGAGACCACCTCAAGGCAGCGTCGGACCTCGGCGTTCCCCTGATCGGCGTGGGCCTGCTGTACCAGGCAGGCTACTTCAAGCAGTCCTTGTCCCGCGACGCCTGGCAGCAGGAGACGTATCCGGTCATTGACCCGGATGGGCTGCCCCTGACGCTGCTGCGCGAACCGTCCCCCGACGGAAGCGGAAAGCCCATCGAAATTTCGCTGCCGCTGCCCAACGGGCGGCGCCTTGCGGCGCACATCTGGCGTGCCGACGTCGGACGCGTTCCCCTGCTGCTGCTGGATTCCAACGTTCCGGGCAATGACGACGCCGCCCGCGGCATCACCGACCGCCTCTACGGCGGCGGCGGTGACCACCGCCTGCAGCAGGAGCTGTTGCTGGGCATGGGCGGGGTGAAGGCGCTGCGCGTCTACCAGCGGCTGACCGGAACCCCTGCCCCGGAGGTGTTCCACACCAATGAGGGCCATGCCGGTTTCCTCGGGGTCGAGCGGATCCAGGAACTGATGGCCGGTGATCAGGCACTCACCTTCGATGAAGCGCTGGCCGCGGGCCGCGCGTCCACGGTTTTCACCACGCATACGCCGGTGCCGGCCGGCATCGACCGCTTCGAAACCGCACAGATCCAGCACTTCTTCGAGGCGGGGCTTGCGCCTGACGTGCCGACTGCCCGCATCCTCGATCTGGGCCGCGAGAACTTTGCCGACGGCAACCCGTTCGTCTTCAACATGGCGGTCATGGGCCTGCGCCTCGCGCAGCGCGCCAACGGTGTGGCCAAGCTGCACGGCGAAGTGTCCCGCGGCATGTTCGCCGCCCTCTGGCCAGGATTCGATCACTCGGAGGTGCCCATCACGTCCGTGACGAACGGTGTGCACGTGCCGACGTGGGTAGATTCGAGGATTTCCAAGCTCGCCCGGGAACGGTTCGGCGCGGAAGCGGAAGCCATGGGTCGCTGGGACCTCGCCTACAACGTCAGCGACGCCGAGGTCTGGGGCCTGCGGCGCGAAATGCGGGCCTCGCTCGTGGAGGATGTCCGGCGCAGGCTCCGCGCGGCGTGGAAAAAGCGCGGCGCCGCGGATGCCGAGCTCGCGTGGACGGACTCCGTGCTGGATCCGGACGTCCTGACCATCGGCTTCGCCCGGCGTGTGCCCACGTACAAGCGGCTGACCCTGATGCTGCGCGAACCGGAACGGCTCAAGGCCTTGCTGCTGCACAAGGAGCACCCCATCCAGCTGGTCATTGCCGGCAAGTCCCACCCCGCGGACGACGCGGGGAAGAAGATGATCCAGGACCTGGTGCGCTTCACGGATGACCCCAAGGTCCGTCACCGCATCGTGTTCCTCCCCAACTACGACATCGCCATGGCCCGCACCCTGTTCCCGGGATGCGACGTCTGGCTTAACAACCCGCTGCGCCCGCTGGAAGCCTGCGGCACGTCCGGCATGAAGGCGGCCATCAACGGCTCCCTCAACCTTTCGGTGCTCGACGGCTGGTGGGATGAGATGTACGACGGCGAAAACGGCTGGGCGATTCCGACCGCCAACAACGGTGCTTCAGCGGACGAACGCGACGACATCGAGGCAGCCGCCCTGTACGAACTGCTCGAGACGCAGGTGGCGCCGCGCTTCTATGGCAACACGGTTTCCGAGGCGGCCGGGGCTGCCGGACCGTCCGCCACCGGCCACGAGAAGATCCCCACGCACTGGGTGTCCATGATCAAGCACACGCTCGCTCACTTGGGCCCGGCCGTCTCCGCCGAGCGCATGCTCCAGGACTATGTCAACGTGCTCTACCGGCCGGCTGCGATCTCCGGCCGGCACGCTGTGGCGTCCTCCTTCAGCCAGGCCAAGGAACTCGCGGCGTGGACCTCCAAGGTCCGTGCAGCCTGGCCCCAGCTCCACGTGGAGCATGTGGATTCCCTGGGCGTGTCCGAGGATCCGCAGATCGGCGACACCCTCGAAGTCAATGCCTACGTGGGACTGCACACCCTGACGCCCCAGGACGTGGCTGTGGAAGTCGCCTACGGGCAGGCCGAGGAGAGCGATGAACTCGCCAACGTGACCCTTGTAGAGCTTGATCCGAAGGACGAACTCGGCAACGGCCGCTACTTGTTCACAGGCTCCATCGTGATCGACCGCTCCGGGTCCTTCGGCTACACGGTGCGCGTGCTGCCCAAGCACGATGCGCTGGCATCCAAGGCGGAGCTGGGACTGATCGTCAACGCCTAAGCCGGGTGGCGCCGCAGCTCAGCCATCCTCGGCTACAGGAGCACCGCGATGACGGCCAGGTCCTTCCCGGCGTAGCTTTCGGCGTCCTGGAGGATTTCGCAGATGATGCCGAAGGACCTGTCGCTGCGGAAGGCTGCCGGCACCTGCCAGATGACCGTGAGGGGCTCCTCTCCGTTGTCGGAGATGGCGTCCGCGAAGTCGTGCAGTGAGTCGTTGAGTGCGTCCAGGTTAACGCCGTAGTGTTCCGGGAATTCCAGTGCTTCGCCGAAGGTGGCCAGCACTTCCTTCCTGGAATCGGCCGCCGGGACCACGAGGCTGCGGCGGCCGGCGTCGGCGACCTGGTCAGTCAGTTCCTCGACGGTCCACGTGTCTGCGGAATAGATCTTCATTGCGCTATTTGCCCTCTGCTATGAACTTGAACGACCCGTAGTGGTCTGCCGTGTAGTATTTTTCGCCCGCCTTGCCCGCCACGATTCTGCGGGCGCCGCGGTCGGATTCACCGGGTGTGGGGACAGTGTACTCGCGGTAATATCCGCCGGATTTCCGCGGCAGGATCCGCTCAAAGTTTCCGAACGTCACGCCGTCGCGCTCGTAAGGGTACGGCCCGCCCCGGCGGATGAGCGCGAGGGTTCTGCGGCCTTCGGCGGGAAGCTGCGATTCCCGGATGGTGGCCAGGCCTGAGGGGTTGGGAACCGCACTGACCTCTGCCGTTGCCGAAGGTGCGCGCGAGGACGGTGCCGCCGTCCCGGATTCCGCCGGGGCGGGACCGCCCGGCTGCGGCTGCAGCCCGCTGGACACGACGAGCGCCACTCCCAGCAGCACCACCAGCACCACGGCTGCCAACAACCTGCGCATGTTCACGCTTTCCCGTCCGGTGGTGCTAGGTGCGGTAGATGTTGATGGTGTTGGCCTGCACGACGTCCCGCTCGCCGGACGCCACCTCGAAACCCTGGCGCTGGTCATGGAGGTCGGATGTGGTCAGGCGCAGTTCGAACAGCCGCTTGGCTGTGCCGTCGTCGTTGACCGCCTGGGGAAGGGCGACCTGGATATCTTCCCGGCCGCCGTTGACCACAATCAGACCGGCCATCTGCCCATCGTCCGAGCCCAACAGCAGCTGCACCACCCGATGCCTGGGATCGTTCCACCGTTCCATGGTCATCGGCTCGCCATTCTGGTCATACCAAAACAGGTACGACAGCGCGTCCCGCACCGGATAGTCATGCGGCTGCCCGGCAAGGAATTCCTTGCGCAGCCGGATGACACGCTTGGTGCTCCGGAGCATGGCGTGCGATTCTGGCGTGCTGGTCCAGTCAAGCCAGGCGAGCGGGTTGTCCTGGCAGTAGGCATTGTTGTTGCCCTGCTGGGTGCGGCCCAGTTCATCGCCGGCCGTGATCATGGGGACCCCGAGGGAGATCATCAGCGAGGCCATCAGGTTCCGCTGGGTCTGAGCCCGCCGGGCAAGGATGGTTTCGTCCTCGGTCGGGCCTTCAAGGCCGTGGTTGTAGCTGCGGTTGTCGCCGTGCCCATCCCGGTTCTGTTCCCCGTTGGCCTCGTTGTGCTTGCGGTCGTAGGACACAAGGTCGGCCATGGTGAATCCGTCATGGGCCGTGATGAAGTTCAGCGAGGCCAGCCTGGAGCGGCCTGACGGTTCGAAGAGGCTGGCGGAACCGGACATGGCATCTGCCAGCCGGGCCACCGAGCCGCCGTGGCCGCCGGCCTCGATGGCCGCGCGGTCGGCGAGCCAGAACGAACGCATGGCATCGCGGTAGTGGTCGTTCCAGTCAACCCAGCCGCCCGGGAAGCGGCCGGTCTGCCAGCCCCCGTACCCTACGTCCCAGGGTTCGGCTATGAGCTTGACCCGCGACAGTACCGCATCGGCAGCAACTGCCTTCAGGAAGGGGTGGTTCGGATCAAACTCATTGGCGGCGTTCCGGCAGAGCGTCACGGCGAGGTCGAAACGGAAGCCGTCCACGTGGAATTCATCCACCCAGTACCGGAGCGAATCCAGCACGAGCTGCACGACGCGCGGCTCGCCAAAGTTGAGTGTGTTCCCGCAGCCGGTGGTATCGATGTACCTGCCGTTGCCGTCCGTGCGGTAGTACTTCTCCTCCCCCAGCCCTCGGAAACAGACAGTGTTTCCGTCCGGCCCGCCTTCGGCGGTGTGGTTGTAGACCACGTCCAGGATGACCTCGATGCCGGCGGCGTGCAGGAGCTTGACCATGCCCTTGAACTCATCCTGCACCGCCTGCGGCCCGGACTCCTGCGCAGACTGCGTTGCATATGCGGGGTGCGGGGCAAAGAACGCGGCGGTGTTGTAGCCCCAGTAATTTGTCAGGCCCAGGTTCTGAAGGTGCGGCTCGTCGAGGTGGAAATGGACCGGCAGCAGCTGCACCGCAGTAATTCCAAGGCCGGTGAGGTGCTCAATCATCGCAGGGTGGGCCATGCCGGCGTAGGTGCCGCGCAGCGCCTCCGGGATGTCCGGGTGCAGCATGCTCTGCCCACGGACGTGTGCCTCGTAGATGATGGTGTCCCGCCACGGGGTGTGCAGCCTGTCGTCGGATCCCCAGTCGAAGTCGCTTGACATCCTCACGCTGGTGAGCAGGTCCCCGCGCTGGTCCACCGCCCGCCCATAGGGATCGAGCAGCAGCGGGTGCCGCTCGCCGTCGTCGAAATCCACTGTGGGGACCGAGAGCGGAAGGACCTCGGCATCGGGGGCGGCACGGAAGCCGTAGCGCGAGCCGATGGGGAGGCCCTCGACAATGCCGTGATGGACGCCGTCGGTGACGTTCGGCAGGGTCTGGATGCGCCAACTGCCGCCCGGTGCCTGGTAGGCGATCTCCAGGGTCCGTACACCGGGAGCATAGACCGCCACGTTAGTTCCGCCGGAGGAGCCGTCAGCGGCCGGCCCCGGGCGGAGAGTACTTACGCCGAGGGGCAACGCCCGGGAGGCGTCTACTGCGGAGGCTGTGTCTACTAAGGGCATTACCATCGATTAAAGCTTAACTGTCACGTTCTAAAAGCCGTTCTATTCCGGCGTGTGACGTTTCGCTAACGTGGCGGCGCCGCTGCCGACCGGAATAAGGCACCGAGGTGGAGGTATTTGTGAAGATTGCACTGGCCCAGATCATCACCGGTCGGGACGTGGAGGGCAACCTGGTCCTGGTTGCGGAGTACGCCCGCCGGGCCAAGGAAGGCGGCGCCGAACTGGTTGTTTTCCCCGAGGCCACCATGCGCGCGTTTGGAAATCCGCTGATCGGCATCGCTGAGCAGCTCGATGGACCTTGGGCGGACCGGGTCCGTTCCATTGCTGCCGAGCTGGGCATCGTCATCGTCGCCGGTATGTTCACCCCCGGTGCGGCGTCCGCGGCAGGAGGCGGCAAGGTCCGGAACACGCTGCTCGTGACCGGCCCGGGCGTCGAAGCAAGCTACGACAAGGTGCATCTGTTCGACGCGTTCGGCTTCCTTGAGTCGGATACCGTGGACGCCGGAAGGGGGCCTGTGACGTTCGACGCCGGCGGTCTCACCTTCGGCTTGGCCACCTGCTACGACATCCGGTTCCCGTCCCTCTTCACCGCAAATGCCGACCGCGGAGCCGTTGCCAACATCATTTGCGCGTCCTGGGGTTCCGGCCCGGGCAAGGTGGACCAGTGGAAGCTTTTGGCCCGTGCCCGCGCCATCGACACCACGACCTATGTGCTTGCCTGCGGCCAAGGTGACCCTGCCACCGAGGGCATCGAACCGCGCGGCGTAGCGCCCACCGGAGTTGGGCACTCCGCCGTCGTCTCGCCGTTCGGTGAGGTGCTGGCAGAGCTCGACGGCGCCGCCGGCCTGTTGTTCGCCGACCTCGATCCCGCCGTCGTCAAGGAAGCCCAAACCAGGCTGCCCGTCCTGGCCAACCGCCGCTCGTTCTAGGCAGGCGCTGAGCGCAGCTTCCGCACCCAAGGATGACCCTCCCGCACTTCCCACAACCTAACGGAAACCCTCCCGCACTTCCCGCAACTTAAACGGAAACCCTCCCGCAAATGATGAACTGCGGGAGGGTTTCCCGTTTTCCGGCAAGAAGTGCGGGAGGGTTTCCCGTTCTCCTGCAAAAACTGCGGGAGGGTTCTCATCTATCCAGCGAAAGGTGAGGGAGCGTCTCGACAGGCTCGACGACCAGAGGGTGCCGTTCCCGCTAGCCGTCGACGGCGGACACCACCCGGGAGGGTTCTACTTCGTTGCGCGCTGGCGGGACACTTCGTAGAGGGAGATACCGACGGCCATGGAGGCGTTGAGCGATTCCATGGCGGAGTCGATCGGGATCGAGACGATCTGGTCGCAGTTCTCGCGGACCAGCCGGCTGAGGCCCTTGCCTTCTGAACCGACCACGATGCAGACCGGCTCGGTGGCCAGGGTGAGGTCCGGCAGGGAAACGTCGCCGTCGCCGTCGAGCCCCAAAACGAAGATGCCCATGTTCTTGAACTGCTTCAGGGCGTTGTTCAGGTTCGACGCACGAGCCACGGGCACGCGGACGGCCGCGCCGGCGCTGGTCTTCCAGGCGGAGGCCGTGACACCCACGGAGCGGCGCTCGGGGACGATGACGCCGTGGCCGCTGAATGCGGACACCGAGCGGATGATCGCGCCCAGGTTGCGGGGATCCGTAATGCCGTCGAGGGCGACAAAGAGGGGTGCGTTCGAGACGTGCCCCTTCTTCCAGCGGTCCACGGTCTGTTCAGCGAGATCGTAGGCGTCCTGGTATTCGTACGGCGGGATCTGCAGCACGAGGCCCTGGTGCACGGCGTCGTCGGTCATCCGGTCGAGCTCGGGCTTGCCGGTTTCCAGCAGCGGGATGCCGCGTTCGGCAGCGAGTTTGAGGGATTCCTTGACGCGGTCGTCCATCTCGATCCGGATGGCCACGTGCAGTGCCTTCGCCGGGATCCCGGCGCGGAGCGCCTCCACGACAGAGTTCCGGCCCGTGACTACTTCCTCAGTGGCGCGGCCCTTCGGGCCCGACCGTGCACCGGCGCTGCGGCCGCCGCCGCCGGAGCGCTTGGCCTCGGAGCGCTCGGAGAGCTGCTTGTTCTTGTAGGCCTTGTGATACGGGCGGTCTTCGGCCTTGGGGGTTGGCCCCTTGCCTTCGAGTGCCTTGCGGCCGTGGCCACCGGTTCCGGTGGTGGGGCCCTTCTTGAGCTTGCGGATTGCGCCCGGGCGACCGTTGTTGGCCATGAGTTCCACCCTTGGTTGTATTGAGTACGTCTGAACTCCAGTCTACTGACTCAAGTTAAATCGCTGACCGGGGCGGGTCGCTGCCGGAGGAATCAGCCGCGCTGAAGGCTCCACGTGGCGCCGTCCGCGCCGTCTTCAACCACGACGCCGGCGGCCGAGAGCGCGTCCCTGATGGCGTCCGAGGCGGCCCAGTCCTTCCGGGCTCGGGCATCGGCGCGGGCGGCGAGCTGCGCCTCCACGAGAGTTCCGAGGGCGGAGGTGGCCTGATCGTCGACGGCGGGCTGCGCGGCGTCGCTGATTCCCAGGACGCGGAGCATGTCGGTCACGCTGGTGAGCGCCTGCCGTGCCGCCGCGAAGTCGCCGGCGGTGAGCGCTGAATTACCGGCCCGGACGGTGTCGTGCAGCGACGCGAGGGCCTGCGGCACGTTGAGGTCATCGTCCATGGCGGCGGCGAACGCGTCCGGCACCGTGCCGTGGCTGCCGAAGAGCAGGGAGCCGTCCGCCGACAGCGCCCGTACAGCCCTCGCGATGAAGCCGTCGATGCGTTCGACGGCGGCGGTGGCTTCCTGCAGGGACGTCGGCTGGTAGTCCAGCACAGAGCGGTACTGCGCCTGGCCGAGGTAGTAGCGGACCACGCGGGGCGGGGCGAGTTCCAGCATTTCAGCCGGGCTGACGGTGTTGCCGACTGACTTGGACATCTTCTCGCCCTGATAGGTGACCATGCCGTTGTGCATCCAGAAGTTGGCGAAGGGGTGGCCGGCGGCCTGCGACTGGGCCATCTCGTTCTCGTGGTGCGGGAAGCGCAGATCCAGCCCGCCGCCGTGGATGTCGAATTCGGTGCCGAGGTACTTGGTGACCATCGCGGAGCATTCGAGGTGCCAGCCGGGGCGGCCGGCGCCCCACGGCGAAACCCAGCTTGCCGTCGTCGGCTCGCCCTCCTTGTGCCCCTTCCACAGCGCGAAGTCCCGCGGGTCCTTCTTGCCGCGGGGGTCAGCGTCAGTGGCCCCCTGCATGTCGTCGATCTTCTGCCGGGTGAGCGAGCCGTATTTGTTCCACGAGCGCACGTCGAAGTAGACGTCGCCCGAGCCGTCCGGCGCCGGGTAGGCGTGGCCGCGGTCGATCAGCTGCTGGATGAGGGCGTGCATCTCGGGGATGTGGCCCGTCGCCCGGGGTTCGTAGGTGGGCCGGGAGACACCGAGGGCGTCGTAGGCCTTGAGGAACTCCTGCTCGTACCGGTAGGCCAGGGCCCACCATTCCTCTTCCGGTACGGTGTCCGGTTCGTGCTCGAAGTCCGGGTGAAAGGATGCCTCGGACTTGGCGAGGATCTTGTCGTCGATGTCGGTGACGTTCCGGACGACGGTGACGCGGAACCCTCGGTACTCAAGCCAGCGCGTGAGCTGGTCGAAGGCGATGGCGGAGCGGATGTGCCCCACATGCGGCATGCCCTGCACCGTGGCGCCGCAGTAATACAGGCTTACCTTGCCCGGTACCAGGGGAACGAAGTCGCGGACTTCGGCGGATGCAGTGTCGTAAAAGCGGAGGGTCACCGCTCCAGATTAGCCGATGCCTCTGTCCCCGCTTACTTCCCGCTTACGCGCTTCCGTCTACTTGCAGACATCGCCGATCCTGTTGTTCTGCCTGGTGAGCTCGGCGACCTGCTCCGCGCTCTTGTTCCCGAGTGATGTGCCGGCGACCTGCTTCATGATGTCGGCCATCTTCCGGATCGGATCGGCGACTTCCTCGGCCACCTTGTCGGCAACCTCCTCGTAGTGCTTGGCGATCTGCTCTGCCTGCTGCTGCTGGTTTCCGGTGGGTTTGAACGTGTCGCTATTGAGGAAGGTGCAGCTCTCGCCCACGCTCATCCTGGGCGTACCGCCGCAGCCTGAAAGCAACAGGCAGGCAATCACGACGGCGGGAAGCAGCTTTTTCACGGGAGGTCTCCTGGTGTTGCGGTACAGATCGTGCCGGCGGGCGCGCCGCCGGTCCTGTTCCAGCGTAGGCGATTGCGCCTGCGGTGGTCAGGACGACGGGTAGACGAGGGCAGTGGCCACGGCGGAGATCCCCTCGCCCCGGCCGGTGAAGCCGAGTCCGTCGCTCGTGGTGGCCGAAACGCTGACCGGAGCGCCGGCGGCCTCTGTCAGGACGCGCTGCGACTCTTCGCGGCGCGGTCCGAACTTGGGGCGGTTCGCCACGAGCTGCACCGCCACATTGCCGATCTCAAAGCCGGCGGCCCGCACTATCCGCGCCGCTTCGGCCAGCAGGGTGACCCCGGAGGCGCCCGCCAGCTCCGGACGGTCGGTGCCGAAGTGCGTGCCGAGGTCACCGATCCCGCAG
Source organism: Arthrobacter pascens (assembly GCF_017052465.1). GTDB lineage: Bacteria > Actinomycetota > Actinomycetes > Actinomycetales > Micrococcaceae > Arthrobacter > Arthrobacter pascens. Next base: position 18,288 of record NZ_JAFHKT010000116.1, read on the forward strand.
GCGGAGAAGAGTGCATCGGCTGCGGCGTGGGCCACGGCATCGCCGTCGGAATGACCGGCGAGGCCCCGTTCGTTGTCCCAGAACAAACCCCCGAGCCATAGCGGCCGGGGATCGCTCTCCGGGGCGAAAGCATGGACGTCGATGCCGATGCCGGTCCGGGGCAGGACCGGCCGGGCGGATTCCTTGTGGTTCTCTGAAGCCATCCTGTCAGCCCTCCACCCAGCGGACACCCAGGGGCCCTTCGAGGAGGCCCTCGGCAATGATGAGGTCCAGCGGCGTGGTGATTTTCAGGGACTGGCTCGCCCCGCGCACGGCATGCACCGGGACACCGAGGAGCTCCACCAGCATGGCGTCGTCGGTGACGGCCGCGGCCCGGTCTTCATCGAACGCGAGGGCAGCCTCGTGGGCGGCCTTCAACGTGTCCACGCTGAAGCCCTGCGGTGTCTGGACCGAGCGGAGCTCCTGCCGCGACACTGTGCCGGTGACAATCTCCGGCGCGATGTCGGAGTCACTGCCGTCGGTGGCGGCAACAGTTTTGACGGTGTCCACCACCGGGATGACCGGGATAACGGCCGAGGCTCCGTTGGCCAGCGCCTGCGCCACCCGGTGGAAGACAGACTCCGGCGCCAGGGCGCGGGCGGCATCATGCACGAGCACGGCCTCGGTGCCGTCCTCCAGGGCGGCCAGCGCCGACCGGACGGAATCCGCCCGGGTGGCTCCGCCGTCGACCGTTGTCAGCAGCGGCCCGCCATCCGCCAGCTCCAGCCTGAAGTCCTCGATCAGCTGCCGCAGTCCGGTTTCGCCCTCGGGCAGCGCAACACAGACCTGGCTGGCCACGCCGGCCGCGACGATGCCGCGGAGGGCGTGCAGCAGGATGGGTTCGCCGCCCAGCGGCACGGCCGCCTTGGGCATGCCGTAGCCAAGGCGCTGCCCGGAACCGGCGGCGACGAGGATCACTGCGGTAACAGGTCGTCTGGGTGCATCGTTCATGCGGACAAGCCTACGTCCCGGCCGCCTCGCCCCGCCCAACTGGGGGCGGCACACGCCGTTTTGGGCGCCCAGAGCAGCGTGTGCCGCTGCTTAGCCGGGAATTTTGGGCAAAAGAAACCCCGGCGGCACTCTGCCACCGGGGTTCAATTCTCAGGAAGCCAAGACCTCGTCGAGAACGCTTGCAGCCTTCTCTTCGTCGGTCTTCTCAGCCAAAGCCAATTCTGAAATCAGAATCTGACGTGCCTTGGCCAGCATTCGCTTCTCACCTGCGGAAAGGCCCCGATCGTGATCCCGGCGCCACAGGTCGCGGACGACCTCTGCAACCTTGATGACGTCACCGGAAGCAAGCTTCTCCAGATTTGCCTTGTAACGACGCGACCAGTTGGTGGGCTCTTCAGTGAACTCGGCACGGAGCACATCGAATACGTGCTCCAAACCTTCCTTGCCCACTACGTCGCGTACCCCAACGAGGTCAACGTTCTCTGCTGGAACTTCAATGGTCAGATCACCCTGAGCCACCTTGAGCTTGAGATACATCTTCTCTTCGCCCTTGACGGTGCGCATCTTGATTTCTTCAATTTTTGCTGCACCGTGGTGAGGGTAAACTACTGTCTCGCCGACCTCAAAAACCATGTGGACTTTCCCCTTTCCCGCAGACCAGTTTATCACGATTAGGGCATACGACTGGCATGGATCGGGGCCGGGAACCGCGAGAATACGCGGAAAATGGGCCGAATCGGCCCCTCAGACCCCTTGACGAACGCGGATAATAGTGCATCCCCCACGCGCGGACAAGCGCTACGCACGGGTAGCCAGGGAACCCCGAGGCAGCCCGAGGGGCCCCCGAAATGGGCACTATTGTGTACCGGCCGAATCCTCGTTTGGACCCGTTTGCCGATAGGCTATGGCTGAAAACTGTTTCAAGACTTTCTAGGAGTGCGTGACGTGCGTTTCACTGCGATGAACCGGGGCCAGCGCGGCAAGTTGGCAATGGCGGCTGCCGCCCTGAGCGTGGGACTGCTCGCCCTGACGGGCTGCGGCTACATCAACGCGCAGCAGACCTCCGAGCAGTATGCCGCGTCGGACGGAACGCGCTCCGACGTCGGACCCCTGGAACTGCGGAACATGCTCATCGTCGCCGCGGACGAGAAGCAGCCGGGCCGTCTGATCGGCGCCGTGTACAACTCCTCGTCCAAGGACGTCAAGGTCACGCTGAGCGGAGCCGAAGGATCCCAGACCGAGGTTTCCGTCGCGAAGAACTCCTACACGCTGCTCAACGACTCCACCGACGCCGCCATCCTGAGCACCGCGGGCGGCAAGCCGGGGTCCCTCGTAGACATCAAGGTCACCGAGGACGGCACCAACGTGAACAAGACCGTCAAGGTGCCCGTTGTGGACGGCACGCTCAAGGAATACCAGGCGTACCTTCCGGAGGGCAGCACCCCCGCCCCGACACCGAGCGAGACCGCCACATCCCACGAGACCGGCACGTCCCACGAGAGCACGGCGCCGGCCACCGGCGGCCACTAACACCCTTCCCGGGAGCCACGGGCCACGGACAAGAAGAAGGAGGGGACCCCGGCGGGGTCCCCTCCTTCTTCATTGCTGCGGGCTGCGTGCTGCCGTGGCTACGGTTCGAACTTGTAGCCCAGCCCGCGGACGGTAACCAGGTACCGCGGGAGGGACGGGTCAGGCTCGATCTTGCTCCGGAGGCGTTTCACGTGGACGTCGAGCGTCTTCGTGTCGCCCACGTAGTCGGACCCCCAGACCCTGTCGATCAGCTGGCCGCGGGTCAGGACCCGGCCGGAATTCCGCAGCAGCATCTCAAGGAGTTCAAACTCCTTCAAGGGAAGGGGTACCTGCTCGCCGCCGACGCTGACAACGTGGCGTTCGATGTCCATCCGCACCGGTCCGGCCTGCACTGTGGAGGACACGAGTTCCTCCGGTTCGCCCTGCCGGCGGAGCACTGCCCGGACACGCGCCACCAGCTCGCGCGACGAGTACGGCTTGGTGACGTAGTCGTCGGCGCCCAGTTCGAGGCCCACGACCTTGTCGATTTCGGAGTCCTTGGCAGTCAGCATGATCACCGGGACGCTCGACCGCTGGCGCAGCTGCCGGCATACTTCCGTCCCCGACAGGCCCGGCAGCTGCAGGTCCAGCAGCACCAGGTCCGCCCCGTTTCGGTCGAATTCGGTAATCGCGTCGAGGCCGTTGTCGACGACCTCCACCTCGAACCCTTCCTTGCCCAGCAGATAGGACAGGGGATCGCTGAACGATTCCTCGTCCTCAACAATAAGAATCCTGCTCAAGCGGTAACTCCTCGTTCATGGGCGCCGGCGGCGTCCTTTGGTTCCTTGGCATTCGGCGCCTGGCCTTCCATCTCCGGCAGGCGCAGCGTGAACGTCGATCCCTGCCCCGGCTGGGACCAGAGGGTGACCTCCCCGCCGTGGTTGGAGATGACGTGCTTGACGATGCTCAGTCCCAGCCCGGTGCCGCCGGTGTGCCGGGAGCGTGCCGTATCCACGCGGTAAAAGCGCTCGAACACCCGCTCCTGGTCCTCGGCGGAAAGGCCTTCGCCCTGATCCGTCACGGAGATCGCGATCAGGCCTTCCTTGGCGCGCACTCCGATCCCCACCCGGGTGTTCTCGGGCGAATAGCGGATGGCGTTGTCGATCAGGTTGCGCAGCGCCGTCACCAGGAGGTCCTGGTCGCCGTAGACCTTCGCGTCGACACGGCCGCCGATGACGATCTGGATGTTCTTACTCTCGGCCGGCAGCTGCGAGCGGTCCACCGCTTCCGAGATCACGTCATTGATGTCCACGGGGTGGCCCTCTTGCGCCACGTTTGCCGCCTGCAGGCGTGACAGCTCGATGATGTCCTGGACCAGTGCCGCGAGCCGGGCGGACTCCTTGTGCATGCGGGCGGCGAACCGCCGGACGGCCTCTTCGTCGTCCGCTGACGACTCCAGCGCCTCAGCCAGCAGCGAGATGGCACCCACCGGTGTTTTCAGTTCATGGGACACGTTGGCCACGAAGTCGTTGCGGATCTCTTCCGTACGGGTGATCTCTGTCCGGTCATCGGCCAACAGGAGGATGTATTCCTCACCGAGCATCGCAGCCCGCACCTGGACGATGATGACCCCCTGCCCAACCGGGCCGCGCTGCAGCTCCAGCTGCTTCTCCAGGATCACACCGTCCCGGCGCACATTCGCGGTCATGTCCAGCAGCTCCCGGTGCACCACCGTGTGGCCGCGCACCAGGCCGTAGGCGTAGGCTGCGGGACTTGCCCGGACCACGCCGTCGATGGCGTCCACCACCACGAACGCCTTGCCGACGACGGCCAGCACCTCGGCGGCACCCGGCGGCAGGGCGGGCTCATCGAATTCGACGTCGACGATCCTTCGCTGCTGCTCGCTGATCCTGAACGCGAGCACGCCGAAGACGCCGAACGACAGGCCGAGAAGGCCGGCGATGACACCGATGAGCATTGGATCCACGGCTCCAGCTTATGCTTTCGAAACTCCCGAACGGCCGCTCCGGGACCACAATGGGATGGATTCAGCTAACGTTCATCTAGAGGTGCGTAACAGTTCACCCGGCGCTGGAAGAGTGGCAGGTTGGACTGACGGAACGGTGACACGAGACTCTGGCTGCCATCGCGGCGGGGCGGGGTTTCCAAGGAAAGGACGCCTACGTGCGTAAGGTTTTTCAGGAAGAGCTCGCCCAGGTGGGCGAAGACCTCGTCGAAATTTCAAAGCTGGTCAGCGAGGCGATCAGCAAGGCAACGACGTCGTTTGAGGTCGCCGACGTTGACCTGGCGCAGGATGTCATCGCGGCGGATGCCCGGATCGATTTCCTGCAGAACAGCCTCGATGAGCGCGCAATCGACATCCTTGCCCTTCAGGGTCCCGTAGCCAGTGACCTGCGCATGATCGTGGGCTCCCTGCGCATGAGCGCATCGCTGGAACGCATGGGTGACCTTGCACGCCACATTGCGCAGCTTGCCCGGCTCCGTTTCCCCTCCACCGTCATCCCGGCGTCCCTGACGGAGACCTTCAAAAGCTTTGCCGAACAGGACATCCTGATCGCGAACAAGCTGACTGAGCTGCTGGAGACCAGGGACCTCGAAGTGGCCCGCGACATCCTCAAGGCGAACACGGCGGTGAACGATCTGCACCTCAGCGTCTTCAAGGCCATCGCCCGCAGCGACTGGCAGGAATCCCCCGCCACTACCGTGGACGTCGCCCTGGCCAGCCGCTACTTCGAGCGTTTTGCCGACCACGGCGTGTCCGTGGCCCAGAAGGTCACCTACCTTGTGACCGGCGCCTGGCACCCGAACAGCACCGTCGAGCACGGCTGACGTTCCCGTCCCAAGAACGAACGACGGCGGCTGGTCACTTAGGTGACCAGCCGCCGTCGTTCGTTCTAGAACCGCGGAGCCTTACTTTTTGCCCTGGTTGGCCACGGCCAGGATGGCTTCGGCGGCAGCCTCGGGGTCGAGGTAGGTTCCGCCCGGCTTGACGGGCTGGAAGTCCTCGTCCAGGTCGTAAACCAGCGGGATGCCGGTGGGGATGTTCAGGCCGGCGATAGCGTCGTCGCTGATGCCGTCAAGGTGCTTCACCAGCGCCCGCAGGGAGTTGCCGTGGGCCGTGACCAGAACGGTCTTGCCTGCCTTGAGGTCTTCCTTGATGTCTGATTCCCAGTACGGAAGCAGCCGAACGAGGACGTCCTTGAGGCACTCCGTACGGGGCAGGTCATCGCCCAGGTCCGCGTAGCGGGGGTCACGTGCCTGGGAAAACTCGGAGTTGTCGTCCAGGGGCGGCGGCGGGGTGTCATAGGAACGGCGCCATTCCATGAACTGTTCCTCACCGTACTCGGCAAGGGTCTGGGCCTTGTCCTTGCCCTGCAGGGCGCCGTAGTGGCGCTCGTTGAGGCGCCAGTCGCGCTTCACCGGGATCCAGCCGCGGTCGGCCTTGTCCAGGGCGATATTGGCGGTGTTGATGGCACGCTTCAGGAGCGACGTGTAGAGGATGTCCGGGAGCACCTCGTGCTCAACCAGGAGCTCACCCCCGCGTGCTGCTTCCTCGCGGCCCTGATCGTTAAGGTCGACGTCCACCCAGCCGGTGAACAGGTTCTTGGCGTTCCATTCGCTGTGGCCGTGGCGCAGCAGAATCAGCTTGTAAGTCATGATTTTCATCCTAGCCGAGCAGACACTTCCCCTGCCGAGCGTTACATTGCCCGCACGGTAGTCTGGGGCGGTGGTGCAGAAAGCAGAGCGGGTGGCGAACCCTGCAAACCGGGGCAACCGCCGGCGGCCCGTCGGGAACATAACCCGCGGCACCACCAACCCGAACCGCATGCGCCGCCTGGACCGCTGGCTGGCCGGGCCGCAGGCCTGGCGGCTCCGGTCCGCGGCTGACCCGCTCGTCGTCGACCTGGGCTACGGCGCTTCCCCGGCCACCGCCGTCGAACTTTTTGAAAGGCTTGCCGCGGTCCGGCCCGATGTGCGCGTGTGCGGCATCGAAATAGAGCCGGACAGGGTGCGGGTGGCCAAGGCCCTTGAACGTCCGGGCCTCAGCTTCCTGGTGGGCGGCTTTGAGCTCCCCGTGCCTGGCCGGCCGGTCCTGGTGCGGGCCTTCAACGTGCTCCGCCAATACGAGGAGGCGGATGTCCCAGGCATCTGGCGGCTGGTGCAGGACCGGCTCGCGCCGGACGGGCTGTTCATCGACGGAACCTGCGACGAGATCGGCCGGCGCGTCACGTGGATCGCGCTGGATGCCGCGCGCCCGCTGACCCTGAGCATGTCCGTGCGCTTCGGCAGCTTCGATCTGCCGTCCGATGTGGCCGAACGCCTGCCCAAAGCGCTCATCCACCGGAACGTACCCGGCGAACGCGTCCACGCGCTGTTGCAGGCCATGGACCAGGCGTGGCTGGAGTCGGCGCCGCTGGCATCCTTTGGAAACAGGCAACGCTGGACCGCCATGTGCCGGGCGCTGCTCGACGGCGGGTGGCCGGTTCACGACGGCCCCTCGCGCTGGCGACTGGGGGAACTCACCGTCGGCTGGGAAGCAGTGGCACCGCTGGCTTAGGCGCTGGTGGGGATTACCAGGGGCCGTAGGGGCCCCGGTTGCGGCTACCGCCGCGGCCGGCATCCTTGACCGCTGGGCGGACGTCCGCCAGGTAGATGGATGCTGCCACCACGGCTGCCAGGCCGAAAAGGCCGAACGGCCCAATCAGGCCGCCTCCCCCGCCGCCGAGAACGGACAGGGCGCCGACGGCCATGCTGCCGCCGGTCACTGCCAGCCAGAACGTCTTGGTCCGTTTGCCCACGGCTTCGAAGGCGTTGGCCCTGTGGCGGACACAGTCAAAGAAGGCCCACACTTCCAGGGCCAGCGCCACCAGTCCCAGGATGTAGTAAACCGCGCCCTCGACAATTCTGATCAGTCCTGTTCCATCCACGCGTCAAGCCTAACTGTCCAAGGCGTCCAAAGCCTGCTGCAAATCGGACCAAAGGTCTTCGACGTTTTCGATTCCCACGCTCAGCCGGACCAGATTGTCGGGGACGCTGACCGGCTCAGCCGTGTGCCGGCGTCGTCGTTCAATGAGCGATTCCACACCGCCGAGCGATGTGGCGGGCAGCCACAGCTGCAGGGCACGGACCAGCTCGTCGGCGGCGTCGGCGCCGCTGAGGCCGCCGACCGGCGCAACCTGGATGCACAGAATGGAACCGAAACCGGACATCTGGGACTTGGCACGGTCGTGGCCCGGGTCGGTGGCCAGGCCCGGGTACCGGATACCCTCGACCCGGGGGTGCGAGGCCAGCCGTTCTGCCAGGACTGCCGCCGACGCCTGCGAGCGTTCGATCCGCAAGGCGAGGGTCCGCAGACCCCGCAGCGCGAGCCAGGCTTCGAAGGGGCCCGCGATTCCGCCGTGGATGGTGCGGTGGTGGAGCAGAGTGTCCCGCAGTTCCTGGTTGGACGTCACCAGGGCGCCCAGCACGACGTCGGAATGCCCCGCCAGGTATTTGGTCACCGAGTGAAGGACGACGTCGGACCCCAGGCTCAGCGGCTGCTGCACCAGAGGCGTGGAAAAGGTGTTGTCCGTGACAACGACTGCTCCGGCGTCGTGCGCCGCCTGGGTCAGCGCCCGGATGTCTGCGATGCCAAGCATGGGATTCGTCGGGCTCTCCAGCCACAGCATGGCCGCCGGGTTGCCGTCCGCGGGGGCGAGCTGGGCGATGACGGCGTCGGTGTCGGCAATGTCCACCAGACGGAGCTCGAAGAAGCCCTTTTCCGCCAGCTCCGAGGCCATCACCAGCGAGCCGGAGTAGCTGTGCGTCGGCATCACCAGGGCTCCGCCGGCAGGGATGAGTGACAGTGCTGAGCTGACGGCTGCCAGGCCGGAGGCGTACAGGAGGCCAGGCAGCGCGGCACCTTCAAGCTGCCCCAGCGCTTCCTCGAACGGGTCCCAGGTGGGGTTGGAGTAGCGGCCGTAGCCGCGGTCGCCGTCGTCCAGGGCGCCAGTGCCGAAATACGTGGAGGACAGCACGATCGGCGGGTTGACCGGCTCGTCCCGTTCGCGTGGCGGGCGGCCGGCGGCCACGACCACCGTCTCAGCCGAAAGGGATGCGGCATGGTGTTGGGAAAGGCTCATGAACAAAGCGTACTTTGGGCTCCGGCCGCTCGGAAAAGCGGTGGCTGGCGGGCGGTCCTTGTCGGTGACTTGCCAGTGACTTGCCAGAGACTTGTCAGAGAGACCTTGTCAGTGGGAGTGGGTAGGCTGGATGAGTGAATAATCAGAGTCCCGGACTTTTCATCGCTTTCGAAGGCGGTGACGGCGCCGGCAAGTCCACGCAGGCCGCCCTGCTGGCCGGGGCCCTTGAATCCCGTGGACTGACCGTGCTGAGGACCAGGGAACCGGGCGGAACGCCGATCGGCGAAAAACTGCGGTCCCTGGTGCTGGACCACGGCAACGGGCACATCGATGCCCATACCGAAGCGCTGATTTTCGCCGCGTCCCGCGCTGCCCACGCCAGCCAGGTGATCCGGCCTGCGCTGGAGCGCGGCGAAGTGGTGCTGACGGACCGGTACATCGACTCCTCCGTCGCTTACCAGGGAGCGGGGCGGGATCTGGGCACAGACGCCGTCCGGAGCGTCAATGAGTGGGCCACTTCCGGGCTGCAGCCTGATCTCACCGTGCTGCTGGATGTGGACCCCGCAGACGGCCGCAGCCGCCGCACGGCCGGTGACGCCGCAGAGGACAGGCTGGAATCGGAAGCCGACGAATTCCATGCCCGGATCCGGCAGGCCTTTCTGGATCTTGCCGCGGCGCGTCCGGACAGCTACCTGGTACTTGAGGCGCAGCTGTCCGTGGACGAACTTGCCGCCCGCATCCTGGACCGCGTGGACCGGCTGCTGGCAGCCACCGGCAGGAGCCGTAAATGACGGTATGGGACGATCTCCAGGGCCAGCCAGCCGTCGTCGCGCAGCTGCAGCAGGCCGCCACGGGTGATTCACTCACCCACGCCTGGCTGTTCACCGGCCCGCCGGGCTCGGGCAGGTCGAACGCGGCCAAGGCCTTTGCCGCGGCCCTCAACTGCGATCAGGACGACGTCTCCCGGCGCGGCTGCGGCGAGTGCCACGCCTGCCGGACCATCCTCGGCGAAACCCACGCCGACGTCGTTTTCGTCCGCACCGAAAAGGTGACCATCACCATCGATGAGGCCCGGGAGCTCGTATCCACGGCCGGCAACAGGCCCTCGTCGGGCCGGTGGCGGATCATCGTGGTGGAGGACGCCGACCGCATGGCGGAGCGCACCACGAACGTTCTGCTGAAGGCCATCGAAGAACCCACGCCGCGGACCGTCTGGATGCTGTGTGCCCCCTCCCCGGCGGACGTCCTGGTCACCATCCGGTCGCGGTGCCGGGCCGTAGCACTCCGGCTTCCCCCCGCCGCCGACGTCGCGGCGCTGCTGGTGAGTCGCGACGGCGTCGATCCGGCCGTGGCCGAAAGCGCCGCACGCGCAGCGCAAAGTCATGTCGGGATCGCCCGCCGCCTGGCCCGCGACGCCGAGGCCAGGCAGCGCCGGCTGGAGACTGTCCGTTTTCCGCTGGGCCTCCGGGGCATTACGGCCGCCGTGATGATGGCTGATAAGCTGGTCAAGATCGCCACCGAGGAGGCCAACAGCTCCAATGAGGAGCGGGACGCCGCCGAGAAGGCCGCACTGTTGGCCACGCTGGGCGCTCCCGAGACCGGAACCCTGCCGCCCGCCATGCGCAGCCAGGTGAAACAGCTTGAGGATGATCAAAAGCGGCGCGCTAAGCGGTCCATCACGGACTCCCTCGACCGGACGCTGACCGACCTCCTCTCCTTTTACCGGGACGTGCTGATCATCCAGATGGGGAATTCCGTGGAGCTCGTCAACGTTGAGTTGAGGAGTGAACTGGAGGATTTCGCTGGCCGCTCGGGACCGGAGGTCACCCTCGCCAGGATGGATGCCATCAACAAGGCGAGGAAACGCATCACCACTACCAACGTCGCACCGCTTTTGACCATCGAGGCAATGGCCGCCGGCCTGGTCTAGGCCGAAGCCCAGTCCTGCCTTGCCTGACGCCGCCAAACGCTCTGCCCCAAGGAGAACCGCATGATGTCCACACCTCCCCTGACCGCGCAACCGCGCTCATTCGCGGCTGCAGTGCGGGCTGCCGGAGCCATGGCGGCAGTCCTGTTCCTGACATCGTGCAGCGTCCTCGGGCTTTCCAAGGACGGCAGCCAGGGGAACTCCACGGGGCAGGCCGATCCCTCCATCGCTGCTGAGGCTCCGGCGGGGCTGGAGGAGTTCTACTCCCAGAAGGTGGTTTGGGAGCCGTGCGAGGACAAGATGCAGTGCGCCAAGGTCAAAGTACCGCTGGATTATGCCAAACCGGACGGCGAGACCATTGAAATCGCGGCCCTGAAAGTCGCAAGCACGGGCAAGAAACAGGGCAGCCTGATGGTCAACCCTGGCGGCCCCGGGGCCTCCGGCTATGACTTCGTGCGGGACGCCGGAGTCAGCAACTTCTCTGACAAGGTGCGGGCCAACTTCGACCTCGTTGGCTTCGACCCCCGCGGGGTCAAACGGTCGGCGCCAGTGACGTGCCTGACCGACAAGGAGAGGGACGAGGCCAGGGAAAAGATCTATGTTCCCGAGACGGACGCCGGCCTCGCGACAATGCTGGCCGACAACAAGGCCATCGCGCAGAAGTGCGCCCAGAAGACAGGGCCGGTGCTGGGCCATATCGACACCGTCAGCGCAGCGAAGGACCTTGATGTCCTCCGCGCTGTCGTGAATGACGCCAAGCTCAACTATGCGGGCTTCTCCTACGGAACCTTCCTCGGCTCCACGTACGCCTCGTTGTTCCCGGACAAGGTTGGGCGGATGCTGCTCGATGGAGCGATCGATCCTTCCCTCGGCGCTGAGGAGCTCACGCTGGGCCAGGCCAAGGCCTTCGAGAAGTCACTCCGCGCCTACGTCGAGCACTGCCTGCAGCAGGAAGGCTGCCCGCTGAGCGGGACAGTTGACGACGGCGTACAGCAGATCAGCGACGTCATCCAGTCGGTTATCGCGACACCGCGTGCTGCAAAGGACGGGCGGATCGTGGGCGGCAATGCCTTCGTCAGCGGCCTCATCGTTCCCCTGTATGCCAATGAAAACTGGCCGGTCCTGACGCAGGCCCTCGATGCCGCCATGAAGGGCGATGTCAGCCTCATGCTGCGCCTGGCGGACCTGGGAGCCAACCGCAACTCGAACGGAAAATACACGTCGAACACCACGTTCGCCTTCTCCGCGATCAACTGCCTTGACTACCCCATGACCAGCGATCCAGCAGCCATGCGGGCGGAGGAGCAGCAGCTCCGTGCGGCGTCACCGACGCTGGGGTACTTCTTCGCCTACGGCGGCACGAACTGTGCCCACTGGCCATACAAGAATGTCCGGGCCGCCCCGGGGGCCGCAGAGTACACGGGCTCAGCCCCGATCGTGGTGGTCGGTACCACCGGAGATCCCGCGACCCCCGTGGAATGGGCCAGCGCCCTGCGCAAGCAGCTGGGCAACTCTTCCCTGCTGACATGGAAGGGCCAAGGACACACGGCCTACGGTCGGGCCAACAATTGCATCAGGGACGCCGTGGACTCGTACCTGGTGGATGGCAAGAAACCGGCGGACAACACCGTCTGCTGATGTGCCTGCCGATCGTCTGATTGGCGCCCCGTTCCGACCCGCACATCATCTCATTTTGACCCGGACGCAGGGACTCTATTACAGTTGACTCTGGCATGAACCGGCCGGGTTTTCCCGGTTGTTTGGTGCGGTGCTTCCTTAGCTCAGTCGGTAGAGCGTTTCACTCGTAATGAAAAGGTCATCAGTTCGATTCTGATAGGAAGCTCGGGCAAAACCCCCTGGAAACCAAGGTTTCTGGGGGGTTTTTTGCTGGCGTTGGGACTGCCGTAGATAACCAAGTACGGATCGACTCTCGAGCAGACCGCGTGTTCCGTCCAGCAGGAACAACGAATCCATTGACAGGGTCTTCTCTTCCTCGCAGATGTACCTCTCCCAGGACGGCCACACCTCCCGCGGCACGGGTCCGGGAGCCGTTGCACCCGGGGCGTCCGGGCCGGTGAGGCGAGACAGCATCCACTTTGGCTCCTTGAGCGGCGGAAAGGGCCTGCGACAGTATGCTGTGGGGGGCCGAACTGCTTAGTGCGCGTGATAACCATCCCGTCGACTGGCTCGCCGTCCCTGGCGTCGCTCCCGTTTCTCACCGCGGTCTACGCGAGACAGCAACACCAGGATCGTACCGACCCAGATGACAAGAAACACAAACACCAGAGCAATCGCTTCCTGGCTGGCCATACTGCCATTTTAGGTCCGGAGGGGCATAAAAGCGCGTGGAGGCCAGATGCTGCTAGGGCCAGCAGAGCGACACCAAGCAGTTCTACGGGATGCGGCTCCGGCCGCGGCGGGAGGGCCTTCGACGGTGCGCCAGCCGCCGCACTCGTGTAATGCGGTGCACCCGCTGGTGAACCGCCCGGTCCGCCCTCCGTTCCTGGCGCTGCACCCGCCTTTCAGGGCGGTCAAGCCTGGAAAGCAACACCAGAATCGTGCCGGCCCAGATAAGAGCCATCGCGAATACCAGTGCGATCGCTTCCTCGGGGCGCATACGTCAATTTTACGCCTTGGTGAGTGTCAGGTATCGGAGGCACATGACTATTCTTGCCGACCTCGACCGGGCCACATCGAGTGCCTGCTCAGGTTTTCCTCGGCCACCGTATTGATGCGGCGCACAGCACGGCTGAGGACATCCAGAGGGCACCGCCCGGTCCCGCCGGCGCGGCAAGGAGGCCTGCGCAGATCGGCAAGGCTACCTGTCCGAGCCGGTTGCCCAGCAGCCTCAGCGCCAAAGCCGCGCCGCGGGCATCGGGAGGGACGGCCTGGGTGATCAGCGTCATCGTGATCGGTTGCCCCAGGCCGAGGAAGAACCCGGCAACGGCCAGAAGGATGCCGGCTACAACTGGGTTGTCGAACAGCCAAGGCAGGATGGCCAGACCAATGCCGGCACCAGCAAGGCTCGAGGTAATGAGACCGGTTCTGCTCCAGCGGGACAGCAGGACGGGCAGGAGAAGGCGGGACGAAATCGAGGCCGCCGCCCGGACCGCCAGCAGGACTCCAATTCCAACGGGAGCAATACCGGTCTCTTCCCCCAAAAGAGGAAGAAAGGCAACAATGATGTCGGTTGTGGCAAGAAGGGCAAGGCTGGCGATCATGTTGGTCTTGACCGTGCGGACTCCCAGGAGGTGCACCACTGACGTCGGCCGGGAAGGCGCGGGTGCCGCTGCGGTGTTTGCCCGGGCTCGGCGTGTTCCCGTTGCCGATGCACCTAACGCGACCGGAACCGCGAGCAGGGCGATTGCCCCGGCGAGGAGCAGCGCCAAATTGGCGTCTGTGAGCCGGGTTTCGGCAGATACGTTTCCAGCGGACCCCATGGCAAGGCCCGCGACGAGTGGGCCCACGAGCTGCCCGAGTGAGAATGCGGCCGTGAACCATCCGAAGGCTGCATCCATTTGGCTCAGCGGGACGAACCTCGCGATGGCGGACTGGCCGGCAATCGTGAAGCACAGGTGTCCCATCCCCAGCACGGCACTGGCCAACGCCACCAAGAGAAGGGATGGGGCAGAGGAGAGCAGGAAAGGACCGGCAGACAGTAACAGCGTCCCGACGACTGTGATGCCCCGGAGCGACGTTCGGCGATCGGACATCCGACCCAGCCAAAGCGCGAAGGCAACTGGCAGGAGTGCGAAGGAGGCAGATGTCAGCCCGACCATCACCGAGTCCCCGCCAAGGGCCAGCACCTTATAGGAGATCAGGGGACGGGCAAGGTTGAGAGCCATCTGGCACAGCACGGCGGCGGCGATCAGCATCCACAGCCACCGCCGCGGTGCCCTTTCGGGCTTTGGCATGCCCGTCACCGGAAGTCTGCGGTGGTGTCTTTTGCGACCTCCAGGAGCGTGGTTTGGAAGGCTATTTCAGCGGCCGCGCGTACCCTGTCATGTCGGTGGGCCAGGAGCACTCGTCGGGATGGTGCGCTGCTTCCGAGAGAAACGATGCTGACGCCGGGGTGCTTATTGACCACGGCCGTTCTAGGTGCCAAGGCGATACCCAGACCGACACTCACCATGGCCTGGGCTTCCTGGTAATCATTGGCATGGAAGGCGATACGGGGCGTGAAACCTGCTGCGCGGGCGCTTCGGTGCAGCACTTCGACGACGGGATGCGCCTCTTCACGCACAATCCATTCCTCAGCGGCCAGGTCTGCCATGTCCACCTGCTTCCGGCGTGCCAATCGGTGGTCCTTGCCCACAATCAGGGCCGTCGCGTCCTCGAACACAGTAGTCAGGGCAAAGTCCTCCGGGTTTATCCGGTTCCACTCGTAGTCCCAAAGGAGGGACATTCCCACCTGGCCGTTCTCGAGCATCTCAATAAGCTCCCCGAAGCGGCTACTGCGGACGTGCAACTCGATCGCCGGGTATTCCTTCTTGAACCTGCTAATCACCACGGGGAGGAACGAACCGCCCAAGGTGGGGAAGGTTCCCATTGTGAGGCTTCCGCGGTTGAGCCCGGCGATTTCCGCCAGGTCAGCCTCGGCCGCGGCCATCTGCCGCAGGATCCGACGGGTGTGCGAGGCGAGAACATGCCCGGCATCGGTGGGAACCATCCCCCGGGTTTGTCGCTGCAGAAGGGGTTGGCCGATTTCGGCTTCGAGTCGCCGAAGCTGCTGGGACACTCCTGATGGAGAATACACATGCTTCTCCGCAGCGGCAGTGATCGAACCGAGTTCCACCACATCAAGCAGTAACTCAAGTCTGCGCACGTTCAACAAGGCGTCTCCCTTTGAAGTATTTGTTATGCCCCCCACAGCATTCTACGTATTCCGTTCATGCTCGGCTCGTTTCAAGGACCTGTGAGAACGGAGGAGCATCGTGGCCGCGGCAGATTTACACGCCGAGCCGTCTGAAAGCGCCACTGATTGAAGCAACAGTGCATACTCATGCAAGAATTGGCGTTTGTAATTCATCTGAGGTTCGCATCACACTTGTACAAGCCGGACAGGCTTGTCGGCCCAACGAAGGGCCCAGGAAGGTGTGAAAAGCAATCATGTACAAAATCCCAGCAGTGTGGATGCGGGGCGGCACCAGCAAGTGCTGGGTCTTCGAGTGGGACAACCTTCAGGTCCCCGGGAAGAGTGTGGACGAAGTTCTCCTGCGCCTTTTCGGCAGCCCCGACAACCGTCAGGTCGACGGCGTCGGCGGCGGAACGTCAACGACGAGCAAAGCTGTCATCCTCTCCCGCTCCCTAACCGACGACGCTGACGTCGACTACACGTTTGCCCAAGTCGCCATTGATGAGCAGAAAGTGGACTGGGGAAGCAACTGCGGCAACTGCTCAGCAGTCGTTGCACCGTATGCCATTGAACGAGGCTGGGTCTCCCCGGGCCAGCAGAGCACATCGGTCAGGACCCTGAACACCAACACCGACCAGCTCATCCTGCAGAAGGTTCCCACCCCGAACGGCGAGCTCCAGGACCCCGGCACCCAAATGATTCCGGGCGTGCCGTTCCCCGGGCTGGCGGTTGGCATGGGCTTCCTGGATCCTGCGGGCCGGACCACCGGAAAGCTGTTCCCCACCGGAGAACCGCTGGACAAGGTGACATTCGACGGGCAGGAGGTACCGGCCACGCTCATTGACGCCGGCGCTCCCCTGATCATCCTCGACGCCGTCTCGATCGGCCTGACTGGCCACGAGACCGCCGCTGACATCGATGGCCAGGCGACACTCCTCGTCCACCTCGACGATGTACGCCGAGATGCTGCCGTCCGCATGGGCCTTGCGGTGACCAGGGCAGAGGCAGCACGCGCCATTCCGAAACTTGCACTCGTGGCCAGGGCATCGCCGAACGACGAAGCTGACCTCATCGTCCGAATGCTGTCCATGGGCAAACTCCACCCTGCTCTCGCAATCACCGGAAGTGTAGCGCTCACCATGGCTGCGCAGCACGAGGGCACCGTGGTCCGGGACCTGCTGTCCATGGATCCTTCATCCGGCCTCGTCATGCGCACGCCTGCAGGCGTCGTTCAGACCTGGGCGGAACTACGTGACGGCGTCCCCGTTGTCGGCACGCTTCGAAGCGCCCGCCGCATAGCTGACGCAGAACTGCTGCTTCCAGGCACCTGGTAAGCGGAATCCAACAAAGCCTTCCCATGCCTGGTACGCCGCATTGGTGTTGCATGGTGGTAGGCACTTAATCAAAGGACCTCTCAATGACGAGCAGTAAGTCATCCTTGGAGCCGCCCGGAACTTCCCGGGAAGGCAGCGTCGGACAGACCGAGCAGCCCGATCCGCCCAAACACTCCCGACGGACCGTCCTTGCCGCCGTCGGTGCCTTCGCACTTCTTGGCACGGCGACCACGGTCCTCGGCGGGAGCCTTTTGAACCCGCCGTCCAGCACGGAAGACGGAGACTTCAGCGGCGAAACGCTTGAGTTCCTCATCCCCCTTGCCTCTGGCGGCGGAACAGACACGTGGGCTCGTTTCATCGGGACGGAACTGACAAACTACGTCCCTGGACGTCCCGGGTTCGCACCCGTGAACGAAGCTGGCGGAGAAGGCATTCTGGGGACAAACAGGTTCGCCCGCTCAGCCAAGACAGACGGTACCGAACTCCTCGTCGGCACGGCATCCACCGTTGTGCCATGGGTCCTGGGACGCTCGGCGGTCAAGTACTCCTTCGAAGACCTGAAGCCTGTCGTCGTCAACGGAACTGGCGGAGTCATCTACGCCCGGGCCGAAGCCGGGGTAGCCGGCCTTCAGGACCTGATCAACCGGGATACACCACTGGAATTCGGCGGCATCAGTGCCACGGGCCTGGACATCACCACCTTGGTGGCTTTCGACCTGCTCGAAGCCGATGTCACAAGCACATTTGGCTTTGAAGGCCGAGGACCCGTCAACCTGGCCCTCCAGCGCGGTGAAATCGACGTCGACTACCAGACCACCTCCGCCTACGCGTCTGCAGTCGCTGGCATCGCCAAGGAAGGCAAAGCCGTCGTCCTTATGTCCTTCGGCCAGCTGAACGATGCGGGGGAAGTAATCCGTGACCCGAACTTCCCTGACGTGCCCACGGTCGCAGAAGCCTACGAAACGCTCCACGGAAAGAAGCCCTCCGGCGAAAAGTACGAGGCCTACAAGACCCTTCTCGGACTGACGTACACCTACCAAAAGGGACTGTGGGTTCCACAGGAGACCCCGGAGAACGCCTACAGGCTGCTGCGCGAATCCAGCGAAAAGCTCGGCACCGATCCCGGATTCCAGGAAAAGGCATCCAAAGTCCTGGGCGGCTATCCCCTGGTAGCCGACTCCGGCGTGGCAGACCGCGTCCGGGACGCCTACACAGTCAGCAGCTCCGTACGGTCCTATGTCACTGGGCTGCTCGCGGACAAATACAACATCCACGTTGAATAAGGACCATCATGCTTGACTCCGCAATGGCAGCGCTGGCATCCCTCGCTGATCCTTCCCTTCTCATCATGCTCCTGATCGGCACCGTCGCCGGTCTGATCATGGGCCTCATTCCGGGATTGGGCGGCACAGGCGCCGTCGCGATCCTGCTGCCCATCACATTCGGCATGGAACCGCCCCAGGCTCTGGCGCTCCTCATCGGTGCCCTCGCCGTCGTCCACACGTCGGACACCGTCTCCGCGGTACTGCTCGGGGCCCCAGGGTCCGCCTCGGCCAGCGTCACGATGCTCGACGGATACTCCATGGCAAAGAAGGGGCAGGCCGCCCGAGCCCTGACCCTGGCCTTCCTCTCCTCCATGGCCGGCGGCATCATCGGCGCCATCGGCCTGACCCTGGCCATCCCGCTCGCCCGACCGCTGGTCCTTTCCTTCGCCAGCCCCGAGCTCTTTATGCTCACCGTCCTCGGTGTAGCTTTGGCCGCGGTCCTGTCCCGCGGAAACATCATCAAGGGAGTCTCCGCAGGCCTCCTGGGCCTCATACTCGGCATGGTCGGCACGTCACCCACCACCGCAGAGGAACGCTTCACCTTCGGCAGCCTCTTCCTCGGCGACGGCCTGTCACTCGTAGCCGTCGCTTTGGGCATCTTCGGCCTCGCCGAGATCGCCTCACGTGCAAGCCAGCGCCGCGGACAGAAGGAAACCATCACCCTCGGCGGCGGCTGGGGCCAAGGCATCCGCGAGTGGCTCACCCACTGGACCCAGGTTATTCGCGGAGCCCTTATCGGCATCTGGGCCGGCGTCCTGCCCGGCGTCGGCGCCACCGCCGGAACCTGGCTGGCCTACGGCCAGGCCGTTGCAACGGCCAAGGACAAGCGCCAGTTCGGCAAGGGCGACCCCCGCGGCATCGTTGGCCCTGAAAGTGCCAACAACTCCGTGGAAGCCGGCGACCTGATCCCCACCCTGCTGTTCGGCATCCCGGGCGGCGTCCCTTCAGCGATGCTCCTGGGCATGCTCCTTACTTACGGCATCCAGCCTGGACCCTCCATCATCACCGAACACCTGGACCTGATGTACCTGATCGTTTGGTCCTTCGCGATCGCTTCGATCTTGGGCGCGCTGTTCTGCTTCCTGAGCGTCAAGCAGCTCGCCAAGCTCACCAAGGTCCCCTTCGCAGTTCTGGCAGCAGGCCTGGTGGCCGTCATGCTCCTGGGCTCCTTCCAGGAAGGCGGCCAGCTCGGCGACCTCTGGATCATGATCATCCTTGGCATCTTCGGCTGGCTGTTGAAGTCCACCGGATTCCCCAGGGCACCTTTCCTCATCGGCTTCGTCCTGGCCATCCCGCTGGAACGCTACTACTTCCTCACGGACAGCCTGTACGAAGGATTCGACTGGATGGCCCGCCCTGGCGTCCTGGTCTTCCTGGCCATACTGATCTTGCCGATGATCTGGGCCTTCATGAAGTTCATCCGCGCACGCCGGAAGACCAACCTGGACGACGGTCACCGGGACGAACAGCCCGAGGACGACGAAGCGCCGCTGAAGAATTCAACCTGGTCCCTCGTGGCGTCAGGCATTTTCGCCCTCGCCTTCGCTGCAGCCCTGATCTCCTCCGCATCATTCTCGCCGGAAGCGCGGCTCGTCCCGCAGCTGGTGAGCATCGGCGGCCTGGTGTTCTCTGGAATCTTGCTGTTCATCGAGATTCGGACTCGTCTTCGGGCCAAGGCCGGGCGCGCAGGGTGGACCCTCGATGCCGGCTTCGCACTCAAAACCTTCGTCTGGATGACAGGATTCCTCGCCCTCACCGCAGTCTTCGGATACCTGATCGCGGTAACCATCTTCATCCCCGCGTTCCTGCTGGTGGTCGCAAGGGCACGGCTAAAGGTCGCCATCATCTACACCGGAGTTCTGTACATCGTGCTCCTTGCCCTTCCCTCCCTACTGCCGATCGACTTGCCCCAGGGCTGGCTCAACACCCTGGTTTAGTTCTCAGACGCCGCACATTGAAAGCCATTGGAGAAAACACATGACGGTACTCGTAGCCTATGCACCCGCAGCGGAAGGCAGGGAGGCGCTCACAGAGGGCATCAAAGAAGCCCATCTGAGAAAGGCCGACCTGCTCATCGTGAATATCGGACGTGGACACCACGACCTGGAGGCGCAGGAAGTGCAGGAACTGGAAGGCCAGTTGACCGCCGCCGGCCTTGCCCTGACCATCGAATCCTCTGTCCTGGCCGATCCGGGGGACGCCGTGATCCAGATTGCCCAGGAACGAAACGTCGACATGATCGTCATTGGACTCCGGCACCGGTCCATGGTGGGCAAGCTCATACTTGGCAGCACCGTCCAACGGATACTGCTTGACGCCACCTGCCCCGTGCTCGCCGTCCGGGCGGACAAACTCTGACCCGACGCCCTTTGACTGCCGGCCCAAACGTCCGGCACGCGTGCTGCCGTTCCCGCACTCCATCGCAACAGGTAGCCCGAAGGACGGGCGCGAGGACTACGCAGCATGCAAAGGAGGCAGGGGGACACACTGTCACCCTGCCTCCTCCTACGACTATTCCCCCGCGCGGTCCGTTCCTCAGACGATCTCTCGATCAAGGAGACCTCCATGATTTACCGTCCCCAGCCGGCCAACCCGCATATGGGATCCCCGACTCCGCAGCCAGTTCCCAACTGGTCCAAACTGTCCCGCACCGATGAAGTCGAGATCCACTGCGACGGCCGGCCCGTGACTTCAGGACGCATCGACATGCTCGCCATGGACGGCAGCATGCTCTGGATACAACAGAATGAAGGTAGAGGCCGAGCACTCTTCCTTCGCAGCGACGGGTTGCGCGTTTACCGACTGCCCGCCAGTCGAAACACATAGAGCCTGGGCAACGTCCCCTCCCCAAGCCCTCGGCAGCGCCGTCGAGGCCTCCCTCGCAGGAGCCACTCAATGAGGAGAACCCACCATGACTAAGACTGCGGACCGAACTGTCGCCCCCTCGGCCGACACCCGCGACGACCTTTCCGCGCGTCCTGACCGTCGCCGCCGTATCCTGCTCGTGGCGGTGGCCGCATTCGCGGTTCTGGGTCTGGCCGCCCTTCTGCTGGGGGGTACCCTTTTCAGCCCGGCGGCGACGGCGGAATCTGAACCGACCATGACCGCCGTCCAGATCATCCCGCTCGTCGTCCTCGTCGTGATGTTCGTGGTCGCCACGAAATGGCCGCTGAACATCGGGGTGATGGGGCTTGTCGCATCCTTCGGCGTCGGCTACTTCATGCTCGGAATGACAGACAAGGAGATCCTCGCGGAGTTCCCCGCCAGCATCGTCCTAACAATCATCGGGGTTACCTACTTTTTCAGCATGGCGCAAAAGAACGGCACGATCGACGTCATCGTCCAAAACTGCGTGCGCCTCGTCAGAGGCAAGACACTGCTGCTCCCGTGGGTGTTCTTCCTCATGGCTGCTGCCCTGACGGCACTGGGCACTTTCTCCCCGGCCGCCGTCGCCCTGCTGGCACCGGCCGCCATCGGATTCGCCTACGAATCCCGCATCCATCCGGTACTGATGGGCGCGTTCATCATCAACGGAGCCCACGCAGGCGGCTTCTCTCCGCTGTCCGTGGCCGGAGTTCTGGTGCACGACATCGCCATGGAGAACGGCTTCCCCATCTCCCAAGGCGCACTCTTCGCCGCCAGCTTCGCGCTTAACCTCATCCTCTCCGTACTGACCATCGTTCTCTTTGCCCTCCTTGGCAAACTGCGCGACGGCAGGGGCGGCCAGCACGTCGAACTCGATGCTTCCCGTACAAGCCGTCCACACGGCCAGCAGATCCTCACACTGGTGCTGATCGCAGCGATGCTGGTATGCACCCTGGGCTTCCACATGCCGATCGGCTTTGTCGCCCTCTCCGCCGGACTCCTGCTGGCACTGATCAACATCAAGGAACACCAGACCTTCATCGGCGGCATCTCCTGGTCCACGGTGCTGCTGGTAGCCGGCATGATCACCTACGTCTCCCTGCTCCAGCACGTGGGCGTCATCGACACCCTCGCTGAGCAGGCCTTGGCGCTTGGCGCTCCCCTGCTCATCGCGCTGGTCCTCTGCTACGTGATCGGCGTCGGCTCGGCCTTCGCTTCGTCAACAGCTTTGCTCACCGCCTTCATCCCCATGGCAGGCCCGCTCCTGGCCACCAGCGCGTTGAGCGCCTCTGGAACAGTCGCTGCCCTGGCCATCGCCGCAACCGTTGTGGACGTCTCCCCCTTCTCCACTGACGGCGCCCTGATCGTCGCCAACGCCCGCGAGGACGACAGGCAGCGCGTGTACCGCCAGCTGATGATCTACGCCGGCGCAGTCGTGCTGGTCGCCCCGCTGCTGGCGTGGGCCGTGCTGGTACCCACCGGCATTATGTGACGGTCCCGCCCCGCTGGTCAGGAAGGGAGCGACGCCGTCACCAACCGCCGCGCGTCGGCGTATGCCCCTTTCGGGCATCGTCGGGCATTGCCATTTCGGCCCGCAGGCCCAGCAGACGAATCGGACGGCCCGCTTCGATTGCGGCTGCGAGGTCCAAGGCCCTCGCGAGGATTTCATTCCGGTCGAATGTCTCGGGAATCTTCCTCGCGTGGGTCTTGGTGAAGAACGGCGCGTACCGAACCTTGAGGGTCAGCCCAATCACGGGCCGTCCTTCGGCCACAACATCCTCAAGGACATGCGCTGTCAGCTCCCTCACGGCGTCGTCCACCTGGGCGGGCTCGGTCAGGTCCCGCTGGAAGGTGGTCTCCCGGCTATGCCCGCGGGCAACCCACGGGGTGTCGTCCACAACGCTGGCGCCGTCCCCGCGTCCGAGCTCCGCGTACCAAGGACCCATCCTGGGGCCGAACTCCGGGACCAGGTCTTGGGGGTCGGACGCGGCGAGCTCGGCGACGGTGTTGATGCCGAGTTTGGCAAGCCGGCCCGATACTTTGGTTCCGACGCCCCACAAATCCTTGGTGGGCCGACTGCCCATGACGTCGAGCCAGTTCGCGGCAGTGAGACGGAAGACGCCGGCCGGCTTACCGAAACCGGTGGCAACCTTGGCGCGGACCAAGGTGTCGCCGATGCCCACGCTGCAATGCAGCTGCGTCCGCTCCAGGACAGCGGCCTGCACCTGCCGGGCGTAGGCTTCCGGATTCTCTGTCTCAGTGCCTACAAAGGCTTCATCCCAACCCAGCACCTGCACGGTGGCGCCGGGCTGCGCGCGCAGGGTGGCCATCACCGTTTCAGACGCCGCGAGGTAAGCCTCCTGATCGACGGGCAGGATCACGGCGTCGGGCACTTTCCGGGCCGCAATGCGTAAGGGCATTCCCGAACCCACGCCGAACGCCCTGGCTTCGTAGGATGCGGTCGACACCACAGCCCGTTCCGTAGGATCGCCCCGACCGCCGACAATGATCGGCTTGCCCGCAAGCTCCGGCCGCCGGAGCACTTCGACCGCCGCGATGAACTGGTCGAGATCGACGTGCAGCACCCACCGGATTCCACTCACGCCACCAGTCTGCCCTAAACATCCCTGGCAAGCATCGGCTCTCCACCGAGCTTGCGCGCTGAGTCTGCGGCCTCCTGACCTACTTTGAATTCCAGCGGTGCCCCTGAAAGGCCAGCCAGGCGGTAGCCGCGATTGGCAGCAGCGGGAACACAAACTGGTCTTGGTTCATAGCGACCGCGACACCATTAATGATCCAGAGCACGGCCGTGATGACGGCCGCGGAGATCAGCGATTTCCGCGTGACGGGATATGAGGGCATCTCGATCCCTTCGGCGCGCAGTTGGCGTGTTTCGAGCACGGCAGCACGAATGAGGGGAACGACGACGGCGGCCAGCACGGCGAGCACGAACAGTGAGCGCCACGGCTGCACAACGCCGACCGCCTCAAAGACGGACCCCAGGAGCGAGCCCAGCAGTAACAACCAGAACACAGCCCAGCCTGCCAGCCGCCGGCGTTTCGGCGGCATGCCGTCGAGCGAATCTGGCGGCCAGGACTGCCACCCGTACTTGTTACCGTCTCTGCCTGCCCCCGTGGTCATGCCCACAGACTACGGGCTTCGAGGTGCTGTCCACTGGCTAGGGTCTGCCGGAGCGGAAGGGAGGATCCACCAGGACAGTTCGCGGCCCCCTCGGGGTAAGCTCGGGTCGTGATTACCGGATCGGCTCCCCGCCACTCACGGATTGGCAAGCCGGCAGTACCCTGAGGTTCCGCTGGCGGTACCGACCGCGGCAGCAGGCCTTATCCTTCCTGCTCGTATCTCCCTGTCCACGGGCATCGCCTCTTCGACCGAGCCTACAAGCGGCTGGTCGATTGGGAGGTCACCCATTGGGCTGACCCTCAGATGACCAGGCCGGGCGAGACCAACAGCGGACACGGAGGGCGGGGCGTGTACTTCAAAGACCCCGCCGGGCATGCCGTCGAACTCATCACCCGGCCCTACCTCTAATAGCGCGGCGTGCACTTGGGGGGAAGCCTGCCCGGCGGGTTCCTGACAAGTCTTCCTCCAAAGTGCACCCGCATGCGCGCCGAACGCCCGCCGCCCGCCGTCAGGCAGGCGGTCATCAATGGTGTCGTCAACCAGGCTGTTTCAGCGCCTCAAGGGGAGGATAATAGAAGTGGATCACCGGGGCTGGGCCGGCGGCGGTGCCGCCTGTCTGAGACCAGGGCGGTGTCCCCCCAGCCGCCGTCGGCCCTTTGTGCGCGGAATTCGCGCGGCAGGGCGGCGATGCAACGGTCGCCGCGTCCTAAGATGGCTGACATGGAAGAGCAGGAGCTTGCCGACGTCGCCGGGCGCCTGTATGCGTTGCCCTTCGATGAATTCGTGGCCGCCCGCATCGCCGCTGCGAAGGCTGCGGCGGCCGCATCCAATCGGCTGCTCTCCCAGGCCATCAAGACCCTCCCCAAGCCCTCCGCCGCCGCGTGGGCGGTCAACATGCTGGCGCACCACCGGCCGGAAGCAGTGCGGGAGCTGCGCACCCTTGGGGAGACGATGCAGGGCGCGCAGGCCGCTCTCGACGCCGCGGCTCTGCGGGAGCTTTCCCGGGAGCGGCGAAAGCTGCTCGCCGAAGCCGTCAGCGCCGCCCGGCTGGCTGCGGAGCAGCAGGGCCGGGCCATCAGCGGGCCGGTGGCCTCGGAAGTGGAAGAGACGCTGCGGGCAGCCACTGCAGACGCGGCTGCGGCCGCTGCCGTGCAGAGCGGCATGCTCCTGCGGGTTCTCACGGCCGACGGCGTGGACCGGGTTGATCTCGAGGGTGCTGTCGCCGTTCCTTCCGCCCTCGGGCAGGTGCCCGAGCCGCCCGTACGGCCGCGGGCGTCGCCAGCGGCCCAGAAACCAGAAACTCCGCGCACTGCCGGTGGCCGGTCAGGGAGTCCGTCGAGGCCCAAGCGCCCGCCTGCGGACGCGCCGGAGAAACCCCGGCTGCAGGCGGTGGGACGGACGCCCCGCCCGCCGTCGCCGTCCATCCTGGACAAGGCCCTGGCCGCCCTGGCGGAGGCCGAGACAGCGGCGGCATCAGCCGCGACAGAGACCAAAACCCGGGAGGAAGCCTTACAGGAAGCGTCCGGCGAATTCACACGGCTGACAGCCGAAGTCAGCGAGGCCAAGCAGCGGCTGCGGGCGTTGGAGGCCTCGTTGGAGGCCGTCCGAAAGGACCGCGAGGCGGCGGCAGCCGAGGCGAAGCAGGCTGCCCGGGCGGCCGAGCGGAGCCGGCGGACGGCGGACCTGGCGAAGGAACGGGTGCTCCGGCTGCGCAACACACCGGACTGAAGAGCAAAAAATGTCAGACCCCGGTTGCACCATGGAGTCATGGAAATGAACCAGGAATTCCACGTCACGTTCTTCGAAGCCGACAGCGGCCGGATCCGGACCGAGGTCTTTGATACCTCTGCCGACGCCGAGCGGTTTGTGAGCCGCTGCCTCTCCGGTGAGGACGACTGGGCCACTGTTGATGCTGTGGCCGTCCGCCAGGACCAGCTGGCAGCCTAACGGGGCTTGGCGCCCGGACCGCAAGGCCCCGGCTTATGCTGACAAAGGCCCCGCGCCGCTCAAAGGTGCTGCCGTCACGGCAGTTTCAGCGGGGCGGGGCCAGCGCAGCGGACGGCGCGCCTGAAGATCAGGCGAAGTCAGAGACGGCGGGATCAGGTCCGATGCGTCCCGCTCCGGCGGCCGTGCGGTCCAGGCCGTTGATGGCTTCGACGTCCCCGGCATCCAGGATGATGTTCAGCGCTTCATAGTTCTCCCGGATCCGCGATTCGGTGACGGACTTGGGGATGACCACGTTGCCGATGGCCAGGTGCCAGGCGATGACCACCTGGGCGGGCGTGGCACCGTGCTTGTCCGCGAGTGCGGTGATGGTGGCATCCTCCAGGAGCTCGCCGCCCTGCCCCAGCGGCGACCAGGCCTGGGTCAGAATGCCCTTGGACGCGTTGAACTCCCGGAGCTCGGCCTGGTTGAAAAAGGGGTGCAGTTCCACCTGGTTGATGGCCGGCACGACGCCGGTTTCGTCGATGATGCGCTGCAGTCCCTCAATCGTGAAGTTGGAGACGCCAATGGACTTCACCCTGCCGCGCTTCTGCAGCTCAATCAGGGCCTTCCAGGTGTCCACGTACTTCTCCTGCTTCGGCTGGAGCCAGTGGATCAGGTACAGGTCCAGCGTTTCGAGACCCAGCCGCTCCATGGATTCCTCGAACGCCGCGAGCGTCGATTCATAGCCCTGGTCGGAGTTCCACAGCTTCGTCGTGATGAAAATTTCCTCCGGCGACAGCCCGGAGCTTGCGATGGCCCGGCCCACCCCGGACTCGTTACCGTAAATCTTGGCCGTGTCGATGTGGCGGAACCCTGCCTGGAAGGCCTGGAAGACGACCTTTTCAGCAACGTCGTCTTCCACCTGCCATACCCCGTAGCCGAGCTGGGGAATCGTGTTTCCATCATTGAATGTCAGTGTCGGTGAAGGAGTCATCCACCCATCCTGCCAACACTCCCGCCGGGATGCAGCCGCTGGCCGGAAGCTAAGCTAGGCGCTTAATGCCCGCAAGCGGGGAATATTTGACGGGCTCAGGCTTCGGCAAGCAGGCGCTCAGCGTCCGCCACCTGTTCGAAGACGGTCTCTGCCCGCCGCCAGACCGAGGCCGCTCCCACGGGAACCGGCCCGACCGCAAGCCGCAGCATCGCTGCCGCCTCCGCGGTGGCCGCGAGCGAATTTCCCGCCTTCGACAGGGCGCGGTGAACACCGGCCAGCGAGTGCGGGATGTCCAGCCCGTCGCTTGGGGAACGCTGCTGCGCCTCAACGCAGACGTTCCGGACCCGGCCGGACAATTCCGCCAGCTGGTTGGCTATTTCGACGAGTTCGGCATACAGCTGCTCATCCTCCACGCCCTCGAGGACCTGGTGGTAGCGGTCCAGCCCACGGTGGAAGCGGTCGTTGGCGCGGCGCCATAGCCCCTTACCCAGTTCGGCGTCGTCTTTCCGCCCTTGCCGGGCAGCGGTGAAGAACCCCAAGCCGGACCTACAGGTACTGGCCGGGGCCGTGGTCAGGTTCTTCCCGCCGGCCCGGTTTTAGCGGATCGGAGGCCGGCTCAGGGGCCTTGGCCCGCTGCGGTTCGCCGTTCTCTCCGATGACCACCCCGGGCGCAATGACCGTGCCGGGAGGAAGCTGCCTCAGCTGCATCTGCGCCATGGCGTGCTCCCGTGCCGCGTGCTGGGCTGCTATGGCTGTTTGGATGCCGTGGAACAGTCCTTCCAGCCAGCCAACCAGCTGGGCCTGGGCAATGCGGAGTTCGGCATCAGACGGCGTCCCGTCCTCGGGGAAAGGCAGGCTGATCCGTTCCAGCTCGGCCACGAGCTCCGGGGCCAGTCCGTCCTCAAGCTCCTTGATGGAGCGTTCGTGAATTTCGGCGAGCCTGCCGCGCGCGGCGTCGTCCAGCGGCGCCGACTTCACCTCTTCAAGCAACTGGCGGATCATGGTGCCGATGCGCATCACCTTGGCCGGCTCATCCACGAGGTCCTGAAGGCTGCTTCCCCGCGGCTTGGCCTGCTCCGCGGGCTTGTCGCCATCGGCAGTGACAGCCTCAACATCAATGGTGGTGCCCTCCACGGGCACGTCATCGCCCGGCCGCGGCGCCTGGAAACCGGCGCGTGAGTCAACCGCAGGGCCGGTTTGAGTGTCGTTCGGATCGCTCATGCGTTCATACTCTCACGAGCCCGGAATGCGGAGTCCAGTCAATGAAGCTCCTTGACCAGGATTTCGCCTTCGTCCGTAGCGAAACCGCATTTCCGGTAGAAGCCGACGGCAGAAGTGTCGGCAGGCACCCATACGTCGCGCACCCCGTTGGCCCGCATCCAGTCCTCCATGGCGGCGATCAGCGCCCGCCCGATCCCCTGCCTGCGGTAACCGGCGTGGGTGCCCATCTCCATGAGGAGCAGTTCGGCCCATGGGCCGTGAGTACGACGGCGCTGCACGCAGCAATGCAGGAAGCCCACCGTCAGGTCTTCGACCCGAGCCAGCCAGAACAGGACGGTGGGATCCGCCAGGAAGTCCCTGGCGCCGTCGGGCGTTAAGGCAACCGACGGCGCCACGGCGGGATCTTCATCGAACAGGTTGTCCGTCTCGGCCAGGGCATTGAGCGTCGCGCCGTCCTCCGGCCCGATCCTGCGGATCGACAGCCCGGCGGCGGGGTCCGTCATGGTCAACAGCACCGTCCCTGCGGGTTGCTGTCCTGGCGGTCCGTCCTGTCCCGCCAGAATTCCCGCTCCGTCATGGGCTGGTTCAAGTGCCCGGACGCGTAGTGGTGCTCCAGGTACTTCTGGTAGGCATCGGCCCCCATGACTCCACCAAGGTACCGGGCGAAGCCCCGGAAGCCTTCGACAAGCGCGCTCATGGCCGGCTCCGCATCAGTGGTGCGCGGACTTTTCGAGCCGCAGGTCCGCCGGGAGCTTGTTCCACTCGGCCATGAGTTCCCGCTCGGCGGCCGTCGGAATCAACCCTGCGGGCGCGTAGCCCCTGGACGGAACAGCCGGGTCTTCGTGGTCATCATGGCGGATGCCGGCAGCCTCATTGCGGAAGGCCTTCACGGTGGCGATCACGGCCGTGATGATGACGATGATGCTCAGCAACACGAAGATCACAGACAGCCACCCCTGGATCATGGTGTTGCGGACCACGGCCTCCATGGCGGCAACGGTCTTCGCGGTACCGAATTCCGTCTTGCCGTCCGCCAGGGCCTTGGAGAAGGCCGCATTGTTGGCGAAGTAGCCCACGGCCGGGACGGGCGAGAAGATCTTCTGGAAGCTGGCGGTAATCGTAACCACCGCCGCGAACGCCAGCGGCAGGGCCACAATCCAGAGGTACTTGAAGGAGCCGCGCTTGGCCGCGATGGCCATGCAGACAGACAGGGCGATGGCTGCCAGCAGCTGGTTGGCTATACCGAACAGCGGGAACAGGGTGTTGATGCCGCCCAGCGGGTCCGTGACGCCCATCAGCAGCACCGCGCCCCACGCACCGACCATTATCGCCGTGCAGAGCCACGCTCCCGGCCGCCACGAGTGCTCCTTGAACTTGGGGACGAAGTTGCCGATGGAGTCCTGCAGCATGAAGCGGGCGACGCGGGTTCCGGCGTCGACCGCGGTCAGGATGAACAGCGCCTCGAACATGATGGCGAAGTGGTACCAAAACGCCATCATGGCCGTGCCGCCGATGAACTGCTGCATGATGTGCGCCAGTCCCACAGCCAGTGTGGGGGCACCGCCGGTGCGTGAGACGATGCTCTCCTCACCGACGTTCCTGGCGGTCTCCGCCAGGAGATCCGGGGTGATGTTCACACCGGCAAGCCCCAGGCTGTTGACCCAGGTGGCGGCGGTTTCGACCGTGCCGCCTGTCAGGGCGGCGGGTGAGTTCATGGCGAAGTACAGTCCGCGGTCGATGGAGATGGCCGCCACGAGGGCCATGATGGCCACGAAGGATTCCATCAGCATGCCGCCGTAGCCGATGAGGCGGGTCTGGCGTTCCTTTTCGATCAGCTTCGGTGTGGTGCCGGAGGAGATCAGGGCGTGGAAGCCGGACAGCGCGCCGCAGGCAATCGTGACGAAGAGGAACGGGAACAGCGCCCCGGGGAACACCGGACCGTTCTCACGGCTGGCGAACTCGCTGAAGGCCGGAACGGTGATTTCCGGGCGGACCACGATGATGGCCAGCGCCAGCATGACGATGACGCCGATCTTCATGAACGTGGAGAGGTAGTCGCGAGGGGCGAGGAGCAGCCACACGGGCAGGATCGCGGCGATGAAGCCGTAGACGATGAGGCCCCATGCGATGGTGACCTTGTCCAGGTGGAAGACTGCGGCACCCCACTCGGTCTCCGCGACGATGCCGCCCCCGATAATGGCAGCCATGAGCAGGACGAAGCCGATCAGCGAAACTTCCATGACTTTGCCGGGCCGGATAAACCGGAGGTAGACGCCCATAAAGAGGGCGATCGGGATGGTCATTCCTACGGAGAAAACGCCCCACGGGCTTTCGCCGAGTGCGTTCACGACGACGAGCGCGAGGATGGCGACGATGATCACCATGATCAGCAGGGTGGCGACGAGGGCGGCGGTTCCGCCGATCACGCCGAGTTCCTCACGGGCCATCTGGCCCAGCGAGCGGCCGCCGCGCCTCATCGAGAAGAACAGCACGAGGTAGTCCTGGACGGCCCCGGCCAGCACGACGCCGATGATGATCCAGATGGTGCCGGGAAGGTAGCCCATCTGGGCCGCGATGACGGGTCCGACAAGTGGGCCGGCGCCTGCGATGGCGGCAAAGTGATGGCCGAACAGGACATTGCGGTCCGTGCGGACATAGTCCTTACCGTCCGCCTTGTACTCGGCCGGGGTGGCGCGCCGGTCGTTAGGCCGGGTGATGTAGCGTTCGATCACCTTCGAGTAGAAGCGGTAGCCGATCAGGTACGTACAGACGGAGGCAAACACGAACCAGATCGCGTTGACCGTTTCTCCACGAATGATGGCCAGCATGAACCAGGCCACGCCGCCCAGCAGCGCGATCGCTGCCCAGACGGCGATCTTCGCGGGCGTCCACTTCCGCTCTTCCGCTTCGCGGACCGCCTCGTCCACCGCGGTCGGCGGCAGCGACGGGTCTGGTGTCAGTTCCAGATCGTCGTCCGCGGTCCGAGCCCTGCCGCCAGGCATGCTGCTCATGTCTCCTCCTCGAGATTAAAAATGTTGCAACCCTCTTACGCGCACACTACCAACGGGCGCCTCAAATCGATACGCTCTATTGCCGGGTGCCGCCGGGCGCAGCGCCAAGCGGTTATGGGTCAGCGCTCAGCGGTCGCCGAGGCGGTCAGCGCTGCCGGGGCCAGCTGCGCCATGCGCGCCTCGCAGAGGTCCAGCCAGCGGACCTCCGCCTCGGCGTGGAAGATGAGTGAATCCAGCACCAGCAGCCCCGCGAGGTCGGCGCTGCGCGGGCTGGCGGCGGTATCCCGCCTGGACTTGGTGTACTCCTGCAGCACGGCCAGGGACGCTGCGCGCTGGACCCGGATCATGGCGGTCACGTCCACCCCGGGCAGCGTCAGGGCAAGGGACACTTTGATGGCAAGTTCGTTGCGGGGCGGGGCGCTGCGCTCCACGGGAGAAGAGAACCAGGCCCGTACCTGGCCGGACCCTTCGTCCGTGATGCCGTAAACCACCTGGCTGCCGCCGTCGCCTCTTTCCTTCCGGACCAGGCCGTCACGCTCCAGCCGGTCCAGGGTGGTGTAGACCTGACCGATGTTCAGCGGCCAGGCCGAGCCCGTGCGTTCGTGGAACTCGCTCCGGAGCTGGTACCCGTACCGCGGCCTGTCGTGCAGCAGGGCCAGGAGACTGTGCCGGACGGACACTAGATCACCAGCAGGATCTTGCCCACGTGCTCCCCCGAGTCGAAGTATTCGTGGGCGGCCCTGACCTCGTCCAAAGGAAACGTCTTGTCCACGAGGGGGTGGATACGCCCGTCGGCGATGAGGGGCCACACGGCATCCCGGACGGCTGTCATGATCACGCCCTTCTCTTCGACGGGCCTGGGCCGGAGCGCCGTGGCTACGACGGCCGCGCGTTTGCGCAGCAGCTGTCCCAGATCCAATTCGCCCTTGGCGCCGCCTTGCAGTCCGATGACGATGAGCCGTCCGTAATCGGCGAGTGCGTCAACGTTCTGCTGCAGATACTTGGCACCCACGACGTCCAGGATCACGTCCGCGCCCTTGCCGCCGTTCTGGGCCCGGAGGCTCTCGGCGAAGTTCTCCTCCGCATAGTTGATCGCGATGTCGGCACCCAGGAAGGCCTTGGCGGTGCCGACTTTCTCGTCGGTTCCGGCCGTCGCGGCAACAGTGGCCCCGATCGCCTTCGCAAACTGGATGGCCATGGTGCCGATCCCGCCGGTGGCGCCGTGGACCAGGACCGTTTCACCGGCCTGAAGCTGGGCAGTCATGATGAGGTTCGAATACACCGTCGCGGCAACCTCCGGGAGGGCCGCAGCGGTGACCAGGTCAACGCCGTCGGGAATTCTCACCACCTGCTCCGAGCGGACCGCCACCTGCTGCGCATACCCACCGCCGGCCAGCAGCGCCACAACCTTGTCGCCGATGGAAAAAGGTTTCGTGACGCCTGTGCCGAACCCGGCGATGCGGCCGGAAACTTCCAGCCCCGGAATTTCCGAGACGCCCGGGGGCGGTGGGTAGAAGCCCTTCCGCTGGTGCACGTCTGCGCGGTTCACGCCTGCCGCCACCACATCGATCAGGACTTCACCGTGCCCCGGCACCGGCGCCGGGACCTCCCGGATTTCCAGCATTTCCGGCCCGCCCGGCTTGGAGATGTAGACGGCTTTCATGGAGAACTCCCGATTTCTAGCTGATTCCTGCCCCAAAAATAGTGGGCAGCGGCAGCAACTGCCACATTTCGGTTTTTGTTGCAGCCAACTGCCTATGAAACACTACTAGTCAGGGAAGGTTGTCCGAGCGGCCGAAGGAGCTGGTCTTGAAAACCAGTGTGCGGTAACCCCGTACCAAGAGTTCGAATCTCTTACCTTCCGCGCGGCGCATGGTGCGCACGACAAAGGCCGGTGGGGCCAACCGCAGGGTTGGCTCCGCCGGCCTTTTGTGCAGGCAGGTAGAGCGTGTACCCGGCACCGGAAAACAAGTACCGGCGAGTACCGGTGCCCTGAAAATTCGAGTACGCACCACTCATGTGCAGACCACCCCCGCGGGCGTTCCATTGAAGGTACCAGCGGTGCTCCTGCCCCGGTTCCGGGATGAGGGCACCATTCCACACCCGCCGCCGCTGTTGGGGGAGGTCGCCGTCGTGAGCAAGGCCGAGAAGCAGAGCCTGAGGTACTCGGACTACTACTGGTGCATGTCGCTCAAGGACTTCATCGAGTGGGTCGAGGCCGACGACGACAACGAACCCGGGACGTCGTTTTCCGACCGGCCCTGACGGCGGAAACCATTGAAACTGTCATAGCCCCGGCATAGTGTCGGTCCTGTCTCCACATCCCTTGACCTGCGGACATGCATTCCCGCGGCACCCAAACAGGAGCTGACTATGCCTACCCCTGACATCACCCCCGGCGCGCCCTGCTGGATTGACCTGATGACCTCCAACACCGACACCGCGAAGCAGTTCTACGGCGACCTGTTCGGCTGGGAATTCCAGACCGGGGACGAGGAAAAGTACGGCGGGTACATCACCGCAAACAAGAACGGCAAGATGGTCGCGGGCATTATGCAAAAGCAAGCGGACCAGGCTGCCATGCCCGACATGTGGTCCACGTACCTGCGCACGGACGACGCCGCAGCGACGGCTGCGGCTGTCACCGCAAACGGCGGCCAGGTGTATGTGGAACCGATGGACGTCCCCGAGCAGGGCCACATGGCCATCTTCGGCGACGTTTCCGGCGCTGCCATCGGAGCGTGGCAGCCGAGGGAAATGCGGGGGTATGAGCTGGTGGCCGAGAACGGCGCGCCCGCGTGGCACGAGCTGCACACCAAGGACTACGACGCCGCCGTGAAGTTCTACCAGGAGGTTTTTGGCTGGGACACGGACGTCATGAGCGATACCCCGGAGTTCCGCTACACCACGTTGGGGGCCGGTGAGGAGGCCAAGGCCGGCATCATGGACGCCTCCGGCTACCTTCCCGCCGAGGTCCCGTCCAACTGGCAGGTCTACTTTGCCGTCGGGGACGCCGACGCCTCCATCGAAAAGGCGGTCAGCATGGGCGGGGCTCTCGTGGACGGACCCGACGACACCCCCTTCGGGCGGCTGGCCACGTTGACAGACCCCACTGGCGCCATGTTCAAGATCGTGGCGGACACGGGCCAGGCAGCACAGGGCTGAGCGGCCCCCTGATTTCACCAGAATAAATCCTTCGAAAAAACTACCGGCCGGCAGCTCCTCACGAAGCTACCGGCCGGTAGTCTTTGTGCTGGCTGGGGCAGTCCGTTCAAATCGGGCAGCGACAGGAACCGCGGGAGGGTCGCCCAACAGGCGGCAGGAACCGCGGGAGGGTCGCCCAAAAGGCGGCAGGAACCGCGGGAGGGTCGCCCAAAAGGCGGCAAAAACTGCGGGAGGGTCGCCCAAAAGGCGGCAGGAACTGCGGGAGGGTCGAATCAGGGGCGGAGGATGGCGCGGGCGATCTCGTCGGCGTCGCGCAGGGTGCGCTGGCCGCTGGGGTAGACCGGTCCGGCCTGCTGCACGGCCTCTGCGGCGATGGCCGTCCCCCACTGGTTCGCCGAAAGCTGGAGACCCAGCACGAAGAGCCGCCCGGCGACTTCCCCGTTGGCGGCCACCGGGCGGTACGGGTGCGGTCTGACGTCCAGGCCCGAGGCCTGCACCGGCGTTCCTTCCACCGTCATCATCGTCCGCGGCCTCACCAGCCCGTCGGCGAGGAGCTGCTGCAGCAGCGGCGAATCGCTGATGGCAACCCGGTTGGCCGGTGCCAGGGCCTCCACCATGGTGCGCGCTTGCGCGGCGCCGCCCTGCACCCACGGTGAGGTGGCCCTGAACAGCCCGGCCTCGCGGTCAAGTCCGAATTTGGGGTCCGGTCCGACGAAGCTGACCACCCCCGCCCGCGCCAGCGCTGCCAACTGCTCGGCGCGGAGGGCCGGCGGTCCGCTCGCGAGGCCCTCGACGAACGACTCGAACCAGCCGCGCAGGCCGGCGACCCACGACTCGTCGGTGATGCCGCCGTCGGCCACCACCGATTTCAGCACCGCACGGCCGTGGTGCAGCGCGCCGATGGTCATCTTTACCGGATCGCTCTCGCCAAGGGCCGAGCGGCGGGCGTCGTCGAGCAGATAGTCTACGACGGCGGCGTCAAGATCCGCACGGGACCGGAACGCCCGTCCCGCCAGCGGCGCCGCCAGGCTCAGCAGGTCCAGCCTGTCTTCGGGCCGGACATGGCTCTCGACGACGGCTTTGACCGACTCCTCCCACTTCGCCGTTGTGTGCGCGTGCGGGTGCAGCGCCTCGTCCAGTTCATCCAGAAATGCACCGGGATCCGGCACAGCTCCGGGTTCGGAACGCATCAGCGTGGAGTAGTAGGCCCACAGGGCATCGCGGTGCAGCAGGGGCCAGATGTCGTGGTCGAAAGCCGGGATGATGCCTGCCGACTCGAACCGCTGCAGCGCGGCCGCGGTGCAGTACCGCAGGGTCACCGACGCCGGGTAGTAGCCCTCCAGCGTGGCTTTGGCACGGTACGGGGTACCCCGCCGGGAGGCCGCGATGATCAGCGGCTCCTGGCCTGACGGCAGGTATTCAAGGACGTCCCCGGCGTCGACGAACTTTCCGCCCCGCCCCTCGGTGAGCTGGCCCATCACATCGAAAAAGTTCAGCCCCATGCCGCGAACCAGCACGGTTTCCCGGGCCGGGACGGCAGACCAGTCGACGTCTGCGGGGGCGGCGGGCGGAAAGTACCGCAGGCCCAGCTGGACGGCGCCCGCCTGCAGCTGCCGCTGCTCGGGGCTGAGCCGGGAGTCCAGGTGGCCCAGGGCGAAGACCACCGAGTCCGCGGTGAGCGTGCCGCGGCCGGCCAGTTCGACGTCGAACTTTCCGTCCCCCACGGGGCGCACGGCGGTTGCCGCCGCCTCGTGGAAATCCACGGTGACGCCGTCGGGCAGGACGGCGAGCAGTTCCTCGAGCGTGCAGCGGAGGTACCGGCCGTACAGTGCGCGGCTGGGGAAGTCGCGGGCCTCGAGGACGGCGAGTTCGGCGCGTTCCTCGTCCGACAGCGTGGGCAGGGGATCCTGCTGCTGGCGTTCCCGCCAGCGGTCGAACGTCGTGCCGGCCAGGGGCGGGGCCAGCTGCGGGTCCTCCGGGACGAGCGTGGGATAGAACGACTGCGTGTTCATCAGGTACAGGCGCGACTGCCCGGGCTGCCACACATGGCCCGGGCCGGCAGGGTGGGGATCGATCACGTCGATGTGCAGTCGGGATCCCGCCCGGGCGGCCCCGCCGGCCGCCCAGTTGGCCAGCAGCCGCTCCAGCACGCTGGTACCCCTCGGGCCGGCGCCTATCAGTGCCGTCCGGATGCTTTGCGATGTGACCACGGCATCCAGAGTATCGGCATGTGACTTGCTACCTGCGCCGGGATGTTGTTTGGATGGGGCGATGACCACCACCGCAGCTGATTCTGCCTCCGCGTCGGGCGTTCCCAACGGAACCGCGCCCGAGCCCACCGACGAAAACATCTGGCTGGAGGACATCTACGGCGAGGAGCAGCTGGCATGGGTCCGGGAGCAGAACGCCCGGACCGAGGACCTGCTGGAGGACGCCGAGTACGCGCGCCTGGAGGGCGAGATCCTCGAAGTGCTGGACTCCACGGACAAGATCGCGATGGTGTCCAAGCGCGGAGACTGGTACTACAACTTCTGGAAGGACAGGGAAAACCCGAAGGGCCTGTGGCGCCGGACCACGTGGGAAAGCTACTGCAGTGATGCCCCGGAATGGGATGTGCTGCTGGATGTGGACGCGCTCGCCGCCGCGGAAGGGGAGGAATGGGTCTTTCACGGGGCAAACTTCCTCCGGCCGGAGCCGGGCCAGCCATACCGGCTGGCGCTGCTGGCCCTCTCCCCCGACGGCGGTGACGCCAACCGCTACCGCGAGTTCGACGTCGAGACCCGCACTTTCGTTGACCCCGCGGCCGGCGGTTTTGACCTTCCGACGGCGAAGGGAAACGTCTCCTGGCTGGACGCGGACACACTGCTGGTCGCCAGCACCGCCGACGGCCTGCCGCGCACCGCGTCGTCCTACGCGCGCACGGCGGTGAGGCTGCACCGCGGCCAGCCGCTGGCCGAGGCCGCCCGCATCTTCGAGATCCCCGAGGATCACATGATGGCGATCGTGTCCCACGACTCCACGCCCGGCTTTGAGCGGACCTTCGCGGTGGACTGGATCGATTTCTTCAACAGGACCACGTCGGTGCTGCGGGACGGGTCCTGGACGGCCATCGATGTGCCCACGGACGTCAATCTCAGCGCGCACCGGGACTGGCTGCTGTTCCGGCCGCGGCGGGAGTGGACCGTGGGCGGAGCGAGCTATCCGGCCGGATCGCTGCTCGCAGCAGACCTTGACAGGTACATCGCCGGCGAGCGCTCCCTGACGGTCCTCTTCACCCCGGACGCCCACACGTCCCTGCAGTCCTGGAGCTGGACGCGGAACTTCCTGCTGCTCAACCTGTTGCGGGATGTCTCCTCGGAGATCCGGGTGCTCGACCCGTCCGCCGGCTGGTCGTCCTCGGTACTGGACGCCTGCCCTCCGCTGCATGATGTCAACGCCTTCGCCGTGGACGACGAGGACGACGCCGAGGGCGGCTCCGAGGGTGACCACCGCTCCCCCGGCCCGAGAGGAGCAGGCGACGATTTCTGGCTCGTGGCCACCGGCTTCACCACCCCCACCACCCTGACGCGCGGAACCCTGAGCCACGGAGCCCTGAGCCGCGGAGCCCATGCCGGGGACGCGGGCGTGGTGAGCAGCCATGCGGTGGTCAAGGCATCGCCGTCGTTCTTCAACGACGCGGCCTACGAGGTCCAGCAGCACTTTGCCGTCTCCGAGGACGGGACCCGGGTGCCGTACTTCCAGATTGCGGCGCGCAACCTGGTGCTGGACGGGCAGAACCCCACCCAGCTGTCCGGCTACGGCGGATTCGAGGTGTCCCGTACCCCCGCCTACAGCGGCGCGGTGGGGAGGGCCTGGCTGGAGCGCCGGACCGCGGAATCTGCCGGCACGGACGGCACGGCACCGCACAGCCGCGGCGGCGTCTACGTCGTGGCCAACATCCGGGGCGGCGGCGAATACGGGCCCTCCTGGCACCGGGCGGCACTGCAGGAAAACCGGCACCGCGCCTACGAGGACTTCGCCGCCGTCGCAAAACACCTGATTTCACGGGGCGTCACGAGCCGGGAACGCCTGGGCTGCGTGGGCGGCTCCAACGGCGGTCTTCTCGTGGGCAACATGCTGACCCGGTATCCCGATCTGTTCGGCGCGGTGTCGTGCGGCGTTCCTTTGCTGGACATGAGGCGGTACACCCGGCTGTCTGCGGGCCATTCGTGGATTGCCGAGTACGGTGATCCGGAGCTCCCGGAGCACTGGGACTTCATCCGGACCTTCTCGCCGTACCATCTGCTGAAGGACGGCGTGGACTATCCCGAGACCTTCATCTGGACCGCAACCTCCGACGACCGGGTGGGGCCCGTGCAGGCCCGCAAGATGGCCGCCCGCATGCAGGCCATGGGCATTCCCAACGTCTGGTTCCACGAGGCACTCGAGGGCGGGCACGCCGGCGCATCGGACAACAGGCAGGCTGCCGCGCTGCAGAGCCGCAGCCAGCACTTTCTGTGGAAGTCGCTGGCCGGCGGGACTGCCTGACCGACGCCGGCGCGTCCTTTAGCGGCGTGCCGCCCGGGCCGTTGGCGGCCGGCCGTCTGTTCCTTTGGCGGCCGGCGCGGCGCCGTTTTGCACTGCATGGCCGGTTCTGCGTATCCTTGGTTGGCTAGTAATAGCGAATGGAGACGTGCCAGAGCGGCCGAATGGGCTTCACTGCTAATGAAGTGTGGGGCACAACTCCACCGGGGGTTCAAATCCCCCCGTCTCCGCGTTTGGCCCCGGTCCCGGACCGGGGCCTTTTGCGTACCCGGAGACTTTTACGGCCATCGGCCCTGGGGTCGGTCCGGGGAACGGACTGGTGGCGCCGTCACCACTTCCCGGGTGGCAGGATAATCGCATGACTGGCAACGAGGCATTCGACTCCATCGTCGTGGGTGGCGGGCACAACGGGCTGGCGGCCGCAGCGTACCTGGCCAAAGCGGACCAGCGCGTGCTGGTGCTGGAAAAACTCGAGCACGCCGGCGGTGCCGCGGTTTCAGCCCGGGCGTTCGACGGCGTCGCGGCGCACCTTTCGCGCTACTCCTATCTCGTCAGCCTCCTGCCGCAGCAGGTCATCGATGACCTGGGCCTCCGGATCCGGCTGGCCCGTCGGCGGTTTTCGTCCTACACACCTGACCCGTCGCACCCAGGGCGGGGCCTCCTGATCGACAACGGCGACGCCGCCTCCACCGCGGCGTCGTTCGCAGCCATCGGCGCCCCGGAGGGCGAAGCGGAGGCCTTCGACAGCTTCTATGCCAGTTGCCGAAAGCTCACCAAGGCGCTCTGGCCCACCATGACCGCCCCGCTGCAGACCCGCTCGGAGGCGCGGACACGGGCCGCAGCTGCAGGGGCCACGGAGGCATGGGAGGCCGTGATGGAACGGCCCATCGGCGACGCCATCGCAGGCGCCCTGCAGCACGACCTGGTGCGTGGCACCGTCCTGACCGATGCCCTGATCGGCACGTTCGCCCGGGCCGGGGAGAGAGACCTCCAGCAGAACATTTGCTTCCTGTACCACCTGATCGGCGGCGGCACGGGCGACTGGGACGTGCCGATCGGCGGCATGGGGGCGGTGTCCGGGGAACTGGAGCGGGCCGCCCGTGACGCGGGCGCCACCGTCCTCACCGGCGCTGAGGTGACGGCGGTCGACGCCGCCGGACGCGTGAGCTACCGCCGCGCCGGCCGGCAGCACGAGGCCACAGCAAGCTGGGTGCTCGCCAACGTTGCCCCTGCCGTCCTGGACCGGCTGCGGGCTCCACGGGATGCGTCCGACGGCGGGCCCTCCAACCCGAACCACACCCGGGAAGGGGCGCAGGTCAAAGTGAACCTGCTGCTCACCCGGCTTCCGCGCCTCCTCGACCAGTCTGTCCGCCCCGAGGCCGCGTTCGGCGGGACCTTCCACGTCAACGAGTCGTGGGAGCAGCTCGACAAGGCGTATCTGACCGCGGAATCCGGCTCCGTTCCCGAGCCGCTCCCCTGCGAGATCTACTGCCACTCGCTGGCGGATCCCAGCATTCTGTCCCAGGAACTGCAGGCCGCCGGGGCGCACACCGTCACTGTGTTCGGGCTGCACATCCCGGACCGCCTCATCACCGACGAGAACAACGATGCCCGGCGGGCAGAGCTGCAGGCCGCCGTGCTCCGGTCCCTGAACTCGGTGCTTGCCGAACCCATCGAGCCGCTCATCATGACCGCACCGGACGGCAGCCCGTGTATCGAAACCAAGACGACGCTGGACATCCAGCGCGCCGTGGGAATGCCGCGGGGCAATATTTTCCACGGCGGCCTCGACTGGCCGTTCGTCGAGGACGGCACTCCGCTGGACAGCCCGGCCCGCCGCTGGGGCGTGGCCACCCGCGATGAGCGCATACTGCT
Source organism: Arthrobacter pascens (assembly GCF_017052465.1). Classification (GTDB taxonomy): domain Bacteria; phylum Actinomycetota; class Actinomycetes; order Actinomycetales; family Micrococcaceae; genus Arthrobacter; species Arthrobacter pascens. The sequence goes on from NZ_JAFHKT010000116.1 coordinate 59,093, forward strand.
GTGCGGCTCCGGTGCCCGCCGGGGCGGGGCGGTCAGCGCCATCGGAGGGCACAACGCCGCCATGGCCGTTCTGGAAATGGCCCGTGGCTCATGAGCGGCGTCAACGGTAACGGCCCCGACGTGCCCGCGCCTGAGTCGTCCGGGAGCACGCCTGGGTCTTCGCAGCCGGCGGCTTCGCCGCCTGCGGCACTGCAGGCGTGGAACCCACAGTTGGCCCTGCTCGTGGCGGCGACGTTCTTCATGGAATTCCTGGATGGCACGGTGCTGGTCACCGCCATTCCCAGCATCGCCGGTGACTTCGGGGTGGCGGCTGCCAGCGTGAACATCACCATGACGGCATACCTGATGACGGTGGCCATGGGCATACCGCTCAGCGGCTGGCTCGCCGAACGGTTCGGCGCACGCCGCATCTTTTGCGCGGCCATTGCACTCTTTACCCTGGCGTCCCTGCTCTGTGGCCTGAGCCAGGACCTGACCATGCTCACCCTGAGCCGCGTCCTGCAAGGCGCCGGCGGGGCCATGATGGTCCCCGTTGGCACCCTCGTTGTGCTCCGCGGGACGCCCAAGTCGGAACTGCTCCGGGCAACAGCCTTCCTCGTGTGGCCCGGGCTCCTGGCCCCGGTGCTGGCACCGCTGGTGGGCGGGGCCCTGACCACATATCTGTCCTGGCACTGGATATTCCTCGTCAACCTGCCGCTGGGCGTCGCGGCTTTCCTGGCGGCCCTCCGCCTCGTGCCCACGGTATCCGGTGACCGGAAGCGCAGGCTTGACTGGCTGGGGCTGGCCCTCACCACCATCGGCGTGGGCGCCTTGGTGGTGGGGCTGGAACTGGCCAGCGGCCACCCGGAAGGGCCGTGGACTCTGCTAAGCGTGGCGTCCGGGGCGGTGGCCCTGGCTGCCGCGGTGCTGTGGATGCGCCGGGCGGCCCATCCGCTGTTCGACCTCACCGTATTTTCCACGCGGACGTTCCGGGCAACGAACACGGGCGGTTTCATCTACCGGCTGACCATCAGCGCCGTGCCCTTCCTCCTGCCGCTGATGTTCCAAGAAGGCTTCGGCTGGAGTCCCCTGCACGCAGGGATCATGGTGGCGGCCGTGTTCATCGGCAACATCGGCATCAAACCGGCCACCACGCCGCTGATCCGGCGTTTCGGATTCAAGCCCGTCCTCGTCTTTGCGTCGCTGGCGTCAGCCGTAACCTTCGCCCTCTGCGCCCTGCTCACCGCCGGCACGCCGCAGCCGCTCATCTTCGCGCTGCTCGTGAGCAGCGGCGCGTTCCGCTCGATCGGCTTTTCCGCCTACGCCTCGGTCCAGTACGCGGACATCGTCCCGGCCCAGCTGACCTCGGCCAACGCGGTCTCGGCCACCCTGGTTCAGCTGGCCACCGGGGCGGGCATCGCGGTTGGCGCCCTGCTCCTTCGAGTGTTCGACGCGGTTCCGCTGCTTGCCACCGGCCCGGGCGGGCTGCTGGGTTCCCCGCCGGATGCCGGGGTGGCCGCCTACCGCGGCGCATTCCTTTCGCTCGCCGTGCTGATGCTCCTGAGCACGGCGGACAGCCTCATGCTGCACCGCCAGGCCGGTGCGGAGGTCAGCCGGCCTGGGCCAGCACCAGCGGCAGAACAGCCCCGGCGCCGGCCCGCCTGAGGGCTCGGCCCGCAACGGTGACGGTCCAGCGGCTGTCCACGAGGTCGTCGATGAGCATCACGCTCTGGCCTCCAAACCCCGCCAGGGCCGGCTCCAGGTCCTGCCCTACAACAAGCCGGTCCCATACGCCGGCCAGCCGGTAGGCGCTGTTGCCGCCGCGGCCGCCGGTTGGCCCGCCGTGCTCCATCTCCAACTGGCCCAGGTACGGAATGCGGCCGATCTCAGAGATTCCCCGGGCCAGTGATTCCACGAGTGCCGGCTTGCCCCGCGAGGGCAGGCTGACAATTGCCGCCGGCCGCCCTGCACCGCTCCAGCCCGGAGCACGCGAGTCACCGGCGCCCCATTCGCGGAGCACCTGGACGCAGGCCTGCAGCATGCCCGGATCCACGGCACGGTCCGGGGCGCCCGCGGCGAAGAGCTCCCGAAGCGCCCCGCCCCAGCCCAGGTCTGTCAGCCGGGCAAGCACACGGCCCTCCGCCAGGCTTTCGTCGGGCTTGATCTTTCCCTTGACCGGCACGCCCAGCCGGTCCATGCCGCTGGGCCACTGGAGGCGGGGTTCCAGCACCATGCCGGCACGACTGAGCCTCTGGCCGGCAGCCTGGGTCGCCGAAGACGCGACATCCGCGGAGAACCACCGGCCCGCGCAGTTGTCGCAGCGGCCGCAGGGCGCCGCCGTCTCATCATCGAGCACCGACGTGATGTACTCCATGCGGCATCCGGCGGTGTCCTGGTAGATCACCATGGAATCCTGCTCATCCACCCGGGCTTCGGCGATCCGGCGGTAGCGTTCGGCGTCATAGGACCAGGGCTGGCCGGTGGACCGCCAGCCGCCGCCCACGCGCTCCACGGCACCGTCAACGGCCAGCACCTTCAGCAGCAGTTCCAGCGGTGTCCGGCGCAGGTCCACGCGCGCTTCCAGCGCCACGGTGGACACAGCCGTCCCGGCCTCAGCCAGCGCCGTCAGCACCGCCGCGGCCTTGTCCTCCGAAGGCATGGAGGCCGTGGCGAAGTACTGCCAGATGTCCCTGTCCTCGGACCCGGGAAGGAGCAGCACGTCCGCGTTGGCGGCGCCACGGCCGGCACGTCCCACCTGCTGGTAGTACGCCACCGGGGATGACGGTGCCCCGAGGTGGACCACGAAGCCGAGATCGGGCTTGTCGAAGCCCATGCCCAGCGCGGACGTGGCCACGAGCGCTTTGACTTCGTTGTCTTTCAGGAGCTGTTCTGCCCGTTCGCGGTCAGCGGGATCGGTGCGGCCGGTGTAAGCCAGCACTTCGTGGCCGGCCTCGGCCAGCAGCCGGGCCGTGTCCTCGGCCGCAGATACGGTCAGCGTGTAGATGATGCCGCTTCCCGGCAGATCCGCCAGATGGGTCAGCAGCCAGCCGAGTCGCTCACGGGAATCCGGCAGCGCGAGCACTCCAAGCCGCAGGGACTCCCTGCCGAGGGAGCCGCGGATGGTGAGCACGCCTTCGCCCAGCTGCTCTTCAATGTCGTGGACCACTCGGGAGTTGGCCGTGGCGGTGGTGGCCAGCACCGGAACAGTATCCGGGAGCTGGGTGATGAGGTCCGCGATCCGACGGTAGTCGGGCCGGAAATCGTGTCCCCAGTCCGAAATGCAGTGGGCTTCGTCGATGACCAGGAGCCCGGTGCGGCTGACGAGCTCGGGTAGCTGGTGTTCCCGGAAGGAGGGGTTGGTGAGCCGCTCGGGTGAAACGAGCAGGACGTCCACCTGGTCCGCCGCGAGCTGCTCGCGCACGGTGTCCCATTCAAGCTGGTTGGCCGAGTTGATGGCGACGGCCCGGACCCCGGCACGGGCGGCGGCGGCAACCTGGTCCCGCATCAGCGCGAGCAGCGGCGAAACAATAAGCGTGGGACCTGCCCCGCGCCGCCTGAGCAGCAGCGACGCCACGAAGTAGACCGCCGACTTCCCCCAGCCCGTCCGCTGCACCACCAGTGCCCGCCGGCCGCCGTCGACCAGGGCCTCGATGGCCTCAAACTGGCCGTCGTGGAAGTCGGCTCCGGAGTGGCCGACGAGCTCCCGCAGCACCTCCAGCGCCTGGCCACGGGTCCCTGAAACCGCTGTTTCAGTCCCGGAAGGATTGCCGGACGCTGTACTGGATTCGGACGGAAGGACTGCGGCGTGCTGGTTATTGGCCATTGATTCAGTATCCCAGTCCCCTCTGACACCCCAAAGCGCGCTGCCGGCCATGTGGACAACGCACCCCCCGCATCCGGTGAGACCCGCGCTTCGGCAAGCTGCGGATTCGTGACTCGTCCTCCCCAGACAGCTTGGCGCCGCAACGTAAGATAAATCCCGTGACTAGCAACCAGACCAATATTTTTGACCTTTCAGCCTCGTTCAAGGCGTATGACGTCCGCGGCATCGTGGGCGACTCCATCACGGCTGAAATCGTCGAAGCCGTGGGGGCCGCCTTCGTCGACGTGCTGGGCCTGGAAGGCCAGACGGTCCTGGTCGGTGGCGACATGCGCCCCTCCTCCCCCGAGTTCAGCAAGGCCTTCGCCAACGGCGCCGCCACCCGCGGGGCCGATGTGCAGCTGCTGGACCTGATCTCCACGGATGAGCTGTACTACGCGTGCGGCGCCCTCAACGCCGCCGGCGCCACGTTCACCGCCAGCCACAACCCCGCCGAATACAACGGCATCAAGATGGCCAAGGCCGGAGCCGTGCCCATCTCCTCCGAATCAGGGCTCAAGGAGATCCAGGCCCTCGCCGAGCAGTACCTCAACGCAGGCTCCATCCCCGCTGCCGCGAGCCGCGGCCAGATCGGCGTCCAGGACATCCTCAAGGGTTACGCCGAGTACCTGCGCACGCTGGTTGACCTCTCCGGGTCCCGCCCGCTGAAGGTGGTGGTGGATGCCGGCAACGGCATGGCCGGGCTCACCACCCCCGCCGTCCTCGGCGACACCCTGCTGCCGAAGCTGCCGTTCGACATCATCCCGCTGTACTTCGAGCTGGACGGATCCTTCCCGAACCACCCGGCCAACCCGCTGGAGCCGGAAAACCTGCGCGACCTGCAGGCCGCCGTCGTCGAGCACGGGGCGGACATCGGGCTGGCGTTCGACGGCGACGCGGACCGCTGTTTCGTCATCGACGAAAAGGGCCACCCTGTGTCGCCGTCGGCCATCACCGGCATGGTTGCCCGCCGCGAAATCGCGCGCGCCAAGGCCCAGGGCGAGGAAACGCCCACCATCATCCACAACCTGCTGACCTCCCGCGCGGTGCCCGAACTCGTGGCGCAGGACGGCGGCCGGGCCGTCCGCACGCGCGTGGGCCACTCCTTCATCAAGGCCGTCATGGCCAAGGAAGGCGCCGTCTTCGGAGGCGAACACTCCGCCCACTTCTACTTCCGCGACTTCTGGAACGCAGACACCGGCATGCTCGCCGCAATGCACGTGCTGGCTGCACTGGGCGAGCAGGACGGCCCGCTTTCCGAGCTCGGCCGCGAGTACGAGCCCTACGTTTCCTCCGGCGAAATCAACTCGGAGATCGAAGACAAGGCCGGCGCCGTGGAGCGTGTCCGTGCCGATTTCGCCGGCGAGGACGTCACCGTGGACACCATGGACGGCAGCACCTTCACGGCAGCGGACGGCAGCTACTGGTTCAACCTGCGCCCGTCCAACACCGAGCCATACCTGCGCCTCAACGCCGAAGCCACCGACCACGCCACCATGGAGCGCGTCCGCGACCGCGTGCTCGCCCTGGTCCGCCGCTAGGACCAGCAGTGGCAGAAACAGCACCGCAGCCGGGACATTCCTGGCGGACATCAGTTCCGGAGGCCACCGCCACCGATCTGGAAAACCTGCTGGGCACCGGCATGGGGGCAGCGCAGGAGCAGCTGGAGCGCAACGGCGGATTCCTGCCCTTCGCTCTGGTGGTGGAGAACGACGGCGAAGTCCGCCTGGTGGCGGTCTCGCCAGCAGATTCTGCTGACGGCTCAGGCGACGGGTTCGATGCCGACGGAATGATCAGCGACATCACAGAGCTGCTGCGCCAGAACCGCGATGATTTCCGGGCCGCCGCGATCGTCTGCGACATCACGCTGGTCGAGGAAGGCTCTGATGCCATCCATGTGGCAACGGAGCACCGCGACGGCGCCGTTTTCGCTGCCGTACTGCCGTATGTTGCACAGGAGTCCACCCGGGAATGGGTATTCGGCGAACTCAGCGCAGACTCGAATGAACCAGTCATCTGGGTGGACTAGCGCGGGCATGTGCGGAGGTCAGTTGCACGGCATCAGTAGGCTTAGGCCATGAAAATCAACGCCTTCGCGGACGTCAGCCTGCGCGCCCTCATGGTGCTGGCGGCCGCGCCGGAGGCCGACCTCCTCACGACCCAGAGCGTGGCGGACGCCGTCGGCACGCCCTACAACCATGTCAGCAAGGCGATGGCCAAGCTGCGCATGCTGGGACTGATTGACGTTGAGCGCGGGCGCAACGGCGGCTCGCGGCTGAGCACTGCGGGGCGCCGCGTCACGGTGGGCCAGGTCCTCAGGCATCTTGATACCCGCGAGGACCCCGCGGACTGCATCGCGCCGGGCGGCCCCTGCCCGCTCATCAGGGACTGCCGGCTCCGGGGCGCCCTTGCCCGCGCCCGCGAGGCGTTCTACCGGGAGCTTGACGACGTGGTGGTCGCCACCCTGCCCGCCTCAGCCCAGATGACGCCGGTCTTCCAGGCGATCGGCATGCGCCCGGGGCTCTAGCGGGCGTCCTGCCTCTCGGATTTGGAGAATCATTTCTACAGGGTGTAGAAGTTAGGTATGGATATTGGCCTTTCAAATACCAATATTCACATCTCGGTCCGGACGAAGGCCCCGGGCCACTACCTCAGGAGTACACATGCTCTCGGACAAATCACGCCCTGTCATCGAGGCCACGCTTCCACTGGTCGGCTCCCGGATCGGCGAAATCACGCCCAAGTTCTATGCCCGGCTTTTCGCCGCCCACCCCGAGCTCCTGGACGGCCTGTTCAGCCGCTCCAACCAGCGCTCCGGCAACCAGCAGCAGGCCCTCGCCGGCAGCATCGCCGCCTTCGCCACCCACCTCGTCAACAACCCGGGCACGCTCCCCGAGACGGTGCTGTCCCGGATCGCCCACAAGCACGCTTCCCTGGGCATCACCGAACCGCAATACCAGGTGGTCTATGAGCACCTGTTCGCTGCCATCGCCGAGGACCTGGCCGGGGTCATCACCCCCGAAATCGCGGAGGCCTGGACCGAGGTTTACTGGCTCATGGCGGACGCCCTGATCAAGCTGGAGAAGGGACTTTACGCGGCGCAGGCCAACGACAGGATGTGGATGCCGTGGCGCGTTGCCGCAAAAGCGCCCGCAGGCACCGGTGCCATGACCTTCACCCTGGAACCGGCAGACGACACTCCCGTCACCCCCGCGCTTCCGGGCCAGTATGTCAGCGTGAAGGTCCAGCTGCCGGATGGCCTCCGCCAGGTGCGCCAGTACTCCCTCTCCGACGACGCCGGCACCCGCCGCACGTTCACCGCCAAACTGGACGACGGCGGCGAGGTGTCCCCGGTGCTGCACAGCGGGGTCGGCGTCGGCGACATCCTGGAAATTTCCAACCCGTACGGCGAGATCACACTCAAGGACGGCGACGGGCCGGTGGTACTGGCCTCGGCCGGAATCGGCTGCACCCCCACGGCATCCATCCTCCGTTCCCTGGCCGAAGCCGGATCGGACCGCGAAGTGCTGGTGCTGCACGCCGAAAGCACCCTGGACAGCTGGGCCCTGCGCGGGCAGATGACCGAGGACGTGGCACGGCTGGAAGGCGCCGACCTCCAGCTGTGGCTCGAGCAGCCGCAGGCCGGGTCCAAAGCCGGCTTCATGTCGCTGCGCGAAGTGGACCTGCCGGCCGACGCGTCGCTGTACCTCTGCGGCCCGCTGCCGTTCATGAAGAAGATCCGCAACGAGGCAATCGACGCCGGCATCCCCGCCACACAGATCCACTACGAGGTCTTCGGCCCCGACATCTGGCTCGCCTCATAGGGGCAGAAGCGGGGACGGCCACATAAGCCCCCGGGGGGGTAGTTTGCCGTGGCGCC
>NZ_JAFHKT010000117.1 GCF_017052465.1 Arthrobacter pascens
CGGGCGGTGCGGGCTTAGCGGCTGTGGGGCGCGAAGCTGCGCGGGGTGCGGCCGATGTCGCGTATGCGGCCTTCGCGGCCGTGCAGGCCCGGGATGATGTCGGCGTCGCTGGCAATATTGCGGACGGTGGAGGCGGTGACGGGCCCGGGGACGGTGACTGGTCCGCTGCCGGTCGCTGGGCCTGGGGTTGCGCCTGGTTCCGGGCCAGGGAGTGGGGGCTGGGCGGAGTCCGTGCCGGGGTGCGGGGGCTGGTGACGGCCATTGACCGTGGCCGGGTCTGGATCCGTGCCGGTAGCGGTGCCGGGGAACTCTCCGGGGCCGGGGACGGTGGGCTGGTCCGTGGTGGCCGC
>NZ_JAFHKT010000118.1 GCF_017052465.1 Arthrobacter pascens
CCATCGAGCAGTCCACCAAGGAGCCGGTCGACGTCGTCCAGGCCCTGAAGGACGCCGAGGTTGACGTGATGGTCTGCTACCTGCCGGTCGGCTCGCAGGAAGCGGCGGAGTTCTACGCCCAGTGCGCGATCGATGCCGGGGTGGCGTTCGTGAACGCGCTGCCGGTGTTCCTCGCCGGGACCAGGGAGTGGGCGGACAAGTTCACCGCGGCGGGTGTGCCGATCGTGGGCGATGACATCAAGAGCCAGATCGGTGCGACCATCACGCACCGGGTGATGGCGAAGCTGTTCGAGGACCGCGGGGTGACGCTGGACCGGACGTACCAGCTGAATGTGGGCGGCAACATGGACTTCAAGAACATGCTGGAGCGTGATCGGCTGGAGTCCAAGAAGATCTCCAAGACCCAGGCGGTGACCTCCAACGTCGAGGCCGAGATGGCTGCGAAGGATGTGCACATCGGCCCGTCGGACTATGTGCAGTGGCTCGATGACCGGAAGTGGGCTTTCGTGCGCCTGGAGGGCCGGAACTTCGGTGACGCGCCGGTGTCGCTGGAGTACAAGCTGGAGGTGTGGGACTCGCCGAACTCCGCGGGTGTGATCATCGACGCGATCCGGGCGGCGAAGATCGGCCTGGACCGTGGCATCGGCGGCCCGCTGCTGTCGGCGTCGAGCTACTTCATGAAGTCCCCGCCGGAGCAGTTCAACGACGACCTCGCCCGTGAAAAGGTCGAGGCCTTCATCCGCGGCGACCTCGAGCGCTAACCCCCGCCCGACGCTCCCTCACCTTTCGCAAGTTTGGGCCCGACGCTCCCTCACCTTTCGCAGGTTTGGGCCCGACGCTCCCTCACCTTTCGCAGGTTTGGGCCCGACGCTCCCTCACCTCTTTTGGTGGGGGAGCGTCGTGCTTTAGGCGTCTTTTGTATACCGCCCGATAGCGTGGCTGGCCTGCGCCAAGGCAAGAAGTTTGAGCACCAGTTGACCGTGCAGGTGCATGCCCACGGCGGCCGTCAGGATCAGCTCGTTCGTGTCCTCCGGAGCGGCGGTCGCATTAATGTCCCGGTCGGCGATGGCGTCGAGGGCCTTGCTGTAGGCATCCAGCAGTTCGGTGGTCACCGGCACGCCGAGGCTTTCCATCAGTGAGACATGCGCGTCCAGTGCCGCTCTGGCATCACTGGGCGCGTCCGGCCAGTTCCGCAGGCGCACGACGGCGTCGCCCGCCCGTGTGCGGACGTCACCGTTGTGCGTGTTCAGCGCGGTCAGGCCCAGTACGGTCCGCTGCACCGCAGCGAGAATCTCAAGGCGGGGTGCGCCGTCGTCGGCTAGTTTCACCAGCGGCCGAATTTGTTCGATGCTGAGCCCCACTACTGACCGCAAGGCGTGGATCAGCCTCAGTCGGCTGACGTGCCGAGTTGAGTACCTGGCCCGTGTGGCGTGAACCGATTCGCCGGCGGGCAGCAGTCCCTCGCGGAGGTAGAACTTGATGCTCGCCGCGGAGATGCCCGTCCGCTCGCTTAGTTCTTTGAGCTGCACCCTGCCTCCCCGCCTGCTGGTTGGATAGCGAAACCAACACCCGCTATCTTGGTGTACAAGAGTTGGATAGTGCTTCTATCCTAGGCCTATGGAGACTTGGAACGCACTGCTTGCCAGTCACGTGGTTGCCGCTCTTTTTGTGCTCGCGATCGGGCCGCTGCAAATATTCCGGCGGCGCCGCGACCGAATCCACCGCACCATGGGATACCTGTGGGTTGCCGCGATGTACTACGTCTGCGCCAGCAGCTTCTGGATCGTCACGGAGGGACATTTCACCTGGCTGCACGGGCTGTCCGCCTTCACTCTCATGACGGTCACTCTGGGACTTGTCAGTGCCATCCGCGGCAATATTCCTGCCCATCTCGGGAACATGGTGGGAAGCTACGTCGGCATTGCCGTGGCGTTTGTCTTTGCCGTCGCAGTGCCCGGCCGGGCCATTCCCCGGCTCCTGGCCGACGACGCGCCTACTGCCGTCTACGTTGCCGCCGTCGTTGTCCTTGGTGTCGCTGTCATCTTCGCGTCGCTGAAGCTCGGCGGGCGGTCCGGTCCTCCGGCGAGGCGGCGACAGACCAGAGAGGGTGCGGCGGCGGGTTCGAACCTGGATCAGCCCAACGGGGACGCTCCCTCAGTTTTGGCCGGCTGACTTGGGACGCTTCCTCAGTTTTTGCCGGCTGACGGGGAACGCTCCCTCAGATCGCGTCGGCAAAGCCTGCAGCCTGGGGATGGTCCAGCCGGGCCGCGCGCAGTGCTCGTTTGATCTTTCCTGTAGCCAGCTGGAAGCCGTCAGCGAGATCATTCTTGCCAAACGTCAGGACAGTCCACCCGGAAGATTCGAAGGCTTTATCACGCCGCCTGTCGCTGAAGGTCTGGGCATCGAGAAGGTGATGGCCGCCGTCGTACTGAATTGCGAGGCGGCGCTGCCTGTAGCCGAGATCCGCTGTGGGGGACATAGCGTCATGAATCCTCAAGGCCACCTGGAGCTCCGGTTCCGGGAGGCCGGCGTCCGCCATGGCTAGTCGCAGCAGCGTTTCCGGGGCTGAATCGGCTCCTACACGCATCATGTCCAATGCTTGCCGGGCGCGCACAACGCCCTGCAGGTTCGGATGACGGTCCACAAGAGAGCGCAGTCCCGCCAGCGTTGTGAACGGCTCCGTCCGGTCCTCGAACTGCAGCCGCGGAATCCGGATGAGTTCGTCGCCCATGCAGACCAATTCGCTGAGTGAGAGGCGTCTGGCCATATCCAGCCACGTCCGGGACCGGGTGCTGATGCGGATGCCTTCCACGGATTCAATCTCCTCCTCCCGGGCCAGAACCGTATGGCCGTATACCCCCTTACGCCGTACTTCAGGCAGGGACCGCGGCTTGCTCAAATGAAGCTCCGTCGAGTCAGACAGCCAGGCAGGCAAAATCTGGCAGCGGATTCGCGCCGCTGTGACGTGAGAGATCCAGGCGCCTGGAGACACTGCGGACAGCGCCCTCGCCGCCTCTTCAAGATCAAAGTCCCAGCCCGCCGGGCGGTATAGTCCGCGGCCCACATGGACGACGTCGGCCCGGCGCAGAAGGCTTGCCGAAACACCGGATGCCCTCGCCGATTCCAATGTGAATGGAGCCGTGAGGAGAGTCGCCGGCAGATGATTGCGCATTTGCATACCGGCATTGTGACCTGAATTGCATTTGTCCCGCAGAAGTTATCCACAGGCGCGCTGAGGAGCGCGGGAGGGGGCGGCAGGATGTGAGGGAGCGTTGGGGAGGGGGCGGCGGGATGTGAGGGAGCGTTGGGGAGGGGGCGGCGGGATGTGAGGGAGCGTTGGGGAGGGGGCGGCGGGATGTGAGGGAGCGTTGGGGAGGGGGCGGCGGGA
>NZ_JAFHKT010000003.1 GCF_017052465.1 Arthrobacter pascens
CGTATGGAGTGGAGCGGTCAGCCGCGGCGGGCATCGACACCTTCGTGGTGGACTTCAAGGGCTACGCGGACCGGGCCGCCTGGAACGCCGCACTGACCGAGGCGGTGGCGGCTTACCAGCCGGACAGCGTGGTGTCCTCGGGCTTCATGCGCATTTTGAGCCCGGAGTACATCGATGCCTACGACTGGAAATACCTCAACACGCATCCCGCGCTGCTTCCGTCGTTCCCCGGCGCCCACGGCGTCCGGGATGCCCTGGCGTATGGCGTGAAGGTGACAGGCTGCACCGTGCACTGGGCCGACGCCGGAGTGGACACCGGGCCCATC
>NZ_JAFHKT010000119.1 GCF_017052465.1 Arthrobacter pascens
CCCGTGGGAATCCTCCTTCCGCGCCCTCACCGCCATCGGGTACACCGGCCCCATCTCCATCGAATGGGAGGACGCCCGCATGGACCGCCTCCACGGCGCCCCCGAAGCCCTCGCCGCGCTCAAGAAGTTCGACTTCCCCGCCTCGCAGGCGTCCTTCGACGCCGCCTTCAGCAGCAAAGACTGACACAGGGACAGCCGTGCAGTGGTGCCCGGCCGCAATGGCGCGCAGGCGCATTTGCGGCTGCGCCGCATGGTCAGCGCAACCACAGTGAGCATCGTGGTCGTCAGCGGTCATCAGAGAAGGATCGCCACCAAGGTTCCGTGCGCGTCGTCGGCAGCACCAGCAATGAGGCTGTTCGCGGCACCGTGAACCTAGGGGTGTCCATAGCCTCTGGGCGTCGGCTCCGGGTTCTCTTCGATTACGGATAGTGCCTGCCTTCCTGTATATGGCGCTACTCTAACCCCTGGCACCTAAGCACCTTAGGGGGATGCTGGGACGGGTGGCAGCACGGGTCCCGTGGCGACAACGAAGCGGGGTGCAACTCCGAACCAGGAATGGGTGCTGGTGTACCGGGTCGGACCTACTCGGGAGCGGATTGCCGAACTGGTGAGAGGTCCCCGCTCCGACCGTCGGCTACCACCTTCGCCTCGCGGCGCAGCTGATCCCGGGCTACGCCCCGCACACGAAGCGGCCACCGCCAGGGAGGCCAAAGTCACCGCCCAGGGCCTGGAGCGGATGCGGCGGCCGGTGGCCATGGTTCAGGAAACGGGACGCTACCCGTCCCGGACCGCGGAGAGCACCTCCGAACGATCCCTGGCGGTGTGGCTGCCGCGACGGGGAGAAGACGCCCGGGCCGGCCAAATCGTCAAAGAGCACCGGGACGGCTTCGCGGTGCTGCCGCGGCTGGGAAGGCAAGCCCCTGGGGTTGTGGCGGCCGAGGAGCGGTTGCAGGAGGTGCTAACAGCGCTGGTCGAGTACCGGGCAGCCGGCAATGACTGGCCCCGCCACAAAGCTGAGATCACGGCGAAGAACACGAGCTGGGCGTGTGGCTGGAGCCCCAGCGGTCCAACGCCCGCCGCGGGGAACTCGATCCCGAGAAACCTGAGGCCCTGGACGCAGCCGTCCCGGGGTGGCGGACAGGCAGGCCGCGCGGCTGGCGGTCCCGAACCGGCTCCTGAGCCTGCTGTCATAAACGGCATCATTCTTTGGTTTCGACGCTGTGCCAGAAGGCTTTGACGCGCGTGTTCCAAGCATCCGGAATCTCCTGGAAGGGCTGGTGGGCCTCACCCTCAAAGACTTCAAAAATGGAACCGGGAATCTTGTCGGCCACGGCTCGGCAAAGATTGGGTCGGCTGATCAAGTCGATGCCGCCAACGAGCACAAGGGTCGGGACCTTCAGGCCGGGGAGGCGGTCTGTTGTTTCATGGTCGATGAAGGCGTCGATGAATGCCTGGATGTCCTCGGTGCTCTGCTTATGCGGAAAAGCAATCAGGCTGTCAATGATCCGCTCGACGGTCCCGTCGTTGTACGCCCTCGGCGTGTAGGTGAACAGGAAGTGGCCTTCGTGGAAGGCCCGTTCAGTGGGTGCCACTTCGACGAGCCATCTCATGAAGAGCGCCCAACTCCGAAGGTACGTATCCATCACTGTCCACGTGCCTTGCAAGACCAGGCTGCGGACCATCTCGGGGTGACGCAGAGCCAACTCCTGTGCAATCACACTTCCGCCCGAGAACCCGGCCACATGGGCTGACGATACGCCGAGGCCGTCAAGGACGGCGGCCGCGTCGTCGGCTAGCATTTCGATTGACACCGGCCCGGAGGGTTTCTCGGTCCGGCCGGCACCCCGGTTGTCGAAGGCTGTCAGGCGGTAGGTGTCTGCAAGCCCGTCCAGTTGATGCTGCCACGATTCGACGGTGTCGCCGAGGCCTCCGACCAGCAGGACATCCGGGCCTTCGCCTATTTGTTCCGTCCAGATGTTCAGGTCACCGGTCTGCAGGTGCTTTCCCATTCCGAACCTTCCCATACACCGAGACTGTCCCACCTCGAACGTTCATAGTGTCCGTCGCCGCGGCTAGAGTCGCAACGGGGTTGTGGTTCCCTCTGATCCGATCAGAATCTTAAGGCGGTCGAACCTGTCAGACCGTTCGTAGCGTGACAGCCCCAAAGTCAGGGGATTCTTGTTCACGTACCGACGCCTACAGCGGGATCCGAAGCTACGTGTCACCTCCAGCCTGTATTGCGGGTCCTCCAGGTTCGTGAGCGCGGTCGACTTCACCCCTCACGTCATGACCGAGCTGACGAAGAACGAAATCTCTCCTGGCGGATTTCGTTCCCACTACCCGCTCTGGGCCGAGTTCCGGCTGGACGGAACGTAGGCTGGTCAGCGGTTGTTTTGAATTGCGGGCTTGACCACCATGGAAGTGTGGGAACGTTAGACAAACCGCACAGCATCGGGTTTGCCCTCTGCCTACTGATCCCTCTAAGTGGGACCGCAGGGTGCGTCTATGAATACCCGGAGCCGGTGCAGACGCCAAGAACTGGCCCCGAGCCCGTGCACACACCAACAGCTGAGCTGGGGCCGGTAACAGGGCCCCCGAAGCCATACGCTGATCCTCAGGTGCTGGAGCGCGAGGTTAAAAACTACGCTGAGCTAGACCGGCTCCTTAGGGCAGTGCCGGGACCGGTTATCCTTTCCGACGTGGGGCCATTGGATGGTCCCGTCAGGGGTTTTGGCAAAACCGAGAAGGTGCCGGCGGCCGGGCAGTACACCGTCACTGCAGCCTGTGTTGGTGCTTCAGGTGCGAAGGTCGCCGTTGGACAGGAGCATCCCGGTGCCCCCTTTCGGCCGGTGGAGCTCGCGCTGGATTGTGTCGGGGCCACTTCGCATGTCATTGCAGTTCAGCAGGGGTACATTTTTGCGCATCTGTTGCTGTCCAGCCCGGGCGATACGCCATGGACAGGGGCAGTGGGCGGTGTCCGTGTGAGCGGACCGGTTGAGGCGCCTCACGACTGCTCGGCGTCCTCCTCTCTGTCATCCTTGAGCTCGCCGGCAGCAATGCGTTCTGCGGTGGGGTTAACAGCCGTCATGGCTGTCAAAAATGGTTGATCAGATAGCGCAGCCAGCCACGAGAAAGCCAGCATCATCACAGCCCATCACGTCTAGTACGACCAGTGGAGTTCCTTAGGACAACTCGGCCTGCTGCCCAAGCCCGCAGCCAGAACCTGCCACCGATAGGGAACCGACCCGACTGGGCAGTCCGCCACACTTCGTCCTCCGCAGAGTTCACCCGGGCTGGCGCTACCAATTCTGGCAGGCCACGATGCACTGCCTGTACGAGGACGACGTCGTGGAGGCGGTCCGGCTTAACGCTGAGGCTGGAGGATCACACCTGAAACTCCGCGTCTGGTGACATGCCTGGGCATCAGCGGCGAAGCGCTGCCGGCGACAACACCGTCAGCACGTGGCGCGGACGGCTGGCGAGTGCCTCCTGCAGGCTCGGAAGGTGCTGCTCGATGTCCTGCACAATGGTTGCCACTGCAGCGACATCCGCCAGGGCGAGTGCCAGCTCCAGTTCGCGGCACAGCTGGTTCATCCGCAGGGCGCCGGCAAGCCACGACGTCGTTTTCAGGCTGAGCAAGAAATCCATGGCTATGTCCCGGTCCCGGACAGTAACCGTGCGGACGATGCGGTCAACGCGCCGGGGGAGGAGGGCGGCGTACTCCGTGATGAAGGACTCTGCGACCTCCCATGAGGATTCTTCGGCGAGTTTCTCGAGGTGTTGTGCATCCAACGCTGGCTTCGGACGCTCACTTCTCAGTCTGTGCCTACGTGTCATCTCTGTGTCTATAGCTGCTGGCATGGCGCCTTTGCCTTCCGGTCGGGCTGCGAAGGACCGGTTTTCCTAGCCGGTACCAACAGACTGCACGCCCTACCTCAAGGACCTCACCGTCGACGATCAATTCTTGATCAAGAAAGACCAGTCCTGATGCGTCCCACATCTGGCGCTACGATGTCGCCATGCCTGAGCGGATCATGTACGTCCACCTGAAAACCGGCTACAACACGGATCGCGGGCCAGCGTGGATAACGAGGCTGCAGTTCTCCAAATCTTGGCAGACCTGCTACTTCCGGGGCCGGACCCTGGAAAGGTACAGCGGATTCGATTCCAATTTCTACGACGTAGACACGGGGGAGGAGTTCTGGATCTCCGGACCGAAGCGGGACCGGACCGACGCTCGTTACAGCAGCCAGCAGCCGGAAGTCGATGAGGACGTCCGGGCCGAGTATGAGGCGTTCCTCAGCGGCGCCCCTCTGCCCGGGCGTTTGCCGCCGATGACAACGGGCGGTGAATCCGGCCATGGACGCAGTTGTCAGAGGGCGAACTCTGCTCTGATGTCGTCCGAGGTCGGGTTGCAGGGGCAGCGGCATGACAGCGGACATAGTGAAGGGTGGACTGACCTTGGACTCCGCGCCGACCAGATGGGACTGTCCCGTTCTGATTCCTGGGCTGTAAAAGAGGGTTATTCCCACGGCTGACCCATCCCGATAGGGTGATCACGGGCGGTGTCGATGAAGAATCGCCCGGTTTGGGATCAGGTGCCAAAACGGGGCTGATCTTAGCCATTCGATTCTCGGGAGGAAGCATGACTAATCCAGAGCAGGATCCGAGCCAACAGGAAGGCCCGGCGGACGGTGGCGCGGCCGGCGTCCCGGGCGCCCACGACGGCGGAGTCGACGGCGGCGCCGACAGCGGTGCTGACGGGGGAGCTGACAGCGGTGCCGACAGCGGTGCTGACGGGGGAGCTGACAGCGGTGCTGACGGGGGAGCTGACGGGGGAGCTGACAGCGGTGCCGACGGCGGCGCCGACAGCGGTGCCGAAGAACGGGGCAGCTGAGTTTGAGCACCACCCGCACGGACTTTCAGGACACCGGCGCACTGGAAGGCGCCGGTGTCCTGGAGACACGTCTGATTGACATCGGCCGTGAGAGGTTTGCCGGCGATATCTGGGGGCGTACAGCGCTGCTCACGCGTTGCGCCAGCGACTTCTCCGATCTGTTCTCTGCCCAGGCCGTCGACGAACTGATCTCGCGCCGTGGACTGCGCACACCCTTCCTCCGTGTCGCCAAGGGAGGCTCTACATTTCCCGACTCGTCATTCACCTCCTCCGCCGGCGTCGGCGCCACCATCTCTGACCAGCTTGACGACACCGCTCTTTGGCGGAAATTCGCCGACGGTGCCACGCTCGTCCTGCAGGCTCTGCACCGCACGTGGGAGCCAGTCTCGGACTTCAGTGCCAAGCTGAGCACCGAGCTCGGACATCCGGTGCAGGCCAATGCATACATCACCCCGCCGCAGAACCGTGGGTTCGACGATCACTACGACGTCCACGACGTCTTCGTTCTGCAGATCGAGGGGACCAAGCGCTGGATCATCCATGAGCCGGTCCACCCGGATCCACTGCGTAGTCAACCCTGGACCGATCACCGGTCCGCTGTCGCCGAGGCCGCGAAAGGCGAGGCCTACATCGATACCGTGCTCGAGCCCGGGGATGCCCTCTACCTGCCCCGCGGCTGGTTGCATGCCGCCCAAGCACAGGGTGAGGTCTCTATCCATCTCACGCTCGGCGTCCACAGCTGGACCCGCTACGCGTTGGCCGAACAGCTCGCCCAGGCCGCGCTTGCTGTGCTAGGCGACGATCCCGAGATGCGCCGTACGCTGCCATTGGGCGTCGACGGGCCGGGCGCGGAGATCGACACCGTCCGAGCCCGCCTCGCCGTCGCCCTCGCTGAGGCTGATTCCACTCCGCTGTTCCACCGCGCCTGGCGAGAACAGGGACGCCCGGCGCCGCTAGGACCGCTGGCGCAGCTCGCCGCCGTCGACGGCCTCAGCCCCGAGTCTCGGGTGCGGCTTCGGGGTGCACTGGAAGCGCGGCTGGAGGGCTCGCGCCTCACCACGCGTGTGGGTTGGTTCGACTTCCCAGAGGCCGATCTGCCGTCAGTGACGCGCCTGCTCGATGGGGAGGTTCACGCCGCGCATGATCTTGGTGTCGAACTCGTCGAAGAACTGTTGCGCGCGGGGGTCCTCGTTCCCGTTGAACAGTGACTTCGCGACAGTGGCCGCAACGGAACGCTTCTTTTGCTCGAAAGGCGCCCGGATGCGCGGCGACCCGATTGCCGGGACGGCGTCGCACGGCGTCGTCTGGGTCCTCATCGAGTACCGGGGCGGATGGCCGGTCAACGGCTTCGAGGGCCTTGAGCTGGAGCCTGAGACCAAAGCACTCGTGCTCGCCGCCGCGAAGGCGGCGAGGGCGCGGGTGCTGCTCGTGAGGCGGCCGGGCCCACGCCGGCGTGAGGGTGAGAACCATTGGGCCGTACTGCACTATGAGGACTCCGGCGCCTGTCGTCAGCATTGGGGAACGTGGAGCCAAGATGAGGATCTGGCCGAGATTGCCACAGCCCTCAGCTTCCCCGGAGCGCTCGGCCATCCGCCCGTCATCCTTGTCTGCACTCACAGTCAACATGACCAATGCTGTGCCGTGTGGGGACGGCCCGTGGGACGTGCACTCAGTGAGCGCTGGCCGGAGCTGGTGTGGGAATGCACGCACGTAGGCGGTGACAGGTTCGCGGCCAACGTCGTTGTTGTGCCCGACGGCGTCTACTACGGCCGTCTGGATGCCGAATCGTCCGTCGCCACCATCGAAGAGCACCTCGCCGGCCGTATCCACGCAGACTATCTGCGCGGATACACGGATCTCTTCCCGGCACAGCAGGCCGCTGTCGCTGCCACGCTCAGACGTTTCGGCCCAGCCGGCCGGAATGACTACATGGTCGCCGCGACCGTCCGCGACGGCGATCACTGGCGGATCCGCATCACCGGTCGCCTGCCTCACACGGCGCGTGTCGACGTCGAACTGCAGGCCCACCGCGCTCCGCCATGTCAGTTGACCTGCCGCGGACCGGCGATGAGCTCGGCCATGGTCTACGAGCTCATTTCGATCCGCGCAGTCTGAAGTACGGGTTACCGAAGGCAGTCGTGGTCCCGTAAGTCGCCGGCAGTTCCGATTGGCCCTGCGGTCCCGGCCTCGAGCAGGGCCTCGGTACGCCGGCGACGTGTATTGCCCCTTGCCGGTATCAACGCTGGTCGGAATGTGGGAAAGAGGGCAGACGTGTTTCGAGGACTTTATTGAGCATGCCTCCGGAGTCGCGCAGGTACGGGCGGTGTCACGGCTGTCTGGAATACCTGCAACCGGGCAACAGCACGATCGCTGAGGGCATGTGAAGCAGATTCTCCCAGGCGGCAGGAAGAATTCCATCGCTGACCTCGAACCGAGCGAGGGTGTCCGGAACAACAGGCCTGAGCTCATCGAGCCGGTCGTACGCGTGGGGAAAGGCGCCGGGGGTGGGTTTGCAGAAAACCGACGTCGTTGCCGGCCTGCGCGCAACGGTCGCACGCGACGTGGTCAGAACTACCGGGAATCCACGAGTGGTCGCCCCAGCCGGCGATATCCTGGCTGGGGCGTGGAAACATTACAGAACGGTTCGCGCGGCTCAAAGCTGGACGATATTAGACGGCCGACCACGTCGACGAGGACGCTGACACTTGGGGCAGTACATCGGGGGCCTGTCCGACTAGCCACTTCTAGGGTCCGGCGGGCGGGGGCTTCGTCAGGTGGTTGTCCTCTCCGGGAGCACGGAAGGACGGCTCCTAGTGATGGCGAGTGCAATTCACCGCTGTGCCCGTCGTCCGATCCACCGCATAAGCGACGGCAGCACCACAGGCGTAGGCCAACAAATCCGCGGCGCCGAACGTGGTTCCCAGGACCAGCCGAAGTGGTGGCCAGGATTCTACGAGTTCGGCAGGAAGGCCAGTGAGTTGGAACAGCTCGATCAGCACACAGACTGTAACGGCTGCCGCCGCAGTCAGTGCCTTGGACTTCGACGGAATCAGGACGGCCACGAGAATATAGACCAGAACCGCGTACAGGCCATCACCTGCAGGGCCGGTCCACGCCGCATCGCTGAACGTGCGAATGCTCAACCCAAGCACAACGCTGATCAGCCCGGCGATGCACAGCAAGCTCCGTCTGATTCTTGGACGCCCCGGTACCACGGAAGAGCTCACAGCCCCTGCACCGCCGCTTTTCCCTGACAGATCATTGCCCCATGCCCCCATTGTCGAAGTTGCACGTTTCCTCCCCAATGGGGACCCATGAGGATCTTCGTATTCACCTTAGCTCAGTACTCTGTTGCGCTAGTCGAGCCGGCCGATGACGGCGATGCCCGCCAGATGGGCGGGGCAGTTCGGTTCCTTCCGCTGTCCTGGCTGGCCATCAGAGCTCTTCGGCTCCCTGACTTAGGGGAACAAGAAAATGAGAGCGACAAGCAGTCGTTACAGGACCCGTGAACTGGTCGTCGCGGCCCAGCAACCAGTGGCTTTCTCGTGGTGGGGCCAAGAACCGTGCTGGCACGGAAGCGGCTAGCCCCCGCCCGCGCCCACGATGGGAGTGCCGGTTTAGGGCATCCGGTCCATCAAAACCGGGGACCGTGCACCAAACGGCCAACAAAACACACACCACACTAGGAGAACCTCCCATGTTCATTAACACCTTGCGGCAACGGACGGGCCGGTCCGCCACCGCCGTCCTGATCGCCATGTTGCTTGCTGCTTTCGCCTTCGTTTTCGTCGGCAGCGCGCTGACGGCGGCACCTGCCCACGCCCTGTGTAGCGGCTCCAGCCAGGCGAACGGAACCTGGAAGAACATCGACCCCAACACCAACTCAGTCACCAAAGTGGTGCTCGACTGGGGCTGCGCTGACCAGGCACTGTGCGATACAAGCGGGCATTGCGTCTATCCCGCGGGTTCCATCCGGGTGTTCGGAAAGTGCCACCCCACCGACTGCGACTGGGGTTCGCGGCGCACCTACGCCGAGAACGGCGGATGGGAGAGCGCAACCTACAAGTACAGCTGGGCCACCAAGAGCGTGTGGGTCAAGCCCTACCAGTACTACGGCAAAACCTACCTGCGGGTCTGGGTCCACACCGACTTCACTCCAGCGGACGGCCGGCAGGACTACACCACTGACGTGTGGATGCTGAAGTAATCCTGGAGACAAAGAGATGCCGAGAGTGGCTGCCGGACACCGGCGGCCACTCTGGGGAACCTACCAGGTAAAGGTCCCGATAGGAGCAAACGGCATCCACGACTGCCACTGGGAGCGGACGGGACCCAGTGCGGGACCCGCTTGCTCCCAGAACCCAAGGCTCCCGCAGCTGGCGGACACGCCCCTGTATCGGGAGTCCGAAGTTTGTCACATTGGGCGGATGGCGCCGGATGCAGTCTTGGACGTTGGTCTACTCTTTGCTGGGCTTCCTGACCCGCGACTGGTGAGTACATGGCATCGCACGCGCCCAGGCCTTATGAACAGGCGTCCACTCTGATGGACACCGGTACTGAGTGTGAGCATTTGTCGGGCAGCGGTTCAGGGCCCGCTATAGGTAGCCGGGTCGGCCCTATTTGTTCAGATTAGTGAGCGAACCTGCTGGCAGGTGGATCCAGCCCTCCTCACGCGCTGCAAGGCTCTGATCCGGGCCAGGAAGCAGGGTAGCCCGGCGTGCGGCCGCGCGGGCTGTCAGGGATGCGATGACCGAATCGAGCAGATCGTCCGATGCGATTAGCTGGTCCCTGTACGCGCCAAGGTCCAGCCAAGGTGCCGCGGCGGTGAGCTGGCCCAGGATGTCATCGCGGATTTCGGATTCCGGCGTCCCACGGCCCTTGTACCTGCGGGCCGAGATGCCCCAAATCCTCAGGGAAGCGGCAGGGTAGACCTCGACAAGACGGTCCGATCCGTCCCTGGGCTGAACGCCCCACAGACGCGCGATTTTGGCCTGAATGACTGCGCAACGCTTGGCCGGATGCGCCAACCGATCCGCCGACACGCTCAACGGAATCAGGCCCGTTGTGTGGGTGACGAACCGGTCCGTGGCCCGGTAGGCAAGCTCACGACGTCCGTCCAACCCGTCATGACGAAGCACCGCATCCGGATCTTCGCGGGAATGACCGAGCAGGAATGACAGGAACGGCTGGGGCCAGCCAAGAGGGCAGTCGATTCCGGTCACGTCTGATGCTCCGAAAAGCTCGACGACGGTTTCGTCCCTGACGCCGAGGGACAGGTGGACGAGCCGTGCCTGCCCGTCGCGCCATTCAAGGACCGCAGCAGCCGTTCTCTTCGGATCCGCTGCCAGGTCAACGCCCAGAGTCTTCACTCTGTCAAGGTAACCCGGCAGACACCAACCGTGCCGCTTCTAGACCAGTGACGCAGCGCTCCTGATACTCCCTCGCGGACATTTAGGCGCGACGTGTGTCCGTTGCTGCGCTACGGCACCGCGCTCTCCCTGGATCAGGGAACGACCTAGACCTTTATCGCTCTGAATCAACCGGACACCCGCAATACGGCAGGCCGGCGCAGATGGAAGTACACCAGCTATCCTCAGCCACGGAAAGATCTTGCGCTAAACACAGCAACTCTCGAGACTCCATATGAGGCAGCTTTTGGGCGGGACCGATAATCGAAGTCGAGGTAACCATGGATATGAAACCGGAAGTCGGCGAACCCGCGGGACTCTGGCATGCCGAGTCACTGGAAGGCTTGGTGCGGCGGTTACTGCCGGCAGCTGGACAACGTCCGAACCGCCCCTGGATTGTAGCGGTGGATGGAAGGAGCGGGGCAGGCAAGACCACCCTGGTCGATCGTCTACTAGCTCGAGTGCCGGACTCAGATGTCGTTCACACGGACGATGTAGCGTGGCATCTCTCGTTTTTTGACTGGGCCGATGAACTCCGTGACGGTGTCCTCGAACCCCTGCTCCAAGGCGACCCAGTCCATTACCGTCCGCCGGGCTGGGTGGCCCGAGAACGACCAGGTGCCATAGCTCTACCCGCCGGGCGTTCCGTGGTGTGGGTGGAAGGGAGCGGATCATCACGCCAAGCTCTCTCCGACCTAGTCGACGCTTCGATCTGGGTGCAGTGCGACAACCTGGAAGCCCGACGTCGCCTCCTGGCACGAGATGGCCAGGAAGAAGAAGACCTGCACAGGGAGTGGGAAGAACAAGAAATTCCCTTCCTACTTGAAGACCGGCCATGGGAGCGCGCTACAGTGATCGTGGCCGGAAGGCCGGCCCTAGAGCACGATCCGAATACCCAAGTAGTCACCGCTATGCCGGCACCTCCATGCGCGGAGATCACTTAACGCACGGATTTCCCAGCTTCACTGCCAGTGCAACAAGCGCTGCAGGCCTTGGTCTGGGCGGCACGCCCTGGTCCTACCCGGCGATGTCCTCTGCGATGTCCTCCGCCCACAAGTCCGGGTGCCGGTTCTGGTCGGGGGTGGCCACCCAGACGGTCCGGGTGGCACGGGGTTCCAGCTCGATATCGTCGGGGAGCCGTTCCAGCAGGTTTTCCAAGTCGTCGCGGTCGTCTGCGGTCAGGGCCGCCATGTGCGAGAAGCGCGCAAACCACTGCTGGGCGTACTCGCGTGCAGCCGGGGTCAAGAGTGCGGTTGTCGTCACCTCGGACTGGGTGACGGTGAACCCGGCGGCCTCGATGACCGGTGTCCAGTTCGGGTGATGGTTCCACCCCTCGGCCTCCGCAGCGGCGTGGCAGCGCTGCTCCAGCAGCGCTTCGCGCGGATGGCTGAGGAAGCGGGGCAGGGCGGCGAGCTCGACGACGACCAGGACCCCGCCCGGCGCCAGTGCCCGGCAGATCCCCGACAGGAGCCGGGCGGGGTGGGCCACGTGGTGTAGCGAGGAGAATGCCCATACCAGGTCCACCGGCGCATCGGCCGCTGGATCCGCCGTGGTCAAGGAGCCGGCAAGCGCGGGGAACCCGTCGTCGAGGTCGGCCGCGACCACGGCGAAGCCTTGCTCGCGCAGCAGCTTGAGCATTTGCGGGTCGTTGTCGATGCACGTCACCGCGGCGTCGGGGTAACGCTCGCGCAGCAGGCGGCTACCTGCGCCGGTGCCCGCGCCGAGGTCAACAACCCTGCGCGCAGATGGCACGCCGGACAAGTCCAAAACGGCTGCAAGATTGTCGCCGAACACCTCGGCATCGAGGTCGAGGATGCGGTGCTGGTCATAACTGCCATATCGCTGGTGGTGCTGGTGGTCGTTGTCCTGCGTCGGGTGGGGCTGGTGATCCATGCTGATTACCTTTCTCCTGTGGCCGCAGGGGCCATCTCGGTGGCTGTCTGCCCATCATCAAGGCCATGGCGTCGGAGACCCTGGATGGACCTAGAGACGGTTGCTTCCGAGGCAGCCGAGAAGGGGCCGGAGCGCCCCTCAACGGCCCACCGCGTTTCCTCTTCAATTAGATCGGCGTTGATCCTGGCGCCGGTCATGACACCCTCGGCCGCCGCGGTGATCACCTGGGCCATTAGGTTGGAGACATTGCCCGCTGCGTACACACCTTGGACGGCCGTCGCACCGCCCATAGCATCGGTCTCGATAAACCGTCCGGCCCCCGATGGGTGCACCTGGGTACTCAGCCCGAGTGATTCCAGAAGCGTGGACCTGGCCTCCATCCGTGTTCCGACAGCCAGGGCCTGTAGGTCAAACGAGGAGCCTTGGCGGAGCGTGAGCCCCGTGAGGACATCATCTACAGCGTTAACGGAGGCCACGGCGCCGTCGACGACCGTTACGGATCGGGCGGCGAGCTTGTCCCACTCCTCGTCGATGGGTTCCACGGTGTCATTGAGGAAGAGGGTGATATCCCGGGACCACTGCCTGAACAACAGTGCCTGATGGACCGACAGCGGGCCGGTCCCGAGCACTCCAATCCGCTTCCCACGGATTTCCCAGCCATGGCAGTAGGGGCAGTGCACAACGCCCTTTCCCCATTGCTCCCGCAGCCCGTCGATGGGCGGCAGCCCGTCAGTCAAACCGGTGGTGACGAGGAGGCGTCTGCCGGAAAACCGGCGGGCATCGCCGAGGATCACCTCGAATCCATCGGGGGTTCGCCGTGCCGAAACGGCTTCCCCGTCAATGACCATCCCTCGGTACGAGAGCACTTCGCTGCGTCCGATGGACAGGAGTTCCCCGGGGCTCACGCCGTCCCTTGAAAGATAACCGTGTATACCTGCCGCAGGTGCGTTACGGGGAGTTCCGGAATCGATGACCAGCACCGAGCGCAGCGCCCGGCCCAGCGTTGTGGCCGCGCTGAGTCCCGCCGCGCCGCCGCCAACAATTACAACGTCATACCGTGAGGGGTCCATACTCATTCGTCCTTGCTCGCGTCCTGAAAGATTCCGCCAGCAGGCCTAGGCGGTTAAAACACCTTCCAGCGCCGGCAGCACTATTGGCAATTTATATTGCTGTTATGGCAAACTGTGGGTTATGGCAAATGAGCTTAATGACGTTCTCGGGGCGGTCGGCCCCCGGCTTCGGGCACTCCGCACGGAACGGGACCTCACCCTCGGAGAAGTGTCTTCCGCATCCGGAGTGTCAGTTAGCACCCTGTCCCGCCTGGAATCCGGCCAACGCAGGCCAAACCTAGAAATCCTGCTGCCTCTCGCGAGGTTGTACGGTGTTCCCCTCGATGATCTGGTGGGGGCGCCGCCCACCGGGGACCCAAGAATCCATCTGCGGCCCATAACCCATGGCGGCATGACGGCTGTTCCTCTCACGCGCCGCCCAGGCGGATTGCAGGCGTTTAAGATGGTGCTCGCCGGTGATGCCCGCGGGGCAGAGCCCGACCCGCGCGTTCATGAAGGCTACGAATGGCTTTACATCCTCAACGGACGACTGCGCCTGGTGCTGGGCGACAAAGACTTTGAACTCCGCCCAGGCGAAGCCGCGGAATTCGACACCCATACACCACACTGGTTCGCCAGCGCCGATGGAAAACCCGTCGAGTTCATTAGCCTGTTTGGACAGCAGGGCGAGCGGATGCACGTACGCGCCCGGCCAAAGCCCTCATAGCCGAAGCTCTGTCCGCCGCCGCAGGGGGCGCCTGCTGCCCGCGGCTGGCCGGAATTGAAAGAGTGTTTCGGTTCGCCTGCAGATGTCTGGATTGGAGGTGGCCGGGCGCGTATTCTTGTGTCACCCGGGACGGGATGTGAGCTGGAATCATGGCAAGAACGCGCCTGTCATCGCCAATGCGCAGGCTCCTGTTGAGGATGTTCGGGTTCGTCGTCCTCAGTAGCATCTGTGGCGTCCTTGTGGCAGCCTACCTTGTTCCGCAGCTCGCCCTCGCGGGCACCACCGTCACCAGGTCGCTCACTTATTTCAACAGCCTTCCGAGCGAACTGGCGGTCGAGCCGCCGGCACAGACCACGAAGATGCTGACTGCGGACGGAAAGACGATCGCGACCTTCTTCGCTGAAAACCGTGTGCAGATCCCGCTCCGAGAGATGTCTCCGTATATCAAGGATGCAGTCGTGGCGATCGAGGACAGCCGTTTCTATGGACACGGCGGGATTGATCCCCTGGGCCTTCTCCGGGCACTGACCACCAACATCACCGAAGGGGAGCGGCAGGGAGCGTCCACCATCACCCAGCAGTACGTGACCAATGTGGCCAACGAAGCAAGGATCTCCGCCGGACGTGAAGAGCAGGTGATCCTCAGTGGGCAAAAGAACATCGGGGACAAGCTGCGTGAAATGCGGCTCGCGATCGAGCTTGAAAAGAAATTCACCAAGGAAAGGATCCTGGAAGGCTATCTCAACATCGTCTTCTTCAATCGCAACGCTTATGGCATCGAAGCGGCTGCCCAGTACTACTACAGCATTCCCGCGAGCAAGCTCAACCTGCCCCAGGCCGCACTCCTCGCCGGGCTCGTCAACAGCCCCAGCGCCTATGACCCGGTCACGAGTCCGGAGAACGCCATCCAGCGCCGTAATCAGGTCCTGGGCGCCATGCTCGAACAGGGCAAGATCACGCAAAAAGAGCACGACGACGCCGTGGTCGCTGACGTGGGATTGAAAATCCGGCCCTCCAACCAGGGTTGCGCCGCGGCCGTGATGGCTCCCTATTTCTGCGGCTACGTCGCTCAGTTGATCCTGAACAACCCCGCCTACGGGGCAGCCATTGAAGCGCGCGAGCAGAAGCTGCGCCGCGGCGGGCTGACCATCACCACCACCCTCGACAGCCGTTTGCAGGCCGCGGCCCAGGCGCAGGTGAACGCGACGGCCGGGGCGAATCCAACCAAATGGGGCGCGTCACTGGTCACGATCCAGCCCGGTACCGGCAAGATCCTCGCGATGGCGCAGAATACGGTGTTCCTGCCCCAGAAGGGGAAGTTCGACACGCAGCTGAACTTCAACGTGGATTCCAAGGACGCCAATGGCAACGACCTCAACGGCGTCGGCGGCTTCCAGCCGGGTTCCACCATGAAACCGTTCACCTTCGCGCAGTGGCTTCATGAGGGAAACAAGATCACGCAGGTCGTGGACGCGTCCCGGCGGGAGTACCCGCTCGGATTTAACTGGCGCTCCTCCTGCGGGAAGATCCTCGGCGCCTACAGCAGCACCCAGCGCAGGGCGGGACTCGAAGCCTCTGAGGATCTGCAGAACAACTCGGGCGAGTTCTACCGGAGCATGCCCGCCGACTATGGGCTGTACAACTCCATCAACACCGCAACCTTTGCCGAAGCTGCCCAGCTGGACTTCTGCGGAATCCAGAAAATGGTCGATGCAGTGGGTATCCACAGCGGGCTCGACGGCTCCCGGACCAACATGCACCAGCTGGGCAATATCCTCGGAGGGACGGCTGTGGCCCCGCTACACATGGCCAATGCCTTCGCCACCTTCGCCGCTGACGGCCGCTACTGTGAGCCGTTTGCCATTCTGCGGGTGAACGATATCGCAAAGCGGACCCTTCCAGCCCAGACGCCAAGCTGCAAGGCCACCGTGGACCGGGAAGTGGCCCGTGGCGTCAATTCGGTGCTTCAGGACGTGATGAAGAAGGGCTCGGGCGTCCACATCAAGCCCAAGATCAAGAGCGGGATGCCCATTGCGGCCAAGACGGGCACGAACAACAGCAACGGCGCCACCTGGGTGGTGGGCTACACGACCGGGCTGGCCACGGCGTCCTTCTTCGGGGACACGATGGAGGGCCAGAAGCGGCCCGGCAGGAACCTCACCATCAACGGAAAGCGCTACGACCGCATCGACGGCTACATGCTCGCCGGACCGCAGTGGTCGACATATATGAACAAGGTTGCCGGACTCTACCCGACAAAGGCGTTCCCCAAGCCTCCGGCTTCGATGATCGGCAAGTGAGCACACTGGGCCGGGCAGTCGCAGAAAGCCCTCGCCGGCCTTAGCGACCACGCCACACTGCGGCTCGCCGGAACACGGCATCAACTATGTTATTCATTTGCCATGAGGACCTACGCAAAGATGAAGAAGCAAGAGGCCGCCGCGGCGCTACAGGAGTTCCTCGAAGAGCGACCGCACGCGCTGGAGAATCTAACCCGATATCTAGCCGAACACGCTGACGATACCGTCAACCTCGACGGGACAGTAGAAAGCCTCACGCCCCTCTGGCGCTGGGTGAAATCGGTGCTGACGGAGCTGACGACTGGAACCCCTGAGCCTGACGCCTCGACCAGCCCCACATGGCTCCGCTACGGCATCGGCACAGAGCCGACGCTGTCGCCAGAGTCGATTGCCATCATCGATGGCGTTAATTCCTACCTGTGCCGGGTCGTGGAGCAAGGAGCCCCCAAAGCCCGGTGGCGGGTCGGATACAACCGCATCAAGTCGTACATGTGGCAGAACCGCCCAATGCTCGTCCACAAAAGCGAGGAGGTTCCACTGGCTGACCTCGTGCCAGGCCTTGCCCGAGGACAGGCCAGCGGGCGGCTTCCCTCAGATGACGACAAGCTGGCTCGCATAGCCGCGGCGGTCATCAAACGACTGAACGGTACCGATGAGGAGACAGTCGCCGAGGACGAACCTCTTATCGAGGTCGAGGACCTGGGCGAAGACGCGCTCCGCGGGCGTGAGCTTGAGGTGTCCTTGCGGGAGGACATCGCCCACGAGTACTCCCGGGAAGTGGACCGGCTGGTCAAAACCCTCGCGAAGGAGGACGGGATCACCACTGCTTTCCGTGAAGACCGCGAAGTACTCCTTGTCACCACACCCAGCTGGAACACCGCACAGCTTCAAGAATGGGTCACCCGCTATATCGATGAAAATATCCACAACTTAAACCGCTGATACCGCCGGCGACGCCAGCCCCAGCGCCGTAATCGGCCGCTCCGCCAGCGCCTCCACAAGGTCCGGCCGCAGGCCAGGACTCATCGTCCCGATCAGGGTTGCGCCGTCGGCCAAGCAGCCGATTTCGTCCTCAATGGCAGGTTCACAGCACCACTCCGGCACCCCATTCCTCGTCCGCGCCCACAACCATTGCACCCGCCGCGGGGGACAAGGAAACAGACTCCGGATAGCCACCAAATGTAGATTGTTCACAATCTACGATCTGTGCTATCTTTCCCGTATGGCTTCAGGACCAGTCGCGGCCTGGGTGACCACGAGACGGCCGCCAAACTCCAAAAGGCCATAAAAGCAACCCGGGGGACAGCACGAGAAGGGCGGCCAACAAATGAAAAATGACACTGTATGGTTCACCTGTGAAGACGACTGTGAGTTCTGCTCGGGGCCCGAGACAGACTAGGCCTGTCGGTCGGTGGAGTCCGGCGGCATTCACGTGTTGCTGACGACGGCAGGTGCGGGACTGCTCTCGAGTTGGTCAGGAGCCCTGCTGTGATGAGCAAGATCAGACTTAGCATTGCGCCGCTCCCTCGCCCGATGTTCCGCAAAGGGTTTCGGACCGACGTATTCCCATAGTCTTCCTAGTAGGCGTAGGCATTGCCGGAAATCACCAGGTCGTAGTCATCCTCGACATGGCCCTGCCGACAAAGAATGATGACGTCTCCGCTAAAGGGACGTCCACATGGATATACGACTGCTCTGTCGCATTTTGTGCCTTTCTGTGGATTGCCTCGGTGGCCGGGGCCCCTGTCCTCGCCATCATTGGCTCCGGATAGACGGTACATCGTCCGTGCAGCCACAGCAGCCGCACCCAGGCATTGACGAGCTCTATCGCAGCCGGCGCCCTGGTGCTGTTCTGGCCGCGGAGGTAATCCGAACCATTGAAGGTTGTGGCCCGGGGATCCCTTGGGATCCCGGGCCACAACCTTCTGGTACATCAATGCTTGGTCAGTGTTTTGGACGCTCACGACGGCGGCACCGGATTTCCGCTGCTGCGGCACCTGTGGTGAGGCGGCCGGTTCGGTGGGCGCCGGCGTCGGACTTTTCAGTACCCGATACTAGGCAGTGGCGCGTCGCGCCACGTTGTAGAAGCGGATGTTTTCGTATTCTTCGAGCCCTTCGGCGCTTCCTTCGCGTCCGAGGCCTGACTGCTTGATGCCTCCGAAGGGGGCGGCAGCGTTGGACGGTACGCCTTGGTTGATGCCCACGATTCCCGTCTGGAGACGGTCGGCGACATTAAGGGCGCGGTCGAGGTTCTCGGTGAATACATAGCCGGCGAGGCCAAATTCTGTCGCGTTGGCCCGGTTGATTGCCTCGGCTTCTGAGCTGAACCGCTGAATCGCCGCGATGGGGCCGAAAATCTCAGACTTGGCCACGTCGGAATCTTCGGTGACGTGGTCAAGGACGGTCGGGGCGAAGAAGTTGCCTGCAGAGTCGTATCCGTGGCCGCCGGTCAGCAGTGTGGCGCCCAGGCTCACGGCATTCTCGGTGTACGCCTGCATTTGAGCGACTGCACGATCGTCGATCAGTGCACCGAGTCCGGTCTGCTGTCCGAGGCCGCTTCCGACGGCGACTTGGGCGAAGCGTTCGGTGAGTGCGGAGACGAAGTCATCGGCTATCCCGTCCTGGACGTAGATGCGGTTGGCTCCAATGCAGGACTGTCCGCCATTGCGCAGCTTCGCGGCAAACGTTCCATCCACCGCCCGCTGAAGATCAGCGTCATTGAAGACGATGAGCGGTGCGTTACCGCCGAGCTCCATCGAACTGCGGAGCACATTCCGGGAGGCAAGCTTCAGGAGCTGACGGCCCACCGGCGTTGACCCGGTGAAGGACACCTTCCGGACCCTTGGGTCAAGCAGGACGGCTTCGCTGAACGCCCCTGACTTTGAGGTGGTGATGACCTGGATCAGTTCTTCAGGCACCCCTGCCTCAACGGCGAGCTGGACCGCAAAGTACGTCGTCAGGGGAGTAAGGGTCGCAGGCTTGATGACGACGGGGCAGCCTGCTGCCAGCGCCGGTGCGATTTTTCGGGTGGCCATGGCCAGCGGGAAGTTCCATGGCGTAATCAGTACCGCCAAGCCCACGGGGGAGCGGCGGGTGAGGAGGCTCGCGCCTCCGTCGGGCGTTTCCCGGAAGTTCCCTGCGGGGCGCACGGCCTCTTCGGCGTACCAGCGGACGAAGTCGGTGCCGTACTTAACCTCGCCGCGGGCCTCTGCGAGGGGTTTGCCCATTTCGCGTGAGATCAGGTGTGCAAGATCTTCGGTGTGGGCAACGAGCTTGTCGTACCAGGCGTGCAGCACGTCGGCGCGCTGACGAAGGGTGCTATTTGACCAGTCAGCTCCAGCCGCGTCGGCCTTCCCAACAGCTTCCAGCGCAGCCTCGACATCAGCGTCAGGGACGTGGGCTATGGTCTCGGCCGTGGCAGGGTCCTGGACTGCGATACCTTGGCTGGGCAGTTTGATGGATTGGATGACTGCATCCGCGTGCCGGAGGCTGTCGGCGTCTGCCGTAATCAGCGGCGTAGCTACGTTGGCTGTGAGGCTCATCGGTTCTCTCTTTCGTTTATGGCTTGCTCTAAAGGACGGTGTTCCGGGGATCAAGGAGTTCGGCAAGGTGGAGGCTCTTGCGCTCCGGTTCCAATTGCTTGACCTGCATCGCACAGCTGAAGCCGTCGGCAAGAACCGGTGTGTCTGCCGCAGTGCCTTCAAGGGCAGGAGCCAGTGCCTGCTGTGCCACCTTCATGGAGATGTCGTAGTGGTTGGCTTCGAAGCCGAAGTTTCCCGCTACGCCGCAGCAACCTGTTGCCTCGGCGACATTGGCTACTCCCAGGGCCGCCAATGCCTTCCGCTGTACTGTCGCCCCAAAGGTTGAGTACTCGTGGCAATGGGTCTGCACAGTCACGTCCGGCGGTACGGCCGGTGGCGTCCAACCTGCGTCGACCCATTCCTTCACGGCTTCGGCGAAGCTGCGGATCCTGTGGGATACGCGTTCGGCGGCCTCGGTGCCGAGCAGTTCCGGCGCGTCCTTCTTCAATGCGGCGGCGCAGCTTGGTTCGATGACGACGATCGGTGCATCGGTGCCGTCATCGAGCTTCGCTACGGCCTTGCTCATGAGCTTCTTCGCGGTGTCGAGTTGACCCGTAGAGATCCAGGTCAGGCCGCAGCAGGCATCCGATTCGCAGCCGACCTGCCTACCCGTGCTTTCCATGACCCGGGCTGCTGCCCCGGCCACTTCGGGCCTGAAACCCTTGGTGAACGAGTCAACGAACAGCACGGCGTCGGCTGTCTTGGCGGGGGCGCTGTACGGGGCGAGGGCGTCGCGGAGCATCTTCCGGGAAGCGAACTTCGGCATCTTCCTCTTGGTGGTGAGGCCGCCCGCGGCGGCCACGACCTTGCCAAGCGGGCTTGCCAGGACGCCATTGACCAGCGGGCTAATGCGGGACGTTAGCTTCAACCACCTGGGCAGCCACCCGAGCGAGAAGTGCGACATCGGCCGGAGCTTCCCCTCGTAGTAGTGCGAGAAGAACTCCGATTTGTAGCTGGCCATGTCCACGCCTGCAGGACAGTCGTTGGAACAGGCCTTGCAGGCCAGGCACAGGTCCAATGCCTCGCGGACATCTTCTGACTTCCAGCCTTCGTCGATGGTCCGGGCACCCCGGACCATGTCCTGGAGCACCCTGGACCGTCCACGCGTCGAGTCCTTCTCGTCCCCTGTGGCCCGGAAGCTCGGGCACATCACCCCGCCGGAGTCCGAACGGCACCTGCCGACGCCGATGCAAGCCTGGACGGCATGCACCCAGGGGTCGGCTCCGGCCGCGGCGGCCTCGACGGGCCGGAGCTCGAAGTGCGTTCTCCACTCACGTTCGGGGACGCCCTCGAGGGCCAGGTTGGCGTCAATCGGATCCGGATCGGTGATCGATCCCGGATTCAGGATCCCTGCCTCATCCCACATCCTGCTGTATTCCTCGAACGCGGCGAGCATGTCGGGGGAGTACATGTGCGGAAGCAGTGCCGAGCGGGCACGGCCGTCGCCGTGTTCTCCGGACAAGGAGCCTCCGTGGCGGACAACAAGTTCGGCGGCGGCCTGCGTGAACTTGCGGAACACGCTGCGGCCTTCTTCGCTGCGCAGGTCGTAGGTGATGCGGATGTGCATGCATCCTGCCCCGAAGTGCCCGTACATGATCCCGGTCAGCTCATACTCGTCCAGGAGTGTCCGGAAGTCGGCCAGGTAGGCTGCGAGGTTCTGCGGGGCAACGGCGGAGTCCTCCCAACCGGCGTGGGATTCTCCGCCGCTGGCGGGCCTGGATGACAGGCCGGCGCCGTCTTCCCTCACCCGCCACAATGTAGCGCGTTCAGCAGAGTCCGGAACTGCACATCCATCGACCAGGCGGCCGTTCGCGGCGAGCCGTTCCAGCAGCAGGGCGGCCTGGCGGGCCACTTCGTCCGGGTCGTCGCCGTCGAGGTCCACGTAGAGGAACGCCTTGCCTTGGGGAAGCCCGAGGACGGAGTCGTCTCCGCGGCGCAGCCGCATGGTGTCAACGATGGCCTCATCGATGCCTTCGACTGCCGCCGGTGAGAAGTCGAGGATGGTTTCGATGTCCTTTGCAGCGTCGACCACATCGGCATAGCCGAGGCAGACCAGCAGTGCGCTGGGCGCCTTGGGGACCAGTTTCATGCGGGCGCGGACGACGACGGCGCAGGTTCCTTCGGTGCCGACCAGTGCCCTGGCAACGTTAAGGCCGTTCTCCGGCAGGAGATTGGCAAGGTGGTAGCCGGAAACTTGGCGCTGGATGCGGCCAAGTTCAAGGCGGAAAGCAGACAGGTTGTCCTGGGCGAGCTTCTTGAGGTCTTCGCCCAACTGGGACGCGCGGGATACGGAGTAGGCGTCGGACGGGTCGGTGGCCCGGACGCCGTTGTCTGATGCGGTGAGCAGGGCGCCGTCGGAGGTGACGACCTCGATCTCGTGGACGTGATCGGAAGTCCGTCCATAACGTACCGAGTGGTTGCCGCACGCGTCGTTGCCGATGGCGCCACCGATGGTGGCACGGTTTTTTGAGGACGGGTCGGGGGCGAAAGTGAGGCTCCCGCCGGTTGCGTGTTCTGTTTCGCGGGTGAGCTGGGCAAGCACGACGCCGGCTTCGACGTCTGCCGTTCCTGTCGCCTCATCGACGGTTATGATCCGGTTCATGTGCCGCGAGAAGTCCAGAACGATTCCGGGGCCGATGGCGTTTCCGGCCATGGACGTCCCTCCGCCCCGGCTGATCAGCGGAGTTCCGGTTTCCCGGCATGCCGCCATGACGGCGAGGACGTCGTCGACACTGCGCGGAAACACGACCCCGACAGGCGGGATCCGGTAGTTGGACGCGTCATAGGAGTATGCGGCCAGCCGGTGAGCCGAGCCCTCCACGGGCACACCCGCGGCCTGAAGCTTTGCCAGGATCGCTGCACGTTCCGGGGCGGTGAACTTTGAATGCATGGTCGCTTTCCACTTGGAGTTTCATGGAACGGTTTCGAGTTGTGTTGCCGTACTAGTGCTCCCGGGAGACTTCTTCCTGGGTTCTCGTGCTGAGGAACGCTTCGGCGTCGTCCAAATGGGCCGCCCAAAGCTTCAATGCCTTGTCCGGGTTGCCGGCGATCAGCGCACTCAGGAGCTCAGTGTGTTCGTCGTGAAGCGTGGATACATGGAGGTACCGGGGGCGAAGGAGGGCCATCAGGAGGCGGATCTCTGTAGAAATCGTCTGAAAGAGCCTACTCAGCCGCTGCGAGCCGGCAGCTTCCACGACGGCCGCATGAAAGCCCATGTCAGCCTGTGCCGCAGTTTCCCAATCCTGATCATCCCTGACCTCTGAAAACCTCGCCAGGGATTCCCGGATGGGCTCCGTATTGGCGCCTTGGCGGACCGAACGGACCGCCTCAAATTCGATGAGTCGGCGTACGCGAAATATGTCCGCGACGTCCTGGACGGAGAAACGACGGACCCTTGCACTTTGCCCGGTTTCACGTTCCAGGAAGCCTTCGGCGATGAGGCTTTGCACCGCAACGCGGGCAGTCGGCCTCGCCACGCCCAACTTCTGGGCCACGTGGCTGTCCTTAACCCGTGCTCCCGCTGAGTAGTCTCCGGCCAGGAGGCTGCGTTCAAGCCGGATACGGACGGCGTCGGCAACTGTCACAACTTCATTGATTGTCACCTCAAAACTGTATAACAGCTATACATTTTTTCCTAAGACTTGGCGACACTCTAGGTAACTCTGACTACGACGCGAGAAGCGCAAAGTCAGGCTCGCAAGTCAGGGATTGGGTCAGAACCGCTCCTCGGCAAGGCCTGTAAGAGGGCAGAACACAGAGCTGCCGCGCCCCTGTCACGGGAAGCGCGGCCATGGTTTGGAGTTGCTTGGAATTTGGTCAGAATGGGGTCTAGGCACCCCAGAAACCGGCGGCGCCCGTTCGGTCTCTAATGCTCACCGGATGAACACCGACGTTTGGTTTAACTTTCGGCGCGGAGCGCATTTTGGAACTGACGGACCGTCTCATGACGGAAGCCCTCGATGTCACCTTCCAAAGCGAGTGCAGCCAATCTCTCGTGCTCAACGGCGATTTCATGGAGGTCGCTGTAAGTCCGATGGTCGACCGAGAAGTAGAGACGCAGCTTGTTCTCCCAACCGTTCCAAAGAGCGTGCAGGGCGGCGTTCCCGGAATATTCGTAGAAGAGCCTGTGGAAGCGAAGGTGAGCATCAATGCTGGCCGGGATATCGTTGGTGTCCGTGGCCCGGTAAAGTTCCTCGATGGTTTGCTTCAACCGAAGCCGCTCAGGACCGCGCAACGTTGCGGCCGAGAGCTCGGCAGCGTAAGGCTCGACAAGCAAACGGATTGATGCGATCTCGGCGACCTCCCGAGCACTTACCTCCACAACGAACGATCCCCGGAAGGGGATCTTCACGACCAGCCCCTCCTCCTCAAGCTTGGTCAGTGCCTCACGTAGCGGGGACCGGCTGATCCCGAGATCGGCAGCAATGTGCGTCTCGCGCAACTGTTCGCCGGGCGGCACAGTTCCGTCCAGGATGGCGGTACGCAGCACGCGGTAGACGCCGTCGGGCGTCGTCGTCCGCTGTTCATGCCACTCGAACTTGCGGTCCATGTGCCGCCTCCTTGTCGATTGTCGATTATACAGGGTGTCCATCGTGGGCCTGCGGCCAGGAGAAGTCTTCAGACGTTGATGGTTTTTCTTGGTGAGTTGCGGTGAGGTCCTCAACGGCTTCTTGCGTATGCCGCTTGATGGCCCTGAGGAGGCCATCCCTGTCGCCTGCCTTCAGGAGATCCAGGATGTTTTGGTGTTCCTGTACCAGAACGTCCATCCTTGGGTAGAAGACTTCCAAGTCGAAGAGGCACATTCTTGATTCAGCGGCGAGTGTCTAGTAGATACGGATGAAACGGGAATTTCCCATGCCGGCAACAAGGGCTGAATGGAACTGCATGTCCAGCCCTGCCATGGTCTGCCAGTCGGAACCAGCCACTTGCTTCGCCATTTCGCCCACAATTTCCTTCAGCACTTTGCAGGTGTCTTTGATCTGCTTCGGGCTGCTGTCCAACAGCCTGTTGGCGGCGGCGGATTCGATGGACTCACGAATTGTGTAGATCTCCCTAAGGTCATGCGTTTCGACCTCCTTGACGAACACTCCGTAGTTGCGCCGACTGATCAGGATCCCTTCCTGGCACAAACGCTGCAGTGCTTCCCGGAGAGGACCTCTGGATGTGTTGAGCTGGTTCGCCAGGAGGGATTCGTTGATCTGTTGCCCGGGGCGGATGGACCCCTGGACGATTTGTTCCCGCAAGTGGTCCGCGATCACCTGCGCCGTGGGTCTTGCCTCCAGTGCAAGTAATCCTTCTGGTGCCGCCATTGACATCCACTCATCTCACGTTTTGGCATACTACGGGTTGTCTAGATTGCTGTTGCGGTGCTGTCTGACGGATTGGTCTAGCTCGTCTTAAACCTGTCCGGGCGTACGAATTCCAGGCCTTCGAGGGACTGTTTGCCGAGCGCTTCGTACGCGGCAATGTGGCCGTACCCGGTGGCATTCTTGAATCCGCCCCCGGAGAAGCCTGTGGCGCAATAGATCTTGCTTGACTCGCTGAGCCAACCCAGTAGAGGGTTCCGGTCCGTGGTGTAGAGGTCCGGGAAGGCATCCGATCGGACGATCGTCGGGATGAGACCGGGGATGAATTCCGAGACCGTTTCGAAAGTCTCGGCAATTTCGGCTGTTGAAAGTTCCCTGCGGAAACCGTCGGGGTCCGGTGTTACGGTGCCCCGGCCGTCCAAGGTGGCTTTGACTGTGACCCCATCGACGGTAGGTGCCCCATACATGGAGCGGCCCTCGTACATCCGGTTGAACGTAGGGAACTTTTCCGGCGTGAACTGGGCTGCGTCGCGGGCAACGAACCACGAAAGGAAAACTCTGCGTGTTTCCGTGTGCGCCTTTAGATAGTCAGGCATAAGCCGCCTGGACCAGCCCCCGGAGGAGACGATGACGTTCTCGAAGGTCCAGGAGGTGTCTCCGGAGGTGATGACCACGCCATCTTCGGTTTCGGTGATGCTGTCAATCGGGGTGTTTGTATGGACGGTTGCGCCGATGGCCTGGGCTGCGGCGACGGCGGCAGTGACGGCCCGGTCGGTGCGCAGGACCCCGGCGTTCGGGTCGTAGATGGCGCAGTCATCCGGGCGGAGGCTGTGCTGCGGGTAGCGTTCCGCCATCTCTTCGCGGCTGAGGATTTCGTGGGCAGCCTCGTTGGTTCGGGCGGTTTCCAGGAGGCTGCGGATGTAGGGGCCGTCGGCGGTGCCGATGGACAGGCCGCCGCAGCGTGTGAAGATGTCCTGTCCGGTTTCTGCTTCCAGTTCAGCCCAGAGATCGCGCGAGCGTTCCAGGATGGGGTAGAGGTCGGGGTTGCCGAGGTAGATCATGCGGAACAGGCGGGTGTCGCCGCCCACGGCGCTTCTGCCGTGAGCAGGTGACTGCGCCTCGAATCCGGTCACGGAGTCGGTCAGGTGCGATGCCTGCCACAACGCCATGCTTCCGATGCTGCCCAGGCCTATGACAGCCAGTCTTCCGTCCATGGCTTACAGCACCTTTTCCGGGAGCGCCTGGGTCCTGGCTTCCTTGGGATTGGCGTCACTGCGCTCCATCACAAGCCCCGCGGCTGTCGTCTGGATCTTATTTATGGTTTTCATGGTGCTTCCCTTCAAGGGGGTTCGGGGGGAAAGTTATTGGTTGATGGACTATTCGTGGAGTCCGGCGAGTCTGCTGCCGAATTTGGCCAGGAGTGAGGTCTTGGTGGAGTCCCTGCGTTCTTCCCATTGGTCAGCCAGTCCGAAGAGCCGGTACATGCCGTGGACACCGAGCCAGCGGATGGGTTCGGGTTCCCACTTCCGTGAGCGGTACCCGACCCAGGGGAGTGTCGTCCGTTCTGTTTCCTTCTCGAAGGCCAGCTCCGCGAGAGTCCTGCCGCCTACGTAGGCCGCCGTGACGCCATGTCCGGCGTATCCGGTGGAAGATCCGATTCCGGACGCCTGGTCCCAGTGCACGCCGCCGTTCCAGTCACGGGTGACGCCGAGAACTCCGGACCAGGCGTGGTCCACCTCGAATGGGAAACCAGGGAAGAAGGAGCGAAGCTTTGTAGAGATCAGGTCAACGGTGGACTGGGCTGTTGAACCGGCGCCCCCTGTGCCGGAGCCGTAGCGGTAGGGCACTCCCCGGCCGCCAATGGCGATGCGGCCGTCCGCTGTCCGCTGCGAATAGATGAAAGTGTGTGCGGAGTCGTTAAGGCACTGCGGCCCGGTCCAGCCAATCTGCTGCCACGCCTCCTCCGATAGCGGCTTGGTCACGATCATTGAGGAATTGATCGGTATCAGGGCCCTGCTGCCAAGCAGTTGTCCGGAATATCCCTCGGTACAGATGAACGTTTTGGCCGCGGTCACCCGCCCGTTGTCCAGGGTGAGGATTTTGCCGTCGATGCTGCCTACCCGGCTGCCTTCGTAGATGCTCACCCCCATGGAGGTCAGGGTGTCGGCGAGGCCGTAGACGAGTTTCGCCGGATGCATCCGGGCGCAGTGCTTGTAGAAGAGCCCGCCATGGACGGTGGAGATGTTGATCTGGCTCTGGAACTCGTTCCGGTCGAGCAAATGGACATCGTCTTCGGTCAGCCCGTACTTCCAGTCCGTGTCACGCCGGGTCACGAGCCGGCCCAGCCCCGCCTTAGTGTGGGCAGCGACGAGCGCGCCGCCCTTGTTCTGATCCGCGTTAATGCCCTCGGCCTGAAGGATGTCCAGGACGGAATCGACGCCGGCGACAAACTCCTGCTGCAACGCAATACTGGCGTCCAGCCCTCTGCCGGAGGCGCGGGCGAAGGTGGCCCGGTTTCCTGGGGGCATTGCTGAGAGCCAGCCACCGTTTCGTCCGGAGGCGCCGTAGCCGATCTGTTCTGCTTCAAAAACCGCGACCTTGAGTGAGGGTTCGAGTTTCTTGGCGAAGTACGCGGCCCACAGGCCTGTGTAGCCGCCACCGATAATTGCCAGGTCTACAGTGTCCTGACCGGTGAAGCGGGGGTAGGCGGGCCTCTTGTCCGCGAGTCCGGCCATCCAGAAGCCGAGCTCTCCGTTTCGGGGTGTTGCCGCAAGGGCTGTCATGGTTGTCCTTCGTTGTCTGTGAAGCGTTGAGGTGTTCAGGCGGCGGTGTATCCGCCGTCGACGGGCAGGACCGCGCCGGTGATGTAGGACGATTCCGGGGACGCCATGAAAAGGATGGCGTCGGCGATCTCTTCGGGGGTAGCCAGGCGCTGGAGCGGGATCTGGCCCTCACGCTGGGCGCGGTAGGCCTCGGCGTCGTCCCTGCGCTGGAACGATGCTTCAATGACCGGGGTGACGGTCAGCCCTGGCGCGACGACGTTGACCCGGATGTTTCGCGACGCCCATTCGATCGCCGCGCCCTTGGCCAGCATGATCAGGCCGCCTTTAGCCGCCGAATACAGGACCTCATCGGGCTTGCCGACCATGCCCAGCCGCGAGCTGACGAGGACGAACGAGCCACCCGTAGCGGGCATCAGCGGCGCAAAGTGCTTCATCACCAGGAAGGAGCTGAGCAGGTTGCTGTGCAGCACGTTCTTCGCATCCTCGTAGGCCATTTCGGTCAGCGGGCCGCTGACCTGCAGGCCGTGGTTGAGGACGACGACGTCTACGGTGCCGAAGGACTCGGCCGCCTGGCGGGCCAGGCTTTCGACGAACGCCTCGTCATTGAGGTCTCCCGGGACGTACAGATCGTCGGGCTGTGCGCTGGCGAGTTGCTCCCTGCGGCCGGTAAGCAGCAGTCGGGCACCTTCGTTGCGGAAGTGGGAACATACTGCCTGCCCGATTCCGCTGTTGGCTCCGGTGACCAGGGCCGTGGTCTTATCAAGTCTCATGTCAGTCACTCCATCGTGGGTAAGTTTGCTGGGTTGCAGGCTGGGGGAACGGAAGTCCCGTCCCGCGTGATCGGTCCGCATCGGTCAGTTGAGGAATCCGCGGGCGTCGACCGGCCACCATTCCAGCATCGTGCCCGTGCTGTCGGTGACAATGTACTCCTCGAAATTGACCACCACCGGGCAGACGTGGTTGGGCACCACCGGAAGCACGGTCCCGACGCCGGGTCGGAACCCGGCCGGCAGGGGGAGGAATCCGTGGTACTCGTTGAGTTTGGACAGGACGGCCGTGGTGCCGGCAATGCTGCCGTAGCCGACCTCGGGGCTGCCTTCGCGGCCGAGGGCTTTGGTGCCGATATCGAGGATGACCTGGTCGGGGACCCAGTCGCTGACCACCGTGCCGGCGACGAACAGCGCTATCTGATCCTCGGTGCAGGCGCCGAGCCGGGTGTTGTTCAGGTCGTTGAACACGTACTCGCCGGGCCGGATCTCGGTGATGACGCTGTTGGTGGCGAACTCCACGGTGGGTGTGGAGCCGGCGCTGACCACCTCCGGGGTGATACCGACTGCGGTGAGGCTGCGCACCGCGGTGGTGAGCGCGGCGTCCTGGTCATCCGCGGCACGCTTGCGGGCGTCCGGACCGGCGCTGCCATGGCCCGGGTAGGTGAAGACACCCACCGGCACCAGACCGCGCTTGCGGGCGGCCAGAGCGAGGTCGCCCGCGGCCTCGGCAGGAGCCCCTGAACGGCGGGCACC
Organism: Arthrobacter pascens; assembly: GCF_017052465.1. Taxonomy (GTDB): domain Bacteria; phylum Actinomycetota; class Actinomycetes; order Actinomycetales; family Micrococcaceae; genus Arthrobacter; species Arthrobacter pascens. The sequence goes on from NZ_JAFHKT010000119.1 coordinate 29,468, forward strand.
GCAGTCGACCTCAATCACGACCTGCAGCCGGTCCGGTTCTGGGCCCATCGCGTCGGCGAGGGCATTGATCGCCGCGACGTTATCGACGCCGACCCGCAGCCGGATGGTGTCGGCGAGTTTGCGGATCCGCGGCCCTTTCGTTCCGGCGGGCCAGATCGGGTAGGCGATGAAGATGTCGTCGAATCCGGCCGCGGCGAAGACTTCGGCCTCACCGACGTTGCCTGCGGTGATTCCGACCGCGCCGGCCTTGATCTGGCGCCGGCCGATTTCGACACACTTGTGGGTCTTGACGTGTGGCCTGACGTCGAGGTTGTGCTGGGCGGCGAAGGCCTGCATGCGGTCGATGTTCCCCTGCACCACGTCGGCCAACACGATGGGGGCGGGGGTATCGATTCGCTCGACGAGAGCCTCGAGTGCTCGTTGAATGCGCTTCACGCTGTACTCCTCATGATTCTGTCTATGAATGATCGAGGGCGGCGGTGCTGGCTTCCTCGAGTGCTGAATGTGCGGGACCCGCCTCAGCGGGTCCCGCACACCACCGCCGTCGTACACCACCGCCGTGGTGCCCGTCGCTAAACGGCCGTGCAGACCATCTGGATCTCTACCGGAGTGTTCAGCGGCAGCCCGGCGACACCGATCGCGGTGCGGGCGTGCCGCCCGTACTCACCCAACACTTCGATGAGCAGTTCACTGGCCGCGTTGGCGACCCGCGACTGCAGGCCGAAGTCCGGCGTACTGGCCACGAAGACCAGCATCTGCACGATCCGGACCCGGTCCAGATCTCCCACCGCCTGCACAGCGGCGGCGAGGCAGTTCAGCGCGCAATGGCGCGCGAGCTCCCGCGCCGTCTCCAGCTCGACATCCCGGCCGACTACGCCCTGGCCCAGCAGCACACCGTCCTTGAAAGGCAGTTGGCCTGCGATGTGGATGCTGGAGTCCACCGAGCGGTGGTCCACGTAGTACGGGTTATCAGCGAGGACGGGTAGCTCCAGACCGAGGGCCCGGAGCCGATCCACAGCCGATCCGGCCTTGGTGACGCTCATCTGTACCCGGGCCCTCTGTTAGGAGCCAGCGGGACGCGGCAGGCCGAAGAGGACGGGGAGGTCGGCGATGTCGGTGATCCGCTCGTAGCCGAGCCAGTGCTCGTCGTGTTCGAAGCCGCGGTCCACGTACACCTTGTTCTTGATGCCCAGGGTGGCGGCGGAGCGGTGGTCGTACATCGGGCTCGCGGAGACGTGCACGATCTCATCCGGTGTCACGCCCAGCTTGTCGAACATGTACTCAAACGCACCGAGCCGCGGCTTATACGTGCCCATCTCCTCGGCGCTGATGACAACATCGAAGGGGGCCTTGAGGTTCGCCGAAAGGCGGGCAGCATCCGCGGTGTCGCTGTTGGTGATGATGACCAGCGGGATTTCCTCGGCCAGGCGGTTGAGTGCCTCGGTGACACCCGGGTACGGGCCCCAGGTGGGGACGATCTCGTAGACAGCCTGAGCGTCGGCTTCACGGTACTCAATGCCGAGCCTGCGTGAGGCGCGTTCCATGGAGTTGGCAATGATCTGGCGGAAAGGCTTGTATTCGCCCATGCACTCATCGATCCGGTAGGCCTTGGTGGCCTGCAGGTACGCGTCGGCGATCTCGGCAGGCAGCCGGTCGCCCAGGACCTCTCGGGTCGCGTCGGCAATAGCGAACTTGATCAGCGTTCCGTTCATGTCGAACGTAACGAACTTGGGCTTGGTTTCGAACTCGAATGCCATGTGATCCTCCAATGAAGTGATGCCTCGTCGATTGTCGACGACGCTTAGCGAAGTGTTGTCGATTGTCGACGATACTCCCGAGGTGCGTAGATTGTCAACGATCTGCCATTACCTTAGACATTCGCTGTGGCGTCGGTTACGATTGTCAACAATTGACAGCACTACAGAAGGAGAAGATTATGCGACCATACGTTTACGTACCTGCGGCCACCATCGCCGGGGAGCTCGAGCCCAACGGCCACCGTCCTGGATACGACTCGGGTGACCCCAAGACGTCGATCCTGAAGTTCGACACCGCCATCAAGACGGGTGTCTGGGAGTGCCAGCCTGGCGGCTGGGAAGTGACCCCTCGCGAGGACACCGAGGTTTGCTACATCGTGAGCGGCCGCGCGACCGTCACCGACGGCGCCACCGGCAACAGCTACGCGATCTCCGGCGGCGACGTGATCGTGCAACCCAAGGACTGGTCGGGCCGCTGGGAGGTCACCGAGACCATTCGCAAGGTCTACTGCCACGGCTTCGACTGAGCGCCGTCTCACCGGACAGGCTACTGACGTGCGGGCCGCCCCCCTCATCGAGGGGGGCGGCCTGCTCGCGCTTCCGGCATCACGGCGAGCAGTGACCCACGGACTCCTCTGGAGAGCCGTTAACTGTTCGTGTCTGGGCTCCTGTCTTCAGCAGCCTTCGAGGAGACGGGCTTTTTTCAGACAGTGTAGGGCGCTTTGACGGCCTGAATGACATGGTTGGTGACCTCGTCGATGTCGCCGACGCCGTTCACCTGTGTCAGGATGCCTCGCGCAGCGTACGTGGCCACAACTGCCTCGGTCTGCTCGTGGTAGAGGTCCAGCCGGTGGCGGATGACGGCCTCGTTGTCGTCGCTGCGGCCGGTCTCCTTCGCACGGCCCAGGAGCCGGGCAACCAGTTCCTCGTCGTCCGCGGTCAGCTGGAGGACGACGTCGAGCTTCTGGTCACCGTTGGCCAGGATCTCGTCGAGGTAGTCAACCTGCGCCGTGGTGCGCGGGTAGCCGTCCAGCAGGAAGCCGTCCTCGACGTCGCTCTCGCTGAGTCGGTCGCGGACCATCCCATCCTTCACTTCAAAGAGGTCGGCGAAATCCGCATCCACGGAGAGCACGATGTCGCAGGCGGCCGGCTGTTGGGAGTAATTGTGGACTGCGATGTCCTCCAGGATTCCGGCCCCCAACTCCCGGCTGCGGACAACCGTTAGCGGGCTGTCGGCGCGGCCGTCGGCACGCACGGCCCTGCCGATGTACGTCGCACGAAAGGGTGAAGGAGTCCATGCGCCCAGCGGCTCCAGCTCCTGGCCGTTCACGGTGAGGCACCAGCGGGAGAGGATTCTCGTGTCCTGATGGAAGACACCATGAGGGTGGTGGGCGAAGATGTCCCCGTTCTGCAAGGAAATACAGAAGGACGATCCCTCCACCAGTGTTACCGCACCCAGTCCAGTAGAACCGGCCGCATTGTCCGCATTCCATCCGGCCATCTTGGCTCCCCTTTGAAGAACGCCACTTCGCCATCGTGTTGGATTGATTGAATCTACGCCCCGCCATGCATGCGCGCCAGATCGAACATTTTTCCCCAAGGTCTGCCTCGACCGCCGTGGTCCCTCGATCCGCCGGTGCGCCATTAAGCAGCGGCTTCAATGGGCAGGCAAGAACGTACGACGGCGGGATCTTCCCGCCGTCGTACGTTCTGTTTGTTCTTGAGGTGCCTGCCCCGGCGGAGCTAGGAAGCGCTTCGGCCCGAGCTAACGAGGACCGCTTCGCCCTGTGCCTTTTCGGCCTCGGTGGGCTGCAGGTCGGCTTCGAGGGTTGAGTTCTTGGACGGGTCCTTGACCATGATGGCGGCGACGAGGGTGAGCGCGATGCAGGCCGTCACGTACCAGAAGAACGCGGACTCCATGCCGCCCTGCTTCAGTGCGAGGGCAACGGGCTCGGCCGTGCCGCCGAAGGTTGCAGCGACCAGGGCGTGGGGGAGGCCGACGCCCAGGGCGCGGACGCGGGTGGGGAACATCTCCGCCTTGACGATCGCGGCGCAGGCCGTGTAGCCGGATACAAACACCAGGCCGAGCATCATCATGCCGAAGGCTGCGAAGACGTTGGTGGTCTCGGCGAGGAGGGTCAGCACGGGCACGGTGATGACGGTGCCGCCGATGGAGAAGAAAAGCATGACCTTCCGCCGGCCGATGCGGTCGGAAAGGCCGCCGGCGATGGGCTGCAGGAGCATGAAGATCAGCAGGGCGAAGAAGCTGATGACGGAAGCGTCTTCCTTGGCGATGCCGGAGGTGTTGACCATGTATTTCTGCATGTACGTCGTGTAGACGTAGAAGGAAACGGTGCCGCCGATGGCCAGCGCGAAGACGGCCGCGAGCTGCTTGGGGTACTGCAGCAGTGCCCGCAGGGATCCCACCGGCTTGGTTCCGTTTTCGAGTCCGGCCGCTTCCCGGGCTTTCTCAATCTTGTAGTGCTCGGACTCGTCCATGCTGCGGCGGAGGATCATCACGCCGAGCCCGGCCACAGCGCCGATGATGAACGGTACGCGCCAGCCCCACTCGCCCATCTGCTCGGGGGTCAGGACGCGCTGGAGCAGGATCATCACGAGGAGTGCGGAGAGCTGGCCGATGATGATCGACACGTACTGGAAGCTGGAGAAGAAGCCGCGCTTGCCGGGTGTGGCGACCTCGGACAGGTAGGTTGCGCTGGACCCGAATTCGCCGCCGACGCTGAGCCCCTGCAGGAGGCGTGCAACGACCAGGATGATCGGGGCCATGATGCCGATCGTTTCGAAGGACGGCGTGAGGCCGATGGCCAGCGATCCTGCGCTCATCAGCAGCACGGAAACGGCCAGGGCGTTCCGGCGACCGTGCCGGTCGGCGTACATGCCCAGGAGCCAGCCGCCCAGGGGCCGCATCAGGAATCCGACGGCGAAGACGGCGGCCGTGGACAGCAGCTGTACGGTGGCATTCCCGGCCGGGAAGAATTCGGCGGCGAAGTAGATGCTGAACGAGGCGTAGACGAACCAGTCGTACCATTCGATCAGGTTGCCCAGGCATCCCTTGACCACATTGCTGACGACCCGTGGCTTTGCCACCGGCACCGAGGCTTGTTGTGTGCTCATTTGAACTCCCTTGTTCTTGTCTGATGCCGCCGGCGGTCTGCTGCCGTTGCCATCGTGTTCGGGTCTTGCGCCCGTGAACTAGTTCAAATGTGTCTCACGTCACCGCGTCGGGAAATAGAAACGGCGAATTCTTAGGACTCCCTTAGGGTTGTTGTGATCCGGACTACACCCGGGCGAGTCCCGGGGCCTGGTCGGGGGCCTCGTCGGGTCTTTCGGCCGCGGCCACGCGCTCGTCGAAATGGGCGGCGAGCAGCTCGCCGGAGTGCATGATGTGTTCTTCCATTTCCTGCCGCGCCGTAGCCGCGTCCTTGGAGCGGATGGCCTCCAGCAGTTTGGAGTGGTCATCCACCGTGGCCTGGGGCCAGCCTTGGATGTTCGAGTAGAAGCGGCGTGGCACGTAGCGGGTGACCAGGCCCATCACCCAGATGATCTTGCGGGAGTCGGCCAGCATGTTGATCTCACGGTGGAAGGCGTGGTTCTTTTCCTCGAGGAGCACCTCGTCGTGTCGTGCAGCGGCGGCGATCAATTCGTGGTGCAGGGCCTCCAGCTCGGCGAGCGCGCTTTCGGACGCGTTCAGGGTGGCCCGTGCGGCCAGTTCACCGCCGATGAGGGCCTGGACCCGGAAGATGTCACGGATGTCCTTCCCGGTCAGCGGCGCCACCTGGAAACCTTTGCGGGGAACGAGTTCCAGGAACCCTTCCACCCGCAGGGACTGCAACGCTTCCCGGACCGGCGTGGTGGAGATCTGCAGTGCTTCGCCCAGGACCTCGGGACGCACCTGGGTGCCGGGACGGAGGCTGCCGGACATGATCAGGGCGCGGATGTAGGAGGAGGCTTCGTCGCTCAGTTGCGGACGAACACGTTTGCGCTCAGTCATGGTTCTTTCTCTCTCTGGTCTGCTATATCCAAATTACGGCATTGGACCTCCATTATTTGTGGTGGCGGCGGTAAGCCGCGGCAGCACCTGGATGAAGCGGAACCCCGGACGTATAGATGAGGGAGCGCGTGTCCAGGTACTGCACGCCCACGGTGCCAGGCGGGACAAGTTCGGCGGATCTGTCGATCAGGACATCGACTATCCGGCCCACGACATCATCCGGGAGATCCGCACGGGCCAGGAGGAGGCTGGCGATGCCGATGGACCCGACCTCTTCCCGTGCGCCGTAGAGGCCAGCGGGCAGCCGGACCTGCTGATACACCGGACCGTAGGCTTCCTGCAGGTCCGGCAAATAGCCAGAAAGATCAATCAGGCGTATCCCCTGGGCCGGGCCGCGGCCGCCGCCAGGATCCATTGCGGGGTGTGGGACTCCGCCGGCGAATAGTGCAGCGTCCACTTCCCCGCTGGCCAGCGCGTCCAGGACCGCCGTGATCGGAACAGCCCGCACCTGCACATCGGACTCGCTGAGGCCGGCGGCCGCCAGCAGCAGCTTTCCGGCCCTGGCGGTCGCCGAACTGCCGCCGAGGCTGACAGTGCGTCCGCGCAGGTCGGCCAGCGTGCGGATTGGCGAATCCGCCGGGACCGCGAACTGCAGATAGTTCAGGTAGACGCGGCCCACCGCGCGCAGTTTGTCCCGCTCTGCATTGGCGGCGGCGACGTCGGCCAGGGCCAGTGCCAGATCCACGCGGCCGGCCAGGATGTCCGGGATGTTCTCTACCGAACCCCCGGTGATTTGGGGGTTGAGGGTGAAGCCAGCATCCGAACGTCCGACGGCGGCGGCCAGTGATTGCCCGAAGTCAAAGAAGAAGCCGCGGTTCTCCGCCGTGCCGAGGCTGTACGTGCGCGCATCCTGCTGGCAACTGCCGAGGGACAAGCCCGCGGCGACTGCCGCGGCACCGGCGAGCAGACGCCGTCGGGTCAGCCAAGGGGCGCTTGGGTGAGTTGTCATCTCCCGGCCTCCTCATCCGCGGGGGCCGCGAATGACATTGCGACGGTCAGGCCGCCGCCAGGGGTGTCCCGGATCAGCAGCTCGCCGCCGTTGCTTTCCACCAGGGCCTCCACGATGGACAGGCCCAGGCCGGTGCCCGCGGGTCCGCCGCCGTCCCCGGACGGTTCCCCGCGGGGGCTGCCGCGGTAGAACCTCCGGGTGACCAGTTCCAGTTCCCCGTGAGCGACGCCCGCGCCGTCGTCGGAAACGGTGACCTCCGTCCGCCTTCCTGCTTCCGGGCTGCTGCCCCGGCCGGTCGATATCCGCGCGGTGGTCCCCGGACCCGCGTATTTGCAGATGTTGTCGAAGAGGACGTCCAGGATCTGTTCCAGATCGCCCGTGCTGATGTTTGCCTCCAGCCCGGCGGGGTCGTCGTCCACGGTGAACTGGATGCCGGATTCCGCGGCCGTGTCGTGCCAGAAGTCTGCCCGCTCGATGGCGACCAGCTGCGGGACGCATGTCTGCTCGCCGTCGCGGCCCTTCGTCCTGGGAGCCTCGGCAACCGACAGGGCCAACAGGTCGTCGAGGATCTCCTCCAGCCGGATGGCCTCGCCCACGGCGCGCTCGTGGCTTCTTTTACCGTCGTCCATGACACGCGGCCCGAGCGTGTCCAGCCTCAGCTGCAGTGCAGCCAGGGGATTACGGAGCTGATGGGCGGTGTCGGCCACCAGCCGGCGCTGTGCGTCCGCGGACGTGTGGACGGCGTTGTCCATCGTTTCGAAGGCGGCCGAGAGCGCACGCAGCTCCGGCGGCCCGGTCCGCCCGGCGGCCGATGCGGCGTCCGATGTCCCGCTGCCCGTGGCCACAAAGGGGAGGCTTTGGGTCAGCAGCTGCATGCGTGTGCTGACTTCCTCCAGGGGACGCAGCACCCACCTGCTCACGGACAGCGCGAGGACGCCGAAACCGATGACCGCGGCGAGGAACCCGACGCCGATGACCGCCCAGCCCTGCAGGATGTCGTTGCGCGTGGACTCCGTCGACGCAACAATCACCACCGCGCCGTTGACCTGCGCGCCGGTCCCGATGGGCTTGGCGAAAACCACGGTGCCGGGGCTCCATGGTGTCAGCACCTCTACCCCGGATGACCGTTCGTTCCGCAGCGCCCGGCCGATGGCGGCCGACACGGCCGGATCATCGAGGCTCGTGCCCACGGCCCGAGGCGCGGCTCCCCGTGTTGAAACCACCGCCAGGGCCTCCCCGTAGAGGCCGTGGTACGCGCCGGCTTCCTCAAAGAGAAGGCCGGGGCTGCCGTTCCTGGCGTAGCCGTCCGCGAGGTCGGCGAAGCGCTGGAGGTCCGCGTCCCGGCTGAGGACAAATTCGCGGGTCCGCGCGTCAGCCATGGAGGCCGCCAAGGGGAAGGCGAAGGCCGTGACGACGGCGGCGCCCAGCACCGCGAGGACGAGGAGGAGGCGGGTCCGCAAGCGTCAGCCGATCCAGCGGTAGCCGAAGCCGCGGATTGTTTCGATCCGGGCAGGACGGCCGAGCTTGGCCCGGAGCGCCGTCATGTGGACATCCAGGGACCGCGACACGGAGACAAAGGCATCGCCCCAGACCTGGTCCATCAGCTGCTGCCGGCTGACTGCGGTGCCGGGGTTGTCCACCAACGCGGCGAGCAGTTCGAATTCCTTGGTGGTCAACGGGACGGGTGTGCCCGCCACTGTGAGTTCCCGCCCGGCGAGGTCAACGGCCAGGTCGCCAAACTGGCGTACCGCCGATGTTGACTCCCGCGCCCTGGTGGCCCGCCGCCGGATCGCTTCGATCCGGGCCAGCAGTTCGGTCATCCGCGCCGGCTTCACCAGGTAGTCATCGGCTCCATTGCGCAGCCCCCTGACCACCGACCGTTCGTCGTCGCGGGCGGTGAGGATGATGACCGGCACGGCCGAGACCTGCCGGAGGTTCCGGAGGACCTCGATGCCGTCCATGTCCGGCAGGCCCAGATCGAGGAGGACAAGGTCGAACTCGGGGTGGCGGGTGAGGATATCCCCGCCGCGGGACATCCGGTCCGCGGCGATGCGGTTGGCAGCCAGCGCATCGATCAGGGCGCCGGCCACGCCGTCATCATCCTCGACGACTCCAATGCGCATCCCCTTGACTCCTCTCACTGCGCGGGGCGGTGCAGGCAAGCCTGCACCGCCCCGCGCCTGTCCGATACTCTAGGCCCCGCGTCAGCTGATGCGGTAGTCAACTTCACCGGCCTGCGCCGCCGTGGCGAGGAGGCGCTCCTGCGTTGCCTTGTGCTGGGCCGAGTAGCCTTCGGCCGGGGATGCGGCTTCCGGCCTGCCGACGTAGCCAAGGTTGAACTTGCCCAGGCCGAGTTTCAGGAGTTTGGGCAGCACGTACGTCCAGGCGCCCATGTTCTCCGGCTCTTCCTGCAGCCACACAATCTCCTCAAGGTTGGCCGCGGCCGCCACTTCCTGCAGGATTTCCTCCTGCGGGAACGGGTAGAGGCCTTCGAGCCGGAGGAGCCGCACGCCGTCGCCGAGGCGGTCCTTGATCTCGACGCCGACCTTGCCGGAGCACAGCAGCAGCCTGCGGGTCTGGTCGCTGGCGGCGCCGTCGGCGAGGACGGACCTGAACCCGACGGGTGCGAAGTCGGCTACCGGCGACTTTGCCGATTCGGCGCGGAGGAGCGACTTGGGGGTGAAGATCACGTGCGGCCTGGGGTCGTCCGACGCCGCTGCCCCGACGAGGGCTGCGAAATACTGGGCAGCGGTCGTGGGGATCATGATGCGGGAGTTGTCCCTGGCCGCGAGCTGCAGGAACCTCTCCAGCCTTGCCGAGGAGTGCTCCGGCCCGGCGCCTTCCCAGCCGTGGGGCAGGAGGATGACAAGCCTGCTGTCGCGGCCCCATTTGTCGTGTCCGGCCATGATGAACTGGTCGAACATCACCTGGGCCACGTTGACGAAGTCGCCGAACTGCGCCTCCCAGATCTGCAGGGAGTCCGTGTTGGTCCGGCCGTAGCCGTACTCGAAGCCGACGGTGGCCACCTCGGTCAGCGGCGTGTTTGCCACCAGGAAGGGCGCCTTGTCGAAGGCCAGCCGCTCCGCCTTGTCGCCCGTGGCGGCATCATGGACCACGATGTGCCGGTGGCTGAAGGTCCCGCGCTCAACGTCCTCACCCGTGAGCCGGACAGGCACGCCGGCCGCGTTGATCAGCTTCAGTGCGAGCAGTTCCGCCTGTCCCCAGTCAACCAGTGCGTCCTGGGCGCGCGTGGACCGGCGTTTGGAGAACTGGCGCATCAGCTTCGGGTGGATCGCGAAGCCGTCGCGGTCCTGCTCCGCCAGGTCGAGGACCTGAAGGGCCCAGTCAGCCGGTGCGGCTTCCAGCGCAGCCCGCACGGCCGGGCGGGGAGAGAGTTGCTGGTTGACCACAGTCTCCAGGTCGAACGTCCGCGCCTTCTCCAGTGCTTGGACCAACGCTGCCCGCGCCGCGGTCTTGGTGGTTTCCACATAGTCGGACGGCACCAGGCCGGAGGCCTCGAGCCTTGCCGCATAGATTTCGTGCACGGGCGGGTGCTCGTCGATGTCGGCGTAGTAGACGGGCTGCGTGTAGCGCGGTTCGTCCGTCTCGTTGTGGCCGTGCCGGCGGTAGCCCAGGACGTGGATGATGATGTCCTTGCCGGAGCGCTCGCGGTAGTCGAAGGCGATTTTGGCGGCGACCAGGTTGGCGTCGATGTCGTCCGCGTCCGTGTGGATGACAGGGACGTCGAATCCCTTGACGACGTCGGAGGGCCACAGGGTGGAGCGCAGCTGGAACGGGGTGGCCGTGAAGCCCAGGCGGTTGTCCTGGACAATGTGGACGCTGCCGCCCACGTCGTACGGTGCCAGGTTCTGCAGGTTCAGGGTCTCGTAGACGACGCCCTGGCCGGTGAACGCGGCGTCGCCGTGGAGGAGGACCGGCAGGACGCGGCGCTGGGCCTGGTCCCTGCTTTGCCCGGCGGCGACGAGCCGGTCCTGCTTGGCCCGGACTGCGCCCAGCGCAACCGGGGACACAAATTCAAGGTGGCTGGGGTTCTGCTCGAGGGTGACGTTGATGGAGGAACCGTCGACGTCGTCGAACCTTCCTTCGCCGCCGAGGTGCTGGCGGACGTCGCCCACGGGGGCGTTGGCTGTGGCACGTGCCGTGGGCAGGAATTCCGCCAGGATGCGTTCGGCGGGCCAGTTCAGGATGTGGGCCATGATGCTCAGCCGGCCGCGGTGCGCCATGCCCAGGACCGTGTCCGAATAGCCCGCTTCCGCAGCGTGTCCGGCCATTTCGGCGAGGGCGAGGACCGTCGCTTCGAGTCCCTGGACGGACAGCGTTTTCTGGCCGAGGAACTGGGTCTGGAGGTAGGCCTCGAAGACATCGAGTTCGGTGGCGAGCCGAAGTGCCTGAAGGCGGCGGGAGGAAGCGGGCGACGGCGTGCCGTTCCTCAGGAGCTCGGCTAGCCACTGGCGGGGCTCGGGGTCCGAGAGGTGGCTGAATTCCACTTCGACGCCGTCTGGAAGCCAGGATCCTTCGTCGCGGGCACGAACGGGTTCAAGCCGGGCGACGGCGGTGCTGGCGGACGTTTCGTACTCGGCCAGCCTGATGTCATCATGTTCGGAACCCGGCTGGGCGGGAAGATCGGGCAGGGCATCGCCGGCAGGGGTTCCGCGGAGCTCGCCTTCGAGTTCAGCCAGGAATTCCGCTGACCTGAGCAGCTTCTCGACGGTCCCCAGGAAGAGCCCGGAATCGGCCCCCTGGATGGCGCGGTGATCGTAGGTCGAGGACAGCGTGAGCACGGGATCCACATGCTGGGTGCGGGCGAGCGTCTCAAGGCCGGCCGGAATGCCGATGGCTCCCGCTGCCACGATGATTCCCGGGCCTGGCGGCAGCAGCGGGACGCCGGTGGTGGACCCGAACCGGCCGGTGCTGGTCAGGATCAGGGTGGCGCCGCGGAGGTCGGTGACGGCGACGGTCCCGGCCCGGCATGCCTGGGACAGCTCACCAAGGCGGCCGACAAAGGCAGGGAAGGAAAGACTGGCGGCATCACGGATCACGGGGACCATGATGGAGTGGCCGGCCGGCGTCTCCACATCCACGGCCACGCCGAGGTTCACTGTGGATTCTTCGACCAGGACCAGGTCCTTGTCCGCCGCCTCGATCCTGCGCCGGGCCGCGGGCACAGTCCCCTGGGCTGCCCGCGCCATGGCCGTGGCCAGCACGGCGGCGATGGGGACATTGAACCCTTCGGACCGCAGCCGCTCCCGCCACTGCATCAATGCCGACACCTCGAACGTCCGGATGGTTGACGCTGTCGGGATGGCCAGGCTCGCTTCCATGTTGCGGGCCATCGCTGCGGACCGGCCGCGGAGCGGGCGCCGGATGTCGGGGCCTGCCGTGCTGCCGGTTCCTGAACCGGACTCTGCGGGATGTGAATCGGGGGTGGTTACGTTTTGAAGCATCATCATCGACTTTCGCGGGGACAGGGTGTCAGGTGCCATTTGGAAGGAGGACTGCAGTGGCACCCCAACGGGTTGCATTCCATCCTCCTTGTTATGGATGAGCTCTACCAATACTTTCCTGTGATGGATGTATGTCATAGTGTGATCGGGCAAAGCCGCACCGGTGTGAGATGCGGCAAGGCCCAGTTCGGGATGGAGGAAACATGGAAATGAGGCAGCTCCAGGCTCTGCTGGCAGTGGCCGACACGGGAAGTGTCACGCGGGCCGCCGAGCTGCTCCACATTGTGCAGCCCGCCGTCACGCGGCAGATCCACAACCTGGAAACCGAGCTCGGGGCAACCCTCTTCGACCGGAGCCGGGCAGGGATGCGCCCTACGGACATCGGCCTCCAGGTCATCGAACGCGCACGGCGTGCACTCAGCGAGCTGGACCGCGCCCGCGAGGAGGCCCGTTCCTCGGGGGCAGGCCTGTACGGAATCGTCACCGTGGGCCTTCTGGCCAGCACCGCCCCGCTGCTCGCTGTGCCCGTGGTTTCTGCCGTGACGGAGCGGCATCCCGGAGTGCGGCTGCGAGTAGTCACCGGATATGGAGGCCACCTCAGCCGGTGGCTTGAGGCCGGGGACGTGGACGTTGCCCTTACGTACAACCAGCCGTCGGCAGCCGCGTTGGATGTGAAACCGCTTCTGGAGGAGGACCTGTGGGCGGTCGCACCTCCGTCCGCAGGCCTTGTCGCTGCTGAGGGGGTGGACTTCCGCGAACTGTTGCAGCGTCCCCTGGTCATGCCGAGTGCGCCGCACGGCATCCGCTCGCTCGTTGAAGGCGCCGCGGCACGCATCGGGCTCTCGCTGGACATCGCCGTGGAAACGAACGATGCCGGCGTCCAGATGCAGCTCGTGCAGGGCGGCCTGGGATGGACGGTGCTGCCAGGCATTATGGTGGCGGCCGAGGCGGCGGGCGGCGCCCTCAACGCGGCGCCCATCGTCGGTCCAGGAATCCCGCGAAGGATCGTCCTCGCCAAGCCGGCCAGCGTCCGTTCCACAAGCGCTGTCCGGATGGTCGCCGAAATCCTGGAGCAGACCGTTCTTAGCCTGATCGATGCCGGAAGGTGGCCGTCCGCCCGCCTCATCCAATAGTGGGCAGCGCCGTTGCTCCGACACTGTTAGTGGGAGACGCGTCGTTAGTAGGAGCGGGGCAGGCCCAGCACCTTGGTGGCGACGAACGACTTGATCATGTTGTTGTTGACCGGGGCCACCTGGAACATGCGCGTTTCGCGGAACTTCCGCTCGACGTCGTATTCGTCGACGAAGCCGTAGCCGCCGTGGGTATCGAGGCAGGCGTTGGCTGCTGCCCAGCTGGCCTCTGATGCAAGGTGCTTGGCCATGTTGGCTTCGGCGCCGCAGGGTTCGCCGGCGTCGAAGAGGCGCGCTGCCTCGTAGCGCATCATGTCGGCTGCCCGGACTTTCATGTAGGCGTCGGTGATGGGGAACTGCACGCCCTGGTTGGTGCCGATGGTGCGGCCGAAGACGGTGCGCGTGTTGGCGTACTCGACTGCCCGGGTGGTGAACCAGTAGCCGTCACCGATTGCCTCGGATGCCAGGAGGATGCGTTCCGCGTTCCATCCGTCGATGACGTAGCGGAACCCCTTGCCGACTTCGCCGATGACGGCCGACTTCGGAACGCGCATGCCTTTGTAGAAGACCTGGTTGGTGGCGTAGTTGAACATCGTGCGCACCTTGACCACTTCGAGCGTCTCGGGCTGTTGGGCGCGCACCTGGCGGAGGTCCACCAGGAAGAGTGTCAGTCCGTGGGTCCGGTCCGTTCCCTTGCCGTCGGGCTTGTCGGAGGTTCGGGCAAGCACAAAGGCGAGGTCTGACTCGTCGATCCGGCTTGTCCAGCTCTTGTGGCCGGTAATCACATAGTCGTCGCCGTCCTGAACCGCGGCGGTTTCGATGCTGGTGGTGTCCGAGCCGGCAGCATCCTCGGTGATCGAGAAGGCCTGGAGGCGGAGGTCCCCTGAAGCAATCGCCGGGAGGTAGGCGTTCTTCTGCTGTTCGTTCCCGTGCCGGAGGAGGGCGCCCATGGTGTACATCTGCGCGTGGCAGGCGGCGGAGTGCCCCCCGGACTTGTTGATTTCCTCCATGATCACGCTGGCCTCGGTGAGCCCGACGCCAAGGCCGCCATACTCTGTGGGGATCAGCGCGGCCAAGAGCCCTTCCTTGGTGAGCCGGTCCACAAACTCCTGCGGGTACCGGCGGTTGCGGTCGGTTTCGCGCCAGTACTCGTCCGGAAACAGGGCGCAGAGGGAACGGGTCTTTTCCCGCAGCTGCTCAACGGTGGTTTCAAGTGTCATTGGATGCTCCTTGGGTATTTGGCTATTGCGTCTTTGGTAGCCCGATGTCCAGAGTACATAATATATTTGACGCAGAACAAGAGGTCGTCAGAAGAATTTCCTTTAGTGGCTTGCGCTGCGTCCCTTGACAGCTGGGATAGTCAGCGGGAATGCTTGCTCTAATACAAAATATATTTGTATCGCTTGCCGTCGTGAAACTTGTCGAAGGAGACGAAAATGACTGAAACCATGCCGCAGCCTGCTGCGGGCCAGACGCGGGTAGTGCCGGGATGGACGGGACGGCTCTTTGAAGACTTCGCGGTGGGGGACCTTTACTACCACCCGTTCGGCAAAACCGTCACTGAGGCTGACAACCACAGCTTTACCCTGATGACGCAGAACGTGGCCAAGACCCATGTGGACAGGAACTTTGCCAAGGCCACCGAGTTTGGCCTGCCGCTGGTGAACTCGACGCTGACGCTGGCCCTGGTCACCGGCCAATCCACCATCGACCTGTCCATGAACGTGTTTGCGAACATGGGCTGGGACGAGGTCCGGATGCCGAACCCGGTTTTTGAAGGCGACACCATCTATTCCCGGTCCAAGGTGCTGGCTCTTCGGGAGTCCAAGTCCCGGCCCAACCTGGGCCTGGTGACAGTGGCCACCGAGGGATATAACCAGGACGGCAAGATTGTCATCAGCTACCGACGCACGTTCATGGTTTACCGGCAGGGCCATCTTCCAGGCGTCGAGGCCGCCCGGCCGGACGAATCCAGCCTGCCCCGGACGGAGGATTTCGAGTGATGGCGGGGGAAGCCACGGCGCCTGCTGCGCTGTCCAATACGGTGACGGGCGCGGAGATCGTCGCGGCGGCCGTAACCGCACTGTTTGTTCCCGGCGACCGCCCCGAGAGGTTTGCCAAGGCAGCCGGCTCAGGCGCCGGCGTCGTGATCATCGACCTGGAGGACGCGGTGGCGGCGGCGGACAAGCCAATGGCGCTGGCGTCGACGGTGGACGCCTTGGCCCGCGGGGGCATTCGTGCGCTGGTGAGGGTGAACCCGGCGGACTCCGCCACCTATGAGGCCGAGGTCTCGGCGTTGCTGGCGCTCACGGAGTGGCAGCAACACGGACTGCTGGGCATTGTGCTTCCCAAGGCTGAGCGGCCCGCTGCGCTCGCCGGGCTGCGGGCAAATCTCCCGCAGGACCTCGCCCTCGTGCCGCTCGTCGA
This sequence comes from Arthrobacter pascens, assembly GCF_017052465.1. GTDB lineage: Bacteria > Actinomycetota > Actinomycetes > Actinomycetales > Micrococcaceae > Arthrobacter > Arthrobacter pascens. Next base: position 45,268 of record NZ_JAFHKT010000119.1, read on the forward strand.
ATCGGCGCTGGGGCTCGTGAACGTCCTGAGCCTGGCTCAGGTACCCGGCGTGACCCGGCTGGCGTTCGGCGCCATCGATTTCTCCCTCGACGTCAACGCGGACAGCGCTGACCGCTTTCTTGACCACGCCCGCTCCGGGCTCGTCCTTGCGTCCAGGGCCGCTGGCATAGCGGCGCCGCTGGATACGCCCTCCACTGAGATCAGAGACGAAGACGCCGTTGCCGCTTCGGCCAGGCTCGCCCGCAATTTCGGGTTCGGCGGGAAGCTCTGCATCCACCCTGCCCAGGTCGCTGCGGTGAATGCAGCGTTCCTGCCTTCGGAGGCGGAAATCGAGTGGGCCCACAGCGTTGTGGGCGCCGAAGGCGGCGCGGCCCAGGTGGCCGGCCAGATGGTCGACCGCCCGGTCACGGAGCGGGCCAAACGCATCCTGGCCCAGGCCGGAAAGGAGCTTTAGATGTCCCGGCTGCCCTTGGAAGGCATCACAGTAATCTCACTCGAACAGGCGGTCGCGGCCCCCTTCGCAACACGCCAGCTCGCGGACCTTGGGGCTCGGGTCATCAAGGTGGAGCGCGACACGGGCGACTTTGCCCGCGGGTATGACCGCAACGTCCACGGGATGTCGAGCTACTTCGTGTGGCTGAACCGCGGCAAGGAAAGCATCGTCCTGGACCTCAAGTCCGACGACGGAATGCGGACCTTGAAGGACCTGGTGTCCCGCGCCGACGTCCTCGTCCAGAACCTTGCACCCGGCGCCGTCGAGAGGCTGGGCCTGGGACCGGACGATGCGCTGGCGCTGAACCCGAGGTTGGTCCACGTGTCCATTTCCGGCTATGGCCGCGGCGGATCGCATGAGCAGAAGAAGGCGTATGACCTCCTGATCCAGTGTGAGGCGGGCCTGCTCAGTGTCACGGGCACGCCGGATGCCCCTGCCAAGGTAGGAGTGTCCATCGCGGACATCTCCGCCGGAATGTATGCCTATACGGGTGTCCTGACGTCATTGCTGCAGCGGGCTGCCACGGGACGGGGGGACGTGGTGGAGATATCCATGCTGGAAGCCCTGGGCGAATGGATGAGCCAGCCCTACTTCTACGCGGAGTACGGGGGCGCGCCCCCGGTCAGCAGCGGAGCTCAGCACGCCAGCATTGCACCCTACGGCCCGTTCCCCACGGCCGACGGCACCGTGTTCTTCGGCATACAGAACGAGCGCGAATGGGCGACATTCTGCACCGACGTCCTGGCAAGGCCCGAGCTCTCAACGGACCCGCGGTTCAGCACGAACACACTGCGGGTGGAGAACCGTGCCGCGCTGCATGAAGCCATCGAAGAGGCTTTTGGCGGCCAGGCCACCGACGAGGCCGTAGCCCGGCTCGATGCCGCAAACATCGCCAACGCCCAACTCCGGGACATGCGCGGCTTCTCGGCACATCCGCAGCTGACCGAACGGAACCGGTGGCGCGACGTCGCGTCCCCCGTTGGCCCGGTACGCAGCCTGATCCCGCCGGTGACATCCCGCGAGGCAGACTTCAGGATGGGTCCTGTGCCGGAACTCGGTGAGCACACGGCGGCGATCCTTGCGGAACTTGCGGAACGCCCCGTGACAGCGGCCGTAGCTGCAGGCCAGCGGACGCCCGGGTCATGAGGAGCGTCCCCGCGGCGCCTGTCTCCCCGGCGCTCAGGGACCGGGATGACTGGGCGCACCTTGTGGGCGGAATCGTCGAAGTGCGGCTCAACGGGGCCCTGGTACGCGTGGGAAGGGTTGGCCAAGCCACGGCCGATTCGGCCATGCTCTGGATCGAGGCAGACGCGGTGGAACAGCGCGCACTTTTCGTCAAGGCATCCGGCTACCGGGTGAGGCCGGTTTACGGCGGAGACCGCCGGTTTTAGTTATTGGTTCGGCCAATATCTGGATACCAAGTTACCTCGCCGTCGAGGACCTGACGACTTCCGTATCGGACATTCGTGTGGAGCAGCCAGAGCAAGGCCGCACGCCGCGATCCACGGCCCTGCCGCCGAGACCGCATCCGGACTAGGATGGCCCGAAACGAAGCGGAGGACATGCAGATGCACCGGCGAGTGACGGAAGCTCCCGAAACCGGGTACGTCGCCGTCAACGGACTGCAGATGTATTGCGAGCTGCATGGTGCCGGCGGCACACCGCTGTTGCTCCTGCATGGCGGGCTGTTCGATATCGAGCAGCAATTTGGCGCACTAATCCCGAGCTTGTCGGCAGGGCGCAGGGTCATCGCCACGGATTTCCAAGGTCACGGTCGAACGAACGACATCGACCGTCCACTGACTACCCGCGACCTGGCATCCGATGTTACCGGGCTCCTTGCGCATTTGGACGTCCGCGAGGTCGATGTATTCGGGTTCAGCGTCGGCGGTGCTGTCGCACTTCACTTGGCGGTGAACCGCCCGGACCTTGTCCGCAAACTCATCGTCTCGTCCGTGTCGTTTCGACCCGACGGCGACCGGGGTGGAAACGCCGAAGCGGTCGCTGCAATGACCGTCGATATGATCGCCGGCACCCCAATGGAACAGCGTTATCTGGCCGTGTCGCCCCACCCGGACCGCGAGCATCTCCAGGGGCTGTTGGACAAGCTGGGTAGCTACGACGCGGGCGCAAGAGGGTGGAGTGATGATGAGATCAGCGGCATCGCCGCCCCGACACTGATCACCGTCGGCGATTGCGACATGGTCAAGCTCGAGCATGTGGTGCGGTTCCTCCAGCTGCGCGGCGGAGATGTGAACGGTGACTTTGAAGGCGTTCCCGCGTCACAGCTCGCGGTGTTTCCCGGCACAACACACTTCTTTGGGCTGGCAAGGACCGGCCTGGTGCGGGACGTTGTGACGACCTTCCTGGACTCGCCTGTGCCTTCCGGCTGGCAGGACCGGTCGCGGCCCCCCTTATAGGACATTTTCAAGACCTGCTGTCTTTCTGTCCCCGGGCTGGTTTGAATGGGCAGATTCTATGACCTTTCCCGGAAACTGCTCGAGTCCTAAAATAGGCCTGGCCGCGTTCGTCGCGGTACTGCTCACGGATAGCCGCGAAAGGCTCTGCAACCTTTCCAAGCTGCCCCGCACTTAATGCCACAGGCGGGGGCTGGCACCAAAACCGTGCTTCTCAAACGCAGAAGCACCCGCATTTTCATGCGCAGATTGGTGGCAATTCTCATGACCACTCAGAGCTTCGGCACAGGCAACCCCGACCAATCGGAGCCCGCAGACACCAGGCAGTCCCTCGAAGCGCAGCTTCGGGCGATCAATGCACACGATGCCACGGCTTTTGCCAGCTTCTATGCAGAGGACGCAGTAGTCGTCGACCCGCAGTACCCTGAGCCGCTGCGCGGCCGGGCGGCAATCGAACAGGACGCGGAGGTGTTCCTCAGGGCACTACCGGATATCGAGTTCTCTTACACGAACACTCTGGTAGACGAGCGCCTTGTCGCCGGTGAGGGCACAATTGTCGGAACGAACACCGGACCGCTCCAACTACCCACTGGAGAAGAAATCCCGGCAACAGGCCGCCGGCTAGAGTTTCCCATGGCATTCTTCAGCCGTTTCGACGAGTCCGGCAAGATCGTCGAGGAGCGCCGCTACTACGACGTCACCACTCAACAAACGCAACTGGGGCTAGCCTAGGTGCCTAATCACGGGTAATCGGTTTGAGAAGAGTGGCGCAACTCCAGCTCTCGCATACTCTATGCATACAACACGGACCTCCGTGGAGACTGAAGGAGATGCAAATGCGCAAACCAGAGCTGGAGTTCCACGAACCCCTCGTTGACTGGCAGAAGGCGAACGGCGACGCCGAACGCGGAATCTGGGAGCAGATACTCGCTGCGGACCCTCTGAGCGGAGACTCGACCTTGCTCCAACGCTATGATCCCGGTGCCAACACCATAGCCAGCGGCGTGATCGTCCACGACTATTGGGAGGAGGTCATGATTCTCTCGGGGGAACTCACTGATGTGACCCTCGGGAAGACTTTCACACCCGGTATGTACGCGTGCCGTCCACCCGGCATGCGTCACGGACCTTACCTAAGCGGCGGCGGCTGTCGCATGCTCGTCATTGTTCGTCCGACGTCAGATCCAAGCATGTGATGGCTGGTTCGTTGGGCGTAGTGGTGTGACGGCCGTTGGCATTGCCGCCGCTCCCTGGGCTGAGAGCCGCCGTTCCCAAGGAACTCGAGGAGAACATCATGACCGCTAGCTACACTTTCGACGTCTTTACCAGCCTCGACGGCTTCGGCGCCCATAGCGGCAACTGGGGCGGCTACTGGGGCAAGCAAGGTCCCGAGCTGCTCGACCACCGCCTCGCCCTGTACGACCAGGAGCAGCGGATGGTCTTCGGGGCCAACACGTTTCGGGCGCACGTGCAGATGCTGGCCTCGAGCACCGAAGAGTCCGAGGTGCCGTTGCGCTCGCACGGCAGCCTGTCGCTGAACCGGGCGCTGATGGCCGCCGGCTTGGTCGACCGCGTCCAAGTGACGCTCTTCCCTGTGATCACCGGTCAGACCGGACTGAACCCGATCTTCCAGGGTGGGGCCGACTTCGACCTCGAGTTGATCGAGAGCCGGACGCTCGACGGCCACACCCAAGAGCTCATCTACCGGCCGACCCTGCACGTCTGACTCTGTCCATCCACCGGCCATCATCTCGAAAGCACCTGATGTATTCGACGATGATGGCCCCGGCTATCCGCGGTGGGGGGAGCCCAGTTCGACAGGCTCTTCGTCGCTCAGGTACGCGGCCTCGGCGTGGGCTGCGATGTCGATGCCGCGCAGTTCATCGGCCTCGTGGATGCGCAGGCCCATCGTGACGTTGAGGACCTTTGCGATGACCCACGTGACGACGAAGGAATAGGCAAGCACAGCCAGGGTTGCCAGCGCCTGGACGCCGAGCAGACCAAAACCGCCGCCGTAGAACAGTCCGTTGACCTTGTTGGGGGCGGCCTCAGTGGCGAACAATCCGATAAGGAGCGTTCCGAGGATGCCGCCCACCAGGTGGACGCCCACGACGTCGAGCGAATCATCGAATCCGAGCCGGAATTTCAGTTCGATGGCCAGTGAGCAGACGGCGCCGGCGATGAGTCCGATGGCCAGGGCGCCGAGCGGGCTGACCGCGCCGCACGCCGGAGTGATGGCAACGAGGGCCGAGTTCAGGCCGGAGGCGGCGCCCATGCTGCTGGCGCTGCCAAGCCTGATGCGTTCCACCAGGGCCCATGCTAGGAGGCCGAGCCTTGTGCCCAACGCATAGCGGCCAGAAGCTGCCGGCAAGGAGTTAGGGGGCTGTCCTGCATCAGCCACTTCCCTCAGCTCCGTCCCGAGCGTATGTTGAGGGCCTGTGGCCGTCGCTATTGACGTGGCACCGGTCGTCGCCTCGTAAGTGCCCGATTTATCGTGTACACCTCATTCCGGATCTCATTACTCAAAATGACAAGAGGCATCATGCGCGTCAGGGAAATCGTCGCCCGAGGCGGCATGGATACTTCCTCGCAGCCGCATTCCCGTTGCCGCCGGCCACCAACCGTGGCGGTGATCCTCGCCAGCCTACTGATAGGGACGCTCGGTGCTTGCACCTCATCGGGCGAGTCCGGGGCGCCATCGGAGGATGCCACACCCAGTGGACCAGGGCAATCAGCGGGGTCAACCTGTCCGGATCCACATGGTGGTGTCTGTCTGGGTCGCCTTGATGCGGGTACCTACTCGACCAAGTCCTTTGAACCGAAGTTGTCCTACACCGTCCCGAAAGGCTGGGCCAACGGTGAGGATTTGCCTGGAAATGTACTGCTGAGCCGGACCGGCGATCCACAGGTAGACGTCTGGGGCGGCAGCTACATCGGTGTCTACCAGAATGTCCGTGCGCCATCGCTGTGCGTCGAAGAAGCGGAGCCCGGGGTTGGCACAAGTGCCGCGGAACTAGCCGCGTGGTATCGCACTGTGCCGGGTCTTGAGATCGTGGCCGAGGCTCCTGTGTCGGTGGGCGGATTGTCCGGTATCGCGCTCGACTTCCGGGTGGGTGATGGATGGAGGAGCACATGCCCGCTCGACGGCGTCATCCACGCGGTTCCCGTCATCGTCGGTGGCGGAGTTTCTGAACTGCACCACACAATGGGCGCTCCGTTGGAGATGCGACTCTTCCTCCTCGACTGGAAGGGAGGAAACGTCGCGATCGAGGTAACCTCGGTGGTTGCGCAGCACAGCCTCATGGACTATCTCGGGGGAGCCGGAGCTGGCGCAGTCGTCAACTCCTTCAAGTTCGGCTCGTGACGGCGAGGCCCACCGCCGCTCATGCTCACTGCGGAGACACCCTTGGTGTCCGTAAGTCGATCGGTTGGTAAGACACGAGGCAGTGCCAGCTTCAGCCGATGGGTGTGATTACCAAGCGCTTTGGTTCGCCCATAAAGTACTTCGGTGCGGGTTCCTGGAACGGACACCGCCGTTCACTGCTGACAGAACAACGCCAAATACCGCTGCGATTCACACTGCCGGAACGTCCCCCTTCAGCGAGTGGTTGGGGTCCGTGGATGGCGGTCGTGGGGGATCGCTTGGACGGTGTCAGATTGACTTCGATGTTTGCCCTGCCGCGCCGCGCCGACGCCCGCTTTCGGGACGGTCTGGTGTGTGAATCGCATCAGGTGAAGTAGCGCAGCCAGACGTAGAGCCAGGCCATGAGCGTGCTGAGCACGGTCACGATGATGCCGTACTTGGTGAACTGCCAGAACGAGATGGGGTGCCCTGCTTTCGCTGCGATGCCGATCCCGACGACGTTCGCGCTGGCCGCGACGGTCTCCATTGGGTCCTCCGTTCCGTCGGTTTTGGGGGTAGATTCAGTCTCGCGCCGCGGCCAGGGAGGTGCCATTGGGGGTAACACCCATTTCCGGAGCGCCGCGCGCCCGGGGCTTGTCCGCCCGTGGGGGCGAGCCCTCATAGACAAAGGACGCGGGCCGCGTCAGGCTAGTCGGATGCGGACCCCGCCCGAAACCTGGGCCGCCGGAACGACTCGCGGCCTGCCTCCGTAAGGACCGGCACAGTTGCTGTTCTGGCGTCTGTTCATCATCAACGGGTTGCTCTTCGCGATCGGCACGCTCGTGTTGGCGCTCTCGCCGGCGACGGTGTCCTCGCCCGTGCTGCTCACCGAGGTACCGGTCCTGCTCATCGGCCTTGCTCTCATCCTTGCCGCGAACGCAGCCCTGGTGCGGGCCAGCCTGGCGCCGCTGGACGCGCTGACGAGTGTGATGCGCCGGGTGGGCCTGCTGCGGCGCGGTGGCGATCGGGCGACCGAGGCCGGCAACGGCGACCTCGGACACCTGATCCGGACCTTCAATGAGATGCTGGACCGCCTGGAGGCGGAGAACAGCGCGAGCAGCGCCCTCGCGTTGGCTGCGCAGGAGGGGGAGCGTCAGCGGATTTCGCGGGAACTGCACGACCAGATCGGCCAGAGCCTGACTGTTGCTCTCCTCAGCCTCAAGCGCGTTGTCGACCGATCTCCCGACGATCTCCGGGAGGAGAGCCTCGTGGCCCAGGAAGCGGTCCGGGCGAGCCTGGAGGAGGTCCGGCAAGTGGCGCAGCGGCTGCGCCCGGGCGTGCTCGCCGACCTTGGCCTGCGGAGCGCGCTGAGTTCGCTGGGCTCGGAGTTCTCCCGCTCGAGCGGGATCCCGGTGACGTGGGAGCTCGATGACGTGGGAGCTCGATGACGAGCTCCCCGAGCTCAGCAGGGAGGTCGAGTTGGTGCTTTACCGCATCGCGCAGGAGGCGCTCACCAATGTCGCCCGGCACGCGCACGCGACACGAGTCGATTTCGCGCTCACCTCGTCGACGACGGGGCTCACCCTGCGGATTCTCGACGACGGGCGGGGCGGCGACCTCCGCGTGGGCGCGGGCATCCGGGGGATGCGCGAACGCGCGCTGCTCATCGGTGCCGAGTTGACGGTTGCCGCACGGCCGAGCGGGGGGACCGACGTTTGCCTCGTCGTTCCCGGCCCCGCGGCAGGGAGCTGAACTGATGGCCGAACCCACGCATCCTGCTCGCGGACGATCACGCGCTGGTCCGCCGCGGCCTTCGCCTGATCCTCGACGCGGAACCAAGACCTCACCGTCGTGGCCGAGGCCGCCGACGGCACAGAGGCCGTCGCCGCCGCGACCGCGGGCGGGGTGGACCTCGCTGTTCTCGACATCGCCATGCCCCAGATGACCGGCATCCAGGCGGCGCGGCAAATATCGCGGAGCGCACCCGACGTGCGGATCCTCATCCTGTCGATGTACGACAATGAGCAGTACTTCTTCGAAGCGCTGCGCGCCGGGGCCTCGGGCTATGTGCTCAAGTCGGTCGCTGACCGAGACCTCATCGAGGCGTGCCGGGCAGCGATGCGCGGGGAGTCGTTCCTCTACCCCGGCGCGGTCACTGCGCTCATCCGCGACTACCTGGAGCGGGACCGCCGTGGCGACCGGATGCCGCAGAGCATCCTCACGCCCCGCGAGGAACAGATTACGAAGCTCGTCGCAGAGGGGAACTCCGCTAAGGAGATCGCCGAGATCCTCAGGATCAGCGTGAAGACCGTCGATCGCCACCGGGCTAACGTCCTGCAGAAGCTGGGGTTGCGCGACCGGCTGGACCTCACACGGTTCGCCATCCGCACCGGGCTCATCGAGCCGTAATCCGGGTCTCCGGGGGAGTGATGCTGATGGAGCAGGTATTTAGTGGACGTGGGGCAGCCGTGGCCTGAGACGTGTTGGCTGCCTCAAACGAGGTTTGGTGCGCTGGCCAGGATGTAATCGGTCGCGGCTGGACCAGTCATCGCAAGGCGGTTGCTCGAGGGACTGATGCCATGCCGCTCCTTGAGCGCTGTGAACAAGGCTCCCGGCGACGCGATGGGGGAGTGACTCACCATGCACCAACTCGTGTAGAGACCGTACAGGGAGTCGGGCCCGAGCCCGGCTCCTGCTTCCCGATCGGCGGCAATGGCCTCGTAGAGAAACCGGTCGAAGTATGGGGTGGAAGTCATGTGCGCTCGTTTCAGAGGTTGTTTATTGTTTTCGGTCTCGCGTCCGGTGTCGCCCGCGGGGTAGGCCTAATCGGTCCGGCGACATTGGTTGTTCGGAGCGGAGACGGCTGCGGATGGGGTTCAGGTCAAATTATCGAAGTCTCCTCGCGCCCAAGCAGCGTGCCGTTGGGCGGAATCGTGCAGGACGGCCTTGGCACCGGACGGGATTACGTTGTTGAAGTTGCCGTAGATCCGGTCGAACTTGAGCTCTCCAAGTTGCGCGGCGATTCGCAACGCCACCGCGCCGGATAGCGGCAAATGATTCGGGTAGCTGCGCATGAAGGCGATGGAGCTGCGGTCTGGATTCGGATACACGCTGTCACCGGTCAGCAGGACTCCTTTGCCATCCGCTCCTGCAGCCCAGTGCACCACCGCGCTGCCCGGGAAGTGCCCACCGGTCTGGTGCAGTGTCAATCCTTCGGCGATAGTTTGACTGCCGGACCAGTATTCGATGATTGGATCGTGGCGCCCCAGCCAGCGGCGGTCCGCATCTGCCACAAGTACAGGGACGCCTCCGAGCCGATGCGACCATTCGACCTGCACACCGAACATGTGTGGATGGCTGGCGGCGATCGCCAGGACCGAACCTCGCTCGAGCACGGCCTTCACAGCGTTGTCATCGACGTAGCCGACCGGATCCCACAGCAGCGAACCTTCGCGTGTCACCACGAGCTGAGCGGTCTGGCCGATCCCGACTTTTGGCTCCGTCTTGATCCCGATCAGTCCTGGTTCGTTCTCCTTGAACAATGTCTGCTGTCCCTCCTGCGCCAGCCCGTCCAGTGTGAGCCACTTTTGTCCGTCCTCGGGCACGTACTGCCGCTCATCGGTGCAGATCGGGCAGAGCTCCGGGGTAGGTTCATCGCGTTCGACGGCGCAGGTTGCGCAGATCAGCATGGGTGGTCCCTTCTCAGCGTATTGTGTCCTGCTTTCCGCCCTCTTCACCTTGGGCCGTGGGCTGGCGTGCCCAGAATATGGCACGCGAAAGTCTCCTAGGAAGAGGATCCTTGCGGTACCAATGGAGTTGGCAGGCCAATCGTTCTCATTGGCACCCGGCCCCAGAGTGTCATGCAGCATCCGATCCGTATGGACGCGTGATCGCCTCGAGGAAATGCCCGTCAGGATCCGCGAAGTAGACGCCACGTCCGCCGTCGTTGTGGTTGATCTGCTGCGGGCGGGACCGTCCCGGGTCCGCCCAGTAGGGGATGCCGTGGGCCTGGATCCTCGCGAAGATTCCGTCGAAGTCCTCCTCGCTGACCAGGAAGGCGTAGTGCTGCGGGGAGATGGGCCGGTCCGCCGTGGCGAAATCGAGGGCCACTCCGTGGTCGAGGGGTACGGTCATGAAAGACCACATGGCTTGGGGTTTCGGCAGTCCGAGCACGGTCGCCAGGAACTCCGCCGAGCGGCGCTTGTCCGTTGCGTAGACGATGGTGTGGTTGAAAGCGACCGTCATGGTGACCTCCTCGGGTGTTTTGTCTGCGACCATCTACGTCCAGCGCTCTTCAGATTTCAAGAGCGCCTATGTGGATTGTTGCTACTACGACAGGTCTGATTAGGCCTTGGCGACCGGCAGCACCAGCATGTAGCCGGTCGGCAGATTGCTGCTCCAACGTCGTGGCTCGCGGACGACGAACTGCGTCGCCAACTGCTCGGGGGTGAGCAGGGCGTTGGGCGCGGGGGATGGTCCCCACTGCTGGTCGCCGTAAGGGTAGAGCGGATCTTGGACGCGGATGCCGGTGACCGAGAACTTCGGGAACTGGTCGGGATCACCGAGCGACGTGAAGCCGCTCATCACCCATACGTGGCGACCGCGCCACATGACGAGCCCGACCGGCCGGCCCGTGTCGGCGATGGCTCGCGCCGCGGTCCGCAGCGTTTCGCCGTAGTCAGCGATACTGACGACGGCGTAAGGCCCCATCCCTACCTCGGTCAGCACCTTCGCCCAACCCAAGGGGTTGGCACCGTTGAACGAGTTGGACGACCGTGCCCGGGCCATCTCCCACAGTTGGCCCTGCTGAACGCGATCGGCCCACGTGCCGCCCCCCGTGTCGTCGGTGACGTTGTGCATGATCTGGATGCTCGCTGCCACACACCAGTCAAAGGTGTACTGCGGCACGAAGTCCCCCTCCTGATAGAGGTTGAGCGCGAACGCCCGTGGCACCGGGGTCGGGGTGGGGGACGGGGGCCGGTGAGGGGCGGGGACGTCCTCGCGGGCGGCCGGCGGGGCCGAGGAGGTCTGGATCGGTCGATCGGTGGCGGCCTCATCGAGTCTGATCGCGGGCGCGCAGCCCGAGAGGAGGGTCGCGGGGATGACGAACCAGGCCAGAAGACGGAGCTGGGCACCGATCATGGTCAATCCAGTTTATCGCGACGCACCGGGAATGCGTCGTGCAGGGGCGGCACCCCTGAAACGGAACATTCGCCGTCCCTCCAAGCAGGTAGGTCAGTCGTTCGCTGCCTCCCCGGTCCTGAACTCGGCGGCGGCATACACACCCAGGATCCTGACCTCGGTGGTGAAGAACTCCAGTTCCTCCAAGGCCAGCTGCAACGGCAGGTCCGCGGGGTGGCCCTCGACATCGGCCATGAACATGGTGGCAGCAAACTCGTTGCCCACCATGTAGCTCTCCAGCCGGGTCATGTTCACGCCGTTGGTGGCAAAACCGCCAAGGGCCTTGTAGAGCGCGGACGGGACATTCCGGACGCGGAACACGAAACTGGTCACTGCCGGTCCGGGCAACTCGTGCCGGGTCGGCAGTTCCGCTTCCCGCGCTAGAACCACAAATCGGGTGGTGTTGGACGGGTCGTCCTCGACGCGAGAGGCCAGCACTTCCAGGCCATAGATCTGGGCCGCGAGCGGGGGAGCGAGGGAGAGTTTGGCGGGGTCGTTCCACTCCCGCACTTCGCGGGCAGATCCCGCAGTGTCGCCGGCGATGACGGGGCGCAATCCTGCTTCGCGGATCAGGCGCCGGCACTGGCCCAGGGCGTGAATGTGGCTGTGGACCTCGGTGGCAGCGTCGATGGTGCTGCCGGGGATGCCAAGCAGGTCGAAGTGGATAGGCAGAAAGAACTCGCCGACGATCTGCAGCTGGGACTCGGGGAGCAGGATGTGGATATCCGCCACCCGACCGGCGATCGAGTTCTCGATCGGAATCATGGCCAGATCCGCCTCGCCGCTGGCCACCAGTTCAAAGACGTCCTCGAAGCTGGCGCACGGAACGCTTTCCAGTACGGGGAACATCTGCTTGCAGGCGATATGGGAGTTGGCGCCGGGCTCACCCTGGTACGCAATCTTTTGGGTCACGCTCCGTATGGTTTCACGACCCAACCCCGCCCACCCAAACCGGGTCGCACCGAAGGTCACCAGGATCCTTCGAAGTCCATTGTTCGGCGCACCGGTCGAATCTATACTGGCGACACCGCGAGCTGTTCGAGATCGAATCCACTACAGGACCAGGTGTACCAAACCCCGATGGAACGGAAGCAGCAGACCGATGAGCACAGGGCATCAGGCGGACCAGGACGGCGAAAAGGACCGCGTCCTGCAGGAGTTGCGCAGGCACCTGGCAGGCTCGGTGATCGAGCCGCAGGATCCGTTGTATGACGAGGCCCGGGCGGTATGGAACGGCATGATTGACGTGCGTCCGCGGGCCGTCATCCGGGCGGGAGCCGTGGGAGACATCGATCCCGTCCTGCAGGCAGCCCGGCGCACCGGCCTGCCCCTTGCCGTACGCGGGGGCGGGCACAACATCGCCGGCCATGGCACTGTCGAAGGCGGTCTCGTGCTGGATCTCGGCCAATTGCGCGGGGTGGACGTCGATGTGGAACACCGGCTCGTAACCGTCGAGCCCGGGGCGACCCTGGCAGACGTGGACCGGGCCACCGCAACGCACGGACTGGCCGTGCCGCTTGGGGTGATCAGCGCCACAGGGGTTGCCGGACTGACCCTCGGCGGAGGGGTGGGCTGGCTGACCCGGTCCAACGGTCTGAGCCTGGACAACCTGGACTCCGCCGATGTCATCACCGCCACCGGAGAGCACCTGCACGCCAGCGAGCAGCAGAACCCCGAGCTGTTCTGGGGGTTGCGCGGCGGGGGCGGGAACTTCGGCGTGGTCTCGTCCTTCACCTTCCGCGCCCGGCCGCTGCCCGCTGCCGTACTGGGTGGAAATTTCTTCTACCGCCCGACCCGCTGGAAGTGCGCGCTGAGAGCCTTCGATCGGTGGACGCAGGATCTGCCCGAGGAGATGAACCCGATTGTCTCCTTCCTGGTGCTCCCGCCCGACTTCGAGATGGGCGAGGAGCCGTGGATGATCATCGGCTTCGCTTGGGCTTCGCAGAACCACCAGCCCGGGCTCGAGCTGATCGGGCAGCTGCGCGATGCCGCGCCCCCAGACGAGGAGGAAGTCGGGCCGACCGCCTGGCTGGAGTGGCAGTCTGCCATGGACAGCCTTTTTCCCAAGGGCTCCCGGGGCTACTGGAAGAACGTGTCGTTCTCCCGGATGGACGAGGTGGCCGTCGACGTTCTGGTCGGTTTCGCCTCTGAGGTGACATGGTCCGGGACCGGGATCGATATCCACCACATGGAAGGGGCCTTCGGGCGTGTGCCGGAGGAGACCACAGCGTTTCCCAACCGCTCGGCGAAGTACTGGCTGAATATCTACGGCTTCTGGCACGACCCGGCGGAGGACGAGCGGCTGAGCGCGTTCGCCAGGAACGCCTACGCTCTCATGCAGCCGTTCGGTGAGCACGGCGAGTACGTCAACTTCCTCGGCGCAGAAATCGGACAAGACATCATCGGGGCCGCGCGTCAGGCTTACGGGCCGGACACATATGACCGACTGGTGGCACTGAAGAACCGCTTCGACCCGCACAACCTCTTCCGCCTCAACCACAACATCGTGCCGACCTCCGCCTGAGACATCGGCGCGGCACGGCAGGCGCTCGGGGTTCGTGGCAGTGCTCCCGCCGCTGCCAGTTATGTGAGGGGCAAGAAGAGGACGGTGTAGATCCCCAGGACGGCGAGGACGACGACGCTCGCTGCGACGGCCGCCGTCGATGCGATGTCCGGGACCATCGCATTCTGTTGGATGCCGCGGATGGCACTGTGGAGGCGGCGCCTGCGGCTGAGGTTGATGGCCAGGGCGGTCAGGACGGCGGCGGCCACCAGCGTGCCGGCGAACCATCCGTGGTGGGGCATCCAGCGCAGGAAAATGGCGGCGGCTACCACCAAGGACAAGGTGGTGCGGCCCCAGGCAAGGTCCGTGCGCTCGGGTTGGAGGCCGGCATCGCCGTGTGTTGGGGTATTGCCCTGTGTCGGCACGGGTCAGGCGGCGCGGACCAGGACGAAGACGACCATGACGGCCGCGACGAGGGCGCCGCCAGCGGCCAGGATGGGTGCGATCCAGGGCAGCGGCAACGGGGTCTTGTGCCGCATGGCACGTTCGACGTTCAGCCAGCGGAAGAACGAACCTCCGCCGATGACGAGGGCGAGCATCAGCAGGAGCACCGCTATGGTTCTGCGAAGTTCCGGGCCAAAGAGGTCCGCCATGAAGGCCTCGACGGCGACGCCGCCCGCCAGCAAGGCCAGAGAGGTGCGGATCCAGGCCAGGAAGGTGCGCTCGTTGGCCAGGGTGAACCGTGGATCGGGCTCGGTTCCGCCTAGCAGGATCCGGGCGGAAAGTCCGCTTCGTCCACCACCGCTCCGGGGGTCAGCATCTGCCATGTGGGGTTCCCTTGCTGTCGACGGTGCCTGCTTCAGTTCAACGCTATGGTGCGAAAGCCTAGTTTGCCGGAGGAAGATTCTGGCGTGTTTGAGGTGCGTGCCGCGACGCGGTACCGGTTGCAGTAGGACTCGTGGCAGAGGTAGGAGCCGCCGCGCATAACCCTGCCCGCGCCGATGGTGGGTCCTTGCGGGTTGTCCGCTGGGGAGTTTCGGTAGTACTTGGGCAGGAACCAGTCAGCGCACCATTCCCAGACGTTTCCGGCCATCTCATACACAGGCCGTACCCGTTCGCGCGAAGGAGCCGACGGCGGCGGTACCGAGGTGTCCGTCGGCCCGCGTGTTCGATGCGGGGAAGGTGCCTTGCCAGATGTTGCAGCGGTGTTGCCCGTCCGGGGTGAGCTCGTTGCCCCAGGGGTACCGCATGCCTTCCAGGCCGCCGCGCGCGGCGTATTCCCATTCGGCTTCGGTGGGCAGGCGCCTCCCGGCCCACGTGCAGTAGGCGCGGGCGTCGTGGTATGAGACGTGCACCACCGGGTGGTCCGGAATGTCCTGGCATCATTATCGGCCGCACAGCGCAGCCGCGTCCTTCGCGACTTGGGTATGCCTGCGGTTACAAAGCAGACCATCGCCTCGCGGCAAGAACTCGAGGCGCAACTTCTGGCAGTGGCAGAATCTGGCTACGCCACGGTCCGCGGAGAACTCGAGGACGGACTCAACGGCATCGCCGTTCCCATCCGTGGCCACGAGGGAACTGTCATTGGAACTGTCAGCATCTCGGGTCCGTCTTTCAGGTTCCAACCTGAAAAGCTGCCCGGGTTGATTGACGAGCTTAAAAAGGCCGGCCTAAAAATCAGTGAAAGCATGGGATACGTGCACGTTCAAGTCGCTAAGTAAACAGGGAAACGCCGGCGCTGAGTCGCTGCGGCCTATTGAACGTCTACTCGCTCCGGGGATAGCATTTCCGGCACAGGCGTCGAAGCCGCATCTATCGACAACGTGGTGCCGACCAGGCCGTGGCTTGGTTAGACCCGGATGGGAACCCGGCTGTCCTCGGCTGAGGGGCCCAGCGGACATCGATGTCGATCAGATCGGGGAGACGGCGATGGGCGAGGCAACTGCGAAGGCGTCATCAGCGGGCCTGATGGTGGACCTGATCGTATCCCTGGACGGGTATGCCTCGGCCGAGGGGTGGCCCGGCTGGTGGGGTCTGGAGGGGCCGGAGTACCTGGCTTGGCTCGAGCAGGAGGGGGAGAAGGGCTACACCTTCCTTCTCGGGGCGAACACCTATCGGCTGATGTCCAGCATGTCGCAAGAGGCCGCGGCCGAGGGCTCAGGGTTCTCCGAGGATGAAGGGGCCAGCCTGACCGGCCTTGCCGCCGTGCCCAAGGTTGTCTTCTCCTCCACCCTGCAAGCGCCGCTGACGTGGCCGAACTCGGAGCTGGTCACCGGGGACGCGGTGGAGGCCGTCCGGAAGATGAAACGGACCGGGACCGGGCCCTTGAGCACCCTCGGGAGCCTCAGTCTTTGCCGGTCGCTACTGACCGCTGGCCTTGTGGACAGGTTCCGGCTGGTTGTCTTCCCCGTGATCACGGGCCGCACCGGTCGGGAGCGGATCTACGACGGCTATCCGGACGTCGCACTCGAGATGGTGGACAGCAGGACCTTCGACGGCCGGCTCCAGCTGCTCGAGTACGTTCCCAGCGTGCTCAGCGGCCCGCCGGGCAGCGGTCCACGGACCAATTCGCACAACAGTGACTAGCCATTAGAAGCGAACAAGGGGTAGGAGAACAGGACATGTCTGAACACGGCAGCGAAAGCGAGAACCCGGTAATTCCCTCTCCGACTGTAAAACCGAGTCGGCCCAGGACCAACCAGGACTGGTGGCCCAATCAGCTCAACCTGCAGGTGCTGCATCAGCACTCGCCCCAGGCCAACCCCCTGGACGTGGACTTCAACTACGCCGAGGAGTTCAAGACTCTCGACCTCGAGGCGTTGAAGCAGGACCTCATCGAGGTGATGACCACGTCGCAGGACTGGTGGCCTGCAGATTACGGCCACTATGGTCCGCTCTTCATCCGGATGTCCTGGCACGCCGCCGGCACCTACCGCGTCGAGGACGGCCGGGGCGGTGGCGGCAGCGGTGCGCAGCGCTTCGCTCCGCTCAACAGCTGGCCGGACAATGCCAGCCTGGACAAGGCTCGCCGGCTGCTCTGGCCGATCAAGCAGAAGTACGGCCGGAAGATCTCTATGGCCGATCTGATCGTCTATGCGGGCAACGTCGCCATGGAGTCGATGGGGTTCAAGACATTCGGCTTCGGCTTCGGGCGGACGGACATCTGGGAACCAGAGCAGATCTTCTGGGGCCCAGAGGACACATGGCTGGGGGACGAGCGCTACAGCGCGCCTGGAGATTTCGAGAGTCCTCTCGCTTCCGTGCAGATGGGCCTCATCTACGTGAACCCGGAGGGGCCCCAAGGCAACTCCGATCCGCTGGCAGCCGCCCACGACATCCGCGAGACCTTCCGCCGGATGGCCATGAACGACGAGGAGACGGTCGCACTCATTGCAGGCGGCCACACATTCGGCAAGACCCACGGCGCCGTCAAGGCGGACAACCTCGGACCTGAGCCCGAGGCTGCACCCCTCGAGCAGTTGGGCTTCGGCTGGAAGAACTCCGCTGGCACCGGCCACGGCCAGTACACGCTCACGAGCGGGCTCGAAGGCGCGTGGACCAAGGAGCCGACCAAGTGGGACAACGGCTTCTACGAGAACCTGTTCGAGTACGACTGGGAGCTCACCGAGAGCCCCGCCGGGGCGAAGCAGTTCAAGCCCAGGAATCCCGAGGCACAAGGCACGGTTCCCGATGCCCACGACCCGTCGAAGCGGCACGCGCCCATGATGCTGACCACGGACTTGGCCCTGAGGCAGGATCCGGTCTACGGGCCGATCTCGAAGCGCTTCTATGAGCATCCTGAGGAACTCGCTGAGGCGTTCGCCAAGGCCTGGTACAAGCTGTTGCACCGCGACATGGGCCCGGTTTCGCGCTACCTCGGTCCCTGGGTCCCGGAGCCGCAGCTCTGGCAGGATCCCGTTCCCGCCGTCGACCATGAGCTGATCGGTGAGGATGACATCGCGGCCCTCAAGGCTAGGATCCTCGACTCTGGGCTATCCATCTCCCAACTGGTCTCCACGGCGTGGGCGTCGGCGGCGAGCTTCCGCGGCACCGACAAGCGTGGCGGGGCAAATGGGGCGCGCATTCGTCTTGCGCCGCAGAAGGACTGGGAGGTCAATGAGCCCGCCGAACTGGCCAAGGTGCTGCAGACCCTCGAGCAGGTGCAGCAGGACTTCAGCGGCTCACTGCCAGGCGGGAAGAAGGTCTCCCTTGCCGACGTCATTGTCTTGGGCGGGTGCGCGGCCGTCGAGCAGGCAGCAAGGAACGCAGGTGTCGAGGTCACGGTACCGTTCGTACCGGGCCGAACCGACGCATCCCAAGAGCAGACGGATGTCGAGTCCTTCTCCATGCTCGAACCGAAAGCGGACGGCTTCCGAAATTATGTCCGCGCTGGACAGCAGTTGCCGGCCGAGACTCTCCTGGTGGACCGTGCCTTCATGCTGAATTTGACCGCACCTGAGATGACGGTCCTCGTCGGCGGGTTGCGAGTCCTGAAAGCCAACTCCGGGCAGTCCGACCATGGCGTATTCACCAACCGGCCCGAGGCCCTCACCAACGATTTCTTCGTGAACCTGCTCGACATGAGCATAGAGTGGAAGGCATCCGCCTCCGAGGAAGACGTCTACGAGGGTCGCGGCCGCACCATGGGCGAGCCCAAATGGACGGCAACAGCGACCGATCTCGTATTCGGGGCGAATTCGCAGTTGCGCGCCATCGCGGAGGTCTATGCCTGCCAGGACGCGAAGGAAAAGTTCGCCAACGACTTCGTCCAGGCGTGGGACAAGGTCATGAGCCTCGATCGGTTCGATCTCGCCTCCGCCTGAACTCGTCCTACTCAACTGGCCGAAAGTTGCCGCGCCCCTGGTCGGTGAGCGCGCCAGTCGCTCTGTGTTGCAGGGTGCCTCCGCCCGGGTCCGGTAAGCCGCGGAACGAGGCATCACAATTTCAGATGTGATTGTCCTGTTTTATGAGCTATGCAGATGCCAGCGAGACAGTTGGGACCCCAAGACAGTCTGCGACTTGGCACTTTTCCGTCCGCCGGGCCTCGTCCCGGGCCATTAGTCGACAACGTCTCGTCGAGGTGGCGCACTGAAACCCTCAACCGTCCGTCGGAGGGCTTGCAGCGGGATCGTGGCTCCGTGATCGGTAGGTCGTGGCTCACGGCGGTCTGATTGGGCACGATGAGCTGCTGCAGCGGCGTTCCGTAGGCATCGAGCTGCTGCACGAGCACGAACAAGTCCATGTCGTCAGACGGGTTGAACTGGGTTCGAGTCCCACCTCGGGCAGAGTGTTTCCGCAGGTTAGAGGGGCTTTGGCCTGTTCAAGACCATGCCGGCGAGCAGTCGGTCATTCGGTCGCTGAGCAGGAGCTGGCCGCGTCGGCGAGGGGCTTACATCCGCGCGAATTTGGTCTTCACCATCAGGTAGAGCCCGTAACAGACCAGACCGGCGCCCACGGCGGTCAGCATGTAAACCCCGTACGGCTGCTCGCGCAGCGCCCTTAGCCCGCCATCCAAGCCGGTGGACTCCCGAGGGTTGGCGTTGACGGTGGAAATGATGAACAGCAATCCCACCAGAAACAGTGCGACGCCCTCGGCTATATAGCCGACCACTCCCAGCCCCGTCACGACGGACCGTGCGGTGCCCGAGGGTGGCAACCGCAGTTCCTTCTTGAACGATCCTTTGACGCCGAGGACCACGAAGACAAGGCCGGCGATGGCGATCGCGGCCCCGACGGCGATCAGCAGGAACGCACCCCCGGGCGCTTTGATGATGGCGACCGTGAAATCGCTGGTGGACTGTCCACTGGTCTGGCTGTTTCCGCTGGCGGAGGCAGCAAACGTCAGTGCGATGACAGCGAACACCACCGCCTTACCGGCTGCGGAAAGCTTCTTTCCCACCTTCTTCCTGGCCTCCAGCTGACCGTAATCGAACACGGCGTTGCTGGTTTGCCAGAGAGCCAGAGCAACGCAGGCGGCGAATCCGGCCCACAGCAGCAGCAGACCTTGCGGCTGGGCGGCGAGTTGGGCGACTGCACCTGCCTGATCCGCCGGTCCCGACTGTCCGGCCTTGCCCAGTGCTAACTGGATGGCGACGAAGCCGACCAGAAGGTGCAACAGGCCGGAGACAGCAAAACCTGCCCTGGCGGCAATCACGAGAGCCCTCGAGTTCGATGCATCCTCGACCGCGTTCGCGGCGTCCTTCAGCTCTCTCTTCATTTCCGGTCCTTAGCGGAAGCGCAAACGCAGGTACGGTGTGCGTAACGCCTATTTTGTCACGGGAGTCCACCCACAGACAGGCTTGGTCGGAACCAGCGAAGACAGCATCCGCGGGAGCCTGTTCGGTCAGGAGGCCGTCGCTGCAGTGAGCGTGTCAGATCAGCTGTTTCCGGGATCGACGAGGCTGTGCTCGTTCTCGTCCTGCGCAGGGGCATCCTTGAGTCCCACAGGTGACAGATCCATGTCCTCCGCTGCGGCGGCAGGTTCGTTCTCCTCAGCGTCCTTGTCCGCAGCCCCACCTTCCGGTTCCGGTCCTTTAGTCATCGCTCGTGATTCGGACGCTCCATAGGTGTCCGCGGCGGGATTTCCAGGCTTGCCAATGGTTTTTTCTTTACCAGCGGCTGTATCGGTGTTTTCTGCGGCGGGGACGGGATTCTGTGTCATGAAGTGACCTTCATCTTTCCGGTGTAGTAATAATTTGATCGTGTGCTGCTGACGTGGGCGGTCTCGCACGCCTCGGAGGACACGAATGACCCGCACGGCTGGCCTCTGACCCAACCGAGCCCGAGGCTCCTTCCAGTCTTTTCTTCGGAGGGCGGCCGTGATCCGGTTTTCCCCGTCGGCAATCACGGAAGCTTGAGAGCATGCCCGCACCTAAGGGGGAGGGTCGGTGCTCGCCGTCCGCATCGTTAATGCCAGCCGGCGGGGCATCCGGGCTGACCGAGTTAATTTGCGCCGTCTGAAGGCCCTAGGTGTATTTCCCACGGAGGTTGTGAACAGCGTGGCGTGATGTAAGAAACGAGAGCCTCCGGTATCGATTTGGGTTACCACACTCATCTCGACGCCAGGAGGCTCTCGTGTCCTACGTTACCCATGCCAACGCTGACC